>NZ_VCBM01000002.1:0-430751 GCF_007896505.1 Rummeliibacillus sp. SL167 | reverse complement strand
GATCAAACTCTCCATAAAAGTTAAGTTTGAAAGCTCATTTG
This sequence comes from Rummeliibacillus sp. SL167, assembly GCF_007896505.1. NCBI lineage: Bacteria > Bacillati > Bacillota > Bacilli > Caryophanales > Caryophanaceae > Rummeliibacillus > Rummeliibacillus sp. SL167. The sequence continues at coordinate 430,710 of NZ_VCBM01000002.1, read as the reverse complement.
CTTTGCTAGCGTATCATCCGAAGATGATATCTATTTTGTCTTTGTCACTAACAGAGGTTAGTAAACAAATTTTATTGATTAACGTCTTGCTCGTTCAGTTTTCAAGGTTCATATCTTGCTGTCATCTTAGCGACTTTTAAATCTTAACATCAAACTTCTTTAATGTCAATGTTTTTTTGAAAAAGTTTTTTCAGAAGCTTAACTTTCAATCTTCCACATGTTTTCAAAGACATATGATATTTTACAATAATTCCTTCATAATGGTCAATACTTTTATGAAATTATTTCATATAATCTAAACACTGTATTCATTAATATACAACTAATCGGCAGATTGTTCAACCTTATATAGTCTGTGGAAGATCATATCACTTTTTGTTTCTACTTGTTCAACAAGAATATATCCTTTACTAATTAGAAATTCAACAAATACTTCTAAGTCGACAGAGTAATTTTTCAATTCTTCTTGCTCATGCATTTCTTGAATTGTCCAATATTCCTTTTTGGACATAACATTGACGATATGGCGAGCTCCATCAGCAATGCGGGAATGAATCAAAAACTCACTAGCCAAAAACAACAGCTCTAATCTTTTCTGGATAGACTCTTCGCTCGTTATTAATTCTTCATATAATTTATAAATTTCTGGATCAATTTGTTTTACTTGTGACCATACAGTTACCTCTGGATATAATCCTTTATCCAATATTGCCAATCGTGCCAAATGATGTAGCGATTCAACAACATGATTGTATGCATCTAAGTAATTGGTTTCTTCTAAACACACTTTCCCCTCTAAATAATGACGAATCAATTTTGCAAATTCGATGCCCATTTTGATGTTTCTTCCATAGAAAGGGAAGTCCTTTAGATTTTGTTTTAAATTACTCACATATTCATTTCGATCAAATACTATTTTTCCAAATAATATCCAATCAATTAATTTTTTATTGGTACCAACCAGTAACCATTTATGTAATTGCTTTTCAGTGATAATATGCATAGCTGCTTTTTGATTTTCAAAAGTGTAATGTTTTGTATAAACAGGCACACGGTTCTCTTTTGCAATGACTAAAAGGATCGTATCAAAGGTATCTGTAATCGGACTTACTTTTTCTCTTTTCTCTACTATAATAATCCCTAACGTATTAGGTTGACTTGCACGTTCTTGGTATATTGGACGAAGTAATTGCTCCATTAATATCCTCCTAGAATAAAATCTCTTTCATAATAATTATCTTTCGACAGTTGAAGTTAGATTCCTCTTTGAAGTTTCAATTCGTATTGCCTTACGTTCCTGTTTTTAGTATGCTTTAGAATAGGAGGCTTGCAAATGAAATCCAATAAGAAACCTTATAAAAGTAAAATTAATAAAATTCGTACATTTGCTTTATCATTGATATTTATTGGCTTTATCATCATGTATGGTGCTATTATCTTTAGAGACCATAAGTGGGCAGCGATGATTTTTATAGCTTTGGGTATGCTTTGTATTATTGCTAGTACGGTTGTTTACGCTTGGATTGGTCTATTATCAACACAAGCTGTTATGGTCGAATGTCCGAATTGTCATAAACATACAAAGATGCTAGGTCGCGTTGATATGTGCATGTTTTGTAATGAGCCTTTAACATTGGACAAGTCATTAGAAGGTAAAGAGTTCAATCAAGATTATAACAATAAAAGAGAAAAACATAAAAAAAATGGTCAAGAATAATAGAATGATTTTTTCGAGGATTTGTGATTTAACTATCTAATTTCAATTTACATCGGAATTTTCTCTATTAAATGCGTCCATCGTATTAGCTTCCAAATCTTTTCGAAATTGCTTGAAAAGTTCCTTTTATAGTTTTCGACGGAGGAACTAGCTTGAATTTGACATGCTTGCGACAACAAGCCTCAAATGTGAACCATAAGATCGTGGTCATTCAAAATAGATAGTTCTATTCAATATATGATTCTATCGCAGAATGTCAACTCTTAAATAGAAGAAGATACAATGCAAAGAGCACAAAATGCTGTTTTAGCAGCAATCTGTGCTCTATTTTTTCATATGATGAAGCTGATGAATCCATGTTCTTGGACAGTCCATTGCTTAAACTATTATTCTTCTGTTTGACTTTCTTTCTTCGCACATTCTGGGCATATTCCGTATACTTCTAATCGATGAGAGTTGACCTTAAAACCGGTCACATGGGCGGCAAGATGTTCTACCTCATCAAGACCAGGATAATGGAAATCTACAATTTTGCCACAGGATTCACAAATGATATGATAATGTTTGCTTGTTACAAAATCGAAACGACTAGCATTATCACCATATGTCAATTCTCGGACAAGACCTGCTTCACGAAAAACGCGTAAATTATTATATACAGTGGCAACACTCATATTAGGAAATCTATGTTCTAATGCTTTATATATATCGTCAGCCGTAGGATGTGACATTGATTCGATCAAATACTCAAGAATCGCATGACGTTGAGGAGTAATCCTTACGCCAGTTTTCTTTAGCGTGTCGAGCGCGTTTTTTAAATGTAGTTCAGACATCGCCATGCACCTCACTTCATAAATATTATTTATTTATAATCGTTATAATTAGTTTACTTAATAAGTAGTGCAAATGTCAATATTTCTAGCCATTATTGCGGTTTTCTATTCATTTATAGGCAGTAAGCACCTCGTTGGATGAGGTTTTCACTTTATATGCTATCAAGGTGAATTTCCTTTATAATCCAATGAAATTCACTATGTAAAAACATCTGCCTTCTTCATTGAATTCTCAATTAAATGACGATAATGATAGTTGTTTATTCACAATTTGCTTCACATTCGCCAAAAGGAGTACTTGCTGCCTTAAAATTTTGAATAATCTTGTTGGTCATTCAGGTGCATGCGGCAGTAAGTCCCCCACCTATCTTTCTCGCTTCTCTAAAGCTTGGGGTGGGGGACTTACTGCCTGTTTTAAAGTGGGGCAAACTATTCCTCTTTATCACGAAGATAGTTTAATACTTCCTCAATATGGTTTTTGACGCGTACTTTGCGCCATTCTTTTTCTATAATTCCCTCTTTGTTGATCAAAAATGTAGAACGTTCAATCCCCATATATTCTTTACCATACATTTTCTTCAGCTTCCAAACGCCATAAGACTCTGCTACTTTGTGATCTATATCTACAAGTAAAGAAAAAGGTAGTCCATGTTTTTCGATAAATTTTACATGTTTACTCTCATCATCAGGACTTACACCTAAAATCACTGCGTCCAAATCTGAAAAATCTTTATGCGCATCACGAAAATCGCACGCCTCTGTTGTACAGCCAGGGGTTAAATCTTTAGGATAAAAATAGAGTACGACTGATTTTTTTCCCTTATAATCAGATAAAGAAACCGGCTCCCCTTTTTCATTGTGTAATGAAAATACTGGTGCTTGTGTACCTTCCAACATTGTCATGTTAACTCCTCCATTTCATATACTTTCTATATTGTAACAATTTATTTGGCACTTTGTAGAATAATTGACTACAATAAAGTGAAGCTTCCATCAGTGGGGGTTTTCTTCATTCCCCACTGAAATAGGGGAACGAAAGTGAAAAGCGCCACATCCTGTGACAACACCTGAGTGACCAACATCTTGCCCGCCCAAACCAATCGGGCACATGCGGCAGTTGATCCCCCACCTATCTTTCTCGTTTCTTTCTAAACCTTGTGGTGGAGGTCTTACTGCCCGTTAACGCGGGATAAAAAGATACAAACCTATGTAATAAAGTGAAACTTCATCCAGTGGAGAATTTTCTCCATCCTCACTGGATGATCATTGAAACAATCTTACATTACAGGCAGTTACCTATTTATCTTCTTGCCTTTTCCATGTATCTTTGAAATGGGAGCTTATTACCCGCTAGTGCGGAATAAAGTAAAGCTTCCATCAGTGGGGTTTCCTCATCCCCCACTGATGGTTAGCTGAACCAATCGGGCACATGCGGCAGTTGATCCCCCACCTATCTTTCTCGTTTTTCTCTAAACCTTGAGGTGGGGGTCTACTGCCCGTTAACGCGGGATAAAGTAAAACTTTCCCCAGCGAAAATTTTCATCACTAGGTGTTAGGTGACTAATCAAGCTTTTTTATAACAAGCTAAACCTTCACTTATTCTCTGCTTGTTTCTTACATCTTAAAGTGGAAACTTATTGGCTGATAGTGCTATGGGATCAATTATGCCTCCAGTTAACTGGCGTCCGGATTTTTTTCGAACTTGCTCGAAAAATTCCTCTTTAAAATCCGTGACATCCACCGGAGGCTTTATCATTAAATTGAATATAAAACATAGAAAGTGAGGTTACCCATTTTCATATGAAATTAGGTGCCCGAATATTAAAAACAGGAGTTGCCATTGTATTGGCTTTATTTGTAGCTAAAGCATTACATTGTCCATCTCCAATATTTGCAGGAATCGCTGCTATTTTCGCATTGCAGCCTTCCCTTTATCGTTCTTATCGAACAATTATCGAACAATTACAAGGAAATCTGATTGGTGCAGTCGTCGCTGTTACATTCGGCTCTATTTTTGGTCATGAATATGTAGCTGTTGGATTAGCAGCTATTGTTACATTATCGATTATGATTAAATTTAAACTTGAAGATAGCATCTCGCTAGCCCTTGTTACTATGATTGTTATTATGGAAGTTCAAGGCGAGCAATTTATTATGTTTGGTCTTATTCGCTTTGCTACCATAATGATAGGTGTATTAGCTGCCTTTGTGGTGAATCTCCTATTCTTGCCGCCCAGATATGAAACACGACTTTTCACATCTATCAATATTTTACAAGACGATATCATTCGATGGATTCGCTTGGCTGTCCGTCAAGCTTCAGAGCATACTTCTACAAAGCAATCATTGAGAGCATTGAAACAGCGTTACGAGCGCATCAATACTTTATATCATCTATATAAAGAAGAGCGTGCATATTTTGGCAAAAAGAAATATATAAAAGCACGTAAATTGGTCGTCTATCGACAAATGATTTTAACGACGAAAAAAAGCATTGAAGTATTAAACCGTCTGCATTTGCACGAAAATGAAATAACCAATTTACCAGAACGTTTTCGGATTATGATTCAAGAACGATTAGATTATTTGTTAACTTATCATGAACAGTTATTTTTAAAATATACAGGAAAACTTAAACCTGAGCATATCACATGGGTAGGGCAAGAAGAATATCTACAGCGTAATGAGGTTATGGATATATTCGCCGAACACATTGTCTTAGCACATGCAGATGAAAATGAAGAAGAATTTTCAAGCTATCATCTGTTGCATATTCTTTCTCGCATTTTAGATTATGAGGAAAATCTTGAACATCTCGACACACTGATCATGGCTTATCAGAATCACCATTCACACGAGCTCTTAAAAGTAGAAATAGAAGACCGAACTATGTAATATCAATAAAGTGAAGCTTCCATCAGTGGGGGTTTTCTTCATCCTCCACTAAAATAGAGGAACGAAAGTGAAAAGCGCCACGTCCTTTGGCAACACCTGAGTGACCAACATCTTGCCCGCCCAAACCAATTGGGCACATGCGGCAGTTGATCCCCCCACCTATCCTTTCTCGTTTCTCTCTAAACCTTGTGGTGGGGGTCTTACTGTCCGTTAACGCGGGATAAAAATCTTTTGAAAAACCGCAATATATCTTTATAGTCAAAGATATTGCGGTTTTTTCTTAATTTTTCATTTTGGGATCGAGTGCATCACGCAATCCATCTCCCATCAGATTGAAGCCTAAAACAGTAAGCATAATAGCTAAACCAGGAAAAATCATCGTCCACGGAGCATTGACTAAGTATACTCTAGCATCTGACAACATTTTTCCCCATTCTGGAGTTGGTGCTTGTGCGCCTAGACCAAGAAATCCTAACCCAGCTGCTTCAATAATTGCAGAAGCAATGGCAAGAGTCCCTTGTACAATAACGGGCGTCATTGAGTTAGGGAGTATATGTCTAAAAAGAATGCGAAAGTCATTCATCCCAATTGCTTTCGCTGACATAATATATTCTTCTTGTTTAATACTCAATACTTTGGAACGAATAAGGCGTCCAAAGTTCGGTACATTGATGATGGCAATTGCGATGAGTGCATTTTGTAAAGAAGGTCCTAAAACTGCCACAATTGAAATAGCTAGTAAAATACTTGGAAAAGCTAATAAAATATCAAATAATCGAGAAATAATTGTATCTACCCAGCGACCATAATAACCTGCCACAATCCCTAAAATACTCCCTACAATCACTGAACCAATGACAGATGAGAAACCAACCCATAGCGAAACCCGTGCACCATATACGACACGAGAGAATATATCTCGTCCAAAGTCATCTGTACCGAACCAATGCTTAGCTGATGGCGCCATTAATCGTTCACTTAAATTTTGTTCGTTCACCCCTTGTGGAGCAATCCATGATCCAAAGATAGCTAATATGATGAAGAACGCCACAATACCTGCTCCAACTACAGCAGCTTTGCTTTTCTTAAAGTTGTGCCAAGCTTCTTTCCATGGTCCAACTTCCTTATGAGTTGTTAAATTCCCTGTCGTATTCGCAACAACTTCAGACATATTGGACTCCCCCTTATTTATACTTAATTCTTGGATCAATAACACTATATAAAATATCAATGATTAAATTTATCATGACGAAGATAAATGCAATGATTAAAATCCCTGATTGTATAACAGGATAATCACGGAAACTGATTGCGTCATACACATAGCGACCAATTCCCGGCCAGCTGAAAATGGTTTCTGTAAGAATAGCACCACCGAGCAATAGTCCCATTTGTAAACCAATAACCGTTAATACAGGAATGATAGCGTTTTTTAATGCATGTTTATAAATAACGATAAACATCTTTTGACCTTTTGCACGAGCTGTACGTACATAGTCAGATCGCATAACTTCGAGCATACTAGAACGGGTCATTCGAGCAATAATCGCCATCGGTATCGTCGCCAGTGCAAAAGCTGGTAATATCAAATGTTTTAACACAACGATTAATTGATCAAATCTCCCTTGAATGATCGTGTCCAGTATGTACAAATGCGTTATTGCCGTAACAGGATCTCTTGTATCTTCTCTCCCAGTAGTGGGTAGCCAATCAAGTTGAGTGCCAAAGGTCCATTGTCCCATTAAACCTAACCAAAAAATAGGAACTGACACCCCTACTAATGCAAAAACCATTGCCGTATAGTCAAACCATGAATTTTGAAACCAAGCTGAAATGATCCCTGCATTGACACCTATTACAATTGCTAGAATCATTGCGAATAATGAAAGCTCCAAAGTAGCAGCCAAATAAGGCCAAATCTCAGTAGATACCGGAACCTTTGTACGCATAGATTCACCTAGATCGCCTGTTAATAAACCGCCTAAATAATGAAAGTATTGAATATACCATGGATTATCTAATCCTAGATTTACACGCAACGCCGCGACTGCCTCTTTAGTGGCCTGTTGCCCTAAGATCACTTTCGCGGGATCACCAGGAATTGCACGGATGATCATAAATACTATAAAAGTCATTCCAAGCAAAACGGGGATCAACTGTAATAATCGTTTGCCGATATAGTGAAGCATTCTTCTTCACCTCTCCATCCTGTATTAGCTAAAAATATGCCCCTGCCCTAAAGCAGGGACCTCCATTTCTTCTATTTAATGTCTACGTTATTAAATTTATCAGTGCCCGTTGGATGAGCAACGAATCCTTGAATAGTGCTCTTACCAGCTAATAGTGGAGTTGAATGAGCAAGTGGTACCCATGGTGCATCTTTAGAAATAATCACCTGTGCTTTTTTGTAAAAATCATTACGCTTATCTTCATTTGTCTCTGATTGAGCAGTTGCTAACAATTTGTGAACTTCTGCATTTTTATAATAAGCATAGTTGTTAGAACCAATCGTTGTTTCATCTAATAATGTGAACAGGAAGTTATCGGCATCACCATTATCACCTGTCCATCCCATCAAGAATGCATCTGCTTCTCCGTTCGTTAGTTTTTCAAGATAAGTAGCCCATTCATATGAAACGATTTTTGATTGAATCCCGACATCAGCTAAGTTCTTTTGAATAGCTTCGGCAATTTTTTGACCATCAGGCATATATGGACGCGCTACTGGCATTGCCCAAAGTTCAATTTTTTGACCATCATAACCTGCTTCTTTCAATAGTTGTTTGGCTTTCTCTGGATCATAATCATAACCTTTTACATCATCGTTATAACCTTCAATAACAGAAGGCATTGGATTTTTGGCAACCTCAGCTTGACCATTGTAAAATGCTTTGATAATTGCCTCTTTATCAATTGCATAGTTTACAGCTTGGCGGACTTTTACGTTATCGAACGGAGGACGAGTTGATGTTAATCCTAGATAGCCAACATTCATAGATGGACGTTTCAATAATTGAAGATTACTATCATCTTCAATCGTTTTTGCGTCTGTTGGGTTGATACCATCAGCTAAATCGATTTCGCCCGTTTTTAAAGCGTTAAGTCGAGCGGAATTATCTGTAATGGATTTGAATATTAATTTATCTAACTTAGGCTGACCCTTTTGCCAATAATCTTTATTTTTCTCAATAGTCACTGAATCATTGCGTTTCCAAGAAACAAATTTAAAAGGACCTGTCCCAACTGGGTTATCACCAAATTTGTCTCCTTCTTTTTCAAATGCGGTTGGAGAAGCAATCGCAAATGCTGTCATGGCTAAATTTTTGAGGAATGGTGCTTGTGGTTTATTTAATGTAATGACCACCTTGTTGTCACCATCCGCTTTTACCTCTTTAATGATTGCGTTTTTGTCCCCTTTGAAACCGCCAAACATGGATACAAAATACGGAAATTTATCTGCGTTCCCATTCATCCAACGATCAAAGTTTTTAACTACAGCATCAGCGTTAAAATCTGTACCATCTTGGAACTTAACCCCTTCTTGTAATTCGAAAGTATAGGTAAGTCCATCCTTCGAACCTTCCCATTTTTTCGCTAATCCTGGCTGCAACGAAGTATCTTGTTCACCAAAGTTGATTAATGTTTCGAAAATATTGGTTGTTACTTTAAATGATTCGCCATCTGTTACTACCGCCGGATCAAGTGATACTGAGTCACCGCTACGACCATAGATGAGCGTTTTTCCTCCATTACTATCACTCGATGTTCCCTTCTTATCGCCAGATCCACATCCAGCTAGCACTGTTGAAAATATCAGTACTAAAAACAGACCAAAGGATAATAATTTCCTATTTCTCATAAACATCATTTCCCCCATCTTCTTTTTATTTATCATTCGCTTTTTCATTGTATAAATGACAAGCTACAGAATGACCATGTTGAGCCTCAGTCAATTGCGGGACTGATTTTGTACAAATATCCATTTTAAACGGACATCTTGTATGGAAAGTGCATCCTTTTGGAGGACTTGAAGGACTTGGAACATCCCCCTCTATTATGATTTGTTGTCTCCTAAAATCCGGATCTGGTATAGGCACAGCAGATAACAAACCTTTTGTATATGGATGTAGTGGATTAGCATATAATTCTTCGCTTTCTGATAGCTCAACTATTTTTCCTAAATACATCACGCCAACCCGATCACTAATATGTCGTACAACCCCTAAATCATGGGCGATAAATATATATGTAAGTTTTAATTCTTTCTGCAAATCTTGCATTAAGTTTAAAACTTGTGCTTGTATAGATACATCTAATGCAGAAACTGGTTCATCAGCAATAATCAGTTTTGGATTTGTCATTAATGCTCTAGCAATACCGATCCGTTGTCTTTGTCCACCACTGAACTGGTGTGGATATCGTTTGGCATGATCATCACTCAATCCGACAATTTCTAATAATGCCTTCACCCTTTTTTTACGTTCTTTAGCATCGCCAATCCCATGAACAATAAGCGGCTCTTCTAGAATTTGCCCAATAGAATGTCTTGGATTCAGAGAAGCATATGGATCTTGGAAAACCATTTGAATATCACGACGTGCTTTTCTCATTTCAAAAGGAGATAGTTTTGCAAGGTTTTGTCCTTGAAACTCGATTACTCCTTCTGTTGGTTCTAGCAATCTCATTAGCATTCTCCCCGTAGTAGATTTACCGCAGCCTGATTCTCCTACAATACCAAGCGTTTCTCCTTCATTGACATAAAACGAAACATCATCGACCGCCTTTACTTGCCCCGTGATTTGTCCGAATATGCCTGAACGAATGGGAAAATACTTTTTAAGTCCTTGTACTTTCAACAATGGCTCTGTCATTTGAAGACACCTTCTTTCCCTCATGCAGAAAACACCTTGTTTTATGTGCGTCAGATGTTTGATATAACTTTGGACTTGCTTCTATACATTTTTTTGTGGCAAATTCACAGCGTGCAGCAAAGCGACAGCCCACTTTTATAGAACCCGGTTTCGGTACACTGCCTGTTATGGAATATAATCGATCCTTTTTATGACGCATATCCGGTACTGATTGAATCAATCCTTGTGTGTAAGGATGTTGAGGGTCTTTAAAAATAACATCGACTGGCCCCTCCTCCACCACTTGTCCACTATACATAACAATAACGCGTTCACATGTTTCAGCCACAATACCTAAATCATGGGTAATCAGCATAACTGCTGTCTTTAAACGTTTATTAAGTTCCTTCATCAGTTGCAGAATTTGAGCTTGAATCGTTACATCAAGAGCTGTTGTTGGTTCATCTGCAATTAATACTTTGGGATCACAAACAAGCGCCATTGCAATCATGACACGTTGCCGCATACCTCCAGATAATTGATGAGGATATTCTTTTAATAATTCCTCTGCTCTTGGTAGACCAACAAGCTTCATCATTTTCACTGCACGTGCATTTGCTTGTTTTTTTGTCCAATTTTTATGATGGATCAAAATAGCTTCAGTAAGCTGATTGCCAATTGTAAATAATGGGTTAAGCGATGTCATGGGCTCTTGGAATATCATTGCGATATCCTTCCCTCTAACTTTGCGCATCTCTTTTTCCGATAGTTTTGTTAAATCTTTTTTATCTAATAAAATCTTTCCACCTGTAATCTTGCCAGGTGGTGAGGGTAAGAGTCCCATAATAGACAAGGAAGTTACACTCTTTCCACAACCTGATTCTCCTACAATCCCTAAGATTTCTCCTTCTTTCAAAGAAAAGTCTATATGATCGACCGCAGGGATTTCACCGCCATCAGTAAAAAAGGTTGTTTCTAATGCTTCAACTTTCAGCAATTCTTTACGATCATCCATCCATGGCACTCTCCTTTTTAATATCTAATCATTAAATATTATTAGATTTATCGAAAAATTATTTCTTTTCGATTTATTATAAATATAAAAAATGAGAATGCAATAGAAATTTGGAAAATATGTATTGGCTTTCTTTTTTAACTATATCGAATCATGTAAGGAAATGCCTTACAAAAGCGTTTTCATTTCAAAAAATATTTTATAATATCAAGCGTGTTGATTATCCAATTTAATCCATGAAAATAGGGGGATTTGTTGATTGCAGCGAAGGCTTGCACGACTCATGCGGGCGAATGCTGGGGGCAACAGGATGTTGGTCACGGAGTCGTTGCCACAAGACGTGGCGCACTACAATTCCGTTCCTTCAATCGCTACGCTGCGGGGTCTCATCTATTCGCTTTTCCCGCGGGACATTGAATTGGCTTCATCGAATCAACACCGCACGAAGGAAATGCGCAAGCCTAATCGAGGAGTCGAGCAAGCCGCAGCGAAGATCTATATAAATGGTCCGAAAAATACAGGTTTTTTCAAAAATCACGCCACAGACTACCTAATTTTTGTCAAATCAACACGCGTGTGTTCGTATTTTTAAGAAGGAAATGATTGATGAAATTGATTCAGATAATGATCGTATATGTCCTTTATTTAAAAAAAGTACGAATGCTGTATTAATCAACATTCGTACTTTTTGGCTTGTCACCATATATTAATGGGCAATAAAAACCTTGCTTCAGTCGCAAGGGAGAGAAGGAAAGATGGGGATCAACTATTTATAAAAAACTCAATTGTTCTATTAAACACCTAGTAGAAGATGATGAAAACTTCTAGGGGAGGTTTCACTTTGCACATTCTTACTTCAAAAGCTACAATAACTTCTCTATGTAAGAAAAACTTTTGGCATTCCTTAAACAATTATTCACATTAGCCTAACTTTTGAATTTGGAACAAATCGTGATAAATCCCCTTTTGATTCATCAATGATTCATGAGTACCTTGCTCCTTCAATTCACCATGATCAATCACAAAAATTTGATCTGCACGTGTAATCGTCGATAGTCGATGCGCCACAATGACTGTTGTGCGATTATGTGCAAGCTGATCTAGTGATGTTTGAATCAATGCCTCACTCTCTAAGTCGAGGGCAGATGTAGCCTCATCTAAAATGAGAATTGGCGGATTCTTCAGGAATACTCGGGCAATAGCCACTCGTTGTTTTTGCCCTCCAGAAAGTTTAACACCACGTTCCCCTACCTTTGTTTCATAACCCTCTGGTAATGACATGATGAAGTCATGTGCGTTAGCAGCTTTGGCAGCAGCAATGACTTCTTCGTCTGTTGCATTAGGATCTCCCATTAGAATATTTGCCTTGACCGAGTCACTGAACAATATATTATCCTGTAATACAATTCCGATTTGCGAGCGTAAAGAATGAATGGTTAATTGTCGGACATCTATATTATCGATTTTAACCGCTCCTGTCATGACGTCATAAAAGCGTGGGATTAAACTTATAATAGTAGATTTCCCACCACCACTCATTCCGACCAATGCCACAGTTTGCCCAGGTGAAATATGAAGATTGATACTTTTTAGAATATCTCTCCCCTTTTCTTCATAGCGAAAAGTCACATTTTCAAAATCAATTTGACCTTTGACGGTAGGTAACACCTTCGCGTCCTTACTATCCTCAATGTCATATTTTTCATCAAATAATTCAAACATACGGTCCATAGATGCTACCGACTGTGTCAATGTAGTCGATGAGTTGACAAGTCTTCTTAATGGGTTATACAAACTGTCTATATATGCTACAAACGCAGCCATTGTTCCAACGGATAAATGCCCATGAATTACTTGGTATCCAGCATAGCCCACAACTACAAGTGGCGCGATACCGGTAATCGTATTGACGACTGCAAAAGTTTTGGCATTCCATTTTGTTTGATTTAATGCTTTGGTTAAAAAATGACCGTTCGTTCCATCAAAAATTTGCTGTTCATGCTTTTCTAAAGTAAAGCTTTTAATGATGCTGATTCCTTGTACACGTTCGTGTAAATAGCTTTGAACATCAGCTAAGGCTCTCGAACGCTCTCTTGTTAACTTTCTTAAGCGTCCAAAGAAATAGCGAACACTAATTGCATAAAAAGGAAATGCGACTAGTGAAACGATCGTAAGCTTCACATCAAGCTTCAACATAATGCCGATCGCTATCATAATTGTGCATAGATCAATCCATACATTCATAAGTCCTGTCATGATAAATTCTTTGGTTTGTTCAACATCATTGATCGTTCGAGAAATAACATCGCCTACACGTGTATTGGCATAATAACTTAAACCTAGTTTTTGTAGGTGTCCATACAACTTCTGACGAATATCATAAAGAATCTTGTTACTTACTTTTTGCGCTAAATATTGGCGGTAATATTCAACAGGTGGTCGAATAACGAAGAACAAAATAGTTGTTCCAGCAAGCCAATAAAATAATTCCATCGTTTTCTCATCACTAGTTAAGTGATGAGCATTGATGATATCATCTATCACAATTTTTATCAGTACAGGTGTAAAAAGAGGAATAGCAAATTTCAGGACACCAATAATAAAAGTTAAAAATATTTCTAAGCGATACGGTTTAACGAATTGCAAATAGCGTTTCATACTCTCCAAAATAATCCGGTCCTTTCAAACAAAAAAGCTGCCCTCTAAACCACTTTTGGGCAACTCCTAACAATCTTCGATTAACAGGCGCTGTCACATTAATAAAAATTCATGCGACATTCCTTTCCTACTCATCATTATTTTCATGCAACTGTCTTCGGAACTCATACCGACTTGTCCATGCTTCTATAAAATCAGGAGCAAATGGACCTCTTCTTTGTTGAATCCAGCTTATAAGTTTGTCGACATTCGATTTCAAGATATGATCAATAACAGGTGGATATCCCATGGCCTTTTTATGTTGTTCATATTCATCTTCATCGAGCAGTGTGTAAGACATATCTGGAAATACTTTAACATCTAAATCATAGTCAATATACTTCACTGCATTATGGTCGAACACAAAAGGTGAACTCATATTACAGTAGTAATATACTCCATCTTCTCTTAACATACAAATAATATTAAACCAATGTTCTGCGTGGAAATAGCAAATTGACGGTTCTCTTGTAACCCAAGTACGCCCATCCGATTCAATAACTAATGTTCGTTCGTTTGCACCGATAATGATGTTTTTGGTAGCCTTTAAAACCATGGTCTCCTGCCAAACTCGATGAATATTGCCATTGTGCTTATAGCTATGTATTTGTATGATTTCCCCTTCTGACGGTATTGCCATTAAAAGCCCACCTTTTTTAATAAACACTCCTCTATGAGCGTTCTTTTGTAACATTATAACAATCCCAACGGAAAACGTGTAGCAAAAAATTGGTGAAGGTATATTTCCTTCACCAACTAAGTAATTCATGGATTAAAAATCATTTTATTTGTTTCCGTATTTGCCAGAAGCTTGTTGTTTATTACGTTCAGCTTGTTGGTTTTGGTTTTTTACTGCTTGAACATCTGTTTCAGCACCAAACTCCTCAGTGTTTTGTTGACCAAAACTCCCAGAAGCTTGTTGCTTATTGCTTTCAGCTTGTTGATTTAATTGTCTTACTTCTTGAGCATCTGTTGCTCCTTTGAATTTCTTTGCCATGAGTATCACCTCCACGCAATATAACTTGTGCATCGAGATTTTTTTTATACTCATGATTTGTTAAAGTTTTGTTTAATCGTAGAGGTCATGTCTTTGCAAGCGAAGCATTTTTGTGATTTGATTATGCCATAAGCCTTTCCCTATTTGCACATGCTTATGCTAAATCATATTTTTTAGAAATCATCAAAAAATCGAGCAATTATTTTACAATGCCGTGTGGGAATCGATTTTGCTATACTGCTGTAAAATTTTTTGCATAGGTACAGGTATTGGCAATCGCTGCATTTCTTCCATTGTAAACCATTCACCTTTTTCAAGTTTCCTGCCAGCTTGCTTTGAATTTATCATATAGCTATCCATATTCCACACAAGATGGGAGAAAACATGCTTAAACGAGATCAGTTTTTCACGACTAATAAGCTCTATTTGATAAGTAGTGGCAAGTACAGATTCATTCGTGTGTTCAGCATGACTATTTTGCTCAAGCATCGGAAATTGCCACATGTTTGCGAGCAAACCTTTTTCAGGTCTTTTTTCTAATAAAATTTCCCCATATTCATTTTGTACAACAAATACATCATAATAGAAGCTTTTCGTTTTGATTTTTTTTGTTTTAATAGGAAGTTTTTCTGGATCTCCTTCGTTGAAGGCTGTACAAAATTCTCTTACAGGACAAAGTAAACATTTGGGTGATGTTGGCGTACATACTAATGCACCCAATTCCATTAATCCTTGGTTGAATTCTGATGGGTGTTTTGTATCGATTAGCTCCATTACTGCGTTTTCGAATGTCTTTTTAGTTTTAGGGACTGCAATATCCTCTTCTATTAATAAGACTCGACTTAGTACTCTCATAACATTGCCATCTACTGCATGTTCCGCCTTATTGTAGGCAATACTTAATATTGCACCCGCGGTATATGGACCTACTCCCTTAAGTTTTGAAATTTCAGGACGGTTATCTGGTACTTTCCCTCCATAGGTTTCAACAACTTCACGGACTCCGGCTTGTAAATTGCGTACTCTTGAATAATATCCCAATCCTTCCCATTGTTTTAAAAGCTTTTCTTCTGGAGCGTTTGCCAATGCTTCAGGTGTAGGGAATTCTTTCATAAAACGATTATAATATGGAATCACTGTATCGACTCTTGTTTGTTGAAGCATGACCTCTGAAACCCAGATTTTATAAGGGTCTTTGGTCTTTCTCCATGGTAAATCTCTTTTCTCATCTTGAAACCATTCGACTAATGCTTGTTGAAATTGTTTTTTATATTGGTAATACACAATTTTCTCCTAATTATTTCGATTTTATTTCATATAAAAAGTGGGTATTATAGTGTAAACTATATCTGAAGATACTTTTGTTATTTTTCATTTCTCCCCAAAACATAAGGAGTTGATCATCTTGGATTCAGGCACACACCTTGTTATGGGCATTGCTTTGGGCGGCTTGGCAATGGTCGACCCGGTTGTCGCTAACCATGCACCAACGACTACTGCCGTCATCGCTGGTATGATTGTCGGTTCTCAAGCTCCAGACATCGATACCATTTTAAAATTACGTAGCAATGCTGTTTATATTCGCCATCATAGAGGGATTACTCACTCTATTCCGGCAGTCATTTTATGGCCTATTCTAATAACAGGAGTTCTTTCTATTATATTCCCTGGAGCGAATCTTTTACATCTTTGGCTATGGACATTTTTTGCCGTATTTTTACATGTCTTTGTAGATATCTTCAATGCTTATGGAACACAAGCATTAAGACCATTTTCAAGACAATGGATCGCACTGGGATGGATCAATACATTTGATCCGATTATTTTTGCACTTCATATTATTGCTTTACTGTTTTGGGCTTTTGGTGCTAACCCCGTTCCAACGATGTTTACATTATATGGGGTCATGTTTATTTATTATATCATTCGTTATTTGCTTCAAAAATCTGTGAAGCAGGCTGTTTTGAACACAATTCCAGATGCTGAACGTATTATTTTGTCCCCTACATCCCGTTTTTTTCAATATAGAGTAGCGGCAAACTCATCCTTATATCATTATGTTGGACGGGCATATGGGCGTTCCATCACGATTTATGATAAATTTTTAATCGAGCCATTACCAGAATCTCCTGAAATCAAAGCTGTCATGAAGGATCCAAATTTTAAAACATTCGTTTCCTTTTCACCATTATATAGATGGGAAGTTTCAGAAATTGAAGACGATTTAATCGAAGTAAGACTAATCGACTTGAGGTATCGTAGTAATAATCGCTATCCATTCGTTGCGATCGCCCATCTTACACAAGATTATAAAATCGTGAAATCCTTTACTGGCTGGATTTTTAGTGAAGATAAATTGCAAAAAAAATTAGTTATATAAAGTAAAGCTTCTATCAGTGGGGGTTTTTCTCACCCCCCACTGATGGTTAGCTAAACCAATCAAGCTTTTACGAGATAAAATTCCAAAAACAACTAAAAATAATATTTCAAATTATAACAATGCTAGGAAAATTCACAACACTTCAGTGGAAAAACAAATGAGTTAAGTTTCGCATGTTACACTGGTTTGTGTGCATAAAACTAAGTTGTTTATCTGCAAAAAGGAAGTGAATTTCTTCGGCTTTTTTAAATGAAACCTACAAGATTTGAAAACAATACTTTATAAACGAAATCATTTTCTCACTCTGCTTTATTTAATAGATGTGCATATTTCGGATTGCGTGCAACAAACTTATGCAACTGTGCCCCCCATAGCTTGCGGTCCATTGCCGAAATGATTTTCTTGGTCATTTCAGCACCACGATACTGATATCCTGCCTTAGCCTATGTAGATTCGAAATCTGACCAAAGGCTCAATTCAAACTCGTGCTTTCTCTTCCGAAATAGCTGGATTTTTGGTACTCAATTTGATCACTAATTCATCGATCTTTTGCTCCACTAAAATCCCTTGACAGGAGTCAACATTGAAATAGGTAAAGCTTCTTCATATTGATTTCCTCCTAAACGATATCCCCAAGCATAAACGCCTTTTAAATAGTCGATTTGGAAGAACATTCCTGGATCATTTTCAATTCGATAAATTTCACCCGGTTTGAAATCATCTGGATTTAATAAATAAGCTTGCGCCAATAATGCTTTTCTTTCATAAACAGCAAACTCATTTAAAATACCGAGTTGTTCAGCTTTACGCGCTTTTTCCTTTAATGTTGCAATTATTTCTCGTAATTCAGTTGGTGTCATTTCACTAAATTTTTTATCCATTGTTTCATTCCTTCTGTTCTATATAAGTATCAATTTTTTCAATTGGAAAGCCTTTTTGATAGAGCGCTTGCTTAACGCGCATCTTTAAATGATAATCACTATATTTATGCGCATACTTGCGCCAAATTTTATCACCCTGTTGCTGTATAATCTCAGCCCATTCCTCATCATCTTTCGACAGTTCAATTTTGTCTAAAACTTGTTCCATAATTGTAAAGGAATATCCTTTTCGCATCAGCAGTTCTTGAACTTTCTGCTTGATCTGGATCGGTGTTTTTTGATGTTCATTGGCAACTATCTTTTCTGCCAGTTGCAAAGCAATCTGTACTTGCTCTTCTTCAGAAAATGATTGTAGAACCTTTTGTTGTAGTTTTTTGTCAATGCCCTTTTTTTCTAAATCCTTCTGTATGGCACGAGGACCTTTTTTAGCTGTTTTCTTTCTCGTTTCTAACAAAGCTTGCGAGTAGCTTTCATCATTTAAAAAGTTGAGTTTCTTTAATTTTTGCAATGTTTCTTGAATCACTGCTTCTCCAAATTCTAAACCCTTCAACTTTTCATATACTTCGTATTCACTCCGCATTTGATAACTCAAAAAGGATAGTGCCCGATTGAATGCCCTTTGAATTTCATCATCAAAAGCAATCTCATCTACCGCTAAATCATCTAAAATCTTGCCCTTGTTTAGACCATACTGAACTAAAATAGCTTCATCTACACTAAACGCATATTCTTCATTTAGATAAATATTATAACGTTCCTGATTACGTTTTTGACGACTAATTTTTGTGATAATTCGTGGCATCTAATCCCTCCTTTGCTATGCTTAGTATACAACTTTACTATGATAATATCATGTAAAGTACTTACGAATACCTTCACCTAGCTATTGCTTAAAATCGGCAACCTTTTTAATCGGTTCTTACTTATATGTTCATAATTGATTTTACATAAACATAAAAAAATTGTTGGAAATAGCTATTAAAAAGAAAACTTTACACAGTGTGATTTTCTTCATCCTTCCATTTGAATAAAACGAACTGCACTGTAACTCGCAAAAAGCATCCAGCTGTCTTGAAACTAACGCATATCAACCTGATCTGCATATACTTCAAAGTCCTTTCAAAACTCTCTATACATAAATTCAAAAAAACAACGCAACCTATCAAAAAAGAAAGGTTGGGTTTAATATGATCAAACAGCATGCTACAGGTATTATAATTGCGATGTCTATTATCATCACTGGTATTATTGCAAACCCATTCAATGCCTCTGCGCAGGAATTTAGTTGGGGATTTAAAAAGGCTCAGAACGAAGTACCACCTGAAGCTGGCGCCAATTTCGACCAATTGCTTGAAAAATACGGAGCCGTCTATAAAGGCAAAAGTGATGATAAAGTAATGTATCTTACCTTCGATTGCGGATATGAGAATGGTTATACCGAATCCATTTTAGATACATTGAAAAAAGAAAATATCCAAGCAACGTTTTTCTTAACTGGGCATTACTTAACAAGTGCCACTCCTTTAGTAAAACGAATGATCAATGAAGGTCATGAAATTGGAAATCATTCTGATAAACATCCAAATATGGCTAGACTTACAAAACAACAAATGCTCGATGAATGGCAAAGATTTGACAAAAAACTAGCTGAACTTACTGATGTTGAAAGAACAGTTTATGCAAGACCTCCCGAAGGTGTTTTCAGTGAAGAATTACTCAAAGCGGGTCAAGAAGCAGGCTATCGCCATATTTTCTGGTCTGTTGCATTTAAAGATTGGATAAAAGATAAACCTCAAGGCTGGCAATATGCATACGACAACTTAATGTCGCAAATTCATCCAGGAGCAATTATTCTTATGCATACAGTATCTCCTGATAATGCTGCAGCACTTCCAAAGTTTATCAAAGATGCGGAGAAAAAGGGCTATCGATTCGATTCCATTAATAATCTTGTTAACGATACATCTTTTTTCGCTAATGGCGAAAAGGCAAGCTGATGATTGATCCTTCCCTTACACGACACCGTTCGCTATAATAATAAGATGAAGTGAAAAGGACGTGTAAGTTTTGGCACAACAACCTACGATGACATTGGGACAAAAAATCCCACTTTCAATCAAAAAACTCGGCATCAACGGAGAAGGGATTGGTTACTATAAACGCAATGTCGTATTTGTAAAGGGAGCCCTTCCCGGAGAAGAAATTTATGCTGAACTCATAAAGGTTAACCGTAACTTTGCAGAAGCAAAAATAGTCAAGATCCATAAAAAATCAAAAGTTCGACAAATACCCCCATGCCAAATTTACGATGAATGCGGAGGATGTCAATTACAGCATATGACCTATTCATACCAGCTTACAGCTAAGCGTGATGTCATTGTTCAAGCCTTGCATAAATACGTGAGATCAGAAGCAAAACATATTCCGATTCGTCCAACAATTGGTATGGAAAATCCTTGGCATTACCGAAATAAGAGCCAATTTCAAGTTCGAAAACCCAGCAAACATGTACTGGCTGGTCTTTATTCGGAAAATAGCCATAAATTATTGGATATCGATGAATGTCTCGTACAATTTCCAATCACCACGAAAATCACAAATGCAACAAAAAAGATAATCGACGATTTGAATATTCCAATATATAATGATCATTCTATGAAGGGAATTATTCGAACAATTGTTGTACGTGCTGGTATTCGAACTGGGGAAGTCCAACTAGTCCTTATTACCACACGCAAGGACTTTCCTAAAAAAGAACTACTTATTGAAAAATTAAAGCAAATAAATCCAGCAATTGTTTCTATTGTCCAAAATATCAATGAAGATAAGACCTCACTTATTTTTGGAAATCGCTCCATTATTCTTGCAGGCAAAGAGACCATCCATGAGGAGCTTGGAGAATTGGCCTTTGATTTATCAGCTCGTGCATTCTTTCAATTGAATCCACAGCAAACTGTTCATCTTTACAATCAAATCAAAAAGGCCGCTGCTTTGACAGGAAAAGAAACCATAGTAGATGCCTATTGTGGTGTTGGAACAATTGGATTATGGCTTGCCAAAGATGCGAAAGAAGTACGTGGGATGGATATTATTCCTGAAAGTATCCATGATGCAAAGGAAAATGCGAAAAAATATGGCTTTAAACATACCACATATGTAACTGGCACAGCTGAAAAATGGTTAGATATTTGGCAAAAAGAGGGATTTATTCCGGACGTATTAACAGTCGATCCTCCTCGTACAGGCTTGGCACCTAGCCTTATCAAAACCATTTTAAAAGTAAAGCCCAAAAAAGTTGTGTATACTTCATGTAATCCATCTACATTGGCAAAAGATTTACAATTATTGACTTCAAATTATCATGTTGATTATATACAACCGATTGATATGTTCCCTCAAACAGCACACGTTGAGTGCGTAGTATTGATGTCAAGGGTGGATAAATAAAACGCTAAAAATGTTTAAAAATAAAGGGTTTCCAGACATTGAATTTTTCTTTCGGCTGTTTAGCCTGAAGTGACAATGTCAGGAAACCCTTATTTTTATTGTTTGCGGGAACATATCAACCGCCCTGAAAGTGATAGGGTTGAGTTGACAGATTAGATAACGGCCTTTTTTCATAGGGGTTGAGGAGACAGAATAGATGTAAATATGAAGAGTCAATCACCCGCGTTATAAAAACGCACTAATTGACTTTAGCCCTTCATTCTCGATCCGTTCCCCAATTTTCAAAAGACCGAAAACCATTAAGTTTCGTGCGTATAAGTATGGTGTTGTGCAATCAGGATAAATCGCTTTAAGAAGAATGGCAATTTGACCATCGCTATCAAGGCTACCGATACCATAATTACTGCCATCGCTATCAGATGGGGTATATGTAGCCGGGTTGATCTCGTCAAAATGGTACTTGATTGCATAAGCTAATGCGAACTTTGCAGCAGTTACCGCAAAGTCAAAATATCCGCTTGTTGCAAGGAGTTCTGCCACCTCATTCGCTTTCTTCGACAAACGGAAATTTATTAGATCAGCCATTTCATTTCACCTCCTGATTAGGTTCGATACGTGTATAGAAGGATGTCTGACGTGTGAGACGGTATTCCTTTTTCAGCGAGGAGCCAAGAGTTTCCCTAGCTCTTTGCTCATCTATTTCGTGTGTGTATGCTAGAAGTACGACTTGCTCGGATAACGACGGTAGGACTTTTATTATGTTCTCTTTATGCGTAGGATCGAGTCGGCCAAATGGTGAGTCCATAATGACAGGGCCACGTAGCGGTGCATTCTTATGCAATGCACCAATTAGTGCAAGTGCAACTACATGCTCAAAACCAGCTGATCGTAGAGGTACAGGATCGCCTCCATCCTTGTGGTAGATGGCAAGTCCATAATTATCATTTATCTCTAATCTCACATAATCAGGATCGTTACTGACGTATAGTTTTAAATGCGTCCGCGGGAACATATCGATGGATAGAAAAAGAACCGAAAAATGAAGTAGGGTCGAGTTGATAGAATAGATAACGTCATAGAGTTGTGGAGATAGGATAGATGTAAAAATTGGTGATATTGAATTTAATATATTGAGCTGACCGCTGATCAGGAGATGAATTCTCTTGATTGGCGGTTTCGTTTTATTAATAGCTCATAAAAAATCAATTTATTGAGAATGATGTTATCATTTAGAGTGAGCAAAAAGAAACTTGACAAAGTTAGTATCTTGCAATACAATATACCTGTATATTGCATTGCAAGATACTAAATGGGAGGTTTTATTATGATTCCTTCACAAATGTTAAAAGGTGTGTTAGAAGGATGCATTTTAGAGATAATCCGAAAACAAGAGACTTATGCATATGAAATCTCGAAACAGTTAGAGCGATATGGATTTGGAGAGATATCTGAAGGAACAATATATCCTATTATTTTGCGCCTACAGAAAAGTGAACTTGTGAAAGCTACTTTACAAGACTCTAATAGCGGACCGAAGCGCAAATATTATCATTTAACTGAGAAGGGGGTTATTAGTCTAAGTGAATTTAAAGTTAACTGGCAAGAACTAGATCATGCGGTTAATCAATTATTTATGGGAGGAAAAGAACATGAATAAATTAGCAAAGGAATTATTAAAGAAAAATAATAATAGGGAAAAAGCGATATTTGATGAAAACAAAGAAATTTATACAAATATGATTGTCTACTTACGGGGTTCTGATTTATCAGAGTACAATCAAGAAGTTGTAAGAGGAGATATTATTGAACTAATTATTGATGGTCAGCAACGAGGCGATAATATTAAAAAAGTCATGGGAGGCAGATATAAGGAAATCTGTGATCAGATTATCGAAGCTATGCCTAAGAAGACAAAAAAAGATAAGGTGATGGATTTTTTAGATATGTCTCTTCATGCACTATGGGTTTTAGGTGTTATTTCTTTAGCTAAAAACTTTATAATTAGCTTAATTTCAAATAAAGCTGGGTTTGAGTTTATCTTAACCGTTGGGGATATTATAAATGGACTTGCAATTATCCTTATAGCAAATGTGATTGTATTGTATATTACTAAAACAGCATTTGGTGCAAAGAAAGAAAAAAAAGTAGTTTCTTTTTTAAAAGCGTGGTTTATTGCTGCAGCTGTTTTGGCAGCTATGAGATTGAGTAATGTATACTTTAGAACCATTGCAGTGAATATTTCTTTATGGTTAGCAGCAATAACTGTCATATTGATTTTTGTTATTTGGAAAATTATAAGTGAAAGAGCGTAAATGAGATTTTCTTAATTTGATTTTGCTAAGTCGACGCGTTCCCGTCTACCGTAAGTGCAAAATTTGCGATAGATATGTTTCCGAGAACGGACATATCTCAAATGACATTTATTCTGTCCTCTCGTGCCATGTGGAATCCGTATCATTATTAACCTTAAAATAAGAAAAATTAGAAAGAGCACAGAATGTTGATCAAACAACATTCTATGCTCTATTTTTATAGCCAAGATAGCACTTACTCTCCCTATGCTAATTACTAACAATCCCTTTAATCTTACTGAATATGCTCTTTTTGTATAGTTTGGCTACGACCGAAAATCCAACTAATCAAAAATATAATAAGCAAAACAGTTGATATCAGTAATAGGAAACTTACATGATGAACATATTGCAAATATAATCCACCAAGAAGAGGTCCCGTTAAACTACCTGTACTAAAGAAAATACTACATATTAAATTTCCAGTTGGAAGCAATTCTTTTGGTGTTAAATCACTCATATATGAAATGCTAAGTGAAAACATGGAGCCACAACACATTCCGGCTAAACAAAAACATACAGCCACTAATATCTCGAACGATTCCACTAAACTACCTAAACCGAAAAAAATTCCTCCACCTAGTAAAATAGACAAAGCAATTTTCCTACGCCCAATTTTGTCTCCTAATGCACCAAGGGGAATTTGCGTAATAATCCCGCCAATTGAAAAAGCAGCTAAGGTAAAAGAAACCATTGAAACCGCAAAATGATTTCGCAAAGCATATACAGGAAACAATGAATTCAAAGTAGACTCTAAAAATCCATAGCAGAGTGAAGGTAAACAAGCTATCCAAGCGTATTTTAAGGTTACCGTATAACGTTTCAGTATATTATTTTCAACACTTTTGGTATGTATAGATTCTGGCCTTTCGTTTTTCAAAAAGAAAACAAGAGACCACGCTGATAGACAAAGAAGTGAAGAAAGGATAAATGGCAATGCTTCGGAAATCTTTGTCAATGGAACGATCAACGGGCCGATAGCAAATCCTATTCCAAATGACAATCCATATATGGCAATATTTTTGCCAAGTCGATACTCTGGTGAAGAACTTGTAATCCACGTTTGTGTTGAATAATGAAGTAAATGATCACCAATCCCTATTAACAGGCGAAGGATAAACCAAAATAATACATTTTTCCACAAAGGGAAGAACAACAATGCTAGAAAGACTACAGCTCCACCACCTAAAATGAGGGGTTTGTACCCAAATTTTCGTAATGGCGGCTCGATAAAGGGGGATATGATCAATGTTCCAATATAAAGTCCTGTGGCATTTAAACCATTCAGTGATGAAGAAACGCCATCTTGTTCAAAAATAACAGATATGAGGGGCATCAGCATTCCCTGTGAAATTCCTGAGATCGATACAATAATCACTAAAATCAAAAATCTCTGTTGCCCTACACGATGACTAAGTTCCACGGCTGCCTCCAAATTACTTATTATGTATTTTGATACTTGTATCATCTTATCATAATCTCACATGACATGTGAATTGTTTTCAAACGCATAAAAAGACTCAGCCCACATAATGAATTGATTGTGTACTGAGTCTATCAATAAATACTTATGATCATACGATGTTACATTAAACTCATTATCGGTCTAGCACGAACCGAGAATCCGTTTAACTCCCTCCCTTCAAATTGCGAGTCTATAGGCGCCTACTTCTTTCCCATTTGTAGCAGAAAATCATTCTATACATTCTAATAAACTGCTTCTAAATTAGAAAATATTATTTGTCAGAATCCGCCTCCGATTTTTTGAAAATTTAGAACATTCCTAATTTTTAATTATGGAACATGCTACATTGATGGGTCAAGAGGCCTTCTCCTACGAATGAATGATTACTTCAGTAATTACGCCCTTTTCCTCCTTTCTTTTAGGTTAATATCATGTTAACACCATATATTAATTTTGTAAATTTTCTTAACTTATCAAAAACTAAAACATATCCTTTGACCTATAATTTTGCATTTACAATTGAAAAAATTAATAAAATCATATACGATGATGAAGACGAAATGAGGTGTAACGATGAGCAAGTCAATTACAGATAAAGAACAACAAGTCAAATATTTAAAGGAACGTCTGCAAATTTTTGTGGAAGTATTAGATGCTATTGATCCCAAAACTGCAGATTTACAAGATATCGATCGCCTTATTGATATGATGAACGATATAGAAGAAAAAATGGAGCAGTTTAAAAATCGCCCTGAAATGGAAATCTAAAATAATTGCTATCTTTCTTAAATATTCATATGAAGTTTTATCCCGCTTTAACGGGCAGTAAGACCCCCATCTCAAGCTTTAGAGAAAAACGAGAAAGATAAAGATGGGGAATCAACTGCCCGTAAAAGTCCAATTGTTTCGGGTGGGCAGGATGTTGGTCCCTCAGGTGTTGCCACAAGACGTGCCTCTTTTAACCTGAGTTCCTCTTTCAGTGGAGTGAAATGAAAAAAACCCCCACTGATGAAGTTTCGCATTATACATTCCTTTTTAAAAAAGAAACTTACAAAAACACGAATGTTGACATGACAGCATTCGTGTTTTTTTCGTTCTAAATGATTTATTCGGCAGAAATATGGTTTTTAAAACACCTCCTCCTTTTGTCACATTTTTTATTCCTTTAATAAAATATTCATCATTGCACTTTCATCCTGCATAACTCTATGTTATAATCATTCTAAATTAAAAATAAATATAAAGATATTTTTATATAAATCATTATCGCCCATAATAAGCATTATATAAGGGTTTTGAAATTGATTTTCATTATCAGGAGGGACTGCGAATGGAATTAGTAAAAGAGAATGAATATCATCTAATTGAGAAAATAAAAGAACATGGTGAATTGATTGCTGCAATAGCATCAGGTATCTTCATATTGATAGCTTGGTTATTAGGAAAATATGGCACCTCTACTTCTTCAGTTACTTTCTATTTACTAGCCTTTGCTATTGGCGGCTTTGCAAAAGCAAAAGAAGGTGTTAAAGAAACAATCGCTAAAAAAGAGTTAAATGTTGAATTCTTAATGATCTTGGCAGCCATTGGGTCAGCAATCATTGGGTATTGGACAGAAGGAGCAATTCTTATATTCATCTTTGCTGTTAGTGGTGCATTAGAAACCTATGCTATGAATAAAAGCCACAAAGAAATTTCAGCCTTGATGAATTTACAACCAGAAGAAGCGTGGTTGATCAAAGAGAATGGTGACACAGAACGTGTAGCTGTTTCCTCTCTAGAATTAGGTGACCGCCTACTCATCAAACCTGGTGAACGAGTGCCAACAGATGGCGTCATTATTGAAGGAGCTACTTCGATTGATGAAGCTGCGATTACAGGCGAATCGATCCCTGTTACAAAATTAGTTGGTGCAGATGTTTTTGCAGGTACTGTCAATATGACAGGTGCTGTAACAATGGAAATGACTAAACCAAATTCTGAATCGCTTTTCCAAAAAATTATCAACCTTGTTCAATCTGCCCAAAGCGAGAAATCCCCTTCACAACAATTTATCGAAAGTTTTGAAGGTACTTATGTGAAAGGTGTGCTGGCAACAGTTGGACTTATGTTGTTTGTCCCCCATTTCCTACTTGATTGGAATTGGAACACAACATTCTATCGTGCCATGGTATTATTAGTTGTCGCTTCTCCTTGTGCACTTGTCGCTTCCATTATGCCTGCAACATTGTCTGCTATATCAAATGGTGCTCGTAATGGTATCTTATTTAAGGGCGGCTTGCACATTGAACACTTAAGTGTCTTAAAAGCAATAGCTTTTGATAAAACAGGGACACTTACACAAGGAAAACCAGTTGTCACAGACTTTATTGTTCGTAACGATGCAGATGAACGACAAATGCTTTCCATTGCAGCAAGCATTGAAGCAAAATCAAACCATCCTCTTGCTCAAGCTATAATTGCCTATGCCACTGAACGTGAGCTTACAACGTTCCATCAAGCTCAAATAGAGGATGTACCTGGCTGGGGGTTAAAGGCGATCGTCGATGGAAAATCTTATAAAGTAGGAAAAACAGATTTTGTAGGGCGCGATGCTGCCTCTACATTCGCTGATGGTATTGCTCCTAAACTTGCTGAACAAGGAAAAACAGTTATCTTCTTAGCGGATGAAGACGGCATTGTTGCTCTTGCTGCGATGAAGGACACAGTTCGTGAAGAAGCTAAAAATGCCATTGCACTATTAAAAGGCTTGGGTATTCATACAGTTATGCTAACTGGCGATAACGAAAAAACAGCAAAAGTAATTGCAAAAGAAGCGGGTGTGGATACTTATATTGCAGAATGTTTACCTGAAACAAAGGTAAATCATATTAAAGATTTGATGAAAACATATCATCATATTGGTATGGTTGGTGATGGTATTAATGATGCTCCAGCTTTAGCGACTGCAACAACAGGAATTGCAATGGGGGAAGGTACTGACGTTGCACTTGAAACAGCTGATGTCATATTGATGAAAAATGATCTTT
This sequence comes from Rummeliibacillus sp. SL167, assembly GCF_007896505.1. Lineage (NCBI taxonomy): Bacteria > Bacillati > Bacillota > Bacilli > Caryophanales > Caryophanaceae > Rummeliibacillus > Rummeliibacillus sp. SL167. The sequence continues at coordinate 402,153 of NZ_VCBM01000002.1, read as the reverse complement.
CTAAAATCTCTTATGCTGTTAAGTTATCACGCAAGATGCAACAAATCGTTAAACAAAACATTGTATTCTCTATTTCAATTATTGCTCTATTAATCATTTTTAATTTCTTGCAAGCTGTCGATCTACCACTTGGTGTAGTTGGACACGAAGGTAGTACAATTCTAGTTATCTTGAATGGTCTAAGAATGCTAAAAAATAATGGATTCATATAGGCTAAAACTTTCTTACAGTATGGTTTTCTTCTTTCATTAGGTATCACTTGGACAAATCGAACTTTTCAGGTAGATGCTCTCCTACTTATCGTCCTGCTTTTTACTAGGGCTTCATGTGAGGGCTTGGCTTACTATCTATTATTACAGAACAAACAAGAATCTGCTCATATCATTATGATTGAGCAGATTTTTACTTATTGATTGAAGTATTCTATTTTGAAATGAACTTTCGATAATCCCTTTATATAGATCTCATCAAGGCTTCTTAGATTTCTCTGCTTTTTTATCTGTTTTTATTTTCATCTCTAGTAATTCTCTTCTTTGTTGCATAATAGCATTCAGCTGCCCACCTACCATCAAAATAATACCTGTCACATACAACCATAATAAAAGGATAATAATCCCACCGATACTGCCATATGTAGATGAGTAGTTTGAAAAATTGTTTATATAAAAAGAAAAACCATATGAAACAATTAACCATGCGATTGTCGAAAATAACGAACCTATTAATACACTTTTTAAATATAATTTAATATTTGGCATCATCCAATACATTAATGTCAAAACACTAAAGATCAAGATTGGTGGCAGGATAATGCGAAATTTATTCCAAATACTTAAAAAATCCGCTGCTAATCCAAATGTTGAAAATAAAAACAGTCCAATTTGTTGACCAAATACAGATAAAACTAAAGCCACTACAATTAATAGGATCAACATTAAGGTAAACACAACAGACATAAATCTTGCAACTACAAAAGGTCTTGTTTCATCTTTATTATAAGAACGATTCAATGATTTTATTAATGCATCTACACCATTCGAAGCCGACCAAATTGTACCGATCACCCCAATCGACAACAAACCACTGTTCCGTTTTTCAAGAACTTCTACGATTGTTCCCTCAATTAGAGTATATGCCTGCTTTGGCAGTAAGGCTTCCAAAAATGTATAAATAAGATCTGGTGGAAAATTCAAATACGGCAATAATGTCATAATAAAGATGAGCAATGGAAATAATGATAATAAAAAGAAATAAGCTAGTTGTGCGCCAAATCCTGTAATATCCGCATCCTTCAACCGTTGGATAAATGCCAATATAAAACCCTTTGGTTCTGTAACATCATATTTTTGAACTAACCTATTTTTTTTTTCAATCTGCATCAATTTCATCTTATCAAACATTTCAGAGGATTTTCCATTTCTCCTAACCGCCGTTTTTGAATTTCTTGAAAGTTTGTATCTTTTTTTAGATCTTTTATGCTTCTTCATAACGGCTCCCCCTTTGAATGGGAACTTATAAATGGATAACAGATTCTACTTGTGCTTCTTTTTCAGTTTCTTTACCTTTTTCGATTCCAGCCGTAAAGACATCTTTTGTTTCCATAACAATATCCTTTACTTGAGGAGTAAGTTTTTGAATTTCATCTATTTTTTCTAAATAGAAATCCTTGTCTTTCATAAAAGTCTTATACATTGATTGGGCTGTGCTTGTTGTCGACTTGATCTTATCCACTATTTCTTGACGATTATATGCATAATACTGCACATCGATTACAAAATGCTTCACTTTTTTTACTGCCGTTTCACGAGTACGGCGATCCAGCATGCTCAAAGCTGCTCCGGCAACTGCTCCTAGTGCAATTCCTGTCACTAATTTGTTAGACATAATTATCCTCCTCCAAACATCTATATATATTATTATACCCCACTACTTTCTAAGTAAAACAGTTTCAATATCAAATGCATTTTCTTTTCATAAACTAATCCACGCTATATATTTTCTAGCTACTTCAAAATTCAATCCAATGTATGGAGGAAGTGAAAAGAAAATAATATCTTATTGAATCAATTTCATCAATCATTTTCTTCTAAAAAATACGAACATTTAATAATAACTAATTTTGATAATTGTGGAGCGGAAGACGGCGACTTCTCGATTAGGCTTGCGCATTTCCTTCGTGCGGTGTGAGTTCAAGGAGGCTTATTCAAAGTCCTACGGGAAAAGCTTGAGCTGAAAGCCCCGCAAGAACGATTGAAGGGACAAAGCCTAAGTTCGCCACGTCCTGTGGCAACGATTTTGGAGTCAACATCGTGTTGACCCGAGGAGATTGAAGTCAAGCCCGTGGAAAGCGCCGTCTGGAGTGGAACAAAAACTTCTGAATATTAATGTTCATGTTGATTAGAAATGTTCGTGTTTTTCATCTGGATTTTGCATTATGAAATTGATTCTATTAGAAAGATGCAACTCAAATTGACTTTCAGAATTCTATATGAAGTGATACTGTATAATAAGAATGAAATAAAAGGTAGGAGGAATCCCTTTGAATTTAACTCAACCGTCTACAGAGAATGTAACTTTTATCATTAAAGGTATAAAAGATAAACTTCGTATGGTTAATGCCGATGCGATGAAACCTGAACATTTTAATACCGATAACTACGAAGATTTAGTATTTCTGTACAAAATGGTCATGAAACGAAATGCCTTTAGCCCAAGTGAAATGCAAGCAATTGTTGCAGAACTCGGATCATTGCGTAAATAATACAAGACAGAACACCGTGCTCCTGTCGTTTTGCTTTCTTCGCAAAAAAATCTGCTCATTCTAAAAATAGATTGAGCAGATTTTTCTATATAAGAATACGTTCATGATTCTTGGCTAAGTTTTTAGGATAGCCTTTTCCCTTATTTACTGTTAGATTGAGATTGCTTCGTTGATGTTGAATCCGTTTTAGTTGAAGAACTTGTTGATGTCCCATCTTTTTTAACTAATGGTTGAATAAGTACTTCAACACGGCGGTTCTTCGCACGACCTTTCGCTGTATCATTTGATGCAATTGGATTGTTTTCGCCATAACCCTTAGCACTGAAATAAGACGAATCTAGTTTTGGATTGGCATCCACAATCAAGGTTAAAAAGTTCACTGCACGCATGACACTAAGCTCCCAGTTAGAAGAGAATTCCGCATTATTCATCGGGACATTATCAGTATAGCCAGTAATAATCACACTTCTCTTTGGATTAAAAACTAGCAGTTTTGATAATTCCTTTGCAGTAGCTTTATATTCTTCCTTTACATCTGCTTTACCTGGATCAAATAATACACTATCACGAATTGTAACAAGAAGACCATCATCGGTCATCTTTGTTTCAAATTGTTTTTCTAACTCATGGACAGCGATAAAATCATCAACTTTTCCTTTGATTTTTGAAAGTGATTTCTGATCTTCCAAATATGCTGCATTTTTGTTTAATGAGTCACTTTTTGGATTCATAGGTTCCACTGGCGATGGGTTATCCATTACTCCGTTTCCTCCATCAAACACAGCATTAAATGCCGCAGACAACTGGGCAAACTTTTGGGAATCTATTGAACTAGATGCAAACAATACGATAAATAGCGCTAACAATAATGTCAGAAGATCGGAATAAGGAAGCAACCAAGACTCCGGAATTTCACCTGGTTCTTTTTTTCGTTTTTTAGCTTTCTTTGCCAAGGCCGCTCGCCCCGCTTTCATCCATAATTTGTTTGCGGTCTTCTTTTGTTAAATATGAAGCAAGTTTTTGCTCAATTACGCGAGGAGCCTCCCCTTCTAAAACTGAAAGAATTCCTTCAATCATCATCATTTTTTGACGTGCTTCAATATTCGATTTGCGTCGAAGCTTGTTCGCAAATGGATGCCATAAAACATAACCTGTAAAAATCCCTAACAACGTGGCAACAAAGGCAGCTGAAATCGCATGTCCAAGCGCGTCAACATCATTCATATTTTTTAACGCTGCGATTAAACCAACTACCGCACCGAGCACCCCTAATGTAGGAGCATATGTACCTGCTTGCGTAAAAATTTGTGCTCCAGCCGTATGCCTTTCTTCCATTGCTTCCACTTCTTCAGTCAATACATCGCGAATATAGTCTGCGTTTTGGCCATCTATCGCTAAAGTAAGACCATTTTTCAAGAAAGGATCGTCAATTTCAGAAACTTTACCTTCTAAAGCCAATAATCCTTCACGACGTGCTAAATCAGCCCATTCGGAAAACAATTTAATGATTTCAACATCGCTTACTAACTTTTGCTCTGTGAATAAAATCTTAAATAGTTTTGGAACTTTTTTTAGCTCGCTTTTAGGGAACGCAATCGTAACAGCCGCTACTGTTCCTAAAAGAATGATCAAAATAGCAGCCGGATTAAGCAAATTATCAGGAGTAACCCCTTTTAAGGTCATCCCAACAAACACTGCGATTAATCCCATTATAAGACCCACAACCGATGATAAATCCATTTTTGTACCTCCAAAGTCGTCATTCTTCTTATTATTTCGGCTACTTTTTCTTAATATTAATATTCAATAGCGAACAATAGAGGATATTTGGTGAAAATAAGAAAAATAAGTAAAATTACTTAGTTTCAAACACGTTGATTATCCAATTTTTCTACAAAATATAGTCCATTCGCTGATTTCCACTATGACTTGCACGACTCATGCGGCAAATGCTGAGGGCAACAGGATGTTGGCCACAGAATCGTTGTCACAGGTCATGGCGTTCTTAGACTCTGTTCCTTAAATGGCTGCGCTGCTGCGCCTCAACTGTTCGCTTTCCCCGAGGGTTTATTCGCTCTTTTCCTAGGATTATTTGCTCTCTCAGAAGGGTTATTTGCTTTTTTCTGAGGGGTTATTCGCTTTTTCCAAGATTTTATTCGCCAAAAATAACCATTTATTTTTTCATTAAAAGTGTTATGATAATAGTGTTCTATATTTCTTTAAAAGATTTGTAGAATTTTTATTTTCTTCTTATCTTTAAGGTTAGAATCATGTATACTGATAGTTAATGAACAATTTATATATAGGGAGGGTTATCGATAATGGCATCATTTATCGCTACAGTAGGTGGCATGTTTGGCTTACTCATAGTTGCAGGCGGTCTTTTCGTTCACTATTTAAGAGTTGGTCTTGATTCCTCTACTTCTCATATCGTAGATCCAAAACCAAAAAACAAATTCTAATATAAAAGGAGCTACTTGCAAAAAAAGGCAAGTAGCTCTTTTTAATATTTAAATAAATTCTCCTCACATTTCTTTGACAAATCTATAACATTTAAAATCCTTTCTACTATTGTTATTCCATTATTTATATATTCCTATTAACCTTTTGCTTATTTTAGAATGTAACGATTGTTATATACCATAAAATAACATACTTTTTAAGAAAAATATATTTTATACTAAGATAACCTAAGGCATTTTAGAGGAGGAATTATACGTATGTTTTCGACAACCGCAATCGGGATCGATTTGGGCACAGCCAATACGTTAGTATATACAAAAAATAAAGGAATTATCGTCAATGAGCCATCCATTGTAGCTTATGATGTGAATACAAATGAAATTATTGCTATTGGTAAAGAAGCAAAAGAGATGGTTGGTAAAACACCTTTAACCATTGAAGTAATAAATCCATTAAAAGATGGAGTCATCGCTGATTTTAATATGACAACAGCTATGATTAAAGCAATGCTGGAGAAGGCATCCAAAAAATTGGGTTCCTCACTACGCAAACCAAATGTCGTTGTTTGTACCCCATCTGGCGCTACATCTGTTGAACGACTCGCTATCCAAGATGCCGTGAAACAATGTGGGGCAAAAGAAGTATATCTAATCGATGAACCCGTTGCAGCAGCAATCGGAGCAGAATTACCTGTCAGTGATCCAATCGCAAGTGTAATCGTTGATATCGGTGGCGGTACCACAGAAGTGGGGATTATTTCTTTCGGTGGTATTGTTACCTCCAATACTATGAAACTTGGTGGCGATCATATGAATGATGAAATTATTCAATTTTCCCGTAAAAAGTTTAATGTATTAATCGGCGTACCTACTGCAGAAAAAATCAAACAAGAAATCGGTTATGCATTAATCGAACATCCATCTGAAACAATGGAAATACGAGGACGTGATATTGTAACAGGTCTACCTAAAACAATTACAGTTACTTCGCTGCAAATCCAAGATTGTCTAAAAGAAAGCCTATTAGCCATTTTAGAGTTAATTCAAAAAACATTAGAAAGCTGTCCTCCAGAATTATCTGGTGATATCGTTGATCGTGGTATTGTACTAACTGGTGGCGGGGCCCTCTTAAAAGGCATGACAGAATGGTTTGCGAAAGAACTAGATGTTCCCGTTCATTTGGCCGCTGAACCGCTAGAATCTGTTGCTGTAGGAACCGGAAAAGCACTCGACACCATCCATTTACTAAAAAAATAAAATTTTCAGTATTTCCTTTTTCTATTGAGTTATTTTACAATTAGAAAAGAGGAAGAGGGGGGTACTGTTATGTCTATTTTAAATGATATTGTTCTTTTCAATAAAACTTTTGTAGAAGAAAAACAATACGAGCCTTACATTACAAGTAAATATCCTGACAAACATTTTGTGATTTTAACTTGTATGGATACACGCCTTGTCGAATTATTGCCTAAAGCAATGAATCTTCGCAATGGTGATGTTAAAATGATTAAATGTGCTGGTGCAATCGTCAACCATCCATTTGGTGGCATTATGCGCAGTTTACTTGTCGCAATATATGAATTACAAGCAGATGAAGTTTTCGTTATAGGTCATTATGACTGTGGTATGAGTGCCGTGAATCCAGAGAAAATGCTTCAAAAGATGATGGAGCGTGGTATTAAACAAGATACATTTGATTTATTGAACTATTCTGGTGTTAATTTGACTGAATGGCTTCATGGATTTAACGATGTTCAAGAAAATGTGCGTCATAGTGTTGAAATGATCAAAAACCATCCATTAGTAATAGACTCTATACCTGTCCACGGTTTAGTAATTGATCCTAAGACAGGAAAGCTAGACGTCATTATAGATGGTTCTCATAAATAAAGTGAAGCTCCATCAGTGTGGGTTTTCTTCATCTCCCATTGAAGTAGAGGAACAGAAGTGAAAAACGCCACGTCCTGTGGCAACACCTGAGGGACCAACATCCTGCCCGCCCGAACCAATCGGACGCATGCGGCAGTTGTTCCTCCATCTATCTTTTCGTTTCTCTCTAAATCTTGCGAGGGGTTCTTACTGCCTTTTAAAGCGGGATAAAAAGTGCATCCCTTTATATGATGAAACGCCAAAAGTAAAATGAGTATGCTAAGATCGCCTCCTAGCATACTCATTTTTTGATTACAGGCAAAAATACGCATAACTCCTTTCAAAAAAGGGTACAAAATCCAGCAACAACAAGAACATCAGCAAACAAAATGATCTTGCTTGCAGGAAGAACGTAGCATGTTTTCCCTGAAAAAGGATTTCCTTGTAAAACCTTCAGATACTCTCCTTTGATAGTTTATCGTTGAATATCAACATATTTTCCGGGAAATTTATCAACAGTTTCTACATATTATTAAAAAGTTTACGAAATCCACTTCGCCATTTCCGCCAAGCGGCCTTTCCTTTTCAATAATCTTCATCCATTAAGGCATATAAGTAATGGTCTTGCCATTTCCCGTTAATATATAGAAGTTTACGTAATAATCCTTCTCTCAGAAAACCTGCTTTTTCCAATACACGTACAGAAGCCGCATTTTTAGGTGAAACATATGCTTCTAAACGATGGATGCATAAATCTTCGAAAGCAAATTTAGAAACGAGAGAAAGTGCTTCTGATACAATTCCCTTTCCCGTATATGCTTCATCCATGGAATAACCTACAAAGGCACTCGAAAATGGTAGGCGTCTAATTGAATAGACAGAGATATGACCTATAATCTCAGTAGTTCCACTCGTAAAAATCCCAAAACTATATTCTCGATTCGCATGCATTTGTCGAACAGATTCTTGAATTTTCTTTAATTGAATTTTTTCCGTGTAATATTCAGGTGGATGTAATGGCTCATGGATTGACCAGTAATGCATATTACGGGCAACCATCTGTGTATATGGTGTTACATCCGCTATCTCTAATGTACGTAAATAACATTGTTGCCCCTCTAAAAATACCATACAACATTACCCATCCTTTGCGATAGTATCATGAAGTCATCCGTTTCTTCACAAGCTATGTAAACGTCAGCATTACATCCCTTGAGTTGTGAACTCTGCTGGATCTACAATTTGTAATCCACGAGATTCACACTCTTTTTTTATATGTTTAATAGTTTCTTTTAGAACTTGGATACGTGCATAATTTTTATCGTTTCCTTCAATTAGGACCCATGGCGCATTCTTTTTATCCGTCTTTTCAAACATATCATTAGCAGCTTCAGTATATAATGGCCATTTATCGCGGTTACGCCAATCCTCTTCTGTTAGTTTCCACTTTTTATATGGATTTTGTTCACGTTCCCTAAATCTTTTTAACTGTTCTTCATTCGAAACTTGTATCCAGAACTTTAACATGATGTAATGATCATCTGTTAATAATTTTTCGAATTGATTGATTTCTTCGTAAGCACGTTTCCATTCTTCTTGTGTAGCAAATCCTTCGATTCTTTCTACAAGTACCCGTCCATACCATGTGCGGTCGAAAATACCAATTTGCCCACGTGCGGGAAGGCGTTTCCAAAACCGGTAGAGATGGTTATATTTCAATTCTTCAGAAGTTGGGGCTGCAATAGGATGCACTACATATCCTCGTGGATCTAAACGCTGTGTCAATCTTTTGATTGCTCCGCCTTTTCCAGCTGCATCCATTCCTTCAAATCCAATTATTAGACCAATTTCATGTCTAAATAAGAACTGTTGAATATTGAGCATTTCAAACTGTAGTTTTTTCAGTTCCTTTTTATAGGAAATACTTCCATCTAGTTTTTTATCTAGATTCAAATTTTCTATGCGCTTAACCACTTTTATCCTCTCCTTTTTTATTGTAACTATATTTTACTCCAAAATTCATTAAAATGGTATTTGTTGTTAGAGTAAAACGATTGTATACTAAGAAGTGACCGATTTATATAATGATTCTACGTTTCATCAATTTTATTTGAAGGAGGAGATTTTATTGGGTAGACTGTTCATCGTTACCATTGCTTATATGACCATGGTTGTCTTTAGCGTAGCTACTAATATCATTCCGCTGAATGGTCATACAACGGGTGAAATCTCCAACAGCTATACTGTCCTATTTAGTCCTGCAGGGTATGTTTATATTATTCAAGTTTTTGTCTATCTCATCTTAGCTTATTGGATTTATCTATTGTGGAAAAATCGCCATTCCGAACATCATATGACATCCATACAAGCTATCTATTTTGTAGCAAGTTCGGTATTTAATATATTATGGATTTACTTGTGGCATTATGAATATTTTACATGGTCGATTGCCATTATTATTTTAATGCTCTTATCATTAATAGGGTTGTATTTCACTTATCCTGCATCACATCGCTCATGGGATGGACGGTCACCAATTTCGATTTACCTTGCATGGGAAAGTATTGTAGCCTTTATGAACATCGCTTTTCTCTTTACTCATAATCATTGGAGCTTTTTAGGACTAAGCGATCCTTTATGGGCTGTCATCACCCTTACATTTGGAACAGCGATTGCACTTCACATACGGTTTCATTATGATGATATACTTTTTTCTATTGTCTATATTTGGGTTTTTATAGGAATTGCATTTAAAAATGGCTTTGAAGAATTACTTGTAACGGCTGCTGCACTTTTCTTAAGTGGCGTATTAGTGGTTGGAATCATTTTTATAAAAAAACAAAAGCTCCCTGAATAAATCAGAGAGCTTTAGAGGGTATCTTGAAGTATTTAAATTTTAAGATACCCTTTTATACTTCTATAAAGTAATACTACCTGTATTAGTCAATTTTTGTTGTAATAATTGGTTCACCATTCGTAACGATGATTGTATGTTCAAGTTGAGCCACAAGTGATTTATCTGGAGTGACAAAAGTCCATCCATCACCTGATTCTACTATATGCTCAGCCTTTTGTGAGATAAATGGTTCTACAGCCAACACCATTCCCTCTTTCAAAATTGTGCGTTCCCAAGCATCATAATAATTTAAAACATATTGTGGTTCTTCATGTAAAGAATGGCCAATACCATGTCCCGTCAAATTCATAATGACTGATAACTTATGATCATGTGCTTCACGTTCAACAGCTTTACCGATTTGATTTAAACGAGAACCAGCTTTAACTTTTGTCATGGCACGATCAAATGCACTTTGGGCAATATCACATATTTTTTGAACTTCTGGCTTTTCAACGTCCCCTACGATAAATGAAATCCCTGTATCTGCATAATAGCCATTCACATGACCTGATACATCAATATTAATCAAGTCCCCAGCTTTTAGTTTATGATGATTCGGAATACCATGTGCAACTTGTTCATTTACACTGATACAAGTGTATCCTGGAAAATCATATTCTGCCTTTGGTCCTGAAACGGCACCTTTTTCTTCAAATAAACGACCTGCTAAGTCATCTAACTCTTTTGTAGTAACACCTGGTTTTGTTGCGTCTTTCAATGCATTACGAATTTCAGCCATTGCACGACCAGCTTTTAATAATGCATCTATTTCTTCTTGCGTTTTTGCAATCATTTCTAACGATCCCTTCTCATTAATATCTATATTAACTATACCATAATTTTAAAAAAAATTACGTTTGTCTGTTTATTGTATGCTATTGATTAGAAACATTGCATCTTTCTTCTTCAAAAAACCCTTATGATTGGTCGCCTATGATTCCTCCAGAAAACCTTCATAGATTTCCCCTAGATTATTCAGGATTAGGTATGTCGATTATCCAATTTTAAGCATTCAACTATACATAACTAGCCTACTCCGCTACAGCTTGTTTTCCCTTATAGCTTTGAATTTGCTTTTTTTGAATAACACTGTACGGAAAAATGCGAATACATTTTTGATGGTTCATTATCTTCAGCAAAGTATAAAGTGAAGCTCCCATCAGTGGGGGTTTTCTTGATCCCCCGTCTGTAATAGTTCAATTGCTCCAACTTAAACATAATGAAGGATGAAGGCACTCCCCACTGTATAAAGTTTCAATTTACCCAACTCTAAAGCCTCAATAATTAAAGATTCGCTGATCACTTATGTTCTAGTAATTTTGGTGCAGTTGTGAAGAGTAATGCTGCAACAATGATTGTTAAGATGATGTCTGGTATCATATAAGAACCGTTATAGATGATTGAGTATGTACTTAACTTAAGATGGAAAAACAATAGGAAATCATTTTTTGGCTTTTCAACCATTCTAAAACTTAATGTATGGGAACTTCTAGTTTGTCATTTATCTCATAAAATGAAGAAAACAAACGAATCTTTTGTCCTCTTTTAAACGTAGATTATTATAAAGTGAAGCTTCCATCAGTGGGGATCTTCTTCATCCCCTACTAAGCTAGAAGAACTCAGGTTAAAAGCGCCACGTCCTGTGGCAACACCTGAGGGATCAACATCTTGTTGGCCCAAACCAATCGGGCTTTTATGAGCAGTTGATCCCCCACCTATCTTTCTCTTTTCTCTCTAAACCTTGAGATAGGGGAGCTCACTGCCCGTTAAAGCAGGATAAATGGAGGTGCTATTGTTGAATAATAATCGTGTATTATCGTCCCTTTGTTATTTTAGTATATTTTTTGCTGGATTTATTTTACCCTTAATTGTTTTCTTTGTAGTAAATGAGCCAGACGTTAAAAGGCATGCAAAACGTGCATTCATTTCTCATCTATTGTTACTTGTACCCACTATTATCGGAATAATCATTTTTGTAGGTGTGATTATATTTTATGGTTTTGAGCCAAACCACTTTGGATCAAATAGCTTCACTGGCGATGGATTGCTCATGATTGCCTGGTTACTTTTTATTGTTTTAGAAGCCGTACTGTCCCTTGTAGTCTTTATTTGGAATATTGTTCAAGGTATTAAAGTACTTAAAGTTTAAGATATTATAGGATGAGTATATAATTGTAATACAGAATATCGATTAGAATGGAGTGCTCACCATGCAAGTTAAAAAAATCGTAAAAGCTGCTATTAAAATTGCCCCGATCGTTTATCCAATCGTTATAAAGGCAATTGATGCGAAAAAGAAAAAATCCCCAGTAAAAAAATAACGTAAAGAAGCGCAATTCATCCATTTGAATTGCGCTTCTTGCTTTTAATATTTGAACACCAGTTTTCAAGCGGATGTTTTTTTACAGCCTCTATGCTAATAAAAAAACAGACTTTCATGGGCAGTTGATCTCTGGCCTATTCGTTATTGGAGTAACATATGCTCTTAAAATGCCCAGCTTCCTTTTCTAAAGATAGGTTCAACGGTGCCATCTGGTAGAATACCATCAATATCCATTTCTCCACTACCTACCATAAAGTCTTCATGTGTAATGGATGCATTAATCCCTTTTTCTTCAAGCTGTTCCTTTGTAAGTTCACTTCCGCCTTCATAGCATGTTGGATAGGCTTCACCAATTGCTAAGTGATTGGAAGCATTTTCATCAAATAATGTATTGTAATATAATATATTTGACATAGAGATAGGTGATTCATGTGGTACTAGCGCGACTTCACCAAGATATTGAGAACCTTCATCTGCTTTTGTTAATTCTTGAAGTAGTTCAGCACCTACACCCGCTTCAGTTTTTACGATTTTACCATTTTCAAAAGTGATCTTGAATTGATCAATGATATTTCCTTGAAAAGCAAGTGGCTTTGTATTTGAAACATAGCCATTTACACCATATTTTGATGGCATTGTATATACTTCTTCAGTAGGCATATTCGCAACAAAAGATGTACCATCAGGTGTATAACTAGCGCCTGTACACCAGATATGCTTATCTGGAAGTTCAATTGTCAAATCTGTCCCCGGTGCTGTGTAATGTAATTTTGCATAACGTTTTTCATTGAGGATTGCTGCACGTTCATCTAAAGCTTTCAAATGATGTGTCCAGTTGTCAATAACATTTCCTTCACCAATATGTACCGTTTTGAAAATGGCTTCCCATAAAGCTGGCACTTGCTGATCTTCTTCTAAATTTGGAAATACCTTCGCAGCCCATTTTTTTGAAGGAACAGCAATAATGGACCACGCGATTTTATCGTTCATAACAGCATCGCGATAATTTTCTAGCGCCTTGCCAGATGCCTTCTGATATGCTGATAGTTTCTCAACGGGTACGCCTGTTAAACTATCTGGATCAGCAGCATCGATCCATAGCAATGTTCCTTTACGTTCGATTAATTCGTCACGTTGTTCACTGATCCAACGGGGAAATTTTGCAAATTCATCGTCTGGTGCATGATCGAAAAATTCACGATTAATCACGTCGTCAGAAAAATTCACTGTTACACGAGCTGCACCAGCTTCATAAGCTTTTTTTACAACTAGACGTGTAAAATCAACAGTATCTGTAGTTGTATTAATCAGCATTGTTTGTCCTTTTTGAACATTCGCCCCAACTTTAACGGCTAGTTCTGCAAATTGTTCCAACTTTTCTTCAAACGTCATCATCAGTTACCTCTTTTCTTATTTATTCGATTTTTCTTGCCAAAAAACTTTTTCTTTCCAGAATCTTTGACAGAAGCTCCAAACAAACTACTCTCGTTTTTATTTTTAGCTTTTGATACGACCGGCTGATTATTGGTTTTCTTTGTTCTAAATGATTTTGTTTCTGCATGACCTTCTATCAATTGACCATTAGATAAAATCTTTTCTATCGGCTTTAAAGATAGTTCTCTCACGCGCTTATAATAAGCTTGCTCTTCATGATATGCGAGTAATGTCACAACCTCGCCATCAGCTCCTGCACGACCAGTACGACCAGATCGATGCACATATTGTTCTTTCGTATATGGTACATCTACATGGATAACATGCGTTAATCCTGCAATATCTAACCCTCTAGCGGCAATATCTGTTGCGATTAAGATTCGTGCTTCTCCTTTACGAAAAGCATCCAAAGAAGCTTTTCTTTCATCCTTCTTCATCTCAGAGTGCAGGGCAACGATCGGAGCATTACGAAATTCTAGTTTTGATTTTTTCATTAATACTTGATCTAGATTATTGACAAATGCAAGAGCCCTTACACCCGATATATGTGAAAATTTACGAAGAAATTCTGTTTTATCACGTTGTTGAAGCTTAACAAAAGAGTGTACAACTTTACTGCCACCTAATAATGTTTCATCTACTTTGACTTGAAGTCTTACAGGATCATTGAGCATACGATTCGCCACTAATTCGATTTCATCCGTAATCGTAGCGGATACAACAGCAACTTGTCGATTGTTGTCTGCACCATCGATAAATGACTTGACGATCACCCGATAATCTCGACTTAATAGTTGATCCCCTTCATCTAAGACGATAGTGGTTAGTTCATGTAATTTCAATTTTTTCTCTTTTACAAGTTCATTTAATCTTCCAGGAGTGCCTACTGCAATAGTCGGTTTCTTCTTTAGCTTTTCAATTTGTCTTTGAGGGTTTGCTCCTCCTATTAATGGGACAACTGTAATATTTGTTCCACTAATCCACGAGCGAATAACATCCACAATTTGCATACATAGCTCTTGCGATGGAGCAACGATTAAAGCTTGCGTTGCCTTCTTTGTAACATCTACTTTTTGAAATATCGGTAATAGATAAGCTAATGTTTTTCCTGTACCTGTGGGAGATTCAGCCACTACATCCTTGCCTTCTAATAATGCAGGAATCATTTGATTTTGAATGGGCATAATGGATGGAAAAGTCCATTTTTTTTGTAAGTCTTCATTTAATAAATTTAAAAATGACATTGTTTTCTACACCTTCTCTCGTGTTTATTTTTTATATTTTCATACAAAAAAGGTTGTCCTAAAAAATATTAAAAACTGTATGCTAGAAGTAATTCTATCATTCTAATTTTTTTGATATATAAGTAAAAATCCGCATAGACTTCTGCGAAAGAGACAAGAACACGAAAATCAGCAGGTAGCGTAGCGAGTGATGTAGCTCGTGTCTTGCCCACGGAAAGTGTAGCGGATTTTTATCGTATAAAGTGAAACTTTAATCAGTGAGGGTTTTCTTTCCCTGAACTAGAGGAACTCAGGTTAAAAACGCCACGTCCTTTGGCAACACCTGAGTGACCAACTGACCAACATCTTGTTGCCCCGAACCAATCGGGCTTTTACGGGCAATAATCCCTCACCTATTCCTCTAAATCTTGAGGTGAGGGTGAGGGTCCTAGTCCTACTGCCCGTTCACGCGGGATAAAGTAAAATTTCAGTGTGGCTCTCAACTTCCACTGTGTATTCGTTAAACCGATCAATTTTTTCCAACTAATCGATCTTCCATTGCTATCTACTTAAAGTAGGATTTTACTGTCTTTCCTGTCCAAAAATATGACAATGATCAATTTGCTGACAACCCCACTCAACAATTAGTCTAATAATTCATAACCACAACTAGTTATAGCGCATTCTGCTAAAACTATAAGTGCATCTATATATAGATTTCGATCTAGCGATAATTCGCGATTCACAACAGATAACTCCGTACATCCCAAAATAATATAATCGCAGCCTGCCTTTTTCATAGCTGCTTCAAATGGCTGCCACTGTTCTTTTGAAATTTTCTTTCCTGCCTTTACATAGCCATAAATCACTGTCATCAGATCTTGCTGCATCGCTTCATTTGGAACGACAGGCTCTATACCTTCCTCTATTAACGCAGCCTGATACATATTAGATGTCAAAGTACCAATTGTACCAAGTACCCCTACACGTTTTGCATTTAATAGACGAGCTTTTTTCGCTGTTTCCTGAATCATATGCAGCACAGGGACAGGAGAACCTTCTTGTAGTCCATCGTAAAATCGATAAGCTGTATTGCAAGGAATACAAATGATATCTGCACCTGCTTGAGCAAGTTTTTTAGCATCTGCTACCATCACAGGAAGAGGATTTGGTTTTGAATGATCTAATATATAGGCTGTTCTATCAGGAATACTTGTATCATTATCAATGATAAAATGCATATGCTCTTGATCACTAAACGCTTTCGTTCGATAGACAATTGTTTCGCCAAGCAACATGGTTGCTAACGGCCCTACTCCTCCAATAATACCAAGTACTTTCTTTTCCATATCTAAGACAGACCTTTATGATTAAAATATTTTTTATATTTACGGTAGTAGTTTAAGCTATTCAAGGTTAGCTTGTACCAACGTTTAAAATTCATATCCTCTTTGTAAAATAAAGAATTTGTCGCTTTCCCTTCCTTGATAAGCTTACGGGCTTTTGCTTTTAACTCTTTATTTTGAGCGTATTTGAATAATACGCCATTCGGAATGATGCTCCATAAATGCTCATTGTTTGCATAAGTACAATCCTGTGGAATATGTAGCATGTGATCATCGGCAACATATTGCATCAAATTATAACCAGCAGCTGTTACATAATAACTGCTACGACCATTACGTAGATTAATCTCAAATAATTTATACTGTCCATCGCGATAATCATACTTCATATCAAAGTTTGCGATTCCTGTAAAACCTATATCTTCTAAGAAGAAACGAACCTGATCCATTAAATCTTTATCATAAGTAGTGATAATAGCTGCATAACTTCCTATACCTTCTGGCGAATGTTCTTCAAGAATAGGATTGCCTAAACACATTAGCTTCACTTGACCATCTGTTGCAACATATGCATTCAGTACGCGCATATATGAATCATCACCAGGGATGAACTCTTGAATGATTAAGTGATCTTTGTAAGATGAACTATAAATTGCTTTTAAAATAGCATCTTTTTCAGCCTCATCATGCGCTACGAATACTTTTTTCTTACCGGGGAATTGACATGCCCAATAGGCAACTGAATTAGATGCTTTAATAATGATTGGATAGTCAAATTTCACTTGGAAGTTTTCATATGTTTCATACGTACAAGTATCCGTTTTAGGATAGCTAAAATTATATTTTTCACACATTTTATAGAAGTTTTCTTTCAATAAAATGCGGTCCATTAATGATTCATCGATGTAAGGAACAGTGAAATATTGTTCAAGAGCTGGTTTGTTTTTAATAATGAGTTTGACATAATCATCGCCACATCCCATTAAAAGTAAGTCTTTATGGCTGTATTCCGTTGCTATTTTTTTCAATTCTTCTACAAAGTTTTCTTTTATATTGGGAACATGTTTAAAATGTAGAATATGACTGTTTTGTGTTGCTGTTAAATGCGCTCGGCCAACTACGATTGCTTTAATGCCATACGCTTCATAAAAAGCACGTGCCATACCATATGCATTCATATCTGATCCTATTAGTATTGGTAAAAATGGTTGTTCTACCATCTCTTATCATCTCGCTTATTTTGTACTTATTTTAATGCCATTAGTGTATCATATTTTAACTTTATAAACGAATAAACTCTTAGTTGATATAGCTTATTTTTATAAATTTTTGATTTATTTTAATCCAATGGCGATCGCTCATTTACTTTTCAATCGCAATTGCTTGCGAACCCATATCTTTATAGCTAGAGAAGAATTTTGTCGCATCATGTGCAACATAGCCATGCAATGGATCCATAACAATAACTTTACCATCTTCATATCCAGTGAGCACTACTACATGTAAATTGCGATACATTTTCGGTTTGCTATTGGTTTCCTCAATATACCAGCCTTCTTTTGTCTTTGGCTTTGAGAGATCTAGTGTTACCCACACCATCACAGGCATACCTTGCTGCACTGTTTCTATTATTTTTTTTTGACTAGCACCTGTAAGATTGGTCACTTTTAAGTTTGTTTTATAATCTTTTGCTACTTTTCTTGCGGCTTTTGTAATTACTGGTGCAAAAACATATGTCCCCGTCAATTCATTGCTAGGATCGCCTGCATACGCTTTATTCGGATCTGGACCGGTTCGTTTTCCGTCCTTTTCAATAATTGCTTTTGTGGGTAAATACTTCTTTGCCATCTTCATCTTTGAAAGATTTAAGCCATAATAGTTAAAGGAGGCTGTCATTGCAGTTATTTCACAGCCATGAGGAAGTTGTGGATTTTGCAAAACGACAGGCACTTCAATCCTCTGATTTTCCTTTTGATAGTACGTTTCAAGTACTATATATGAAGTATCTTTTTGTACCTTTACTATTTTCGCCACACCACTTGAATTATTACTCATTGGGCTCGAATCACTCACGGATGATGGTACAAATAAATAACGTTTTCCCACTTCTAATCCTGCCAATGTCACTTGTCCCTCAGAATCACTGATAGCCGTCGTAACCAGTTGATCTGTATCCATATCTCTTACGGTAACTTTCATATCAGGAATAGGTTCTCTGCTTCCAAATGCAACAATCAGCACTTTTATCCCCTCGTCCATATCCTCATCTTTTGCTGGCAGTATATTTGTACAACCACTTGCAATACTGGCAAAAAGCATTACAAAGCAAAAGAGGAGTAAATGCCAAGGCCATTTACTTCTCTTCAACATGTCGACAATCCCCTTTTTAAGCTAAAGGAATCATTAGCCGAAATATTTTTTGTACCATACTAAGAACATGTAAATTGTCCATACCTTACGTTGGTTTTTCGCTTTACCTTCGTAGTGATCTGTTAATAGTTTAACAATAGCTTGTTGATCAAAGAATTGTGCGGCTTCAGCTGATTCAAATGTTTCTTTAATTTGATTGAAGTATTTATCTTCTTTTAACCAAAGACGAATAGGTACTGGGAATCCGATTTTTTTACGATGCGCCCATTCATCTGGTAATGCACGTTGAGATGCTTGACGGAATGCATATTTTGTATCGATTTCATTAACTCGATAGTGAGAAGGTACTTTAGAAGCCACTTTCATCACTTCACGATCAAGGAATGGTACACGCAGTTCAATGGAATGAGCCATACTCATTTTGTCTGCTTTCAACAGGATATCATCCACTAACCATAGGTTTAAGTCTAAAATTTGTTTTTTAGTTAAATCATCTTCACCAGCTGCTTTTTTGTATATCGGCATCACAATATCTGCCACAGATGGTGCATGATTATATTCATCCGTTAAGATCGCAGATGCTTCTTGTTCTTCAAATATATGTGCTTGTCCGATAAATGTTTGTTCAACTGGGAGACCACCACGCATCAAGAAGTGTTTTCCACGCATTTCAGGAAGTGTTTTTGCTATTTCTGCAATTGGGCGACGAATGAATTGTGGTACTTTTTTATATTTACGCATAGCAGGAAGTTCATCATACTCCGCATAGCCGCCGAATAATTCATCAGCACCTTCACCAGAAAGAACGACTTTTACATGTTTACTAGCAAGCTCTGATAAGAAATACAATGGGACGATAGATGGATTGGAATGAGGTTCATCCATCATATACTGAATCTCATCTAATTTGTTGAAGCATACTTCAGGATCTAGCACTTCATTTACATTTTCGATCCCCAATTCTTTCGATAATTCTTTCGCATTATCAATTTCCGAAAAGTTTTGTGCACTAAAGCCGACTGAAAATGTTTTATCAGGTTTCAATACAGAAGCTACATAACTTGAGTCAACCCCAGAAGATAGGAATGAACCTACTTGAACGTCAGGGTCAGAGAATTCATGAGCTTTAATAGATTCACGAACAGTTGTATCGATTTCTTCTACAATTTCATCGAGTGAACGTTCTTCAGGATTGAATCTTGGTTCCCAATAACGAGTAATTTCTAATTTTCCATCTTCATAGGTTAAATAATGGGCTGCTGGTAATTTAAATACGCCTTTAAAGAACGTTTCCTTCAACACTGGAAATTGGAAAGTTAAATATGGTTTTAATGCTTTTTCATTTAATACTTTATCGAAATGTGGGTGTGGTAAAAAGCTTTTAATTTCTGAGCCAAAGAATAATGTACCATTCATATGTGCATAGTAGAATGGCTTAATACCAAACATATCACGCGCAGCAAATAAGCGTTTTCTGTTACGATCCCAAATAACAAACGCGAACATGCCACGTAATTTTTGTACTAATTTTGTACCGTATTCTTCATAACCATGAAGTAATATTTCACTATCTGTATCTGTTTTAAAAATATGACCTGCTGCAAGAAGGTCTTTTCTGATTTCTTTAAAATTATAAATTTCACCGTTAAAGATCAATACTAATGATTGATCTTCGTTATAAAGAGGTTGGCTACCATTTGCCAAGTCAATAATACTTAGACGACGGAAGCCTAGAGCTGCAAGACCATCTGTAAACTTTCCAGCTGAATCTGGTCCACGGTGAATGATTTGGTTCATCATATTTTCTAACACCAAGTCCGGGTTTGAAACTTCACCGATAAATCCTGTAAATCCACACATATATTTTATTCTCCTATCTCTATTTCATCTATTCCACTACACGTATGAGAATACCTATCATGGCACTCGATATCTTTTGATTATACTCTTTTTTACTTGACTTATCTTAAAACATATCGCCACAGTATAGCAATCTGTTAATTTGTATGCCTTTTATATTCCTTTATCAATTCTTCTAATGGAACCTGATAAAGTTGTTTGCCGTTTATTTTGAATATACCTAGATTCATTAGATGTTGAATAACATGATCTTTTTTTCTTTCTTCAGCAGTTACCTTCTGGTTGTTCATTGCATCCCCTTCTTACCTTACTGCTTAATGCTATTTTCCTCAATACATCATCTAAGGGAATACTTTAAACTTTTCTTTCAATTTAGGTATTCGTTTTACTAGATGCTTGTAGACAACAAAACCGATAACGGCTCCTAATGTGTTTAGCCATAAATCATCTACATCTGTACTTCGAAATTGAGGAAGTTGCATTGTCTCGATAAACAAAGACAATCCCAGCCCAGTAAATAATACAAAGAAGAACTTCTCCATCTTACGCCATAATAGCGGTAGTAAAAAACCAATTGGCATAAAGATTGCGATGTTACCGAGAAAGTTAATGAAAAACGGTTGCCATAAGTTTAGATAGTGTATGGCATTGTAAACATCCGTAAAAACACGAAACAATCGAAAATTAATACCCAGTGAATCTAAATGATGAAGTCTCATGCCTGCATACTGAAGACTTACACCGTTTTTGGGGACAATCGTTTCATAAAACAGACCAATCAAATAGACCCAAAACGCCATAATCCCAACTTCATGCCAACGATTATTTAGACCGACATCTCGTTTTTTCCGAGATTTAAAGCGCAAATACACAACAAATGGAATTGCAATAATCATTACAATCATCATATCGAGTGTATATTGAAGTATATAGGACAACTTCGTCACTCATTTCTTCTTTCTACATAACAGGACAAATTATATAACAATAAGTTGCAAAAAAACATTAAATTTCTTTTACAATCTTCTTTTATAACTGTGTTATCTAACTTCTACGATACCATATTCCATCCGACTACGTATCAAAACTATTTTACCTTTTCTTCAAAATTCATCCTAGAATATTCATCGATTTCTTTTAAAAAATAAGATGGAGTTCCAGCAGTAAGAAACTTCCCACGCAAACAAAAGAAACTTAAAATTTGAACATCAACGATAATATAAAAGAGCAATTTCATGTTTGTTTCTTCACATGAAGCTGCTCTTTATAAACAAACGGTTCTATTTACTGAGAAATCTAGTGTAAATATGGCTCTTTGGATGCAATAATAATTTCTTTTAATTTTGTTAACTTTTCAATGACAATGTTTGAATACTTTTCAACATCAACTAAATATTCTTCTGCTAACTCTGCATTTCCGTCATTGTAAGCCTGCACTGCTTTTTTGGCTATTTCATGAACCTGTGCATGTGGTTCCTCTAATTCTTTAAATACAGGTTCATCACCAAGTAACTTTTTACCCTCTCCATAATACCATTTTCCAAGGCGGGATTCTTTGTATGATGCCACATCGTCAACTGTCATTTTCTCAAAGCCTAATAATAAATTATAAATACGCCATCTCCATAAAAGATGATCCGTGATCGTTAAAGAAATAATATCTTCCTGACTGATGATGAAGTTTTTGGAAATCGTCTTTACACGGTATTCATTAATCATTTTGCTTAAATTATATATGGCTTGTCCTGTGTTATTTGAAATTTCTTTACTTTTTTTCGCATTCTCTGCAATATTATAATTCTTAGCTGTTACCTCATTAGCAGCGACTTCTTGTTGCTGTGAAGCAGCAGCGATTTGTTCGATGCTAGCTCCTTGATGCTGTAAATTTTCATTTATTGCAGATAAAGTTGACGTAATTTCAGCTGTATCCTTTACGCCTTTTTGTAAATCTTCAGCAGTCTGAGTTGTATGTGTACTAATGTTTTTGGTGATCTCCAAAAGTTGTTGAATATCCTCATGAATCGATTGTACAGATGATTTGGTATTATCGGCTAATTTTCTGACTTCCTCTGCTACAACCGCAAAACCTTTGCCAGCTTCTCCAGCACGAGCTGCCTCTATTGATGCGTTTAACGCTAATAAATTGGTTTGTTCCGCAATGCCTTGTATAAACTTAACTAATTGTGCGACATTATTGACTCTGCTTACTAATTCATTGACATTTGTTTTCACATTCTTATGCTCATGATTGGTTTCCTTCAAGGTTCCATTGACTTGTTGCAAAGATTGAATTCCTTTGCTTAAATCTTCCAATGAAGTTTGAGTATCACTGGATATACTGAGTATTGAAGCAGAAATTTCTTCGATATTTGCATTTAACTGTTCCATCGAGCCATTGGCTGAAATAACATCTTGTTTGTTCTGTTCTTCAAATTGAATCAATTTTTTCATCTGATCTAGTTGTGTATTATATGCGATAATCCCCCCTAAACCATTAATAATGGAGCCAGCTTGTATTTCAACATATGTTTCAATAATAATTTGTTGATCGATACTGACAAGAGATTCATAAGCAAGAAGTACATCTAGCATTTTAAATCGGTCATGCTTATATTTTTCTGCAATCAATGGAATAATAGGCTGAAATCATCCAATCAGGCAGTACCCCTATTTTGGTATGAGCATAAGCTATTTTTCTACGAGCAAATATATATTGTAAATCTAATTTAGCCTCAAATAAGCTCTTAAAATAACCGTCAAAGGTTCTTTTTAAACGATCTACATTTGAATGTTTCTCAATAATTTCTCTAAATTTATCATATGACAACAAATGGCTATAGAAAGTATCTAAGATTTCTTCACTATGTGCTTCATATAAATCTCGTAAGTGCTGGACAGAAGCCCGATTAGTAGAAGATAATGCAAGAAAATCCAACTTCATTTGAAAGCGTTCATTTACACTAATATCAGATTCCAATTGTTCTGCAGAATATTGATAATGTTTTTTTGGTTTAACAAACATAACTACTTACTCTCCTCATATAATTAGAATTATTTATGGTATATCTTTATATTGTTAATAATTACTAAAAAAATTATTAAATTCCAAAATAAATTAAAAACGTTCGCATCCGTTTACCTCGCTCTTTTATGTTTTACTTTTACATACATTTTCTGCATAAATAAAATTGCATACAGTAAAAAAGTCATGAATCCTGAAAAATAAATAGAATCTTGTAATCATTATAATACACAAATAGGTATTTACACACATTTTCATTTCAACCTTTTACACTTCGAATATAGTGTTAACATCTGAAAATTATAAAAAAAGTCAATTATACACTATATATTTTATTTTTTTGCAAATAAAAAAAGATCTTGCAGAACAAGATCCTTCTTTTATATTGATAGTCATCGTTATCGTACTATAAATAGTAGTGCAGGTACAAAAGATAAAGTAAAAAATAATGCATACCAACATGAAACCCTCTTCAATGAGAAGGAAATTCTTTTTTTCTCAGCGTAAAATGCATCGAAGAAAATTGCGCAAACCATTGGAATGCTCATACACGCAATAGCAATTAAAAATATATCAGTATAATTCATCTGGCATCCCCCTTATGAATCTGTTTTTAATTGTGACAACTTTATGACATTATGATACAACTTGTGGACACAATTTGTCAACAATTTGTTCATATTTTAGACACATTTATTTCGATCGTTATATTGCAAGGGGGTTATCTACTTTTGAAGCCTAGGATGTAAAATCAATCAATGCCTCATTAAACTTCTTACGTTCTTCCCAGAAAGATCCGTGTCCACTATATTGAAATGGCATAAGTGTTGATCCTGCTATTTTATTATTTAAAATTTCTGCTTGTGAAAATGGGATCACTTTATCATGTACACCATGTACAATCAAAGTAGGAACAGATATCGTATGGAGTCCCGTTTCAATTTTTTCATCTCGAAGCGTTTTAATGATTGCTGCAGTAGACCAACTTGCGGCTTGCAATCCCATTTGAAAGAACCAATCAGAAAAGGGTTTCGTAATATATTGGAAAAAGAACGTATCTACCACATCTCTTATCATATTAGGGCGATCATTATAGGTCTCTGTTAATAATCTTCTTGCCGTTTCTGCTGTAAAACCCGTCGGTGCAGCAGCAGCAATAAGAATAAGTTTAGAAACTCCATATCCTTCATATCTTGTCATGTAACGGAGAGCTATAGCTCCTCCTGTGGAATGTCCAACTAAAATAATATTGTTCAGATGAAGCGTAGAAATCACTGTAGCAATATCATCTGCCAATCGATCATAGTTATATCCATCCATTGGCTTATCTGATTGACCAAATCCTCTCCAGTCAATTCCTATACAGCGATACCCCGCTGCTGGAAGGACGTTAAACTGATATTCAAATTGCTGGTGATTTAACGGCCATCCATGTAAAAACAAAATGGTCTTTTCTCCGGTTGGGTTAATATCCTCCACATATAGTCTGACGTCTTTTTCAACCGCTACATAATACCCCAATTTATGTCACCATCCTTCGACTATCTCCTTCATAAAATATTCATATAAGATACGTATGGTGAATTCACTTCATAGCATTTTAAAAAGCAAAAAGAGTTATCCTTTATTTTAGGATAACTCTTTTTGTTCAAGCTTCTTCATCTACATCATTATACTATTGCCAACCTTTACATACGTTCACCCATTCCTGAGCATTCGAATAAATATACACTTCTTCACAGCTAAGTTCAATTGCACTATTGCTACTGCCGCATGCAGGAAATACTGTTTCAAATCGTTTAAGTGATTCATCTAAAAAAACAGGAATATTTTCTGGTATTCCAAATGGACAAACGCCTCCAATTGCATGACCTACTTGGTTTAATACTTCATCTGGCGACAGCATTCTTGCTTTTATACCAAATTTATGCTTGAATTTTGCATTATCTATTTTTGCATCCCCTGCCGCCACTATTAAGATACAGCCTTGATCTCTTTTAAAAGCAAGCGTTTTTGCAATGCGCTCTGGTTTTACTCCTAATGCGTTTGCAGCGAGTTCAACTGTTGCGCTTGAAGCATCATATTCCAATATTTTATGATCCAATCCGTATTTTTTGAAATGTTCTTTTACTAATTCGATTGCCATTTTATCCACCCCATGAACTAATATAATAGCTACCTACATATTAATAATAGATTATTCGAAATACATGACGTTCTGAATACCCAAAACTACAAATAAGCTTCGTTAAATCGACACCGCACAAGGAAAATATATCTTCTTCTTGTTATTTTTATAAATCATAGCCATTATATAGGAATTATTAGTCTAATTATATATTCTTCTTATCAATTGTCAAACACTCATTCCTATTAAATCTTAACATAAAGTAAAACTTCTCTCAGTGAGGCTTACTTTATCTCACATTGTGCGTTAGTTAAACCAATTGATCTTATACTATCCGTTGCTTCTCACTTATTTTCCTTTTAAATGGAGGAAACAGTTTAATGTTATTTGATTTATTTTAACAGTCGTTTATAATAAAATAATGTAAACCAACTATTCTTATATAGTATAACAGGTGTGTTGATTAGGAAAAAATCAGAATAACTATATGAGTATAAATGAGAAAAATTCCTCATTGTAAACTCCAATCTATATAGATCTTCGCTGCGGCTTGCTCGACTCCTCGAAAATGCATGCGCATTTCCTTCGTGCGGTGTGGATTCAGGAAGTCAATTCAATGTCCCGCGGGAAAAGCGAGACAGCTGAGACCCTGCACGAGCGCAGCGATTGAAGGAACGGAATTGTAGTGCGCCACGTCCTGTGGCAACAATTCCGTGACCAACATCCTGTTGCCCCCAGCGCTCGCCCGCAGGAAAGCGAGCAAGTCGTAGCGGAAATCAGCAAATACTCTATATTTTTATAGATAAGTATAGTTTATTTATATAGACATTTCTCTTCTAAACGAAAGGGTGACACAATTGAAATATTATAATTCAATCATTGAATTGATCGGTAAAACACCTATCGTAAAATTAAATAAAATACCAGATGCGAACGGTGCAAATGTTTTTATTAAATTAGAGTCTTTTAACCCTGGTGGAAGTGTTAAAGACCGTGCAGCTTTAAACATGATCGTACAAGCGGAAAAAGAAGGAAAACTGATTCCGGGTAAAAGTACGATCATTGAACCAACATCAGGAAATACAGGTATTGGTCTTGCTATGGTTTGTGCTACAAGAGGCTATCGCTGCATTATTACAATGCCGGACAATGCCACAAAAGAACGTATTAAAATTATGAAAGCTTATGGAGCTGAGGTTCATCTAACACCTTCTGCCCTACGTATGCAAGGATCCATTGATGAAGCAAAACGAATTGCAGAAGACATTCCAAATCACTTTATTCCCATGCAATTCGAGAATCCAGCAAATGCCGACGCACACCGTGAAACAACAGCTGTAGAGATAATGGATACATTTGATGGTCAATTAGATGCATTCATATTAACAGCTGGAACTGGTGGTACTGTAACAGGTACAGGGGAAGAATTGAAAAAACGAATTCCTAATTTGAAAATTTATGTTGTTGAACCTGCTGGATCTCCAGTGCTATCTGGTGGTAAACCTGGACCACACAAAATCCCAGGGACAGGTCCGGGATTTATCCCTAAAATTTTAAACCGACAAATTTATGATGATATTCTCCACATTGAAGATGAAGATGCACAAGTCATGGCACGACGTCTTGCCGCTGAAGAGGGGATCTTTGTTGGAGCTTCAGGTGCTGCTTCTGCTTATATGGCCATCCAAGTAGCAAAGAATCTTCCATCATCTGCAAACGTTCTATGCTTAGCACCAGATACTGGAGAACGCTATTTATCCTCTGACTTATTCCCAGAATAAAGTGAAACTTCGCAAAGCAGGGGGATTCCTGCTTTATGTGAGTCGAACCTGATCAGGTCATTTTTATTGTAATCTTGCAACAGAGGATTATGATGAATGCCGAAAAAAGAACCTAGTTCCATTCATAATGGCTAGGTTCTTTTATTATTTCAAAAATATCGTGAAAATCAAAAAATCTAAACGAAGTTTTCAAGTGGCAGCTCGAGTGGCAACCGTTGCATTATTGATATTTGGAAGCTATGAAATATACTCTACAAATTTTTTAATGCACCTAGAAGGAGTTTCCAAAATATTCAATCCATCTTCTAATATGGAGGGAAAAGGTTTTAATACTGGAGAAAGACATGATTCTGCGCACGAAGGTTTTGCTGAATCTGGAAAACCGGATCTTCCCGCCGGAGGTGATTTCGGAGACAATGGAAAACCGTCACTGAGTAATGATGTTGAAAATGGAGATAGATCAGCATCCCTAAAGAGGAACTTTCATGGAGGAAAAGGCCAATTTGAAAGCGCAAGTGCATTAGGAGTAATCATCAAGTATTTCGCTATTATGTCTGTTTTTATCATATTCATTTATTATATTGAAAAGTCTATACTACATATGAAGCGAAGACAAAACATACAAGGTAGTATGTAAACAATTCAGGCTTAATCTCTATCAAATGGCTTAGAAAATGAAAAAGTGTGAATGGGTGCTTTGCTCACCAACATTCACACTTTTTAGCTTTGCCATTCCTATTATGAAAAAACTCTGGAAAAATCTCTTTTTTACAGTACCGCTGCCAATCTTTTAATTCCTTCTTCAATTGTTGCGGGTTCTGAGTTTGTATAATTTAAGCGCAATGTACTGGCACCTTTAACATTTGTATAGAATGGATCTCCTGGGACAAATGCTACTTTGTTTTCGATCGCACGTTTAAAGACTTCTACGGATGAAACACCTTCCCCTAGATCAGCCCATAAAAACATTCCGCCCTCTGGTTTTGTGAATGTAACATGTGCTGGTAAATACTTTTCCATAGCAGCAATCATGGCGTTACATTGTTTCTTATATAAGTCTGTAATTTGGCTAATATGTTTTTCATAATCATTATGAACTAGATAATCATAAATAGCATATTGAGAAATGACATTTGTGTGCAAATCTGATGATTGTTTCGCAGCAATCAAGTGCCCCATCAATTCTTTATTGGTCGTACATAAATAACCGACACGCATACCTGGTGATAATGTTTTCGAAAATGAACCAAATAGTACACTATTATCTAATTTACCGCCCGCGATATATGGCAATGATTCACCTGCAAAACGAAGTTCGCCATATGGATCATCTTCAATCAAGATCGTATTTGTCTTTTTGATGATTTCGTAAATAGCTTCACGTTTTTCTCTTGAATAGGTTAACCCCGTAGGATTTTGGAAATTAGGAACCATATATAATAACTTGACATCATCATTTTTTAATGTTTCTTCTAACTCTTCTAAATTTAAGCCATCATCTTCAAGGCTAACTGATAAGAAGTTCGGTTCATAAAGTGAGAAAGTTTGGATAGCAGCAAGATAACAGGGACTTTCTACAGCTACACGATCACCTTTATTGATCAACACTTTTCCCATCAAGTCTAGTCCTTGTTGAGAACCTGTTGTAATCAAAATATTATCTGCTGAAACATCTATATCGAATCTTTTTTTATATCGATCAGCAATCCATTGACGTAATGGCAAATATCCTTGAGTACCTGCATATTGGAATACTTTTTCACCTGATGTTTGTAATACTCGATCCATAGACTCCTGAAATTCAGTCACTGGGAAAGAAATTGGATTTGGCAACCCTCCTGCGAAAGAAATAATATCTTTTGCTTCAGTCAATCGCATAATTTCCGCAATAAATGAGCTATCTGTTTTTAACATTCGATCAGAAAAAATTTGTACCATAATCCATTCTCCTTCTTTGCTACACTCTTTATATTTTTATATTATATCAAATCACAAAACATTGGAAATTGTCAATATTTTTAAGAAAATTTAAGTAGATTAACGCTTGTACTGTTTATTCCATTTTATCACGAAAGTAGCTATCGTTGGCTTGTTGATATACATTTTGTATACAAAAGAAAAATCGTCAACAGATTTCCGCTACGACTTGCTTTTCTTTCTAAACTAGCACACCCAGTAAATTACCGCCATTCCTTTAATCATAGCTTTTTCCCGTAGAAGTTTACACAGATTTTCATCCTGGTTTTTTCTTAACGAACACATCACCTGAAAGAAAAAAATTTTTCCTGCTCATTGCTTTTCAGACAATCCATGAGCTTATCGACAATTAATACAGTCGAGAGAGGAAGATTTTCTACTATTTATATAGGAATCAATATATCAAAAAAGTTATTGTTTTTTGCTATTGAAAAATGTTATAATTTATTAGCTTGATAATATATTAACGCATTAGCAAACTAAAGTGAAATGAAAAACTTAATAATAAGAACAAGGTGGTTTTCTAAAGTATGAAACGTTTTGCAATTATGACAATGTTCGTCGTTGCTATTTTTAGTATTATGACCGGATGTTCATCTGATAAATCTGCTTCAAAAGATGACAAAACGTTAGTAATCGGTGTTGATGATGAATTTGCCCCAATGGGATTCCGTGATAAGGATAACAACATCGTTGGTTTTGACATTGACTATGCAAAAGCAGCCGCTAAAGAAATGGGCTACAAAGTAAAAATTCAACCAATCGAATGGAAAACAAAAGAGTCTGAGTTGAGCAGTGGTCGAATTGATTTGATCTGGAACGGCTACACAATTACAGACGAACGTAAGAAAAAAGTTGATTTTACAAAGCCATATTTAAAGAATGCTCAAGTTGTCGTTACACTTGCAGATTCCAAAATCGCTAAGTTAGATGATTTAAAAGGAAAAGTTGTTGGTTTACAAGCTCAATCTTCAGCAGCTGATGCTTTAAATGCAAGTTCTATTAAATCAAAACTAAAAAATGTCAGTGAATACTCTGATAATGTAATGGCACTAAATGATTTAAAGAATGGTCGTACTGACGCAGTCGTTATTGATGAGGTTGTTATTGACTACTATATGTCAAAAGAAAAAGACACATTCAAAATTCTTGATGAATCACTTGCTCCTGAAGAATATGGTGTTGGTGTGAAAAAAGGCAACGATGAATTATTAAACAAGTTACAAAAAGCGCTTGATAAAATGAATGAAAACGGCACAGCCGCTGAGATTTCTAAAAAATGGTTTGGCGAAAATAAAGTATTAAAGTAAAATGTATATGGGCAAAATCGGGTTTCCTTTTTTGGAAACCTGTTTTGTTTTTAACATGCATATTGGAATCGTTCCTATTCCGGTAATAGTGAGCAACGAATTTCATTAGGAGGAGCACTTGTATGAGCTTAGATTATTTCACGTCGATCCTGAAGCCGATGCTCCAAGGATCTCAAATGACGATACTACTATTTTTTATCTCCATCGTGTTATCTATACCTCTTGGTTTTTTGTTAACATTGGCGGTAAACAGTAGATTTAAACCACTATCCTGGCTGGCACAAGCCTATATCTATATAATGCGAGGTACGCCACTTTTACTTCAATTATTGATTATTTGCTTTGGGCTACCTATGATTCCGGGCATTGGCCAATACTTAGTATTAGACCGTTTTACTGCAGCATGTATCGGCTTCATCTTTAACTATGCTGCCTATTTTGCTGAAATCTTCCGTGGTGGTTTGTTAGCGATCGATAAAGGACAATATGAAGCAGCACAAGTACTCGGATTAAACAAATTTCAAACGACTACCCGTATCATTTTGCCTCAGATGTTCCGAATCGCTATTCCAGCTTTAGCAAACGAATCAGTGACACTTGTAAAAGACACTGCACTACTATATGCCGTGGCTGTCCCTGAATTATTACACTATGCAGAAACCGCTGTAAATCGTGATTTTACGATCTTTCCATTCTTCGTTGCAGGTGCCATCTATTTGATCATGACACTTGTCCTTACGCTCATTTTTAAATGGATTGAACGCCGATTTACATTTGAATAGAGAGGAGTGGTCGATATGGCTATCATTGAAGTTTCCAAACTAAAAAAATCATTCGGTAATCTAGATGTGTTAAAGCAAATTACCTTTGATGTCAATAAAAATGATGTTGTAGCGGTTATTGGACCCTCTGGATCTGGTAAAAGCACAATGCTTAGAAGTCTTGTTCATCTTGAAAAAATTGATGGAGGAAGTATCGTGGTTGCCGGTGATAATCTTGTGAAAAATGGCGTCTATTCAAAACCACAAGAAATCAGACGAGTTACTTCTAGAATGGGCATGGTATTTCAGCATTTTAATCTATTCCCGCATTTAACGGTGAAAGACAATCTCGAAATGGCTCCTCGACTTGTCAAAAAAGAATCCGCTAAAGATCTTAGTAGTCGTAGCATGGTACTATTAGAAAAAGTCGGACTTGCTGACAAGGCTTCTGCATATCCTGCAAATCTTTCAGGTGGTCAAAAACAACGTGTGGCAATAGCTAGAGCGCTTATGATGAATCCAGACATTATGTTATTCGACGAACCTACTTCAGCACTTGACCCTGAGTTAACTGGTGAAGTGCTTCAGGTGATGAAAGATTTAGCAGAAGAACATATGACCATGATTGTGGTTACGCATGAAATGGGATTTGCAAGAGAAGTGGCTAATCGTGTCCTTTTTATGGACAATGGGGAAATTCTTGAATCTGGCACACCGCAAGAATTGTTTGATCATCCCAAATTCGATCGTACGAAAGCCTTTCTTAAACGTAGCTTAAAATAGTGTGGTTCGAAGTTGTTTTATCAGATGCAGGAAATGAAATTCCCCCAGCGGGAATTTCATACTTTAGAGAAATAAGGTATTTATGAAATAGTAAAAAAGTACAGCAGGATTTTCTCCTAATGTACTTTTTTACTTTTAGCAATGCATGATTATCGTTAAAGCCATTCAATTACGTTGCTAGAAATTTTTATTAGCCCCCATAATAGAAGCCTGTTTCTTTCATAGCTAATGGTTCACCCTCGCGATTAACACCTGCATTGATGACTTCACCTATATAGATAAAATGATCTCCCTTTTCTATTTTATCGACTACCTTACATTCAAAATATCTAAGAGCCTCTTTGAAAATCGGACAGCCTGTTTCTTCTGTAGAAAATTCAAAACCTGCCATTTTATTGTCTTCTGTTTCAAATGATTTAAAGAATGCCATAACCATATCTTTTTGACCTGACTCTAAAACATTCACACTAAATACACCGCTGCTCGCAATTTGTTGTTGTGAACGCGTACCTGCCTTTGCTGCTAAAGCTACCAATGGTGGTTCGAAGGAGGTTTGTGTTAAAAAGTTTCCAACAAAAGCATTTAAACCACTTTCATCCTTTGTACCGACAAGATATAATCCATAAGTGATTCCTCGTAATGCACTCTTTTTCAATTTTGCATCCATCCATTACTTCCCCCTCATTATTGAAATATTCTTGAAATAACCATTTTTTACGTATCCTATTATACATCAAATTTTCTCTATAGCTAAAGTACTTGCAATAACTTTTGACTAAGATAACCAAGTTTTTTTATAAAGCGAAGCTTCCATCAGTGAAGGTTTTCTTCATCCCCTACTAAACTAGAGGAAGTCAGGTGAAAAACGCCACATCCTATAGCAACATCTGAGTACCAACATCTTGTTAGTCTAAACCAATCGGGCGCATGCGGTAGTTGATTCCCCGCCTATCTTTCGCGTTTCTCTCTAAACCTTGAAGCGAGATAAAATAGGCTATCAGAAAGAAGTTTTCACTCTTTCTGATAGCCCTTCTTGCATAACTATTGGAAAGTTACAACCAAATTATACGCTTACGCTTATTTTTCTTCCTCAGGACGTACGACAAGTACATCACAATCTGCTGAACGGACGATACCTGTTGTAACACTACCGATTAAAAAGCGCTCAACTGCATTAAGACCTGTAGCACCACAAATGATTAAATCAGCTTTTACTTCCTTAGCAACATCTTTTGTAATGGCAGTTCTTGGAGAACCGTATTGTACAATAACATTAACATTTTCTAAGCCAGCGGTTTCTGCTTTTTTGTAGTTTTCTAATAAGTTTGTAGCAAATTCCTCAGCGCGTCTTTTTTCTTCTGTGAAATTATAAGCTTCAAGTGTTGAATAGACACGAGAATCAATGATATTTACCAAATGCAGCGTTGCATGATTTCTTTTTGCAATTTCTACACCTTTTTTGAATGCAGCTTCAGCTTCTTTTGAACCATCAATACCAACAATAATATTTTTATAATCGAGTGCCATAACTTCATACCTCCCTTTTTAATTAAATAAATTATAACATTTCTATAATATCCACAGGTACTAAATTTTTAAGATTTAATTTTTTTGTTGAAAATACACTCACTTTTGCAAAACTAGTAAAATAATATTAATAATATCCCAAAATACGCCTATCTTTTAAAAAACTAATAGATTATAATGGTATATATTAACATTACAGGAACTCTATATTTCTATAATCATATAGTTGTTCCATTTAGGAGGAATCTTGTGAAATCGATATCAAAAAAATTCGTAGCTGCTGGTTTAAGTTGTGCAATAGCGTTAACACCCATCAGTAGTTTTGCAGCAACCACTAAAACGGGTTCTGCTTCAACCGTACTTCAAAAACTTGGTCAACCCGAACAAAAGATCAACAAGAAAACGAATAATTATAGTGATGACACCATTATTCTCAAATATTCAAGTCCGTTGACCCAAAAAGAACACCAAAAAGCTGGAGGTACGGTTCTTCAACAAATCCCCAGTTTAAAATATATGGCGGTTAAAGTGAAAAATAAAAAAAAGCTGCAACAAGTCATTCAAAATTATCAAAAGAATAAAAAGGTTATTTCTGTCAGTTTAAGTCCTAAATATAAACTTTTTGGTACAACTGATCCTAAAATAAGTGAACAGTATATGCATAGTTTACTGAAAACATCAGATGCCCAAAAGCTTGCGGGAAAACATCAAGTAAAAGTCGCTGTTATTGATACAGGCCTTGATAAAAATCATCCTGAAATTAAGGGAAGCATCATCAAAAGTGAAAATATCATCAATCCTATGAATCCAACGACTGTTGATACCCACGGTACCCATGTCGCAGGTATTATCGCAGGAAAAAAAGATAATGGCATTGGTGGTTATGGATTAGACCCCGCCGCTAAGATTCTTTCTTTAGATATATTTGATGGCGGTGATTGGACATTCGATTATACAATCGCCAAGGCAATCCTTGAAGCTGTCGATCAAGGGGCAGATGTCATTAACATGAGTTTAGGAGGAGGCAACCCTTCCGAAATCTTAAAAGAAGCCATCGATAAAGCCATCAGCAAAGGTGTCGTAGTTGTTGCGGCCGCTGGAAATGAAGCCTCTGATGCAGATGTTTACCCCGCAAAGTTTGAGGGTGTTATCAGTGTAGGCTCTATCAACAAAGATAAAAAATTAAGTGATTATTCATCATATGGTTCTTCAACAGATTTAGTAGCACCTGGTGAAGATGTCTATTCTTCTTATTATGATTATCAAAAGGGATCTACTTTCACAAAAATAAGCGGAACATCTATGGCATCACCTGTTGTAGCCGGTACAGTAGCTTTATTATTATCAAAATATCCAAACCTAAAGCCTGCAGAAGTTGAATATGTTCTTGAAAAAACAGCAACAGATCTAGGTGGAAAAGGGTTTGACAATAAGTATGGAAATGGATTAGTCAATCCAGTAGCGGCACTTAAATTCAATGTAAAAAAGATTCCTTCACTCGTAACAGAGAATTGGGATGAAACGACAATCTTAAATAATGCAGAACAAATTACAGCTCCAGCAGAGATCAAGTATAACTTTACCAAACCATCCGAACAAAAATGGGTAAAACTTCATGTGGAGAAAGGACAATACATTCAAGCTTCTTTAACTGGCGCTTCACAGTATGACTACAAATTGAATATCCAATTTTTTGGTGACAATCAACAACAAAAAACGGAAATCAATGATGTAACCGAAGGAAAAGCTGAGGCAAAACTAATCCAAGCACCATTTAGCGGAACAGTTGCAATCGGTATAAAAGATGTCAATGGTAGCTACGATGATTCAAGTGCCAAACAAGCACATGCTACACTAAAAGTAGAGAAACTAGATCAACTACCCCAAGACGAATCGACACTTGAAGAACCTATTCAAATTGAAAGTTTGCCATATAACAAAGAGGATCTCTATATGACAGGTGTAGAAGGTGATGAAGACTACTTCCACTTCACATCAAAAGAAGCACAATTTATGCAATTCAGCACGACTGGAATCCCAGGAGTAGACGTAGGACTTGCTGTCTATGAAAAAGAACAGCTTTTCCCACCAGCAACTGATGAAGATGGTAATCCTCTTCCTACTGATGAATCTTCAGAGATTCCTTCAGAAGAAGCAGCACCATTAAATTCAAGTAATATCAATGGCATCGGTGCAGGTGAAGAGGTATCATTCCAAACAGAGCCGAACAAAGAGTATTATGTAAAAGTTTCTAACAGTCTTTCTTTTTTAGATATTGATATTTCTCAACTACTCGGTAATTTTAATTTGGATCAAGAACCTGCTCAATCTGCTATTCCGTATAGCGTAAAACTCGTTGGAAAGACGATTCCAGAAGATGAAGACAATTATAGCGCGGACTTTTCAGAAGAGGACGATTCAGTATCCGTTGTCAATGCTGGTAATCGAACAATTATTTCCATCGTGCTAGGAGGAGTAGAAGATGAGTCTGAGTTTATTGACCAACTAGAATCTAATGCACTTCCTTATACACTAGGAGGCTCTACACAAGGATATCTTCAAAATACAGAAGATGAAGATTGGTTCAAATTAAATCCAACTGATAGCGGTATATATAAATTTGAATTACCGATTCCAGCAAAAAATATTCCTTATGCTTCGATTTATGAAGTCGTCACTGAAAAAGATGAAGACGGAAAAGAATTCAAGTATCTGTCAACAGTTGCAACAAATGAAGATTGGGATTCTTGGGAAGATTGGATCAAAAATAATTTTACGGCTAGCTTAGAAGCGGATAAGACTTATTTTATGTCGATTGCGCCAAATTCTGAAACATCTCAAATTCCATATGACGGCTATCAAATAACTTCAAAATTGTTGGTCAATAATCCTAGTGATCAATATGAAAATAATAATGAACCAGAGAAAGCGAAAAACTTCCCTACAAATGGTGTAACGGCAAACTTTGCTACGACAAATGATGTAGATACTTATTATTTCACTGCATCAAAAAGCGCTGTGTATGGTGTTAAATTCTCAAGAGCAACATTAACATCGTCATTGAAAGCCAAATATCCGAAAGAATTATTGGCACCCTATTATGGCTATGTTGAAATCTCAGAAGATGTCAATAAAAATCACAAGCTCGATGAACAAGATATGGATCGCACATCCTATATTTTAAATGTCACTGAAGATGGTACAACTACTGGTTCATTTGAAGCGAAAAAGGGCAAATCTTATTTTGTCACAACATATGCCGAAATCGATTCAATGGCAGGACTAACGCTGTGGCCATATCAATTAAAAATCAATGCTGTCAATCAATCAGATGAAGATGCGAAATCTAAAATAACAAAAAACAAGCCATCTAAACCATTAAAATTAAAGAAGAATAGCAGCAAATCATACTCTGCTACTGGCTTCTTCAATGCTGGATATGAAAATGGGGATTCTGATTGGTATATTTATAAATCCTCAAAAACAAATCAGGCAACCCTTACACTGGA
The DNA here is from genome assembly GCF_007896505.1 of Rummeliibacillus sp. SL167. NCBI lineage: Bacteria > Bacillati > Bacillota > Bacilli > Caryophanales > Caryophanaceae > Rummeliibacillus > Rummeliibacillus sp. SL167. The sequence continues at coordinate 364,808 of NZ_VCBM01000002.1, read as the reverse complement.
TGCAGGAAAAGAAATAGATGGGGTTATCGAAGTATATCGTAATAGCAAAAAAGTGGCGGCATCTGATATTTACGCACAGGGTGATAAAGAAATTCTAAATTTGAAGCTGACAAAGGGAACCTATTATGTGAAGGTTCGCGATCAAAAAGGACGCGCCTCCATCGATCCTTATAAACTATCTTTAAAACTTAAATAAGAAAAATCAACTAGGGGCATACGTGTTGATTTTGCAAAAAAATAGGGGTGTCTGTTTGGTGTAATTTTTGAAAAGCCCTGTATTTTTAAGACCATTTATATAGATCTTCGCTGCGGCTTGCTCGAGTCCTCGATTAGGCTTGCGCATTTCCTTCGTGCGGTGTCGATTCGACGAAGTAAATTCAATGTCCCGCGGGAAAAGCGAATAGATAAGACCCCGCAGCGCAAGCGATTAAGGAACGGAGTTGTAGTGCGCCACGTCCTGTGGCAACGACTCCGTGATCAACATCCTGTTACCCCTGGCATTCGTCCGCATGAGTCGTGCAAGTCTTCGCTGCAATCAACAAATCTCCCTATTTTTATGGATTAAATTAGATAGTCAACACGCCTGAACTAGGGGATGAAAATCAGTTCGATTTTCATCCCCTATTTTTTATGAGCCTCCAACATTCTCAGTTAGGAAATCATGAGTCATTGCTATTTTTTATATTTTATCGCAACGCTCTAAATTTGAAATACAGTCATAACGTAGAGTGATTTCTAACAGTTTTCGTATAGGACTAAGAATAGCTAGCTATACTAAAAAATAATTGAGTATTCAACAAAACTCACAGTATTTCAAAACCCACTACTGAAATAGAAATGGAAAGTTGGAGGAATGGCTGTTGGCTACGAAAAAAAATGTGTTATCTATTTATGCCTTAGGCGGGATAAACGAAATCGGCAAAAATATGTATGCTATTCAATATGCAGATAATATCGTCCTTGTCGATTGTGGAGGAAAATTTCCAGATGAGAATTTATTGGGAATCGATTTGATTATCCCCGATATTACTTATTTACTTGAAAACAAAGAAAAAGTTCGTGCTCTTGTCGTTACACACGGTCACGAAGATCATATCGGCGGTATTCCTTATTTTCTAAAGAAATTAAATATACCTATCTATGCAACTCGTTTTACTTTAGGTTTGATCGAGATCAAATTAAAAGAACATAAAATTTTTAGGGAAACAGAACTTATACAGATTGATTCTGAATCGAAACTAGATCTTGGCAATATTTTCGTTACTTTTTTTAAAACAAGCCATAGTATTCCAGATTGTCTCGGTATCGTTTTTCATACGCCAGAAGGAGTTATTGTGCATACAGGGGATTTCAAATTTGATTTAACACCTGTTAATGACCAGATTTCCGATATTCATAAAATGGCTGAAATTGGGACAAACGGTGTTTTAGCACTGATTTCTGAAAGTACTAATGCAGAACGTCCTGGTTCAACACCATCAGAGCGAAAAGTTGGAAAACATATCGAAGAAGCTTTTTTAGGGGCGCAGCAAAAAATCATTATTTCTACTTTTGCATCAAATGTTAATCGTATTCAACAAATCGTGGAAGCAACCAAAATGACCAATCGTAAGCTTGCATTACTGGGCCGTAGTATGGTCAATGTCGTTTCTGTAGCCATCGAAAATGGTTATTTAAACGTTCCACCTGGGATGCTGATAGACGCACGTAAAGTCATGAGCCTTCCTTCAGAAGAAGTCGTCGTCCTGTGCACAGGTAGCCAAGGCGAACCTCTTGCTGCTCTATCCCGCATGTCTAACTCAGATAATCGAGATGTACAAATACTACCTGATGACACTGTTATTTTATCTGCCTCCCCTATACCAGGAAATGAAAAAGACGTCTCACGTGTTGTAGATCACTTATTTCAACTCGGTGCTAAAGTGATTTATGGTTCTTCAAGTATTACGGGGATGCATGTTTCAGGACATGGCTACCAAGAAGATTTAAAACTTATGATTACACTGATGAAACCAAAATACTTTATCCCGATCCACGGTGAATTCAGAATGCTTTACCTTCATCGTGAGCTAGCCGAATCAGTTGGAGTAGAAAGAGAAAATACATTCATCATCAAAAATGGGGATGTTGTCGATATTGAAGATGGCGAAGCCAAACAAACACGCAAAATCCCTGCTGGTGATACGTATGTAGATAGTATCGATATCGGGGAAGTCGGAGAAATTGTGTTGCGTGATAGAAAACAGCTTGCAGAAGATGGTATGCTCGTCATTGTATTAACAATCAGCAAAGCAGATGGTACGATCATTTCTGAACCTGATTCGATTTCACGCGGCTTTGTCTATGCAAAAGACTTTGAAAATTTACTTCGAAATGTTAACCGTTTAGTAGTCACAACTGTGCAGGACATTCAGGAAGGTGAAGCAAAACAATGGAATGTTGTTAAAAGGAAAGTCAAAAAAGCAGTTGGTCAATATCTATTTGCTCAAACTAAGAGAAAGCCGATGATTCTACCGATTATCATTGAAATCTAAATTTCAAACATTGCTATCTACTGCGGTATAAGCGATTTTTGATTCTTTTTATTTTTCCCGATACTTCTCAACACAATTTTGACAAATGCAATGTTTTCCCTTTAGATGTTGAGGAACTAATTCCAGAATCTCTTTAGGAATTTTTGCTGTCATACACCAACAATGATTTTCTTCTCCTGTACCTGCCATGCAATGATTTTCTTGCCCACAAAGTGGACAATGCTTTTCATCATGCTGCATAGTTTCATCTCCTTTAAATCTGATTTTGGGGACATGCTCTGGCTGACATTTTATCTATGAATATAATTATACACTTTTATTAATGGTTAACTGAGTTAAATACACCGTTTGCTCGTTATCCAACTGAATTCACCTAAAAATGGTGCTATCCACGGGAAATATCGTTCAATCCATGGGAAATACTGTTTTATCCACGGAATTCATGCCCCTATCCACGGAACTTTCCTTCCAATCCACGCAAAAATGAATTGTATCCACGAACAAGAATTCTTAAGTCCTACGAAAGCATGGATTATGCCAAATATATGCGGCGGACAGACTTTTTCGGGCTTAAATTGTTCCAAATTTAATTTATATTGTAAAATATTGAGCAAAACTGCATCTAATAAAACTTAAATCGTATGAGTGGTTGGCACTTTTTAAAAGTATAAAGTGAAAAGCCTCCCTAAATAATTTTTTAATCCCCTGCTAAACATTAGTTGAATTAATCAGACTTATACTGGCAGTTGATTGTCTCAATTCCCCTCTGTTGTTACTTGAATTATAAAGAGGTGGATTTTCACTGCGAACGAAATATCGTACAGACAACAAAACCTTGAACAAAGCCATATGTAAATGACTAATATTCAAGGTTCTGTATGTGATATTAGAAAATACTTATATTATTTCTTTACAGTGATTTTTCTTGCTTTACTTGTATTTCCAGCTTTATCTTTTGCTGCTACATAAACAACTGTGCCAGCTTTTTGTCTTTTAATTTTTACCGAAAAGTTTCCTTTACTTGTTGCTTTGCTTTTCCCAATCGTTCTGCCTTTCGCTCTTACTGTTACAGTAGCATATTTCTCTGTTTTTCCTTTAACAATTGTTGAATGACTTGTTACTTTATACACTTTTGGTGTGGATGGTGCAATTTTATCTTTTACAGTAATTTTGACAATTTTGCTTGTTCGTTTAGCCGAATCAACAGCTGTGATATAAAGTTTCGTTCCAGCCTTTTGTTTTTTGATTTTAATCTTAAATTGGCCTTTGCTATTTACTTTACCTTGTCCAATCACTTTTTTAGATGCATTTTTGATCACTACTGTGAGTTTAGATTTTGCAGTACCTGTTACATATGTTGTTCTGTTGCTAATCGTTTTAACTTTAGGAGCTGCCGGTGATAAATCTTTTCCTACATAAAGCGTAAGTGTTGATTTTGCAACACCGGTTGATCCTGTTATAGTTACTTGGAGTTTTTGGTTTTTCTTCTGTGCAGGAATTTTAGCAGAGAATGTTCCTTTAGAAGATGTTGTTGCTTTTCCAATCACCTTTTTGTCTTTTTTTACTTCGATTTTTGAACCTTTAACAGCCGTTCCTGAAACTGTTGTTTTCTTTTCAATGATTGGATTGACCTTCACTTTTAGATCAATAGCACTGTATGCACTATATGCATTTAATCGCCCATAACCTGAAACAAGATCACTGCCAATAGGAAGATCCAATTCTTCTGGATCCATGCCACTAAGTCCACTGCCGATTAAATCAAGTATGCTACCACTTTCACCATCATTGTCTAGTTCTTTAAATGCGACATTATCGGCACTTTCATGTAAAAGAGCTCTAATATCTGCTACCTTCAATTTTGAATTGGTTGATAAAAGTAATCCCGCTACAGCTGTGACATGTGGAGCTGCCATGGATGTACCGCTCATATAGGTGACATTACCATTTGGTACAAGGCTTGGAATATCCGTACCTGGTGCGACTAAATCTAATTTTTCACCATAGTTCGAGTAGTTAGAAACAATATCTAATGGATTGGTTGCCCCAACAGAGATCACATATCTTGATGATGCAGGATAAGAAATACCATACTGACCATCATTTCCACTTGCCGCAATAACGACAACATTTTTAGAAGCTGCATATTGCAATGCATATTCTAATGTGCGACTGTAATCTCCGCCCAAACTTAAGTTAATCACTTTAGCGCCATGATTAACTGCATATAGGATACCTTTAGCAATTTGTTCTGTATCACCTGAACCTTCTGCATCTAGTACTTTGACAGGCATAATTTTAGCATGCTGATCGATACCTTCTATAGAATAGCCATTATTCGCTTGTGCTGTAATAATACCTGAAACATGTGTGCCATGCCCATTGTCGTCTATAGGTGGTAAATCTTTATCTATATAGTTTTTACCAATATCTGTACGAACATGATTTTTCAAATCCGCCAGCGTATAATCAACCCCTGTATCAACTACAGCAATCAATGTGTCTTGAATTTTTTTATTGCTTATCAATTGTTGAAGCTTTTCATTGCCAATGTCCGCATTCTTTTTTCCTTCATCTGCGCCGAGATTTTTTAATGACCATTGATAAGATGATTGAATATCATTGGATAAGGCATGATAAGTTCTCACAGGTTCGACGTATTCAACTTCAGGAAGCTTTTCGACTTGTGCAACTGTTGCTTTAAATGCTTTTGCCTGTGCGTTAGCACTCATTCCTGAATTTTGATCATTATTCAAATTAACAACATACATATTATCGAAAATTTCATCATTTTGATCTGTAGATGATAGTGTAGATAAAGTATTATTGCCATTTATCTTAGATTGTACAGATTTTAATGTTTTACCATCTTTTAGTTTAAGAATATACTTGCCACCTGTAGTATATTCAGGAAGTTCAGTAATTGCCTTACTAGCAACACCTACTAATCTTTCGCCCGCAAGGTTGGAAGAAAGCCCTACTTTCTTTGCCAAACTATCCATTTGTGTTTTTAATTTAGAGGGTACAGCACCATTTACAATCTGAAATAGTTCATCAATTGCCTTTGCTTCTTCCTTACTAATAACGGCTGAGCTACTTCCACCGTTTTTGTTTAACTCTGTAATTAGTGGTTGAATCGTAACTAAATCATTATAAAGATCTTGTTTTACATCTTTGTTGAAAGCCATCTTTGCTACGATAAATGGTGCTGCTTTATAATACAAAGATGACAATTCTCTGCCTTCTTTTGTTTTTGAAAGCACTCCATCACGGAAAAGACGGATCTCTTTTAGCATTTCTTTGGCACTTTTTGTACCATTTACGCTATATTCGACAGGACATGTGGAACCTGTTGTTTCCCCTACAGACGGAGGAAGTTTTACAGATTCTTCTTGAAGCGTGTAGCTAGCAGGTCCTAAGTCAATATCCTCCACCGGCTGCGTTTCTGTATATTCAGATGAATCTTCATCTGAATAATCCACCATGCCGTTGTATTCTACTTTTATGTAGTAAGAGCCTTCCCAAGCATATGGAAACTGAATAGTAGCTGCTTCACCAGGTATTGTTCCTGTAGTATATTGTTCGAATGTTTCATCTGCTTGTGCTTTTTCTTTGCTAGAATACACAGAGACATTGACAACTTGATCACTATTGACGGTCAATTTCATATGAGAATATTTTGAAAGCTGATCTTGTGTTGGAGTCAGCTTATACCAATGAATGCCCGGGGAATCGAATGTTCCATCCATCACATTCCCTTCTGTAATAGTGACTGCTTCATCGATTGATGTCGCTGAAACGGCGTCTGCATGATATTTCTCTGGTATTGTAAATCCAAAGATCAATGCAAAAATAAGCAACCATACTGCTATTTTACTTGTTTTTTGAATTTTCACTTAATAACCTCCTATTATTTTTTCAGGAAAATACTACCTAACTTATCATATCTATAATTCTTAGATACTTCAAAGTAATCTTACCATTATGCTACAATTTAAACTATTTTCCTAAAGAAAATCATAGCTATCTAATAAAATTTACGGGTCATTTTCTTTTTCCTCTACAACATACGTCCTAAAAATGGAAAGGTTTCGCTATTTTCTAATAGTATCAAGTTTATCGCTTCTATTATTAGTATTCAGGTATGTACTTTACTAAAGTAAAACTAATATCAAGCGTGTTGATTATCCAATTTTCCCCACAAAATATAGTGTATTCGCTGATTTCCGCTCCGGCTTACTCGCTTTCCTGCGGGCGAACGCTGGGGGCAACAGGATGTTGGTCACGGAATCGTTGCCACAGGACGTGGCGTTCTTAGATTCCGTTCCTTCAATCGCTACGCTGCGGGGTCTCATCTATTCGCTCTTCCCGCGGGAGTCGAGCAAGCCGCAGCGAAGATCTACATAGCTGGAGATAAAATACATGTTTTTATAGAATTATGCTAAATTTGTCACCTATTTTTCCTAATCAACACGCCTGAACTAATATATAATTTTTAAGGACAAATCATGAACTGATTACCAACTTTTATCACTTTTAACCACTGGATTTTTTTGGCATTTCATTAACAAAGATTGAGTCCTTTCTTCCATGGATTGGCCCCCTCCTTCCGTGGATGGAATCTCTCCTTCCGTGGATTGGCCCCCTCCTTCCGTGGATGGAATCTCTCCTTCCGTGGATTGGACCCCTCCTTCCGTGGATGGAATCTCTCCTTCCGTGGATTGGACCTCTCCTTCCGTGGATGGAACCCCTCCTTCCGTGGATGGAATCTCTCCTTCCGTGGATTGGACCCCTCCTTCCGTGGATGGAATCTCTCCTTCCGTGGATTGGACCCCTCCTTCCGTGGATTGGACCCCTCCTTCCGTGGATGGAATCTCTCCTTCCGTGGATTGGACCCCTCCTTCCGTGGATGGAACCCCTCCTTCCGTGGATGGAATCTCTCCTTCCGTGGATTGGACCCCTCCTTCCGTGGATGGAATCTCTCCTTCCGTGGATTGGACCTTTTCTTCCATGGATTGACTGGATGCATAAGTAATCACTGTCTTTTTCTAAAGAAAGGTTTATAAAAATTCCTTTTCACGTTAAACCGCTAAACTATTTTAAATACTCTTTCATATATCGCACAAATTTTTTAGCTGCTGGTGATATGGTTTTAAAAGACATCGAAGCCATACCGATCGAACGATAATGGTCTCCTTTTAGCTGAAGAACATGAATCCCTTTCATAGCTTGATATAAAACCATTTCTGGTAAGATACTGATCCCCATTCCATTTTGGACCATTGAAATAATGGCTTGATCATCTGCCAGTTCGAATTTAATATGCGGGGTAATTTTGTTTTCTTTTAGTATTCTTCTCACATCATTATCACAGCTGATCTTAGGTAAGATAAACATTTCTTCTTCGATCTGCTGAAAACTTACTTCATCTTGTTTCGCTAGTGGATGATCGTCTGAAACAATCACTTGCATTCGATCTTTTTTTAGTGGAATGACATCTAGCGATTTTAAAGTTGGTAACGATAAAAAACCAAAGTCAACAACGCCACTTGTAATCCAAGATTCAATTTCATCATAATCCCCTTCGAACAATTTAATATCGATCGATGGATAGGCTTCACTAAAATGACTTAAAACTTCTGGCAACCATTGGATCGACACACTTGAAAAAGTACCAATACGAATTGTTCCAATCTCTAACCCATTAATACTAGCGACTTGCTGTTGCATTTGTTCATTCCATTTTAAGATTTCACGAATATATTGCAACATTTGTTCACCGTTACTTGTTAAATGGATACCAGAACGTCCCCTACTCAGGATGGAAAATCCCCATTCTGACTCCAAGCTAGCAATTGCATGACTGACAGCTGATTGTGTTAAATTTAGCTTTGCTGCTGCCTCTGTTAAGCTCCCTAATTCAACAACTGTATTAAAAATCCCATATTTCGCTAATGACAAACTTACATCCTCCTTTATATGAATCTTTTTCATTTAAATCATTAATAACATTCAATTTTCTTATATAAAAGATACAACTATAATACAAAGTAGACAATATGGATTTAACATAATTGTATGATTTCGTTCATAGGAGGGAGCAGTTATGAGTACTCGAATAAAAGCCAATCTACTGTTGCTACTAGTAACCATGTTCTGGGGCTCATCTTATTTATTTATAAAAATGGGACTTACTGAGTTGCAGCAGTTTAATCTTATTGCATTACGCTTCATCATTGCATTTATCCTAGCAGGAGTTGTGTTTTACCGTCGCGCTATTCATGCGGATTTTAGAACCGTTCAATATGCACTATTGCTAGGCACTATTTTGTTTTTAGTGTTCGTATCACTTACTTTTGGCATGAAATCAACATCCGCTTCTAATGCAGGATTTTTGGTGAGCCTTACAGTAATCTTTGTTCCTTTACTTGTTGCCATTTTTGTGCGAAAAATACCTGAAAAAAGGGTTCTTTTAGGTGTCACTGTGGCTCTTATCGGAATCGGTTTTTTAACCTTAAAACAATCTTTCACAATTAGCAGTGGCGATTTTCTATGTATTTTATGTGCATTGTTTAATGCTACGCATATCATTTTAACTGGCAAATTTACAAAGAAGCCCGGGGTAGATGCCATATCTCTAGGTGTTATACAACTAGGTTTTACAGGCATATGGGGATTGTTATTTACTTTATTATTTGAATCACCCAAAATACCAAGCACGACAAATGCTTGGATTTCTGTTTTAGGTCTAGGCGTATTATGTAGCGCGATCGCATTTGTAGCACAAACGACCGTTCAAAAATATACTACGCCTACGCATACAGGTCTACTCTTCTCTTTAGAACCTGTTTTTGCAGCTATTTTTGCCTTTGCTTTTGCAGGTGAAGTCTTAACAACAAAGGGCTATATCGGTGCTTGCCTCGTACTGCTTGGCGTCATCATCGCTGAAGTAGATTTCAAAAAATTAATCACAAAAAAACAGCATGTCGATCAGCAAAATCATTGCAAAAAATCAGTTCCATGCGAGTAAGTATTCACGAATGCCTTCAACTTTCTAAAGTACTATAAATATTATGAAACCTAGATTACACATGAAAAAATCAAGGTGATCATAAAGTGAAATTTTACCCGGTGAGGATTTCTCCATTCCTCACTGGGTATTAGTTGAACCAATCGAGTTTTTTACAGGCAGTTGATTCCTTTTTCCACTAGTTTATGTTTTGAAATAGGGTCTTACTTACTGCCCTCTCATGCAGGATCGTCTATCAACAGTTATTATCACCTTTTCCTTTATGACTAACTCTTAATTAATGCAGATGGTCGGTATTCATTTCCAACTACTTCACCTAATGGTGCCACAGTTTCCTTGCCTTCTTTTTGATGATAACCAAGCAATGGAAAGACAAGCTCCGCGAATCGATAGGATTCTTCCAGATGCGGATAACCTGAAAAAACAAATGTTTCAATACCCAATTCTTGATATTCACGAATACGTTGTGCTACTGTTTCAGCACTACCAACTAGTGCCGTCGCCGCACCGACACGAACTAAACCGACGCCTGCCCAAAGGTTGGGACTAATTTCAAGGTTATTACGATCCCCTTTATGAAGATTTGCCATATTTTTTTGACCAACTGAATCAAAGCGATTAATAACTGACTGTGCTTTTTTAATGGCTTCATCATCAACATATTGGATCAATTCGTTAGCTGCCTCCCATGCCTCTCCATCTGTTTCTCGAACAATGACATGTAAACGTATGCCAAACTTCACGCTACGGCCTTCTTTTGCAGCCGCTTTGCGCACTTTTTCGATTTTCTTTATCACGTCTTCTTTACGTTCACCCCACGTTAGATATACATCTGAATGTTTTGCAGCTACTGTAATGCCTTCATCTGATGAACCTCCAAAATAAATAGGAGGATGTGGGTGCTGAACGCCTGGATAAAGAAGCTCTCCACCTTTGACTTCTAAGTGTTTACCTTGATAATCAACTTTTTCACCAGCTAATAGTTCACGCCAAATATCTAGAAATTCATCTGTTTCTTCGTATCGTTCACTGTGTGAAGAAAATAATCCATCCCCTGCAAGCTCAACTGGGTCTCCACCTGCAACAACATTGATACGTAATCGACCATTACTTACTTGATCTAGTGTTGCGGTCATCCGTGCTGCAACAGATGGTTTCGTTAGACCTGGACGAACTGCAATCAAAAAGTTTAACTTTGATGTATGTGTTGCAAGTGCAGAGGCTAGTACCCACGGATCAAGGCAGGATTTACCTGTTGGAATCAAAACTCCTGCATATCCCAATTCATCTGTTGCTTGTGCAATTTGTTTTAAATATGGAAAATTTGTTTCACGACCACCTTTTGTTGTCCCTAAATATCGACCATCACCATGTGTTGGAATAAACCATAAGATTTCCATTCAAATCACTCCTCTTATTTAAGCTCTGTTATGTTCCATTGTTACTTTTTACGGATATTGGTTGAGTGTAACAAGGCTTTTATTTATGAACCTGAACCTCTTCTAATGAACCCCTTCAAAGCTATTGCGCCACTTTAATAATCGTTTTTCTAGTACTTTTACAAACGAATCTGTTAATTTTCCCACGATACCAAAGATAATAATCCCAACAAATACTTTTTCCGTTTGTGAGAATTGGCGAGCATCCATAATCATGTACCCTACACCAGAACTAGACCCCATTAATTCGGCTACAACTAAACTTAACCAAGCTGTACCAAGTGATAAACGAATACCTAGTAAAATGTGACTTAATGCAGCAGGAAAAATGAGACATGTTAATTGCTTACGTTTGCTAAATTCCAACACCCGTGCAACATCAAATAATTTTGCATCTACTGAACGGATTCCATTAAATGTATTGATATAGATAGGGAAAAATGAAGCAAATGCAATAAGTAAAATCTTGGATAGCTCATCAAACCCGAACCACAAAATAAACAATGGTGTTACTGCTAAACTTGGAATTGTACGTAACATTTGCATTGTTGGATCTACATATGTTTCTGACGGTTTAGAAAACCCGACGATCAAGCCTAAAGCTAAACCTATCCCTGCCCCAAGCAAAAAGCCACCTAGCGCACGGAGTATACTAATTTTCAAGTGTTCAAATATCTCCCCACTCAAAACCAATTCAATAAATGATTGAACGATCAACAGTGGGCTGGGTAGTACTGTCTCTGATACATAACCTAATCCAGAGACGGTTTGCCATATCGCAATCACAATGACTGGTAAAACAAGTCCTTTAAGCCAAAGTGGAAGTTTCCCTTTCTGTTTTTTTGTCGGAGTGTCGGCTTTTGAATAAGGAATTTGTAGGGAATCAACTTTCATCTATCATTCTCCTTTCTGTAATTTTTCGACAAATTGATTTTCTGTCACTTTAGAGGTATCAATTGGTTTTTCAATTGCTTTAAGCTCTGTTAGTAAATCTGCCACTTTTTGTTGCCCTTCAACAAAATCATCTGTTATAGGTTTTGCGAATGAGTTGGTATTATTTAAAACACTTCGTACAACTTCTGGCTCAAGGTTGCGTGCTTTGGCATAAAACTCTACTGCCTCATCTTGATTCTTAGCACGCCATTCTGCTGCTCTGGAAAATACTTTTAGGAATGTATCTACATACTCTGGATTGTCATCAATGATTCCTTGACGTGCTACTGCAAAGGAAGGTGAAGAAATATGAATGTCTTTCCCATTCACTAATATTTTTGCATTATTCTGAATTGTTTCGATAGAGATAAATGGCTCCCAAATACTCCAAGCGTCTACCGAACCGTTTTCAAATGCTGGCGTTGCTTCATCCGGTTGTAGTTGAATAATATCTACATCGCTTGGATCAATATTCGCAAGTTTTAACACTTGATATAGGAAACCGAATGCACTACTTCCTTTTGCTACCGCAATCTTCTTTCCTTTTAAGTCTTTAATCGTTTTAATATTACTGTCTTTATTCACAAGGATCCCATTTCCTAAATAACCATCAGCTGTTACAGCGATTTCTTTAAATGGCACATCCGCCGCTTGACCGCCTATAACAGGTGTATTACCGACCTCTGTAAAATCTAGCTTATTCGCCGCAATCCCTTCAAATTGAGGAGGGCCACTTTGGAACTCTATCCACTTTACTTTTACGCCAATTTTTTTATATGCTTCTTCAAACCAACCTTTTTCTTTTGCAATCCATAACGGACTTAATGATTGCTGAATACCAATCCGCACTGTATCTTGTTTGCTTCCATCTTTACTTTCAGCCTTGCTTGAGCATCCTGCGAGTACGAATAACAATCCTACTATAACGAATAAACCAATTGCACGTAATTTCATAAATTAAATTTCCTCCCTTATCTCAAATACCTTCTCCATCTTTGTAGCCTACTGTATCTGTTTTCTCGAATTCTTGTAATACTTGTTGTCTGATATATTGGAATGAAGGATTGGTACGATTTCTTGGATATGCTAGTTCAACATGTATTAACTTTTGTAATTGCCCAGGATTTGAACGTAAAATGGCGATATCTGTTCCTAAACTAATAGACTCATCAATATCATGTGTGACTAGTACCATCGTGATTTTCTTCTTTTGCCAAATATCGATCAAGACATCCTGCAGATGCTTACGTGTAAAAGCATCTAGCGCGCCAAAAGGTTCATCAAGAAGTAATACCTCAGGATCACGAATGAGTGCTCTTGCTATCGCTACTCTTTGGGACATTCCGCCTGATATTTCGCTGGGATATGCTTTTTCATACCCTTTTAATCGAACGATCTCAATCATTTCATCCACTTTTTTTCGAACGGTAGGATCCTTCAAATTCAGGTCAGCCGCAATATTTTTTTCGACGGTCATCCATGGGAACAACCGATGCTCTTGAAACACAAATCCTTGTGAGATAGCCGGCTTTGTCACATTTCTACCGTTAATCTCAATGGAACCACGATACTCTGTATCTAAACCCGCAATAATTTTTAATAACGTACTTTTACCACATCCACTCGGACCAATAATGGTAAGGAAATCCCCTTCTTCAATCTTTAGTTCAATGCCATCCAGTACAACTTTTTTGGTTGTATCAATTTGAAATGCTTTTTCATCTACTTGAATTTGTACTGCCAAGTTCATACCTCCTTACTTGAAAAACATTTTAGATTAAATATCAAATCTTATAGTCTACAAGCATAAATTGTATTTCGCCTATATCATTTTTCAACCCATGAAGACCATTGCTATCAAATATTTAATTAGTATTATTAACAGGTATCACTTACCTCCTCCTATCAACTTAAAACTGAAATTATTCAAATTAACCTCATTCCACTTACTACCATTTCGACATCATTGAAGATAAAACTTCACTCAGTGGAGAAGTTTCTCCATCCACTATGTATTAGTTGAACCAATCTTTTTTTATAGGCGGTTGATCCACTTAACCTTTGCTTAGCTACTTACTTCTTGATGTGGTGGTGCTTACCTTCTATTCATGGGTAAACAAAAAGGCTTCGAATTCATCCAACAAATTCGAAGCCTCTAGTTATCTAGTAAGCAAATTATTTAATTCTTATTAATTTGATATGTTTAATATAATATGATTAACTTTATGCTGTCAATACTTTGTTAGAAGATTAGTAATCTTTTTATCTTTTGAAACTCTTGCATCAAGAATCACCAGATTTTCATCATTTATATGTTCATGAAGCCAATTAGCATCTTTTAACAACTGCTCATTTGGATATGTCCTGTTGCTCATTTTCATTTCCTCCTCCATTCAAAATCATGAACTTATAAAATTACTATTCTTATCTATATACAAGGAATTGAAACGTGTGAAGTCCCATTAGTCATTAGCACAGATGGTTATTTGAAAAGTTGAACTTAAAGCTTCCAATTTCAATTGAAATACGTACTTATAAAGAGATTAATGGACTTGTAATGTGTCTGTTTGATAATCCCAAAAAATTTCTAATTTTTTTGTTAAACCACCAGGTCCGAATTTAACTTTTGTTTCACTTGAACAACAAAAGATCATAAACTGTACCATTAATTCTCTTCTGTCTAGAATATTGGTAATTCCCTTCGTGTAAAACCAATTATCAATGGTATTATAAATCCCCTTATTCAAAGAAAATTTTCGTTCACAAAATTGGGAAAATTTCAAATCTGGCAAGTTGAAAATATGCCTATAATTTTCCATCTCCATACTCTCCTTAATCATTGAAGTAAGCGAAACTTTTTACGTGCATAAAATGCGTCCGCTTGTAATTGATTGATTAAATCTTGCAATTGGTCAAATTTTATTTCATTCCGAATATAAAACATTACTTCAATCGTTAGATACTCATCATATATGCACTCATGAAAATCCAAAATATGCACTTCAAATGTTTGATAATCTCCGTCATTAAAAGTTGGGCGATTCCCTACATTCATTATGCCTAAATATTTCTTGGAATGGTGATATACATAAACGCCATAAACACCCTTGTCTATCATAAGTTCTTCTACTAGATTCAAATTTGCAGTGGGAAATCCAATCTTCCTTCCTAACTGTTTTCCCTTTTCAACATGTCCTACAAAAAGATATTCATTAAACTGATGTAAAGCGTTCATAGTGGCCTCCTTTTAAATATTTTATAAAGTTTTTGATGTACTATCTTCTTGTTTGCTTGCTTAATCTCAAAAAAGTTGATTAATAATACTATAATCCCAACTAATCCTAGTATTCAAGTATATTTTTAAAAAAGCATAAAAATTCACCTTTATTTAAGTGATTTTTCGCTAAAACAAACGCTTCAATCTCACCCCTTAATGGTGAGAAATTCCTGATTATTTAAGGTTTATGCGCAAATAATTTCATGGGCAGATTTCTCTAAATTCGTATCTTAACCATTCTCAGCAGCAATTTTTATTTCTTCTCGCATTAACAGGCAGTATGAGTACCACTTCAAGACTCCAATAACCAGCAGGAGAGAAAGTGAGTGATCAACTGCCTGTTAATCCCGATTGATAATGGGCGTTTGTTTGTAGCCCCTACTCAATAGAATAACGATTAAAATCACATTCATTTCGCCATCTATAGAAGTGGCCGCCTTCTGTTGAATCAAGATAGCCCTTTAGGAGATCTCCAATTAGTCTTCATCGCTGAAAATGAGGACGTAAATTAGCAAGAGAGTGAATACAATTCAAAATGGAGCAAATAAATAAATCCTTGCATTGAGCGAATAAAACCTCGGAAAGAACAAATAAGTCTCCGAAATCAGCAAACAAACCGTCAAAATTAGCAAATACCGCTTTTGAAAAGCTCGATTACAAATATTTCTTGGAATGCTTTTTCCCATCATATGAGTAGAGGACAAACTTCTCTTCAATAACTGTTCTTAAATGAACAGGCCGCCCCCATAATTGATAAATATAAGGGAGGACATGGTCTAAATAGTGTGAATCCAATTCCATTCCTTCATATTGATGCACTAAATATAATTCGCCATTTCGCAAATAATCCCCATTTTCCACAACAATGTATGGGAATCCTCCATTTACTCTCATAGATACTAATTGATCCCGCACAGCCCTATAGTCCTTATCTGTAATTCGATACTCTGATCCTTGCTTATTAAACAAATACAGATCTTCTTGCTTCACTAGATCTTTTGTTAAGTAATTACGGATAAAGGACATATCCGATTCCACTTCCCGTACTTCAAAGATCTTTTCTCGACCAGAGTTTGGTTTGATCCCCATTTCCTTCATCTCTTCAGTAGGGTTATCATAGCGTCTTTCTATATCTTCAAATATCTTTATACCTAAATAATATGGATTAATGGACGTTGTTGATGGTTGAACGACACCCGCATTTAGTTTTGCATAATCGATCGTTTCATCTGACGTTAAGTTGAGTTCCCGCATAATTCGCTGATGCCAAAAAGACGCCCATCCTTCATTCATAATCTTTGTTTCCAATTGCGGCCAGAAATAAAGCATTTCTTCCCGCATCATCGTTAATATATCTCGTTGCCATTCTTCTAACTCATGGCTATACATTTCGATGAAAAGTAATAAATCCTTTTCAGGTCTTGGGGGAAATTTCTTCTTTTTATAGCGAATTTTACTTTCTTCTGTTTTCGGCTGATCCAAACTCCATAGTTCATCATATGGCGTTTTGGGAGTTGAAATTTTCTCATCATCTTCCTCATAATCGTTATACATTAATTTAGGGCGTACTAGGGAGGGATCGATATGCTCCTGTATAGACAAAACAGCATCCAAAAATTGTTCTACCTCATCTTTACCATAAATCATTTCATAATGAGAAATTCGTTCTGCGGTTGCTGTCATGCTTTCGACCATATCTCTCCTTGTATTTAAGAAACGGATATTATTCTTAAAAAAATCACAATGCGCTAACACATGGGCAATGATCAATTTATTTTGCGTTAATGTGTTTGTATCCAATAGAAATGCATAACAAGGGTTGGAGTTAATGACAAGCTCATAAATTTGGCTTAACCCTAAGTCATATTGCAGCTTCATTTTGTGAAATTGTTTTCCAAAGCTCCAATGGGAAAAACGAGTAGGCATACCATATGCTCCGAATGTATAGATGATCTCTGCTGGGCAAATCTCATAACGCATTGGATAGAAGTCTAAACCAAATCCTAACGCAATTTCTGTAATTTCATCTATTGCTTTGTGAAGCTCCTTTTCCATTTATTGAATCCCCCCGCGTATATTTTAAATAATAAGCTTTGTTTTACAATACTGTTAATATTCATCTTTTCCACAGACGGATTTTTTCATGTACAAACCCATTCACTACGCTTATTTCGTGATCTCATCTAGCTGACTTCTAGGACATTGAAAAATGGCAAAATATCAATTTATCAGAATCAAAATTCATTTTTCTCTCGTTTTTCTGCGGACTTTGAATTTATTTCACTGAATCGATATGCCAGAAGGAAGGGCACATGTATTTTTGAAGAGTCGCCGCTTTCTCTAGAAATAGATATATGAAAAAATCAGCAATATCATATAACAAAGCCGAAAGTAAAATGAAACTTCACACAATAAGGAATTTCTTCATCCCTATTGTGTGTTAGTTGAATCGACCAACAGTTGATCCTTCACGCCTTCGATTGCTGTGTAAAAGCTTTTTCATAAAAAGGATTGGAGCAATCGCTCATAAAAATGAAAATATACTTGCCTCTTGCAAGAAGATCACTAAGAAAGTCATTTCACTACCGAAAATTCAATAAAAATATCAGCATTTTATTGAAAATACAGGCATGTTGATTAAAAAAACATGTATTTTTCACTCACAATAATAACGTTATCGTTTTTCTGTGACTTCGTTTTGAAATGGATGTTTCGCCTTTCATCCAGTATAAAATGACTTTATCTTATTTCAGCTTCAGGCTGCTCTTTTTGGAAAAAGCATTTTAATGCTTCATATACATCACTTTTACTTTTTAAAACATAATGTCGGAATTTCTTATCTTCTATTTTTTTATAGTTATACATGAGAGTAGAGAAACGATTATGTGGATTTACTTCCCCATAACCAAACATACTAGAAACCTTCATCAATTCTTGAACTAATCGGACACAGGATTCATTGTCTGTTGACATATTCTCTCCATCTGAAAAGTGAACAGGATAAATATTGTATCGTGTTGGATTGTATTTTTCTTTTATCAATTCTAATGCTTTTACATAGGCAGATGAACAGATCGTTCCTCCACTTTCCCCTTTTGTAAAGAATTCCTCCTCTGTCACGACTTTTGCCATTGTATGATGTGCTATAAATTCAATCTCAACTGTTTCATATTTAGAGCGTAAGAATCTTGTCATCCAGAAAAAGAAACTTCTTGCACAATATTTTTCAAAGCTGCCCATTGACCCACTCGTATCCATCATAGCAAGTACTACTGCTTTAGATTCGGGCTTTATCACTTCATCCCATGTTTTGAAACGTAAATCATCATTATGAATAGGTGTAATTTGTGCTTTTCCCTTCATTGCGTTACGTTTAATGGCATTCAGAATTGTTCTCTTTTTATCTATATTCCCCATAAGCCCTTTTTTACGAATATCATTAAATTCTATTTTTTCTGTTGTAATATCCGCTTTTTCTTTTTCTTGCAAATTCGGCAGCTCTAGTTCTTTAAATAACTCATTCTGAATTTCTTCTATACTTACTTCTGCTTCATAGTAATCCTTACCAGCAGCGTCTCCCGCCTTTTTTCCTTTTCCTGCGGCTTGTTGTTCCTCTCCACTGCCATCTTGTGCCACCACATCTCCTATTTTGCTATCACCTTTTCCTTGACCTATATGCTTGGATTTTCCATAGTTATAACGGATCTTATATTCATCCAAGGAGCGGATAGGGATTTTTATAACATCACGACCATTTGACATAATGATGCTTTCTTCACTTACTAGATCTGGTAAATTATTTTGGATGGCTTCTTTTACTTTTTCCATATGGCGTTGTTGATCTTGGTATCCTTTACGATGGAGAGACCAATTTTCCTGAGAGATGACAAAGTGCTTATTTGAGTTTTCCGTCATTTTTTATCCTCACCCATCTATTATTAAAAAGTTTTTAAAACAAACATTTTTCTATAAAATGCTACATTAAGTAAATCTTTGATGCTAAAAAAATCTCTTTTCTTATACTATGCTAGCTTTTAAAATTATTTAACTTTTTAGGATAAAAAAACGGAGTGTCCTTAAAATTATTTGGACACTCCTATTTATATGTTATCGATTCAATAAGCTTCCTACGTATTGCAGCAATTCATTTGCAGAAGTCGAGTTATATCCATGTTCGTCTATCAATGTAGCGACAACTTCATTGATCTTCTTAAGCTGCGATTCATCTGGCGTTTTCGATGATGTTGTAATTTTCACGATATCTTTTAGATCTGCAAATAATTTTTTCTGTATTGCTTCTCGCAATCTTTCATGAGAATTGTAATCGAATCGTTTTCCCTTTCTTGCGTAAGCTGAAATACGTATAAGTATTTCTTCACGGAACCCTTTTTTTGCATTTTCCGAAATGCCGATTTGTTCTTCTATTGATCGCATCAGTTTTTCATCTGGATTTAGTTCCTCACCAGTAAGTGGATCTCGCAGCTTATTTTTATTGCAAAAAGCTTCTACATTATCAAGGTAGTTGTTCATTAACGTTTTTGCGGATTCTTCATATGAATAGACGAATGCTTTCTGCACTTCATTTTTAGCGATTTCATCATATTCCCGTCTTGCAACAGCAATATAATTCATATATTTTTCTCTATCTTCCTGACTAATCGATGCATGTTGATCGAGTCCATCCTTAAGTGAAAGCAACACATCTAACGCATTAATAGATGGGACTTTCTTACGGATAATAGCGGAAGAAATTCGGTTAATAATATAACGTGGATCGACTCCATTCATGCCTTCGTTTGGATATTCCTTTTTCAATTCCTCTACATCAACGGAGTTAAAGCCTTCAACACTTTCTCCATCATAAAGACGCATTTTCTTGACTAGATCAATCCCTTGCTTTTTCGGGATTTCAAGTCGAGTCAAGACAGAGAAGATGGCGGCCGTCGTTAACGCATGTGGAGCAATATGGATATGCTTCATATCACTTTCTTTAATCATTTTTTCGTAAATTCTTTCCTCTTGGCTAACTTTCAAATTATACGGGATCGGCATGACAATAATTCTTGAGTGAAGTGCCTCATTCTTTTTATTGGAGATGAAAGAACGATATTCCGTTTCATTCGTATGAGCAACGATCAGTTCATCCGCACTAATCAATGCAAAGCGCCCTGCTTTAAAATTTCCTTCTTGTGTTAAAGATAAAAGATTCCATAAGAATTTTTCATCTAATTTTAACATTTCCTGAAATTCCATCATACCCCGATTTGCTTTGTTCAACTCACCATCAAAGCGGTATGCACGCGGATCTGATTCTGAACCAAATTCTGCGATGGTAGAAAAATCGATACTTCCCGTTAAATCAGCAATATCTTGAGATTTGGGATCGGATGGTGTGAATGTTCCAATACCCACTCGTTTATCTTCAGAGAAGAAAATTCGTTCCACTAGAACATCTTCAATATGACCGCCATATTCCTGCTCAAGCCGCATTGTATTCAATGGTGATAAATTTCCTTCAATTCGAATACCAAACTCTTCGAAGAAATCATTGCGCAAGTGGTGAGGAATAAGATGAAGTGGATCTTCATGCATGGGACATCCCTTTATCGCATAAACTGCTCCCTCATCTGTTCTTGAATATTGTTCCAATCCTCTTTTTAATAAAGTAACAATAGTCGATTTCCCACCACTTACAGGTCCCATTAATAATAAAATACGTTTTCGAACATCTAATCTTTTAGCTGCTGGATGAAAATATTCTTCTACCAATCTTTCAATGGCTGATTCCAGTCCAAATATTTCTTTTCCAAAAAAGTGATATAATTTTTTTCCATCTCTTTCTTCTAATCCTGAGCTTTTTATCATATTGTACACGCGTGAATGTGCTGTTTGAGCTACTTCTGGTCTTTCTTTTATAATGTCTAGATATTCAGCAAAAGTTCCTTCCCATTTCAGCCTGTTTTCTTCTTCACGATAATTTTTAAACTTATTTAAGATGTCTATAGTTTTTCCCTCCATTCAGGCCTGTTTTATAACATAGTATGAAGTTAAAGAATTAATGATAACCATTACTATTTTTTTGGTGAATTTTCTTTCAATAAAAATCACTCAAACAGTTCCTTTTAGATAGGTTGAAGCTATTGAAAAAATTTTTTGTCCGTTTTTTATCCTGCATAAACGGGCAGTATGACTTCCTCCTTATGATTTCCGTCAATAACAAATTTTGTTTATAGCCAATTGTATAGCGATTTACGCTTGAATAGATGTCACTTGTTCCATTAGCATCATCAAATATATAAGCTGTACTCATGGAATATAAAATTTCGGTTATTCTAAGTAAGATCGAAAGGAGGGTGTTTGTAAATTTGGTTCGAAATTTAATTCCTTTATTAGCCTTCACCATGTTTTTTAGCACTATTTTCTCCATGAATACATCTGCGAAAGAAGAACCTTCAAGGGAAGAAGTTTTGAAGCAGCGAATGACTTATTATGTCCAATTTGAGGATTTACTTGTACCTTGGTACTTTTTAGCTGCGATTGATCAATATGAACGTAATATACAATCAGTTCGTCGCGATATTCCCAAACGTGATAGTGTAATTGCTATCCGATTTTCTGAAGAGTATTGGGCGGGTCCTTTCAATCCTTTGGCTCAGGATACATCACCAACGACCATTGACTATTTCGGAGGAATGGGACTTGATGGTGATCAGGATGGAATTGCCAATTTAGATGATGATGATGATGTGATGTTTACAATGGCAAATTTTCTAAGCCAATATGGTCCTTCTGAAAAAGATTTTAAATCGGCTTTATGGGAATACTACAAAAGTGAAAAAGTGGTCAATCAAATTTTAACAAATGCAAAGCTATATAAGCATTTCAACACAATCGATTTGGATAAACATTCTTTTCCAGTAGTACTTAGCTACAACTATAGCTTCAAAGGTACTTGGGGAGCCAACCGTGGTTGGGGAGGAAGAAGAATCCATGAAGGAACAGACGTTTTTGCAGATTATGGCACACCCGTGTTGTCCGCATCCTATGGTGTAGTTGAAACAAAAGGCTGGAACCAGTTCGGCGGATGGCGCATTGGCATACGAGATCAAAATAATTCGTATCATTATTATGCTCACTTATCTTCTTATAGCAAGGACATTCAAATCGGAGATATCGTAGAGCCTGGAAAAGTAATCGGATTTGTCGGCAGTTCTGGCTATGGTAAAGAGGGTACATCTGGTAAATTTCCTCCACATCTCCATTACGGCATCTATAAATTCAATGGCCGTACTGAATGGGCATTTGATCCATATCCATCCCTTTTGCTTTGGGAGCGACAAACGAAAGAAGCAAAACGCAGTCGATAAAGTGAAACTCCATCAGTGGGTTTTTCTTTATGCCCCACTGATGGTTAGATGAAGAGGAGTTGTCCATCTCTTTGGACAACTCTCTTTTTAAACCCATTTCACAAATACTTTTGAAACATTTTCCTAGCCTTCTACGATAATTTACTTTGCAAATCCTCTGAAAGCTTAAAAAGGATAACACGCTCTCCAGTCTTTGTACTAAGATCCGTATGAAAACTGATCACTTCTTCGCCCGTTATATCTAGAATAATTTGTTTCAGTTCTTCTAAACCTGATTCTACTAAACTATTTCGATGTGTTTTTACGGACAGCAATCCTTCTTTATTCTTACATACTGAATATTCAGCGGGTGTTAAAATTCCGCGTAGTACAATAATAATCATGTCTCGCAAGATATCTGATTTGACAGAAACCGAGCCTCTTCCTAAATAAGTTTTTTCCCAATGAGTTAATGCTTTACTTATTTCTGATTCAATATTTCCTTTTGTT
The DNA here is from genome assembly GCF_007896505.1 of Rummeliibacillus sp. SL167. Lineage (NCBI taxonomy): Bacteria > Bacillati > Bacillota > Bacilli > Caryophanales > Caryophanaceae > Rummeliibacillus > Rummeliibacillus sp. SL167. The sequence goes on along the minus strand of NZ_VCBM01000002.1, from coordinate 341,739 downwards.
TTATCCATAATATCATTTTCATCCCCTATTCAATTAAATGTGATTAATGAACAAACATAAATTCATTGATTATTCAATTATGATTAAAGCTAGGACCAGCTTTCCCAGCAACCCTCATCATCGATAGATGCTAAGCGGATCCAACCGTTTTGGACTTTTTGAAGAAAAGCAGAATCACGATCCATTAGTCGTTCAATATGTTTTCTTGGTGCTTGGATCACTACCAGTAAACGCAATGGTTCGTGATATGCCTCTTGGTCTGATTGCATAACTGACTGCCATGGAAGTCCAAACAGTAAATCACTCGCGTTACCTTGCATCACGCCAATACCAGATGTTATGGTTTGAGTCGTTTTGTTTCCACTGCCATAATAATGTGGTGCAACGGTAGACGCATAATATTGGAGGTTAATCCATTGTGCAACTTTGGCTGGTCCAGCAATAATTTTAGCAAGTATATCCCCATTGTCGTCATTTTTCCACTGATAATTATGAAGAAATGCTCGTCCCTCTAAATTACATGCTGCCGTAAGTGTCCGCTCTCCAATGATAAAAGCCGCATTACGAGCCAATCCCCATTCTGGACGCACTTCACTCCAGTCCTCAGCCAAACGTTGCACCTCACCTTTGGAATTTTTATAATGCGAATGCAATGTTGGTAACTGTACAATTCGTTCTGCATTTGCTTCATCACGAACTTTTGACAATTTTGTTTGTACACATTCCAATGATCGTTGTGCAGCTTCCGAAAGTTCAGGAACATAGATGAAACGAAGTTCATCAAGTGTCGTAATATGCTCAGCCGCTACAAAAACAGTTTCTTTCGGTATTACAATTCCTACTTTTTCTAATGCCTCTCTTACTTTTGGAAGATTGCACAAAGTTGCTAAAACACGTGCGTTAAAACCACTTGATGCCCCTCCACATGCACCACAATCTAATGCTGAGGAATATGGATTGTTTGTGCTATGACTACTATGACCGCAGATGACGACCAAAGGAGCAAAATGCTCTGTCAGCCCCATCATTCTCAATGCTTGATTTGCATAAAACACTTGCTCTTTTTCAGAAAATCCTACGGGCAATAGTGAATCTAGAGTGTGTATATGGTCAAGTGAAAGTTTAGTGGCTGGTTTACGCGACCACTTTTTTCGTAATTTTCTCATCGTATAACCTGTTTTTTGCGGTACAAAGCTGCGAGCCAATGTTTGCAAACTTAGCCAAGGACCACTAATCTCTGGCAATAACAAATTGGTTAGCATATTATGCTTCAATTTATTGAATGTATGACTTATTGAATGGATAGTGTTTTCACGTTGTTTATACTGTTTTAAATCGTCATCTGTTGATGATTCGATGACTTTGTGTTTAGGCTTGAACATTACTGGTAAGGAGTCATGACTATGTGTACTACCAAGCTTTGTCGTTTCAATTGGCAATCCAAAAAAACCAGCTGTTCCAAATGTTTCAAAAGGACCTATTTTTTCTAGTTGACGACGAAAAGGTTCTGAACGCACGTCAATACAGAAAGCAAATTGCGCCAATACTGGCATCGTTGGTTGAACGATTGAAGGCTGTGGGGATGTCATCATTTCTTTTATATGAACTTCATATGTTTTCTCCCATGCTTCTAACCAAAGCCGACTGCGCACAAACCGATCAAAACGATTGGCCAATAACAAGCGAGCCTTTATTTCTTCAGGGGATAAATTCTCCCAATCTTCTATTGGCGTATCTCCCCATTTCATCCATCTTGTTAGCAACGATTCTATTAGCCCTTGCTTTTCTGCTTTTAGCTTAGGTAAAGGTAAATATGGTTGCAACAAAGCACATTCCAGCGAAATTCGAACGGCTAAATACTCTAAGAATAGCTTTTCCTCTTTAGTAGACTGTTGGGAACGCCAAAGCATCATTCCAGCCCAACCCGGTAATGAGAGTAAATGTGCTTCAAAATAATCTTGCGCTTCAGATGGAGGAATCTCTAATGCTATTAATCCTTTGACTAAAGCACGTTCCGGATTCTCTGGCAAGGATTGTAATTGTTTGCGCATACTATAGCTGAGTGCTGGATCATATGGAACCATCATCTTCCAAGCTTGATAAAATCCTTTTTCACGGTGAGGCATCGACCAAACTGCCTGTGACTCATCTAAATATAATTTACACCATTTGATGATATGAAGATTTAGTTCATCCGCAAACTCCCCTTTTCCCACTTGTTCTACATATTGCTTATATGCATGAATCGTATGATTATTAGGAATTTGCGATTGATAGTGACTCAGTTCCTGTGCTACTTTTTTGAAACGCCGCCCTTCTGAAGGATGAAAAGGCTGCTGATCAAGTGCCAGCGCATTGCGGCAAAACTGTTCTGCTACATTTTTCGATAAATCTAAAGCCTGTGTAGCTAGCCATTTTCTCATTCCCTCTTCTAAAAACTGTTTATCGATCTCTCCTTTTTTATAGGCATCTATTAATAACGCATTATTTGGGTATATGTCAACATCACAACTATCTTTCAGTCGGCGTGCTACTTGTTCAAAGGTTTGTTGTTCTAACCCTGCCCAAGGACTTCGAGCTGCGAATTGGTTAATAGGTCCAAGTGGTACGATTACCTTACTAGCTGATTTCACCCATTCATTTATATCACAATAAGAATCATCAGGTTCTTTGTCATAGTTTAATGTTGTTGCCATGCTCAATGTACATTCCCTCCTCGAGATAGTAATTGTGTTAGATACTGTGGATGACTTTCTACTAAATTTCTTTTTGGTTCACCTAATCGAATGAGCCAGAGATAAATGGTCAATGAAATTTTTGAATTTTTACGAATGAACCATGTTCCCATTACGCTAGCCACTAATAAGATGACTAAGAGTAGAATCCCCATTGAAATAGATTGTTGGATTCCAACTGGGAGCGCATTTTGCAAAAGCCGCTCAAAGGTAATGTGCACCATTTGGAATACAGTGGCTGCTCCTATGAATAAAATAATCCCGGTAATCCGTCCAATATGACCCGTTCCAAAAGCAATAAGCTGTATCCAAGCAAGTACTACAGACCACCCTAATATTAAAGCGCTTACTAATTGATAGCCTTCAGTTGGAGAAGTCAGCCAAAAGGCAACGCCCAATAATAACCCTAAAATTCCACCAATCATCATCCATACATATGAAGATGGCTGAACCTTATATGTGACCGGTTCATGTTGCCCAGCAGCAGAACCAGCTTGTAAGAATAATGTTGATTTAAACAAACCATGTAACACTGCATGTGTAATAGCCGCTAAATAGGCTCCTAAAGCGCATTCGATCAACATAAAACCCATTTGCGCAATAGTAGAACCTACAAGCTGGCGTTTGTAATCAACTTGTACAAGCATGATTCCTGTGCCGACTAATACGGACACACTGGACAATACAAGTAACACAACTTGCACTGAAGTCCCATCGAAAAGAGGTGCAAAGCGTGTCAGCATCATACTACCTGCATTGACAATGCCCGCGTGCATGATTGCAGATATAGGCGTCGGTGCTACAACCGAGTCTAACAACCAGCGTTGGAAAGGCCATTGTGCTGCTGGAATAATCGTCGATACGAGTAACAATAGATTGATACCCGTTTTTTCCCATACATTGAACCGTGAAAGACTATCCTGACGAAGGACTTGAGATAACTGCCAATGTCCCGTCACTTGTTCAATCCATACAATTGCGACCAGCAAGATCACCCAACTAATGACAAAATAACGCCCTGAAGTTTTAGAAGCATGACGAGCTACCTTCCATTCTTTTCTTAATCCTATGAGTAATGTTAATCCTAGAAGTGTAAGACCCCATCCGATCAAAAGCAACCGCAGATCGTCACTTAGCCAGGCAAGTGAATCTACAACTGTTGTAGCTGTTAAAAGCGCAAAATATTTTCGATAAGATCGATCCCCCAGTAAATAATGAACTGAATAACGTTGTACAATGAGTCCGATTGTTAAAACAAATGTCGACCATAGCCATGATAAAGAATCAAAATGCCAAGGCCCTATTATCACATTCTCATTGTTAAAAACTAATGCCATGAAGGCAACGATTGGCGATAAAGCAATGATACCTATATGAACATGGACATAATTGACAGGAACTTTTGGGATTAAAATAATAAAAGCACTGCATATGGAAAGCATTAACAATAAAAAAAATACTGTCGACCATGAAATGGAACCTAATAAATTAAACATTCAACTTCCTCCTGTGAAATTGATGAAAGGTAAAATCAAAATTCTTTTAATAGTGTTATTTTCTCCTTGAAAAATCCGAACATTTATTTTAATAATTTTGGAATCTGACTATCGAATGTATATAAGAAAAATGTTCGTTTTTTATCTGGATTCTACGTTATGAAATTGATTCAGTAGCATTATTTTCAATCTAATCAAATAAAAAAACCGACAATCTCTCATTCTAACGATCTTTCATCATTAGAATTTAGAAATCATCGGTTTACTTTTAACTAGCCCATTGTTTGGGATTTAAATAGCCTACCTATTATAACAGTCTTCCAGCAATAGCATAGAAGTACCTTGAAATAGCTGTAATATTAGTATATGGACATACTTTTTCAAATCATCATATTCGTATATAACGCTTTGCTAAAGCATTCTATATAATCAATTACTTCTTAAGACATGTTTATTGATTATTATTCTAATGTTCATAAAGGATTCTGTCAAGGTGTAAATTAAAACAGTTAGCCAATATTCGTCATTGTTGTAATACAGAATAAATATGGAAGTAGATTCCTTGTATGTATGAACTAAATTGTTCTAAGCGTGGATACAATTTATTTTTCCGTGGATTGGATGGCAATTATCGTGGATGGAAGGTTATTCCCCATGGATTGGACAATATTTCCCGTGGATGGAGGGGCAGTTTCCGTGGATGGCAACTTTTTCGTGGATCGAAGGGCAGTTTCCATAGATGGGCAACATTTCTCGTGGATCGAAAGCTATTTTCTAAAGTCAAATCGGATACTATTTAAACATGTAAATCAACTTCTAAAGCAATTAAATCATTAATTATAAAATATTTTTTGTATGAAAATGATAATTATTATCAATAATATAGATATAAAAGGATAACCCGAAAAGGTTATCCTAATAATAATTGCAAAATTATTTTGTTGGTTCAAATGTTTTACAATCTGTTTCTTCAGTAGTAGAGGCTTGATTCCCTTTATTGCTGACTACATAGATTTCATGAGCAGAACATTGATTTCCATTTTTCCAAAACGTACAATTGCTTACTTCACAAAGAACATCCTTTGCCATCATACAACACCTCCTTTGTAGCTAGTATTGACAGGAATACAAAAGTTGATACGCTCAAAGAAAGTGCCCATTATTTGATGACTAGGATCATTGGAGCCCATAAAAAGAAATTTTTCGTCTTAAAAAATTAACCAAACAAAAAGATCATAGATGATGGACCTATGATCTTTTTGTTTCCAATTCTTTATTTGAATATGCAATTTTTATCCCGCCTTAACGAGCAGTAGTACTCCCACCTCAAAATTCAGCAAAAGTAAAGGAGTTAGGGAAGAAATCAACTGCCCCATGCACCCGATTGGTTCGGACCAACAAGATGTTGGTCCCTCAGGTGTTGCCGCAGGACGTGGCGCTTTTAACCTGAGTTCCTCTCCATCAATGATGGATGAAAAAACCCCACTGATGAAAGTTTCACTTTATCGTTTTACATTCCTGGAATCCAACCAGGTCTATGTAGCATTTTCCACATTGGGTCTGGAATGACCAGTTCTTTTTGTTTTGATTTATCTATTTTTGTTGGGATATTGTGATTTCCTGCTTCAGCTTTTTGTACCCAATCTGGTTCGATTAAAAGTTCTCTTCCTAGAGCGAGCAAATCGATTCCTGATTCACTTGCTTTTTCAGCATCTTCTAATGAATAGATAGAGCCAACACCGATTAACGGGGTACGTCCATGAATCGTATCCAACAAGATTTCAACACGTGTTTTATTTTTATCTCCACTAAAACGATGAGGTTTTGTGAAGAATTCTCCTTGTGATACATGTAAATAGGTTAACTCCTTACCTGCAAGAGCATCAATAAGCTTTACTGTTTGATCCATTGTAATCCCAGTTTCTTCTTCCTCTTCTGGAGAAAATCGATATCCAACGATAAATGGTTCCTTAGCGTATTTTTCTGCAGCTTTTTTTACTTCATCGACAACTTCTAATGGAAAACGCATACGATTTTCGAGTGAACCACCGTATTCATCGGTACGTCGATTTGTATAACCTGAGAAGAATTGTTGAAGTAAATACGTATTTGCACCGTGAATTTCAACACCGTCATACCCAGCTTCAATCGCACGACGAGTTGTTTCACCATATGCTTTAACAATTTCTTTAATTTCTTCTATTGTTAAAGGGCGTGGCGTCGCATTGCCTGGAAATGCGACATCGCTAGCACTAACGATTTCACCATTCGGTACTTCTTCAGGAATAGAACGTCTGCCGCCATGATAAATTTGTAATACTGCTTTTGCTCCGCCTTCATGTATAGCGTCCGCTACTCGTTTCAAACTTGGAATAAATTGATCTGAAAATCCGGCAAATTGACCTGGAAATCCTTTTCCATTTTCTGTAACATGCGTACAAGCTGTCACAACCAGACCAACACCTTTTGAGCGACGCGCATAGTATGCTACCTCTGAATCTGATACTGTACCATCAGCATTACTCGAATAATTCGTCATCGGTGCCATTACAACACGATTTTTCAAAGAAATACCATTTGAAAATGTATAGCTTTCAAATAAATTCATCATTTCTCAGCTCCTTAAGAGAATTTTAAGTTGGAAGTTGTTTACTTCTTCTATCGTATTCGTCCAAACACTTTATGTCAAAAGATTAGATTGAGCACCATTTTGATGAAAAAAATCTATCTTATATTAGCTTTAAAAAAAGCAAAACTAGCTGTTTATTAAGAATAATTTTCATGAAGAACATCCATTTTATGCGAAGTAATTGATCTAAGCAATCATTTTCAAAACATGGCTGATATAATCATCAATAATTACTTTCTTAAATGTCTTCAATCGTGCTATTCTTTTCAGCATCCTCAATCATCCAATCAGCAGCAGTCCATAAATCAGGAAATATAGCATCCGCAAGCAGATCATTTTCACCTAAAAATACGCTTTTCGTACCTGCCTTTTTACCAGCAATAATGTCTGTATCGGTATCTCCTACCATATAGGACTTTGTCAAATCCACATGATATTTTTGAGCAAGATCTTCAATGAGTTTGCTATTTGGTTTGCGGCATGCACAACCTGCCCTTGGTTTATGAGGACAATAAGCCACTTCATCGATAGTCGCTCCGTTTTTCTTTAATTCATCTATCATATATTGATGTATGTGAATAAGTTGCCTTTCTGACATAAACCCTAGACCAACTCCCCCCTGATTGGTCACAACAAATAGATAATCAAAATGAGCATTTAATTTTTGGATAGCCTCCGGGACACCTGGTAAGAAGTAAAGATCCTCTGGAGAATTTACAAATTTCACTCGTTCTGTTAAAACTTCATTTATAACGCCATCTCGATCTAAAAACACAGCTTTTTTCAATTTCATCACATCCTCCATTATCATTAGTAAGCTCTCTTTCTTAGATAAAGTGAAGCTTCCACCAGTGGGGGTTTTCTTCATCCCCCACTGAAATAGAAGAACTCAGGTTAAAAGCGCCACGTCCTGTGGCAACACCTGAGGGACCAACATCTTGTTGGCCCAAACCAATCGGACTTTTACGGGCAGTTCATCCCCCATCTATCTTCTCGTTTCTCTCCAAATCTTGAGATGGGGGTCTTACTGCCCGTTAAAGCGGGATAAATCAATCAATTCTGTTATTATACAAGGTCTTATACAGTGGGGATTTTAACTGCCAGTTAATCCATCTCTCAAGATTTATTCGCTCTTTCCGAGACTTTATTTGCTCTTTTTAATGATTTATTTGCCCCTTTCCCTATTTTATTCGCTCTTTCTAATGGTTTATTTGCTCTTTTTTCCATTTTATTTTCTCTTCGCAGTCTTTTGTTTGATAAAATAAAGTGAGGCTTCTTCCATCAGTGGAGGCTTTCTTCATCCCCCACCTGTCTCGTTTCTCTTTAATCCTTGGTGGGATCTTACTGCCCGTTAAAACGGGATAAAAAAATGAATACACAACTAAAGGAAGATACCGATGAATCAATCACAAACACCTTTATTCGATGCTTTAGTACATTTTCAACAAAAAGAAAAAGTTTCCTATCATGTTCCAGGTCATAAAAATGGAAAGATTTTTTTGGAAAAAGGAAAACCCTTCTATCAATCTTTATTATCCATTGATGCTACAGAATTGACAGGGCTAGACGACTTGCATGCACCAGAAGGCTCTATACTTGAAGCACAAGAACTTCTCACAGACTTCTATCAGTCTAAAAAAAGTTATTTTCTTGTTAATGGATCGACCGTGGGAAATCTAACAATGATTTTAGCCACATGTCAAGAAGGAGATACCGTCCTCGTGCAGCGCAACTGCCATCAATCGATTCTTCATGGGCTTATGTTAGCCAATGTCAAACCCGTTTTTATCGCTCCACAATATGACGAAAACTGGGGGATAGCTAGTGGGGTAAATCTTAAAATTGTGAAAGAAGCATTAATAGCCTATCCAAATACGAAAGCAATTATTTTAACTTATCCTAATTATTATGGTCTTGCCGAAGAGATAAGCCCAATTATAGCTTTAGCTCATGAGAAAAACATACCTGTTCTAGTTGATGAAGCACATGGCGCACACTTTATCATCGGAACTCCCTTTCCCAAAAGTTCACTTGCTATTGGGGCAGATATAGTTGTGCACTCTGCTCATAAAACGTTACCAGCCATGACAATGGGATCTTATTTACATGTCAATAGTCCATTGATAGATATCAAACAAGTTGAATTATATTTGCATATCTTACAATCGAGCAGCCCCTCCTATCCGATAATGGGTTCACTTGATCTAGCTAGAGCCTATTTAGCTTCATATTCTCAGCAGGATGTAGATTCGTTAATAAGAAAGATCGCTCAGTTTACAGCCCAATTAGCGTCTATTCCTGAAATAGAAATATTAGAACCTCCAGTTGGCACAGAGCTTGATCCTTTAAAACTGACGATCCAGTCAAAATGCGGACTTAGTGGCTATGAGTTACAAAAATTACTTGAAACAAAAGGTGTCTATACTGAATTAGCAGATTCTCAAAATGTACTATTTGTATTGCCTCTATTAAAAAAAGAGGAAGACTATCCTTTTAAGCAAACGATCAATCAAATGAAAGAGGCTGTAAAAGGCCAGAGTGGTGAAGCCATAAACGACTGTAATTGGAGGAATGCTCTAGAAGAAATTACATCACTATCTATGTCATACTCTGATATGAAACAGGCAATCAAACAACAAGTACCTTTACATAAGGCCATTGGAAAAATCTCTGGGGAAATGGTGATTCCATACCCTCCCGGAATCCCACTCATAATGTCTGGGGAATTAATCACTGAAGAAAAAATAAATACATTAAAAAATCTAATAACCCTTCATTCCCACTTTCACGGTGGAACGGCTTTAAAGGATGGAAAGCTCGTTGTTTATGAAGCGATGAAAGATTAGAGCGATCCTTGTCTTAGACATCAAACTAAAAGAAAAACTCCTACACAGTGTTATATACTGCTAGGAGTTTTTTCTTTGTTGACAAGAACTATTTCAAGTTACCAGGTACTGATTTCATGATTCTTCCAGATTTCACTTTGCATACTGGAGAAGTTGCAGGGCGTAGAACGCGCATTCCTCTCACCCCCTTTCCAATTGTTGACTTAAAGCTAGAGCCTTCTATTTCATCTTAACATTAATCGGATTTAGTCGAGAAGCTTCTTCTATAGAAATCTAGTTAGACAGTTTCTTTTTGTAAGCTATTTCGCCAAACAAGATTCAATACTTTTTTAATATTTTTCTTTTCAGATGGACAAGGTCTTTCTCCAGATACTACTCGATACCATGGACAGTGATTTCCTTGACATACTGGACGATAGAAGCAAGATTGGCAGACTGAATCGGTTTCTTCTCCAGACATTACCCATGAAGCAATCTTATCATAGTCAAGATCCATCGTACCATCTGCATGGATATGACCCACGTGGTTTACTTCTTCATCTAATACGGTCGTGCATTTATATAATTGCCCATCGGAGCCAATGACCATCGCATTTGGTTTTGCTGCATAGCAGACAGAGGCTGTTGGCATAAGTGCACCTGTGATCATATTACTCATGCTAAGTCCTTCATCCATCGCTGTTTCAGTAAATTCCCAGATTTTTTTGTTGGCTGTGATATGTGTACAAGTAGGGATTTCATCATTATGTTCTCCACCCCATCTGCCAACAGGACGGAAGAATAGACCAAAACGTTTGTCATCAGCAAAATAGTCTTTTAAGAACTGGATCAATTCGCCTGTTTCTCGTAAATTGTCTTCATCGAAGTTGACACGGATAGTCATATCAAATTGACCATCTACATCTCTAATAGCTTTTAGATTTTCAACAATTCTCTCAAATGTACCTTGACCACCAGCCATATGTCTACGGCTATCATGTACTGCTTGAACACCATCGATTGTTACCATATATTGGCGCACTTCCCATGATAGCAATTTTTCAAATACTTCTTTTGTTAAAAAGAAGCCATTTGTTACGATATCGGCAGAGTAATCTATTTTGTTTTCTTTTGCTTCTTGCATAAATGTATTAGATAATTCTTCTATAATGCCCAATTCAAGTAATGGTTCACCGCCAAACCAGCTAATATGCAAATTATTTAAAGTAGAAGCACGTTCTTTCACTAATGCTTTTACACCACTTTTTGTTTCATCTGTCATTTTTCCACGAGCAAATGTTTCGTAACAATACGTACAACGGAAATTACATTGTTCTGTCGTCATAAGAATTAGATGCAGCATATCTGTACGATGCATCGATTGGTGCAAATACTGTGCTCTTTTCTTTTCGTCCACATGACCCGGAACTAAAAAACCATTATCAAACAAAGCTTTTTTTACTTCAGTATTTAATTCACTAGTACCTGTTCTTTTCAAAGAGGCCATTACCTCTTCTTTTTCTTCTGGTAAAAAGTCAACAATGGCGCCTGTATAACTATTATATAAAATAACGCCACCATCATCCGTTTTAGACAATGCGTTAAATTTTGATGGAATATATGTATTCTTGTTCTCCATAATTCCATTCCCCCCTCTACATGATTGATCATCTATATCATCATAAGATGTCAATTGGATCTTTAAAAATAGTAAATATTTCATCTGAACTGAATAAAATAAAGTGAAACTTCACACAGCGGGGATCCTCATTCCCCACTGTATACTGCATATTAATTGAATCAATTGGGCTTTTATAGGCAATGGTCTTCTATTATCCTCTACTTGAGGGTACTGAAAAACTATAACATCCCCATTTTATCGATAAAGATTTTCTTTTACGAATCCGAATGATCAAGTTTTTGGAGAGAAATTAATTTTTTCAGTATTTCTTGAATCTTATAATAAGGAGCTTATGCCTGTTTATGTGGGCTTAAACATATGCAAAATGTTAAAATTTGCTCTAAAAAAAGCAAATACAGCTTATTTATAATAAAGCAAAAAAAAACATTACACAATATATTGCTCAAAGAAAATGATAAGCCATCATTTATAGGCAATTCTACTTTATCATAACACTATACTCCACCATCCAATAAATTATGATAGAAAAATGAAAATATGCTAAGTAAATCAAAAGTTTTATAACCCAATTGCTTTTCTTATGTAATGATAAAAACTGCAATGATGCATGATCATTGCAGTTTTTTCTTCTATTATTTAGAACATTATTTTACTTTAAGAATTTCTACTAATTTTTCTAATTCACCGGAAAGTTCAAATAACTTATTAGAAGCGTTGAACATATTATTAACGTTTTCCTCTTGAGCCTGCATTTTTTCACTAATAGAATCAGAAATCGTTTTGTTGGTGAAAGAAATATTCTCTAATTCTTGAGAAGTAGCCGTGATTTCTTCTGCATTTGCAGAAATTTCTTGAGCAGATGCTGATACTTCTGAAATATCTTTTGCCACTTCGTTTGTGTAGGTTTGAATCTTATCGAAGATTTTTCCGGTATCTTGAACAATACTTACACCTTGAACAATGTCCTTATTTCCAAGCTCGATCAATTTAGCCGCAGTATCTGTGTCAGTTTGAATTTCTTCAATAATTTTAGCGATCATTTCTGTAGAGCCTCTTGACTCTTCTGCTAATTTTTTGACCTCTTCTGCTACAACTGAGAATCCTTTACCAGCTTCACCAGCTCGTGCTGCTTCAATTGCAGCATTTAAAGCAAGAAGATTTGTTTGATCAGCAATAGAACTAATAATTGTAAGGAAATCTTGAATCGATTGTGAACGATCCTTAAGTTGAACGATTGCATTTGATGTCTTTTTAAACGATGTATTAATCGTTTCCATTTGTTCGGCTAGATTATTGATTGATTTGGACCCTTCTTTTGTTATTTCATTCATCTCTATAGAAGAACTGCTAACATCCGAAGAATTTCCAGCAATGATTTGGATGGAAGATGCCACCCCATCTATTGCAATGACCGTATGAGAAATAGATTCCTTTTGGGTATTCATTCCCTGGTTCATATTCTCAATATCGCGAGTAATTTGGATAGAATCTTCTTCAGTTTGCTGTGCCCCTTGATGTAAAACAGAAGTTGCATTGTTAATGTGAGCTGAGGTTTCTTTCACTTTAGATATAAGCTGCTCTATATTATGAATGACTTTGTTAAAGAGCTTGACGATCTGTCCAAATTCATCGTCCTTTTCTACCTTTAAATTGATATCGAAGTTCCCATTACCCACTTCGTTTAATCCTCTTACCAACTCTTCCAGTGGTCTAAACGATTTTTTGGTATGTAACACTTGTAGAATGATGATTAAGATTAAGACCGGTAAGAAAACAAATAGTGTCATTTGCAATAATTTCACTTGACTTTCATGGAATAAGCTTGCGTTTACATCCACTCCAAAGTACGCAAAGATTTTACCATTTTCATCTTTTAGCGGATATAGTTCTGTAATCCATGTACCAATAGAATCATTATAAATTTTCGTTGAAACCATTGCTTTTTCTTGTTTCATTTTTTTAATAGCTGAAACAATGACATCTGGTTGTGGATAAGGATCCCCTATATTGACATCACTTTCTTTTAAAGCCTTGATCAATCCAGTTGGAGCACTGACTAGAGGTGTCTTATTTCCATCAACAATGTCTGAGCTAAAAACATAAGCTTGTGCAACTTTATTATTGGTTTTTGAAATATTATCAAAAAACCCCATTAACTTTTGTTGGTCTTCTGAATCTGAATCTTCCTTCATTGCCTTTTGGATCATATCGACATCCAATTCCTTAGCCCATGTTGTCGAAATTTTCTTTGCTTCTTTTGTAATGTCATCTTTTAAGATGCTTGAGAAAACAAAGTAGCTAGAAAGGCTAATGGCTACAGCGATGAATATGGAAATGACAACTGAAATAGAAATATTTCTGAAAACAAATGATTTACTTTTTCTCATGACTTTTCTCCTTACTCTTTAAAAATAACAGCAAACCCATTATACTATTACTACATGTGATTTTGTATTCTTTTATAATAAAATAGTCTTATATTTTTTCTAATATACAATAAAATGGACTTAAAAATTTCACGAATAAAAAGAGGGATAAAGTATGATTTCAAATAATAAAAAAGTACATATGACGATTATCGACAAATTTTACGAAATTGTAGGCGATTCGCCACAAAAATCAGCCATTTCTATGAAAGATAAATCTTTGACCTATAATGACTTGAATGAGCTGTCAAACAATATTGCTCACCATCTCATTGCACAAGGTATTCAAAAGGGAGACTTTGTGGGCGTATTCCTCAATAGAAGCATTGAGGGAATCATTAGTCTATTAGGCATTATGAAAACAGGTGCTGTCTATGTACCAATTGACCCAGCATACCCGGATGAAAGAATTCAATATATGATGGATGATACATCCTGCAAACTAGTCATCACAAATTCTCTTCATCACGGAAAATTGAAAAATATCGGATTTGATAAAAAAGTATATACTGTCGATCATATAGAAGCAAACGCTCAAAATATCCAATGCTCTCAACTAGATGAATCAGATCTAGCTTATGTGATCTATACTTCTGGCTCTACAGGAAATCCAAAAGGAACTCTGATTAAACATAAAGGTGTTCTAAACTTAGCAGAATGGCTAGGAGAACATTATCGTTTTAACGACGCTACTGTTATTTCTGAATTTGCTTCCTTTAGCTTTGATGCATCTATCATCGATATTTTCCAAGCCCTTTTAAATGGCGTTCGTTTACATATTTTATCTGAGGATTCTAGAAAGGATCCTATTCGTTTGATCGATGAAATTTCTGACGAGCAGATCACCAATATGATATTGCCGACTGCTTATTTCCGTAATATGACGATTTTATTGAAAGAAGAAGATTTACCAAAACTATCTTCTCTAAAAGTGATTGCACTTGCGGGTGAAGCTCTGACTGGCGAGATGGTCCGACTTTGGCAACAAAAATTTGGTTACTCCATCAAAATAAGCAATTTCTATGGACCTACTGAAACAACTGTCATGGCATCCTTCTATGATATTGAAGGAAAATGGCCGGAAGATATGGCAAATGTACCAATAGGGAAACCGATTCAAGATTTTCATCTATATATTGTGAATGAATCGGGGGAAATGTGTAAAACAAATGAATCTGGAGAACTTTTAATAGAAGGGCCTGGGTTATCAGTCGGCTATCTTCACAAACCAGAAAAAACAGCCCAAGCATTCATCGACCATCCAACTAAAAAAGATACAAAACTTTATAAAACAGGAGATATCGTTCGATTATTAGATGATGGCAATATAGAATTTGTTGGAAGAAACGATCATCAAGTGAAGATTCGAGGACATAGAGTTGAAATTGGTGAAATTGAAGATAAAATGTTGAAGATTCCATTTTTAAAAGAAGTTGCTGTTATACCAAAACAAGTAAAGAATCAGGAAAAAGAATTATTTGCCTTT
This sequence comes from Rummeliibacillus sp. SL167, assembly GCF_007896505.1. Taxonomy (NCBI): domain Bacteria; kingdom Bacillati; phylum Bacillota; class Bacilli; order Caryophanales; family Caryophanaceae; genus Rummeliibacillus; species Rummeliibacillus sp. SL167. The sequence continues at coordinate 326,500 of NZ_VCBM01000002.1, read as the reverse complement.
TATACTTCTAAAACAAACACAACAATAGATAAGAGTACAATCTTTCAAGAACTAAAAAATACACTACCAGATTACATGATTCCAAGCTATTTTATCCAACTAGAAGAAATGCCTATTGCTCCAACTGGAAAGATAGACAGAAAGCTTCTAGCAATCCTTGATTATGATCAACTTCAATCTGCCAATATCATGGAGCCAAGAAATGAAACAGAACATATACTGGCGCAGGCGATATGTGATGAATTGGAGATAAAAAAAATCGATACGACAGAGGATTTGTTCACAAATGGATTAAATTCTTTGAAAGTGTTAAATGTTTTAGTGAAATTAAAACCAAATTATCCTAACATCAGTATTCAAGACTTCTACCAATACAGATCAATTGAAAAAATAGCTCAATTTATTTTGACGGATACAGCTATTCATGATAGACATGCCAACGATGAAGGGATGCTAGTTAAAAGCAATCTCATCGAACATCCAATTTACACAGAACCTCTTGTTGACTGTTCTCAACAAATGAAAGCAAAGATCAATACTATACTTTTAACAGGAGCTACAGGTTTCCTAGGTAGCCATATTTTATATGATTTATTAAAAAATACAGCGGCCCAAATTTTTTGTTTAACTAGAGCGAAAAGTATAGAAGAAGCAAAAACAAGATTAGAAGAAACATTAAATTATTATTTCGATGATTACCCAAAATCTTGGCTATCACGCATTTATCCGATTATCGGGGATCTTTCAAAAAATGCTTTGGGACTTGGCGCCAAAACAAGAAAAGAACTAATAGTTCACCTAGACATGGTGATTCACTGTGCTGCTGATGTAAGACATTTTGGGGATGAAAGTCATTTTAATCATACCAATGTGAATGGAACGGAAGCATTATTAAAGCTTATTGAAGAAAATAAGAGCATTCGATTTATTTATATTTCTACAATTGGTATTCCTGATGATTTAGCACATTCAAACTTATGGGAAGAGTATATCAATACTAAACCTACAAATTTTTCTCATGCTCTTGAAAATGTTTATACAAGTAGCAAATTTGAAGCTGAAAAACTAGTTTATGATGCTATGGAAAAAGGTGCATTAGCAACGGTTTGCCGAATGGGAAATCTAACTGGTCACTCTGTCACCGGAAAATTCCAAAAGAATATCAATGCCAATGCATTCTATCGCATGTTAAAAGCAGCCATGACGCTAGAAAAAATGCCTAAATTCACTTCTCTGATTGATCTTACACCAGTAGATCTTGCTAGTAGATCCATTGTGGAGATAGCTATGAATCATGAAACGATCAGAAGAACATTTCATATCGTTGATCCTAAACCCATATCATTTGTTCAGTTTATGAACTATCTGAAAGAGCTTGGTTATGAAATAGACTTGGTCGATAAGAAATCCTTCTCCGATTTATTCTTACCAGAAAAAGGTTTAAGTAAAGAAGACCTTCAATTAGCCGTAAGTATCTTAGAGGGAGAGGGTGTAAAGGATTCGTTATTCCGCTGGGACTGCACCCAAACACAAAATTATACGAGCGGAATTTCCTTTGATAAGAAAAATTATCTTTCACTGCTTGTTCAACATGGAGAAAATGTCGGATATTTTCCAATTTTAAAAAGGAAAGAGTTTGCTTTCTAGAACAATGGAAGGTCATCAAAACATGGTTGTGTTAGCTCTGACAAGATACATTCCAATTGCCGAGCAAAGCTTTTCTGCCCTTTTGAATCAATGTACAATAGATGAGCGAAAATCAGTCTTTGCCTACAAACACCAAGAAGATCAATTGCGCTCTTTGCTAGCTATCACACAATTAAAATATTGTTTTAAAACAAATTTTGAAAAAAATATAACGATCATCAAAAATCGTTACGGCAAACCCAAAGCTGTCAACTGGGTTGGGGGTATTAGTATCTCTCATTCTAAAGAATGGATATTGACAGGAATAAGTACCCATGGAAATATTGGAGTAGACATTGAAGATCTGAATCCTTTCCCATTGATAAAGGGTTCAGAGATTATTTTTTTATCTGAAAATGAATGGAGTTCATTTCGATCCATACAAAATAGACATGCTGCTCTTGATTATTTGTTAACGATATGGACATTAAAGGAAGCTTATCTAAAGGAACTAGGAAGTGGATTCATTAAGACAAATCCCACCTCTCTGTCCTTTAACAATCGTTTTAAAAATAATGAGGAATGTTTTACTTATAACGGACTTACTGGCGTTAGTACTTTATATACGTATCGCATGGATAACAGAAATACCCGAGTTTCCGTTTCAATTTCTGGAAAAGTCGTCCCACGCATTCAATTTTATCAAATAAATCACCAATCATTTTTAGATGAATTATTATAGAGATTAAAAAGCTGTATTGATTTTTCATTACAGCTTTTTATACTTTACGAATTTGAATTGCTCCATCGGAATTGACACCTGTACGCAGGAATTGAGCATGCATTTTCTAGGACTTGAGCAAGCCCTATATAGATGGAACCAAAAATGCAAAATTTTTTAGAATCACACCAAATATTCATCCTATTTCTCCTACTCAACACGACTGATATGCAAAATTTCTATTCTATATCTGTTATCCTACTTCCCCATATATTTTTCAGTTCAAAAATTTTCTCTAAGAAATAATAAGGGATCGAAACGTTTTTCAAATGCACGAAATCCATGTTAAAGCTCACAAAGGAATTTCAGGGTAGATCCTACGATTCTATGATTAGCCATACAACCCTAGTTTTCACACGATATATCCTTCTTGAATGGAACAGGAGAAATGAACAAGATCCAAAAACAATCGGATTCCTCTTTTTCTTGATGTGCGAAGAGGTGAAAGATTTGGATATGCTTACGGCTTTACAGCAGTTACTAGAACTATTTGAAACCCTGCCAAAAGGCGCTGTTTCTTTAAGCACGGAAACTTTAAATGGTCAATTACTACAATGGTTTGAGTCCCTGCCAAGTTCCATCAAAGGTTCATTGAGTTTTTCTATGTCCGAAAGTTGAGTTATTAATAATTAAGTTTTAACATTGCATAACAGTTTATCAATGTACTAAAAAAGCCTGATTTTCATGAATTAGAAAATCAGGTTTTTTATTTTATTATATACTTTAAAACAACAGACTATGCTTTATTGAGAGCCTCAATTAAATGGTTTACTCCCATTACTATAGGTACTTTATTATAACTATTCAATATAGATTCGATTACTAGATACTATATTCGCATCAATAAAAGGAGAATCCGGTGTCAAATCTTTAAAAGGGGTAGGTAGAAATAGGCTAACTATAATGTTTTTATCCTTATTTAATTGTTTTTTACTCATTGTTGTTGGTACTGAAACTTCTTGACCTGATTTTAATTTATCATATATATATGGTGTTTTATTGCTAACATTTATCTGTCTCCAATTTAGTAGAGACACTATATAAAAATCAACTTCACGGTCCCATTGATTACCATAAACTAAGTTATATTTAAAACTAGATTTTTTTTGAATTAGTTTTCCTTTATATTTGTTGTTATATTCACCTAAAAAAACTCCAGAAATAGCTCCATTATTGGTAATTTCATTATTAGTTCTTATTAATTTGTTTTTGGTTGGAATCTCATTAATGTTCTTAAGAATATTTACTCTAACACTAAATACTTGTGAATATGCTAGTGATTGCTCCAAATTTGTAATTTTCTTATTAGGACTTCTTAATATTAAATAACTAATTGAATGGAAACCATCTGATAGCCCCTTTATCTCTACATTCATTGCTTTATATGCATCTTTTTTTGTTTTAAAGATATAAAAATTTTTCGATTTACCGTCTACTGAGAATGTCATTTGTTTAGCATGATCAAAAATTAGAAGAATAAATTCTTGTTCTTTTGATGTTTTATTACCTAATATTATCTTTTTTTTGAAGTTGCTTTCTTTATTATTTAATTTAAATGTTCTTTCTTTTACTATTTGATTATTATCAAAAAATCCTAGACTAAAACCTTCGCCAGAATTCGCTATAGGAAGTTCCTTATTTGAATATTCTGTATCCTCTCCTTCAGTTTGGCTTGATGCATTAGTTTGGCATCCTAAATTAAAAAACAAACTTGTAATTAGAAGACAAAATAACAGTACTCTTTTACTCAAATTACACCTCCAAAAAATACTAAGAAGCATAAAGGCTTTACCCAATATGCTTCTTTAAATTTTACGACCATTTATCTGTAGCTTCAGTATTTGGATACCAACTATTGTACCCTGCATGCTCGAACGTATGACTTGATGTATCCTTGTATTTACCAGGTGGGAGAAGAACGTTAGATTTTCTTGCAGTTGCTGCAGCATAACCTGAATCTTCATTAGTTTTCGATTTAGTAGCCATTACAGTACCGCCACTAGTTAATGTTGTTGAAACACCTATTTTGTCTATAGAATAATATTTACTTTTAGATTTACTGGTATATGAACCAGATGTACCTGTTCCATTTAAAGTAACTGTAACATTGGGGAATTCATATGATCGACTGATATCAGATTTTGCACTCCAATATGGTGCTTTAGCTGTTACTTTCCATTTTTCAACACTTACGGATATTGGATTACCGCTAGAATCATATGTTGTTGTTTCTACTACCGAGTCACCAAATCTATCATAATATGTTGAAGTTGTTTCTGCTGCCGATACATCTGTTAAAAAACTTGAACTTGCTAAAACACCTAAAGCTACCAATGATGCTGTCAATTTGCTTTTAAATTTCATGCGTTCTCATCTCCTATTTTTTAAATTATTTGGAACAAATATATTATATATATAAATTTCATTTATTTCAAATATATTTTAACAATTATTATAAAAGTTTACATTTCATTGCATTTAACTGAAGATTAAAAATACTCATAATCTTCAATTATTTAATTCTAACCATAAAAAATTCCTTTATAATGGATTTAGCAAGTGATCACCCGTCCAAATCCACTAAAAAAGGAACTTTGCATGGGACAGATTCATACAAAAACTCACTATTCGAAAAGAACTATGCCCTTAAAAATTATTGATTCCAGCACATTGCCACTTCATTTAACAAATCATAAATGGGCTCAATTTCGTAAAACCAAGACAGGCGTGAAACTCCATTTACGCCTTGTCTTTATGGAAAAAGGTGAATCTTATCCAGAAAAGGCTATACTTACTTCCGCGAAAGTTCATGATTGGAATGAGCTAGAAGTCATGGTAGACGATCGGGATTGCATGTATGTTTTGACCGTGGTTATTTAGATTACGAGCGATTTGATCGCATGACCGATGAGGCCTATTTCTTTCCAGGCTAAGGAAAAATGCCGTTATTCGACAAGTGTACGACTTTAAAATACCCGAGGATTCGGATGTGTTGTCTGACCAAATGGTATTGATGGGTACTACTTAAAATAGAGCTGAAAACTATTTTTGTTTAGTAAAAGTGCTAGATACCAAAGGAAATGTACTCATCTGGTCACCAATCGTTTTGATTTAGAGCCAGAAGAAATATCAGAAATGTACAAATCTCATTGGGCCATCGAATTATTTTTTAAATGGATAAAACAACATCTGAATATCAAAAAGTTCTATGGTCAAAGCGAAAATGCGATTGACAGCCAAGTATTTATGGCACTAATTGTTTTCTGCTTGAATGTGTTAGCTCAAATGGATACAAAGAGTGAACGGAAAATTCTACAAATCAGCCGTTATTTGAGGGCAGCATTATGGAAGCCAGCACATATTTGGCTTCGGAAAATTAAAGAAAAAGCTGTACCTTAAACAATAAAAATCGTCGTTGTTGCATAAGCATAATTGTAAATAATAGCCAAATTGATGGACCAATTTTGATAAAGCTTTAACTTTTTGGCCGTAAAACCCTGAAAATAAAAAGTTTGAATTTTCTAACATTTTTATGCAACACTAGTGCTTATAAAATTATAAATTACTTCGATATCTTCATCCATTCACGTTGTGTTTTACTAATCCCTTTCTTTTAAAAAAGCTTTCATCAGTGTTCCGTATTATTTATGGTTAGATCAGCATTCATTCTAATACAAATATCTAACTTTCTAAAATTTTCAATGAAGGTATTGCAAAAACTCTAAAGGAGTGCTAAGATATCTTTAATTTAAATATTTACTTATTTCAATATTTCTTTGAAGTAAGGATAGAGGAGCAAAGACCATCAGTATACAATTGGAGGATAATGGGATCCGTCGATGATTGTGGAAAGGGGAATTTGCCGAAGTGGAGAGAATCTCATTCTTCTCAAAGCTGGTTCTGTTGTTGAATAAATACAGAACTGTCATGTAGTAGAAAACTATATGGAGGGCTATCTACGCACAGAAATGATTTTGTTTCTACTGCAACAACGTAGCCTCGTTGTTGCTTTTTTGCGTTATCTTACTAATTGCCCTTCTCCCTCTATTATGTTGATAAAAAAAATCATGAAGGATGTGGAGAAGTAATGAATTTTGGACAAGTTTTAACCGCCATGGTGACGCCATTTGATCAAAACGGGGAAATTGACTTTCCCGCTACAGAAAATTTAATTCATCATTTAATCTCAAACGGTACGGATGGAATTGTAGTTGCTGGTACAACTGGAGAATCTCCTACCTTATCCGCAGAAGAAAAAGTAGAATTATTTAAATTTGTCGTAAAAGTAGTCAATGGAAAAGTACCAATCATTGCTGGAACGGGCTCAAATAATACAAAAGCTTCAATCGAATTAACAAAACAAGCTGAAGATGCTGGTGTTGACGCAATCATGCTTGTTGTTCCATATTACAACAAACCTTCTCAAGAAGGCTTATACCAACACTTTAAAACAATTGCTGCAGCAACTACACTTCCAATTGTTTTATACAATATCCCTGGAAGAAGTGTTATCAATATGGCTGTGGATACAGTCGTTCGTCTTTCACAAATCCCTAACATCGTTGCCATTAAAGAAGCAAGTGGGAATTTGGATGCGATGGCACAAATCATTGAACAGACACCAGAAGATTTCTCACTATATAGTGGTGATGATGGTTTAACTTTACCAATATTATCAATCGGTGGTGCAGGTGTTATTTCAGTAGCATCCCATATCATTGGAAATGAAATGCAAGCAATGGTGAACAATTTTAAAAATGGAAAATTGAAAGAAGCAGCACAGGAACACCGTAGACTTCTTCCTATTTTCAGAGGATTATTCGCAGCGCCAAATCCATCACCTGTTAAAGCAGCATTAAATTTAAAAGGAGTTTCTGTCGGCGGCGTCCGCTTACCGATTCTTCCTTTAAACACTGATGAATTGAGTGCATTACAAGAAGTATTGAAAGTAGTAGATCAAAAAGAAGAAGTTGTTTTATAAAATCTTAACGGAACGAACCTATCCATATTCATAAAAAATGACACATTCCCCATACATTCATTCCTGTATGGGGGATTTTCGTATGTCGCCTTTTCTCACACTAAAACATAGAATAATTTAGGCATCAATACATCAATATATTTACACATCTCAAATATTTATACTTTAAAATCATTGATGATATCTTCCAGACCCTTCGCCAAATGATTTAATGCAAGTGCCTCATTTGTGACATTATCCATAGATGCTAATTGTTCTTCAGTGACAGCTGAAATCTGTTGCATTGTTCCAGCGAATTGTCCTGAAATCGAAGAGATTTCCTTCATTCGGTCGACCATATTCTTTGTTTCTACACTTACATTATCTACGATAGACGAAACGTCATTGGTTTCGTTCGTGACGTTTTGAACGGCTTTTACAATGTTTTCAAAAGATTCTTCGGTTTGATTGACCATTATAATGCCTTCTTTTAATACTTTTAATCCTTGATTCATCGATAGCGCGACATCATCTGTTTCTTCTCTTATCTTATCGGTTATTTCTTTTATTTGCATAACTGCTTGTTCTGATTGATCAGAGAGTTTTCGAACCTCTTGTGCAACAACAGCAAAACCTTTTCCCTGTTCACCTGCACGTGCAGCTTCAATTGCCGCATTTAATGATAGAAGATTGGTTTGACTGGATATTTCACTTATTAAATTCAAAATTTGATCGATATCCTTTGATTTTAGCTGTAATGACTCCAGCATCTCAGCTGTATTTTCAACCGTTTTTTCGACTAAGGATATTTGCTCGACCGTATTATTCACTAACTGGTTTCCTGAATTTGCTATTTGTAATGCGCTATTTATTGAATTTTCGACGCTATGAATAGATTGACCAGTATGAGTCATTTTAGTTGAGATATGAGAAACTTTTCCTGAAGCTTGTGTCGCAGATTCAACTTGTACTTCTGTTCCACTCGCTACTTCTTCAATTGCTATGGAGACTTGTTCTATAGCCTGTCTAGATTCTGAAGAAGTGATTTTTAATCTATCAGAAGTTTGCGTTACCTGTTTTGCACTCGATTCTACATGAGTCATTAAAGATTGAAGTCGATCTGCCATCTGGTTAAACCCAGTGGATAATGCATAGATTTCCTTACTAGATTGACCTATCTTTATCCTTGCTTGCAAATCTCCTTGAGATATCTTATCCATTAATTTTTTTAAAGAAATAACTGGTTTGGTCACTTTACTGATCAACATAAATCCGATGATGCTTGCGATTAGCACCGTAAAAAGCGTAATACCTATCATTAAATTTCTATAGCTATATACAGGCTTTAAATACTCTTGGTCGTTTAATGCAATGACATATACAGATTGATCTAGTTCTACTTGAAAAGAAAGGGCATAAGTCACCCCGTTATCATGTATGATTCCATTTTTTTGTTGATAAAGTTTCTTGGCAAAGCTAGAAGAAAGTTTTGGTATCTCACTCTTAAATTGGTTAAAAGGCTCAGCCTTTCCTTCCTTTGTTATTTTAAATTGCATAGGCGTTAAGGACGCTGACTTAAAACTGCTTCTATTTTGAGTTAGTGCATAGGCTAATTTATGATCAAATTCTTCTGCAGTGGATGTCGATTTTAACATGGTGATTTTTTGATTGATCACTTCGGCTGAAGAAAGCATCTGTTGCTCAGTAGAATGAATGATAACATTCTTGTTTTTATCGTAACTTACAAATGCAATAATGCTAGAAGATAAAATAATAATTAAAATAATGGGAGCCATCAACATTATTCGAAAGCTAAATTTATGTATTTTTAACATAGATTCAATTCCCTCTTTTATTAGTCGACTTTATTTCTTTTTGTCATAGAACGTTCAAATAATTTCATTTAACATATTTAACCACACGAATATTAAGCTGGTATCATTTTATTATTAAACATAAAAAATAGATGTGCTGATTATCCAATTTAATCCATAGAAAGGGAAATTCGTTGATTGCAACAAAGACTTGCCCGCTTTCCAATAAAGTGAAGCTTCCATCAGTGGGGGTTTTCTTCATCCCCCACTGAACTAGAGGAACTCAGGTTACAAGCGCCACGTCCTGTGGCAACACCTGAGGAACCAACATCTTGTTGACCCAAACCAATCGGACTTTTACGGGCAATTGATCCCCCACTTATCTTTCTCGTTTCTCTCTACATCTTGAGGTGGGGGTCTTACTGCCCGTTAAAGTGGGATAACTGCTATCCACAACACTTACTAAAAAGACTACTTTCCTCTAAAATTTAGAGATATAGTAGTCTAATAAAGTGCGTTTTATGTTTGTAACAAGTTAGCTTATTAGTTTACTTTTTACCTTTTTTGGTTTTGCGCCTACCGAGCCTTTAAAACGTTTATCCAATAATTTGGCAATTAAACGTGCTGCAATATTAAATACAAATACCATAATAATTAGTATCGCTGCTGATTTTGTCGCGATTTCACGAGCATCTGGAACAATACCTTCAGAGTTTAACTTCCAAATATGCACGGCAAGAGTTTCAGCAGGTCTAAATATATTAAAAGGATTAACAGGGCTATCAAGAGGAGCTGCCGCATTTAGTGTAGGAGTCGTTAAACCAGCTGTGTAAATAAGTGCTGCTGCTTCTCCAAAAATCCTTCCAGCAGTTAAAATAACACCGGTAATAATTTCCTGAATAGCAGTAGGAATCAATACTTTTGTGATGGTTTGCCACTTAGTTGCGCCCAACCCAAGACTTGCTTCCTTTACACTTGCTGAAACTGAACTAATCGCCATTTCACAAATTCTCGTTAAGTTTGGGAGATTTAAAATAGTCAGCACTAACGCACCACCTACTAATGTATACCCCCAATCTGCTAATGTTACAAAAACTAGCAAACCAAACAGTCCTACAACAATAGATGGTAGTGATGCCATTGTTTCGATACAAAGTCGTACAAAGTTTAAAAATCTTCCTTTTTTCGCATATTGAGATAGATAGATCCCAGCTCCCAATCCTAATGGGAAAGATACGATTAGAGAAATAACTAATAAATAAAAGGAATTGAATAATTGTGGTCCAATCCCACCACCTGCCATCGTGTTACTAGGGGCTCCAAAAAGGAAATCAGTATCCCAAAATCCCCATCCCATTGTAATAATTTTTTCAGCTATAAATACTAACAAGGCAATGACTAAAATAGCTATTGCATAAAAGATAGCTGTCCAGACATTGTTGACAATCCGAGCTTGATTGTTATGGTTTTTTTTATTGTTCATTTTGCATACCCCTTTTACCAATCATTCGAATGATTAAAATAAATAAGAAGGAAATGATCAATAAGATCATTGCTAAACTCCATAGAGCATCATTCCATGCTGTACCATTTAGGGTATTAGACATGTCCATAGTTAGTATTCCTGTTAAAGTAGAAGTTGGACTATACAAACTATCTGGTAATTTGACAGTATTACCGATAACCATTTGAACAGCTAATGCCTCACCAAATGCTCTGGCCAACCCTAATACGATAGCAGTTAAAATACCATTTTTGGCAGCTGGGATAATGATACGATAAATCGCCTGCCAACGAGTAGAACCCAAACCATAAGAACCTTCCAAAAACTCAAATGGAACTCCTTTAACCGCGTCATCCGAAATACTTGCTATAGTAGGTAGAATCATAACACTTAGCACGATAATCCCTGCTAGTAAACTAAAGCCTACTCCACCCAATTGATTCCGTAAAAATGGAACAAGAATTGTAACCCCCAAAAACCCATAAACAACAGAGGGGATACCTAAAAATAATTCAAGAACAGGTTTTACAAAAGTAGAGCCAAATTTCGGCGAAATATAATTATTGAATATAGCAATCCCAAGTGCAATTGGTGTACTGATTAATGTAGCGCCAATCGATACCAAAGTAGAACCAACGATAAAAATCAATGCGCCATATGATTTATCCTTTGGATCATTTGGACTCCAATCCGTAGATGTTAGCATCTCCCACGGTGAAATATTGCCATGTAAGAATGATTGAAGACCTTTACCACAAATAAAAGCAATAATTGAAATAGTTGCAACAACAATGAGCAACCCACAAATGGTTACAATCGTTTTGCCAATATACTCATTTACAAAATAATTGATCGATTTTTTCTGCCCCTTCATCTTATTACCACCTTACTGACAAATAAAAGGAAGAGGCTGGCCAGTAGCCCCGCCCGCCTCTTCTTTTTATCCGTTATTTTCATTCAAAAACTGATTATTTTAATTCTGACATTGGGATATAACCCATTTTTTCCACTGTATCAGCAAAATCTTCACCAGATACAAAGTCAATAAATCCTTTTACAGCATCTTTAGGTTCACCATCAGTAATCATATATTCATATGCCCAGAATGGATATTTATTTGCTGCAACATTTTCAGTAGTTGGTTCAACATCGTTAATCTTCAAAACTTTTAAAGCATCCTTTTTGTCTCCTACTAAATAAGACATTGCAAGGTAACTAATAGAACCTGGTGTTGAGTTAACTGATTGTTCGACTGCACCGTTTGAATCTTGAGCTGTTCCAAGGCTATCGTCAATTTTAGCATCTTTCATAAGAATGGATTCGAATGTTGCACGAGTACCAGAAGAGGCTGGACGATTAATAACATTGATTTTTTCATCGTTTCCTCCAACATCTTTCCAGTTTTTAACTTTTCCTGAGAAGATATCTTGAATTTGTTTTTCAGTCAAAGATTCGACTTTAACATCTTTATTTACTACCATAGCAAAGGCAATCCCTGCTACTTTCGTATCAACAAGCTTGTCCGCTTTTGTTTTATCTTCTAATTTATCTGCTGAAGGAACATCAGAGTTACCGATATCGACAGCGCCAGAGGCTACTTGGTTTACACCAGTTCCGCTTCCCCCACCTTGTACAGTAACTGTAAGTTCTGGATTAGAACTTTGAAGTTCATTTGCCGCTTCTTCAGCTAAAGGTTGAAGTGCAGTTGATCCAGCAGCTGTAACTGTTCCTGTTAATTCTGTTGAAGTCTCTGTTTTTTTGGAGTCATCAGAACCAGAAGTAGTGCTATCACTGTCTTTAGCATTTCCACACCCGGCTAAAGCACCTGCTAAGATTAATCCAACCATTGACATTTTTAAACCTGAAAACTTCACTTTTTTTTCCTCCCTTTATTAAATCCATCTTTTTTCTCTTCATTCCAACTTACAACCCTATCATAAAGGTGAATTGTTATCCTACTGTGTACAGAATATTAATTTAAAGTAAATGTATTTTCGAAAATGTAAATGTATTTTTGTTTTTATCTCCTATACATTGCTAAACCAATGTTTCTTGATATATATTTATAAATCCATTTACAACGGCAAAAAATAGAATCCTTCTGCATGCGGCAGTATGATCCCCATCTATCTTTCTCGTTTCTCTCTCAATCTTGAGATGTAGGTCTTACTGCCCGTTAAAGCGGGATAAGTTCATATCTCTCCATTTATAGCTGATGGCAATAAATACTTTTAACTTTTTAGCGATCTTTTTATAGTGCCCACAAATACTTGAATCACATTTTCCAAGATAGCGAATACAATAGTGAAGAAGCCCAAGTAAAGGATGGGATGTATGTATAGTTCGTATTCATGTCCTTATTGTTATTCGCAAGCCATGCAAAATTTAGGTTATTATAATGGGTATCCTTCCTTCACTCCATTTTATAATAATCCCTACTCTTATCAATTTGCCCCACATCCATTTGGGGGCATAGCATCACCTGATCATTTAATTGCTTTAGAGGATCATGGTCCAAAGCCTTTTGTTGTTAATTTAGAGAAAGCCACTGAACAAAACAATACGTATCGTACTGCCTTATGGACAGGTAATCATTTGCAGCTTACATTGATGAGCATCAATGTTGGAGAAGATATAGGTTTGGAGATTCACCCTCATCTCGATCAATTTATACGGATTGAAGAGGGGCGAGGACTTGTCCAAATGGGAAATCATAAAGACAACTTAAATTTCCAAAGAGAAGTATATGATGGGTTTGCATTCTTCATACCTGCTGGCACATGGCATAATCTTACGAACACAGGTGATAAGCCTATTAAATTGTATTCTATCTATGCACCCGTACAACATCCGCATGGCACTGTTCAACAAACAAAAGCAATTGCAGAAGCGGAAGAAAAACATTAAAGAAAATCGCTCAAACAGCAAAAATAGAGCACAAAGAACGTTGATTGACAACATTCTTCGTGCTCTATTTGATCATTCACGTGTAAAGATTGCCTTTCAAGCAGCTCCTCTTTTTTGAAATCATCATCTAACAGAATTCTATCGCATTTCAAGAAAAATCTATTTTCTACAATGTATCCTCTGTTTCTGCTTCCCATCGATTGATTTCATCTTTTACGATTGGTGCGACTTCTGTACCTAATAATTTAATTGCATCTAACACATCTTCATGAGGCATTGAACCGACTGGTACATGAAGCATGAACCGCGTGATCCCAACGTTTTTACGAAGAAAAATAATTTTTTCTGCTACAGTTGCTACGTCTCCTACATATAAAGCGCCTTCCAAACTGCTTGCTTCGTCAAAGGTTTGGCGCGTGTATGGTCCCCAACCGCGTTCTCTCGCTAAAACATTCATTGCTTGTGCTGTTGATGGGTAAAATTTTTCTTTGGCTATCGCTGTCGTTTCAGCTATAAAGCCATGAGAATGCGAAGCAATCTTTAATTTTGAAACATCGTGTCCCGCCTGTTTTGCTGCTTTTTTATATAAATGAATGACATTTTCAAAATGCAATGGACTTCCACCAATAATCGCTAAAACGAGCGGCAATCCGAGAAAGCCTGCCCGTATCGCTGATTGAGGTGTTCCTCCACTCGCAATCCATACTGGTAAAGGATTTTGGGTAGCACGAGGATACACGCCCCGATTATCGATAGACGGACGATGCTTTCCATTCCAGGTTATTTTTTCAGATTCTCTAATTTTCAATAATAAATCTAATTTCTCATCGAACAATTCGTCATAATCTTGCAAATCATAACCAAATAATGGAAACGATTCGATAAATGACCCTCGACCTGCCATGATTTCAGCACGTCCATTCGAAAGCGCATCGAGCGTTGCGAACTCTTGATAGACACGCACCGGGTCATCAGAGGACAACACAGAAACAGCACTCGTCAATCGAATATGTTGCGTCTGTGATGCAGCTGCTGCAAGTAAAACAGCAGGCGCAGAACATGCATAATCAGCGCGATGATGTTCCCCAACCCCAAAGACATCCAATCCTACCTGATCAGCTAGTATAATTTCTTCTACTACTTCACGTATACGTTCCGCATGACTTTTCACTTCACCCGTTGACACATCTGGTGTTGTTTCTACAAAAGTTGTAATACCAATTTCCATCAGCAGTTCCTCCCTGTTCCGATTAGTATCGTCTAAAAAGCATAAATCCCTTTCAGGAAAAAAGATGTTTTTGATTTTTTAGTCGTTCGCTTGGCTTATCCTCTATATCTTGCAACCAATCCTTTTAAAAATTTACGTGCAAAATTATCACCACATTCTTTATAATTTCGATGACTAGGTTTTCTAAGGATAGCACCTAATTCACCTTTTGAAACAATAATTCCTCCGTCATCAAGAATATCTAGCATATCTTCCGTTTTCAATTGAAGTGCTACTTTTAATTTTTTTAGAAGCATATTATTGATATGGTCCTTGCTATATTCCGATGTACTCTCACTTTTAGATTGTTCTTGTCTAGGTGGTTGTGGTCCTCTTTTAAAAGTAATAAAACCATTTAAAAAAGACTCAAGCATTTCATCATTGCATTTAATCTGATCCTCAGATTCTTCTACATCAACCTCGTCTTCATATGTATCTTTTGATTTTGTAAGAATCTTTCGCATTTCGTCTCTTGTAACTTCTACCCCACCAAGTTTAAAAATCTCGACCATATCTTTATCTCTAATATCTAAAGCATATCTCAATCTAATTAATATATCGTTATTTTGCATTTATAAGCCCCTATCTGGATTTTTATCTTTTCATCATGAACATTTACCCTCATAACTAACTAAAACATAACAACTAATTATATTCTTTACAAGGAATGCGCTTATTTTAAGTTTAAATTATTAACAGATTTATTGGAAAAATAAATAGGCGGGGTTCTTACTGCCCGTTAAAGCGGGATAAACACATCATTTTTTCTACTATAGAAACGAAGCGACAGGAAAAAAATTGCTGGCAAACTAAAAACTCTAACTATACTCGCAAAAGCCATCCACCTTTAAAATAGAATGAATCACAGAGATTGAAACAAGGCCTTCCATGAAAAAGTCTATTTAATAACGATTGGTATACACACTCGATGTAATTCACTAAAATAGAGAGGGATCATCTAAAGAACTATTAGGAGGAAATTTGGATGCAGTCATTCATAGATATTGGTCTTAATTTAACAGATAAACAATTTACAACAGATCGAGCAGAGGTCGTTGAAAGAGCCATTCAAAACAATGTTGGTCAAATGATTGTTACAGGTTCGAATGTAAAAGGAAGTAGAGAGGGGCTACAAATTGCCAAACAATATCCCCACGTACTTTTTTCAACAGCAGGAATACATCCTCATGATGCTAGTGAATTCCATCAGGGTTCTATCAATGAACTGCGGCAGCTAGCCAAACAAAAGGAAGTCGTAGCTATTGGGGAATGCGGACTAGACTTTAATCGAATGTTCTCTCCTCAAACCATCCAAGAACAATGTTTTGAAGCACAACTAGATTTAGCAAAAGAAATGGACATGCCTCTCTTTTTACATGTTCGAGATGCTCATGCACGCTTTGTTGATATGATGAAAAATCATCAAGATCAAATTGAAAAATCAGTTGTTCATTGTTTTACAGGAGATAAAACTGAAGTAAAAGAATTAATAGAAATGGGCTTTTATATCGGTATTACCGGTTGGATCTGTGATGAAAGAAGAGGGAAAGAACTACAAGAAGCTGTACAATACATTCCGCTTGATCGACTAATGGTTGAAACAGATGCCCCTTATTTAATTCCTCGAACATTGCAACCAAAACCCAAACATAGAAGAAATGAACCTGCCTATCTTCCGCATATTGTAACTGAAATAGCGAAATATATGGGCGTTTCCCCAGAAGAAGTAGCAAAACATTCCACTGAAAATACGAAACGATTCTTCCGTTTGGGATAAAGTGAATCTTCCCGCAGTAGGGGGGGCCATTATCCCCCTACTTCTCCTCCTGCTTTTCTCTTTCATCTTTAAGTGGGCTTACTGCCTGTTAACATGGGGTAAGCCTGCATTATCCGCATTTTTATTTGCCCTTCTCGCACAACCACTTTATGTAAATGATTAATGTATTTTTTATTTACACATTATTGAATGAATTTCACGGTATTTTCATTTTCCCTCATTAGAATAATCCATATAAAGCAAGTGAGTAGCCCTTATAGATTACTTTCATCATACAAATCTTGCTGATCTATTCATAAAAATAAAAACAAAGCTTTGGCATAAAATATCGTTGATCTCTGCCAAGAACTTATCTAAATGGACTTTTTGCCTTAGTTTTTAACTATTTGTTGTATTTCCCTTTTGGTAATTTTGGGAAATGGCCTAGATCCTAGATGAAATTCTAAACGAATCATAACAGTATGGTTAACAGATCCAAAATAAAAAATAGATATCCGATAAGGAGCGTGTGCAAATGTCACGAAAGGATCAAGTTTTTGATATCACTATCATTGGAGGAGGACCAATAGGATTGTTCACTGCTTTTTATGCTGGAATGAGACAACTATCAGTAAAAATGATTGAAAGTCTTCCACAGTTAGGCGGACAATTATCGGCATTATATCCAGAAAAATATATTTATGATATTGCGGGTTTCCCAAAAATCCGTGCTCAACAACTTATCCATAACCTAAAAGCACAAATGGAGCAATTTACACCTACCATTTGTCTGGAACAATCTGTTGAGCATATTGAAAAGCAATTTAATGGTATTTTCCAGCTAACGACAAATACTGAAGCTCATTATTCAAAAGCCATCATAATCACAACTGGCAATGGTGCATTTAAACCCAAAAAATTACAGATTGAAGGAATAGAAAAATATGAAGGTCGCAATCTGTATTACTTTATTGATGACCTAAACAAATTTGCAGGACAACAAGTGGTCATTTTTGGTGGAGGTGATTCAGCCGTTGACTGGGCTTTAATGTTAGAGCCGATTGCTAAGCATGTCACATTAGTACACAGGAGAGAAACATTTCGCGCTCATGAACAGAGTGTAGAAAAATTAAAAAATTCGACAGTTGAAATGGTAACACCGTTTGCTCCAGTTGAACTAATTGGAGAAGATGAAATTGAACAGGTCGTACTTGAAGAGGTGCGGGGAACTAGGAAAATGACCATAGATACAGATGCTGTGATCGTCAATTATGGATTTGCTTCCTCCCTTGGCTCTATCAAAAATTGGGGACTAGAAATTGAAAATAATTCAATCGTTGTCAACAGCAGATTAGCGACGAATATAGAAGGAATATTTGCAGCGGGAGACATTTGCACATATGAAGGCAAGATTAAGCTAATCGCAACTGGATTTGGGGAAGCACCTATCGCTGTCAGTAGTGCAAAAGTTTATATTGATCCCACTGCAGATATGCAAGCACTTCATCTTCATAGCACGAGTTTAATGAAAGGAAAAACAATATGATAGATGCTAGTGAAATTTAACAGAGAAGGTATTCTTTATCTCCCCTGTGTGTTGATTAACCAATCGATACCTTACAGGCAGTTGTACCCTCACCTATCTCTCGTTTCTCTCTAAACCTTGAGGTGGGGGTCTTACTGCCCGTTAACGCGAGATAAAAATTAGGAGGAAAAATCATGAAATATACAATTGTTAATAAAGAAACCTGCATTGCCTGTGGCGCATGCAATGATGTTGCACCTGAAATTTTTGGACACGATGTCAAAGGAAACTCTCATGTCATATTAGATAATAATCAAGGAACTACTGCAGTACCAGAAAAACTTTACGATGATCTCGAAGATGCTTATGAAGGATGTCCAAGTGAATCTATTAAAATAGCGAACGAAGCTTTTTATGGAAATGCAGAAAAATTTGACTAAACTATTCTCCTACACTGAGAGGTTTAAAACTCTTTTGGCACTTCCATGATAATTTTAGAAACGGTCACTTTTTATTGATTCAATATGTTATGATAAAAAATAATAGGTTAATCAATTATTTTATTTAGTTAACTAAATGTCTGATTCAGCTAGGAGGAAAATTATGTATAGGTTGCGAGGACATCATATTTTTTGTCTTCTAGGTTATCGGGGAATGGGCTATTCTAAAGAATATGCTGAAAATATGACACGTTTATATCAAACTTTGAGAGTCAACCCAGAGACATTCGTCCAGCTTGTCAATGGACCAGATCAATTATGTGAAAAGTATCCAAATAATGGGGAATATCATTGCCAAGATACCAACATCTATGAAAGGGATGCTGTGATTCTGGAGAAGATAGGGTTAAAAATTGGTCAAGTTTTAAGATGGAAGGATATTGAATTACACATTCAAAAATCTGTTATCCCTTCAGATATTCAAACAATCTGTAAAACCTGTTCTTGGCGTTCTTACGGATATTGTGAGGAAGGAATTCAATTAATCGTGAACGGACAGGGCTTAAAAAAAATAGAATAAGTTCTCTACCCTTTTGTAAAAAGAAACCTCTCTTTTGTTTTGAACAAATGGAGATGGTTTCTTTTAGTTTTTATCAAATGAATTTACATACAGTGAGGGTTTCCTTCGTCCCCCACTATGCATGAATTGAATTCATCAAGCTGTTACAATTGATTCCCCTACTTATTGAGTGTTGGTGTGATAGAATTGTTAACGCGAGAACAAAAGTGGATCGTTTATGTTGAAAGAAGCGTCCTTTGTTTACTATACGACACACTATAAGCTATGAAATCAACTAATATTTAGATTTCAAATGGAAAGGAAATCATTTATGGATCACTGATCACGCAAGATGATTACTTTTGAAATACTTTTGGCATTAGCCCTTTGAGAATGGCAAATTTTTTAAACGCACCTGCATGACCATTTAAAAAACCAAAATCACCAATTGATTTATTGGTATGGCGTACCATTTTCACAATACCGTCTAATACACCTAGATTCATAGAATACACTAAATCCGCAAGATCCTTTTCACCTTTTAACTTATCGCCTAATACCCGATCAATCTCTGTTTCATAAGCTTCCACATTGTTAGCTGCAATACATTGAATCGCTAATTGACCAGAAATACATGCATTATCAATTCCTCCACCATGTAATGCAGAAACTAAACCAGCTGCATCTCCCGTTAAGATGATATTGTCATAAACTAATTTTTCAGGTCTTACAACAGGACACATACCACCAAATTTTCTTGTTTTTGTGTAAGTAGATAATCCTTCTTTTTCAATGATCCGTTCTAGCTCTTCCCATGGTTTTAAATGATTCTCACTAAAGAAGATCAATCCTACATTTGCTTCGTTATTTGATTTTGGGAAAATCCAATAATATCCATCATAATGTTCTTCCAGTGCCGCTTTTATACTTCCATATCGATCACTAAAATCACCCAATAAGGTATATTGAACGGTAATACCTGATGTTTCTTTATAAAATTGGTTGAACTCATATACTTTTGAGGTAACAGATGGGACCCCAGAACTATCGATCACCCAATCATAGTCATGCGAAAGTTCCTTTAGTTTTTCTTTAGAAACTGGCGAATTTTCATATATATGCACACCTAATTCTCTTGCTTCTGCCGCCAATCCAATTTGCCATTCGCGTCTATCGATCATCCAAATATTTGTTTTTTCATCACATGGAAATACATAGTCTTTTTTGATTTCAAGTTCTATTTCTTTTACTTTGAACCGAACTCCATATTTTGGTTCGCCTAGTATATTTAATGTATCAAAAAATCCTTCTGCACATCGAATATGGTCTCCAATATTGTATTGATCATATAAATCTATATATAATCCTTTCTTTGCCCCATCGATTGCGGCCATCAACCCTGCTGGTCCTCCACCAATAATTGCAATTTTTTGCATAAACAGTCCTCCTTCAAATTATGATTAATTTAATTTTAGCACTTCTATCAAACTTTGCTCTTACACATTTTTATAAAAATAATTTTTAATGGAATCGCTACCTATTGCTAAAATTATTCTCAAACTTTCTTAAATATGTTTCAAGATCAATTACGCCCTCGTGTAATTACGTCTGGAGCTTCTCGATCTTGCCCGAAAACTCCTCTTCAGAATCCTATCCACGGGAAATACTCTATCCATGGGGAATGATCTTCTATCCACGGAGGAAGGGGCTTTATCCACGAAAGTGACTCTTCTATCCACGGAAAAAGAGATTCTATCCATGAAGTTGTTTCTCCTATCCACGGAAAAACGAATTGTATCCACGAACGAGAATATTTACGTCACCGATTGCTTATTTAGAACTCCAAACATTTGAAGTTTTTTCCAAAAAAAATAAAGAGCAATCAGAGTTTTTGCCCTCGTTTGGGAGCTGTTGATTGACTCAAGGCTTCAATTAGAAACAAGTGGAACACAAGGTTTTTCCCTCGTTCGTTCGAGAGTTGTTGATCCATTAGGATGCGGAGACCTAAAAAATAGAGTACGGAATACTGATTTAACAACATTCCGCGCTCTTTTATGGATATATTTTTCTGCTAGGCTCATTTGAAATATAGTTGATCCATTACAAGTGAGATTAGCCGTTGCTATATCTTAGTGCTCCTTGTTTGCTAAAAGCTTTGCTCCTACCGTTTCACTTTCAAAGAAAACAACCATTGTTTTCTCGTTTTTTCTTAATGGTTGCCAACTTTCTCTTGTCAGGTGATTGATTGAAAAGGCATCCATCTCCTATAAAAAGACTTCTCGAACAATCTATCATCAGCTTTGAACCTCATTTGCTACTTCATGCTTAGAATAAAGTTTGATAGCGATCAATTGTTGCACAATCAAAAGTACTGCACTTGTTGACCAATATAAAGAGAGCGCTGAAGCACTATTTAAACTAATAAAGCCAATCATTATAGGTGAGATAAATCCTATATATTTCATTTGCTTACGCTGACTCTCCTTTAAGGTTCGCAGAGAAAAATAAGATTGCAAATAATACAGAAGACAGGCGATCAAAGTAAGAACAATGTCTGGCGTTCCTAAGTTAAACCATAAAAATGGCTGTGATGCAATGGTTTGATCATATCGAATGGCATAATAGAGACCCATTAAAAGCGGTGTTTGCAGCAAGAAAGGTAAACACCCTCTGGTAGTAATAGGCATGTTATTCATATACAACTTCAACAACTCCTGCTGATACTCCATCTTTTTGTCCATGTCATCCGTCATTTTGATTTTTTCTTGTAAAGAATCATACGTCGGTTTTACTTGCACCATTTGCTTTTGCATCTCTTTTTGCTTTTTCATTTGATGAAGCATAAAGGGCATTAGAAGTAATCGAATACCACAAGTAATTACAATGATTGCCCATCCATAGCTTCCATGAAAGTTTTCCGATAAAAAATGAATAATGTGTTCAACAGGAATGACAAATAATTGAAAGAAAATATTAGAATCCGCACTATCTGTATTTGTACAACCAGATAATACGATAGATATGAATAGCGAAAAAATGATAAATCCAATTTGTTTCATATACGAATCTCCTTCTATTTTTAGTAATTATCTAAAAATAGAAGGCACTATGCGGTTTATCATCATGAAGAGTCGAGAAATAATGACATTTAATCATCCAGTGAAGAAATGGCACAAACCATAAATTTGAAATATGAACAGGGCATTCATCGTAATGGGCTTCACCTTTAGGTTCTTGTATATCACCTAAAAAAGTCCCATTATTCATCAGTAAACCAATGTAGACCAACAGCCCACAAAGGACGATGAAGCTAGATATACACATATATAGATATATGCTATCCATTAAACTTAGATAAATATCGATCTTCATCATCCCTTTCCTTTATCGAATCGTATGTATGTTTATAACCAATAGATACATGTGAATAGTTGCTGATACTGGATCTATCCATATTCTTCTCTGATGATTCTTTTCTATTTCAAGTCCAGTACATTCGTATTTCGTCCATTCAGCGTTCACAATCAGCAAAATCTCCGCAACACTAAATAGAGATGTAAAAAACAAGTGATCGCTTCAACAGCGTGAATGAAGGATTGTCTTCAGCCCATTTCACTTGTTTTGCTGATCCGATCGCTTCAACAGCGTGAATGAAGGATCCCCCATTTTGGGAAGTTTCACTTTATTTACGTATGTATAAACAAATTTGTTTCATTTATTTTTCTAATTATCAATAGGGATCATTTTTTTCTAAAATTTTTTAATATCTTCATTCAAACTTCACAGTCATTTTATAGAATAGTATCATTCCCTAAAAATCTTTGAATGTATAGGAGGAAAAAATGAACAAAGGATTATACAATCGTTTTTGGCGATGGCATTTTTACGCCGCATTATTTATCACACCACTATTGCTCACTTTAACACTTAGTGGTATTGGCTACTTGTTTTATCCCAATGTAGAAAATAAAGCTTATGATGATTATTTCTTTGGAAAGAGTGCGCATACTGAAAAATTGACGATCGATGAAGGAATAGAAAAAGCCAAGGGGCAATTTAAAGGCTATTCCGTATCGAAAGTCATCGTTCTTAAGGACCCTTATAATACACGCTTAACAATGGATGACAGAAATGGCGACGAAAAATATGTATTCTTAGATGACAATTATCAAATCGTCGGAAGTCAAAATGCAAAATATACATTTTCGAATGTTATGAGAAATTTTCATAGTTCCTTATTTGTTGGTGGAACAGTCGTCAATTATTTAGTAGAATTGGCCGCTTGTTGGGCTATATTCCTACTATTTTCAGGTGTTTACATGGCTTTTAAAGGAAAGGCATGGAAGAAAAAACAAAATGCATCCCATCATCAAAAAAATAAAAAATGGCATGCCCTTGTTGGGACAATTATTACGCTCCCAATGATCATCATTATTTTCACGGGTCTAACATTGAATCTAATTTTACACAAAATATAGGACTTGACTCCTCTTCAAAATCCAATCCATGGGAAATACTCTTTTATCCACGGGAAATGGCCCCTTATCCACGGAAGAAGAGGTTCTATCCACGAAGGTGACTCTTCTATCCACGGAAAAAAGAATTGTATCCACGTACGAGAATATTTACGTCTTCAATTACTCATTTAAAGGCTTAAATTAATGGAATATTTTTTAAAAATAGAGAGAAAACAGGTGTTTTTCCCTCATCTGGATTCTATAAAGTTTATCAACTCCTTAAAGAAAGCGTTTCAATCGGTTCATATTTTGGGATTTTATCGATATCTGTTCTATACAATACGACTTTATTGGCTAAGAACGATAAGGGCTGATCACGAAAAGGATTCCATTTTTCTAATAACGCCGTATCAAATTCCTGATCTCCTATCCAATTTCTTGCTAATGTAATATGTGGCTGATAAGAACGAGTTTCCAATGTGAATCCAGCTTCCTGGCATTTTTGATGAACCATTCTTTGAAGCTGAAATAGACTATTTTCATGATTGACTGCACTCCAAAAAATTCGCGGTGATTTCGTATTTCCAAAAATATGAAGTCCTTGGATCTGCAGCTGAAAAGCTTTTTGATCTTTCAGCGCATTACTAACTAGATCGATAACCAAATGCTGCCTCTGTTCATCCATTGATCCAAGAAAAGCAAGGGTGATATGATAATCACTCATATATACCCACTTCTTAAAAGGAAAGAATGGTTGAATCCTCTTCATCTCTCGATACATATTTTCTTTTATGACTTCTGGTAATTGAACAGCCCAAAAATAATGTTTTGTATGGTTCACCTTATCCCTCACCCTTCATTAATGGATGCCAAGCTTCAAACTTCTATTTCATTCACCGTATTCATACTATTTTGGAAAGCTTCATATTATATCACGCGTGTTGATGATCCAATTTTCTCCATAAAGATAGGGAAAATTCGTTGATTTCCGCTACGGCTTGCACGACTCATGCGGGCGAGCGCTGAGCCGCTTCCTTCGCTACGCTCGTGCAGGGTCTCAACTGTCTCGCTTTTCCCGCGGGAGCATCGCAGAGATCTAATGTGCATCAAATAATGGCAATAGAGTTAATTCATTTCCAATTAGCTTTAGCGTAGCGTACACTAACATTGTTATTTATTTAAACAAATGGAAATATCAAACTAGTTCTCACTCTATCTTGGCCAAGAAAAAATTTTTTTCACACGAAAAAACTCTAGCAAACGTTGATATAACAACATTTTAAGAGGGAGTCGAGCAAGCCGCAGCGAAGATCTACATAAATGGAACGAAAAATACATGTTTTTTTAAAAATTATATCAAAAATATTTCCTAATTTCTTCCTAATCAACACGCCTGATATTATATATTTTTATCTTTAACATCTAAATTTTCAAAAAAGGATTTTATTAGTTGATCCTTCCCTATCACTCTTAAACCATCTATCCTGATTTTTCCCTTCTCAACATACCTACTAACTTATTTCACTACCTTCATGATCATTTTTGCTAAATCATTTTTATAAGATTGTATATTCAATTTTTGATCATTCATCAACATACTTTCAGAGATAGCACCTTGTATCATAACAGAAATATTTTTCACATCAAAATCCGTAAATTCTTTTGTTTCCTGTCCATAACGTAAAATATCTTGTAAAAAAATATATAATGGATCTTCCTCATCATCTGACAATTTGTAGTAAGGAATATTGTCTTCTGTACGTGCATTAAAAATAATTTCGATCAGCGCAACATTATTTTGTTTATAGGTGGCTTGATAAATGACCAAAGCATCAATAAAAGCAACCAATTGATCATACGCTTTTTTCTTTGTTGAAACGCTCTTTTGGATATATTCAAATTGTTTTTCTAATAGATAAGTTAATGTATGGTTGATCACATCTTCCTTATCTTTAAAATGATACGAAATCAAACCTGTACTGACTTTTGCCTTCTTCGCAATCTTCGCAAGGCTTATATTGACATATCCAATTTCATCGAGTGTTTCAATCGTTGCTTTTATAATTTGTTCTCTTCTTGCTTCTGCTATAAAGGATGGTTGATCCCCCATATTAATTCCTCCGTTTATCTGCTATTTCCTTCTCCTCTTTAGTTTATCAATAATCCACACAATTCCAATAATAAAAAGAACAGATAAAGTGAAGCTTCCATCAGTGGGGTTTTCTTCAACCCCCACTGATGGTTAGCTGAACCAATCGGGCTTTTACGGGCAGTTGATTCCCCACCCTATCTTTCTCGTTTCTCTCTAAAACTTGAAGTGGGGGTCTTACTGCCCGTTAACGCGGGATAAAATAATTACATCAAATTTACTCGGATAATTTTCGGTAAACTGCTGAAGTGGTTTTGGAAGACTTCCTTAGAAAATAGAAGTAATAAACGTTTTAATGACTTTAATCAATAGCACTACAAGTTGAAGTATCAATAGGATTGGCAATAAAGTCACACCACTAACAAACCATTTCCAAGATAATTCTTTATGAAAAAGATAAATAATTGTGGAACCTAAAAACAGCATTATCATGATACTAAATATTACGATTCTCATCCATTGTACAAACCCCAATGATTCTTGATCAAAAAGATTATTAATATAAGCAGCCGCTATTGTTGCCAAAATCATGTTGATGATTGGGATTACCAATTGAAGCCACCGAGGAAGGTTTTTATAGCCATCTACTTTCTGCTCCATTTAAAAGCACTCCATTTTTGATTAATCATTTTTTATTTTGATCGTTCAATCAAATTTTAATATTACAAAATGGTGAAAGCAAGAAGCCAACAGTAAAGTAAAACCTTATATAACTTGAGTTGTAAACAAAAAAACATCAAAAAAGTCAATTCAGCAATGCCAAATCGACTCTTTATATCGCGTAAGAAACTTTTTCATGTGCTTATAAAATTTAATTTTCATACGCTGCCCATTAATTTTGTTAGATCTTTTTAATTTCCATGTTCTTAAAGTCAATCATTAACTGATGTTTGACAAAAAAATCACTGCCAATGATTCCATCGAATCCATACATATGCCGGATATCCCCTAGTTGAATAGGAAAGTCTTCCAATTCAAGATCACTGATCCAAAGGCTCTCTACATTTTGTTCAATACAAATTTCAGTGCCTCCAACTCCGTACATTCTCCTTGTTATGGCATTTTCAAGATCCAATAATAGACCGATTTCCTCAACTAAATCTGTATCTAAAATAGTAGAAGCACAGCCAGTATCAATCAAAAGATTATCAAACCTCATTCTCCTGTCATTATATGCAATTTCCGCAGACACTATGGGTAATCCGTCATCCATTATAAACTTCATTATTTTGGTGAACTCCTATAGAAGATTGCTCAATTACTGTTGTTTCTTCATTATTTGTGTGAAAAATATATAATTCACGATTCTGATTATCACCATGTAATTTTTTATAAACTTTCCAAGCGGCATTTCCATTATCAAAGTCATCGATCACTGACATATCTTCTATCTTTCTCTGATTACTCTTCGTTTCAGCCTGTAGAGCCTCCACAAGGACACAACGATTCGGAAAATGTTGACGAACTTCTGCCCAGTTCATTCCATACGCCTCCGCTCTTTTCATGATTGTTTTTTATGATTATATCATGTTGGTGTAGATATAGAAAAATCAACCATATATTTTTGAGAAATTTAGCAAGCGCATCAAAAGTCCATCTATAAGAATAATTGTCTCATTGCTAGCCGATTTTCACACTATTTTTTCTAATTAACACACTTGTTAATAGAATGAGCTATTGGACATTTTTAAAAGGTTCTGAATTCATCTTCCAAATTTTTCTCTAAGAATTACTTCACATATCCAAATCCTAACCTTATCTATTGCTCAAGTTTCAGAATAAGTTTATGTCTGAATTCTTTATAACCATCTAGTTCTCGACAATCAATATCATTGTTGCTAACGAGTGGATTTTTTTCATCTAATACAATTCTGCCTGGCTTGCCATTCAAAACAATTATTCGGCTTCCTAATGTTATTGCTTCATCCACATCATGTGTTATAAAAAAGATTGTTTTATTGGTTTGCTGCCAAATATGACGCAATTCGTTTTGCAATGACTGCCTTGTAATAGAATCAAGCGCACCAAAAGGTTCATCCATTAAAATAATTTTTGGATTAGGAGCGAGTGCTCTAGCTATGGAAACTCTTTGCTTCATTCCTCCGGATAGCTCATGAGGCAATAGGGTCGCCGCTTCCTTTAAACCGACAATCTGAATATATTGTTCTACTATTTTTTTTCGTTCAATTTTAGATATTTTCTTCATTTTTAAACCGAAGCTGATATTTTTTTCGACCGTAAGCCATGGAAACAAATTTGCATGTTGAAACACTACGCCGATATTGGGCCCTGGTCCAGGATGTGGTTGTTCATCGATAAGAATATTTCCAGCAGTTTGTTTTTCATATCCTGCGATGATTTTCAAAAGAGATGTTTTACCACAACCGGAAGGACCCAGTACACAAACAAATTCGTCATTTTGAATATCTAAATTTATATGGTCCAGCACTGTTCTAGTTGATTTTTTTACGCCATACACCAACTGTATATCGCGAAGTTGAATCAATGTTTTATCTCGTGACATTTCATTGGTTCGTTCAGATGGAGCAATCACCAAGCCCATTCACTCCCTCATTCATTACTTTCCACTATAAATAGCTTCTTGATAAGCTGATAGTTTTGGATTTGATGTAATTATTTTTTGGTCTACTAGGAATTTTCCTGTATCTTCTAAAACCTTTGCTAAATCTCCTTTTTTATCTTCTGTGCCAAGATATTTTGAAGATTGTTGTTCTTTTGAATTGATCCAGATTAATCCTTTGATTTGATTTAAAGTTTCAGTTTCATCAACGCCTAATATAGTCGTTAATGATTGTGCTACTTCTTTTGGATTTTCTTTATATTTTGCAATGGCTTGATCTAAGACATCTTTATAATCTGCTATAAATTTTGGATAATTTTGCGCAAACTTTTTGTTAACGATGCCAAGGTCTGCTGTGATGATTCCTTTATCTGCTAATGTTTTAGATGTCGTTAATACTTGACCGTCTGTATTTTCTATCTTGCCTAATGTAGGATGCCAAATATACGCTCCATCTATATCGCCACGTTTCCATGCAGCCAAAATATCTGGTGGCTGCATATCTAAAATTTTCACTTCATTTTGATTGATGCCATTACTGTCTAAAGCCTTTAGTAAACTAAAATGAGCTGTAGAGCCAAATGGGACTGCTAAACGTTTTCCCTTTAGGTCTTTGAAACTTTTAATCTTTAGATTTTTTTTCACCACTAATGATTCTGCTTCACCTATCACATCATGAATATAATAAATTTGATATGGTAAGTTAGTTGCAATCCCCGTTACAACAGGGACAGTTCCTGCCAACCCTAAATCAATATCGCCTGAAGCCATAGCTGTATTTACATCGCGGCCAGATTCGAATTGAACCCATTTCACTTTTGTATTCGGAAACTTTTTTTCTACTAATTTAAGTTCTTTCGCCAATAATTCCGCATTGGGAATGATTTGATAACCAATTGTCACTTTTTCAGGATAATCTGCTGTTCCACTCTCTTTTCCCTCTTTGTTGCCATTACTACTTTTTGTGTTTGAACAAGCACTCATAACAAGCACTAACACCAATATAAATACTATGAAAATATTCTTTTTCATCAAAACACTTCCTATTCTTTCCCTTTCCAAGGTACTAATTTTTTCTCTAAACTTCTGACAACTGCATCTAATAGCATTGCCAAAATAGCCATTATAAAGATGCCCATTATCACATAATCACTTTTTAAAAATTTACTTGCATCAAGCACCATCCATCCCAAGCCTGTAGTTGCAGCTACCATTTCCGCAGCAACCAATGTTGTGTATGTAAATCCAATTGCTGTTCGAATGCCAGTGAATAAATCTGGTAACGTAGATGGAAAGATTACTTTTGAAAATAGATTCCATTTATTTGCTCCAAGTGAATAAGCAACCCTGACTCGGTCCTGTGGAATTTTTTGAACACTCGACATCGCTGCAATATAAAGTGGCGCAAACGCTGCTAAATAAAGTAATGCGATTTTTGAAACATCCTCAATCCCTAGCCATAAAACAAGCAGTGTGTAATAGGCCAGTGGTGGTAATGGTCGGTAAAATTCGATAAAAGGATCTAATATCGCACGTATCCACTTTACTGAACCGCTCAACAACCCCAATGGAATGGCTGTTATAAGTGCCAATAAAAAAGCTGTAAATAAACGATATAAACTATCAAAAACATGAGAAAACAACGAGTTTCCCTTGTAACCATTTTGTACAACATCGACAAAAGCTTTCCAAACCGAAATAGGAGAAGGAATAAACACTGGGCTTACAAGTTTAAAATGTGTAATCAATGTCCAAATAAGGAAAAAGATAAAGATAGATACTAAGGAAACTAGTTTTATTAGATATTTTCTTTCTCTCATCTTGTCGCCACTTTCTAAAGTTTTCGCTCTATTACGTATTTTGTTTTTTTAAATCCTAATTTTTCAGTATAAAAACGAATAGCATCGACTCTCTCAAATTTTGAACATAAAACAATGCTACTGCATTCTGCTTCATTCGCAGTATGCTCTAAATATTCCACCATTCTTTTTCCATAGCCTCTCGACCGATAATTTTCATCACAAACTAAATCATATAAGTACAAATGTTTCCCATCATATAAATTAAACGCAATAGAAATTCCTGCAATTGCTACTAACTTGCTATGATCATACAATCCAATCAGCTTATACCCGCCATCAAGCATATGTACAATCAAAACCTCAAAATCCTCTTTTATCAAAAAAGGATACAGTTGCTGCAATAAAGGAAAATATTCATTTTGCTGTTGTTGGATATCTATTTCTTGAAAAAACATCTTCATATGACTCCTTTATCCCGCTTTAACGGGCAATATGTTCCCCATCTCAAGATTGAGAGAGAACCGACAAAGATAAATGGGGGATCAACTGCCGCATGCATCCGATTGATTTGGGCGGGCAGTATGTTGGGCCCTCAGGTGTTGCCACAGGACGTGGCGCTTTTCACTTAAGTTCCTCTAGTTCAGTGGGTGATGAAGAAACCCCACACTGATGGAGTTTCACTTTATCTCTTTAAATACGGGAATAATAGATCAGCTACTCGATGTGCCTCTTCTAGATGTGGATAGCCGGACAATACTACCGTGTCGATCCCAAGTGCTTCATATTCACGAATACGCTCAGCCACGATTTTAGGATCTCCCACTAGTGCTGTACCTGCTCCCCACCTCACCAATCCGATGCCTGCCCAAAGATTTGGGCTAACTTCTAGTGAACGCTTCGAACCCTGATGCAATGCCGTCATACGTTGCTGACCAACTGAATCCTGACGTGTCAAAACTGCCTGTGTTGCTTGTATAGCGTCTTCTTCAATGTTCTCTGCTAATTTTTCTGCTGCTTGCCAAGCCTCTTCTTCTGTTTCACGAACAATGACATGCAAACGAATACCAAAACGAACCTTTCTGCCAATCTTTTGTGCTCTTGCACGAACATCTGCAATCTTTTCCTTTACTTTTTCAGGAGGTTCTCCCCATGTCAGATAAACGTCTATATGCTCTGCTGCAATATGATGAGCCATTTCTGAAGACCCTCCAAAGTACAACGGCGGATATGGTTTTTGGACACCAGGATATAATAAGGATGCTTGATCGATATCAAAATATTTTCCTTTGTAATCGACACTTTGACCTGCCATCACACCTTTCCAAATATCTAAAAACTCAGCCGTTTGCTCATAACGTTCATCATGATCTAGATGAAGTCCATCTCCTGCTAACTCAACTGGATCTCCACCTGTTACTATATTGATGAGCAAGCGACCTTCAGACAAGCGATCGAATGTCGCAGTCATACGTGCCCCCACTGTTGGAGATATATGGCCTGGTCGTAAAGCAACTAAAAATTTTAATTTTTTGGTATATGGTATAAGAGATGAAGCAACCACCCAAGCATCTTCACAAGTTTTCCCCGTGGGTACTAATATACCGTCATATCCACGTTCATCTGCTGCAATCGCTATTTGTTTCATATATCCATAATCGACTTCACGTTTACCTTTTTCCGTACCAATATATCGCCCATCACCTGATGTCGGCATAAACCATAGAATGTCCATTAAAATTCCTCCTTTAGTTCAGTGGGCGCTTGGTACCTACTGATTGATTCATATTCATCTCATTATCTATTGAGATGGCATCTTTTTATGACTAACATTTTACTTTCGCTCCAAGGGTATTTGCTGAATGAAAATAAAAAAAGACCTCCTAATCAAAAGATTCAGGAAGCCTTTAGTTGTCTAATCAGCTTATTATTATTCTACTAATAGTATTTTATATTATATAATTCTTATAGGTCAAGTATGTTTTTGAGTTTTTATTATTTAAATACTGAACAGTTTAAAAAATCATATTCTAATTTTAAATAGTGATAATCGATTTTTTCATCATGTTTTCATTTAACACATCTAATAATTTTATAAATGCTGTACTCATAAATTCATTTTTTCTATAAATAAATACCGTTTCTACGGTTGAAAACATGCTTGGAATAGAATGATATCTGATCTTTTCATGTTGGACATATGGCTCAACAGTCGAAAAAGGCAGCAAGCTGATCCCAAGACCAGCAGATACACAACCAAGAAGCGCTTCCAATGTACCAAATTCCATCGTCTTATTAGGTACTATCCCTTCCTGATGTAGCCATTGCTCCAGTTTGGCCCGATAAGAGCAGCCCGAACGAAATACTAGAAGAGTTCGATTCTGAATATCTTTAATCGATGACAAAGGGGGATGGACGGTATCGGTTATAAGTACCAGTTCTTCCTCTACCACTGTCTGCTGGATAAGATCAGAATGTTCAACAGGGCCAGCTACAAATGCCCCATCAAGTTCATATCTCAAAACCCCTTGGATGTTTTCTTCAGTAGGTCCAGTCTTTAATGTGAGCTCTACCTCCGGATAATCATGATGATACTTTGAAAGTAGGGATGGTAAGCGGACAGCAGCAGTCGTTTCCATAGATCCGATAATGAGAGGGCCCCTTGGTATTTGGTGGTCTTTCATCACTTTGCTCGTTTCATCTATAAGACGAAATATTTTTTCTGTATATGCTAATAATACTTTCCCTTTAGCAGTTAAGGTAACGCCTCGGTGATGTCGAAAAAATAGAGTCGTTTCAAATGATGTTTCCAATTGTTGAATACGCGTAGTGATATTAGATTGAGCATAATTCAATTTTTGTGCAGCCTGAGAAATACTCCCAAGCTCTGCAACAGATTTGAAAATTTTCAAAGCTTGTAAATCCACTGAAATGCCCCCTTTTTTTGTGCTATCTAAATAACTGATAGCAGGTATCGGTTTTATGTATTATACCATATAACAAAAAAAGGCTATTATAGATTTGTAAAATTTTTAAAGGAGGTGAATATTTGGATAGAAAACCATTTCTTTTTTTAATTGGTGGGATATTGTCTTTAGTCATTGCAATGGGAATTGGCCGATTTGCTTATACGCCTATTCTCCCGTTGATGCAAAATGACCTCTCTTTTTCAAATGCAGTTGCTGGTTACCTGGCCACCAGTAATTATGCAGGATATTTATTGGGAGCCGTTTTAGCAGGAGTTATCCCACTAAAAAATCATCGGGCGGTCTCCTTAAGATTCAGTCTAATCGTTAGTATTATCACTACTGCATGTATGGGCATATTCCATTCTTATTTTCTTTGGTATGTACTACGTTTTCTTTCAGGTGTAGCTAGTTCTTTTGTCTTTGTTTTAGCTTCTAGTATCGTACTAGATCAGCTTGCTGCTAAAAATAAGACAGACTGGTCAGGACTTTTCTATGGAGGAGTAGGAACAGGAATCTTTTTAACCAGTTTAATCATTCCCTCTTTAGATCGTGCATTCAAATGGGAGGGTGCATGGATAGGATTAGCCATTATAAGCGCCATTTTCACTCTTTTTGTATGGATTTGGTTAAAAGATGACTCTCCCATTGCTGTTTCAAAAACTCAACAAGATGTTGCTATACAGGTTCCCCCCACAAAGTGGATTCCTTGGCTCATCATAGCTTATGGGCTAGAAGGATTAGGTTATATTGTCACGGGCACTTTTATCGTATCCATTGCAGAGAAAACATCCAGCTTTGATGGCAATGCTACTCTAGTTTGGTTAGTAGTGGGAGTGGCTGCAATCCCTTCATGTATCATTTGGTCATCTCTTGCAAAAAAATGGGGATTTATAAAATCTTTAATAGTTGCAATGCTATTGCAATCGATTGGGATCGCACTACCTGTTTTTCTAATCTCTAAAAATGGCTTATTCATAAGTGCTTTATTATTTGGGGCTACATTTATGGGGATTACTACACTTGCCACAACACTTGCCCGTCAAATGAGCCCATCAAATAGCAGCAAGATCATAGGATATCTTACTGCCATTTATGCTATAGGACAAATGGTTGGACCAGCTATTGCTGGTGTTTTATCATCCTACACCAAAAGCTATAATTCTGCTTTAATAGGAGCTTCCAGCGTAGTTTTAGTCGGTGGCTTATTGCTGCTAAGCGGCATTCAATTTGACAGAAAAACAGGCAATGAAAATCAGCCTATAAACTATGAAGAATTACAGGGAAAGAGGGAATAAATGTGCCATATGTAAATATTAAAATTACAAATGAAAATGTTACGCCGGAAAAAAAAGCCTTACTGATTAAAGGTGCAACTCAATTATTAGTAGATGTGCTTAATAAAAACCCCAATACAACAGTAGTCGTTGTTGATGAAGTGAATACAGATAATTGGGGTATCGCTGGAGAAACCATCACCGTCCGTAGACAAAATGGACAATGATATAAATAACTATTCGTCCATAGACGGACAATATCATAAGGATCCGCCCCCTAGCATTGAAAAGTGAAATTTCTATTGATGTAGATTTTCTTTTCATCACCACTGATAGTAAAAGGAACACAAGCCCAGATCACTATTTTCTGTGACAATGTCTGTGTTTCGGAACTAATCGAGTTTTTTACTAGCAGTTGGGACCCCATCATTCTTAGGTATGGTGGGGCGCATACTGCCAGTTAATACGAGATAAGGGTAGCAATATTACCTTTGTTTGACTGAATCCCCCATATTTTATTCTGAATATTTTGATTTTCATAGTACAAATAGTAAATAAGATAAAGATGAGGTGCTTTTATGTCAAATGATCGTTTAAAGATTGCTATTATAGGTATAGGACCAAGAGGTTTATCTGTGTTAGAACGATTAATTAGTAATATTGCCGAAAACAAACTTGAACAAGACATTGAAATATGCGTAGTTGACCCTTATTCATTTGGAGCAGGAAAGGTATGGAGAACCGATCAATCCAAGTGCTTATTGATGAATACGGTTGCTTCTCAAATCACCTTATTTACAGATTCTAGTGTAGATTGCAGTGGACCTATTAATGATGGTCCAAGCCTTTATGATTGGGCACGCTTGATCACATTTTTTAGCTCTGAAAAAGATTATGATCGTACAATCTTTGAGGAAGCCAAAAGACTTGAGCCAGATTCATATCCAACGAGAGCTTTCTATGGATGCTATCTCAAGTGGGTGTTTAATTACGTCATTGAAAACGCACCAACCAATGTAAAGATTTCCTTGTACAATACTAAGGCCGTATCTTTAGACGAAAATAATGAAGGAAAACAGGTATTATTATTAGAAAATGAAGTGAATCCTCTGATCATAGATAAAGTGATTCTTGCTCTGGGACATGTAGATATAAAAGAGTCAAAAGAAGAAAATGATCTTATTCATTTTGCCAATAAAAACAACCTTATATATATCCCAACAAACAATCCCGCAGATGTTGATTTAAATTCCATCAATAAAAATGAACCCGTTCTATTAAGAGGACTCGGATTAAACTTTTTTGATTATATGGCTTTGTTTACAGTAGGACGTGGTGGAGCTTTTACACGTGAAAATGGAAAATTAAAATATAAAAAATCAGGCAATGAACCGAAACTCTATGCAGGTTCTAGACGTGGGATACCTTACCATGCTCGTGGCGAAAATGAAAAAGGCGTAGCCATCCGACATAATCCTTTGTTCATTACTGAAGAAGTCATTGAAAACTTTCGTAAAAAAGTGGATAATGGACAGAAAATTAATTTTTACGATGAAATATGGCCTTTAGTAGCCAAAGAAGTGGAAACTGTATACTATGCCACTATGCTTAAAGTCGACCAATGTGATTGCACAGCCGAACGTTTTATAAATGAATACAAAAATGCGTTTGGGAATAGTGAAGAAGAAAGAAATATATTGAAAGCATATGCTATAGAAGAAGCTGATTATTGGAACTGGGACAAGCTTTTATTTCCATATAAAAATTTAACTTTTAATAATCAGGATGAGTATAATGGGTGGCTGATCGATTATCTAAAAAATGACCTTATCGAGGCTAAAAAAGGAAATGTTTCCGGACCATTAAAAGCTGCACTAGATGTAATGAGAGATCTAAGAAATGAGGTTAGATTACTTGTTAATCATGGTGGGGTGATTGGAGACTCTTATGAAAATCATGTTAAAAAATGGTATACTCCTATCAATGCATTTTTATCTATTGGACCTCCTGCTTCTCGAATTGAAGAAATGATTGCTCTTTTAGAATCCGGCGTCTTGGAATTATTGGGACCAGATTTAAAGATTGAAAAAACTGAAAACTTCAAGTTTTTAGCTTATTCCACAGTATTGCCTGATGAAAAAATAGAAGTAGATGCTTTGGTAGAGGCACGTTTACCAGAGTTTGATTTATTAAAAAGTAAGGATCCTCTATTAGCTTATTTGTTAAAAACAAATCAATGCAAACCATTTACCATTCTGAATAATGACGGTACTGAATATGTTACAGGAGGGGTTACGGTCACAGAGCCCCCTAATAAACTAGTAAATAGCAACGGTACCCCAAATCCAAATCGTTTTGTTTTTGGTATTCCAACTGAAGGTGTCCATTGGGTAACAGCAGCAGGGATACGCCCGGGAGTCAATTCAGTTACATTGATGGAATCTGATGCAATTGCTCGATCATGCTTAGGTCTATCAACAAAAGTAGATAATCTGGAGTTAATATCAAAATGACAACCAAGCTTTATAAACCAAAAAAGGGATTTCTACAGGCAGGAAATGTCGCTTTTATAACCATTGTAACATCAACGCCTATATTTCTTCCTGGAGCGACGAATGATCTTATTCGTAAGGATTTAGATATAAAGGCAAATGAGATAGCCTTTGTCTTTAGTTTATATTGGTTAGGATCCATAATAGGGGCCTATATCAGTAAACGCACGAATAACCATTTTTTTATTCAACAAAAGTTAAATTTTTCTCTTTTAGTAACATCATTGGCATTGGGAATTATATATGTTTATCCACAAATAGGTTTATGGATAGGAGCATTCGTCGGAGGACTAGTATATGGCTATAGTCAGCCCTATACAAATACGTTGATCGTTCAAAAATGCGATCATCGTATTCATGGATTCGCTTTTGGATTAAAACAAGCGTCTATACCTCTTGCCACACTTTTTTGTAGCATTACCGTGCCGCTACTAGCTATACCGTTTGGTTGGAGAAATATATTTGCCATTATATCTATCCTTTTGTTGATTTATAGTCTTATCATGATCAAATATTCATTTTCCGATAAAACAGTTCAACCGCCAGTTAAATATAAAACTAAAAAATCCTTGCCGCTTAATCCGCATCTGCTGTTATTAGCTTTTTGCGGTGCATTTGGTGCAATGATTGGAAATAGTTTAGGAGCTTTCCTGATTTCTTCTCTTTCTTCCAATGGAATTTCGTTAGCTCACGCCAGTGTAATAGCTGCAATAGCCGCAATGGCAAGCGTTATCGTACGGATAATGGCAGGAATTATAACAGATAAGTCTGAGGTATCACCGCAAAAGCTACTAGCTGGAATGTTCGTTTTTGGTATGTTCGGGACAAGCTTATTGGCAACTTCCTCATGGATTGGACAAATTTTAGGCGCTCTTCTAGCGTATGGTGCTGGTTGGGGATGGGCAGGCCTGTTACATTATGTAACAGGAAAATCCTATCCTGGATATGAGGGGCAGGCAACTTCTGTTAGCCAAATGGGCGTTTCCATTGGTGCCGCATTAGGCCCGCTGTTATTTGGATGGATATTTACTTTTTTCGGATCTTCCGTAGCGTGGTTTACAATGACAGTTGCTGGAGCACTGGCTTTGCTTTCCGTCATACTAGTCTATAAATTGGAACCTAGAGAGCATTCCCCTCAAGTTAAAAATATTGAACTTAGAAAAATACAATAATTTCTCGTTGGAACTTCTCATAGTCAATTGAGAGGTTCCAACTTTTTATTTTATTAGGTATGTTGGTGATTCAATTTTATCTATTTAAGATATTGATTTCCTCTCCCGCTCCAATAACTTCGCATGTGTTAAATGGCTTCGAGTTGACAGGATGTTGTTAGTCATGAGACCGTGTGTTTATAAGACCAACTAAATTCTTTTTGTCAGAAGCCCATTAATGAGCGGTCTTTTTTCCAAATCGTTTTGTAACTCCATAAGCAATTCCTAATGCCAATAAAGCAATCACTAATGATGGAACTGTATGAACATCTCCAAATTCAACTTGAGAAGATAGATTGGAGATAACTTTTCCTGAAGTGCTTGCGCTTGGTTTATAGAAAATGGTTAATAATATTCCCGTCAAAAATTGTACTACAATAAATGCTACCGCAAAAATCCCTACAAACAATAGACTCTTTTTCAACTGAACTCCTCCTTTCTTCAACATTACTACGAATGGAAATGATAAAAAGTTTCAAAATTTTGGATAACTATTAATAAGCTAGATAGTTTATATAAGCATGCACATTAAGGAATGTATAGGTGAATCAATTTCACAATGCAAAATTCAGATAGAAAACACGAACATTTTAAATCAACATGAACATTAATATTCAGAAATTTTTGTTCCTCTCCAGACGGCGCTTTCCACGGGCTTGGCTTCAATCTCCTCGGGTCGACACGATGTTGACCCCGAAGCCGTTGCCACAGGGCGTGGCGAACTTAGGCTTTGTCCCGTAAATTGTTCCTGCGGGGCTTTCAGCTCAAGCTTTTCCCGTAGGACTTTGAATAAACTTCCTGAACTAGCACCGCACGAAGAAAATGCATGCATTTTCGAGGAGTCGCCGTCTTCCGCTCCACAACTATCAAAATTGGTTATTATTAAATGTTCGGATTTTTTAAGAAGAAAATGATTTATGAAATTGATTCAGGTATATACTTATTTTAAAGTGTCCATATTTTGGTTAAACTGAAGTTGGGTCATGATTAATTCCTCCACATTGTTTATTGTCGTGATAACATTGTAACCGTGAGGGATTAATTTGACCCTTTTTCTTTTTACACAATTATACGGACTTAATCTTTCAATAATAATGCCTGTCCCCCTTTGTTGGAAAAATCCATCTATGGTGGGACAGGCATTTAGTGGAAGCAAAGCGATTTTCTTATTTTTGAATAAGGAAAGATACAAGGAAACTTACCTGTCATTTTGATGATGAATTTACTTTCCTGTCTTTGCTACTTTCATCGCTTCTTTAATATATTCAACAGATTGATGAAGCCACTCTAATTCTTGGTCATCAAGTGGAACTTCTAATTGTTGTTCTACACCATTTTTACCAATAATACATGGCATACTGAAAGCAACATCGCCATCATAGCCATATTGTCCGTGTAAAGTTGTGGATACAGGATACACACTACGTTCATCTAGCATAACCGCTTTGGCTAACGTTACAGCAGATTGCGCAACACCCGCATTTGTCCAGCCTTTTCCATTTAGCACATCAAAGGCTGCTTTTACTACTTGCTTTTTAATGCCTTCTCGACTCAAAGGTTCTTTCCCTTTAAAAACTTGATCTAATTCTTTTTCTCCGAATCCTTGTACATTTAAACGACTTAAAACAGGAAAAGCCGTATGACCGTGTTCCCCCATCATATAACCAGTCACACTTTTTGGATCAATATTATAATTGGTTGCAATAACCTTTCGAAGACGTGCAGAATCAAGCATTGTCCCAGTTCCAAATAGTTGCCCCTTCGGATAATCGAATTCATTTTCTGCTATATAAACCATCGTATCTAATGGATTTGTGATCAAAATAATAATGGCATCTTGCGTATATTTTGTGATACCAGTCATGACTTCACGAATGACCTCTGCGTTAACAGCTGCCAATTGTGCTCTGTCTGGCATCGAATCTTCCTCACTCTTTAGTACACTTGGACCAGCAGCACAGATAATCACATCCGCATCCTCACATTCAGAATAATCTCCAGCATGTACTGTCGTATTAGACATATAAGTAAGAGCCGTTGCATGTGCTTGATCAAGTGCTTCTCCATAAGCAACATTGTTATCAGCATCAATAACAGCTATTTCTGCAAAAAGCCCCAATTTCATCGCATCTGCTAAAACATAAGAGCCTACATGACCCAATCCTACAATGACTAACTTATTTCTTTTCATTACAAATCCTTCTCTCAAATATGTTTTAATCCCTACTCATTTTTAAAGGGAGTTTCTCCTGTTCCATCTAGTGCTCACACCATAAGAAAATGATTGTCCTCCGCTAGAATCATTTGATTTTTTAGAAAAATGATAGTATAAACGCGGAACTTATTGGTTTTGTCCATTCATTTCATCGGCAGTATTCTTACTTTTTCTTTTTATCTGACAATTTCTTCTTTTGTTCCAATTTTTCAATTTCTTGAATGCTTGTACCAGGAGTTGGCAGATCTTCTGGCATTGTTCCACCAAGCTCTTGAATCGTTTGCCTTACTTTTGCTCCTACTTCAAAATGCGTTTGATTGGCATTTTCCTTACCTTGAATGTTTTCACGCTTTAGCTTCTCATCTGTCTGTGTAGCTCGGAAAAGATTAGCAGCAAGTTCTGTGCTCCCCATATAATCCAAGATCTGCTGACCCTTTTGTAAACCTTTTCGTTGACGAATTTCTTTCGCTCCTAGACCATCATAAAGCCCTCTATATCCATGGTTTTGGAAAATGGCGTAGTCGATTGGTGTTTCAACCCCCGCATTTTTGGCAGTCCTTGCTAGTGATTTATTGTGTTCTCTTAGTTCTTCACGAATAGCTAGTCTCTTTTTATCTTCATCTAATGTTTCAAATTGTCCTTGTAATTCTTGTTTGCGAGCTTGGAAAGCAAAATACGTCTGACCGAGTGCCACTATTTTCTTTCTCGGATCTGCATTTTGTACGATTAAATAGCAGGCATACCGAGATAGCATAAAATCATCAACCTGTCGCTTTGCACCTTTTACCAAATCAATCATTCTATCGAATTCAACAAAATGATCGGCAACCTCCATCCCACTTCCCTTACAAGCAACTTTTGCTTTATCAATTACCTTTCTAAAATTTCTCCATTCTTTGTATTGAAGGATTTTTTGTAAGTCTCTCGCATACCAAAAATCTCCTCCGAACTCGTTGATCTGTTTATAATGCTCAAATGTTCGATCATTGTATTTCTCAATGTCCGCCATATGAACCCCCCTTATCATCATTACATTCCAAACTCGTTCAAATACTTTTTATCTATGTTTCCAATTATTAAAACCTATTCTAAATACTAAGTGCTAGCCATACTTTTCAATCAATTGGTTCTTCCTTCAAGGATTTACATATCATAAAAAAATCAAGGTATATTTGTTTTCTTTGATTATCTACTATTGTAACATAGGAGCATTAATCAAGTATTTTACGGTTTTCGCAAATTTCCGCAATCTTTTCAAAATTTTTTCATAATCAACACATTTGATATATTTTAATTCTGTAAATTCTTTCACTTTAAAACTTGTAAAAGCAGTGAAAGCCATGTAATATAAACTCACCAAATATGAAAAGGTGGCCATGAAAAGATGATTGACTAATCCTATTTCAAAAGTACATTCGTTTATAAAGTGAAACTTTCATCAGTGGGGATTGGGAAAACCCCCACTGATTATTAGTTGAACCAATCGGACGCATGCGGCAATTTATCTCCCACCTAACTTCCTTACTTTCACTGAATTTTGAGGAGGAGTATTATTGTTCGTTGATGCGGGATAAATATCGAAGTCATTTTTTGAGTGGGACTAGTCTATATTTTTTGAAAAAGGTGTTTGTTAGTTTCTTGTATATGATATCTTTTTCTATGGCTATAAGACCAAGACCTCTTATCCAAAAATGACGGATGGAGGTTTTTTATTGTACAAGTAGTATAAGAAATATCGGTAAACGAAGCGTGCTTGACACAAGGAATCTATTGAGTTCAGTTAAGAGTTAAATATTACTTTGAGAGGGGCATATACTATGTCGCAATTATTGAAAAATCGTTTTGTTCGAGCCATTTTGTTTTCGGCTTTGTTTCTCCAAATAGGGATTTGGGTACGAAATTTTGCCATTTTATTATTTGTTATGGAGAAGACAGATGGGGACCCTTTGGCGATCTCTATGATCTCTGTCGCTGAGTTTGCGCCAATTTTTATTTTTTCATTTATCGGTGGTACTTTTGCCGATCGTTGGAAACCGAAGAAAACGATGGTTTGGTGTGATATTTTAAGTGCTATTTCGGTGTTTGCTGTATTATTCACGCTCCATTTTGGTACTTGGAAAATCGTCTTTTTCGTTACACTCATTTCAGCCATTCTATCGCAATTTTCTCAGCCTTCAGGTATGAAACTTTTTAAAATGCATTTAAGTATGGATTTGATCCAATCAGCTATGTCCATCTACCAAACCATTTTTGCTATATTCATGGTATTCGGACCCGTAGTCGGCACAGTGGTTTATCAAAATTTCGGAATTGAAGTATCCATCGCAATTACTGGGATTGCATTCCTTTTTTCAGCCTTGATGCTTTCTTTTATCCCAAAGGACCATGCGGCGGAAAAAGAGCAAAAATCTACCTCATTATTAGATGAGATGAAAAGTGGCATTCAATATGTAATGAGCAAAAAAGAATTAAAACTTCTTGGATTGTGCTTCTTATTAGCAGGACTGGCTTTAGGGTTCATTCAACCACTTAATGTATTTATCGTTACAGATTTATTAGGGCTGGCAAAGGAAAACCTACAATGGCTACTTGTCGCAAACGGGGTTGGCATGATATTGGGCGGAGCTATTTCCATCATGTTTTCCAAAAAAACTCCACCGCAAAGAATGCTAATGAGTGGTATGCTTGCAAATGCTATTGCATTGAGTATCATTGGATTCTCAACAAGTCTACCCATTACCCTTGCGGCACAATTTATTTGCGGACTATTCTTCCCTTCCATTCAAATAGGGATCAATACCTTGATCTTACAAAATACAAAGTCTGAATTTATCGGAAGAGTCAATGGAACATTAACGCCTCTTTTCATGGGAGCCATGGTATTGACCATGAGCATTTCAGGGAAAATGATGGAGCGATTATCCATTGTGACGGTTATAGAAACATCCGCCGTTTTATTTGTAATCGGGCTGATCATGATATTACCACTCTATCATATGAAACCAAAGGAAGCGGAAGAAGAGATGCTTTCAAAGCCATAAAAAAATTTCACCCAGTAGGGAATTTTTCCCCTACTGGGTCTTCTTTAATCGAAGCGGACTTTTACAGGCAGTTGACTTCCATTTATTTACTTTCTCCGAAGATTTATTTGCTTTCTCCGGAGGGTTATTCGCTCTCTCCAGGGATTTATTTGCTCTTTCCGAAGATTTATTCGCTCTCTTCAGGGTTATTTGATAAACTTTATAGAATTCAAATGATGAAAAAACCTGATTAATACTATTTTTTTAAAATATACTATTAATTCAAGCCTTTAAATGAGAAATTGGGGACGTAAATATTCTTGTTCGTGGATACAATTCTTTTTTCCGTGGATAGAAGAGTCACCTTCGTGGATAGAACCTCTTCTTCCGTGGATAAGGGACCATTTCCCATGGATAAAAGAGTATTTCCCATGGATTGGATTTTGAAGAGGTTATTCACTCTCTCTAGGGATTTATTTGCTCTTTCCGAAGATTTATTCGCTTTCTTCAGAGGCTTATTCGCTCTCTTCGGGTTTAACTTTCAACAGTGCAAGAAAAAAGGTCACGAAAAAAGGTTGTTTTTCGTGACCAGCATGTTATTCGAAACCATTTGGATTGTTGGATTGCCATCGCCAGGAGTCTTTGCACATTCTTTCGATATCGAATTGTGCTTTCCAATGGAGTAGTTGTTCTGCCTTTGTTGTGTCTGCATAGCAAACGGCGCTATCCCCGGGACGGCGATCGACGATTTGATAGGGAATTTTCTTTCCAGTGGCTTTTTCAAAAGCATGCACAAGTTCCAACACACTATGACCAGTACCTGTTCCTAGATTGAAGGCAGCGATTCCTTTGTGATCTGACAGATACTCTAGTGCTTTTAAATGCCCTTTTGCGAGGTCGACCACGTGGATGTAGTCGCGTACTCCAGTACCATCCGGTGTATCGTAATCATCGCCGAAAATAGAAAGTACTTGTCGTTTTCCAACGGCAACTTGCGTAATATAAGGCATTAAATTATTGGGAATGCCTGATGGATTTTCTCCGATTTTACCACTTTCATGTGCACCGATTGGATTGAAATAGCGTAATAATGCGATATGCCATTCAGGATCAGCATGAGCGATATCTTGTAACACTTGTTCAATCATTAATTTCGTTTGACCATATGGATTAATAGCGCTTAATGGA
This sequence comes from Rummeliibacillus sp. SL167, assembly GCF_007896505.1. Classification (NCBI taxonomy): domain Bacteria; kingdom Bacillati; phylum Bacillota; class Bacilli; order Caryophanales; family Caryophanaceae; genus Rummeliibacillus; species Rummeliibacillus sp. SL167. Next base: position 281,946 of record NZ_VCBM01000002.1, on the reverse strand, counting down.
TACGTTTCATCAATTGGAACTTCATCTGGTATGCCATAGACAGTTGCTGATGAGCTAAAGACAATTTTTTTCACCTGATGTTGCTGCATACTTTGCAGTAATTTGATGGATCCTAACACATTATTTTCATAATAAGCAAGTGGATTTTCAACAGATTCTCCTACCGCTTTTAATCCAGCAAAATGAATGACACCATCGATTTCATAGTCAGTAAAAAGCTGATCAAGTGTTGACTTGTCTCGAATGTCTCCTTTGATGAAAGGAAACGTCTTGCCGGTAATCTCCTGTACTTTTTGAAGAGATATTTGACAACTATTGCTTAAATTGTCGAGTGCAATAATTTGAAAGCCAGCTTCTAACAATTCAATGCATGCATGCGATCCGATATATCCTGCTGCCCCTGTTACTAAAATATGTTTACCATTCAAAATAAATTCCCTCACTTTTCCGATAGGCTCAAACCGTATATTGGCGATATAACCTTTATGGATGAACCCCCTAATGCTTACTATGCAAAATCTAAGTGCATAAGAATTGATGATGAATTAATTCTTGAATACTTCTTGAACAATTTTCTCTGTAGCGTGTCCAGTTTCCCAACAGCATATTTTCTCATAAAATTCATCATAGCGTTCTTTATAATCTTCTTCGATTTGATCGATATGTTGGATAGCATCAATGACTTCATCGGTCGTTTTTAAGATTGGTCCTGGCATTTGATTTTCATAATCTAGGTAGAAACCACGCAATTGATCTCGGTATTTTTCCAAGTCATATGCATAGTAAATAATCGGTCTTCGCAAATTTGAATAGTCGAAAAACACGGAAGAATAATCAGTTATGAGGATATCTGAAATCAAATATAAATCTGCAATATCATCATATTTTGACATATTAAAGACGAATCCTTCATAACCATCAATATTCAAGTTGTTCGCAATAAAATAATGCATACGAAGAATGATGACATAGTCATCCCCCAGTTTTTCACGTAGCTTTTGGAGATCTAATTTTAAATCAAACTTGTATTTACCAGCTTCGTAAAATTCATCATCTCGCCATGTCGGAGCATATAATACCACTTTCTTATTTAATGGCATGTTCAATGATTTTTTTATTTTACTGATATAATCTTCGTTGTTATTTTGATACAGTGTATCGTTTCGTGGATAACCGTATTCCAGCATTTTCTTATCAAATTTAAAGGCAGACTTGAAAATCTCAGATGAATACGGATTCGCTGCAATGAGATAATCCCATAAACGCGATTGTTGATAAAAATTCTTTTTGTATTTTGGATTTGCTGAATAGACTTCATCCATGTCAAAGACAAGTCGTTTTAACGGTGTACCATGCCATGTTTCGAGAAAGACATTACCTTCTCTTTTTTTCAAATGAAGTGGTTGTCGCATATTACTGATCCAATATTTTGCTGTAGCTAAATGATAATAATAAGCAAGACTTAAGCGCTTAACTTGTTTCGCATTGCCAGGAAGCTTTCTACCTGTTTCATTGAAAACCCATACAAATTCGTAATCAGGATAATGTTCTACCATATATTCATAAATGGCCTTTGGACTATCTGCATACTGTTTACCCAAAAAACTAGCAAAGACAATTTTTTTATCATTAAGTGGCATTTTCATAAAGACGTCACGATAAATCTGACGATACAGCTTATTCAGGCTTGTTAAGGATTTTCTCGTATCTCTGCCGAAATGATGAAAACCTAAAATGCGTGTATATTTTTTATATTGCCCTTTTTGTAAGGCACGTAATTCACCACGAATCACTACATTTTGTTTTTTCACTTGTTTTTCTGACAGCAACTTCATGACATTCGAAAGTTTATCAAAAGCCTCTTTCTTCTTATCTTCTTTCATTAATAAGATGAAATTGGAACGATATAATCGGATCAACTGTTTATCTAAATATTTGCAGATCTCTTCATTATTAGCATACCTATTTTTTAATCGGTCATAAATATGGGCAAAATCGTGAAGCAAGAGATCATAGCCGCGTTGAGATAATGATGGATTCGTAATCGGATCATTGCGTAGCCGATAAAAATAATATGAATTCTTTCCCACTACAATTTTGTATTGCTGATAAATAGGCATTAAAAAAGAAAGCTCTGAATAGCTATCCACTTCCTCATCGAATTTTAAACGCAATGATTGAATCAAATGAAGTGGAAAGAGCACACTTAATACTGTCATTCGCTTATAAAAACCGAAATCTGGTAGTAATCTTGTATGAAGCAAGTCTTCTTCCTTTTCCTGTTCTTTCAGTGATTCTTCAATCTCATCCATTTTATTGATTTTCACAATGTGACTAGTATAGATGATTTCGGATTCATCACCTTGCAGTAGAAGTAAATATTCGATGGCTTTTTTATGAAGTAAATCATCGCTATCAACAAAATATACATAATCACCTTTTACATGTTCAATAGCTAGGTTACGACAATAGCCAACACCCATTCTTTCACTGTTTGTGATACACTCTATTCTATTATCTTCAGCCACAAACTGATCGATAATTTTTGCTGATTGATCAGTGGAAGCATCATTAACCACAATAATTTGTAAATTTTTATAGGTTTGATCTACTATGGATCGCAAACATTCTTTTAGGAATTCTTCAGTGTTGTAAACGGGTACAATTACACTTACGCTTTTTTTCATTTATCTGGGACACCCCTTTTTACTTGATGCATTTAATTCCATAAGTTATATTTTCCTCTTCACCCAAAGACCAAACGTCTATCCTGATAAAATTTTGATTTTAGAAGATAGAAGGAATATTGAATTGAAAGAAAAACTCTAGGCAGGCTAAAGTGCAGTCTACTAGCTACATTCGATTATCTCATTTATAAATTAGATTTTGATGAGAAAACATGATAATTTTGTAGGCAAAAAACTATTGTGCAAAAAGAATTAAATTAATTCCAAAAATATCCTATTCAATAAAGTGAAACTTCTCACATAGAGAGTGTTTTCCCCATTCTCTTGAATCAATCGATGATCCATATTTATCCCTCTGCTACTTTCATCTTGAAATGTGATGCATACTACCGTTAATTGAGGACAAAGTATGTTATCATTCGGCATGTATTTAATTTCTTTTAGAAAATGAATGGCGAAATATGATATAATTTGTAGCTATAGAAAAGAATTTCTAGATTGGGTGAATGAATGAGAAAAGAATGGTTAATAGGACTATTTTTACTACTTAATAGATGTGTTTTTTCGATATTCAATTTATTTCCTTTGAAAAAGAAAATTGTTTTTCTTTGTGATTTTGGAGATAATGCAAGCTTTGTCATAGAGGAACTTGTCAATAGAGGCTTTAAAGAAATTGTTGTATTGCGAACCGGCAAATGTAAGAAAAGTTTTATAACATCTGGTGCACGTACTGTGTTGACATTTAAAATAACCCATTTGCTTGACTATATAAAAGGTCTTTATCATTTGGCAACAGCTGAGACCATTTTAGTAGATAACTATTTCGCTATACTCAGTATCACAAATTTTCGTTCAGGTGTTGAATGTATACAGCTATGGCATGCAGCAGGTGCAGTGAAAAAGTTTGGGCTGAAAGATCCAAATGTCATTTTCCGTTCCCCTGCTGCTATTCGCCGTTTTAAACGTGTTTACAGTCGGATGAATAAAGTAGTCGTCGGCTCAGATGAAATGGTAACCATTTTCAAAGCGGCTTTTGACATGCAAGATCATCAATTTTTGCGATTGGGAATCCCGCGTACAGATTTCTTTTATAATCCCTCTGCAATGGAAACGGCAAAACGTGAAATGCTTGCAAAATACCCGATGCTTAATGGCAAAAAAGTTATTTTATATGCACCTACTTTCCGTGATCAACAGCTTGATGAACAAAGCATCCCTCTAGATTTTGAGGATATTATCGAACAACTTGGTGAAAACTATATAATGATGATTAAACTGCATCCAGTTGTTGCACGAAATATAGGGAACTTTAGCCATCCATTAATCGTCTCAGTAGAAAATGATGTGGATGTCAATAAACTATTATGTGTAACGGATTATATCATTAGTGATTATTCTTCGATACCATTTGAATTTTCACTATTAGGGAAGCCACAAATTTTTTATCCGTATGATTTAGACAAATACGAAATGGAACGAGGCTTTTGGACCGCCTATGACCAGTTAGTCCCCGGACCTGTAGTATCAACAGATGATGAACTTGTATTCGTATTGCAAAAAAATGAATTTGACCTAGATCAAATCCAAGCATTTTCTACAACATGGAATGCATTTTCTGATGGTCATGCAAGTAGCAAGTTAGTCGATTATTTATTAAACAAACAGAAATAAAGTGAAGCTTCCATCAGTGGGGTTTTCTTCATCCCCCACTGATGGTTAGCTAAACCAATCGGACTTTTACGGGCAGTTCATCCCCCATCTATCTTTCTCGTTTCTATCTAAATTTTGAGGTGGGAGTCTTACTGCCCGTTAATGCAGGATAAAAGAAGCCATTTCAAGAGTTCTTTTATTTTCGAATAAAGTGTAATATAATACGCATTAGTATATCTATGGAGGCACATTATGAAAAAAGTAATTACGTATGGTACGTTCGATTTGCTGCATGTTGGTCATGTCAATATTCTTCGACGTGCCAAAGCACTTGGCGACTACTTAGTCGTAGCTATTTCATCTGATGAATTCAATGCATTAAAAGGCAAAAAGGCTTATTATAGTTATGAAGATCGTAAAACGATTCTCGAAGCCATTAAATATGTAGATGAAGTAATTCCTGAAAACACTTGGGAACAAAAAATCCAAGATGTAAAGGAACACAACATTGATACTTTTGTAATGGGACATGACTGGGAAGGAAAATTCGATTTTCTAAAAGATTATTGTGAAGTCATCTATCTACCACGTACTGAAGGTATTTCAACAACAAAGATTAAGAAAGATTTAATGGCAAAATAGATTTTTCTTTTCAAAATATTTTCCACTCATGAAGCTCTTTATGTTGAATCCATAGTGTTCAACGAAGAGCTTTTTTATTTATAACTCTGTTGAGAATAGAGGAAAAATATTATGGGGTTTCTGTATTCCTTAATGTTTGTTAGGAGGAACAATTGTTTTTTACAGATAGTTGATCCATCTCTTACCCTCTGCTTACTATTTAAACCTTGTTATGGGTGCTTGCTGATTTTGTTCACAAGAATCAACATTAAATTTCTATATCATTCTTATATCCTCGTTCAGCAACTGTCTATGAAACAATTCAACTACCAGCTAAAAGCCCCAATTCGGTAGCAGCATAAGCTACGAATTGGGGTTTTTAAAGTTGGTCAGAATTTTATAATGTTTGGATAAACGCTTCCAAACGATCCATACCTTCTCTTAGTTCTTCATCTGAATATGCATAAGTAATACGGAGATACCCTTCGCCATAAGGTGTGAAGACAGAGCCTGGAATAACCCCAACGCCGCCCTCTTGTCTTTTCATCAAACGAAGTGCAAATTCTTCGGATGTGAGACCAAATTTTTTGATGGATGGGAAGATATAAAAGGCGCCATTCGGTTTTTTTACTTCAATGCCCATTTTAGTAAGACGGTCAAAAACATAATCGCGACGTCTAATATAGCTTCTGTTCATCTCTTGTGGTGTATCCTTACAGCTGGTTAATGCTGCAATTGCTGCATATTGGCTAGGAAGTGCCGCACAGATGGCATTGAATGAATGAATTTTTGTCACTTCACTTATCAATCTTGCATCTGCCATTAAAAAGCCGATACGCCAGCCAGTCATAGAATGTGATTTAGATAGCCCATGAATGAGGAATAAACGGTCTTTTAGTTTCGGATAGTATCCAAATGATCGATGTTCCCCAACAAATGTGTTTTCACTATAAATTTCATCTGAAATAATATAAAGCTCTTGATCTTTTAAAACATCTGCTAGAGCATCCATTTGTTCATGAGAGATCGTTGCACCAGTCGGATTGGATGGAAAGTTAAATAAAACCGCTTTCGTTTTTGGTGTAATCAATGTTGCTAAGCGTTCAGCAGATGGCTGGAAGTTCGTATCCGTTGTATCTAAGTAAACAGATTTTGCCCCACAATATGTAATAATGGGTTCATATCCTGAATAAATGGGTGCTGGTAAAATAATTTCATCTCCGGGTTCCAAGATGGTACGAAAAACAGAGTCAATGGCTTGAGTTGCTCCATTTGTTACAACAATCTCATTTTCCGGTTTGTAATGACAATTATATTTTTCTTCGAAGAAGGCGGCCGCGGCTTTACGTAGTTCAAATATACCTGAATTTGCAGAATATGTTGTTAAGTTATTTTCAATTGCTTGAATTCCTGCTTGTTTTGCTAATTCGGGTGCTGGAAAATCTGGTTGACCAATTGTTAAGTTAATCGCATCTGGATAATTAACCAATTGATTTGAAAATTTTCGAATTCCAGGTAAACCTAGTTCGGCCATGCGTGGGTTCATAGATAAAGACATATGAAAAATCCTTCTTTCGTTTGTTTAAATTTAGTCATTGTATATATTATACTCACAAATCAGAAAAATGAAATATTTTATTACTTATTTTTTTACTTTTTTCAGCATAAGTTACTGAAATATGACCTTGGCAGAAAAAATAGACATTAAAATAGAGGAGATTTTATCTTTCTTTAAACTTTTTATTTTGAATCAAGTAGTTTTTAAATATTTATTCGAAATAAGAGAGAGGTACCTACCCTTTCCTTCTCAAAAAATTGTACATGCGTAAATAACAAAATTTCTTTTTGTCCAAAGAGAGTTTATGCTATAGTGAACTTGTCCATTGCGAAGAACTTATGTTTTTTCTCATTCATAGGGTGGTGAGAAGTCACTTTCAGGAACTTATTCACACATGTGATCGTCGCAACTTTATGGGATTCTCATGAGGTTGCTTTTTTAATGGATTGACCGTAATAATCTACCAATAATCACAAAGTGAAATGAAACTTCACACAATGGGGTTTTTTCACCTCCACCGAGTATCAGGTGAACCAATCGAGATTTTACTGGTAATTGTTCAAATCCTCTTACTTTTACTGATTATTTGATTTTCAGAATGGGGGATCCCTGTTTATGCGTGATAAAGTGTTTAAACTTTTGAATCAACCTGTATATGAAGAGATTGAGGCGATTCGTAATCTTTCTTCCTATGGTAGATTCACTCGAAATAACAATTGTAAGCGAAGTTTTCACAAAAAGTTTTCGACAAATTTTTCTTGATTCTTAAACTGTGGATAAGTTTATGCACAATTTCCACACTCTTTTAAATGCATTTAGATGTTTATACACACAGGTTAATCACAGGTTAATCATAGGTTATCCACTGCTCTTTGTGGATAAATGGCAGGTTGTCTACTATCCAACAATTTGGTAAATTAAGTGTACAAACTTAGCAACTATTAATATATTCTTCCACTTCATATATTATACGTAGTTTATTTTTGGAGGTGAAAATACAATTGGATACATTATCAGATGAATTATTGATCGAAGCATACAATGATGCAAAAGCGTATCATTTAAATGCTGATTTCATTCATTTGTTAAAAAGCGAAATTCTTCGCCGCATTATCGCAAAAATGCTAGCAGAATCAAAAACGATTGACATAACATATATCAAATCTTGTATTGATACTAACGAAGTCAATGAATATTTGAATCTTGCCTAACTTATAAAGCGATATATGTTAATGGGTAATCGTGAAATAATTTTTTCAAATTCTGTTATCTTTTTATGTAAAATATTGTTTTATTTTGTCTATTTAAGGATGATTCATCTTTAAAAGTTCATATAGATATCAGTATTATTTTTCTGCATGGCTTTCCTTCATCGGCAAATAAAGGAAAGCCTTTTTATACTCAGCATAGTGCACAATTGGTTGTTGCACTTGTACTTGGCACATTAAAAATGGAACCATCGTATTTTCATGAACGATACCATGAGCACGCTGTAAAATCCATGGTGTATGTTCATTATATTGTTGGATTAACATTCCCATCGCTTTTGTCCATAAATAATGTCGTTCTGTCAGCCAAAAATCTAATGGTGTTTTCATAATAGGCTCAGATGTAGGCTTTACAGATGCGATCAATATCTCTGGAGTTTGACCATCTTGTTCCCTTCTATTTTGAAATGTTAAAATGTTATGATTTCTCTTTTCATATATATTCGCATATTGAAAGGGTAAAATACCTCCTATACCTGCAAACTTAGCAACTAGCACCTGATTGACATCTAAATTAAAAAAATAAACACCTGATTTTTCCTTAAATTTCACATAGGTTCGCACATTTAATTCTAAAAAAGAGCTGATACGCGGTATCGCCGGCATAAATCTCACTCTCATTTCCTTCATCTGAAAATAGACAATACTTAACCAAGCCGCTCCATCAAACGTATCAATCTCCAATTCTTTTGGTACATATTGACGTATATCCTCCGGTGCAATCGGCCAGTGGAGAAAACATACATCATGCCACTCTTGTGTCATCACCCATGGTAACCTACTCATAGTCTAGCCCCTTTCTTTTTTAGGAGAGTTGTACAATTAGTATTTACTAAAGCGGTTAGATTCAAACAAATAACGTCATTTCTTGGCTAGAGTGAAAAAAACAGTGGTGATAATGATGCAGTGCTAGAAAGATACTGAAACAGTCAATAACACGCTTCTTTCTTTTATAGACTGCTAATCTTTTCAATATATACTACTTAGAACGCTCCAGCCTATTTTTTCAATGACAGAATATATTCTTTATCAGCAATCTTAAAAAAAGAAAAACTCCCTCGATTCATCATCCAAGGAAGTTTTTCTTATGAATCGATCAAGTGAGATTCACCCAGTAGGAATTCGCTTCATCCTCATTGGGTGTTATTAGTTCGACCATGCCTTTACCGGCAGTCAATTCCCATTGATCCTTCACTGATTGCTTAAGTCTTTTAGTAGAGACACTGCCTGTTCATACGGGATAAAAACGACATGTATTTTTATAAAGCATGTCTGCCACTTCTCCCACTGATCGTTGCTTGATTTCTGCTATTTTTTCAATGGTCGCTTTGATCATTTTGGGGTGGGTCATCTGTCCGTTAAAAGGGCCTTCAAATGGCCATGGACCGTCCGTTTCAACCATTATTTGTTCCAATGGATAACGCTGAACGAGTTGTTGAATCTCTTCTTCATATAGAAGATCTGGTGTGACAGAGATGTAGTATCCATTAGCAATCATTCTATCTACAGTTTGTGGATTTCCCTTAAACCAATGAAAATGTGCAGCGGTCAATTGGTGTTTCTCTAATAGTTCAATTGCTTGATCTGCATCTTCATAAACAGCGTGTAGAACAATGGGTTTATCTAATTCTGCTGCAAGGACGACAAATTTTTCGAGCAATTCAAGATAAGGTCCATAGCAAACTGATTTTTCCTTGTTTGAATAATAAGGCAAACCTACCTCTCCAATTGCAACCATATGCTCATTATTTTCTCGAATCCAATCGAATAGCTTCGTCTGAGCCGCTTGATCTGGTAATAGCTGTTCCGGATGGAAACCGAAAGCTGGTAAAATACGATCATCCTGCTGTGAAAGAGCTAAGTTGGCGATACATGACTGTAGATCAGTCGAAACAGCAATAAGATGTGTTATTTTGTTTGGCAGCATGTCATTTAAAATAAGCTGTTGCTGCTCTTTCGTGTATTGGTCAAAATGAATATGCGCATCAATGATCATACTTTGCTCCTCTCCCTTCTACAATCCTTCATCTAATTCATCTTTTAATTGTTTAAAAATCTTTTGTTTTAAATGGAAAAATGGCTCTGTATTAAGGAGGCTTTCATCCCTAGGTCTCGCAAACGGTACAATAACCTCCTCCTTCACCATTGTGGGACGCTTCGTTAAAATATAGATGCGATCTGCTAAAAATAGTGCTTCCTCAATGCTATGCGTTACAAATAAAATGGACTTTCGATTTGTTTCCCATACAGAAAGCAGCCATTTTTGCATACTGATCCGTGTGAATTCATCTAAAGCTGAAAATGGCTCATCCAAACACAACAGATTTTGTTTGCTCAGCATGGCCCGTATAAAGGCAACACGCTGCTTCATACCGCCTGACAGCTCAATAGGATAAGCATTTTCAAATTCCTGTAGCCCCACTTTTTCTAGCCATTCTTTCGCTTCTTGTCTATTGGGTTTACCCGTAAGTTCTTGCACAAGTACAATATTTTCAAGGACTGTTCGCCACGGAAATAGCGATGGCTGCTGCGGCATATAGCCGATTAATCCTCGTTTACCGTGGATCACTTTATGATTTAATGTAATCGCTCCATCATCTGGCTCCATGATCCCTCCGATTAGGTTAAAAATAGTGCTTTTACCACTTCCAGATGGTCCAAGAAGGGCAACGAATTCCCCCTCTTCTACATGGAGCGAAATATCTCGTAAAACTTCTGTTTCAGCAAAGCTTTTTTTGACATGTTCAATGTTTAATAACATTTCCCTACCTCTCTATCTTCCCCTTGATGAATAGCTTTTCAAATGCTTGAATAAGACCAAACAACAGTACACTTAAAAGCATAATGGTAAAGATTGCTACAAATACATGATCGGTACGAAAGGATGCTTGAGATAAGGTCATATAAACCCCAATTCCTTGTTTTGCACCTAACCACTCTGAAATAACCGCTCCCATGACACTATAGGTTGCTGAGATTTTAAGACCTGAAAACAGTGAAGGAAGAGCATAAGGCAATTCTAATTTCCAAAACATTTGTGTTTTCGAAGCGCCTGCCATCTGCATATAATATTTGAGTTCGGGCGCTGTGTTTTTAAAGCCATCTAGTGCTGCAACAACGATCGGGAAAAAGCAAACTAATGCTATAACAATCAGTTTTGGCAAAAGACCGAATCCAAACCAAATGATCAGCAAAGGTGCTAAAACAATAATCGGAATATTTTGCGATAAAATAAGCAAAGGGTAAGTCATTTTTTGTACGATCGGCAAAATATGTAGAATAACAGCAATGATAAAACCAGCAGCACTACCGATAACAAGTCCTAGAATGGCAAGCTTTGTCGTTGCCAAAATATCTGTTGAAAAACTAGGAATCACTTTAAATCCTTCTGAAAATATTTGAGAGGGTGCTGGTAATAGCCACGCTGGTGTGCCTGTGATTTTCACAATGATTTCCCAAAGACCTAAAAGAAAAAGGAGGACAATAATCGCTCCCCCATTGCTCCGCAACCATTTCATGAGCGGTATTTCTCCGTTAAGGTATCCATTGTAATCCCTGTGGGTTGGTACAAAATTTTTACTTGCGTAATCACATTGACACATCCGAGTTCAATCATTTTGTCATTCATTTTCTTAATGATCGCCATTAATGCTGATATGTCCCCTTCCATCGTTGTTTCAAGGGGATGCACTTCATATTTGACACCAGATTCGTCGATCACCTTAATCGCCGCATCCACAAAAGGAATTACATCCTCGTAATTTTCTGTTTTCGGTAAAATTTGCACACTAATTAAAGAATTGGCCATGATGATTTCCTCCTTTATTCCTCATTGACTCATTACTAGCAGTAAGATCTCCTCTTAAAACCTACTAACATATAGAAGGGGATGAAGCAGCCCCCACTACTGTTATTAGAGAACAATGAAAAACTATAGAACTGCCATTTTCATTGATAAAGATCTGCTTTTTCTTTCATTTTATAAGTGAAAAAGTTTATTTTTATCATATTCTTAGAGCTAAATTGACTTTCAGTGTCCTGCTATTATTGCGGTAAAAAGTCGTTTGTAAATGCTTTTTTAGGATCAAATTTTCCTTCTAGTAGACCATGGTCATCCATCCAATTTGCATAGTTTTCCCAAACTTCAAGCTTTTGTTCGCCCCATTGTTTAGCGTCATCTTGATATTTGTCAGCAAGCCATTGTTGACTTTTCTTTACCAATTTAGGATCTAAATCTGGTGCTGCTTTGATGAGAATATCTGCCGCTTTATCTGGTTGATCAATCGCATATTGATAGCCTTGAGATGCAGCTTTGACGAATGCTTTTACTGTTTCTGGATCATTTTGAATCATTTTTTCGTTTGTTGCTAGAACAGGCGTGTAGTAATCTAATTTTTTACTGTAATCTGTTAAATAAATCATATTTAGTTTTTCACCACGGAGTTCTGCTTCAACACCTGTCCAACCATAGTAAATCCATGCAAAATCTACATCTTTTTTGACCATTGTAAAGAAGTCTGCATCTCCTGCATTGATAATATCTACCTTTTTAACATCTGCATTTTCTGTCTTCATCAATGAATCGATAACGGCTTTTTCAACGGGTGAACCCCATCCACCATAAGTTTTTCCTTCAAAATCTTTTGGCGTTTGAATGTTTTTGGCTACTGGTGACGCAAAACCAGAAGTATTATGTTGAATAACTGCTGCAATCGATACGAGAGGAACCCCTTGTACACGAGCTTGTGTGATTCCCTCTTGATAGCTTACCCCAAAATCAGCTTTTCCAGATGCTACAAGTTGATCTGCCCCTGTATCGCCTGGTTGGATAATCTCTACATCTAAGCCTTGTTCTTTAAAATATCCTTGGTCCTTCGCTACATATAGTCCCGTATGGTTTGTATTTGGTGTCCAGTCCAAAACAACTGTTACCTTTTTCAATTTTTTCTTTGAGGTTTCCTTTGCATCTTTTGAGTTGTTGGACTGACAACCCGCCAATACTAATATGCATACTAATAGAAACATATAAAATTTTTTCAACTTTCTTGCCTCCATTTTGTTTTTTGACTAGTTCAAAGTAAAGAAAAACGCCCGGAACCATTCCGGACGTTAACATACATTTAAAAAATCGTTTATTATAATATATCATGATTTTTAATTGATGTTCCCTCCGCTGATATTAAACAGATCAGGTTCTAAGGGTCAGTATCTATCGGATACATTCTCAGCTGGCATCACCAGCCCCCCTACATTCTTCATACATATGAACTTTTCAGTTTCATTATATCAAAATGAATGAAAATAGGAAGGAACATCTTTTAAGATGTTTTATGCAATATTCGTTCTTTTAGTTCTAACATTTGTTTTTTGGATGGATATAGTATTTCAGAAGTTAATGCTTTGTCAATTGAAACAAGCGCTTGATCCGCTTCATCCGCCTTCAGTTGTGCGTCTGCCAAGTAATACCAATAGCATGAGAAATCATATTTCTGTAATAGTCGCTTATAGTAAGCAACCATTTTTTTGAAATAGTATGGATATACCTCTTGAGCAATCTCCAGATCTGTACCGTTATAGCGATAAACCTCCACCATGTTAGCCTCTCCAGTATCATGAATCCATATAGCCAACTCAAATTGGCCATCTTTACCAAATCTTCCGGGCATGTCTTCTACAAAAAGCTTACTATAATATACGTAATTTGTTAGTAAACTGATAAAACCATAGACTTTCCATTGCAGCAAAACAAGTTGTGACCATATACCTTCTATTTGCCACCCCACTACTAATGAGTTAACACCTTGAGTAGTCAGTGGGACAGCCATTAAATCAGTAATTGCGTAACCTTTACCTTTTATTTCAATCATCGGGCACCACAAATTATAAGATTTTTTTAGTAATAGTAGATAATTTTCACCTTTAAACTCATATGCAACAATTAGCTCCTTTAATCTGTCGCCATCTATATCTGCCAATAATATTGCAGGTCTGTTATTGGCGTTTTGTATTTTCAAAATAGTGGCTGTTGGTGGCAATATACTCTCCAATAATTGTTCAAATTCATCCATTATCTACCCACCTTTTTACCGTATTGTATGCGTGGTATGGAGGTGAGAAATAGTTAGATGTGATAGTCATTCATAAAATTCCATGGATTTTTTGAAAGTTAATCAAATGAAAAGCTAGAAATCATATGTAAAAGAAAAGTGAGTTTTATTTAGATAATACTTAAAAAATTCATAAACTGTAGCTTCGACATAGTGAGAATCTTCTCCATTCCTCTCTATTGTTTGAGATCAATTGGTCTATTATTCCCAAGCAATCGATCTCTTACTTTACTTAAGTACTGATGTGGTGGGGAAGCATAAATGCAGTAAAAAGCCTCTGACTAAGCAATGAGGCCACTGAAAAAGTCAATGCATCTTCAAAAAAATGATAAAAATAATCTTTTTTAGTTCATAAAATTAAAGAAAAGATGGATTTTTATCAATGAAAATAGAGATTCTATAGTTTTTCAGTGTTCTCCTAAGCAATCAGAGGCTTTTTCATTATTTTGAAATGTTGATATAAAGTTTGCCTGCAGCTTTTTGAAGTGTTTCGTTTTTAAAGCTATCTACTGCTTTTACTTCGATAACCGCTCCATCCGCTACGGTTCCTTCTGGTACAGTCCAGTATCCTACATAATGTCCTGGTGATTCTTCGGATAGTGGTAATTCTGTTGCATTTTGTGCGGTACCGTTCACATTCGTTAACGGCATATGAATATAGAATGTTGATTTTAAATCTGGCTCGCTATCAAATGTGATTTTAACTGTTTTACCAGTTGTCAGCGTAATGTCATCCGCAGGCGTTAAATTTTCAATAACGGGTGCTGAATAATCCGCAGCGATCGAAACTTTTTTCGTTACTTTATTGCCAGCTTTATCTTTTGCCATAACTTTAATGTCGTTGACTCCCTCATCTAAAAGAATACGAAGAGTGTATTTGCCATCCGTCACTTTAGCATCTTTTCCATTTACTCGAACCCAATCAAGATTTTCGTCGTTAATGGAACCTTCAACGGTAGCCGTCTCTCGATTTGTCTTAGAACCATCTTTTGGACTATCGATGGTTAGGGATGGTTTTTTTGTATCTAGAATCACTTTGACAGATTCAGATTCACCAGTTACTTTACCGTCTAGCTTAGAGACTGCCGAGAATGTATTAGCACCTTCTTGTAATGTAGCTGGAATCGAGAATTGGCCATCATCGCCTACAACAGCTTGTCCTATTTCTTGATCGTTTTGTTTGAGCGTGATCTCAGTTGTTGGCGAAGCCGTACCTTCAACCTGAATAGCTGCTTCATTTGTCACTTTGTTTGCGGTTGGAGATGTAATGACTGGATTATTCACTTCATAGCTTACGCGTGCTCGAATCATATAGTTTCCTTCATCAGCTGGTGATTTTGACCAACTTCCTGAAACGCTTTGATAACTTCTTCCAGCATTTTGGCCGTCTTCATCGGTTGCAAGTCCTGGTGTGTTTGGATGTGCGTTTGTTTGACGATATACCATGAAGAAATCATCTTTGACAATGATATTATGCTCACTTAGATCAACAGCTGTCCATTCTCCATTTCGTAGAGCAGTCGCGTCAAAAGGACCGGCAATTTTTTTACCAGGAGTACCATCCGTTCCACCTGCATCCCATACTTCAACTTCAAATGCCGTATCACCAGGTGTTGGCCATGTTGTATCCCAGAATCGGAATACGCCATCTGTTACGATAGCTTGTTCTTTTCCTTCTGGAAGTGATATTTTCACAGCCCATGCATTGCCAGAAGCATTAAAGGCGTGTGCATTTTCTGCAGTACCATCATCGTAACCTATTTCTCCACCTGGATACGTGTAGAATGGTTTTAGACTGACATTCTTTGTTGTCGCTTCTGTACCGATCGTAACAGGTATTTCTTGGCTATGATAGCCACGAGCAACTATTTTTAATGTGTAATCTCCATGATAGGCATTTAAAGAGTAATTGCCTTCAGCATCTGTAGTTACAGGCGTGATATTCGCATCTTCTTCAAGTAGAATGGTCGCACCTTCTACGCCTTCTCCTGTAGACTCATCTGTTATTTTGCCACTCACTGTGTTTTGAGCGATTTCTTCTAGTGTGAAGTTGGCTGTTGTCGTTTCATCTGCCCTGATTGTGACGGATTGCTGTTTCGATTTGAATCCATAAGCTTCCGCTTTCGCAGTAAAAGTACCTGCACTGTTTTTCAATGAATAAGATCCAGTAGCCGGATCGGAATAAACAGAACGATTCGATTCAAGAATATTTATTTGTGCCCCTAATGGTAGGAGTGTTGGGTTTACGACCTTTTCTTCTTTAGGTGCAGATTCTTTTTTAGGTAATACTGGTGTAATTTTTTTCGGATCGACAGCTTCTTTTTTCGCTTCTTTATCTGTTCCTTTTCCATTAATAATACTTATTGCTTTGTCCTTCCCTTTTGTCGCTTTACCAGTTTGGGAAACATCTGCTAGTGCTACATCATCAATATACCAACCATCTTTGACGATGCTAGAATCTGAAAATGCATTAAAGCCGATGTAAATACGTTGACCAGTATATGCAGATAGATCCACCTCTGCATTTTCCCAACTAGTTGACGTACCGGAGACTGTCAGCAACTGTGTCCAATCTTCTTTATTTGTCGATACAAAGACATTGCCATAATCATATGCTCTACCAGAAGATGATTTTTCAAAATTATACCATTGCTTGAATTGCAAATAAGCATTGCCTTCTGGCAAATCGATAGGAGGCATTACTAATGTTGCGTTCATATTGTTTGCATAATTTCCTTCTAAATTGGTTGCATATACTTTTTCACCAGATGCTGCATTCCCTGGACCAGAAGTTGGTTTTCCCCATTCCCAGCTATCTTCGTTGCCAAATGATGTCCAACCGATTGGTTGGGACTCCAAATCTTCAAAATAGCCAACTGTAATGCCTGGTTTTACCTTTACAGTGTATTCATCACTTACCACTTCATTGTTTCCAAAGTCATTAATGACCCATTTGTACTTGAAATCACCGACTGCGATTTGTTCACCCGGAACGGTAACACTAAACTCACCTGATTTATAATCGCCTGATTTACGGCTTGCATCGATACTTTGCCATTCCCCATCAGTATCCTTATATTTCAAGACGACAGATGAGATGCTGATATTGTCAGTGACAGAAGCTGTCAGTTCAAAATCCATACCTGCATAAGTTTCTTTTGGCGCTGTATGTGTTAATATTGGTGCTTCGTTATCTTCACCTTGTTTTGTCACTTGACCTTGCAAAGTACCAAGACCTGAAGCAATCGAAGATACAGCTTGATACGCATCTACTAAACCATAGCCATAGCCATGATTAGGCGTTTGCGGATACTGGGAGTCTGTTAAAGGTGTTGCTGTATCGATGAGGATTTGCTCCATTTCATCAACAGTTAAGCTTGCATTCACCTGACGAAGAAGAGCTGCTACACCAGAGACGGCAGGCCCCGCCATTGATGTACCATTCCATCCCCCTTCATATGCACTGCCCGGTACAGATGAACGAATATTAACACCTGGAGCGGAAATATCAGGTTTGATTTCATCATATGGTGATGGGCCTCGTAAAGAAAAACTTGCTACTGTATTGTTAATATCAATTGCACCAGTGGCAAAGCTTTCAGGATAATTTGCTGGTGCTGCAACAGATCCAGGGCCACCTGGATTGGTTAAAGTCGTGTTGCCCGCAGAGAATTCAGGGAAAATTTCAGCTGCGCGCCAGTTTCGTACAACATCACGATACCATTCATCAAGCCCTGGGCCTCCTCCCCATGAATTATTGACAACGTCTGGTGCCAGATCAACGCGTGCGTTACCACTTGAATCTGTAGGCGCCAATATCCATTGTGCAGCTTCTAAAAGATCTGTATCCGTTCCACCATCTTCCGTAAATGCTTTGACAGAAATGAATTTTGCACCTGGGGCAACACCGATTTGGTTAGAGCCATTTGGTTCACTCCCTACCATTGTTCCAGTTACATGTGTTCCATGTCCAATATCATCATATGGTGTAGCTCGTCCAGCTGAGGTTGCATCAAACCAGTTAAAATCATTCGAAACTTGTCCGGTTGAAGCATTGTAGCCGCGATATTTTTGTTTAAGTGCGGGGTGATCCCATTGAACACCTGTATCAATAGTTGCCACGACAGTTCCAGTTCCATCTATCCCCAGCTCCCATGCTTCTGGAGCCTTCACTCGCTCGACATTCCATTCGATACTTGAAGTTTTAGCCTTTTCCTCTGAGGCGCTTTTAGATTTTTTATCCGTAGCTGTTTTTGTTGCTACTGATTTCGTTTTTGAAACCTCTTCTGTACTTGTTTTCGTTGTATAGAGCTGGCGTGTTTCATTTGGCAATACTTTTTCGACCTCATCGAAAGTGGCAACTTTTTCAGCCACTTCTTTTGTAGCTGTAACAGCTATTCCATTTACGATGAAATAAGATTCAATGTCTTTTGCATTGCCTTTATCTACTTCCTTTTCAAGGTATTGCTTTACGGATTCCTGTGATTCAAGTGATGTTGCCTTCAAATCTGATACCACTGCAGAGCGCTGCACAAATTTTGTTTGTTGTGCTGACAATTTGTTCTTCTCTGCATTTTTTCTAGCTTCTGTAGCTATTTTTCCAACAGATGCTTTTTCTTTGAATTTGATCAAGAAAGTTAATTTTTCATCATCTTTAAAGTCTTCAAGGAGTCTACTACTTACTTTGTTTTTTACAACAATCGCATTTTGACTGGAGTCACTGAAAGACTGGTAAAGATCATTCGTTTTTGCTCCTGCAATATTTGGTGAAATTAGTGAAAGTGCTATAAGCGCAGATGTCGCAATACTAAATGCTTTGACAAAACCTTCTTTCTTTCTCATTTACATTCCTCCCTTTTCCTTTTTTAGATACTACCATTTCCAGCACAGCGGAAATTTAAGTAAAAAATAATCGAAAGAAAAAACCTTTCCTCCTTTCCTAAAATGGCATTTAGGTAACAGAATCAAAGGTGCTCTAAAAAATCTCTAGTTGTTATAGTTACTATAAATTAACAGAAATGAAAATTTTGCTATAGTGTGTCGATTTTTTTAACTATTCTAAAAATTAATACTTATATCCTAATTTCAAAAGGGACTTTAGTAATTAAATGAACAAAATAGAGGTCTTTGAAAAATCTATTAGTATGTGCAAAACTCTTGATATCACTGGAATTATGGGGATTATGAATAATTATCATAAAAAACTATGACTCTACTATTGATCAAAAAATGCGCATTTTATCTCATTAAATGGAAAGATAAAGGGCTATATATTAGATTTATAGTTTATAAATAAGGTCAATAGAACTAGTTTAATAGATAAAGTGAAGCTTCCATCAGTGGGGGTTTTCTTCATCTCTCACTGAAAGAATCAACGTAAGATGGAATGTTTATTTTTAGAAAAAAATTGAGTAAATATAATTTTTACCAACATAGGTAAATACGGGTGCATATTTTTATAAAAACAGGATTAAATATTCATTTTTATATTTTAGAAAGTATTGATATGTGTCTTTTTAATGTACTCCAATTCTTATTTGTGTCGAAATTGAGTCGAACGTTAGGATTTTGGAGATATATTTACAGGCGTGTTATTAGGAAAAAGTCAGCATTCTACGATAGGCAATTGTTTATTGAAGATAAGGTGAAATTTCAGGGATGTTATTTTAAGATATTGTTTGATTTTAAATGAGAAGATGATGATGGGCAAAAACAAAGCACCTAATCATACAATTGATGAAAAGGTGCTTTCTATGAGTGCTGCATGTTCAATTTCTTAAGTCCTCCGTAGGTTTTAAATCTTCGGTGAGTTTGTAAAATAATTCTTTATCTCTTTGCTCTAAAGCTTGATCAATCAGTCGTAAACGATTAGAATCTTCTAGTTCTACAATTAGTAAGTCTGTCTCTGATGGTGCTTCTAAAAGTTGTTCGCCAGATTTCAATTCAAGTTCGTCTAGAATAAGTTCTAGGTGATCATGAATATTTGAAACTAAGAGTAATTGATATAATGGCAATCGGATAAAACGAGTTCCTTTTTGGAATACGAAAACTTCAGACAGGTTTTCAATTTGTAATGACGTTAAATTAATCACTATTTCTTTTCCTTCTACAGGGATGAAATGAAATAGTTCTTCATCCTTTACAATGGTGAAGTATTGATAGGCAAAAACCATTTTAAGTCGTGCCCCATCTCGTTTCGTGTAGAATGGTTCCATTCTTTTCACTTCTAACATACAAGCTCCCTCCTTTGAAGGAATATTCTGATTATTAATATAATATCATGAAATACTGATAATTGACACAAAAATATTTCTCGCCTTTTCTAAACATTCCCACAATCTTTATCAATCCCACCCACAGTTTTTTCGAGCTTGCTCTTTTAGCCCCGATTTTTATTGTTTCAACAAGCTTTTGTACAACAGGATATGGATTAAAATCGCATTCATCCCTCCATCTCTAGAGGTAGATGTCTCCTTAGTGAATCAAGATAAAATTTGCTCATATATGAAAGCTTTATCGTGAAAAATTTCCTTTTGCATTTACGAATGGTATCAAAAAGATTTATAATGAAAGGAAAGTTTTTTTGCAGGAGCGAATGATATGAATACGAATATTTCTGATATTGCCAAAAGTTACGAGGATTTTATTCGCAATCAAATGGCTCAAATAAGTTTAGATCTTCACACAACAAACACTGAAGATGATGAATTGGTGAGACGTGCTGCATTTTTAGCTCGTCATAACTATGTGAAAATTAGTACTTATAGTGAAGAACGTAACGTCATCTCATTCGTAGTTCAAGATGCAACACCTACGAGCGTAACCCTTCATATAAACACAAGCAATCTAACTTGCGATTGTCCAAAAGAACATTGGTGCCGTCATAAGTTGGCGGCCTTGTTTGTTCTATATCAATATATTGATTCCTTATCCACATGGCTTGAGGGATTTCGTGCGAAAAAGATGGTACAGATGAACTTTTTAAAAGATGAGCGATCTCCTGAGTCTTGGTTGCGACTTGTGCAAAATATTTATAAAGCAAATTTATACAATCAACCCGTGCTGAATCCTTATCTTGTAGAGAGCATTTTCTCTGATATGCAAAGGCAAGTTTTCCAGCATACTCCATTCGAACACGAGTGGCAAAACTTGTATAAGTTATTCACCCATATGGCATTATTGTCTCATACTTGGAAGCATTTGACACCAACGAATGAGTCTTATAGAACCTATTACAATCAATTTATCGAACATGAAGCGGAAAAAGTGAAAGAACATATTCGATTGACTTCTTCAAAGTCCCGTCTTTTTGCTACAGATCCTTTCTATGATACATTACAAAAAATTGTTAATTATTTTCTGTTACATCAAACGGGTTATTTTGAACAACGTTTATATATTTATACTTTTTTCTGGGAGTCTATGTTCAACGAAAAATCTCGACGTCAATCGGAACTAGCTTTGATCGAAAATGATCGCCATATTGCAGATGATGTCAAATTAGAAAGTATTAAATCTATGTTTTTAATCATGTTGAAAAAATACGATGAACTTGAGCATAAGCTTGCGGAGATCAACGAAGCAGATATGCTTGTCTGGATGGATTTGGCACGTTTTGCAGATCGCAATGAGGATAATCAGGCACTTTCAATGATTGTACGCGCAATGCTTCCTTGTTTAAATCCGTTCATCAATACCTGGTTATCAACTCGGTATCGCTCAGCATTTGTCAACGCTTTCAATAAATTATGTTCAAAAGTCCATCTTAATGACCAAGAAGCTGAAGTTTTATTTTCCGCCTTTGGTATGTACGGTATGCAACCCTATTCTCTATTTTTAATAGAACGTGGTCGTTACACAGAGTGGGCAGCACTTCATCATCGTTTTCCTTCATCATTAGCCTATTTAGAACTGTGTGGTTTAAAAACTGTATTTGAAAAAAAACCAGATGCTCTTTTACCTTTATATCACGCTCTTGCTATGTCCGAATTAAATCAAAAATCGCGGCAACATTATAAACAAGCTGTACGTGTTTGGAAAAAGATGAAAACTGCTGCAAAAAAAAGTGGAAAAACGGAATTTTGGAATCATTACGTTGATCAGACTCGTCAACAATATAAACGTCTTCGTGCATTACAAGAAGAAATTGAGAAAGGAAACTTGAAGCTATGACAATGAATGCAAATGTACCGGATACCTTCTTGAAAACCATCCAACTTAGCATAGAAACTGAAACAGGACAATCCTTCACTTTGCAAGCACACGAGCAAAATGGCACACCTATACTTGTGACAGAATGGCTTACCTTTCTTTTTTTCCAATATGAACCCGCTTTTTATGGGCTTACTGCAAACCATTCATCTTTTCATGTTACTCTTTCACCACTTGAAATGGTGGAGTTATTTTCCGAAAAGCAAAAGCATCCATTTATTACTTATGTCGGAATCGACGAAAATGCGAGCCATTGGCTAGAAGCTGCTTTTCATTCTTCTACCTATTGGTATAGCAAAGATTTATGGCAACATATCCAAATCGACAATGATGCTTTTATACTAGATCTACCAATTGATGAACTAACGGAAAATCTACTTCAAATGGCACTTATTCAAAAGTTACTGGAAGCAGGACTCACTATTCATGATATACCACCATTGCTTCCATTTTTCCGTAATGGCGGTTGGCCTATTCAGTCGAAAATCGTAGATGATGAAATCTATGTGGGCTTGCGCTTACGTGAGCCTGCAGAAGATCAAGATGAATGGTTTCTCGAAACAGTGGTTCGCAATAAGAAAAGTTCTACTTATTGGACACCTCCTATGCGAAAACGCAAGCTTCCAATTGACTATGCATTGCCAGAAAAGTGGAAACATCATGTTGAAGGCATCAAACAATTACAACAACAGATTATCGAATTATTGCATACAAGGGATTACATGGAGGACACAGATCCAAACTATTTTCTTTCATTGCATTTGAAAGACCCTGATGTTCGCGAATTTTTACGCACAGATTTCGTTCGTTTGCAAGCGCTTGGTTTTGAAATTGTACTCCCTGCATGGCTCAAAAATATAAAAGACTCTCGTATCAAGGTCCGTGCCAGTGCAAGTACTGCATCAAATTATAAATCTGCGGCAGGTTTACAAGAAATTTTAACATTTGACTGGAAATTATCCTTAAATGGTCAAGACATATCAATCGAAGAATTTCAGCAAATGGTCAATGATAGTCGCGAATTTATCCGTGCTGGTACGGAATGGGTAAAAGTAGATGCAGCTTGGATGCAGGAAATTCGACAATTGATGGACAAAGCAGAAAATGAAAATTGGACGATTCGAGATTTGTTATTCCAAGAGTTACCGGAAGAACTCACCGCTCCAATTGAAGAGGAAAATGATGAGGATCGTGACGACCCTTTCTTCCAATTTGAAATGCAAAAATCTTTGCGGGATTACGTACAAACATTGGTTGATAAGAAGGGAATGCCTGCCATAAAGGTTTCTGATCACCTAAAGGCCTCTTTGCGTCCTTATCAACAGGAAGGCTTTGAATGGCTCGTCTTCATGCGTGGACAAAACTTCGGTGCTTGCCTTGCTGATGATATGGGGCTTGGGAAGACGGTCCAGCTTATTTCTTACTTACTACATGTATATGATGCTGAAATAGATGCACCACCTACTCTAATCATTTGCCCTACATCTGTACTGGGAAACTGGCAAAAAGAATTGGAACGTTTTGCTCCATCCTTGAAAGTGTATCTGCACTATGGATCGAACCGTCTAAAAGATGAAAATTTTGATGCCTATCTTCATAAAGAAAAGCCTCAAGTGGTTTTATCTACTTATGGCACTATTACACAAGATATTGACATGCTCGAACATCGGAGTTGGACAAATATTACGCTTGATGAGGCCCAAAATATTAAAAATATGCATACCAAACAATCAAAAGCCATTAGACGATTACATGGGAAGCATCATATTGCCTTAACAGGGACACCTGTTGAAAATCGTTTATCTGAGCTCTGGGCTATTTTTGACTTTATCTACAGAGGTTATCTTGGTAGCTTTTCCCGCTTCCAAGAGGAATTCATCGCACCGATTGAACGTGATGACTCGGAAAATCATAAGATACGATTAAGAAAAAAAATTCAGCCATTTTTATTGCGCCGTACAAAACAAAATCCAGCCCTTATGTTAAATCTACCGGATAAACTTGAACAACGGGAATATTGTCCACTTACTGAAGAGCAAGCCGTTCTGTATGAAAGTTTTATACAAGAAACTTTGCAAAAGCTGAAAACATTATCTGGTTTTGAACGAAAAGGTCTTATATTGAAAATGTTGAGCAAGCTGAAACAGCTTTGTAATCATCCAGCTCTCTATTTGAAAGAGCCATTTGAAGGCTCTGAGGAGATGCTGAAACGTTCGGAAAAACTAGATCGGATCGTGACACTTGCTGCCGATATTGCCAACAATCAGGAACAATGCTTAATCTTCACGCAATATATTGGAATGGGGCATCTATTGCAACATTGCTTCTCTGAGCTTTACGATATTGATGCACCATTCTTGACAGGCAGTATGCCAAAACAACAGCGTGATTATTTCGTTGAATCCTTTCAAAAAGGTGAGTTTCCCATTTTCATCTTGTCCTTAAAAGCAGGAGGAACAGGTTTAAACTTAACTGCTGCAAACCATGTACTTCATGCCGATCGTTGGTGGAATCCAGCAGTAGAAAACCAAGCTACAGACCGCGCATATCGTATTGGTCAAACTCAATTTGTGCATGTTCATAAATTCATCACAACAGGAACTATAGAAGAAAAAATCGATACACTGCTTTCTGAAAAACAAGCATTATCAGAAGAATTGATTCAATCTAGTCAATGGATTACAGAACTGAAAGATGAAGAAATCATGGATTTACTTTCATTTAGTTTTTAGAACTCATTGAGTTGGCTGGATATTGTTTTTTCTTCATGAATGGTCGTTGTGAATAAGACTTAAGTTTTTCCCTTCGTGGATACAGTTTGATTTTCCGTGGATTGGATGAAGGTTTTCATGGATTGGATACAATTTTGCGTGGATTAGGCGTTATTTCCCGTGGATTAAACTGCATTTCCCGTGGATAGTGGATAAAGGAAATTTTCATAGATTCTTTTCTTCGCAATCTAAAAAGTGTCCTGAAGGATGAAAATTCCTTTGGGACACTTCTTTAAATTTAATTGTTATGTACAGATAAAGCCATACTAATGATGGCTTCATCCGCTGTCTTCCCCATAGACAGTAAAAATATACCTTTTCCCATTCAGCTTTTATATAGTATATCCCCATATACTGTTATTGTTATTTTTAACCTTTACTAATGGATTCGTTATGTATGTGTTATGCATAACGAATTTTTGCTATTTAGGCGGCCATTTTGAATTGTTCCAGTGGATGATCGACTTGGTTAAATTTTATTTGGATCAATTCATCAAACCCATTGGTGCGGTCTTCCCAATAGGACCGGCTGTCATCACATAATCCTCACTTCTTCACACCACGAAAAACTTTATCTTATTGGCAACCCTTGTACTTCTTCTTTTGGTAATGCAAAGCCTGCAGGTATTTCTTGCGTTTGTTCAGAAGTATTCTGCGAAGTTGGCTGCTTTGATCCATCCGAATTGTTATGTTTTTGAATTGCCTTATCCTCACGTTCTTTTAATACTAAGAAACGAACATCTTCTACAACTACCTCGATAACAAATATTCTTTTTCCATCCTCACGCTCATAAGATCTTGTTTGCAGTCGGCCACCAACCCCAATTAATGAGCCTTTCCCGCAATACTTTACTACATTTGTAGCGAGCTTTCCCCAAACAGAACAGGGCATGAAATCAGCATCAATCTCACCATTTAAATTTTTATAATTTCGATTGATAGCAAGGATAAAATTTGTTTGCACCCTCCCTTCCGATAGTTGCCGTAATTCTGGATCTTTTGTAATTCTTCCTACAAGAGCAACCTGATTCAAGCGATCACCTCCTCTCCTTTGAAGTATCCCTATCATAGGAAAATTACAAGTTTTGTGCAAAATCACGAAATAGCGATTTTATATTGATTTTTGAATATGAAATTGCATTTTGAAAATGCCTAATTTTGAACAAATCGCGTCATTCCTTGTTTTCTTAATTTTCAAAAAGCATGTGAAATATTATTTTAGCTGATTTTTTATATGATATAATTAATTTACGAAATTCGTCGAAAGATAGGTGATCCCGTTCAGTGAAGACATTTAAAATGTTATCGTTGGAACTATTGAAAGATGAAAAATTACAATCATATCCATTAACCGATGGAATTATTATCAATCAAGAAAATAGCCATAAGTCTTGGATTTTAGAAATGTATATGGATCGACAATATGCCGCTGATTTTGTCCCATATTTAGGTACTGATACTATAATAAATGTCCGTGCCGTTATTTCTTATCCAGATAATGAACCTGCGCCTTTTCGTGTTGTTGTTCAAGACATTGTAGAAATGCCAGATCATGAGCATGTTTCAGTTTTATTAAAAGGAACGTTAGATTCAGGACGACGACAATATGCTGAACAATTACTTTTAGAACTTGTTGAAAAAGGTTTAACAGGTGATGATCTACTCGAAAAATTCAAATCGGATATGCGTGCTAGACCTCGATTGAGAAATTCCACAAAGTAAAACTTCCTTCAAGGAATTTTTTTCATTCTCTAATAGGAATTAGTTGAGCTTATTGAGAGTTGTTTTTTCACCAATCTTCTGTTTTTGAGGATCTTGATGCGTGAAATTACAACTTTATGTGGGTTAAAGTGAAACTCCATCAGTGGGGTTTTCTTCATCCTCCACTGATGGAGAAAAACTCAGGTTAAAGGCGCCTCGTCCTGTGGCAACACCTGAGGGACCAACATCCTGCCCGCCCGAACCAATCGGACGCATGCGGCAGTTGATCCTCCATCTATCTTTCTCTCTATATCTTGAGATGGGGATCTTATTGCCCGTTAAATCCGAATAACTAAAAAACTTGGCACACCTTTTAACAAGGATATGCCAAGTTGCTATTATTTGTTGTCATCTTTTTCATGATGAACATCGTAACCATTTGAAGCTTTATCATCAACAATGGTTCGATCTTCAACAACAGTATCATTATCTGGTGTAACATCATTGACGCCACGTTTAACATCTTCTGTTACATCATTGACGCCTTTTTCAATGTCATTTACACCCTCATTGATACCTCGTTCAACTGGATGATTGACGCTGTCGTTTACGCCATCTTCAGTTATACCATCGTCATCGTTTACCCCTTCGTTAACACCTCTGTTAACATCCTCCATAGGTGTTTCGGTACGAGTATCCTCGACTGCTTTATTGTTACATCCAACCAATAAGAGTCCAGAAAAAAGTAAGATTGCAGCTGACTGCTTCCACATTTTTTTGTTTTCCTCCTTCCACCATTTTTAAACCACTACACACTGTGTGCGATTCAAAAATAGCATGCGCGAAAAAAAAGAAACTATCCTTGAGATTAAAAAATGATTTTGGCTTGTTTGGGGATAATAAAATGAAATACCAGGCGTGTTGATTATCCAATTTAATCCATAAAAATAAGGGGATTCGTTGATTTCCGCTGCGGCTTGCACGACTCATGCGGGCGAACGCTGGGGGCAACAGGATGTTGGTCACGGAGTCGTTGCCACAGGACGTGGCGCCCTTAGACTCCGTTCCTTAATCGCTACGCTGTGGGGTCTCATCTATTCGCTTTTCCCGCGGGACATTGAGTTTACTTCCTGAATCCACACCGCACGAAGGAAATGCGTATGCATTTTCGAGGACTTGAGCAAGCCGCAGCGAAGATCTATATAAATATTCCTAAAAATACAGGGTTTTTCAAAATTACGCTAAACGAGTATTCCTAATTTTTGTAAAATCAACACATGTGATGAAATACATCATTTTTTGACCTTACCCTTACCAAGGTTGTATCCTTTTTAAATCGTGTTCTTTTGTAGGATTTTCCATCAGTAAAAAGCGACAACAGCATAATTAAACAAGATCTAAAATGAAAAACCACTTCAGACTAGTATGTCCGAAATGGTTTGTTTTAGAGATTTATTTGTCTTCGTTTTGTTGAGCTGGTCCAATGGCAAATAGAATATCGGCTTCACTGACAAGCTCGCCATCTACTGTTACTTTCCCATGACCTTTGCCCATCACTCCACGAAGTTTTGTGAATTCAACTTCAATTTGGAGTTGATCTCCAGGGATTACTTGACGTTTGAAACGTGCATGATCAACACCTGTCAAAAATGCTAAATGGCCTTGAAATTTTTCCGATTTCAAGAGCGCTACGCCACCAACTTGCGCCATTGCTTCAATAATTAGTACACCCGGCATGACTGGATAACCAGGAAAATGACCGGTAAAGAATGGTTCATTGATAGAAACGTTTTTTATCCCTACAGCTCGTTTACCTTCTTCTATTTCAGTAATACGATCTACTAAAAGAAAAGGATAACGATGCGGTAATATTTGTTGAATTTGATCTGCAGTTAGCATGTTCTTCCTCCTACTGCTTATATGGATTATTTGCCATTCATAATATCAAACACATGTTGCCATGTTGATGGATTGAAAACAGCTAGAGGCTTGCCATTTCCAATTATGCTATACCCAACCATAGAGCCAGTAATCGCGACAACGACAAGTAAAACAACAACAATGATAAGCTTAAAACTGATTGATAATATTCCCGTTGTCATCCAATTTCTTCCTACACGTTCATTTACTACTTTTCTATTCTGCTTGGCTTCTTGGCGAGTACGTGGTGAAGATTGGTTTTCAGTTTTCTTTTGTGTTGAATTATTTGCCATTACTTGTTCTCCTCTATAAACAATTACTTATCTTACTCCGTTAACGAGCCCCATCATTTGATCGGCCATTGTGATCGTTCGTGCATTGAATTGATAGGAGCGTTGTGTATTGATAAGCTCTGTCATTTCTTTTGAAATATCCACATTAGACATTTCAAGACCACCATTTTGCATGGCTACTTGGTTTCGATTTGCACCTTGCAAGTTTTGTAAAACATCGGCTTGTGCAACACCAAGTTGATTGAAATTATCAGGTAATCCAATGTACGTATCCGAGATGTGCTCCATTAGCTGAGGCTTTTTAATCTGTGTGACACCCATTTGAATGTTAGCGCTTGTATTATCATTATACCGAACATTTAGTGTTCCGTCTGCTGTAACAGCAAAGTCTTTCGCATCATCTTTTAATACAATAGCATTACCATTAGCATCTGCAACTGGATAACCGTCCCCATTGACTAGCATTACATTACCATTATTTAATGGGGAAAGATAAAAATTACCTTGTCTTGTATAAACCGTTTTTGTACCATTATTATCATCCGGCATTAATATATTAAAATATTGTTTTTCTTTTGTAAAAGTGAAATCGAGTGAACGATTCGTTTGTTGAATGCCACCCTGTTTTGAGTTTATTTGTGCTTGTGCCAGACGAGCACCAACCCCGATTCGGATACCAACTGGTGATTGACGTTTTGTTTTATCTTGTTTATCATTTTTAAATTCTTGGTACAGTAACTCACCAAACTTAGCTTCTTTCGCTTTGAATCCATGTGTATTACTATTTGCCATATTATTACCAATGGTATCTAATTGCTGTTGTAGCTGGGACATTGTATTTGCTGCTGAAACCATAGTACGTATCATTCAGTATACCTCCTAAGTAACCTTAAAATACTTCAATCAAAAAGCCTTGACATAATTGCCTTTCCATTTAAAATTGCCTTTGCCTTT
This sequence comes from Rummeliibacillus sp. SL167, assembly GCF_007896505.1. Lineage (NCBI taxonomy): Bacteria > Bacillati > Bacillota > Bacilli > Caryophanales > Caryophanaceae > Rummeliibacillus > Rummeliibacillus sp. SL167. The sequence continues at coordinate 252,205 of NZ_VCBM01000002.1, read as the reverse complement.
CAGAAGCTATGACAACTGCTGAAAGGACTATACCTTTCCAACTTCATTTACAGCTTTGTCCATGCTTCTATCATATGCTTGAAGTATTTTCTGATTTGCTTCGAAAGCTCTATAAGCTGTCATCATATCTGTCATCGTACGTGCTGCATCAACATTTGAACGTTCTATGAAGCCTTGTTTTAATGAAAAACTTACGTTATTTACATTATAAGCTGATGGCAATGGTTGCGCGTCACTTGTATAAAATAAACCTGTATCACGTTTTGCCAATGTATCTGGATTTGCTGAATAAGATACACCTAGACGTGCGACTCGTTGACCATTCTCTGTAATATAACCATCTGCTGTAATTTGAAAATCATCACTTTGTAAAGTGATCTTTTCACCTTGGTCTGACAGCACATAATACCCTTGTGCATTCACTAAATTACCTGCTGCGTCCAATGTAAAATTCCCGTTACGAGTATACGCTTCTCCACCAGTAGGATCTTGTAAACGATAGAAGATCGCGCCTGGCTTTCCTGTTGCATTATTAACAGGCAGATTGCCATCTATTAATGCTACATCTGTAGGTAATTCTGTTTCTGTAATTTGCCCTTGGGAGTAATCAGGTAATGTCTCTTGCATATAAACACCTGTCCCAACCGCCCCAATTTGTTTTGATGAGCTACCTTCAAAGCCGTTTTCCACATTTGCAGGTCCACTTTTTGTAATACGTGATAAGAGCATTTCTGGAAACGAGCGAATCGTCGATTGGTCTGCTTTATAGCCGGGCGTATTCGCATTTGCAATGTTGTTTGATAAAAGTTCTGTACGACGTTGTTGAGCGATCATACCCGAAGCAACTGTATAAAAACCACGAAACATCGATTTCACCCTTTCAATAAAAATAAAATTTGAAAAACAAACATTCGTTTATACAACAATACTAATTTAATAGGTGTGTTGATTGATTGGCTATATGTATTCGCAAAGATAGAGATGATTGGCTGATTTCCACTACAGATTGCTCGCTTTTCCCACAGGACATTGAATGGACTTTACTAAGCGGGCACCCTACGAAGGAAATGCGCATACGTTTCCAAGGACTCAAGTAAATCCTCCACTCCGATCAATATGCATGGAGCTATACAGGGGATTTTCTAATATTACGCCTCATATAATCATCCTAGTTTTTTCCTGATCAACACGTCTGTTCATTTAAAATCTTTGTCTATATAGGTCCTTTTATATTATTTCGGCTATTTTTTTCGATGTTTTGGTGCTTTATCAATATTTTCTAAAATAAGACCTGTTCCTTCCGCTACACAGTTCATAGGATTTTCTGCGATAAATACAGGTACTTTCAATTCTTCTGTTAATAAATGATCTAAACCATGCAATAATGCTCCGCCACCTGTGACCATCACACCGCGATCAATAATATCTGCTGATAACTCTGGTGGTGTTTTTTCAAGTACGTTCTTGGCAGATTGAACAATTAGAGCCACTGATTCATGTAATGCCTTTTCGATCTCATTTGAGTGAATTTCAATTGTTCGAGGCAACCCTGTAACGAGATCACGTCCACGAATTTCCATACTTTCATCTCGACCTTCAGGATAAACTGTCCCAATAGAAATTTTAATATTTTCTGCAGTACGTTCACCGATCAATAACTTGTAATTCTTTTTGATGTATTGCAAAATATCATTATCAAATAAATCCCCGGCTACTTTGATGGATTCAGATGTTACAATATCCCCCATTGATAACACCGCAACATCGGTAGTACCTCCACCAATATCGATAACCATATTCCCACTAGGTTGGAAAATCTCCATTCCAGCACCAATTGCCGCTACTTTTGGTTCTTCTTCTAAGAAAACATTTCGACCGCCTGATTTTTCAGCTGCTTCACGAATCGCTTTTTGTTCAACACTGGTAATATTTGTAGGACAGCAGATTAATATGCGCGGTTTAGACATAAAACCCGAAATATTTAATTTATTAATAAAATACCTTAACATTGATTCTGTTACATCAAAATCAGCAATAACTCCATCCTTTAATGGACGAATCGCAATAATGTTTCCGGGTGTTCTACCGACCATTCTACGAGCTTCTTCACCAATGGCTAACACTTTTTTTGTATCTTTGTCAATCGCTACAACAGATGGTTCATTTAGGACAATCCCTTTTCCTCTTAAATGAATGAGTACATTTGCTGTTCCTAAATCGATCCCTATATCTTTAGAAAACATGTATTTTCCCCTTTCTTTGTGTATCAATATCTGCCTATAGTAATGAATATGTATCTAGAATATTTTAACATAGCACTGAATTAATTACATCTAATATTTCTTTAATTTGTAGGCAATTTTGTATATATCGTAAGAATTTTCACATAATATTTTTCTATATCAATTTTTAACAATATGGAATGGATATGGAAAACAAAATTGTGTTAGCAATCTTCTTTTAAAATAAAAGATAGAAAAAGACACCCGCTAATCAATCTGCGAAGGTGTCTTTTTTTCTGTATTGCGTGAAAGCCATTTCTGGCGTGTCGCTTCTCCACCACGAATATGCCGGATGGATTTGTGGTAAGCCAAAATTTCGCTTACTTCTTTCGCTAATTCCTCGTTTACCTGTGACAATCTTTCAGTGAGATCCTTATGAATCGTGCTCTTGGAATATCCAGTTTTTTGAGCTAAGGCTCTCACAGTCTGTTGCGACTCTTTAAGCATTAAACCAAGTTTTAGACATCGATTGCGAATATGTTCGTGCACATTCTCTTCCTTTCCACAATGTACGAACGTTTCTTCACCTTATGTCTAAAACCTTGTGCTTAGAACCTAGACAGCCGAATTATCTAAAATGCAAGTAAACTTTTTGGATTGATGTGTTTACCTTCTTGCATTACTTCAAAATAAAGATGTGTACCAGCATTTGGATTGTATTCATTGGAGATGGCTTTACCAAGTACTTGTCCTTGATCTACTTTATCACCTTTTTTAACTGCAATATCACCAACGGAACTGTATTTAGTGGTCATACCGTTAGAATGGGATATTGTAATTTCATTTCCAACAAATGCATCATCTTTTACTTCTTCTACTGTTCCGCTAAGAGCAGCAAGTACATCGAAGCCTTCACCATTAACTGAAATAGCAATACCTTCACTAGTCGTAAAGGTTTGGTTAAATACCAATAATGCACCTTCCCTAGACTGTTCGTTTGCTTCAACATCATAGTAGTCCTGGATTACTTTTGCATCTTTTAAAAGTGCTTCTTTAAATGGATACTTCATGGACTCGGCAGTTGCGTTTGTTTCTACTGTTGGACTTTCATTATTATCATTAGTAGCTGTCAATTGGCTAGTCCCTGTCTCTTTAGGAGAGTTCGTTAATGCTGAATAACCCCAAACACCTGCAACTAAAAGAATGGAAAAGCTTGCATAGATTACTGGCCAAAACCAGCGTTGTTTTGTAACATTTGTTTTTTGTGGAGTAGGTTTTTGCTTATTATCCTCTCTCATTTTCATCACCTCATTTGCTATTGTTGTCAATAGCTTGAGAGTTTAAACATAGAGAAGAAGATTTTTTTAGTTTTTCTATTTTTACGTGTTGATAGAAATGTTGCAAGATCTCTTTTGCAGTGGCCCCCTTTTCTGCAAGTGCCTTGGCACCATACTGGCTCATCCCTACACCATGACCATAACCCGTCGTTTTGACCTGAACGATTTTCTTTTCAGCATTCCATTTAATCGTAAAATCTGTAGAAGCCAATTGAAGCTTTTCACGTACTTCTCTACCAGACCATTTAAAATCTCCTGATTTAATGGTTTCAACTCTTCCTGAATCATTATGAGAGATTTGGATATTTTGTATTTGTACTTTTGTCCATTGCTGTTGGAAAGCTGTATTCCATTGTTGTAGTGTAAAATTGTAATTAGTTTCATATCTTGGAGATTCTTTTTCAGTAGTTGGAACTGTGACAGATTGTAGATAAGGAATGGAATGACCACTATAACTTTTCGCACTTTCAGTTTGGCCGTTACTAGTCGAAAAGAACATAGCCGTAATCAACTCATCTTGATAAACTAATACTTGTCCCTTTGTTGCTTGTACAGCTTTTCGAATTTTCTTTTCATTTTTTTCAAAGTTTTTTCCCCAATCTTTTTTTCTTTGTGCTTCGTCAGCAAAAGCCTGAGCTGAGACATTTGGCTCTATCGAATTTTCGCCTAAATTTGTTCGTTTTAAGGCGAATGTGCGTGAAGCAATAGTTTGTGCCTTTAATGCTTCTAAATCAAAAGAAACAGGCATTTCTGCAGCTACAACCCCAACGAGATACTCTTCCAGTGAGTATGCCTTTTTTTCTCCTTGTATTTGTATTTGGATATTGCATTCTTCGTCCTTTACTGTATTTTCCTCTCTCTGTCCCTTTGCCACAGTACCAGAGGTCGGAATTGACACATACTCCTTGTCCATCGCAAAAAAAGTGGGCAATATGAATAAGATAGCTATAAAAATTAGAATATAGAGATGTATTTTTTTCATATTCAAAGGTATGCTATCGAAATGTTTTTTATGATTGGTTTCTTTCATTTTTATCATAAAAAATTTTTATGTTTTTTGAATATAAAAACCCACTGCAAACATAAGTATGTAGTGGGTTTGATCAAACGATTGGATTGTATAAGCCGCCATAATGACTAATTTGGTTGAAGCTCTTTTTCGAATACTTCTTCAGATGAGACACGTTCAATATCCGCACCTAGAGCAGCCAGCTTTTTATGGAAATCGACATATCCTCTATCTAAATGTTTTAGTTCAGAAACACATGTAATACCTTCTGCAACTAATCCTGCAAGAATTAATGCAGCTGCTGCCCGTAAATCGGTTGCAGCTACTTCTGCGCCTTGTAGCTTGCATGGACCATCAATAATAACGGAGCGTCCATCAATTTTTACATTTGCATTCATTCGACGGAACTCTTCGACATGCATAAATCGATTTTCAAAAACGGTTTCTGTAATAACGCTTGCTCCCTGCGCCACAAGCATCAAAGCCATAATTTGTGATTGCATATCCGTTGGAAATCCGGGATGTGGCATTGTCTTTACATCTACTGCCTTTAAAGGATGTGTTGCACAAATACGTAAACCTGCTACTTCTTCCTCGATTTCAACACCCATTTCTCTCATTTTGGCGATAAGTGCTGTCATATGTTCAGGCACTGCATTTTCGATTAAGACATCTCCACCAGTAATAGCAGCAGCTACCATAAATGTTCCAGCTTCAATTCGATCAGGAATAATTGAATGTGTTGTACCATATAATTTCTCAACACCTTCGATACGAATGGTATCTGTACCAGCACCAACTACTTTTCCGCCCATTTCATTGATGAAATTAGCTAGATCCACTATTTCAGGTTCTTTTGCGGCATTTTCAATAATTGTTGTACCTTCTGCCAGCGCTGCCCCTGTAAGAATATTTTCAGTGGCACCTACGCTAGGAAAATCAAGGTAAATTTTAGCACCTTTTAAACGTCCTTCTGTTGAGGCTTCGACATAACCATGTCCTGTAGAAATTTTTGCCCCCATTAATTCAAAGCCCTTTAAATGTATATCAATTGGTCGAGAGCCAATAGCACATCCACCAGGCATTGCAACCCTTGCATAACCGTTACGTGCCAAAAGTGGCCCCATTACTAAAATAGATGCACGCATTTTACGCACATATTCAAATTGTGCTTCAGATGATATTTGGTTAGATGCATCGATTTCAACAGTATTTTCTTCGCTTGAGAATGTGAGGTGTACATTCAAACTTTTTAAGACCTCATCAATTGTATAAACATCTGCCAAGTTCGGCACGTTTTTAATAATATTTTTTCCTTCAGATGCTAATAATGATGCTGCAAGAACAGGTAGAACTGCATTTTTTGCTCCTTCTACTTTTACAATTCCGTGTAAAACCTTGCCGCCTTTTACAACAATTTTCTCCACAATATGTCCCTCCGAACTTAATCTAAATAACTCTCTCTTATATTTCAGCTCATAAAATTCTTTTTTAGTTGATCAATGTCAATAATTAGTAACAAAACAACTTACATAATACCCGTTTTTCATGTTGTTGACAAGAACCGATTACACTATTTTAAATTTCTACGAATAAATAACTATAGTAATACTATATTACGTTAAAATGCTAGAAGTGTGTTAGTAAATTTCTGTTTCTCTTCATTATGAAGAAACACAATTCTTGAGAAAATTAAACAAGTTTCACCAAAATATTTCCTGGGCAATGGTTATGCTATATGCAAAAGAAATAATATAAACACATAATGTGTTTAAAAACGCACATACCCTTATTGTAATATAAAATTTACCAAAGTGCTGATTAATTTTGTTACTGTTTGTACAATAAGTTTGTGCCGTTATTTCTTTTGCATACAGCATATATTTAATTGAATAAATATGGTAATTGTCTTGACCATGTTGAAATATCAATGAAAAAATTGGATACAGTTGATCCAATCGCGATACTTAATAAAATAAGTAAAAGTTGAATTTGAAAAACATGATTTTTTTTAAAAACCTTTTCATACATGAGTGCTTGTAATGCATAAAATGTTATAGCGATAAAGAAAATATGTGAGCAGGTACTTACTAGAGCATTTTGTCCGATTCCAAATGATATTGATTCCATACTTTTCCCCCATTTTTTATTTAAAGGTTCTGTTTAGAAATACTGTTGTTTATCTGATTTTACTTAAGTAAATACTTTTTACTGATCAACCAAGACTTAACAGCCCTATTTTAAAAAGCGAGCAGAAATAAAATTCTGCTCGCTTTACAGTTAATCCACTACTTAGATGTTACCCTCTTTAACGTTGATACGATTCATCGCACGTTTTAAAGCTAGTTCTGCACGTTTGAAATCAATGTCATCTTGTTTACTTTGAAGTCGTTGTTCAGCACGTTTAACTGCTTCTTTTGCTCGAGCAATGTCGATATTATCGGCAAGCTCTGCAGAAGGAGTTAAAATAGTAACTTTATCGGGACGAATCTCAACAAAGCCACCGCTTACTGACACGACTTCCGTGTTATTGTCTTTTTTTAGACGAACAGCACTAACTACTAAAGGAGCAACTGTTGGAATATGTCCAGGCAGAATACCCATTTCACCAGTTACAGTTTTTACGATAACCATGCTAACTTCTGAATCGTATACTGGGCCGTCGGGAGTGACAATGTTGACTACAGTCGTCTTCATATTTTTTCCTCCAAGTCCCTAGTATTAAAGTTCTACGCCCATATCTTTTGCTTTCTCAACAACTTCTTCGATTGTACCTACAAGACGGAATGCATCTTCAGGTAATTTATCGTATTTACCTTCAAGAATTTCTTTAAAGCCACGAACTGTATCTTTTACATGTACATATGATCCTGGTTGACCTGTAAATTGTTCAGCTACATGGAAGTTTTGAGATAAGAAGAATTGAATTCGACGAGCACGTGCTACAATCAATTTATCTTCATCAGATAATTCATCCATACCTAAGATAGCGATAATATCTTGTAATTCATTGTAACGTTGTAATGTTGCTTGAACTCGACGAGCAATATCATAGTGTTCTTTCCCCACAATTTCAGGTGATAGTGCACGAGAAGTTGAAGCCAATGGGTCAACAGCTGGGTAGATACCCATTTCAGAAAGTTTACGTTCAAGGTTTGTTGTAGCATCTAAGTGAGCAAATGTTGTAGCTGGAGCCGGGTCAGTATAGTCATCGGCTGGTACATAAACCGCTTGGATAGATGTTACAGAACCTTTGTTTGTAGAAGTGATACGTTCTTGTAAACGTCCCATTTCAGTAGCAAGTGTTGGTTGGTAACCAACGGCAGAAGGCATACGACCTAGTAAGGCAGATACTTCTGAACCTGCTTGAGTGAAACGGAAAATGTTATCGATAAATAATAGAACGTCTTGTCCCATTTCATCACGGAAATATTCAGCCATTGTAAGACCAGTTAGGGCTACACGCATACGAGCACCTGGTGGCTCATTCATTTGACCGAATACCATCGCTGTTTTATTGATAACACCTGAATCGCTCATTTCATAGAATAAGTCATTTCCTTCACGAGTACGTTCACCAACACCAGAGAATACGGAAATACCACCATGTCCTTGAGCAATGTTGTTGATCAATTCTTGGATTAAAACGGTTTTACCTACACCAGCACCACCGAATAATCCGACTTTACCACCTTTGATATATGGTGCTAATAAGTCTACTACTTTAATACCTGTTTCAAGTACTTCAACATTTGTTGAAAGTTCTTCGAATTGAGGTGCTTCACGGTGAATTGGGTCACGGCGAGCATCTGCTGGGATTGGATCTTGTAAGTCGATTGTATCACCTAGTACGTTGAATACACGACCTAATGTTACTTCACCAACTGGTACTGAAATTGCAGCACCTTTGTCTGTTACTTCTGCGCCACGTTGTAAGCCATCTGTAGATGACATTGCAATGGTACGAACAGCATTATCGCCTAAATGAAGAGCTACTTCTAATGTAAGTGTTACAACATCTTCATTAGGACGTTTGATTTCTACAGTTAGCGCGTTATTAATATCTGGTAATGTGTTGTTATCGAATTGTACATCGACAACTGGACCCATTACTTGAAGAACGTGTCCTGTGTTCATACTTGTATTTCCCTCCTATCAAACTAATTACAAAAGGTTAGGGAGAGCCTATTCTAAGGCTGCAGCTCCACCAACGATTTCGGTAATTTCCTGTGTAATATGCGCTTGACGTGCACGGTTATACAGAATTGTTAAATCATTTATTAAGTCATGAGCGTTATCTGTAGCGCTCTTCATTGCTGTCATACGTGCAGCATGTTCACTCGCTTTACCATCTAGTAACGCACCATAAATCAAGCTTTCCGCATATTGTGGTAATAACACTTCTAGAATTGCTTCACCTGATGGTTCGAATTCATAAGAAGCTGTTACAGTGCTTGTTGGAGTAAGATCAGTAATTGGAAGTACTTTTTTCTCCGTTGGTTCGTTAGAAATTGCACTGATAAAGTGACTATAGTACATATAAAGTTCATCATAAGTACCATCTGTGAACATACCAACAGCTTTACGAGCAATTTGTTTAATATCTGCAAATGAAGGTTGGTCGGGAAGACCAATTTCTTCGTCAATTACGTTAAAACCTTGTTTTTTAAAGAAATCACGAACTACACGACCAACTGCAAAAATAACAACATTATCTTTTGTTTGATTGCGTTTATCCATTCCATCTAGTGCTGCACGAATAACATTTGAGTTGTATGCTCCTGCTAAACCACGATCGGAAGCGATCACTAAGTAAGCAGATTTTTTCACAGGACGAGCGATCAACATTGGATGTGAACCATCTGGTGTACCTGCTGCGATTGCGGCAACAACATCTTGAATTTTATCCATATATGGAACGTAGGCTTTCGCATTTGCTTCAGCACGTGACATTTTTGAGGATGACACGAGCTGCATAGCGTTCGTAATCTTACTAGTACTAGTTGTAGATTTAATACGTTGTTTTACTTCACGTAATGATGCCACTGGTATTTCACCACCTTACCGTTTTATTTTAAAATTCACAAAACTATGCCATCTTACTCAGCTGAAGAAGCGAAAGTTTTTTTGAAAGCATTGATTGTTGAAGCTAAATCCTCATCAGATGGAAGACCTTTAGTAGTGCGAATTTGATTTAAAACGCCGGCGCCATTTTCATCATTAACATCTAACCAAGCATATAGCTCTTGTTCAAAACGAACGATATCTTGAACTGGGATATCATCTAAGAATCCTTTAGTTAATGCATATAAAATAACAACTTGTTTTTCAACTTTGATTGGTTTGTTAAGATCTTGTTTCAACACTTCTACTGTACGTTTACCACGTTCAAGTTTCGCTTTAGTAGCGGCATCAAGGTCAGAACCAAATGCAGCGAATGCTTCAAGTTCGCGGTAAGCAGCTAAGTCAAGACGTAGTGTACCAGCAACTTTCTTCATTGCTTTGATTTGTGCTGAACCACCAACACGTGATACAGAAAGACCTGCGTTGATTGCTGGACGAACACCTGAGTTGAATAAGTCAGATTGTAAGAAGATTTGTCCATCAGTGATGGAGATTACGTTTGTTGGAATATAAGCACCGATGTCTCCTGCTTGTGTTTCAACGAATGGAAGAGCAGTGATTGAACCGCCACCATAAGATTCGTTCAATTTAGCAGCACGTTCTAATAAACGACTGTGTAAGTAGAATACATCACCAGGATAGGCTTCACGACCTGGAGGACGACGTAATAATAATGAAAGTTCACGATAAGCAGCTGCTTGTTTAGAAAGATCATCATATACGATTAATACGTCTTTACCTTGAAGCATTAATTCTTCAGCCATAGATACACCCGCATAAGGAGCTAAGTATAATAATGGTGCTGGAGAAGAAGCGCCTGCAGTAATAACGATTGTATAATCTAAAGCACCGTTTTTACGTAAAGTTTCAACTAAGCCACGTACGGTTGACTCTTTTTGTCCAATTGCAACATAGATACATGTTACATCTTGGTCAGCTTGGTTTAAAATTGCATCGACTGCAACAGATGTTTTACCTGTTTGACGGTCACCGATGATTAATTCACGTTGACCACGACCGATTGGAACTAAAGCATCAATTGCTTTAATACCTGTTTGTAATGGTGTATCAACTGATTTACGAGCCATTACACCGAAAGCAGGGCTTTCGACAGGACGAGTTTTAGTAGTATTGATTGGACCTTGTCCATCAACTGGTAAACCTAGTGGGTTTACAACACGACCAATTAGTTCTTCACCGACTGGTACTTCCATAATACGACCTGTACGACGAACTTCATCGCCTTCTTTGATGCCTTTAGCTGGGCCTAGGATAACGATACCAACGTTATTTTCTTCTAGGTTTTGTGCCATACCAAGAACACCAGTAGAGAATTCTAATAATTCTCCAGCCATTACGTTGTCTAGGCCGTGAGCACGAGCGATACCGTCACCAACAGTGATGATTGTACCGACTTCGCTAACTTGCAATTCAGATTGGTAATTTTCCATCTGTTTTTTAATAAGTCCACTGATTTCTTCAGCTTTGATGCCCACGTTTGTCACCTCTCAAATAATTATTGGATTAACCGATCAATTCACGTTTTAAGCCAGCAAGTTTTGTTGCGACAGAGTTATCGTAAATTTGGTTTCCGATTTGAACTCGAATTCCACCAAGTAGTGATGCATCGATTTCGTTAGTAATACGAAGCGCATTTTTTCCTACTTTTTGAGCAAATACAGTAGAAATACGGTTTGCTTCTTCTTCAGTAAGTGCACGTGTTGAGAATACGACTGCATCTGCAACACCTTGAGCATTGTTTGCTTGATTGATAAATGCATCAATAACACTTACTACTTCATGTATACGTTTTTTATCAATTAAAAGTTTTAAAGCATTGATAATAATTGGTTGTACGGAAGCGAATAACTCAGAAAGGATTGCTTTCTTTTTGTCAGCATCGATTTTTGGCGTATCAAGTAATTTGAATAATTCTTGATTTTCTTCAAAAACGACTTTCACTTCACGCAAATCTTCTGTTACTTCTTTTAAAAGATTTTTTTCTTGTGCTAATTGAAACAAAGCTTTAGCATAGCGATTCGCTGCAGTCGATTGACTCATCGATTTTCCCCTGCCTTCGCAATCGTTTCTTCAATTAGAGAACGATTATCTTCTTCTGAAACTTCTTTGTTAAGCACTTTAGAAGCGGCAAGAACAGAAAGTGAAACCACTTCTTCGCGAAGAGAGGTAATTGCTTTTTCTTTTTCAGTCTCGATGTCACGTTTCGCAGATTCTTGTAAACGTGCTGCTTCATTACGAGCTGCTGAAACAATCTCTTCTTTTTGAAGATCTGCTTGTTTCTTAGCGTTTTCAACAATTGCTTGCGCTTCCACACGAGCTTCTTTAAGAAGGCTACGTTGTTCTTCTAATAATTTCTTCGTTTCTTGACGACTTTTTTCAGCTGTTTCTAAGTCACCAGCAACTTGTTCTTCACGTTGTTGCATAATTCCCATCAAAGGACCCCATGCGAACTTTTTCAAAAGAAGCATTAGGACGATGAAAATAATCAAAGTAACTAGGATATCTCCCCAGTTCACACCAGGGTGCACTGCTTCACCTAGTGATAGATAGTCTAAAAACACGATTGTTTCACTCCCTTCAAGAGCTTAGAGTTCAAATCATTTATGATTGGAATCTTTGTTAGATATAAATTCTAAAGGAATTTTGCCTTATAAATTTAAAGGCATAAAGGAATGGCGAAGGATTCCTAATGAAATTTTCTTCGCCACCTCATAAAACAATTACAGACGATTATTTATTCATAACGATAAATGCGATAACTACCGCGATGATTGGAAGGGCTTCGACTAATGCTACCCCGATGAACATAGTTGTTTGAAGAACGCCACGAGCTTCTGGTTGACGAGCGATACCTTCTACTGTTCTTGAAACGATTAATCCGTTACCAATACCTGCACCAAGTGCACCTAAACCAACTGCGATTGCTGCTGCTAATAAACCCATTGTAAATTTTCCTCCTTGGAAATAGTTCTTATTTTTTGGTTGTCAGCTGTCTAGCAAAGAGCTAAACAATTTATACTTAATGGTTTTCGCTCACTTTGTGAGAGATATAAACCATTGTTAACATAACGAAAATAAATGCTTGGATTGAACCGATGAAAACGGAGAATCCTTGCCATGCTAGAGTTGGAACTGCTGCTGCTAGGAAGCCCCAGCCTGACCATGCAGTACCTAGACCTGCAAGTAAACCTAGTAGAATTTCACCTGCATAAATGTTACCGTAAAGTCGTAGACCCAATGTCAATGTATTGGCAAACTCTTCAATGATTTTCAATGGGAACAAGAAAAACATTGGTTTAGTAAACGACCCGATATAATGATTCATACCGCGTAGTTTAACTCCATAATAGTTTGATAATACTAGAATCATTACGGCTAGAGTCATTGTGATTGTAGGATCTGCTGTTGGTGATTTCCACCATAGTTCTCCATTTACCTGTACTGAGAAAGGAAGACCCAGCATGTTCGCAACAAAGATGAACATAATCAGTGTGATCCCTAAAACATGGAACCTTCCACCAGTTTTCCAGTCCATATTGCTTTTGATGATATTCTTTACGAAGTCCATTATCCACTCCATAAAGTTTTGCATGCCTGTTGGTTTTAACTTCAGATTCCTAGTAGAAATGAAAGCAATTAAGAAAACAATTACAGCGGTAACCAGTAATACTAAAATGTTTGCTGGGTTAAATCCTAATCCCCATAACTCAAAATGTGGATTTCCATGTTGCACTTTGCATTCACCTCACTTTCAAATGTGCTTATTGGTTTTTTTCATGAAATACGATCCTGTCTACTAAAAGCAGAACGTACGGAATCATTAGCCCAATGACCACACTCACCAAGTGAAAATACTTTGGCCAAGTAATTGCCACTGCTACAGAGGCAACACCAGATGCAAAGCGTAAGCCCGATCCCATAGATGGTACTTTTTTGCCTTCACTTAATGCCTGATCAAAGCGTTCCATTCTTCGGACGAGAATCCAAAAGTTATAGTGACCAAAAAGCACACCCACTGCGAGACCAGCAAATACAGTTTTATATGCCGTAAATCCCCAGCCTAACGCAAAAAATGCGAGCAAAAAAAAGACAGCCTTCTTCTGCTTAGCAAAAATTTGATGCAATTCTAGCATTGGTCTTTAATCTCCTGAATCTTATTTTCTTCGAATGATGGAAGTATAACTGACCACCGAATGGATGTCGGATAAGTAGTGTAAAACTACACTAGAGGTGGAAGCCGTTTAAACTCACATTTGAGTTGAATCGGATCCAAATGGTGAGAGATAAGCTTTAATGATAAACTACCGCCTCATAAGGACATCTAATAGACGTACAAAAACCGCTAAAATTTTACAGAAAATAATTTTTACTGCAAAATTAGTAGAAACTTGGTATCTAAAGAGTTTCCATTATGATTTTGAGCCATGAAACCCTTATCATTCTTACCCTTTGTAAGCATACAATAGTGAATATTTCATGTCAATTGGTTAGAGTGAAAAACTTCACAAGCAATGTTATTTTGTCAAATTGTAGACAAATTTTGAACAAAACATTTCAATTCAGAATTTTTCATTTGCGATAAAAAATATAAAATTGTTAAAAAAGAACTATAAATTATGAGGTGTGTTCATAAGTAATTATTCTGTATACCAAAAATAGTATGCTAGAATATTATCTAGCATACTATTTTACTTTTTGGGAAGCCTTATCTATCTATTTATTATTTTGTGATAGGTAATCGAGCAATGCTTTTACAATTCTTGCAGAAGCATGTCCATCACCATAAGGATTGGATGCTTGCGCCATTCTTTGGTATTCATGCTGATCTACCAATAATTCTTTTGCCACACGATAAATTGTATCCTCATTGGTCCCTACTAATTTCAATGTACCTGCTTCAATGCCTTCTGGTCTTTCAGTCGTGTCTCTTAAGACAAGAACAGGTTTACCAAGTGAAGGTGCTTCTTCTTGAATACCACCTGAATCTGTCAAAATCATATAAGATTTTGAAGCAAAGTTGTGAAAATCAAATACTTCAAGAGGTTCGATGAGATGGACTTTAGGTTCATCTCCTAGTATTTCATTAGCAATTTCACGAACAACTGGATTCAAGTGCACTGGATACACAACCTGAATATTATCAAACTCCGCTAATAGGCGCCTGATCGCTTTAAACATATGACGCATAGGTTCCCCTAAGTTTTCACGACGATGTGCTGTTAGTAGGATCATTCGATCTTGACCGATTTGTTTTAGTACCGGATGCTCATAGTGATGACTAACCGTTGTTTTCAACGCATCGATCGCTGTATTACCTGTTACAATGATACTTTCTTCTGCCTTATTTTCATGCAATAGATTGAGTTTTGCTTGTTCAGTAGGTGCAAAATGAATATCCGCCATCACTCCTGTTAGTTGACGGTTCATTTCTTCTGGATAAGGTGAATACTTATTACCGGTTCGTAGTCCTGCCTCTACATGTCCAATCACAATTTGATTGTAAAATGCGGCCAAACTTGCAATAAATGTTGTCGTCGTATCACCATGTACAAGAACAATATCAGGTCTCGCCTCTTTCATAACAGCATCAAGTCCTTCAAGCCCTCTTGTCGTCACATCAAGAAGCGTCTGACGATTCTTCATAATATTCAAGTCATAATCAGGTGTGATTTGAAAGGTTTCAAGAACTTGATCTAACATTTGTCTATGCTGAGCTGTTACTGTAACAATTGTTTCGATTTCATCGGGATGCTTTTCTAACTCTAATACGAGTGGTGCCATTTTAATGGCTTCTGGTCTAGTTCCAAAAACAGTCATAACTTTCCACTTTTTAGACATTTCAGCACCCCCTCTATTATTTTGTTCCGAATAAACGATCCCCGGCATCACCAAGACCTGGCACAATATAACCGTGATTATTTAATTTTTCATCTAAAGATGCGATGTAGATATCGATATCAGGATGTTCTTTTTGGATGGCTTTAACACCTTCTGGAGCTGCGATTAAACACATAAATTTAATATTTTTTGCCCCTCGTTTTTTTAGCGAATTAATCGCTTCTATAGCCGAGCCACCTGTTGCTAACATTGGGTCAACGATGATAAAGTCACGTTCTTCTAAATCTGCTGGGAATTTCGCATAATATTCAATAGGTTTCAAAGTTTGTGGATCTCGATATAAACCAATATGAGCAACTTTGGCAGCTGGAATTAGCTTTAAAACACCATCTACCATCCCTAAACCTGCACGAAGAATTGGTACAATAGCAATTTTCTTACCTGATAAAACTTGTGTTTTCGTTTTGGTAATAGGTGTTTCAATTTCAATTTCTTCAGTTGGCATATCACGTGTGATTTCAAATGCCATAAGTGTTGCTACTTCGTCCACTAGCTCGCGAAATTCTTTTGTTCCTGTGTTTTTATCACGAATATATGTTAGTTTGTGTTGGATTAATGGATGGTCAAATACAAATACTTTACCCAAAAAGATCTCTCCCTACTTTATATTTATCTTGCTTATTATAGCAGAAAAAAACCGGTCTTATGTAATTTTGATTTTTCTTTTTTTAATTATCCCAGTTCGCTTAATAATTGGTTTGCTTGATCCATCGTCATCGGTTTATAAAAATGATAACCTTGACCTACATCACATCCAATATCACTTAATATATCTGATTGTTCTTTATATTCGATTCCTTCTGCCACTGTATTTATATTTAGATTATTTGCCAGTTGCACAATCGTACGAATAATAGCGAATGTTTTCGGATGATCAATATGATCGATAAAGCTTTTGTCGATTTTTATCTCTGCAAAGGCTAGTTCAGTCAAGTAATTCAAGGAAGAGAATCCCTTTCCAAAGTCGTCCATTGACGTTTCAAAGCCATGTAATTTCAAACAGCTGATAATGGTACTTGCCTTTTTAAAATCAGCTAGACCTATATTTTCGGTAATCTCTATTTTAATATAACAAGGGTCGATTTGATATTGACGTAACTTTGCTACTAGATTATCAACAAAATCTTTTTTGTAAAAATGTTGCGGTGATGCATTTACTGCTACTTGGTATAAAGGTAAATTCAAATATTTTCGATTAAATAGCCATTTTAATACTTCTTCTAAAATCATATCCTCGATTTCAATAATCTTACCTGTATGTTCAGCAACTGGAATAAACTCATCTGGATAAATCATACTCCCATCATGGATCTGCCAACGGGCTAAAGCCTCAAAACCAATAATCTTCTTTGTTTGAAGAGAAAGCTTTGGCTGTAAATATGCCTTGAACTCCTTTTCTTTCAATCCATAAATGATTTGGTTATATATTTTTCGCTGTCGATATATTCTGTCATTTTCTTCATCATTAAAAAGTTGAATGTAATCGCCCGGTTTTTCCATCGATTTTGAAAATGCCTGATCAGCATGTCTGATGCACTCTTCTAAAGAATGATCATTGTCTATTGGACACACTCCTACACTTATGGTGATATAAATTTCAGAGTTTTCTATTATGTATGGGCTTTCTACAAGAGATTTTATCTTTTTATAGCAATTAAATCGGTCACTTGATTCTGAAGTATAGATGATCAATGCATTTGTTACAAAAGATGCGATTACATCATTCTCATTTGCCTTTAACGATGCCATTCTATTCGCTATCTGTGTCAATAGTGCATATCCTGCTTTTCGACCATATATATTCACAATGTCATCATATTCTTTAGGGGATATTATACTAATATAACCTTTTGGACATTTTGAGATTTTTTCTTGTATCTTTCTTTTAAAATACTCCAAGCTATACAATCCAGTATTAGGATCTCTATAAATATATCTCCATGACTTCTTTTGTTGCCGATTATATTTATCCACAGCTTTAATAACCACAAATAATTGTTGGAAAAATGATACATCCATTTTTTCTAATACTAAATTGTGTGAATATGCAATCATAAATGTACCCATTAATTTTTGTTTATCATGGATGGCTATTAAAATAGCTTTATCATAATGAGTACGATCATCATTTAATAAATAGCTGTATGGTTCCGTTAAAACATTTTCTATGGTATATGTAGAATTTTTTCTCAATGTTTTTTTTAAATAACTGATACATGTAGACATTTCAACTTTATTCCATGCATCAATTATTTTTTGCGAAAACTTTTCTGATAAAATCTTTTGTGCCGTATCGTCTTCGTCATAAAGTATGAGACTACAAGCAATATCGCTAGGTGCATATCGCTGCTCTATTGTTTTACAAATATCAGATAATATTATTTTAGGGTCTTTATCCTGATTATAACTTTGCATAGTTCTTCGATAAATATCATATAACATCTCATTTTTGGTCTGTTCTGTTATTTTATAAAAAGTAGCCATGTATAATGTTTTTGCGTTTCCATCAAATTGCAACGGACAAAATGTTACTTCGCATTGTACTATATTATTTTCCTTTGTTATGATATACATTTTCGTCATAAATGGATGGTTTGTTTTAGAAATTTTTCCCTGTATTTCTTGCAGTTTTGCCTGATTTTCTGATGGCATTTGATACGAAAATAAAGACGCCCCTATTACTTCTTGTTCATTGTATCCAGCTAATCTGGTAAAGCTACTATTTGCAAATACTATTGGGTAATCATTACTTTCTGCATCAAACACCACTACTCCCCCAATAACTCCATGTTTCTGTTCATCATTAAAGTTTTGAAGCCAATCCATTAATTCATCGGATAATTGAGGTGAATGCATATTCACAAGATTTTCCTCCCCGTTGTCAAAATAACGAACACCATTGATATAACTATTATACTAAATAGATAATCAAAAAAACTACTTTTGCATTATAGCAAAAGTAGTCATTTTCGTTTATTTATTATTTTGAATAAATTGGGTGATTATCTGTTAAGGCTTTTACACGTTTAATAGCATCTTGTTTTACTGCTTCATCTTCAGGATTTTTTAATACTGCAGCTATAATAGACGCAACTTCTTTCATATCTTCTTCTTTAAAGCCTCGGGATGTTACAGCTGGTGTACCAACACGAATACCAGAAGTGACAAATGGACTTTCCGGATCGTATGGGATGGTATTTTTGTTGGCTGTAATGTTCACATCATCAAGTAATTTTTCTGCAACTTTACCTGTTAGACCTAGAGAACGTACATCTAATAGTAATAAGTGGTTATCTGTACCACCTGATACAAGTTTGACGCCTTCTGCTTGCAATGCTTCCCCAAATACTTTTGCATTTTTGACTACTTGTTCAATGTATTCTTTAAATTCAGGTTGTTGTGCTTCACCGAACGCTACAGCTTTACCTGCGATGACATGCATTAACGGACCACCCTGAATACCTGGGAAGATGGATTTATCGATTTTCTTGCCCCATTCTTCTTTGGCAAGGATTAACCCACCACGAGGACCACGTAGCGTTTTGTGCGTAGTTGATGTTACAAAGTCTGCATATTGTACAGGATTTGGATGTAAACCTGCAGCAACAAGACCAGCAATATGGGCCATATCAACCATGAAATAAGCTCCAACTTCATCAGCTATTTCACGGAATTTAGCAAAGTCAATGATACGTGGATATGCAGATGCACCTGCTACAATGAGTTTTGGTTTATGTTCTAGAGCTTTTTGGCGGACATCTTCATAATCGATTAAGTTTGTATCTTTTGTAACACCGTATTCTACAAAGTTATATTGAATACCTGAGAAGTTAACGGGGCTCCCATGAGTTAAATGACCACCATGAGATAAATTCATCCCTAAAACTGTATCACCAGGTTGTAGAAGTGTAAAATACACCGCCATGTTAGCTTGTGCACCTGAATGTGGTTGTACGTTGGCATACTCAGCACCAAAGATTTCTTTTAAGCGATCACGAGCAATATTTTCTACAATATCTACGTACTCACAACCACCATAATAACGTTTACCTGGATAGCCTTCAGCATATTTGTTCGTTAATACGGAACCTTGTGCTTCTAATACTGCTTTAGAAACAATGTTTTCGGAAGCGATTAACTCAATATTCGCTTGTTGACGAGCAAATTCTTTTTCAATTGCTTCAAATACTGCTTTGTCTTGTGACGCAATAGTTGATTGTTCTTGTGCTGCAAGATTTTCCATTACATCTATTCCTCCTAATTTCTACTCTTTGTTATATACTGCTCTCTCGCCACCAATCAATTTAGGGCGAGTTTTTGCAACTGTCACAACTGCATCTCCAATATGTGAGATAGAAGTGCGAACAGGAATTGCCACTTTCTTTAAATGCATACCGATTAATGTTTGACCAATATCAATGCCTGCATGCGCTTCTATCTCTTCAACCACAACTGGGTCTTGAAATTGCCTATACGCATACGTAGACATTGAGCCACCAGCTTTTTGAACAGGTACGACAGAGACTGGCTCTAATCCATATTGTTCAGCTACAGCTCTTTCTATAGTTAAGGCTCGATTTATATGTTCGCAACCTTGAAACGCTAAATAAAGTTGATGTTTTTCAGCAAACGCTGCGAATGGTTTATACAAAACTTCAGCAATTTCTAAACCACCTGCAGTTCCAATTTTTTTACCTTTTACTTCAGAAGTCGAGCAACCTATGACAAATATTTGCCCTTTACGAAAGGTAACCTGTTGTTCAAATTCAGAAAGCAATGTTTTTAGCTGTTCTTCTATTTGCTGTAAGTTCATCGTTTAAGACCTCGAATCCTGTCAGTTATTCTTGTTCTTCTAAAGCCTTGATTTTGTTGATACGACGTTCATGGCGTCCACCTTCAAAATCTGTTGATAACCAAGTTTGAACGATTTCACGTGCAAGTCCTGGACCAATGACTCTTTCACCCATCGCCAACACGTTAGAATCATTATGGCAACGTGTTGCTTTTGCACTGAATACATCATGGACTAATGCACAACGAACACCCTTTACCTTATTGGCTGTTATAGACATCCCAATACCCGTTCCACAGATTAAAATACCACGGTCAAACTTGCCACTGGCTACGCCATTAGCAACTGGTAAAGCATAATCTGGGTAATCGACTGAATCAGATGTTTTTGGTCCAAAGTCTTCATAACTGATCCCTAGTTCTTCCAGTAAAGCTATGATTTCTTTTCTTAAATGATTGCCACCATGATCTGATGAAATTGCAACTTTCAATGAGTTCCCTCTTTTCAATTGTTCTATTCATCATCAGTTTACCACTTCTATATGTATAATGACATATTTTTCGTTCAAATGCGAGGGTTAGTTTGATAAAATACGAATAATTTTATGATTGAAGATGAATTATATGATATATTGTTATGAAATTACGAATATATAAGTCATTTTATCATTGTAAATTCGTAATTTGGCGATTGAATAGATTTTGTAAGACTACATTTCAATCTCTGTAAGTGAAGTTAAAAATACAGGGCTTTTTAGAATTGAAGTAAATATAGATCCTGATTTTTTCCTGATCAACTCATCTGAGATCAAAAAATAGTATGCTAGGGAGCACCTCTAGCATACTATTTTGGAATAAGCTTCTTTTTTGCTTAAACGCTTGTCACTGGAAATATGTTTTTTTACATTAACGTTCGAATTGTTGAATCACTTGATATAATTCTTCGGATTGTTTCTTTAAAATTTGAGTTAACTCGTCAATTTGCTCAATGAATCTTACTTGGTCATCAGTTGCACTTTGTACTTCTATTGCGCCTGCGGATGTTTGTTCTGCAATAGCAGCTACTTCCTGAGATTGGTGTGCAGTTTTTTCGATATTATGCAACTGCTTGCTAATAAATTCAGAAATCTCCACAATAGAATCTGCCATTTCACTAACCGTTGAGGTCATTCCATCCACTGCAGAAGTTGTTTCCGAAATACGTGCTACTTCACCTTTCGCAAAATCAACTTGTTCTGTCATTTTACCAACGACTGTCTGAACATCTAATTGAATCGTTTGAATTAACTCTGTAATTCCTTTTACAGCCTCTGCACTTTCATCTGCAAGTTTACGTACTTCTTCCGCTACAACAGAAAATCCTTTACCATGTTCCCCTGCTCTTGCTGCTTCGATGGAAGCATTTAATGCTAAAAGATTTGTTTGTTCAGCAATATCTCCTACTAATTGGATAATTTGTTCTATCTTCAATGCATTTTGTTCAAGCTGATGTATATCTTGAAGCGCCAGTTGATTACCAGATGCAATTTTTTTAATCCCATCAACTAATTGATTGATAGCACCTGTCGTATGTTTCAATTCACTCATCATCTGTGTAGATTGACTAGATGACGTTATTGCATGTTGATTCACTTTTTCTGCCAATAACCGAACATCTTCTAAAGCTTCTGCTGTTTCTTGAATAGCCCGTGCTGAGTTTGAAGCCCCTTCTGAAATATTAGAGATTGTTTCAGCAATTGACTCTGTTTGCTTAGATGCTTGTCCCGTTTCTTCAGACAAATTGATAACTGTTTTATTGGTTGTTTGGAAATTTTGATTGATACTTGAAACCATTTGGCGCAGACTGACAAGCATTTTTTGGAAAGCCTCTGACAATGAACGGATTTCATCTGAACTATTTGGTAATTCTATATCCTTGCCAATTTTTCCTTCGGCAGCTTCAATCGCTACATCTTCCAGTTTTTGCAACGGTTTGACTAATAGAGAACTAAAGACTCCAGCTAAAATACCAGACCATATGATGCCTAAAGTATATGTAATGATTTGAAATACGATTTCTTTAACATTTGGAAAAAAATGAGGTTGCAAATACTCGATAAAGAAGAAGCTAACGCTATATGTAATGACTGCCAAACAAGTTACAAATAGAATAAGTTTCTTTTTTAAACCAAAAGAATGTTGAACACTTTTTTTTGTCATGGTTACTCCTCCAATAATTTCTTTTCAAGTTCATCCATCAATATGCTAAGTTCTTGAAATGTTTGACGATATGCTGATATATCCCTGCCAAACGGATCTAATACATCTAAATCACTAGATTCAATCGCGTATTCTTTCAATGTGAAAGTTTTATCCGCCACTTGTGGAAATAATTGCAAAAGGGATTCCTTGTGTCCAGTTGTCATCGTTAGAATCAAATGAGCCCAGCGTAGATCCTCTAAGCTAACTGGTTGCGAAATATGTTCGTAATCAATGTGCTGCTCTTCTAATACGTTTTTTGCATTTGGTGACATAGGACTACCAGCCATAGCGTAAATTCCTGCTGACTTCACTTCAGTTTTCGGCAGATTTCTTGATTTTAAAATAGCTGCTGCCATTGGACTTCTACAAGTATTTCCAGTACATATAAAATAAATATTCATCGGACATCCTTACCTTTCAATTATATAATAAAATGAAGCAATAGTACTCACTTTTTTTACAAATCGAGAGAAATAATACCCATCAAAAGTAATACAATCCCTGCAATTACCTGTAAATATACTCCTATTTTTATGGGGATCTTTTTATTTAGAGCTAATGCAATATATGAAAATGCAAATGCAAATACTCCCATGCTACAAACAAGTAGTGATTCCTTTAATTGAAGCATACCAAAAGATATACTAACTGAAAAGGTATCTAAACTGGTAGTAATTGCTAATAATATAACGGGGATATGGGCAGTTTTCTGCTCCTTTACTGCTAATAATAGTTGTACACCGATCATACTTAATAATATACCTGAAATATTCTGTGCAAGATTGGATATATATAATATGAGCCATTCGCCAACATGAAAACCAATAAAAGGAAAAATCATATGAAGAGCACCTGTCCAGAGTGAAAGCCAAAAGCGATATTTCACGTGTGGTATCAATAAGTATATTGTCAACACATCCATAGCTGTGATAATAGCCGCAACAATTTCAGTCACAACGCCCCTCCGTTCTATAGGAATCTCTTTTATCCTATGTTTTGGACTTTATCCGTTATGCTGGAATTTTGTGGTTAGAATCATCAGAATACGACTCCATCATTTATGGACGCATTTAAAAATTCAATTAAAGGCTTTTAACAATAAAAAGCGAATAAGATTTTATATATATCGTGGAATGAATCATAGGAGGAAATGATCATGAAAATCCAATCAAAAGAATTTCATCTTCACCATCTAAATTATATTGTAAGATCGGCAAATGAACAGGATGCTCAAGATCTGTCTATTATAAGATTACAAATAGATGGCGAAACAGAAAATTTAGATAGAGAAAAAGGGGAAGCGTACATAGATAAAATCGGCTTTAAAAAAATGATAAGAGATGATACAGAAAGTCCTCATAATCTATTCTTAGTTGTGGAAGCCCATAAAAAGATTGTAGGATTTTCAAGATGTGAAGGAAACAATTTGAAAAGAACTTCACATAAAGCGGAATTTGGAGTCTGCATATTAAAGGAATGCCTGGGATATGGATGGGGGCAGTAACTTATTAAAAGAATCCATTCGATGGGCAGATTCAACTGGCATAAAAAAAATGATTTTAAATGTTCTTGAAACAAATGATAAAGCCATTATGCTGTATCAAAAATACGATTTTGAAGTAGAAGGAATATTAAAAAAGGACAAACTTCTATCTGATGGGAATTACTATCATACTATTATAATGAGTAGATTGAAGAATGAAGAAATTTATGGGGATTTTTAGTAATTGCACTATACAAAAGAGAGCCTCTCATAGAGCAGTTTGTTTGATTATTTCTTTATTGCTACTAATATTAATATATATTTGCACGCGTGTTGATTTTACAAAAATTAGGTTGTCTGTGACGTAATTTTTGAGAAAATCTGTATTTTTCGGACCATTTATATAGATCTTCGCTGCGGCTTGCTCTTTCCTTTTGTGTAGCACATATTCGAAAAAAACAATCCAATGTCCTGCGGAAAGAGCGAATAAAGTCTTTGAGAGAGCGAATAAATCTTTTGAAAGAGCAAATAAAATCCCTGAGAGAGCAAATAAATTGTCTCAAAGGGCGAATAAATCTTCAGAGAGCGAATAAAGTCTTTAAAAGAGCGAATAAAATCTCTGAGAGAGCAAATAAATTGTCTCAAAGGGCGAATAAATACTTTATGGAGAAAATTGGATAATCAACGTGCCTGATATATTTGTTGAGGTTATTAAAACCTAACGAGTTTTTTATTTAAGGATGATAGTTTATACTGAGTTCCATTACGACCACTAGACCTAAAAATACAAACGTAAAGATGGATAGTCCTAAGCTATATAAACCATATTTTCTACTTTCTTTATTAAATAAAGCAATTATAGATAATATAACTGTTAGTAACGGCAAAGGATACGCTATTGTAAGCATGGAGTTGGTGAACAAACTAAAATTAAGAAAAGCTAAACTTATCAAACTCAATAATACAGATACTAAACCTATTGAATAATAGATAGTAATTGATTTTTCAGAAGTCATTTTTATTCCCTCCTAATGCATGATTGGTGTAATTATTTTGACACCGGATATTTTTTTGCCTTTTATCATCTCTTCAAGATCTTTTACTTTAATGGATAGTGTCGCACCATAAAGTTTCAAACCATTATCTTTGATGTAGTTTATTCTTTCTTTTATTTTTAAAGTTATTGGCCAAGTTAACTCATCAATCATACTAGAATTAGAAGAAATGAATGCTAATTGTTCATAAAATAATTGAGCCGGTACAGAGTCCTCTGTAAAATCAGAATTTTCGGGAGCTCTATTGTCAGTTGGAAAACCAATTAGAGTTGTTCCTCGTGTACTATCATTTAAAGCTTGTTTCTCTTTTCCTGTTTCGACCGCATTCCAAATAGATTTCGCTTTATATTCTTCCAAGAATTTTGACATTTGATCATATTGGATACTATTTTTAAAAACGACAAAGGCATTTACAGTACTGTCTTTATCCAATTCGTTTATAGAATCTTCTAAATCCTTATTTATAATTGTTTGTGGAAAAGTTTCAGATGACTCGTTAGGAATATTCAAATGCTTCTTTTGAGAAATTACTTTTCCAAATCTATAGGTCACTTCATGTGATCCAATATTATATTCTGTCGAGTTGTACGATTGTATGATTGGTGCATCGATAGTCAAACCAAAAAAAGGAGAAATTGAACTTCCAACTTTTTTGTCATTAATCGCCATGGCAGGATCCGTTAATGAATATAAAGTTTCAAGTGCCAGTATTTGCTTATTGGCTCTATCTCCAATTGCATAATAGGTTAAGGATAATAAGTACATGACCGGACCAATCAATAAAAGAATCGACAATATACTAATAGTCGTATTCCATTTTGCTTTACTCTTAGCTTTTAATAAAATGTCTGTATGATTCAATAATTCTTTCACCTTGCATCACCTTCCCATTTCTTGCCCAATGTGAAATCATTTGCATTAAAGGTAATTATAACACATGTAAAAAAATAGTAGCACAAACATTGGGTTTGTACTACTAACATTAGTATGTTTTTAAGATAGCATTCGAATTTGAATCAAGCTCACAAAATAGCCTTTCAATAAAAGCAATCCTATTTAATTTGTTTAAATCTTTTTTACTTTTGAAAGTCTTTCGCATACCATTTTCCACCTGCGGATTTTTCAAGGCGGTTCATAATAGCTGCGCCGACTCCCTGTGTTGTGGTAACTGTTGCTAAAACGATATCTGCGGTCGTTAAATCACACGCACGTAACGCATGAAAAAGATTGGCTGCCATATCGTCCTGACTTTCCCCCAACGTAAAGAACCAATCCGGCGCTAATTGTTCAAACCTTTGCGGCGCTAATAATGCCACCTTATGACCATCTTGATGTAATTCTTGAAGAGCCTCTGCAACTTGCTGTTCATCTTTTTCTATCAAGAAAACAGGTGCGTTTGGTGCATAATGCGTATACTTCATACCTGGCGCACGCGGAGCACCTTCTTTTTGTTCCATATGTGTTGGTTGTTTGACAGGTCCGATTATTTTTTCAAGCATTTCTTTTGTAATAGCACCTGGTCGTAAAATAACAGGAGTTTCTAATGTTAGATCAATGACCGTAGATTCCACTCCAACGCCCGTAGCTCCACCATCTAAAATCATCGGGATTTTTCCTGCTAAATCTTGTTCAACATGAATGCCCTCCGTAGGACTTGGCTTTCCACTACGATTGGCGCTTGGAGCAGCAACTGGCTTCCCTAATTTTTGCAGTAATTTTAATGCAACAGGATGACTAGGCATACGGATTCCAACAGTATCAAGCCCGGCGGTCACACTTTTTGCAAGTACATTGGGTTTTACCTTGAAAATTATTGTTAAGGGCCCCGGCCAAAATGCATCCATACATTTTCTTGCTTTATCTGAAATATCAATTACATATTTTCCAAGTTCATCGACAGTACCAATATGTACGATTAATGGATTATCAGACGGTCTCCCTTTTGCTATATAGATTTTTTTGACGGCCGTGTCATTTGTTGCTACTGCTCCAAGACCATAAACCGTTTCTGTTGGAAATGCTACTAATTCTCCCGCATTTAACAAATCCACAGCTTGTGAATAACTTTTTTCGGAATCCACATGATTATCCACAATTAGACGTTGTGTTTCCATATCGTTTCCCCCCATTATAGAAGAGTTTTCAGAAAGTTATGCACAATTTGTTGATAACATTGCTTGAATTGTGGACAATTTACCAAATATTGTGGGTAACTCTAATCTTTATCTTTAATCTTTAAATAAGTCTTTCAACCATTCAATGATAAAAAATTTTGGCTTTTCCTCTGCCTTTTCTTCTTTCTTCTCTTCTTTCTTTTCTTCTTCATCATGATAACAAACTTTAGGAAATAAACCACACCACCAATTATCTCCTTTGCCTGCACCAATCTTCACAATGATTGCTTGATACTTATCTTGAGCATACAATTTTTCCTCATCACGTTTTGGTGGAAATAATGCAGCTCCAGTTGTGATTTGAATGTTTTCATTTTCCATTTTGGTCGCTAATTTATTTTTAATTTCCTTTTCAATTGCTGATAGATTCAGATCTGTCGATGAATTTTGTACTGCATGATCTAAGATGGGTTTAATTTCTTTGACTAGCTGATGTTTATACTGTTGGTCTTCTGCAGAATTGCTATTCGCAATAATACGAAATCTTGGTTGTTCTAATTCCACACTATATTGCTCTGTTAAAAATCCCTGAATCACAATAAGGATTAACTGTATCAATAAAAGCGCTGTGATAAATCGCAAAAAAATCGTTGCTTGTGATGGTCGTTTTGGTTGTTTAATAGTTTCATATGTCCATGTTTGTGGTTGTTTTATCATATAGTAATCTTCTATCATCTTATATCCCCTCCATGACTCTATCATGGACAACGAGATTACTAATTATTCACCTAGTTCACAAAAAACCATGCGATTTTTTCTATTTATATCTTGCAGTATATCAACTTTTGCTTGTGGAAAACTTTCTTTCAATAAATTCGCCACAGCTGGTCCTTGCGTATAGCCAATTTCAACCCCTATAAAACTAGGCTTCGCCATCAAGTTTGGTAGATTTTTTGCCAGTCTTTTATAAAATGCTAGTCCTTCGTCATCTGCAAAAAGGGCAGTATGTGGTTCATGATCCAATACAACTTCAGACATTTCTTTTGCTTCGTCGTATGCAATATATGGTGGATTGGATAATATAACTTGCCATTTTTGTTGCTCGATCGGTGCTGTCAAATCGCCCTCTTCAAAATGGATTTTGGCATTTAACAGTTCTGCATTCTTTTTAGCTACCTTTAAAGCATCCTCTGAGATATCTGTTGCTGTTACAAGTAAAGATGGGATTTCTTTTTTCATCGTAATAGCAATGGCACCACTACCAGTTCCTATATCAGCTAGTTGAATGACTGGCTGCTCTCCAAAAATACGTTTGATGCGTTTAGTTGCTTCTAAGACCAGTTCTTCTGTTTCTGGTCTTGGGATGAGAACAGATTCATCGACCCTAAAAGTCCGTCCGTAAAACTCTTCTTCCCCAAGAATATATTGAATGGGCATTCCCTTTGCATGGGATTCAACCATTTTCCAGAAAACTTGACAATCAGCTTCCGCGATCTCGTCTTGCAGACTAACTAATAAGTCTGTGTATGATTTTTTTAATATATGTTGTAAAAGAAGTCTTGCGGCAATTTCTTCTCGACCATTATCTCGTAAAAAAGAAGAAGCCCTATTCAGGACCTCATAA
Source organism: Rummeliibacillus sp. SL167 (assembly GCF_007896505.1). NCBI lineage: Bacteria > Bacillati > Bacillota > Bacilli > Caryophanales > Caryophanaceae > Rummeliibacillus > Rummeliibacillus sp. SL167. Next base: position 223,286 of record NZ_VCBM01000002.1, on the reverse strand, counting down.
ATAAACTTAAATTGCTGTGTCATTCAGTGCATCCAATTTTTTGGCTTGTTCTTCTAAAATCAATGCATCAATGATTTCATCTAATTTACCTTCGATAATTTGGTCGAGTTTTTGAATGGTTAAACCAATACGGTGATCTGTTACACGGTTTTGAGGATAGTTGTAGGTGCGGATACGTTCCGAACGATCCCCTGTACCAACAGCTGATTTACGCTCTGCATCAATTTCACTTTGTGCATCTTGTTGCAGCTTATCATATACACGTGCACGAAGTACTTTTATCGCTTTTTCGCGGTTTTTCAGTTGAGAACGCTCATCCTGCATAGCAACAACGATACCTGTTGGAATATGTGTCATACGAACAGCAGATGCGGTTTTATTGACATGTTGGCCACCTGCACCTGATGAGTGGTAAATATCTACTCGGATGTCCTTTTCTTGAAGATCCAATTCTACTTCTTCCGCCTCTGGCATAACTACAACAGTAGCTGTAGATGTATGGACACGACCTTGTGATTCTGTTTCTGGTACACGTTGTACCCGATGTGCACCACTTTCATATTTGAATTTAGAATAGGCGCCCTGACCATTGATCATAAAGATGATTTCTTTGTATCCACCAAGTTCTGTTGGATTCGCATTCATGATGTCGATTTTCCAACCTTGTGCTTCAGCATATTTGCTATACATGCGGAACAGTGTGTTTGCAAATAACGCTGCTTCATCTCCACCAGCAGCACCACGGATTTCCATAATGACGTTTTTGTTATCATTCGGATCTTTTGGAATCAATAAAATACGAAGACGTTCTTCATAATTTTCGATTTGTTTTTCTAAAGTATTAACTTCTTCTTTTACCATTTCTTTCATTTCTGTATCCAATTTATCTTCTAACATTTCTTTAGCTTCTGCTAACTGTTCTTTTGCAGATTTATATTCGCGATAAACATCTACCGTTTCTTGAATATCAGACTGTTCTTTTGAATATTTTGCTAATTTTTTTGAATCAGATACCACATCTGGATCGCTTAGAAGTTCATTTAGCCTTTCATAACGATCTTCAACAGCTTGTAGGCGATCAAACATTTTTTTCACCTGAACCTTTCTATAAACATTGATTATTTTATTAGTCGAATCAATTTCATCTATTTAATTGACTCAATCGCATAAACGATACACTTTTTAATGGATTGGATTCATATAGCTAGTACATATAGTCCATTAGTTCGTACTCACTGTATGATAACGAGCTGTTTCCAATTATACGCTCCTTAAATAGTATAATGAAAAAAAGTCGCTATCGCTACTTTTTTAGGAAATAAGCATTGAACTACCTAAACAAAAATGAATTTTAAAGCTTTGCTTTCCTCGCAAAAAAATCTGCTTTTATCTAGAAATTAGAACAAGCAGATTTTTACTCAATAGATTTCGTATTGTTTTGTAGAATAACTCTTAGACAATCGCTGTCTTATTCATTTTCTATTACATTAAAGGTCTGTAGAATTTCACTTCAAGACTCAAGTGACAAGTAGACGATTACTCTCTACCTGTAAAAACCTCATTGATCCAGCTAACACATAATAGAAAAAACCCTCATTGCATGATGGTTCACTCTACTTTTCCATATGCACTTTTCCTGTTGGTACGATATGGTGATGGCGGCAGCGAGGCTCATAGGCTTCTGCAGCACCAACCAAGATAACAGGATCATCAGCGTTGGCAGGTTGTCCGTTGATCAATCTTTGCGTTCTGCTAGCGGGTGCACCACAGACACTACACACAGCTTGTAACTTAGTTACTTGTTCGGCAATTGCCATTAATTTAGGCATTGGACCAAATGGAATACCCTTAAAATCTTGATCGAGTCCGGCTAGTATGACGCGATACCCATGATTTGCTAAGCTTTGAGCTGTATCGATAATATCTTCATCAAAAAATTGTGCCTCATCAATAGCAATCACATCAAAATCATCCGTAATATAATTCCACGTTTCGCCTGATTTTTCAATAGGGTGTGCAATGATTGTGGCGCCATTATGACTGACAACTGCTTCTTCGCTATAACGATTATCAATTTTGGGTTTAAATACAGCGATCTTTTGTTTAGCAAATTGAGCTCTTCGTACACGTCGGATCAATTCTTCCGATTTTCCTGAAAACATACTTCCACAAATTACTTCGATCCAACCATTTTGAGTCATTGTGTACATCAACTAGACTCCTTTCAACTATACATCTATCATTAAAAAAATATTGTTCCATGGTTTTCTATATAATTCATCATATATTCATTGCATAAATTTTAATATAAGCAACTGCTTTATACTACACAAAAATACTGATTGAAGCAAGAAGAAAAAATACCTGCCTCGCAATGAAATGCTAGGCAGGTATTTAAAATTAACATTACTATTTAAGACCGTATTTTTTGTTGAAACGATCTACACGTCCATCAGCAGACGCGAATTTTTGACGTCCAGTATAGAATGGATGACATTCACTGCAAAATTCAACAGTGATATTTTCTTTTACTGAACCTGTTTTAAATGAATTACCACAAGAGCAAGTTACTGTTGCTTCTTTATATTCTGGGTGAATTCCTGGTTTCATGTTTGGTATCTCCTCTCGCCCTGAACCATCCGGAACAGAGTATTATAAGAACTGTTGCCTTACACGACCCCCAATTAATCTGTCGCATATGCAACGCATATGAAATGCATTATCCGTAGTATAACAAGAAATCAAAAAAAGTGCAATATAAAGTTCGGAACCAACACGCAGTAAACAGCGGTTCCATCCATATAAACTATATCAGACCTTTACCATTTCGTGCTGCTTTCATATCGGTATTCAATGTTTCAAAAAATTCTTCATTTGTCTTTGTATTACGCAATTTTTTTAAGAAACGTTCTGCGAAGTCTGGAGAATCTGAAAATGTCTTTCGAATTGCCCACAATTTATCAAGTTGATCTTTTGGAATCAACAATTCCTCTTTTCGTGTGCCTGATCGTCTAATATCAATGGCTGGGAAAATACGTCGTTCTGCTAGACTTCTATCTAAATGTAACTCTAAATTACCTGTACCTTTAAATTCTTCATAAATCACTTCATCCATACGTGAGCCTGTATCAATAAGGGCTGTTGCTAGAATAGTTAGACTTCCGCCTTCTTCAATATTACGGGCAGCACCAAAGAATCGTTTGGGTCTATGGAACGCCGCTGGATCAATCCCACCTGATAATGTACGACCACTTGGCGGAATGACTAGATTGTATGCACGTGCAAGTCTTGTAATAGAATCCATTAAAATAATAACATCTCTTTTATGTTCTACAAGACGCATTGCTCTTTCTAAAACAAGTTCTGCTACTTTTACATGATTTTCAGGTACTTCATCAAATGTTGAACTCACTACATCCGCTTTAACAGAACGTTCAATGTCTGTCACTTCTTCAGGTCGTTCATCGATTAATAAAACAATTAACTCTGCTTCTGGATATTTTTCTGTAATTGCATTGGCAATTTCCTTCAATAATAACGTTTTCCCCGCTTTTGGAGGAGCAACAATTAAACCGCGTTGTCCAAATCCAACTGGTGCAACTAAATCCATAATACGTGTGGATAGTTTAGTAGGAGTTGTTTCCAATTTGATTTGTCGATCTGGGTATAGTGGCGTAAGTGCTGGGAAATGCACGCGTTCTTTTGCTACCTCAGGATCTTCCCCATTCACGGCTTCAACATGTAAAAGCCCATAGTATCGCTCGTTTTCTTTAGGTGGGCGCACTTTGCCCGTTACCTTGTCACCATTTCGAAGACTAAAACGGCGAATTTGTGATGCCGAAATATAAATATCTTCTGAACTTGGAGAGTAGTTAATAGGTCGTAGGAAGCCGAAACCCTCTTGTTGGATAATTTCTAATACGCCTTCCATGAAGAAATAGCCTTCACTTTCGGCACGTGATTTTAATATCGCAAAAATTAATTCTTTTTTTGTTAACTTTCCATAGTATGAAATCTTGTATTCACGTGCAAGCGCATACAAGTCCTTTAATTTCATATCTTCTAGTTGGGAAATAGTCTTTGTCGTCATAGGCGTAACACCACTCTTTATATAATATTATTAAGAAAAAAATCAAATGATGATATGTGAGTTTTGCGAATTTTTGAATGGAATATGCATTAAGAAGAGGCCCGGCATATGCCGGGCAAGTAAAGATTGGAAGTTTAGTCTTGTATATATAGTTTTGGTTTTTTCGTCAAACTATGTCTGCCCTCGATAAAACGAACAGTTCCTGATTTTGCACGCATTACGACAGATTCTGTTGTACAAAAACTACCTTTAAATTGTACACCTTTTAACAATTCTCCATCTGTTACTCCAGTAGCTGCAAAGATGGCATCATCGCCTTTAACTAAATCATCCATTTTTAAAACTTTATTTACTTCGATGCCCATCTTGTGGCAACGTTCTATTTCTTCATCATTTGAAGGAACCAGTCTACCTTGGAATTCTCCTCCAAGACATTTTAATGCAACAGCTGCAATTACACCTTCTGGGGCACCACCTGTACCCAACAGAATATCCACACCTGTTTCATCAAATGCCGTATTGATAGCTGCTGCTACATCACCATCAGAGATAAATTTAATACGTGCGCCAGCTGCACGAATTTGATCAACGATTGGTTGATGACGTTCACGGTTCAATAACGTAGCCACGACATCTTCAATATTTTTGTTTTTTGCTTTTGCTACTGCACGTAAGTTGTCAATAACGGGTGCATCAATATCGATTTTACCTGCTGCTTCTGGGCCAACTGCGATTTTTTCCATATACATATCAGGTGCATGGAGTAAGTTACCACGATCAGCAATGGCTAATACAGTTAAAGCATTGCCACTTCCTGCCGCTACGATGTTCGTACCTTCTAGTGGATCTACTGCGATATCAACTTGAGGACCTTCTGGATCAGATCCAAGTTTTTCGCCAATGTAAAGCATAGGAGCTTCATCCATTTCTCCCTCACCAATTACAACCACTGCGTTCATTGGAATTGAATCAAATACTTCACGCATTGCTGTAGTTGCGGCGTCATCTGCTTCCATTTTGAGTCCACGGCCCATCCATCTTGCTGAGGCGATTGCTGCCGCTTCTGTTACACGAACTACTTCCATTGATAAACTGCGTTTCATTTTTTATTGTTCCTCCCGTTTTCCTGCCTTATGACCGGAATCGTTTCACACTAAAACCATTATAGCATACCGAACATTATCTGCGGATTTTTTTCAGTTTAATCTATTCGTCACACTGCTTTTGCGGTTGGGTTCAATCGTTTCTCTACGGATATCTGCACCTAATGCTTGTAATTTATCAACTATATTGCTGTAGCCACGCTCAATGTGATAGATATCATGGATTTCTGTTTCACCTTTTGCGAGTAATCCCGCGATAATTAACGCAGCTCCTGCACGTAAATCTGTCGCAGTTACTGTTGCAGCCTCTAACTTGGTTGGACCTGTTATAATAGCGGAACGTCCTTCTACTTTAGCATTTGCATTCATTCTGCTGATTTCATCAATATGCTTGAATCGCGCAGAATAGATAGTATCTGTAACAATAGAAGAACCATTTGCTTGTGTTAAGAGAACCGTAAAGGGTTGTTGTAAATCTGTTGGAAATCCAGGATAAACAAGTGTCTTAATATCGACTGATTTTAAAGCTTCCGTTTTGGGAATGATGATACGTTCTTCTTCTTCAATAATCTTTACGCCCATTTCACGTAATTTAGCTGTCACTGCCTCTAAATGTAGCGGAATGACATTATCGATGATGACACCATCCCCTACTGCGGCAGCCAAAATCATATATGTTCCGGCTTCTATGCGATCCGGTATAATTGTATGATTTGTACCATGTAATTCTTCGACGCCTTCGATTCGAATAACATTTGTACCTGCACCTTTTATCTTTGCACCCATATTCGTTAATAAAGTGGCAACATCAATAATTTCTGGCTCTTTGGCAGCATTTTCAATAACGGTTTTCCCCTTAGCCAGTACAGCCGCAAGCATAATATTAATCGTTGCTCCTACGCTGCTCACATCTAAATAAATCTTCGCGCCATGCAATTCTTCAGCACGCAAATAGATGGCACCATGCTCATTTGTTACCTGTGCACCTAATGCTTCAAATCCCTTAATATGTTGGTCGATGGGGCGAGGTCCTAAATGACATCCTCCTGGCAAACCAATTACCGCTTTTTTGAAACGTCCTAACATGGCACCCATTAAATAATAGGAGGCACGTAATTTTTTTACATTGCCATTTGGTAAGGGCATATCTATCATTAGACGAGGATCTACTACCATATGCCCATCTTTAAATTCAACTTTTCCACCAATTTCCTCAAGCAAGGCCTTTAATGTCCAAACATCTAAGATTTCTGGTAATCCTTCAATCGTTACAGGAGAATTAGCCAAAATAGATGCCGGGATTAAAGCAACCGCACTATTTTTAGCACCGCTTACTTTAATGGTACCTTTTAGATGTTTTTCTCCTGCAATTTTATATACGTCCATGTAAATCTCCTTATATTATTTATCTTTATTTGCCCAATCTTTCATGAAGCCTTCAATTCCTTTGGCAGTCAAAGGATGATTAAATAATTGTTTTAAGACTTTAAATGGTGTAGTAGCAATATGCGCGCCTGCAAGGGCTGCATCTGTGATATGTTGTGGATGACGAATGGAAGCTGCAATAATTTGAGTTGGAATTTCATGAATAGCGAAAATTTCAGCGATTTCACGTACTAATTCTGTACCATCTTGACCAATATCATCTAAGCGACCTAAGAATGGAGAAACATAAGTTGCGCCAGCACGTGCTGCCAATAATGCTTGATTTGCACTAAAGATTAATGTGACATTGGTTTGGATGCCCTCCTTTGAAAGAGCAGAACATGCTGTCAATCCATCTGGTGTCATTGGTAGTTTAACCGTAATATTAGGAGCGATTTTAGCTAATTCATGACCTTCTTTGATCATACCTTCAGCATCTAATGAAATAACTTCTCCGCTTACTGAACCATCAACTAATTCAGCGATTTCTTTTAGACGATCATGAAATGAAACGTTTTTTTCTTTCGCTACTAATGATGGGTTGGTCGTAACACCAGAGATAATTCCCCAAGAATAGGCTTCTTTAATTTCTTCAAAATTGGCTGTATCAATAAAAAATTTCAATTTATATTCCTCCTGAATGATGGAAAAATGGAGAAGATTCGATTTTCCATCGACGTCTTCTCCCAATTCTCTCTACTAAAAATATATGCTTAAGCTTTTTGAGAGCTACCGAATTCGCGTATTTTGCCAATGACCGTTGCTTTAATCGCTTCACGTGCTGGTCCCAAGAATTTACGTGGATCATAAACCTTTTTATCCTTGTCCAAAATTTCGCGAATCACTTTTGTAGCAGCGATTTGGTTTTCTGTATTCACATTGATCTTCGCAGTTCCTAAGGAGATAGCATGTTGAATATCTTTTGTAGGAATACCTGTACCACCGTGTAATACTAGTGGAAGACCCGCTAATTTTGATATTTCTTCCATTTCTTTAAAACCAAGATTTGGTTCGCCTTGGTAAGGGCCATGAACTGAGCCAAGTGCTGGTGCTAAACAATCAATAGAAGTCGCTTCAACCAACTTACGACATTCCTCTGGATCCGCATACATGATTCCACCGATCACGCCGTCTTCATTGCCACCAACTGTTCCTAATTCTGCTTCAACAGAAACACCATGTGCATGTGCGTATTCTACCACTTTTGAAGTGATTTCAACATTTTCTTCAAATGGGTAATGAGAAGCATCGATCATCACAGATGTAAAGCCTGCATCTACTGCTTCTTTACATTTATCAAAACTTGAACCATGATCTAAGTGAATTGCTACTGGAACAGTTGTTTTATAACTTTCCATAAGACCTTTAACCATATTAACAACAGCAACAAAGCCGCCCATGTATTTGCCTGCCCCTTCAGAAACGCCTAAAATGACAGGTGATTTTTCTTCCTCTGCTGCTTGTAGGATTGCTTGTGTCCATTCAAGGTTATTAATGTTGAATTGACCAACAGCATAACCATTTTCTTTTGCAGTAATTAACATTTCTTTCATTGTAACCAAAGCCATCAGTAAATCCTCCTTTAGGATGTAGCATGGTATAAATTTGAATAATGACACTATCATAATAACAAAAAGAATAAGCATTGACTACCGTCTATACTTATTCTTGTATTAATTTGTTGATCGTGTCCTTTACTTCAAAAATATCAAATGGCTTTGTAAAAAAGTGGTTCGCACCCAGCTCTTTTGCTTGATGGATCAAGTCTGTATCCCCATTTCCCGTCATCATAACAACTGGTAATTCTTTGAACAAACTTTTGATATGTTTTAAAATTTCTAGACCATTCATGCCAGGAATTTTCATATCAAGTAAAGCACAATCTATCACATTATTATCTACATATTGAACTGCTTCTATCCCATTAGAAGCTAAAAATGTCTCATAACCTTCGTTTTTGAAAATTTCATTCAGTAATAATCGAATTCCTTGTTGATCATCAACGATTAATATTTTTTTCACAGAACCACTACTCCTTATTTTAACATCCAATATATAGTATTCGTGCCTGTCCCTTTTATGTCCTGCATAAAATTGTAAAAAACAAATACTCATTTTTCAAGATGATTTTGCAATTAAAATCAGCCATCTTTATAATAAAAATCATGAGGTGAAATAAAATGTTAAAAATGCTATCGACGCAAATTGGTGGTTTGCTTGCTCAAATCGCTGCTAATCAAGAAGAAGCTATAGAAGAGTCCGCTCGCTTACTCGCTCAAGCTGGCGCCTTCGAAGGTACTGTTTACTTCGCTTGTTTTGATGAATTACAAGCAATCGAATTGAATGCGTTAAAAGCCACTGAACCATTCAAAAAATTGCGTCCTTGGACAAAACATGTGGAAATAACGGATATAGATCGTGTCTGTATTTTCACCCGTCATGCAAATCAGCCAGATGCATTGGCACTGGCTCATCAATTGTATGATGCTTTTATCCCATTTGCAGTTGTTGCAAATGACAAAGAAGAAGATGCAGGTGAAATGGCTGACTTGGCATACACCTATATTTCAATAGGTATAAAAAAAGGATTGTTACCCAATGAATTAGGCGAGCGAATTGTTTTACCACATACGCTGGCGGCATTATTTATCTATGAAGCCATTAAATTATCTTACGATGAAATACTAGCAGGAGTGTAAATTTGCTTTTACTCTAAGAACCTTTATATTTTTTTAGATGCTTAGAAACTGAAATTTTCACTTAATAACACACCTTTTTTGATTAATAAAATATAATGTATTCGCTACGGCTTGCTCGCTTTCATGAGGGCGTGGCTTGAGCATCCTCCCTCACTGCGCTGTGGAGTCTCAACTATTCGCTTTTCCCGCGGGTTTATTTGCTCTTTTCGTGGGTTTATTCGCTCTTTCGAAAGGTTTATTCGCTCTTTCCGAGACTTTATTTGCCCCCTTGGAAGGTTGATTTGCTCTTTCCATGGGACGTCGGATTTGTCTTCATTTATCACCTATTTTTTCAATCAACATATGTCAAAACTCACCGCCTGTCGCTTCAGTTGATAAGGTGTTTTCTCCCCAACCGATTCACTCCTGTTGTTTCGTACTCATTACAAAAAATCTGCTCATATCTAACATGAGAATGAGCAGATTTTTTACTAACTTGTTTCCGTATTATTTTGTTAAAACTTCACTCAGTAGTGGTTTTCTTTATCCCACGGTAATTGAACCCATCAAGGTTTTCTTATACAGGCAGCTGTCCACACACTCATTCTCTATTTACTCCTTGAGTCTGGGTGTGAGGATCTCACCTCCCGTTAATACGAGATGAATTTTAGGAAAGCACCATCTACTTTCAAATCACTCTCTATTTAACCGCTGCTCCAATAAATTCTCGGAATAATGGTTGAGGACGGTTTGGACGAGATCTGAACTCTGGGTGGAATTGAGATGCCACAAAGAATTTCTTATCTGGTAATTCAATAATTTCAACTAAGCGTTCATCTGGTGAAGTACCAGAAAATACTAAGCCTGCTGCTTCCATAGCCTCACGATATTCGTTATTGAATTCATAACGATGGCGGTGGCGTTCATATACTAATTCATCATTATAAATTTGTGCCGCGCGAGATCCGTCTTTTAGTTTACATGGATACAAGCCAAGACGAAGCGTACCACCTAAATCTTCAATATCTATTTGTTCTGGTAGCAGATCAATGATTGGATATTTTGTATTTGGATTTAATTCTGTAGAATGCGCACCTTCAAGACCGAGTACATGACGGGCAAATTCAACTGTTGCAAGTTGCATACCTAAGCAAATACCTAAGAATGGTACATCATTTTCACGAGCATATTGTATAGCTAAAATTTTACCTTCTACACCACGATCACCAAATCCACCTGGTACAAGAATGCCATCTGCATCTTTTAGTAATTCCTTCACGTTTTCAGTTGTGACATTTTCTGCGTTGATAGCATTTACTTCAATATCCGTGTCAAATGCATAGCCTGCATGTTTAAGGGCTTCAACAACAGAGATATACGCATCTTGTAGTTCAACATATTTACCTACTAGTGCAATTTTTGTAGATTTTTTAAGATTCTTCACTTTATCTACAAGTACTTTCCAATCTGTCATATCTGCTTCTGGTGCATGAATACCGAAATGCTCAAGCACGATATCATCTAAATCCTGAGATTGTAGATTCAACGGAATTTCATACAAATGCTCTGCATCTACACATTCGATTACTTCGTGAGGTTTTACATCGCAAAATAGAGCTAATTTTTCTTTCATTTCTTGAGGTACTGGACGATCTGTACGAACAACAAGAATATTTGGTTGAATACCTAAAGAACGTAACTCTTTTACAGAGTGTTGAGTTGGCTTTGTTTTTAATTCACCAGCTGCCGCAATATATGGGATAAGCGTACAGTGTAAATATAATACATTGTCATTGCCAATATCGCGCTTCATTTGACGAATAGCTTCAAGGAATGGCAATGATTCGATATCGCCTACTGTTCCACCTACTTCAGTAATAACGATATCTGCATTTGTTTCACGACCGGCACGTTGAATACGGTCTTTGATTTCATCTGTGATATGCGGAATGACTTGAACCGTTCTACCATTGTAATCACCACGGCGTTCTTTTTTCAAAACAGTTGAGTAAACTTTACCAGAAGTAACAGTTGAATGTTTGCCTAAATTGATATCAATAAAACGTTCATAGTGACCTAAGTCTAAATCTGTTTCTGCCCCATCATCAGTTACGAATACTTCGCCATGTTGATATGGGCTCATTGTTCCGGGATCAATGTTGATATATGGATCAAATTTTTGAATTGTCACTTCTAAACCACGATTTTTTAATAATCTTCCTAATGATGCTGCTGTAATACCTTTTCCTAGTGATGATACTACACCGCCCGTTACAAAAATATATTTGGTCAATGCAAATTCCTCCTCTATAGTAAGTGTTTCGTATACACTTATAAAAAATACAAAAAACGCTCCTCCTGCAAATAATTGCAGAGGGAGCGTATTAATTATACGGTCATTCTCCTTTTTTGAGGAGCCCAAGTAAAAGGGTATACGAAATTACTTAAATTGTCAAGATGTTATTATTTCTCTTTGTCTTCTTCTAATTCGTCTTCTTCATCTAAGTCTTCTTCAATATCAAAATCTTCATCGTCGATTTCAATATCTTCATCTAGATCATTATCATCAATATCTTCAATGTCAGCTGAATCGAAGTCTTCTTCTTCATCATTTTCTTCATCGTCATCGTCATCATCAACAAATTCATCAAAATCTTCATCAAATATGATGTCATCATCATCTTCAGCGACAACATCTTCATCAACGATTGGCGCTTTTGCTTTCTTCTTGCGGACTTTAACAGTTGGTGCAGTTTCTTCTTCTACTTGTTCGATCGCGTACCATTCGCGAATACCCCAACGATTTTCCCCTAATACAAGGAAACGTCCATCAATGTTGATATCTGTATAAAATTGGATAGATGCTGCTTTCATTTCTTCTGAAGTGCGAGCACCTAAGTCAATGATTGCCTGAATTATTTCAGCAAATGACATTGGTTTGTGGTTTTCTTCTAAAATAGCGTATGCTAAGTTAATTAAGGATTCTTCTATTAATTGTTCTTGAGTTAAATCACGAGGATTCAATACGTGCACGTCCTTTCTTCATAAACATAATATCCATTATAAACAATTATACTTTATTTTTGCCACAATCAATTCTTCTTTTTTTCTATTCTTAAACGATAATACCCATAAATAAACAAGTATATAGCGAGTAGAAGGAATGATATAGCTCCTAATTGCTTATCATATATATAATAGGTCAGTACTAAGCACAATATAATAATCATGAAATGCATCACGATTTTCACTGTACTGTCACTTCCTTCAAAATAGTCTAGTCAGTGTTTCAAATCACTCACGCTCACTCCAGCTAACCAGCTGTCTGGATTTTTTCGAGCTTGCTTGAAAAATCCTTCTGATTCAGCGAACGTTTGTACCCCCATTGAATCAAGATAAAGTGAAACTCTATCAGTGGGGGTTTTCTTCATCCCCTACTAAAATAGAAGAACTCAGGTTAAAAGCGCCACGTCCTGCGGCAACACCTGAGTGACCAACATCTTGTTGGCCCGAACCAATCGGACTTTTACGGGCAGTTGATCCCCCATCTATCTCTTTCGTTTCTCTCAAAATCTTGAGATGGAGGTCTTACTGCCCGTTAAAGCGGGATAAATGCGAAAAAGAAGGCCTAATCAAACGACTAGACACTCCGTAATTATATCAAAAGTCATAAGTTCTTCTATCAAATTTACTCTGTTGAATAAGCATACTCCTCTATCGCTTATTCGTAAAGTAGGAGAACGATAAAAAATGATGGCACGATTACTTTGGAAGTGACGATTGTTATCTTGCTTTTTCTCGCATAAACAAGCAGTATGGTCACACCTAAAACACAAGGAAAAAAGAGGATCAGCTGGGATCCAATTGCCTGTAAAAGCCCCATCTATTCAACGAACACCCAGTGAAGGATGAAGAGCCATCACTGGGTGAATTTTCACTTTTCTTAGACTTTGACTTTTTGATGGAACATACCTGTATTGTGACCACAAATGAAGAAATGGATGCTTACATATTCCTTCTATATTTTCCCCCAACTTCATAAAGCGCATTGGTAATTTGACCTAAGCTTGCTACTTTGACAGTTTCCATTAGTTCTTTAAAGATATTGCCACCATGTTTGGCTACTTCTTTTAGTTTTTGTAATGCTATTACTGCTTCTTCTGCATGTTGTTGCTGGAAGTTTCGCAAATTTTGGATTTGTGCTTCTTTCTCCTCTTTCGTTGCACGTGCAATCTCCATACTATTGACCGCTTCCTCTGATGGCGGATTAGGATTTAAATACATATTGACCCCTACTATTGGAAGTTTACCTGAATGTTTTAGGGATTCATAGTACATGGATTCCTCTTGGATTTTTCCTCTTTGATATTGAGTTTCCATTGCTCCCAGCACACCACCACGATCATTTATCCGATCAAACTCTGCAAGTACTGCTTCTTCCACAAGTTCTGTTAGCTCTTCGATAATAAAAGAGCCCTGCAATGGATTTTCATTTTTGGTCAACCCATGTTCTTTTGTAATAATCATTTGGATAGCCATCGCACGTCGAACAGATTCTTCTGTTGGTGTCGTAATGGCCTCATCATAGGCATTCGTATGCAAAGAGTTACAGTTATCATGCAAGGCCATCAGTGCTTGCAATGTTGTACGAATATCATTGAAGTCAATTTCTTGTGCATGCAGGCTTCTGCCAGATGTTTGGATGTGGTATTTTAATTTTTGACTGCGTTCATTTGCGCCATATAGATCACGCATTGCCACTGCCCAAATGCGCCGTGCAACACGTCCCAGAACACTATACTCCGGATCAAGACCATTTGAGAAAAAGAACGAAAGATTTGGGGCAAAATCATCTATATGCATGCCACGACTCAAATAATATTCTACATACGTAAAACCATTTGCTAACGTGAAAGCAAGTTGTGAAATCGGATTTGCTCCCGCTTCAGCAATATGATAACCAGATATCGATACCGAATAATAGTTACGTACTTTCTTATCAATAAAATATTGTTGAATATCCCCCATCATACGAAGTGCAAATTCGGTTGAAAAGATGCAAGTATTTTGCCCTTGGTCTTCTTTTAGAATATCTGCTTGCACTGTACCACGAACAATATTTAATGTTTTGGCTCTAGTTTCTGTAAACTCTTCCACCGTTAAAGTCCTGCCCAGTTCTTTTTCACGTTTTTGCACTTGTTGATCAATTGCCGTATTCATAAACATAGCTAAAATAATAGGCGCTGGTCCGTTGATCGTCATTGAAACGGATGTTGATGGTGCACACAAGTCAAATCCAGCATACAATTTTTTCATGTCTTCTAATGTGCAAATGTTTACACCTGATTCACCCACTTTACCGTAAATATCTGGACGTTCATCTGGATCTTCTCCATATAATGTTACAGAATCAAATGCTGTTGATAGACGCTTCGCATCATCATTTTTGGATAAGTAGTGAAAACGATGATTCGTACGTTCTGGTGTCCCTTCTCCAGCAAATTGCCGTTTGGGATCTTCTCTCTGTCTTTTAAATGGAAAAACGCCTGCCGTATAAGGGAACGAGCCTGGAACATTTTCTGCATAAACCCAGTGAAGAATCTCCCCATAGTCTACAAATTTTGGTAAAACAACTTTTGGAATTTTAAGACCTGATAAACTTGTAGTTGTTAAAATTGTACGAATTTCTTTATCACGGATCTTTGTTACAAGTTCATCGCCTTGATAATTTTCTTTTAATGTTTGCCAGTTATTAAGGATTTGTTTTGATTCTGTTGATAGTTGATTCTTCACACCATCTAGTAACTGTTGTAATGATGGGACAAACGTAGTATCAAGTGATTCTTCCTGCATTAATTTTAACGTACCTTCTAATTGGAACAACTTTCTTGCTACCTCTGCTTGCTGCACCGATTTTTTATGATAAGTCCTTACAGCATCAGAGATTTCCCGTAAATAATAACGGCGATCATTGGGAATAATGACATTTTGTTTTTGCGTTTTGACAAATTGCTCATAGGAAGTATCCCAATTATATCCATACTTTTGATTGATAATTTGGATTAATGCTGCAAATAAAGAATTGGTACCTTTATCATTAAACTGACTTGCAATGGTACCAAAGACAGGCACCTCATCCACATTTTGATCCCATAATTCATGGCTACGTTGATATTGTTTTTGCACATGTCGAAGTGCATCTTCTGAGCCTTTTCTTTCGAATTTATTGATAACGATTAGATCTGCAAAGTCGATCATATCGATTTTTTCAAGTTGTGTAGGAGCGCCAAACTCGCTAGTCATCACATACATAGATAGATCAGACACCTCCGTAATGGCAGCATCCCCTTGACCTATACCACTTGTTTCAACAACGATCAAATCGAATCCTGCGACTTTCACAATGTCTAAAACATCGCTAAGCGCGGCAGATAATTCTGTATGTGAATTGCGTGTTGCCAAACTTCTCATGTAAACACGATTATTGAAAATCGCATTCATGCGTATCCTATCCCCAAGTAAAGCGCCACCTGTTTTTTGCTTAGTTGGATCAATGGAGATCATTGCAATTTTCTTATCTGGGAATTCATGAAGAAAGCGCCGAATAAGTTCGTCCGTCAATGAGCTTTTCCCTGCTCCACCTGTACCGGTAATTCCTAAAACAGGTGTCTTTTTAGACAATCCTCTTGCTGCGTCTAGCAACTCTTCCACTTTTGGATATTTTCCTTCCTCAACTGCTGTGATGAGCTGTGCTAGTATTTCAGGCTTTTCAGTTGTCAGCTGATGAATTTTATCGATCAGATCTCCTTGTATCGTTGAGAAATCACTTTTTTCAATCATTTTATTGATCATACCTTGTAATCCAAGGGCAAGACCATCCTCGGGCGAGAATAGATTTTTTACACCATAATCCTGAAGCTCTTTAATTTCCTTCGGTAAAATAACCCCTCCGCCACCGCCAAATATCCCAATATGAGGTGCACCCTTTTCCTTTAGAAGATCATGCATATATTTAAAATACTCCATATGACCCCCTTGGTAGGATGATACCGCAATTCCTTGTACATCCTCTTGAATCGCAGCATTGACGACTTCCTCCACAGAACGGTTATGACCAAGATGTATGACTTCTACTCCACTCGCTTGTAGGATACGACGCATAATATTAACAGATACATCATGACCGTCAAATAGACTTGACGCTGTTATAAACCTTACATGGTGTTGTGGCCTATACTTTTGCATTTCTAACTTTGTTGTCATTGAAAAATTCCCCCTTTTTGCATCAGAACATTTCCCCCAGATAGAAAATGCAAGGAAAGAAACGGCAATTACTACTGTCCGTATTTTTCTTCCTTGCATCCCTAAAAACTTTATCCCGCGTTAACAAGCAGTAAGTCCCCTACTTTTAGACTCAAGCAAAAGCAGAAGATCCACGAAAACACCGCTTTATATGCCAATTCGTTCAACTCTAACTCTCAGTGAGGGGTGAAAAAACCTACTAAGTTGAAGCTTCACTTATACTTGAATACCATTTAGTAATATCTTTGTTTGCATCTTGATATAGTCTTCTATGTTTAAATTCTTCCGCCATGCCCAACGGCGAAATGCCCACGCTTGACCTTGAAGAACAATTTGGTGAGCCAGAAGATTGAGCTCTGCTATAGACATTTGGAGTTCCCCTTTTTTCTCGCAGCCTATTAGCAAAGCCTTAAAAAGCCCAACCATCTCCATTTCTTTCGACAATACATATTCGAGAGCATCTTTTGGCAGAGATTTCGATTCTTGATACATGACAAGCATTTCATCTTGCATGTCATCTACAAGATGATAATATTGATAGATTGCAGATACTAACCCCTTAATAGTCGCTTCTTGCTGCTGCAAAGGTTCTAATCTTTTGAGAACCTCTAAATAGATGTTGTCGCAAACTAGATAGAGAATATCCTCTTTTGTTCGAATATATTCATATAATGTACCAATACTAAAACCCGCTGCTTTCGCAATTTCTCGTGTTGTTGTTCGATGGAAACCTTTTTCTTTAAAGAGACGGATTGCCGCTTGGATCATTTCTTTTCGTCTTTTGTCGATGAGATTTTCATCTTTAATGGAGGTGTGAACTAGCCTTTTATTTTCTTTTGCCATCTATTATTTTAAAAGCATCCGAGAGATTACGAGACGTTGAATTTCTTGTGTCCCCTCGTATATTTGAGTAATTTTAGCATCACGCATAAAGCGCTCTACTGGATATTCCTTTGTATAACCATAACCTCCAAAGACTTGAACTGCCTCAGTCGTTACTTTCATCGCCGTATCACCAGCCATTAGCTTTGCCATAGCTGATTGTTTACCATATGGTAAATTATTTGATTCTAACCAAGCTGCTTGATAAGTTAATAATCTGGAAGCTTCCGTAGCAGTTGCCATATCTGCTAATTTAAATGAAATGCCTTGATTAGCAGATATCGGTTTACCAAATTGAACACGCTCTTTTGAATAATCTACAGCTGCATCTAATGCCCCTTGTGCAATACCGACTGCTTGAGCGGCAATCCCATTACGGCCACCATCTAGTGTTTTCATCGCGATTTTGAAGCCTTCACCCTCTGCACCAAGCAAGTTTTCTTTAGGTACACGACAGTTATCAAAAATAATTTCTGTTGTGGGTGATGAACGAATGCCCATTTTCTTTTCTTTTTTCCCTACTGAGAACCCTTCAAAATCAGCTTCTACGATAAAGGCAGATGTGCCCTTTTTAGCTTCTGGATCAGTTACAGCAAAAACTACATAAATATCTGCGACACCACCGTTTGTAATAAAGATTTTAGAACCATTTAAAATGTAGTGATCGCCATCAAGTTTCGCTGTTGTTTTCATACCGCCAGCATCAGAGCCTGAACCTGGCTCTGTTAACCCATAAGCCCCGATTCTTTTGCCCTCAGCCATTGGGCGTAGATATTTTTGTTTTTGTTCTTCGGTACCAAATTTATATAAAGGCCAGCCTGCAAGCGAAGTATGTGCTGAAAGTGTTACAGCTGTGGATGCGCAAACACGTGACAATTCTTCAACAGCAATCACATAGGCTAAATAATCGGAGCCAATGCCGCCGTATTCTTCTGGCCAAGGTATACCTGTTAAACCTAGCTCAGCCATTTGATCAAAAATTGCACGATCGAATTTTTCGTTGTCATCACGTTCTGCTGCAGTAGGAGCAACCTCATTTACCGCGAAATCTCTTACCATTTTTCGAATCATTTCGTGTTCTTCAGATAGTTTAAAGTTCATATCAATTATCCCCTTTGTGTTTTATTTTTATAAAAAAGCCCTCTGTGATTGTTATGTTTTATATCGTAGTGCTGCTGAATCAAGATAAACATCTTGCAATAACCATTCGTTGAATTTCATTGGTGCCCTCGTATATTTCTGTGATTTTCGCATCTCGAAAATAACGTTCTACTGGGTATTCTTTGGTGTAGCCGTAGCCCCCAAATATTTGAATTGCCTCTGTCGTCACTTCAACAGCTGTTTTGGAAGCAAAAAGCTTTGCCATTGACGCTTCTTTTCGACAAGATTCCCCCATTGCTCGCAAGTTTGCTGCTCTATATATAAGTAATTTAGCTGCTTCGATGGATGTTGCCATATCAGCTATCTTAAAGGAGATTCCCTGGTTTTCAGCAATTGGTTTTCCAAATTGTTTTCGTTCTATCGCATATTTTGTTGCTTCTCCTAAAGCCGCTTCTGCGATTCCTAATGCTTGTGCAGCTATGCCAATGCGTCCAACATCCAAATTCGCCATAGCTATTTTAAAGCCTTCCCCTTCTGCACCAAGTAGATTTTCCGCAGGAACTTTCATCTGATCGAATGTGAGCTGGACTGTCCTCGAACCATGTAGCCCCATTTTTCTTTCATCCTTACCAATGATTAACCCCTTTGTATCCTTTTCGACGATAAATGCTGAAATGCCACTTGTACCTTTTGATGGATCTGTAGAGGCGAAAATAAGATAGATATCTGCCTCTCCACCATTAGTGATAAAAACTTTTGAACCATTCAGTTCATAATGTTTTCCTGTTTTTTTCGCTGTCGTTTTTAAGGAACCTGCATCTGATCCTGATGAGGGTTCTGTTAGACAAAATGCTCCTAAATATTCTCCAGAAGCCAGTTTGGGAACGAAACGTTGTTTTTGTTCTTCATTGCCAAAATAGAGGATTGGATTTGTTACAACCGATGTATGCACAGACAAAATCACCCCAATGACTGCACTCACTTTTGATAATTCGTTAATGACCATAATATAAGACGTAAAATCCATTTCGGAACCGCCATATTTTGCTGGTGCCGTAATCCCCATAAGTCCTAGCTCTCCCATCTTAGCTAGAATATCACGTGGAAAATCCCCATTTTCCATATTGTTGACTTGTGGGGCAACGACATCCTTTGCAAAATCTCGAACCATATCGCGCATCATCAATTGCTCTTCTGTGAACTGTAAATCCATGAGGAATCTCTCCTTTATCATGCATTTATATCCTTACAAGCGTATTGATTATTATCCAATTTTTCCTATAAAATATAGTGTATTCGTTGATTTCCACTACGACTTGCACGCTTTGTTGTAGGTGAGCGCTGAGCCACCTTAGGACAACAGGACGGTGGTCATGGAATCGTTGCCACAGGACATGGCGTTCCTAGACTTCGTTCCTTAATTGTTCATATGGGTCTCAACTGTTCGCTTTTCCCACGGATTTATTCGCTCTTTTCGTAGGAGTATTTGCTCTCTCGGAAGGTCTTTTGTTCTTTCCGAGACTTTATTCGCTCTTTCCGTGGAACATTGGATTGTCTTCAGCTTTCCTAATTAACACGCCTGATATCCTTATTAACAAAAGAAGTGCTCAGCATTTATTTTAATCATAATGGTAAAACCCTCTGCCAGTTTTCTTTCCTAACCATCCAGCTTTAACGTATTTTCGCAATAGTGGGCAAGGACGATATTTGCTATCACCAAAGCCTTCATATAATGTTTCCATGATGTAAAGGCATGTATCCAAACCGATAAAATCTGCTAAAGTTAACGGTCCCATCGGATGATTCATCCCTAATTTCATCACTTGGTCAATGGCTTCTTTGCTTGCCACACCTTCATAAAGTGTGTAGATAGCTTCATTGATCATTGGCATTAACACTCGATTGGCAACGAATCCAGGAAAATCATTTACCTCCACTGGTACTTTTTCGAGTTTTTTCGTTAGCTCTTCGATATCGTTATACACTTCATCGGAAGTAGCTAAGCCTCGAATGATTTCAACCAATTTCATCACTGGCACAGGATTCATAAAATGCATACCGATTACTTGCTCAGGTCTTTTGGTTACTGCTGCGATTTCTGTTATTGGCAGTGATGACGTATTAGAAGCGAGAATAGTATGTTGTGGAGTGATATCATCTAGTTGTTTAAAAATAGATTGCTTGACTGTCATATTTTCTACAGCTGCTTCTATTACTAAATCCACGTCTGCTGCGTCCTCAATCGATAATGATTTTGTCAGTCTTTGCAAAATGATATCTTTTTCATCTTCCGTTATTCGTCCTTTCACGACATTCCTTGAAAGATTTTGGGCGATGGTTTGAACTCCCTTAACATAAGATGCTTCACTAATATCGTTTAGTTTGACGTCTAATCCTGCCTGTGCGCAGACTTGAGCAATCCCCGAACCCATTTGCCCTGCGCCGATTACCATTACTTTTTGAATTGTCATTTTTCTACTCCCCCTTGTGTTGGAACTTCAATCATGATAGCATCCCCTTGACCACCCCCTGAACAAATAGCTGCAATACCGATTCCACCGCCACGACGTTGTAGTTCATAAGCTAATGACAAAATGATTCTTGCTCCCGATGCCCCAATTGGATGCCCCAGTGCTACAGCCCCACCATTGACATTTACTTTATCTAGGTTGAGCCCTGCAATTTGACTGCTTGCAAGCGCTACAACTGCGAAAGCCTCATTGATCTCAAATAGATCAATATCCGCTATCGTCTTACCAGTCTTTTCTAAGATTTTGTTGATCACAAGCCCTGGCGTTTGTGGAAAATCATTTGGCTCTACTCCTACTTCTGCATGACCAATGATATATGCAAGTGGTGATAACTGATGTTCTTTTGCATATTGCTCACTTGTGACAACTACTGCACAAGCTCCATCGTTGACGCCCGGTGCATTACCAGCTGTGATCGTACCATCTGGACTAAATGCCGCTCTCAATTTACCCAATACTTCGATTGACGTATCCTTTCGTGGAGCTTCATCTGTATCAACGACAACGGCATCCCCCTTTCTTTGAGGGATTGTCACTGATACGATTTCTTTCGCAAATCTCTCTCCCTCTATTGCAGCTATTGCTTTTTGATGACTACGCAATGCCCATGCATCTTGTTTTTCTCTTGAGATTTCAAATTTCTCTGCTGTTTCATCACCATATGTGCCCATGTGTACATGTTTCGGATGAAATGCACATGAAAGACCGTCATAAACCATCCCATCGACCAGCGTTGCATCCCCCATTCGCAAGCCGAATCGACCTTTTGGTAATAAGTACGGTGCATTAGACATGGATTCCATTCCACCAGCTACTATTACTTGTTCCTCACCCAATCGAATGAGTTGGTCTGCAAGTGTTACACTACGTAATCCTGATGCACAAACTTTGTTAATCGTTTCTGTTTTTACAGAGTATGGTATTCCAGCCTTTGTAGCGGCTTGACGAGAAGGGATCTGGCCTTGCCCTGCCTGTAAAACCGTTCCCATAATGACTTCATCTACTTGCTCAACCCCTATATTGGAACGCCTTAATGCTTCTTTTATGGCTACACCACCCAAATCACTGGCCGATAAAGAACTCAGTTTACCGCCTAACTTTCCAAAAGCTGTCCGTGCTCCATTAATAATTACCGCTTTTTGCAAATTAAACACCCCTTTAATTTGTCATTGAATACGCTTACATGGATCATAAAAAGAAAATGAGTGCTCGAATTTCCATATTGACTGAACGCTCACTCAATAAAATCTTGGAAAAAAAGAGAAGGTTTTATTCTCTCTTCTCCATTTATCCTTCATTAATGGACAGTAACCCACTTCCAAACGCAAATAAAAAGTAGGAAGATCAGCAAGAGGAACAACTGCCCGTAAAAAGCTTGATTGGTCCAACTCCCCCTCGCTATGTGAAGCCTTGCTTTATAAATATTGTATAAAAGTTTTAAATGTTATGCAATGCCATATTTTTTTCTGCTTATTGTATTGTTTCTTCTATATCTGTTTTTGTGACTTGAGCCTTCCCGCAAACAGATTTCTCTAACAATTCTGCGATATCATATGTGCTTATTTGATCTTCTACTTCTTTTGCTTTCGTACCATCTGACAGCATTGTTAAGCAATAAGGACATCCTGAAGAAATAATCGTAGGATTCACTGCCAACGCTTGTTCTGTACGAGCTACATTGATACGGTTCCCAACATGTTCTTCCATCCACATCAGCCCACCACCTGCTCCGCAACACATGGCATTTTCATGATTGCGTTCCATTTCAACCAGTTTAACTCCTGGAATCGCTTTAAGAATCTCACGTGGTGCATCATATACATTATTGTAACGACCCAAGTAACAAGAATCGTGGAATGTAATGGTTTCGTTGATTTCATATTGTGGTTTTAAACGCCCTTGTTGAACTAGATCATATAACAGTTCTGTATGGTGGTATACTTCTCCGCTCCATCCAAAATCGCTGTATTCATTTTTGAAAATATTATAAGCATGTGGGTCAATCGTTACGATTTTGCTAATACCCGCTTTTTCAAATTCTTTTATATTAGCTTCAGCAAGTTCTTGGAATAAAAACTCATTTCCTAAACGGCGTGGCGTATCCCCAGAATTCTTTTCTTTATTGCCCAAAATAGCGAATTTTACCCCAGCCTCATTCATCAAATGAGCAAACGCTAAAGCAATTTTCTGTGAACGATTATCAAAAGATCCCATAGACCCTACCCAGAATAGATATTCGAATTCTTCACCTGCTTTTGAAGCCTCTTTCAGCGTAGGGATATGCAAGTCTGGACGTGCATCTCTCCAGTTTTCCTTTTCTTTACGATTGATTCCCCAAGGGTTTCCCTGCCGTTCAATATTTGTCATTGCGCGTCCAGCATCTGATTGTACTTTGCCCTCTGTCATTGTTAAATAACGACGCAAGTCAATGATTTTCTCAACATGTTCATTCATAACTGGACATTGATCTTCACAGTTACGACAAGTAGTACATGCCCAAATCTCTTCTTCTGTGATAACATCGCCGATCAATGAAGGGCTGTATATGTCTTCAACAGTCGCCCCCTCTGCCCCAGCTGCAATAGCAAGTTGGTTCCCTTGCGTATTCTTGAAAAACATTTTCGGTACCCATGGTTGTTGATGGGTTTGTACTGCACCAGTAAAAGTCAGATGATCACGAAGTTTTGTCATTAAATCCATTGGCGATAGCATTTTTCCTGTGCCACTGGCAGGACACATATTCGTACAACGCCCACACTCAACACAGGCATAGAGGTCAATCAATTGAAGCTGTGTGAAGTCTTCTATTTTTCCAACACCAAAAGATGGTACTTCCTCTGATTCTTCATCTTCATTTTCCAATGCTCCAAAATCGATTGGCGTTAATTTACCAGCTGGCGTCAAACGATTAAAGTAAACGTTTACAGGACCAGCGATTAAATGGGCATGTTTAGATTGTGGTACATAAACTAAGAATGTCATAAGAATTATTAAATGAATCCACCACATGATGAAAAATATAGTAATCGCAGCAACAGGTGGTAGAAATCCAAACACCGTGCCGATTAGAGAAGCGACCGGCTCTGACCAAGAAGCCTCTTCCCCATGCCAAATCATTCCCATTCCATTACCAACAAGTACAGAAACCATTAAACCTCCGATAAAAATTAAAACAAGTCCCGACTTTAACCCCCGTTTTAGTCGAACAAGCTTTTCGATATAACGACGATAAAATGCCCAAACAACAGCGACTAAAATAACAAGCGTCACTATTTCTTGAAAAAAGGTGAAATATGGATACAGTGGCCCAAACGGTAAATGTGAACCTGGCTTTAGACCTTTCCAGATAAAATCGATAGCCCCGAACTGAACCAATATAAATCCGTAAAAAAACATGACATGAATGGCACCGCTCTTTTTATCTTTTAATAATTTCTTTTGTCCAAAAACATATACACCGATTTTTCGTAACCGTGCTTTAACATCGTTATCAAATTCAACTTTTTTCCCCATTTTAATAAATTGATAGCGTGTCTTTACTAAATACGTGAATAGTCCTAATCCATAAGCAACTACAGCTAAAAATAATAGCCAATTAATGATTAATAATGCAGACATTTCATTTCCCCCCTCTTAGTTGCTCCTTCCACCTTTGCTTTTACTATTTTGGTTTAATAGTAGTTTCTAGAAAATACCTTGTTTTAATCATTGTAAAATATGAATGAGCATTCAGTCAATCTTATTTTTTATAAAATTCTATAATAATTTCTCTAAAAATATTAATATTTCTACTTTAGCAATGAATTTTAATAGTTGTATGAATTATCAGGCATGTTGATTATCCAATTTTATCCATAAAGTATTTATTCGCTCTTTGAGACAATTTATTTGCTCTCTCATGGATTTTATTCGCTCTTTCAAAAGATTTATTCGCTCTCTCAAAGACTTTTTTATTCGCTCTTTCCGCAGGGCATTGGATTGTTTTTTTATCGAATATGTGCTGCACAAAAGGAACAAGCAAGCCGCAGCGAAGATCTATATAAATGGTCCGAAAAATACAGGTTTTCTCAAAATCACGCCACAGACGACCTAATTTTTGTCAAATCAACACGCGTGATGAATTATATAATTAAATCCATTTCCTCATGCAAAATCCAGATAAAAATACGCACAAGTTTTCACGTTTATACTTTTAATATCAGGCGTGTTGATTATCCAATTTAATCCATGAAAATAGGGGGATTTGTTGATGGCAGCGAAAGCTTGCTCGCTTTCCATGGGCAAGCACTGAGCCATTTTCACAGCCTGGCACTTTATAATCATTTCCTGCTCCACGGCTGGATTTAAAAAGAGCTGCCATTATCGCTTAGAAAAAATCACAATAATGGCAGCTCGAGATTGTTACCTTTAGCTATCATATTGACTTTTGAATTTAAAAATCTCATCAACAGCTTGACGATAGCCTCCCAATTCTTTTAGAGATTCCCTAATTGTTGCAACAGCTTTGTGGAATGATGGATTGTTTAACACTTGGTCTGCAACCTCATGTAATTGATCTGCAGTCAAGCCTTGCATTTGCAATTGGATACCTGCTCCATTTTTGGCGACCTGTTCGGCAATTACCGGTTGATCTGCGCTTTGTGGAATGACAACTAGCGGAACCCCGTTATAAAGGCCTTCAAAGGTGCTGTTCATTCCACCATGTGTGATGAATAATTTAGTATATTTCAACACCTCGGTTTGTGGAACATAATTTTGAACCACAAAGTTTTTAGGGATTTCTCCTAGATCTGCTATTTTTGTTTGTGCACCAACTGATAGGACAACCGTGTGTTTCGTATCCTCAAATGCTTTAAAGCAAAGTTTATAGAAGTCTATTGCCTGATTACGAACGGTACCCAGTGAAATGTAAATGAGGCTTTTTCCCTTGATTGCTGAAAGGTCGAAGTTTTCTTGAGTTGCACGCGAAGAGATAGATGGCCCTACAAACTTGTATGTTTGATCAAATTCTTCACTAAATGGCTGAAACATTTTAGGGATATATACAATAGTCAGTGAAGCAGGGTTACAAAATACTTCATATGGAGAATGGATTTCTACGCCATATTTTTCCTTCACCCGTTCCGTCAATTTTTGAAATTCACCATATTTAGCTTGAACAACTTCTGCAGGATTTTGTTTAGAAAATTGCTCCAACAATTTATCAAATGATGCTTTTGTTTGCGCAAAAGTAGTGCAGGAGCTGATAGCTGGAAGCTTCAGTTTTTGCGCGAGCAAATATCCACAACCAAACATAGAATCGTGGATGATATAGTCAAAGTGTTCGCCTTCGATTTGCTCCAAAACACTAGGTATCATAATATCTGCAGTAAGTAAAAGGCCATTGACTCTTTCGAGAATAGAATTCCTCCCACCTGAGATAAAGGCTTTGATAAATTTTTGGACATCGAATGTTCGCACTGTAGCCCCCGTCTTCTCAATGCGCTCGCGAAAATCTTCGTATGTAAAATAGACGACTTCTTCTCCACGTAAAATAAGCTCTTGTACAACACCAAGCGTTGGGTTAATATGCCCTTCTGATCCACCATTAATAAATAAAACACGTGCCATTATAACGACTCCTTAGGAAAAATGTTTTCTAGATTTTGTATGAGTATAGATCTCTGCTACATATCCTTACCTGACTCAATTAATTGAATTAAATTCATCATAATACAATACTTGAAAATCTCAAATTTAAATCTTTTTTGAGCTAGCTCGCATCATTGGCACAATAGTTCAATATAAAATCCATTTTTGCTTTTTAAACCATGATCTTTAAAGAAAAAAACCCAATCAATTTAAACTTCACACAGTGATGGTTTTCTTTATCCCCCCACTGTATGCTAGTTAAATCAATTGGAATTTTATAAGCAGTTGCTTCACCCAATTGGATGGAGCAGATTTTTGTAGAACAAGACTTCTAATCCTTTGCTTTATCTTTTCTGCCACCATTTCTAAACACTTTAGCACCTCGAATATATTCAACATCTGCCACATTCAAGCGGACATTTACTACACGTGCTGCTGCGAATAGGTAATCTGATAGACGATTTAAATAACGTTGAACAACTGTAGGGACGTCCCCTTCTTTTGCATTTTTCAATAATGTTACCGTTTGACGCTCTGCACGTCTGGCGATTGTTCTTGCAATATGCAGTGTTGCAGCTGCTGATGATCCACCAGGTAAGATAAACTTTTCAAGTAAAGGAGGTTCATCCATTAAAATATCGATTCTTTTTTCTAATAATTCTATAGGTTCGTCTGTCATTTTATAATGGCGTTCTTTCATCACATTTGCCAAATCGCCGCCACAATCGAACAGTTCGTTTTGAATGTTTTCTAAATCCTGCAATAAATCTTGGAATTTATCTGGATCTAACTCTGTTACTGCTTTACCGATGAAAGAATTGAGTTCGTCAATTGTACCATATGCTTCTACTCTTAAATCATCTTTATCTACTCTTCCACCTATAATACTTGTTTTTCCCTTGTCTCCTGTACGTGTATACAAATTCATCCGTCATCCTTCTTTCTTTTTGATATTTTTTAGCAGGGTTTTTCAAAAATTACGCTAAACATGTATTCCTCATTTTTGTAAAATCAACACGTGTGTTATTCTATAGCAGTAATGCTTTTTTGTGTAAAAATTTTTCATACATGAATCAATTTCATAATGCAAAATTCAGACGAAAAACACGAACATTTCAAATCAACATGAACATTAATATTCATAATTTTTTGTTCCGCTACAGGCGGCGCTTTCCACGGGCTTGGCTTCAATCTCCTCGTCACTACGTTCCTGCGGGGCTTTCAGCTCAAGCTTTTCCCGTAGGAGTCGCCGTCTTCCGCTCCACAACTATCAAAATTAGTTATTCTTAAATGTTCGTATTTTTTAAGAAGAAAATGATTTATGAAATTGATTCACATAGACTGGAAATAATCGCTTATGAACTTACTTCAGTGGTTCAGCTAATCCATACCAAATTCTTGTGACATGCTTGCTTGTTGCAAATAGTTGTTGATACAATCTTCCAAGAGTGTCTCTTAATCGGCGTTCTTGTGGATCAACAGGTACAATACCTCTCCCCATTTCTGTTGCAATCACAATTATTTGATGTGTTTTATCTAATGATTGTAGCTTTTCTGCTATTTTACTAGCAAGTGATATTTCATCTTGTTCAAGTAATGGTTGGATAACCTTTTCCAGTCCAGAGATAACAACGACTTGGCTAGTCGGTTTTTGAGGCAACTGTCCAATATACCATTCTACATCGTTCAGCTGCTGCTCTTTTAGCCACCGCCTTACATATTCATGTTTGCCGTTATAGGCACCACCGATAAAGACGTGCATCGTTTTCCCTCCTTAAAATCTTCCTTCGTGGTCCATTGAAGCTTGAACAATTCATCATGTGACACATGCCAATCCCAAAATTCACTAGGCTCTGGCGCCAATTGAACCAGCAATGTACGGATGGTACCACCGTGTAAAAGGAGTGGATATAGATCAAAATCCTTTGGTAATCTTCTAAAAGCGGCCATACAACGCTTGGTAACCTCTACCAAGGTCTCACCTGCTGGTGGAGCCAAATGAGTGGGATCATCAATCCACTTCCGATATTGAGGAATTTCTTTTAGATCATCATACGTTTTCCCCTCGAATTCCCCAAAATTACTTTCTCTAAAACCAGCATCGCTATAATAGGCTGCACTTGGAAAATAGAGCTTAGCCGTTTGTCTACAGCGCTTTAGATCGCTTCCAAAAGCAACTTTTCCATAGCGACTAATAACTGGCAAATCCTGATTTGGTAAAATTTCTTCATCCGTCCATCCTAAATAACGATGTTCAACATTGCTTTTTGTCCTTGCATGGCGAATCAGGTAAACAGTAACAGCGTAATCCATAAGACAGCCTCCATCCCCTCTATAAATGCACCAAGTAAATCACCTGAGCTACCGCGGAAATTTCGGATCGTCCACCATTTATAAAAGAATGCAGCGGCTATGACAATGATAAGAAGAGCCACCATCAACTGCCATTGACCGCTTATCCAAACAATCAATACCGTACCGACTATTGTTGAAATAATGGTATTGATCAGCCATGATTTCGTCTGTAAATGTTGTTTAAAAAAATAGGCTAATCCCTTTTCCTTTGAACACTTCGTCTGAATAAAATAAATAGACATTCCTAATCGTGATAGAAATGGCACAATTATAAGCCAAATCACATTGAAATCTTGATGACCAACTAATTCTGAAATAAAAAATATTTTTGTTAATATCAGAAAAACTAATGACATTGCACCAAAAGCTCCAATACGGGGATCATCTAATATTTCAATTCGTTTTTCTACATTACGATACGAAAAATAAGCATCCCCCATATCAACAAAACCATCTACATGTAATCCGCCCGTCCAAATGATATAGCCAAATACAAGAAGAAATCCCGTCAACATTGGACTAATATCGGTATATGTTTGAAGCATATAAAATATAGCTGCTATTATTGCACCCATGATCGCACCAAGCCATGGCAAAAAAGAAAACATGGCGGTAATGGTTTTCTTGGTTAATGGCAACTCTTTATGAATGGGCAATACAGTAAAAAATTGAAATGCTAATAATATTCCATTGACCATGTTTTTCATTCCAATACACCTCCCTTATTTCCATTCGTGTACATAGCTATATTCCATTTCAATGGCTTGTGTTGCCTGCTGTACAAACCATTGATGAAGATGCCCTAGATGTTGTTGATAGAGCTTTACCTCTACGCTGTTCGATACAGGCTCGTCCAATACTTCGTTAGAAACGATCACAAGCGGAATTTGCATCGCATGTAACTGTAAAATGGTGGCTTTCATTTCAGCCATTCTTTTTTCAAGTTTCAAGGGCCTTTGCCAGTTGCATATCCCTGTTTCAAATCCTTCATAAAACTCATTCGTCAGCCATGTTGTGACACAATCCCATAGCACTGCATCCCCCTGCTGAATGGTTGAAAGAAGTTGATGTAAATCAGTCGGTTGTTCTAACGTAACCCAATTTTGTGGGTGCTTTTGACGGTCAAGCTGGTGCCTTGTGATGCGTTTTTTCATTTCATCATCAAAGGCTACACCCGTAGCTACATAAATGAGCCGTTTCGCATGGTACGATTCAGCTAACAATTGTAGCTGCTGTTCTGCATAGGCACTTTTTCCACTCCGAACACCACCAGTTATAAAGATCAGTTCTGCTTCAGCCATGAACCCATCTCCTTTTGTAATGCCTGCATTGCTTTTTCATCCTTCATCCCTACACGGAACCATTCGCCATTCATGCCTCTAAAATTCTCTGTATGTCGAAGAACGATTCCTTTTTCCAGCATGGCATGAAAGAAAAGCTTAGATTGTTTTGGTTGAGGTAGTTGAAAGCTAACGTAATTTGTCATGCTCTTAGTTGTTTGACAGCCATGGCGTTGTAGAAAGGACGTCAATTCTTTTCTACTTTCCTGCGCATAACGAATCGCTTCGTCCCGATATTTACTTTCCTTTAGACAAGCTGCACCTATAGCTGCGGCTAGACCATTGATATGCCAATGAGAAGTTTTTTGTTGCAGCCTTTCAATGATAGTAGGTGATGCAACCATATAGCCTAGCCGAACTCCTGCAATCGCATACATTTTCGTCATAGAACGGACTATCATAATATGCGGGTTATCTTTTATATAAGGAATCATGGAGGCATCCTCGCCTATCCAATCAATAAACGCTTCGTCTAAAACAATAGAGCAATTCACTTTCTTTCCTTCCTCCATTAGGGAAAGTAGATCCTCTTTTGACGGCAGCACTCCTGTTGGATTATTGGGTGTGCAAAGATATAAAACATCCGCTTGCTGCATAGCCCTGATGATAGATTCAATGGGGAGCTTCCAAGTCGCTATATCTTCCACTTCTAGGTGAATGATTTCAACATCATTTACTGCCAAAGTCGCTTCATATTCAGAAAATGTGGGATCAATCACAATCGCCCTTTTTTGATGGAATAATAGAGCCAATAATGAAAAGATTTCTGCCGCTCCATTTCCTAATAAAATCTGTGCCTCGCTCACTCCATGAAAATCGGCTACAGCTGAGAGAAACGGCTGCCCCTGTGGATCTGGATAGCGTGAAATAAGATGAAACAGCTCCCCCCAATTTTCTTGTATAAACATGGGCGGTCCCGCAGGATTCACATTTTCACTAAAGTCTATAATTTGCAATGGCTTTTGAATAGATAGCTGTTCGTATAAACGATGCGGATTAGCACCATGATTGGGTAATGACAATATAAATCCCTCCTATCAAAGCTCCAGCCAGCCAGAACCATATGGTGACTACATGCATTTGTTGGATCGCTAGTTTAATATGTCGTGGCGCAAGTTCTATTTCTGGCACTCCCATCCTTGCTCGTTCAGAAATAATTCCCTTATAGCTATTTGTACCACCTAATTGAATAGCAAGCTGATAAGCTGTGGCCGCCTCCAAAAATCCACTATTCGGACTTGGATGTTTTTTGGCATCCTTTAACCACCCTTTATAGCGGTAAGAAAAGGTATGCATGGACTCTTTTTTAGTGCCGATGAGCATAAGAAAGCCGGTTACTCTACTCGGTATGTAATTAAAAAAATCATCCGTATGCGCTGCGACAAACCCGAAATCACCATATTTTTCATTTTTGTAGGCTACCATCGAATCAAGTGTATTCACTGCCTTGTACATCCAGGCTCCTGTTGCCCCAAATAAAAATGCCCAAAATAATGGTGCTGTGATGCCATCACTTGTATTTTCTGAGACGGTCTCAACAACGCCCCTAGTCACTTCTGGTACAGATAACTGGTCTGTATCACGTCCAACAATCCAAGAAAGCTTGACTTGTGCTTCTTTTATATCCCCTTTAATCAGTGGTGTATAGACATCCATTGCTGCTTGCTGAAGACTCTTTTGCGCTAAAGCAATCGCAATCAGAACGCCCTCTACCAATATTCCAAATACTGTTCCTATCTGATATGCGGCAATCACGATCAGATAAGCGACAATTGTCGTCACGCCAACCACTAAAAGGACCAGAAAAAGCCCTTTCGTCTTTCTGAATTGTCCTTTATTGAGCCCGATGGTTAACCATTGAATAAAATGACCGATCCACCTCACTGGATGGGGCATCTTAGGTGGATCACCGATTAATCGATCAAGGATCACACCGATTGTACAAGCGATTAAGTGTGCTAATACGAACATTTTATAGCATCCCCTTCGCTCGTTTATAATCTTGTAATGCAATACGTGTCGTTTCATATACACCGTGACCAATTAGTTTTCCGATACCCGTAATTGTTCCCGCATACTCAAAGAAGGGGCCTATTTGTGTAGCTGCAATTAGTACACTATCTGTTGACGTTCCAGTTGCAATCGTATTTGAAACTTTATCTTGAATTTCCTCCATTGCTAATGCTTTTACTTTCGCTTCCGTTGCCGTTATCATCGCTTGCATAAAAGACTCATCCGTTAATGTACCATTGATGAAGACCCACGTATTGATCGTTCCAATATGTGGCTTTTCAGAACGTTCATAGACTTTGGAAACATCGACCGCGTTTCCCACACCTGCTGTGACAGCAACAACAATACTGCCGATCAAAGACGAAAAATCTCTAATGACAACGTGTTCTGATGCCACTGCTGTCATCATAGCTACTGTATTAGATGGTGAAAAGCCATGCTTTTCAAGATATCTTCTTAACTCTTCATGGGCATCCTCACACATATACTCTTTATCCACTGAACGATTGATAAATGATTGGAACCAACCAAATCCCGCATTGTGAACAGCAGAGGAAACTGTTTTCAACGGAAAAGATGTTTGTAATTCAACAAATTCATCACGAATCTTTATTTGCTGGGCAGTGATGACAGAAGAAGCTTGTCTCTCTTCCTGTAATTCTGGTATTAACGTAATCTGTGGTTTCGGCAATACGGGATGCGGATAGCTGGATACTCTTGTATGGTAAACATCCATCACATGTTTCTCTTTTAAAACTTCATGTGGCTCACCTATTGAGCTAATTTGTCCATTTTCAAGTAAAAGCAATCGATCACAATAAAGAGAAGCTAGATTCATATCATGAAAAATAGAAATGACTGTCAATCCATTATGCACGACTTCATATCGAATCATATCCATTAGTTTTCGTTGATGTTCGATATCTAAATGATTGGTTGGCTCATCTAACAGCAATAGATCCGAGCGCTGTGCCAATGCTTGCGCCACAAAGGTACGCTGTTGTTCACCACCGGAAAGAAATTCTAACGGTTGATCTTTGTATATGGTGACTCCCGTTTGCTCCATCGCTGTGACGACAGCTTCCTCATCCTCTTTTGTCCATGTTTGAAGCCAGCTATTTTGATATGGATAACGTCCAATTGATACCGTCTCACGAACAGAATGTGAGAAAGAATAGGCATGCAATTGGGGTAATACAGCCATTTTGCGTGCTAATTCTTTTGTGTCATAATTTTCTCGATTCTTCCCATCTATCAAAACTGTGCCGCTTGTTGCTTCTATGATTCCACTAATCAGTTTAATAAGTGTTGACTTTCCACTCCCATTCGGTCCTAGAATACCAACAAATTGTCCCTTTTCCACTGTAAATGAAATATTTTTTATAATCTCTTTTTTAGGGTCATAACCACCACTAAGTTGTTCAACAATAAGCATTCCTATGCCCCCTTCGTTCTACGCTGACGGAAGAAAATATAAGCAAAAACTGGTGCCCCAATAAAGGATGTAATAATACCAATCGGTAATTCCGTTGGTGCAATAATCGTTCTCGCCAGCAAATCACAAAGAATCAATAATGATGCCCCATTGATAAAAGATAAGGGCAATAGATGGCGATGATCAGCTCCAAACATTAATCTCGTCATATGTGGAACGACCAAGCCAACAAAGCCGATCGTTCCCGATACCGCCACTGCGGAACCAGTCAAAATAGAACCTCCAAGCAAAAGAAGACGTTTGCTTCTTTTTACATTGACCCCTAAATATTTGGCCCGTTCCTCTCCAAATAACATAGCATTAAGTTCACGACGATTGACCCATAGCATCAATGAACCAATTATGATGAAGGGGAAAATCATCTTGACATAAGGCCAACCGCGCATAGATACACTCCCCATCAGCCAGCTAATAATTTGACGAAGTTCTTCTCCTGTTAAAGCAATCATCAGGGAGATAATAGAACTTAAAAATGAGCTGACGATAATGCCGGTTAAAATCAGTGTTTCCATCTTCATCATGCGATCGACCAATTTTGCAAAGCCCAAAACAATAAACAATGATACTAGAGCACCTATCATACTGAATATTGGCAATGTATAAATGCCTAAAATAGGTGTCGTAATACCGAAAAAAAGCGTCACCACAGCCCCCACTGAGGCGCCAGATGACACTCCTAACGTATACGGATCAGCAAGCGGGTTTTTTAACAATCCTTGAAAAGCAGCGCCTGCAATCGCTAATGCCGCCCCAACAAGTCCTGCTAGTATGACACGTGGCATACGAATTTTCCATAATATATTTGTTGCCGTTTCATCAGCTCCAGTATTCCATAACGTACTGATTGGTACCTCTACTGAGCCTATGGAAATACCGAGCCATACACTTATACATAAAATGATAAGCGCTACGATATATCCCATTACCATTTTTCTCATTTAAATGCCTCTGGATAAACAGCCTTTGCTATTTCCTCTAGCCCATCGGCAAGACGAGGACCTGTACGAGCTGTCAAATCTTGATCCACTTTTACTACGGCATCATTTTTAACAGCTGTAATACTATCAAAGCCTTGGCGTTTTTTCACTTTCTCTACGATATTTGGAACATAGTCCTCCATTACAATAATGGTATCAGGATTACGTTTAACGATTTCTTCTGTATCAATTTTAAACCAACCTGATTGATCGTCTACCACATTTTTAATCTTCGCTAAGTCAAAGATTTCTTGCATAAATGTATCTTTACCTGCCGTAAAAATATCCGGTTCATCTGCCGTTTCCACAAAGGCAGTACGTTGTTTTACATTCGCTACTTTAGCTTGAACATCTTTTACTTTTTCCTTCATACTTGTAATAATTTGATCTGCTTTTTGTTCTTTGTTTGTAATTTGGCCAAGCTGTTTGATCGTGCTATAGGTTTCTTCAAAACTTGTCGCACTTTTTACAACAAAGACAGGAATACCTGCATCTTTTAACTGTTGTAATCCAGCCTCTACTGATTTTGCATTAGATTCATGTGCAAATACTGCATCAGGTTTTAGGCTCAATACTTTTTCAACATTGAATTCCATACCGCCTATTTTTGTCTTTTTAGTAGCGGCTTTGGGATAATCATCGTTATCATTTACCCCTACAATTTCATGTTCTAAACCTAATGCGAATAAGATTTCTGTATTACTTGGAACTAATGAAACAATTCTTTTGGGTGTTTCTTTGAATTCTATATGATTACCAAGTGCATCTTTCACCGTCATTGGGTATGTAGATGTTTTGTCATTGGTTTGAGAAGTGGTATTTGTTTTATCAGTAGACGATTGCTGAGTATCTCCTTGGCTACACCCAACAAGTAAAACAAATGCCATCATCAACACGCTTACTAGTTGCCATATTTTTTTCATGAAAAGTACCTCCTTCAGCATAATAAAAAACCTCTCAATTCATTCGAGAGGCATCATGATTCCAGTGTAGTGCATACACTGTCACCCATCCTATCCTCGTAGTCATTGTTGGCGTGATCCTATACGGCAGGTATCCTGGCTTGTGTTCAACGCTCATCGTGCCTTCCCAAAAATTTTTCAGTGGCTATTTACGAATCACTCACACTTACAGTGGCGGGACCGCATCGGACTTTCACCGACTTCCCTTTTCACTCAACATTTTAGCAGTGTCAAGAACCGTACATTGATTTTCTATTGAATTGCTTATCATTATACCGAATATTTTGCTTTTGTAAAAGACAGGCGATGAGATATTGAGAATTTTTTAGTATATATTTTTGATACTTATAGCTATTTTTTACTAGTAATGATATTTGTACTGTTAATATAAAATTTCACGCATGTTGATTTTACAAAAATCAGGTGCCCCTATTTGGCATAATTACTGAAAAGCCCTGTGTTTTTAGAACCATTTATATAGATCTTCGCTGCGGCTTGCTCGACTCCTCGAAAATGTATACGTATTTTCTTCGTGCGGTGCCAGTTTAGTGAAGCCCATTCAATATCACGCGGGAAAAACGGACAGTTGAGACCCCACAGCGAAGCGATTAAGGAAAGGAAGCTAAAAGCGTCACGTCCTTTGGCAACACCTGAGTGACCAACATCTTGTTAGCCCGAAGTAATCGGACTTTTGCGAGCAGTTGATCCCCATCTATCTTTCTCGTTTTTCTCTAAATCTTGAGACATAGGTGGCTTACTGTCCTTTGAAGCGGGATAAAATTTAGTCAACAGAAAAAAGCCAACGAAACAGCGATTTCGTTGACTATTTTCTATTAATAATGGTTGAGCAGAAAAATTGCTTAACTAGTATGCATTTTAACCCCGCAAACAAAAACAGAAGGATATTTTGTTCTGATGTAACCAATGCACTAAAAATTACATTTTTTCCGGTGCTGATACACCAATCAATTTTAGAGCATTTGCTAATGTGATGCGCACTGCTGTAATTAGGGCTAGTCGTGCTTCAGAACGTTCTTTGTTGTCGTCATCTAAAACTTTCTCTGCATTATAAAAACTGTGGAATGTTGCTGCTAGTTCTTGGATGTAGTTTGCAATACGATGCGGTGCGCGTACACGTGCTGCATCTGCTACAATTTGTGGAAAGTCCCCTACTTTTTTCAATACTTCAATATCTTTTTCTGATGACAATGTATCAAGATGATCAATTGAAACCGCAAAACCTTTTTCTGATGCTTGACGTAAGATCGAACAAATTCGCGCATGAGCATATTGAGCATAGTACACTGGATTTTCGTTTGATTGCTTCACAGCTAAATCTAAATCGAAATCTAAATGCGTATCGCCTGCACGCATTGCGAAATTGTAGCGTACAGCATCTAAGCCAACTTCCTCAACTAGTTCACGAAGAGTAACTGCATTCCCCGTTCGTTTTGACATTTTGACTTTTTCACCATTGCGTAGAAGATTAACCATTTGGATTACTTCCACTTCTAATACATCACGATCATAGCCAAGTGCTTCGATCGCAGCCTTCATACGTGGGATATAACCATGATGATCGGCACCCCAAATATTGATCAGCTTGTCAAAACCACGACGTAATTTGTCTTCATGATAGGCGATATCTGGTGTTAGATAAGTATAGGAACCGTCTGATTTGATCAATACGCGGTCTTTGTCATCACCAAACGTAGTAGAACGGAACCAAGTAGCACCATCTTGTTCAAATACATGACCGTTGTCTTTTAATTTTTGAAGTGCTGTTTGAACTTTTCCTTCTTTGTATAAGGATGTTTCAGAGAACCAGACATCAAAATCGACACGGAAGTCTTTTAAATCTTTTTGGAGTTTGCCAAATTCGTGTTTTAAACCGTGTTCACGGAAAAATTCAAAACGCTCTTCTTCAGGTTTTTCTAATATATCTTTACCATATTCTGCAGATAATTCTTTCGCAATAACAATGATATCTTTCCCATGGTAGCCATCTTCAGGCATGTCCGATTCTAAACCTAGTGCTTCCCGGTAGCGTGCTTCTAATGATTTGGCCAATTTTGTAATTTGATTACCAGCATCATTAATATAGTATTCACGTGATACATCATACCCTGCAAAATCTAACACATTACATAAAGAGTCCCCAACAGAAGCACCACGAGCATGCCCTAGATGTAAATCTCCAGTTGGGTTTGCGGATACAAATTCGACTTGAATTTTTTCGTTATGCCCCGCATCGGTACGACCATAATTAACATCTTGATCGAGAACAGTCGCCACAACTTCGGCCAAGTAGTCCTTTCGTAAAGTAATATTCATAAAGCCTGGCCCTGCAATATCGATTTTTTCAATATTTGTGCCCTCGGTTTCAAGGTTTTCCAAGATGGCTTCTGCAATAGCACGTGGTGGTTTTTTTGCTAATTTTGTTAATTGCATAGCGATATTCGTTGCATAGTCACCGTTCGCTTTGTTTCTTGGTGCTTCTAGATGAATGTTCAATGCATTTGCATCTTCTACAAGATTTGCTTTTTGAATCGCTACAACAAGCGCTTCTTTAATGGTTTGTTGTACTTGTTCTACTGCGTTCATTAATTTCCCTCCGTATAGTTCAGTTCTAGACAATAATCTCCGACAGATTGTTCGCCTACTAATAATTCATATTGCACATAAAATCGACCGTTTTGAATAGATTCAGACGATTCAAATTTCATCTCTTTTGTCAATGTTACAATGGGTATTTGACCATAATTACTATTATAATGACCTTTTCTTGCTTGTCCAAGTACAAATGGCATTCGCATTTTAATGTCACCATTTCGAATGATAACCGCATCTTTTTGACCAAATCGTAAAGTTGTATTTCTATGTTGATCTTCTTGTACTTCTTCGTATCGTAAATAGATTTGATCGTTTTTTTGCATAATTGTGCCCTCAGACCAGAGTTCAAATTTCTCCGGTGCTGTATCTTGTTGTGTAATCGTTGTTATAATTTTTATTTTTACGGGTGCTGTCAGTACATCTGACATTTTATGACGCCTCCGTTTTCTTTTTGATGTAACCTTTTTATTATAGGATAGGAATCTACTTGTTTTCAAGATGCAACATTCAAATGATGGTTTATTATTTTCTTTTAACAATAGATCAGTATGATAAAGCAGACTAAAATACATAGATTTATCAATTACGCCTCAGTATAACTGCATCTGGACTTTTTTCGAGCTTGTTCAAAAAGCTCCGCTTCAAAATCCGTGACAGCTTCTTATAGACAATTCACTAAATTCCACTACGGCTTGCTAGCTTTTTTCGCGGGACATTGAATGAGCTTCATTGAGTGGGCACCGCACAAAGGACATGCGCATGCATTTTCGAGGACTCTAGCAAGCCTCCGCTGCAATTTATAAAACGGCATGAAAAATATGGAGTCTTTCACACTTCCCAGCTTTTATCAATGCACAACTCACCTGTTCTTATTCGAATCAATTTCATAACTCCAAATTCATACAAAAAACACGAATATAATCCCTTCAAACATTAAATTTGTGAAATTGTTTTATTCGACAAAATTAGTGTTTTTCCTTCGTTTAGTTTATCTAAAGACATCACATACTAGATTCAACGATGAAGAAAGGAAGCGATTGGGATGAATAGAGCTGAATATCAACGGCAGCGAAAAAAAAAGCTACGACTACGGAAAATCGTTATTTGGGTTATCGTGTGTGGCTCAGCACTTGCATCTGCTCTGCTGTCACTCCGAATATATGCTCAAATTACAGGAGCTCCTTCTTTAACCGTCCCTAAAGCAACGGTTTTCTTAGACGCAGACGGAAAGCAAATAGGAGATAAATTCTCCCAGCAACGACGGTACTGGGTCGATCTTGATGAAATCTCTCCCTTTGTAACAAAAGCACTTATTGCAACGGAAGATCAAAATTTTTATAGCCACCATGGTTTTGACTATACACGTATTGCCGGAGCTCTCTTGAAAGATATAAAAGCGATGAAAAAAGTTGAAGGAGCAAGTACGATTACTCAACAGTATGCTCGAAATTTATATCTTACTTATGATAAGACATGGGTCAGAAAAATAAATGAAGCGCTATATGCCTATCGTTTAGAAACTTTTTATGATAAAGATCAAATATTAGAGGGTTATTTGAATACAGTGTATTTTGGACATGGCATGTACGGTGTGGAGGCTGCGAGCAGATACTTTTTTGCAAAATCAGCCAAAGATTTAACACTTCCAGAAGCTGCGGCTTTAATAGCTATACCAAAAGGGCCAAGTATTTATTCGCCGCTGGCAAATGAAGAAAAGAACCACCAAAGACAACAGCTGATTCTATCATTAATGGAGCAACAAAATATGATCACAAAAGACGCTAAAGAGCGAGCTCAGCAAGAAAAGCTTGCGTTCAAATATGATGAATGGGACAGCGGAAAAATAAACGCTCCCTATTTTATCGATACTGTTTGGGCAGAAGCGCAAAAAATATTGGAGAAGAACGGTCGAAGTATCGAAGAAGGCGGTTGGACGATCCAAACAACTTTAAATCCTACACATCAAATAGCAGCTGAAGAAGCGATTAAAAAGAATTTGCCAAACTCAGGTCTACAGGTGGGATTTGTGAGTATGGATCCCAAAACAGGCTACATTACTGCATTAGTTGGAGGTAGTCAATATACGAAAAGTCCATTTAACCGTGTCACACAAGCAAAGAGACAACCGGGTTCAGCCATTAAACCATTGCTGTATGCCACTGCTTTAGAGGATAATTTTTCTCCTTTAACATTCATGGATGCCGAACAAACCATTTTCACTTATGATGGTGGGCGCTCTGAATACGAGCCGAAAAACGTTAATGGTAAATTTGCGAACCACCCACTTTCTTTGGCACAAGCACTTGCCATTTCAGATAACATTTATGCAGTGAAAACTTTTGAAGAAGTAGGCTATCGTAAATTTAGACAAATGCTAGATCGCTTTGGTTTAGGTGGATCTTTACAAAACACGCCATCTGTTGCTTTAGGCACCACCGAAGTTTCTTTAAAGGATATTACTTCCGCCTATAATACTATCGCAGCAGGCGGTGTAAAGAGAACACCGATCACCGTTCTCTCCATTAAAGATTCTAATGGTAAAGTACTTTACAAAATGAAAAAACATAGAGAATCTAAAAGAGTGTTGAAAAAAGATGATAATTTTATCCTGACGCAATTAATGACAGGTATGTTTGATCCCGTATTTAATGACTATGCACCAGCAACCGGTGTTAGCATTCGCAATAAGCAAACACGTCCATATGCTGCAAAATCAGGAACGACATTAACAGATCAAATGATGATTGGATTCACTCCTTCGCTAACAGCAGGCGTTTGGAATGGTTATGACCAAGGAAAACAAATGGCAGATACTGCTGATAGCCGTGCAACCAAGCAAATATGGATTGACTTCATGGAAAATGCCCATAAAGATTTGCCAAGTGAACCTTTTATAGCGCCAGATGGTGTAGAAGCGGCTATCATTGATGTAGAAACAGGTGGCATTGCAACCAAAAGCTGTAGCAGACAACGGGTTGTCTATCTAAAGAAAAAGGATATACCGAAGAAAAAATGTACAGATCCATCAATCGTAAAAGATTTAACAAGAGATACGAATGATTCATGGAGCCTTTTTCCTTTTTCATTCTTTGAATAATATGATTTAAAAGTAAAACGCTTTTCTTTGAGGAATATTGAATCCTTTTAGAAAAGCGTTTTTTCTTATTAACCATATGATGGATCAATTGATTGCACCCTTACTGCGAGTGAGTTGCGAACCATGATGGAGTATGTATTTTCCTTATCAACCAAAATGATCTTCTAACTAAAAAAGCTTCCATTCTATTGGAGTCCGTTATCCTTTAGAATGAAAGCTTTACTACTTACTGAATATGAGAATCATGTGGCATTAAGCTTGATCCTTACAAAATGCCACATGACACCCATCATCATCAATAAGTTTTTGTCCTAGCCTACCTTTGTAAGCTTTATTTCAGTTTACTTCCTTTCTATGACGGTTTCAACTATGTATTTGAAAACGCTTAGAAAATGTCATAGATTATTCAATAATTAGGTGGTTAAAATCCCAAATCTGTACGTAATTGAACATCACTACTTTT
The DNA here is from genome assembly GCF_007896505.1 of Rummeliibacillus sp. SL167. Classification (NCBI taxonomy): domain Bacteria; kingdom Bacillati; phylum Bacillota; class Bacilli; order Caryophanales; family Caryophanaceae; genus Rummeliibacillus; species Rummeliibacillus sp. SL167. Next base: position 181,228 of record NZ_VCBM01000002.1, on the reverse strand, counting down.
CCACATATCCTCATTAAAGTTCTTTAAAAACTCTCCTAGAACATGTTTGGAAGAGTCATCCATATGTTCAACAATTATATGGCGTTTCATCGATTTATCCATTTTGTTGACATGATCTGCTAATATTTTATAGCCACGTCTTTTTTCACGATTGACGACCATTTCGCATGCTGTTACACCAGCATAATATGCACCTTCTGGTTTTTGCTCAATGGTCACCCATACTAGCCAATAAGGTTTGCCACCTTCTGAATCAGTACGGTCTGTTGTAAATTTGATACCTCTTTCTACCGCACTCCGAGCATGCATAGCGCCAATATCCACCTCAGCCGTTTTTTCTTGTATATCGATAATAACCGGTGATACGTTCTCAAGTGATATGGATCCGATGCCAAATCCTTTATGACCATCAGTTGGATTATTTTTTAGAATCGTAAATTCCATTTTTTTAGGTTTTTCTTCATTTGCCATACGCTAAATCCCTCCGTTCTGTTATTATAACGAATATACACTATATTTTACACGAGGAGGGCTTACAATGCCTGTAGTTACGATTAAACTGATCGAAGGACGTACTGATGAACAAAAACACAATCTTGTTGAAAAGGTGACCGAAGCGATTTCTGAAACGGTCAATGCACCAAAAGAAAATGTCACTATTATTATTGAAGAAATGAAGAAAGAGCATTATGCAGTTGGTGGCGTGCGAAAGAGCGAACAATAAAGTAAAGCTTCCATCAGTGGGGGTTTTCTTCATCCCCACTGATGTAGAGGGACTCAGGTTAAAGTCGCCATGTCCTGTGGCAACACTTGAGGGACCAACATCTTGCCCGCCCAAACCAATCGGGCGCATGCGGCAGTTGATCCCCCACCTATCTTTCTCGTTTCTCTCTATACCTTGAGGTGGGGGTTCTACTGCCCGTTAACGCGGGGTAAATAACAGGCTTTCGAAAATAACCTTCAATAAAATGAAAATGGTATGCGAACTTATGAACTTTTTCGCATACCATTTTTAATGACTATTTAGTTCACTTTATATTGATTGAGCATATCGATCAGCTCAAAAGCATCTTCCATCTCTTGCTCGGTAAAATTCAATTTTCCTTTGACAACATGAATTTTTTCTATTTGCTCTGTCTTTGGCAATTCATCAAAATATAGGAGTGTTGAAACAAGTTCTAAAAATCTTGCACTCTTGTTGTTTAAAATATGGACAACCTCTTTTAAGTTTTGTGGTTCCTCACACAAAGCTTCGGAAAAATCCGCTCCTTTTTCGGTTGCTTCATAACAATATTGAACATATGAACCCTTGTCCTCCATTTGCTCTGTTAAAAAACCCATCGTGCATAATTCCTCTACACGTAATGTAAGTTCTTCTGAATAGGGACCGTAAATATGAAAATGATATTTTTCGTGGAATGGAAATTGCATTTTTTTAGCGATATAAACCATTTTTTGCAATTTTTTTCGGCCAGTAACTTGTCCCGCCAATGACACAAATTGTACGACTTTCGCATGTTCTTCTAGCACGTTTTTCTCCTTTCGAGAAGATTTAACCTCTCAATACATTTAATATTTGTTTTCTTAATGTTTTTTGCTTTCCATTTTTCAACAATGCATCTTCTGGAAAATATAATTTGTGATCAGATCGACGTTTACCTGATATTGCATCAACGATTTCAGAACAACGTGATAACTCTTTAATTTCCCCATTCGGCATTAATAATTGAATGGGCACTCTTTCCTCTTCTTCGCCAGGACGATAGAAATCATAAGGCAAATCCGATGTAGAATCATGTACTAAATAATATTTGGGATTGATCCCCGCTCGGATAAATAAGTCTTCTAAATCTCTTAATTTTTCATATTCATTTGCTGGATCAAATTCAATATATTTGAATAATCTTCTATTGATAAAACGGCGACTTAAATCGCTCAATATTGGATCTTTCTCTTTTATCCACATTTGAAAATATGTTAGTAAAATACTTTCATCTAATGATATATAATCTTCCAATTCAATATGGTTATTAAAAAACGCTTGAAAATGTGTAGGTTCGTGGATAAATTGATAATTTTCTTTACTTAGCTCTTTTGCACGATGAAGGATTTTATTTAAAATGACCTCAGCACTTCTAGCAACTGGATGAAAATAAACTTGCCAGTACATTTGATAGCGGCTCATAATATAATCTTCAACCGCGTGCATACCACTTGATTTGATCACAATTCGGTCTTCCTGTGGACGCATCACACGAAGGATTCTCTCCATATCAAAATGTCCATAACTAACACCTGTGAAATAGGCATCTCTTTGTAGATAATCCATACGATCCGCATCAATTTGGCTTGAAATCATACTAACAACTTGTTTATTGACATACGTTTTAGCGATGACATCTGACACTTTTTGTGGAAAATCAGGTGCGACACGGCTCAATACTTGATTTACCTCTGTATCACCTTTAATGATCGCTCTTGTGTACTCCTCATGATCTAAATCAAAAACATGTTCAAATGCGTGGGAAAATGGTCCATGACCTAAATCATGCAATAACGCCGCGCAAAGCACTACTAGGCGTTCGCTTTCATCCCATTCTTTTCTACCTTTGAACACATCATCGACCATTCGCCTGACAATTTCATAGACCCCCAAAGAGTGACTAAAGCGGCTATGTTCTGCGCCGTGAAACACCAAATAAGTCGTACCGAGCTGTTTAATACGACGTAAACGTTGAAACTCTCTTGTACCTATTAAATCCCATATCACTTGATCGCGCACATGTATATAGCGATGAACCGGATCTTTGAATACTTTCTCTTCGTCTAGCTTTTTAGTCGCATAACTCAATTCAAGCACTTCCACTCTTTCTATTTTAAAGTTCCGTAATCTATATATTTCAACATTATAAACGAAAAAACCACCTTATTGAAAGGTGGAAAAAGTCGTGTTATGAAAAAAATAATGATACGTTTTTATTTTCATTCGTTTTCTTGATAACTTTCTGGTAATCTTTTTTGTGATTTCAATTTGGCGATAATTTTTGGTATTAATTCCTCTTCCGTATGCGCCGCGCATGGACGATTGTTGACGATTGTAAATGTTTTGCGAAGTCCAGGACCGCAGTATGATTGGCATTTAATATCTATCGTAGCATCAGGATCGATTGCTTTCAGTTTAGGAATTAATGTTTTTAAATTAACGGCCTGACATTCATCGCAAACACGGAATTCGTTTGCCATTTTGTCTACAACCCTTTCTATATTTCAGTTTTAAGTCTATCTATTAGTGTATCGTATTTCCTATCTTTCGTTCAAGATATTTTATCTAATAAAGCTATTACAAGTTTATGAATAAAAAATATAAAAACTGTCTAGGCTAATCCTATGAATGAAATAGGAGGTTTGAAAACAATGAAAACAAGACAAGATGCTTGGTTACCAGAGAATGATGAATTATTGGCAGAAGCTGTTTTACGCCATGTGAAAGAAGGAAGTACTCAGCTTACCGCCTTTGAAGAAGCAGGTGATGCGCTGAACCGTACCGCTGCTGCTTGTGGTTTCCGATGGAATGCGGTAGTACGCAAAAACTATGAGAAGGAACTAGCTTCTGCTAAAAAAGAGAGAAAGGAAAGAATGCGAATTTATGGTGCTTCTGCTCGTAGAAGAACAGCAGGGCTTTATCTGCTACCAAACGAAAAGCATAATGAAGTCACACGCACGATTCCTCTTTCTGCAATGTCCATTGACCTTGTAATTGCCTATTTAATGCGTTTACAACAAAGTAACTTCCATGATGAGGAAATATCAAGATGGCGGCATTTAGCAAATATTGCGAATGACAAGGCAGCGAAAATGGAAAAAGAAGTACTTCGTTTAGAAAAAGAACATCGTAATATGAAAAAAGATTATGATCAATTTATGCAAGTGATGAACCGTGCAAGACGTTTAATGACGCTTGGCACAGAAGATGAGCATATTGCTCCTGTCTTTACAATGGAGCGAAACGGAAATCTTGTCAAAAAAGAAGATGCATCCGTAGGTATAGAGGAATAAAGTGAAACTTCCTGCCCATTAATGCGGGATAAATACAAAAATAGACTGTAAACAAACTCCAAAATTTGTTTACAGTCTTATTTTGTTTTATTTGCATCAATTTGAGGCTCTAATTCTTAGATAGCATCGATTGATTTCTTTCAAGCACTCTCTTTAAGTAGAAAGTATACAGTTCCATTTCGCCTGTCTGTAATGTTCCTATTTTCACCTCATCGCTTAAAGAGATTAATAATTGGTGTAATGTGAGAACGGTTTGTTGCACAGTTAGCGATTCATCTAATAATTCGTTTAAAGAAGCCATTACTTCTGGTTTTATAATAGGATATTGAAACTTTGTTTTCTCTCCTTGCAAGCTAACCTCATAGAAATCTCGTACAAGCATGGCTCTTTCCACTCCGCTACCTTCTATGCATAGATAAATTTGTATGGCAATCCCTTGGCGTAAGCGACGTTGTGAAATCCCTGCAAATTTCTTGCCAGCAATACTTAAATCATATGAACCGGGACAATAAGATCCTACAATCTCATAAGCTTCGATTTTATCCGCAACCTGTGGAAATAATCGCTTAATCAATGTGACCATAATCTCATAGCCTGTGTTAATATCAATTTTTTCCTCCCGCTCAGATAAAACAAGTGATATATTCAATACACCCGAATCTAACACAACCGCTAGTCCACCAGAATTGCGTATAATTGGCTCAAATCCTCTTTTTTTTAATAATGCCATTCCTTCTTGAATATGTGGTAATCGATGATCCTGTATACCAAGCACAACGGATTGATCATGGACCCATGTCCGAATAGTAGCTGGTGATTGCCCTTGCCCTACGAGATGACAAAGTGTGTCATCGGCGGCAAATGATTCTAATGGCGAATGCCCTATACCGCTGATAGATTGATCCCAAAAACGCCATACGGATTGTTGTAAATAATTCTTCATCGTTCAATCTCCTGAAATTATTTTATATTGATCCCGCTTTAACGGGCAGTAAGACCCCATCTCAAGATTTAGAGAGAAACGAAAAAGAGGTCTTACTGCCCGTTAAAATCCGATTGGTTCAGGCGGGCAGGATGTTGGTCCCTCAGATGCTGCCACAGGACGTCGCATTTTTCACTTCCATTCCTCTATTCCAGTGGGGAATGAAGAAAACCCCCACTGATGGAGTTTCACTTTATATTAAGCATACATGATTTGTCCAAACATCTCATGTCAAATTCGTGAAACTCAAACGTTCTACGTACTCCTATCAAGCTTTTATGTTAAAATAAGCGTGAATGATTCTCAATAAGAAGGAGTGTCCATAATTATGATCGAAGCAGCAAAAACACTAGACGGTTGGTACGCATTACATGATTTTCGCTCAATTGACTGGGCTTCATGGAAATTAGTTTCTGAAGAAGAACGCCAAGCAGCTGTTGATGAATTTATCAACTATCTAGAAAAAATCAACGAAGCAGATATTGCAAAAACGGGTAGCCATGCTTTCTACTCAATCTTAGGGCAAAAAGCCGACTTCTTGTTAATAACAATGCGTGAAACAATGGAAGAACTGCAAGATCTTGAAAACGAATTCAATAAACTAGCGATTGCTGATTTTACAATTCCAACATATTCATATGTATCTGTAGTTGAACTTTCTAACTACTTAACAAGCAAACAAAACGGTGATGGACCTGTAGAAGATCCATATCAAAATCCACATGTTCGAGCACGCCTATATCCCGAATTACCACGTTGGGAACATATTTGCTTCTATCCAATGGATAAACGCCGTCAAAAAGGCGCTAACTGGTATATGCTAGAAATGGAGGCACGTCGTGAATTAATGCGTTCTCATGGTTTGATCGGACGTAGTTATGCAGGAAAAGTAAAACAAATTATTTCTGGTTCAATCGGATTTGATGACCATGAATGGGGCGTTACACTATTTGCACATGACGTTCTTGAATTTAAAAAACTAATCTACGAAATGCGCTTCGATGAAGTTTCAGCACGCTACGCTGACTTTGGTGAATTCTTTGTTGGTAACATTATGGATAAAGAAAAATTAGTTAAATTCTTAGAAGTAAAATAAAGTAAAGATTCCATCAATAGAGGGTTTTCTTCATCCCCACACTGGAATAGAGGAACTCAGGTGAAAAACGCCCCACGTCCTGTGGCAACACCTGAGGGACCAACATCCAGTTGGCCCGAACCAATCGGACTTTAACGGAGAAAAAGTCCAGCTCTTCTTTTACACGAATAAAAGGAGCTGGGCTTTTTTAATAGGCAAAACGTTTATCTAGCTCTGCTAGTTTTTCAATTATTTTCTCTTCTACTATCGAGTCTTTTTCAATACTTTCATCCGCATAATGAGACAATATGGGATGTTGACCAATCATCACACTGTGTTGAGCATTCTCAAACATCGTTATATCATTGACATCATTGCCGAAAGCGATATATTTTCCTTTTTGAACACCTAGCTTTTGAAGAGCGCTCCATTTATGAATTCCACAAGGGCTAATATCTAACATACCCTCTTGATGATGAGTATGTATAATGACATCTAGGTTTTCAAGCTTTTTCTTTAAACTCTCCATATTAAACGATGTTAAAACTGCTATTTTGACGATGTGTTCTAATCTTTCTAATGGTCTATTGACTGCAAGTTTTTGGGTATCTAAATGGTTTAAAATGGGGTGATCTACTGGACCTGTATAAGAATAATCCCAATCTCCATCGATTAAATAAGTAGCATGATATTCTTCTATTAGTACTTTTATCTGCTTTAAAGTCCTATCATCAAACTCCGCATTTTGCTTCACATTTCCATTCATACATATTAGGGAACCATTGCCTCCTACCATTTTATAGCCATGAAATCTTTTATGTAAAACCAGTAACATATCGCGTATTGGGCGAGCAGAAGCAAAAATGACTTCATGCCCTTTCTCTGTTAAATGCTCCATACTATATAATATAGGTTCAGTAACAGGCTTTCCTTCAAAACAAATCGTACCATCTAAGTCAAAAACAAATTGCATATGAATGAACACTTCTTTCTATATTTTTACATCATGGATTTTTAAACCTCTAGTTGAAAATAGATAATGGTATTCAGCTTATTTCTGTCCTATTACATATAGGGACATCTCAGTTTTAAATTATTTCCCTTCTTCCAACAAATTTATACATGATCTATGGGTTCTTATTTTAGAAAACTGTCATATATAAAGAAGAGGAGGTTATGTAATGCCTGTTGTGAAATCAACCTCAAGAGAACTTGATTGACTAGCTCGACTCATGAGGGCAGAAGTAGAAAGTGACGGTGATCTTGGTATGCTAATGGTTGGCAACGTTGGTGCTAATCAAGTTTTAGGCGATTATTTGGACTTTCGAGATACGATCATAGAACGAATGTTTTTCAAAGTCCCGATAGTTTTGAAGCAATATAACCAGAAGCTACTTTGACCAGAGAGCAAGATCGTCATTTAGCCCAACGTGTTACGAATGGTGAACGATTCCACCCAGCAACCCGAGTATTATGGTTTTTTCCAACCGGTAGGTAATTGTCCAACAGATTGGTACGGTCAGTGGAACATCGACCGTTTTAAAGCACATTGGCTTTTTACACCGTCAGTTGATGATTGCCCACAAGTATAATATTTTGAAAGGAAGATGTAATGGTTCAATATTATTGGACACCAAATTATCAAGGGGCTACGCCATATCCCAGTGGTACTATTTATCCGGGTAGCACGCCTTACCCAACCGGCGCTTCTCAAACCTCATCTGGAACACCACCTGTTGCTAGCCCTGTTGTTCAAGGTCGAGAACAATCATATATTGAAAACATTTTGCGCTTAAATCGTGGGAAAACTGGAACTTTCCACTTTTCTTTCGAACATGCAGTAGCAGCTGGAGAAAATACGATTGCCATAAGGGGTGTTGTCGAGGCTGCGGGTCGAGATCACGTTATTCTACGTGACATCAGAACAAATCATCGGTTCCTCTTCCCTATGATTTATTTTGACTATGCCGAATTTGATGAGCAAATGAGTTACTTTGACCAAACACCATAAAACACCAAAAAAATGTCATGTGTTATAAAATAGCACATGGCATTTTTCATTTTAGAAATTAATAAGCTGTTCGAGCTGGCACCGCTTTTATTTGTCTAGCTGCACCGGCTTGCCGCTCGAGGTCACTTCACCTTCTCGGTCGAAAGTGAAAAAGACACTTTCGATTCGAAGCTTCCAGTGCTTGTCGCAGCTGTTCGAGCCGGCTCCGCTTTTATAGTTTCGATGCAGCTAGGATGACCATTAGCCATGCCACTAAAAATAATACACCGCCAATTGGTGTAATCGCGCCTAATACTTTTATTTGCGTAATAGATAACACGTATAGACTCCCTGAGAATAGAATAACTCCGATAAACATAAGAATTCCTGCACGTGATAGCATTGATGTAGGACCCAGAAGACTTTTACTCATTAGTATGCCAATCACGATTAAACCGATGGCATGAAACATTTGATAATGTACAGCAGTTTCCCATACAGCTGCATAATGTTCTGTTAATACATTCTTTAAAGCGTGGGCACCAAATGCACCAAATGCCACTGATAGGAGGGCAAATACAGCACCTGCAATCATATTAAATTTCATAACCTTTTAACATTCCTTTCTAAAAGTCAAAAATTGAATCACCATTTGCATCGTCTTCTTGCAGTTTGTTGGCGTTTAAAGTCCGAGTAGCTTGTACAGAAGGTTGCTGTGGTAATTGGGGCTCAGTACTTATCATCATTTTAGGAATATGATTCGTAGACGATGGCTTTGATCCTTCGACATGTAATGCCACATCACATAATGCGCGAATAGCAGAAAGTTCTTCACGTATTTGTGTATCATTCATGGCGGATTGAGCTTTAACAACATGCTTGGCTATCTCTGCTACAACTACTTCATAAGAAATCATTGTACATTTCCTCTCACTTTCGGCTCAAACTTTAAACAATCCATACCTGACGAGTTTTTTACGATAATTGAAGGGATCGCTTTACTTTTGAATTGATAAGCACGACACCCTCTAGGATTTTGCGGATCCCAGGTGATGAAAAAGTGTCTACATTTAAAACAACTCTGTTGCATCATACATCCCCTCTCCTTCTTCAGTGCTCCATTTTTACTTTTGATCGTTTTATTGTGTGGAATAACTGCTCCTTTTCTTTTTGGCAACATACTGTGGGCAGCTTTTTATTGAATTATATCACTCAAAAACAAAATAAGTATACAGCAAAGAAATGATACTTTTCTTCTTTCTCTTAGTTGGCTATTGATAAAGCGTTTCTATTAACATTTTATAACCTTTTTCATCAAAAGAAATATCTATTCTATCTATTTTTTGAGAGTTAGGTACAACAAAAGTTGTTTGACTGAATTTCGTTTTTGTAGGTCCAATTACGTTAAAAATAAAGTAAAGCATCCATCAGTGGGGTTTTCCTCATCCCCGCTGATTGACCATAAAGATGAATAGTCGCACAGGACAGACGCCTGCTTGGACAGTGGCTTTGGCTATGAGCATTCCTGTCTTCGTTACGGCTCCTAATCCTTTGGTTTCCACTGCGATAATTTAAGAGTTTCTAATGCGTAGGATATCCACTTGGCAAGAAACTCGGCATCTCCGTTGATTACATCTCATTTAAATAATAATGAATCTAATTAAAATCATTCGGATTTTAAAAAGCCTTCAACCTCGATGGAGATTGAAGACTTTATTTATAGCTTGTTTTCAAGTTATTTTAGTATTACTTTTTGGGAATAATCATTCATTTTTAGTCCTTTGAATGAAACGGGAGAAGACTTAAATTTTCTCGTTCGTGGATACAATTCATTTTTCCGTGGATGAGCGAGCGACTTCCGTGGATGGAATGTATTACTCCATGGATAGAATCGTATTTCCCATGGATAAAGTCCTATTTCCCGTGGATACTATTTTCCGTGGATAAAAAGCAATTTCTTCCCTGAAATAGAAACCTTTTTTCCCTGATATAAAGTGGGATTTTCCTTAGATGGCTATTTTGTCAAATCAAAGTCGATTGGCTCCTCACCCCATGCAATAAGCTGATGGTTGATCTTGGAAAAAGGACGACTACCAAAGAAGCCTCTATGTGCACTCAAAGGGCTTGGGTGTGGTGCCTTGATAATAACATGACGTTTGGTATCAATCAGTCTTTCTTTTTGTTGTGCAGGTCTTCCCCATAGCACAAAGACGATTGGTTTTTCTCTTTGAGATAATTTTTGAATCACTGTATCCGTGAATTGTTCCCAACCTTGATTTTTATGTGAATGGGCTTGATGAGCACGAACAGTGAGTACTGTGTTTAATAACAAAACCCCCTGTTGTGCCCATTTGATTAATGTACCATCACGAGGTATATCGTACCCCAAATCATCATGTAATTCTTGCAATATATTTTGTAAACTTGGTGGATGCGGTACTCCTGGTCGCACGGAAAAACTCATTCCTTGAGCTTGACCCGGGCCATGATAAGGATCCTGCCCTAGGATGACTACCTTCACCTTATGATAAGGTGTATAACGAAAGGCATTCCACATATCTTGCATCGGTGGATAAACTGTTTGCGTAAAATATTCTTGTTTTAAAAACTCACGCAATTGTAAATAATATGGTTTATCAAATTCTTCTCCTAATACAGCTTGCCAATCATTATCAAAAATAATTTTTGTCATTTACTACTACTCCTTAAATTTTACTGTGACATGGTACCCGACTAGTGAGAACATATCCGCTACTGAATTTTTTGCGTTTTTCTCAGCAATTTTAAGCACACCTTGTGTTGTTGCCTCTTCAATCATCTGTTTTTTTGCCTCATCTGCTAAATCATAGCCCTTTTTAATATCTGGCTTACTACGGAATAAGCCTGTATCCGTAATTACCTGTGCTTTATCAAGATAAATCTCTGGTTCTCCTAGTATTTTAGCAGCTGGTAGAGTAATTGTAGCTGTTTTTTTCTTCTCATCGACTTCTATATTTTTTTCGGTTACACCTGAAAAATCAACACCTGCTTTAACACCACCAGGGACAATTACCAATACTTTACTATTTATTCCAGGCAAATCCATTCCAATTTCTTTTCCAAACAGTTTATTATCTTCCTGCTCAACCACAGCCTTCGTATATACTTCTACTGTTGTTAACTCATTTAGATCTTGTATTCGCTCTACAAATGAGCCCTTTTGTTCTGCGAAACTATTTCCTTGAATAAGGTTCCATGTTACAAACGGTACGATTAAAATTATTAAAATAATAAATAAAATACCCCACATTTTCCAAATATTTAATGATTTTATCCCCCATCTATTTTGAAAATGAGTTTGAGAACCTTGTGCAGCCTCCATAATGGTGGCTGCCTGTTCTTCCTCTACATGAAGATTCCTTAGTAATTTTTCTAACTCTTTATTTTTTTTCATAAGTATCCCTCTTTTCTTAATCTTATTATATCTTTCTTAATCTTATTATATCTTTCTATTTATCTATTTTTAAGTTATTGTAGCGAAATAATAGACTAGTTGTCGAAGCATCAAGTTTCAATATCATTTATTTTTCTCATTCTATCAACCTACATCAATAAAAAACAGCTGAATGGAGCAAATAAAATCCAAAGCAACTATGCCATACAGTTGAAAAATAATGACTGATATACAAAAAATAAAGCATATGTACCTGAAAAGGTGGAGTCAGTAGGAATGATTTTCTTTTACCTGCTCTTTTTGATCATGATGGTTGTATTTATTGCTTTAGTGATGGGCTCTATCACCAAAATCACTATATTATAGCAACGATCATAGCTTTTATCACAATCAATGTTGTTATTTTTTGTGGGAAATGATTCAGTCAGTTTCTCTTTCAAGTTAAAACTGACCATATTAAATTTATGCTTTTTGACTATTTTCTTCTATTCAGTTTAATACATATAATAAGAAGCGATAGAATTGCGCATATTCCGCTTATGAAAAAGCGATAAAAGGACAAGCTATAATAGCTGTTATCCGAAAAATTTGATCATTCCATTTACAAAGGAGTTTTTTAACTATGTCATTGAAAAAAACATTAACAATCGCTGGTTCTGATGCATCAGGTGGTGCTGGTTTAGAAGCAGATTTAAAAACATTCGAAGAACACGGAACTTACGGTATGGCCGCTGTTACTGTAATCGCTACAATGGATCCAGATAATAACTGGTCTCATGGCGTTTATACATTGCCAATCGATACTCTTAAAGCACAACTAAAAACAACTTTTTCTACAGGTATCGATGCACTTAAAACAGGTATGTTATCAACAGAAGAGGTGATTAGAACTTCTGGTGAAGCCATTAAAGCTTCAGGTGTACAAAATGTTGTCATTGATCCAGTTATGGTATGTAAAGGGGAAGATGAAGTGTTGAACCCTGGAAATGTTGATGCCATGATTACATACTTACTTCCACTTGCTTTAGTGACAACTCCAAACTTATTTGAAGCAGGTCAATTAGCAGGCATCAAAACACCTAAAAATATTGACGAAATGAAAGAAGCCGCTGAAAAGATTCACGCCCTCGGTGCGAAAAACGTTGTCATCAAAGGTGGTCGCTCAATCGATCCCCTCAAAGCATTCGACTTATACTATGATGGTGAAAAACATTATTTATTGGAAACACCAAAAATCAATACAACTTATAATCATGGCGCAGGTTGTACGTTTGCTGCGGCTGTTACAGCAAACCTTGCAAATGGTCTTGATGCAAAAGCAGCCATTATTGAAGCAAAAGAATTTGTAGCTGCTGCCATTACTCACGGTTGGAAATTAAACCAATTTGTTGGACCTGTTATGCATGGTGCAAAAGCCGTTTATGGAGCTCCAGAAATTACAGTAACAGAAATTTAATAACTAAAAGAGCAGACAAAAGAGAGCTTCCACTCTATTCTTATAGGTGGAAGCTTTTTTATACTTTATGATAGGACAAAATTCAATTATGCTTTTTTCATCATTTTTAATACCATTTTTTTAATTGTACTTTGCGTCGGCACCATAAATAAACGGTGCTCAATAATAAACCAGCAGACATCAAAAGTCCTGACACCGCTGTTATGAGACAAATCCATTCGTATATGGAATACTCGAAAACTTTCATCCAATTATAATCATTGCCCCATTCATTTATAACAAGGTTCATCCCAAAAATGCCAGAAATCACTGAGAACATCGTTAAGATAAATAGTAATTGGTTTTGTCTTTGATCTGCTTTTTTTTCCTGATTAACATAGAGGGCATCCAATGTTTTGGCAACATCTCCAAATAACTCATCAATCCTAAAAATATTACGTAATCTTTTAGCCGTTTCCCTACTCGATGATCGACTGCTAACTTCTTGGAAATAAAATTTAGAAGAAAACATGGTAATTTGTTTCATTAATTTTTCGACATATATTTCATCCTTTCTCCAAGAAAGTTCACTATATCGAAAGGATAATTCTAATAATGTTAGTTTATAAAAATAGTGTAATAATACATTGTAATAATGAACGCCCATAAATCGAGCTCTTGCTTTCTTTCTCAATACATCGTCCGCTTGCCGAAAAACAATCGTTGTCTGAACATGTTCTGTCGTGATATCGCATAATTTTGGCATGTATCGATTATTGACCTTCGTTTGTAAATAGTCTTTCATATGTTCTTTATTTCCTGCAGAAACTAACGGAATGCCATCTTCTGTATAGCCGTCTAATTGACTAGCTCGATAAATCTGCTCAATAGGCAATTCATCTTCATCGACTTCAATATAGGAGGAAACAAGCATCCGCTCATCTTCAAAAAAAGGCAAGCTTCCATAATAGCCATTTCGTACTTCATCATGAATGGTAAAAGGCTGAATCTCTGGACAAATATACATCATGATGAAATCATTTATCGTATGAAATGTATAAGATGAAACAAAAAGTCGAACGCCTTTTTCATCCAATGTTTTGGGTTCTAGTATTCGAAAATGATGCATAAAATCCAATGCTTCGGATAATGAATACTCACTGTCTAATTCAATACGCAGATTGACGAATCCAACACCAAATGGGCAAAGGATCACATCAACACTTAATATTTGAAAATGATAATGACGTTCATGAATGACTAATTCACCTTTTTTCGGAATCGCTTTCGAAAAACGATGGAAAGCATCTTCATCCATACTACTTGGAAAAAGACGGCGTTCTATGTACGGCAAAAAATGTTGATTCAGTGCAATGTTCGAAATGTGGATATCTCCATAATAGGCAGATTCCTGTGTTTCATCTTGCAGATCAAAAAATTTAAAACCATTTGCTAATAACTCTTCTGACAATTCCTTATCTTTTTTAGCGACAAATAAAAAAGGCATCATAGACGTCATCAATGCTTTTGAAATCTTACTTTCTTCGTCCACACTTGGTAATGTAAAGTTCACCCTTCTCGCCTCCCATAGCTATTATTCCCATTATAGCCTTTTTTATAAACAACATTTACATGAATCAATTTCATAATGCAAAATTTAGATGAAAAACACGAACATTTCGAATCAACACGGACATTAATATTCAGAAGTTTTTGTTCCGCTCCAGACGGCGCTTTCCACGGGCTTGGCTTCAATCTCCTCGGGTCGACACGATGTTGACCCCGAAGCCGTTGCCACAGGACGTGGCGAACTTAGGCTTTGTCCCTTAAAATGTGCCTGCGGGGCTTTCAGCTCAAGCTTTTCCCGTAGGACTTTGAAAAGCCTCCTTGAACTCACACCGCACGAAGAAAATGCATGCATTTTCGAGGAGTCGCCGTCTTCCGCTCCACAACTATCAAAATTAGTTATTCTTAAATGTTCGTATTTTTTAAAAAGAAAATGATTTATGAAATTGATTCACATGAACACCAAAATAAATAGACTGCTATATAGTGAAACTTCACTATTGAGGAGTCCTTTTATCTCTCAATGAGTATTGGTTGAACCACTCGGACTTTTACAGACAATTTGTTTCTCATTCCTGTTTTTACTTGCGGCTTGATGTGGAGACTGACTGTTTGTGATTGCGTGATCAGTCCAAAAGATACTTAGTAATCGCATTTATATAGAGAATTCACTATACTAGGAGAATAGGATTCTATCCCTTGAAAGGAGCATTTTGATGGAAATAGTAGATACAAAAAAGCTTCAAGAACTTTTAAATTCCTTTGCTAATAAGGAAGTCTATATACACTTAGAAACGACGAACGGTGCCTATGCAAGTCACTTCGATGAAAAAGTATTCAATGCCAGCGCCTTTATACGTAATGTCAAATTACGTTATGAACTAGGGAAAGTAACACCAGATTCCCCGCATCGTATTGGCTTGAAATTACACGACAATGGCTGGGTCTATGCACAAGGTATTACACACTATGAATTAGATGAACTGGGTCGCTTATTGATGGCTGGACACGGCTATGACGGCAAATTAGCTGTCGCTTTAGAAATTAGCGAAAAACCATTTGCATACTAAAAGGAGTTGAATTTCATGCTACAACCTGAACGTCAAATACTAGTTGTATTCCCTCATCCAGATGATGAAGCATTTGGAGTATCTGGAACATTGGCACAATACGCAAAAGTTGGTACACCCATTACATATGCATGCCTTACTCTTGGCGAAATGGGACGTAATCTTGGAAATCCACCTTTTACAACACGTGAAGGACTGCCTCTTATCCGTAAAGAGGAGTTAAAAGCCTCATGTGACGCGATCGGCATCAAAGATTTACGTATGATGGGTCTGCGGGATAAGACTGTTGAATTTGAAGATGATGAGAAAATGGTTCAAATGATCACGGATCTAATCGATGAATTAAATCCTTCCCTCATCATCACCTTTTATCCAAATTATGCAGTACACCCTGATCATGAAGCTACTGCAAGAGCTATTGTTCGAGCAGTACGGCGCATACCTGAAGAAAATCGTCCTCGCCTATATGGTGTCGCATTTGCTAACGATACTTTAAAAGGGCTTGGCGAACCAGATATTGTGAATGACATACGCGATGTAAAAGAGGCGAAATGGAATTCCATGCATGCACATATTTCACAAACTGGCTGGATCCTTCAAGAAGAAGCCAAACGAAAAAACGAAGGTGCTACAAATGAGGATAACTGGCTCACAATTGAACGTATGTATTCTTACCGCTGGCATGAAGATTTTGAAGCTAGCTTCTAATTAAAATCCAAAGGGCTACACTACACGAAAAGATAAAGACACTGAAAAATTCAACCCATCTCCCAAAATGTGATAAATGACTGCTTTAATTCTTAAAACAGAAGAAGGGATTAAACGTTTATCAATAAAAATGGCGAAATTATTATTTTTCAGTGTCCCCAGAAATTGTAGATGTATAGCCCTTTTTTCAAAACATTGATTATGATAAAAAGCCACTTACTCCATCCATTTTCTTCATTTTCGTAATTATTATATAAAATATTTAGAATTAACTTAAAATTTTGCGATTTTAGAGATATAATAAGTTAAACTATTTTGATGACTACTGAAAGCAGGAGGTTTTAAGATGACTGTACAACAAGAAAATACTGTACAGGTAGAGAATGTACTAATCGCCTATCAATTTTTGAAAGACGTCGTCGTGCATACACCTTTACAAAAGAATGAATATCTATCTGAAAAATATGAGTGTAATGTTTACCTAAAACGTGAAGATTTGCAACACGTACGCTCATTTAAATTACGAGGCGCTTACTATAAAATCAAAACAATCGAGGAAGAAGCCCGCGAACAAGGTGTTGTTTGTGCTAGTGCAGGAAACCATGCACAAGGTGTTGCATACGCTTGCGCCCATTTAGGTATTCATGGACATATTTTCATGCCAACAACCACTCCAAAACAAAAAATTGACCAAGTTCGAATGTTTGGTCGTGAATTCGTCGAAATTATTTTAGCTGGAGATACTTTCGATGACTCCGCGAAAAGTGCAATAGAATTCTCAGATGCAGATGGACATATTTTTATCCACCCATTTGATGATGCAGAGATTATTGCCGGACAAGGAACAGTCGCTGTTGAAATTATGAACGATATTGAAGAGCCTTTAGATTACGTTTTCGGTACTATTGGTGGTGGTGGCTTGATGTCTGGAATTGCCACATATGTGAAAAATGTTTCACCACAGTCATCTATTATTGGTGTTGAACCTGCTGGTGCTGCAAGTATGAAAAAAGCACTTGCAGAAGGTCATCCTGTAGAATTACCGCATATCGATAAATTTGTTGATGGTGCTGCCGTTCAATGTGTGGGTGAAAAAACATTTGAAATTTGTAACAAATATTTAGATGATATCATTATTGTGCCAGAAGGAAAAGATTGTACAACAATTTTGGACTTATATAATAAGCATGCTATCATCGCAGAGCCTGCTGGTGCTCTGCCTGTTGCTGCACTCGATTATTATAAAGATCAAATCAAAGGTAAATCCGTCGTCTGTATTATTAGCGGTGGTAACAACGATATTAGCCGTATGCAAGAGATCAAAGAAAAATCACTTATCCACGAAGGATTGCTATACTATTTCCTAGTCAGCTTTCCACAACGCGCAGGAGCACTTCGTCAATTCCTAACTCAAGTTTTGGGACCTGAAGATGATATCACAACTTTCGAATATACAAAGAAAAACAATAAAGAAAGCGGCCCTGCACTAGTCGGGATTGAATTGAAACGTCCAGAAGATTATGCTGGATTACTTGAACGTATGAAGAACAACAACTTCTCATTCCAAGTTGTGAATAATGATCGTACATTGTTTGCATTGTTAGTATAAAATTGGTCATAAACACTGCCAATACCTAAGAAAACTTCTCCTTATAAGCATAAAAATGAAAATCTTCCTTTGTAAATAATCGTAAAAAAGCCTCCAAAGAAGCCATGATCTTTGGAGGTTTTATTGTATGAAATAACCATTATGATAGGCAGCCATATGACTTTTTTTATATTGTTCAAAGTCATAAAGAAGCTGCTCATGCATTATTTTGGACTTTTGTACACTGATCCAAAAAATATCAAAGGAATACCTTGAAACTGGCGATTTCAATTTATCAAGACGCTTTTGGATGTCTTTTTTAGAATTTGTAGATGTAGCGATCACTGTTGCTTTACCGACGCCAGGATAATTTGTACAATAGATACCCTCAATTTCATGCCAGTATATTTTATGGTGGCTAAAATCTACATATACCCCTTCTTCATCCCAACAGATCCCTCGCATTTTCATACGCGCGATCAAGTAATAAAAACCTAAAAATGAAAACAAAAAGTAAACGACGATACCTATAACGAGCATCACTATTTGACGCCACGTCCAACTATTCAAATCTGGATTGCTGGCTATTTGTGCAACGACACCGATGATCGTTAAAAAACCAAAAATCAGTAATAAACAAATACTCCACATATTCGGCAAAAATTTATTCATCTAAATGCTCCCAGCTTTACATATAGGATTTTCTCTATCAATGTTATTTCATCTATTTTACAGCCATTATCGTAACTTTTAAATGTATCTTTTAAAAATTAAAATGGTCATCCATTCTCTATTATTTTAAGTTGATTCTATTATAGCGGATATTAAAGAATTGAGCTTTAATTGGATATTAAACTTAAAAAATTGATATTTTTAGACTCTACACCAAAATCTGTTCTTGGCATAAAAATTAGATGTCCTACTGATTTCCGCTACGGCTTGCACGCTTTCCTACGGGCGAACGCTGGGAGCAACAGGATGTTATCACGGAGTCGTTGCCACAGGACGTGGTGTTCTTAGATTTCGTTCCTTAAATCGCTCCGTGCAAGATCTCATCTGTTCGCTTTTCCCATGGGACATTGAATTGGCTTCATCGAATCAACACCGCACGAAGGAAATGCGTATGCATTTTCGATGACTCGAGCAAGCCGCAGCGAAGATCTAGCTAAAGCTAAAATTAACTATTAAACACTATCTTTTACCAATAAATATGCCTATTCATTTCGTCAAGCACATGTTTTGGCAAAGCCTCTATTTTAAAAGTTTTAGAAGGTTTTTATAGAATTTTTTTATATGGCTAGAAAACTATTTCTATATTCTAAGATATAAGACCGTTTTTAGTCATTATGACAAAGCATATAAAGATCGCATTATAGCGTGGATTCATTATTACAGCCAGCAAAGAAAAACTCGGTATTAAGAACCCTATTTAACCTAGGATTCTTAACACCGAGAGAGTCGCCTAATATTCAATTTGATATAATATCTAACTCTTTAAAAACTACGTCCATGAATGTGTTTGATGTTATAAAAGTGCCCATCAATAATGATAAGAAAAATGGTTTTTTTGGTAGCAAATTATAATGAACCCCAAATAGACTTTCCTCCAGTATGTCCAGTTCTCTTATGCACATTTTTATCTACTAACTGCAAATATCCTGTTCTTTCATGATGATGCCATACATACCCTGACGGAGTCTTTCCAGATCTGATTTCCAATTGCTGATATACAGTAAATTTATTACTATAAATAGAATTTATCTCAATTTTTCTTTTTAGCCTTTCATTAGCCCAGTTAAATTGTCTAGTATTTGACGATTTCCAATATGCTTTTGGTAATTTAACTTGATATTTATGTTCAAACTTTGGGAAACCATTTTTAGTAAATTTAACATTAGTTTTAGGATGGCTTTTCCCTGCTAATTTTCCATTCCTAACAAGAATTTTTTTAGTTGTTTCCTTCAAGTATTGTCTAACATATATTTTTGCTCCAACAACATAAGTTGCTGCTTTTAATGCTGGTGTTATCCAATCATACGCTTTTGATAATTCCAAATAATTATCTTCACTATCAATCGGTGAGGTAGTATCTTCGAATTCTATCTTTGAATATGATGATAGATTATCTGTATCATTATAATTTAAATCTTCCGAAGATGTGTTATCAATTAAATAAGGATCATCAAATACAACCTCGTCATATATTTGTAGTCCACTTGATGTATTAACATAACCGGATAAATTACCGGTCCTAGGAACGGATAATAATCCTAAATCTCCATTTTCATATTTCCAATATTTATCAACTTCAGTCTCGGATGAATCCAATTCCGCACTTGCATAGCTAGGAAGAATCAGACTAAACAATAAAATAAGAATCATACAGTTTATAGTAATTTTAAACCATTTTTTCATATAACATCTCTTTTCCTTATAAAATATTTTTTATATATTTTTACAAAAAAGGATAACGTAATATAAATTACATTAAAAACATATAATTGTAAACAAAAATTTAAAATAATATTTAAATTATAAAAATTTTACATTATAATGTGTCTATAATACTTTTTTATGTGAAGGGATGAATTTCGTATGAATAAATTTTGGGCAAGTAACCCTGAAGATACATACAAATTAAAAAAGCTGAAAAATTCTGATATTAAGAAAACTGAAAAATTTTTTGACATTCAATTACCAAAAGAATATATTGATGTACTCAAAGTTCAGAATGGTGGGGAAATTATTTATAATGCTTTCCACAGTCCAAAACCTACTGCATGGGATGATACTTCCGGGTATATCGATCACATCTTAGGAATTGGTAAAGATTCAGGAATATTGGAAACACCCTATTATTTAGAAGAGTGGGACATGCCTAAAAATATTGTCTTAATTAGTGGAGATGGTTCAGAATGGATTGCTTTTGATTACCGAAATACCAAAACAGAACCTCCCATTATTTATATCAATAATGACAGTAATGAAATCATAACTATAGCTAATTCTTTTAGTGAATTTATTTCAAAATTATTTATTCAAGAAAATACTGGGGAACTCTTACTCGAAAAGTATGGAGCTCCTCAAACATCCCAAGAAGAGGTAGAACGTTTTATAAAAGAAAACAATATCGACGAAATAATTGATGCAATAAATATCATTGCTCAAGATATAGAAGAAATGGATCATATAGACTTAAATTGGTATACAGAAAAATTAATACAACTAGCTCATCATAGCGATAGTGAAATAAGAATATCGGTTATTGATGCCGCCAATACATTGGACTATTTACTAGATAAAGATATACTCTATAAACTAATAAACATACTAAAGAATGATACGGATCCTGATGTTTTAAGTTCTGTTGAAATATTGCAAGAAAAAATAAGATAATATTTTTTACCATCGATGAGTGCAATAATTACTTATAAAAAGTCTTGTTTACAGTTAATTTCATGACAAAGCATATAAAGATCGCATTATAGCGTGGATTCATTATTACAGCCAGCAAAGAAAAACTCGGTATTAAGAACCCTATTTAACCTAGGATTCTTAACACCGAGAGAGTCGCCTAATATTCAATTTGATATAATATTCAACTCTTTAAAAACCTCGTCCATCAGTATCTCTCCGAATGATCTTTTTATTTTTCCAAATAGATCTTTACCGATTACAAGGCTCTTTAGATACTTTACACACTTAATAAAGTTCGATCGGATACCATTTTCTCTCCGCGTATGTGTTGGAATTGAAGCATCAAGTCATCTATTTGTAAATCTTTTTTCAGAGATGGTTCGACTTCTAAAATAATTTGTCCCTTATCCATCATAATTAGACGATTTCCTAAATCGATGGCTTGTTGCATATTATGTGTAACCATCAACGTTGTTAGTTTATCTTTTTCTACAAGCTGTTTTGTTAAATTAGTAATTAACTCTGCTCTTGATGGATCGAGAGCAGCTGTATGTTCATCTAGTAAAAGGATATTTGGTTTTGTAAAGGTAGCCATCAATAATGACAGAGCTTGGCGTTCTCCACCAGATAACAGACCAACTTTGGCATTTAAACGATTTTCAAGATTAAGATGCAATGTTTCTAATGATTCCTTGAAAAATTCTCGGCGCTTTTTATCTACACCTATTCGAAGCGTTCTTTTTTGATTACGTGAATAAGCGATTGCTAAGTTTTCCTCAATCGTCATTGTTGGCGCTGTACCTGCCATTGGATCTTGGAATACACGACCGATAAAATGCGACCGTTTATGTTCTGGCAGTCTAGTGACATCCTTGCCATTAATCTCAATCTTCCCAAGATCTGGTGTTAAGGCCCCTGAAATCATATTCATCATCGTAGATTTACCAGCACCATTACTACCAATAACAGTGACAAAATCACCTGTTTTCAACTCTAAATGAATATTATCTAAAGCAATTTTTTCATCGGGTGTCGCTTCGTTGAAGATTTTATTGATCCCTTCTAATTTAAGCACTCCTCTTCCCCTCCTGTTTCACTGCTCTAGCATGTTCAGCACGGCGTTTAGCTATGCGGGATTTCTCTTTTTGCTTTGCTCTTAAAGTTGGGATAACTAACGCGATCACTACTATAACAGCCGTAATTAGCTTCATATCACCTGTATCTAAAAATTCAACTTGCAATGCTAGTGCAAGAACAATTCGATAAATAATGGCTCCGAAAATAACAGCAAACGTTGTACGAGCAATTGTTTTGGTACCAAAAATAGCTTCACCGATGATAACAGAAGCTAATCCAATCACAATCATCCCAATGCCCATACCAACATCTGCAAATTTACCGTATTGTGCGATCAAAGCGCCTGATAGTGCAACTAGACCATTGGATAACCCCAAGCCTAAGATGGTTAATGTATCGGTGTTTGCAGAAAAGCTGCGGATCATTTTGCCATTATCACCTGTTGCACGAATAGCTAAACCAATTTCTGTTTTGAGGAACCAATCAAGGACAAACTTAATCGCAAAAGTCAAAATAAACATGATGAAAACTGTGCCCCAAGTATTTGGAACATGTTCAACTCCCATGTTTGATAACATACCATTGAAAGCTTTATCGATTCCTAGTTTTCCCCAGAATTCAGAGAATGCTGTGAATAATGAATCGGAATTGGCAAGTGGAATATTGGGTCGTCCAACAGCTGTATCTATTGTCAGCCCCATTATTCGTAAATTAATCGAATATAAAGCAATCATCATTAAGATCCCTGATAATAGTGAATTGATTTTTGCCTTCGTATGCAAAAGACCTGTAATGGAACCAGCAGCAAAGCCAGCCAATGCTGCACATATTGTGGAAATGATCGGATTGTATCCTAATGTGATCATTGTTGCTGCTGTTGCGGCACCTGTTACAAAGCTACCGTCTACTGTTAAATCAGGAAAATCTAACACTCGGAATGTAATATACACTCCGAGTGCCATGATTGCATAGATGATCCCTTGCTCGACTGAGCCGAAAATTGCTGTAAACATAAAGAATCATCTCCTATCTATTTAACTACTTCTGCTTTCCATTCATCTTTGACGTCTACGTCAATTTTATCTGCTGTTGTTTTGTTGATTTCAAGTTTTAATTTTGTAGGATATGCAACAGGGATATCTGCTGGTTTTTTACCATTTTTCAAGATTTCCACTGCTTTTTGACCTGCTTCATAACCGATATCATAATAGTTAAAGCCATATGCTCCAAGACCACCACGTGCTACAGAGTCAAGTTCCCCTACCATTACAGGAATTTTCTTATCATTTGCTACGTCTAGTACTGACTCAAGAGCTGACACAACTGTATTATCAGTAATGATATAAAAGGCATCCACTTTACCAACTAATGATTCTGTCGCCTGTTTTACTTCTGCTGATGTTGATGCTGACGCTTCAACAATTGTGATGCCCGCTTTTTTTGCTTTTTTTTTCGCAATATCTACTTGTGCACGAGAGTTTTGTTCACCTGAGTTAAACACCATTCCTACTTTTTTAGCACCTAATTGTTCTGATAAAAATTTAACTGTATTTGGAATAGCATCAGGATGTGTATCAACCGTACCTGTTACATTACCACCTGGTTTTTCCATTGATTTTACAAGTTCTGCACCAACTGCATCTGTCACCGATGTGAAAACAATTGGAATATCAGATGTTGCCGCAGCTACCGCTTGTGCACTTGGTGTAGAGTTAGCAAAGATTAGATCGACGCCGCTTCCTACCAAGTTATTGGCAGCTGTCGTATTAACACTTTGATCCCCTTGAGCGATTTCAGTTTGATATTCAACTTTTAATCCTGCATCCTTAAGAGCCGCTTTAAAACCTTTTGTAGCTTGGTTTAATGATGGATGTTCTACAATTTGTGTAATTCCGACTTTATATGTTTTGCCTTCTGTTGCATTAGAATCCTTTGTATCAGATGACGAATTATTTTTACTACCGCACGCAGCTAAAGCTAATACGATGATAGTTGTCATCAAAAGCAATGCGTACTTTTTCGTTTTCTTCATAATATCCCCCTCAAATTCTTGTTGTCTCTTATTCTTTTAGTAACTAAACACAGTAATTATTACAGAAGACTTTTATAACCGTCAATAATATTATGAATGTTTAAATTAGTTTATCGCGTTGAACTTCAACGCTTCACTGCGATGAAATGCTTGTTTATAAGGATTCTCCATACATTTTATAAAATGTGTCCGTTTTGTGAATCTTTTAAACAATCTACTGCGTTATACATTTCTATTTTCAAAAATATGATTTGACATTTCCATTTAATATATTTACAATGTAAATTTATTTCTAACAATATCGCGGTTCGAAACCATCCCACGTAAAAAAACTAGGGGGAACTAAAAATTGAAAGTAAAATCAATGGTTATCAACGGGATTATTGCAGCACTATATATTGCTGTAACAATGCTTGTCCAACCTTTTGGCTACAATGCTATACAATTTCGTCTATCAGAAATGTTCAATCATCTTGTTGTTTTTAACAAAAAGTATATGATAGGTATTGTTTTAGGAGTCTTCATCGCCAATCTGTTTTCACCGCTTGGTATGTATGATTTAGCATTTGGTGTTGGGCAATCGATCTTATCGCTTGCCATTACTATTTGGTCAGCTCGCTTTATTAAAGGACAGGCAACACGTATGATCTTTAATACGATCGTATTTACGATTATGATGTTCCTAATCGCCATAGAGATCCAACTTGTGGGAGATATCCCATTTGCACTTAAACCATTCTTATTGACATGGCTTACTTGCGCGGCTGGTGAATTTGCAGTCATGGCTGTAGGTATTCCTGTGATGATGCTATTAAATAAGCGCCTTCATTTTAATAAATTGATAGAAGAATAGACGGTTTACACGCAAAAAGAGCAATTTCTTTGAAACTTTCATTGAAATGCTCTTTTTCTTATTGTAGATATCTGAAAAACCTAATAGAGTGAAGCTTCCATCAGTGGGGGTTTTCTTCATCCCCCATCTATCTTTCTCGTTTCTCTCTATATCTTGAGATGGGGATCTTACTTGCCCGTTAAAGGTGGGATAAATCTATGAATGCATACATAATCTATCATGGTTTACGTCCTTTTACATCCTCACGAAGTTTGGCTTTCAAGAACTTTCCTACAGATGTTTTGGGAATCTCTTTTAAGAAAACGATATCATCAGGTATCCACCATTTAGCAAATTGTCCTTCTAAATGGGAAAAAAGCTCTTCTTTTGTTGCTGTGCTCCCATCTTTTAGAACTACACAGGCAAGTGGCCTTTCTTGCCATTTTTCATCTGGCACTGCAATCACTGCGGCTTCAAACACCCCTTCATGTGTCATCAAAGCATTTTCAAGATCCACTGAAGAGATCCATTCTCCTCCGCTTTTAATAAGATCTTTTACTCGATCAGTTATTTTAATATAACCCTCTGGTGTGATCACCGCGATATCACCTGTATATAACCAGCCATCTTTAAATGCTTCCGCGGTTCTTTCATCATTGTAATACTTATCCGCGATCCATGGTCCTCTTATGACTAACTCGCCCATCGTTTTACCATCCCACGGAGCATCTCCATCATCATTTACAATGCGTGTTTCGATTAATGGTACTGTTAAACCTTGGGTTGCACGAATATTTAGTTTATCTTCTTTTGACCATTGTTCTATTTCAGATGTATAAGTAGACAGGCTGACAATTGGCGTTGTTTCCGTCATCCCGTATCCTACGATAAATGGCACTTTATATTTTTCCTCAAAGGCTTTGATGAGTCCTTTTGGTGATGCAGATCCACCACAAACAATGGCACGCAGGGATGATATATCTCTTGGTTTTTCTTCTAATTCTTTTAATGCGCCTAGCCAAATCGTAGGTACACCCGCCGTTAAGGTCACCTTTTCTTGCTCGATTAGATCTAACAGCAACGCGGGTGTGAACATAGGTCCAGGCAATACTTGAGTTGTGCCAAAATTAACAGCTGCGAATGGTATTCCCCATGCATTGACATGGAACATAGGGACAACAGGCATTGCTATATCATTCTCGTGAAGTCCAAATGAATCTACTAAACCAAGTGCTAAACTGTGCAGCACTATACTGCGATGTGTATAAACAACACCTTTCGGAAATCCTGTAGTTGCACTCGTATAACACATTCCCGCTGGCATATTTTCATCTAAATCTTCTGGAAACTCATATTCTTCTGCATCGGCTATCAACTGTTCATATGAATGAATATTATCTGGTGCTGATTCAGGTAGTTCCAGGCCATCTTGCATGACCACAATATGTTTCACAGATTTCAATAATGGAATCGCTTTCTTTATTAATGGAAACAAATCCCCATCCACTAATAATATTTCATCCTCTGCATGATTGATAATATAAATAATATGTTCTGGGGATAGACGTATATTAACCATATGGAGGACAGCTCCTGCACAAGGAACAGCAAAATAAGCTTCTAAGTGTCGATGATGATTCCATGCAAAGGAACCCACTCTCGTTCCTCTTTTCATCCCCAATTTGGTCAACGCATGTGCTAATTTTCGAGTACGTTGCCCAAATTCTTTGTATGTGAAGCGATGGATCGTATTTTCAGCTGTTCGTGAAATGATTAATTTCTTTGGAAAATAACGTTCTGCTCTCTTGATAAAATCTGTTAATACTAGTGGTGTCTGCATCATAACTCAACCATCCCCTTATTTGTGATCATTTTTTAAAATCATCCATCATCAATCCATAAGAACATTTCAATTTTCTAACTATCAGCTCAACTAGTGCAGAAAATTCTATTCATCTAATTGATATTATGATTTTAAAAAAAATTTATGAATAAACGATATGATTTAACTAAAAATAGAAACGTTTAATCTTTTCATTTTGGGGAATACCATAAGTAACATCTAAAATAGGAGGAGATTGAAATGATCAGTAACATTTCTGTAGAAAATGCAGTACAAGCAAAAAATCAAATTGAGAAGTTAGAATCACAAGGTTTGAGCCGCGATAATATTTATATTTTTGCTCATGGTGATGAACGCGAAGAAGATATTGCAGATGCACTCCATGCAGCCGAGGTAGGTATCAAAGAACAAGGATTTTTCAGATTCATGAAAAATTATGTAGTTGCCCGTGGTAACGAGCTTCGCAGTCAAATGGAAGCTGTTGGTTTGAGTAAAGAAGAAGCCGCTCAAGCGGAAAAAGAGTTAGATCAAGGAAAACTCATTATTATCGCCAGAACATTACAATGATTGTATTTATTTTAATGAATAAAGCGAAACTTCACCTAATGCGGGGGATTTTCTTCACTGTGTGTTAGTTGAACATCAGACTTTCCATATAGTTGATCCCCACTTATTTCTTCGTTCGTTATTTGTGTCTTGAAGAGATAGATTTTGCTGCCATCAATGTGGGACAAAAAGCAACCTATAAGTTGAGATTATCCCCCGCTTATAAGTTGCTTTTTTAAATTTATCCCGCTTTAACGGGCAGTAAGACTCCCCCTCTCAAGATTTAGAAAAAACAAGAAAGATAGATGGGGGGCAACTGCCCGTATAAGTCCGATTGGTTCNACTTTATCCCGCTTTAACGGGCAGTAAAACTCCCCCTCTCAAGATTTAGAAAAAACAAGAAAGATAGATGGGGGGCAACTGCCCGTATAAGTCCGATTGGTTCAGCTAACCATCTGTGGGGGGTGAAGAAAATCCCCCACTGATGGAGTTTCACTTTACCCTACTATTCAATTAGGCTGAATGGCTAATTTTTTTTTCTAGCTTTTTAAGCATATCAATGGTCATTGCATCCAAATCATATTGAGCGTTAAATCCCCATTCTTCCTTTGCAGCACTTGCATCAAGAGAATCTGGCCAACTATCTGCGATTGCTTGACGAATTGGATCAACATCGTAATCCATTTTGAAACTTGGCATTTGCTTACGAATCGATGTTGCAATCTCTTCTGGCTCAAAACTCATTGCTGTTAAGTTGAAGGCATTACGATGGATTAACTTATCCGGGTTTGCTTCCATTAAATCAACAATTGCTTGTAATGCATCCGGCATATACATCATATCCATATATGAACCCTTTGCTATATAAGATGTATATTTTCCTTGTTGTACGGCTTTGTAATAAATATCTACAGCATAATCTGTTGTACCGCCCCCTGGAGGCGTTACATAAGAGATTAGGCCTGGGAAGCGAACACCGCGAGTATCTATGCCAAATCGTGTATGATAATAATCGCACAGCAATTCACCAGCCACTTTGTTGACACCATACATCGTTGTTGGACGCTGTAATGTATCTTGTGGTGTA
This sequence comes from Rummeliibacillus sp. SL167, assembly GCF_007896505.1. Lineage (NCBI taxonomy): Bacteria > Bacillati > Bacillota > Bacilli > Caryophanales > Caryophanaceae > Rummeliibacillus > Rummeliibacillus sp. SL167. The sequence continues at coordinate 152,491 of NZ_VCBM01000002.1, read as the reverse complement.
TTGTGTTTTGGGGTTGATGGTCCAAATGCGCCAATAGAACTTGGTGTGAAGAATTGTAAACCTAACTCTCGAGAAACCTCTAATGCATTGACAAGCCCACCCATGTTTAAATTCCAAGCCATTAAAGGTTTTGCCTCTGCCGTTGCGGATAATAACGCTGCCATATGCATCATCGTATCTGCGCCGAACTCTTTTGCTATATCATGCATACGCTGTGCATCCATGACATCTAATAATTCAAAAGGTCCAGCCTGTGTGGGAACCTTTCTTATATCTGTTGCTAATACATTGTCTGTACCATATTCATCACGGAGCTTCGCTACTAACTCTGAACCAATTTGACCGCATGCACCAGTGATCATAATTTTTTTCATTTTATTTCCTCCTCTTGCTAGCTACAAATGTACTTCTGGAATATACACGTTTTATATAAATACAATTGTGTTTTTCAGAAATACAATTTATTCTATTTAATTTGCGTTTAATCAGTGTTTCTATTACAGCAATTATATAATGTATTTTTAAAAAATACAATATCTGTTTTTCTTCAGTGAACATACATATAAAAAGACTTTTTTGAAAGTTTTGATTATAATGAGTAAAAAGGAGTGAAATTTATGCAGTTATGGAAATTAACGCTGATTTATTTATTTGCCATTATCGCTTGTACTTTTTTGTTGTTAATGGATATTCCAAAATGGCTAATTTTCATTTTGCTTTTTCTTTATGTTTTTTCATTCACCATGTACCCTTACTTCAACGCGCTTTTATGGACAAATAATCTCAAGACAGTTGAACGTTTTCTTAAAGCCAATAAACACCGATCCTTATATGCATATCCATATGCGATCGCCAACCAATCTGTAGTTGAACAAAGAGCTGCCCTACAAAAGATTATTACCTCCCATCAGCAACCCTATATAAAACACAATTATGCTTCTATATTAGCAATTCTTGAAAAAGATTATGATCGTGCTTTATCAGAAGCAAAGCAAATTACAAAAGAGCCTTTTCAAAGTTACATGATTGCACATAGTGAAGCCTATTTAGGAAACTTTGAACAGGCGAAAATCTTAATGCCGAAGCTTACAGAAAACTGGATGTCACCTTCCATTGAAAGCTTGATTTCCTTTAAACAGCAGGATGGCGAAAATTTTAAACATCATGCTACAAAGGCCATTCAACAAGCGAGGGGCATTCAAAAGTATTTGCTCGTTCATAATTTTCGAAAATTGGGGGAGAAATTGAAGTAAGTAAATTGGTTATGACGTTTCATTTGGTTAAAATATACGAGAAAAAGGCGCAGAATACTGATCAAACAGTGTTCTGCGCCTTTTGTATTGACATATTCTTCTTGAAAAAGATTCCTTAAGTAAACTACATATACCATCTTTTTATTGATTTCATTGATTTTGCTTATTTTCTATTTTTCATCCATTCAGGTTTACCAAATCCTTTGAAGTCTGAATCGATTACTTTTTCAAATTCAGCAGATTCTACAACTGCTTTAAGATCTTTTGCAAGTTGTGAATTTTCATCTGCTTGACGTACTGCTACAACATTACGGAATTGATCTGGCATGTTTTCAAGAAAAACAGCGTCTTGTAATTTCATACCTGCAGCTAATGCAAAGTTTCCTGGTACGCCGGCTATATCAGCACTTTCAACAGCACGAGGAAGACCTGCTGCCTCAATTTCTTTGAATTTTAAATTTTTAGGGTTTTCTGTAATATCTTTTGTAGAAGCTTTTAATTCATCGATTTTATCATTAATTTTGATTAAACCTTGTTCTTGTAATGATTTTAAAGTACGAGCTAAGTTTGAAGGGTCATTAGCAATTGCTATTGTTGAACCGTCTTTAATGTCAGCTACTGTTTTATATTTCTTAGAGAAGAAGCCCATTGGTGCAGTTGGTACAATGATTAATCCTTTGATTTTTGTACCATTTTGTTTATTGAAGTTTTCCAAGTATATAGAGTGTTGGAACAAGTTTGCATCAATATCTCCTGAATCCAAAGCTTTGTTTGGTTGGATATAATCGCTGAATTCTACTACTTTTACTTTATAACCTTTTTTCTCAAGTTCAGGAACAATTGCCTTGTTTAGCATATCACTATAAGGGCCAGCTGTTGCTCCAATTTTAATATCCTTTGTTTCTGTCGCTTTGTCTGTGTCTTTTTTTGCTTTATCTTCGCCACAAGCAGCTAAAGCTGTAGCTAATACTAAAGTCAATAAAACAAGTAAAAATTTCTTCATTATTGTAAAGCCTCCTATTATTATCTATGAAAATCTCTGACTTATCATTTTCCAACTGCTCAAGGTCGCTTTCCGTCAAAAACGAAGATGACGCTTTTGTTTCAAGCTCCTAAAACAACTGTCGCAACTGAACGAGCCATTTCCGCTTAACGTTTATCTACTACTTTTGCTATTGCATCACCAGCTAATTGAATCACTTGGACAATCACGATTAAAATAACAACTGTTGCAATCATGATGGTATTGTCATAACGGTAGTAGCCGAATCGAATGGCTAAGTCACCGATACCGCCACCACCAATAATTCCTGCCATCGCTGAAGAAGCAACTAGGCTAATAATCGTCATCGTAACCCCTTGAATCACACCTGATTTTGCCTCAGGAAGCAATACGTCTTTAATAATCATCCAACGTGTTGCCCCAACAGCAATTGATGCTTCAATGACTCCTTTATCAATTTCACGAAGAGATGTTTCAACAAGTCTTGCAAAAAATGGCGTCGATGCAACAGATAGAGAAACGCTTGCAGCAATCGGTCCTATCGTGTCACCTACTAACCATTTTGTGAATGGGAATAATGCTACTAAAAGAATAATGTATGGAATCGAGCGAATTAAATTGACGATAAAACCAACAACTATATTAATGAAACGATTCCCAAGCAGTCCTGATCTACTTGTAGAAAATAGACCTTTACTGGTGATGAACAGTAGTAACCCAAGTGGTAAACCAATCACTAAAGCGATTGATAAGGCAATGCCCACCATTAGAAGGGTCTGACCAAATGCTTTCCAAATATCTGGAAGCATGTCAGCAAAATGACTTGGATCAAATAACATGGTCTAACACCTCCACTGTTACTCCTCGACTTTCCATATAAGAAATCGAACGTTTTATATCTGCTACTTGTCCATCCAACTCCATTAGAAAAATGCCGAGTGGTTTTTCCTGAATATATTCAATCGTGCCATGAAGGAAATTACCTTGTACTTTAAATTGCTGAAGCATGTCCGAAATGACTCCTTCACCAGCTATATCACCTTTGAACAAAATTTTAACAATCTGTCCTTGGACATTTTGTAGAATCACTGATGGAATATCGAAAGATACGATACTGCTAATAAATTCTTGTGTTAACGGCTTTTCTGGATTGGCAAAGATATCATAAACAGGGCCCTCTTCTATCACTTTACCATTCTGCATAATCGCCATACGATCGCAGATTTCTTTTACAACATCCATTTCATGGGTTATAAGAATAATCGTAATACCAAGTTCACGATTAATTTTCTTTAATAGTCGTAAAATAGAGGTGGTAGTAGTTGGGTCAAGTGCTGACGTTGCTTCATCACAAAGCAATACAGATGGATTATTAGCTAATGCTCTTGCTATCCCTACACGTTGCTTTTGTCCACCACTTAATTGAGATGGAAACACATCTTTTTTATCTGTCAGTCCTACCATATTGAGCAATTCTTCAACTCGTTCATTGCGCGATTCCTTTGGTAATTTTGCAGCCTTCAGTGCAAATTCAATATTTTCACCGACTGTTTTTTGGCTGATTAAATAAAAGTGTTGGAAGATCATACCGATTTTCAAGCGTGCCTGACGAAGCTTCTCGCCCTTTAGCTTTGTTAAATCTTGTCCATCAATTAGGATTTGTCCATCCGTTGGTTGTTCCAACAAATTAATACAGCGCAATAAAGAGCTTTTTCCTGCCCCGGAATAACCAACGATACCAAATATTTCTCCATCTCTAATCGTTAAAGAAACATGATCTACACCAATTATTGATTTCTTTTTTGCTTTGTATACCTTTGATACATTTTGTATTTCCAGCACATACATCCCTCTAATCCTATCAAATTGCTATTGTATAAAATATACATAATCTATCAGTAAACTACGTATTCTTATAAAAAAAGATACACCTTTCTACTGAAAGACGTATCTTTTTATCGACATTTATTTATCTTTCAGAAATAAATTCTGTAGGAATTAGCACCTTCCCTAATGGGGGTTGCTGGACTTCATAGGGCCTTTCCCTCAGTCGCTCATGATAAATTCCATTTGTCAAGTTGTAAGTTTATGATACTCATCATATTTCCTTTTAAGCCATTTGTCAATGAATTTTAAAAATTTATATATGACTTCTATTCATCATCTGTAGAATTGTATATATTGCACCATTAAAATCCTATTCTTTCATATATAGGTTAAATATTTCTGTTTAAAATATCCTTGTATAATTCTGGGCGTCTGTCATCATACACTGGAATTTTCTTACGTACTTCATCCACTTTTGAAAAGTCCACATCGACTATGGACAATTCCTCGTCCTTCTGGCCGATCCATAACACTTCGCCCCATGGTTCAATAACCATCGATTGACCATTAAAGTTTTCTTCTTTGTGGCTGATCCGATTAACTGCAATGATAAAGCATTGATTTTCAATAGCGCGTGCTTGCAATAACACTTTCCAATGATCGATTCTTGCAGTTGGCCATTGCGCCGATACAAATAAGACTTTAGCTCCCTTTAATGCATGAAGTCGCAGCCATTCTGGAAAACGAATATCATAGCAGATCACGCCAGCTGCTGGCAAATCGCCTAATACAAAATTGTTTTGTGTCTCCCCTGCCGATAAATGCAGATGTTCATCCATTAAGCGAAATAAGTGGACTTTATCGTACTCGCCTACTAATTCACCATGATGATCAACGGTGTACATCGTATTAAAGAATCCCTTTTCTTTTTTGGTTGCTACTGAACCACCCACAAGATGAATATGGAGCTCTGATGCTAACGATTGAAGAAATTTCTTTGTTCTTTCACCATTCACATCTGCAAGTTCATCTAATTTTTCTAAAGCGTAACCCGTGTTCCACATTTCCGGTAAAATGACGAGTTCAGCCCCTTTACTTGCTGCTTGGCGAATAAATTTCTCTGCTCTTGTAAAATTTTTTTCAACATCCCCAAAAGCTACATTTAATTGAATACATCCTACTTTCATTTTTGCACCACCTATAGACATTTTCTTAAAAAGGTTATACTATTTTTACTAAATCATTTTTTTATTCTGAAAATTAAGCTTTATATTATTCTAGCTATTTCTAATTCAAATGTATAGTACAGCGTCTTAATACATTTATGAGAGACTTGGAGGGAATTATACGATGGAGTTATCTGAAAAACTACAAAATTTACCTAAACAATTTTTCGCAAACCTTGTAAGGCAAGTAAATCAAGCGGTCGCAGAAGGTCGCAATGTTATCAATCTGGGGCAGGGTAATCCTGACAAACCAACCCCAGCACATATTGTCAAAGCAATGCAAGAAGCAACGGCTAATCCAGAAACGCATAAATATTCCCCATTTCGAGGATTAACTGAATTAAAAGAAGCCATCGCTACATTTTACAAAAGAGAATACAATGTAGACATTGATCCTAATACAGAAGTGTCTATTCTTTTCGGTGCCAAGGCTGGACTTGTTGAACTGCCTTTAGCGATCCTCAATCCTGGGGATACAATGTTGTTGCCAGACCCCGGCTATCCAGATTATTTATCTGGTGTAACATTGGCAGATGTAAAATTTGAAACGATGCCACTATTAGCTGAAAATGATTTTCTTCCAGACTATCAACAGCTTTCTGAAGATGTTAAAAAAAGAGCTAAATTAATGTACTTGAACTACCCGAACAACCCAACAGGTGGTATCGCTACAAAAGAATTTTATGAAGAAACCGTCAAACTAGCAAAAGAAAATAATATAGCCGTATTGCAAGACTTTGCCTATGGTGCAATTGGCTTTGATGGCAACAAACCCATCAGTTTCCTCCAAACGGAAGGAGCAAAAGAAGTAGGCATTGAAGTTTATACGCTATCAAAAACATTTAACATGGCTGGTTGGCGTGTTGGTTTCGCCATCGGCAACGCACAAATTGTTGAAGCATTAAACCTTATACAAGATCACCTCTTTGTTAGCCTATTCCCAGCAATACAATTAGCAGCAGTTGAAGCATTAACTGGAGATCAATCTTGTGTCAAAGAACAAGTAGCTATTTATGAAAGCAGAAGAAATACTCTTATCAAAGCATGTAAAGAAGTAGGATGGCCTGTAACAGCTCCAAAGGGATCTTTCTTTGCATGGCTTCCTGTTCCAAAAGGATTCACAAGTCAACAATTTGCTGATTTTCTTTTAGAGAAAGCAGATGTCGCTGTTGCTGCTGGTAATGGTTTTGGCAAACACGGTGAAGGTTATATACGTGTAGGATTATTAGTAGATGAACAAAAATTAACAGAAGCAATCAAAAGAATTGGACAACTCAATTTATTTAAAGAAACGGTATAAAAAAATATTGGCTAATGAATGAAGACCAATATTTCTATTATCCTAATTTATTTTTACAGAAAACAGTATTTCAATGTACTAACTTTTTACTTTAGACTAAATAATCGTAAATTTAAAAATAATCTCTTATCAAGAGTAGCTGAGGGACTGGCCCTATGAAGCTCGGCAACCTTCCCATATTGAGGAAAGGTGCTAATTCCTGCAAAACATGAAAAATGTTTTGATCGATAAGAGAGGTGAACTCACAAAGGTGAAGCCCCTCTTACTTTTAAAAGAAAGAGGGGCTTTTTTATGAAACATGATGGATCGATCTTGCTATTTCTAGTTAATGACCAAACTTACCTAAGCATACTCATATTATTTAGCTTTTGATTTGCTGAATCGTTGCTTTTCAAGGCGATTAATCTGTACGATTACTCCATCTTGAATCGTAATATGCACTTCTCCAAATTGAAGTCCTTTAATGGCATTTAAAATGGCTCTAATTTGTTCTGAGTCCTCATTCAACTGTTGGGTCATATGATTTTCTCCTTTACAAATTGATTTTTCCGTACTATTTGAGATTAAAAATGATTTACGTTCAAGTTCTATTATTCTAGTGTTTTTATTGTTAAAAGAACCAAACAAATATTTTCCGTTTTTTATTTTATTTTGAAATTTATTATAATTATTAACAACTAAAAAGTCAATACAAATTCTTATAATTCCTAGTTAAATACTAAAGTATCAAATTGCATCCTATGACACATTTTAAATTAAAAATACATATCCTATTTTTCTAATCAACCTAGCCAACACAAAAAAGACCATGTGAGTTTCATTTCTTTACTCACACGATCCATTTTTAAACTTTATCTTACATTAACATGTAGCAAGCCCATTCTTCATCACTCTAGTAACACCCAGAAGTTAAGTAGAGGTGCTGCCTGTAAAAGGCGATTTTGGTTCAACTTTTATCCAGTAGCATCTAAAATGTCAATACTGAATAAACTTTCCTTTTTGACTCTAATCCCATAGATATACTGACATCCAAAATTTATACGCAATGATTATACTTTAAAGCGTTGAACTTGCTCTTGTAGGTGAACTGTACTAGCTGTCAATGTTTTAGAGGCAGCGTTAATATCTGCAATTGTCGCAACTTGTTCTTCTGTAATAGCAACAATTGTTTCTGTTTCATTTACTGCAACATTTGCAGTTTGCGCCATTTCTTGAACAGATGCGGCAACCTCCTCTGTAGAAGCGGATACTTGTTGTGTTGCTGACGATATATGTTCCGTCTTCTGTGTCATGTCATCCACCGAATTTAAAATTTCATCGAATGCTTGCTGAGCCTTCTGTATAAAGTTAACACCATCATCAACATTTGATACTGTCACTTCGACAGCATCCTCAACCTCTGCTGTATCCGATTGAATAACCGACGTTAGATGAACGATTTTTTCAGCAGAATTTCTAGATGCTTCTGCTAATTTTCTTACTTCATCAGCTACTACTGCAAAACCTTTTCCATGCACACCTGCACGAGCTGCTTCGATCGCTGCATTTAAAGCAAGTAAATTCGTTTGATCTGTAATTTCCGTGATGACCTTCGTGATATTGCCAATTTCTGCTGATTGTTGGCTTAGTTTTCGAATCTTATCTCTTGTCATAGATGAAGATTTTTGAATAACTTTTAATTGGTTGGAAGTTGTTTGCAATGTTCCATTTCCCTTTTGCGCTATTTCTTGCGTCTCCACGGCTTTACTATGCACTTCTTGGGTAGCATTCGCAATGGTTTGCACACTGCTGGCAGTCTCCTCTATAGCAGTTGCACATTCATTCCCCACTTTAGACGTTGAATTCGCTCCCTCGTGAATCATCGCCAATTTCTCGGCGACATCATGAGAGGTAACTGCGACTTCATCCGTACTAGCTGTTAATTCTTCTGCAACAGCCGTTGTATGTTCAACATTTTCCATTACCTCTGAAATTAATGCCTGTAAATTGGTTTTCATGGAATTGAATGATTGTGCTAAAGAATGGATCTCATCTTTTGTATGAACGATGATATCAGGATGTGTTAGATCTCCTTTTGCAATAGTAATAGCTGCCTTATCTAAAGCACGTATAGATTTCGTGATTTTTTTCGTTATAAATAATGAGCATCCAATGGCAACTAATAGACCGATGAATGCAGCTGTTAACATTATGATGATCCCCTGTTGTACGCTATCTTCTGCTGCTTGACGACTTTCATTCATCAGCTTTGTTTGATCATCCACAATTCTTTCTACACTACTTAAAATCATTTCATTAGCAGGGCGAGATTCACTAGCGATGATATCCGCCGCTTGAAATTTATTTCCTTTATCAACCATCTCAATAGCACTTTGTGTACTTTTTAAAAAGATATCTTGATTATTTTTAATATTTTCTAGTTCTTGTTTCATTGGTCCTGATTTTAAGCCAAGTTCAACTTCTTTTATAATTTTGGAGACATGCTCCTGCTGCTCCTTTAAGCTATCTAAATTGTCTTGGATCGGATTTAATGCATATGAAGTAACAAATGTACCTTGCATAGCAGAGGCGTATTTAATCTCTTTAATCGTCATCGTTTTTGCTACACGTTGATCTAAAATCTCATGATATGTATTTTGTATATTTTTTAATTGTACATATCCAGTAATCGTAATAACGACCATAAAAATAATCAATATGGAAAATGCTAAATATAGCTTTTTACTAATACTCATACTGTCGCCCCCCATTATAATTGTCACGGCCTACTGATTACTCATGACATTTTAAAAGAAAATAGATATTAATTACTATATCAATTTAATAATATAATTTCTATTCTTTTTTAAAATTATTTAAAAATTTTTAACTTTATTGGATGAATGAATTTTTTAATGATAAACTGATTCTTTTTTCACATAAAATCTTTTTATTTTATATAAAACATCTAATATATAGTTATTAAAACCTATTTTTATTATAGTTATTTTATAACACTTACAAAATCTATATATACCTATCATTGATATGTTAACTGTTAAACTTCATTTAATTATTATTTTAATATATTAATATATATACGTTTTATAAACGATCATGTAGTTGTATGCGCAAACATTTTGTGAACTTTTTGATCCATAATAGTGATCTTATTACAATTTCACATATGACAAATTAACATCATATGTCATATAAATCCAGATGTAAAAAATGATGATTAAAATGAACAAAAAAATCGTTATGACAGATGAAAACATCTTGTCATAACGATTAAATCGCTTGGATAGATTTTTAGATAACATCAAGCTCTTTTCCTACTCTTTCATAAATAGCAAGCGCGTTATCCAGCATTTCTTTTGTATGTGCAGCAGTTGGCATATTGCGTACACGTCCCGTACCTTTAGGCACAGTTGGGAAAACAATAGCTTTTGCATAGACTCCTTCTTCGATTAAGCGAGATGAAAATTGTTGTGTTAGTTTTTCATCGCCGATAATACATGGCGTTATCGGTGTTTCAGAATGACCGATGTTAAAGCCAAGCCTTTTCAAACCTGCCTTTAGGTAATTTCCATTTTCCCAAAGCTTATCACAAAGCTCTGTTGAATCGATTAACATTTGAACTGCTCGAGTGATCGCAGCTACGTCACCTGGTGGTAGAGCTGTGGAGAATAAGAATGGACGTGAACGGACCTTTAACCAATCAATTAGGTTTTTCTTACCAGCTACATATCCACCAACTACACCAATGGCCTTTGATAATGTACCGATTTGGAAGTCGATGTCATTTTGTAAACCAAAATGCTTAACAGTCCCCTTTCCCTTACCTGTTACACCTGTGCCGTGCGCATCATCGACATATGTAATAAGGTCGAATTCTTTTGCGATTTCAACGATTTCAGGAAGCTTTGCAATATCACCATCCATAGAAAAAACACCGTCAGTAATGACCATGACTTTATTGTAAAGACCGGATTCTGTTGCTTCTTTTGCCTTTTTATGAAGATCTTCCATATCAGAGTGATTATATGCAATAATTTTTGCTCTTGAGAGACGACAACCATCAATAATAGAAGCATGATTTAATTGGTCAGAAAGAATCGCATCATTTTTATCCATAACAGCAGAGATAGCTGCCATATTACAGTTAAAACCAGATTGATAGGAGATCGCAGCCTCTGTTCCCTTAAATTCAGCTAATTTTTCTTCTAATTTAACGTGTAAATCGAGCGTTCCGTTAATCGTACGGACAGCCCCTGCACCTACACCATAAACATCGATCGTTTTCTTAGCAATTTCCTTCAATTCCGGATTTGTAGCTAAACCTAAATAGTTATTAGAAGATAAGTTGATTAGTTTCTTACCACGTACTTGAATAATTGGACCATTAGCACCTTCTACAGGATCTATTTCATTATATAAGCCTTGGTCGCGAAGCTGTTGTAAATTCTTATTAACGAACGTATTGAGTACGTTTGACAAGGTCTTCATCCCTTTCATACGAGTATACCGATATTGTAGCATATACCTTTATCATTTTGTACACCTGAAAAGAACTATTATAAAAATATTACTTGTATTCCTTTATAAATCATCTTTTATTGTTCTCCCCAAAAATACAGTTGTATTTGAACACAATACTTTTATAGAAAATCAGCGTTACTTCTCACTTCAAAAGTCGTTAATTTTATTTAAATGGCTCTAGTAAAAGAATTTAACAGGCGTGTTGATTATCCAATATAATCCATAAAAATAGGGAGATTCGTTGATTACAGCGAAGGCTTGCACGACTCATGCGGGCGAATGCTGGGGGCAACAGGATGTTGGTCACGGAATCGTTGCCACAGGACGTGGCGCACTTAGGCTTTGTCCCTTAAATTGTTCCTGCGGGGCTTTCAGCTCAAGCTTTTCCCGTAGGACTTTGCATAAACCTCCCTGAACTAACACCGCACGAAGAAAATGCACGCATTTTCGAGGGGTCGCCGTCTTCCGCTCCACAACTATCAAAATTAGTTATTATTAAATGTTCGTATTTTTTAAGAAGAAAATGATTGATGAAATTGATTCAAATATAGAAATCAATTGTAAAAACTATTTAACAACTGTTAATAATTACATCTTTTATCGACAAAAAAAGAGTCTCCCACTTGTTTTCTGGGAAACTCCTTTTAAAGAGACAAGTATTTAGCACGCTACCCCTGATTTTTAATATTATCAAGATAAAGATGAAATTCAAGTAAGTGACGCGAATCTTCCATCTGCTGCTTTGACTAGATTCTCTGGTGTAATAAGAATTTGCATACCGATCTTCCCTGCACTCACATACATTTCTTCCACTTGTTCAGCAGAAATATCGACAAATGTTGGATAATGCTTTTTCATGCCGATTGGTGAACAACCACCACGGATATAACCTGTGTTAGGGAGCAAATCCTTTACATGAAGCATTTCAATCTTCTTTTCCCCAACAATTTTTGCTGCTTTTTTTAAATTCAATTCTTCAGCTACTGGGATCACAAAAACATAAAGATTTCCTTTACCAGCCGTAGCCACGAGTGTTTTAAAAACTTTTTCTACAGGTTGATGGATCTTCTCAGCAACCGAAACACCATCTATTTTTCCTTCTTCTACTTCATACTCCGCAAGTATATATGGGATCTTTTGTTGATCCAAGAGCCTCACTGCGTTTGTTTTTTGTATTTTATGTTTTGCCACAGAATATCACTTCCTCTAGACAGCACGATAAATGGTTGGCTCTGTAAATTGGAATCGTTGTTTAGCCATTTGCATGTGGAAGGAATATAAAGAAATGGCCTTTTTAAAAAGACGCTGTTTCCCCTTTTCTTGTGCGATTGTAGCACTATCCATTGCAGTGGTACTATCAGACTTTTCATGCCCACTCAATTGTATAACATTTGATAATTCGCTTTTTGGAATAGATTGACCTTGTACTTTTTGAATTGTTTCGGTAGTAGTTGCAGCCACTTGTAAATCTTGTTCGCTCGGGTTCTCAGAAGCTAATGCTGCATCACGTACATCCTCTAAAATGGCAAGCGTTTGAGCATAAGTATCCTCATGGGATGCCATGTTCGTTAATTGATTTGAAGATACCTCATTTTTCGCAGTCAAACTTGGATCTTCTTTTTGTACTACATAGTCTTTCCTTTGTTGTAAATCGCGAATAGCCGCTTGAACTTCTGGTTGATGCTCTTTTTCTTTTTTTCCTGTCAATAAATCTACCAGTTCTTCGAGTGCTGGATTAAATTTAGGCTTAAAATATTGAGCGTTTTTTCTGTAAGCATCATCTGCCGTTTTCTGACGAAGCGCTCTCTTACGATTCTCCATTTCAATATAACGATCATTTACAAGAGAAGTCACATTCATGTCAATCACCTCTTTTCAAATATTTATATAGTTATTATCATATTAGCAACAATATATGAGAGATAAAAATGTCTATTTTCTCAAATCTACCAATAATATTACAAGGGAAAATATAACTATTTATTGGTGGTTCTATTAAACCTTTATATCTAAATGATTTTGTAATGCTTTGACCCTAGCATTATCGATTGGCTCTTTTTTCTTTTTCCTATACTTTTGAATATCACGTTTAGCTACTTTAGTATGACTTGATCATTTTTTACGATCTTCAAAAGTTGACCGTTTTCTGTATGACCATATGAACATACAAAAATACATCCAATATTTTTACCACATAATGCTTGTTTCAAGTAAATTTAGCAGTGTATCCCTATTATAATCATATCTAAACTTTTGTAGCTCATTCTAATATATTTTTCTGTTTTTTAGAAAAACAATCATATTATTAATAATAATCGGTTCTTTTTGCCAAACCTTTAACAATATTCTGGATCCAGTATTGTAAAAATTAAAAATGATACTTCTTCCTCAAACATAAATTCATTCTTCCAAGTAAGAATAGTCAAAGATACCTAACCAACAAGAAAAGGGGCTTAGTTTTCTTTTGATGAATGCTCTGACCTGTTAACCCCTATTGTTCATTTCCACTAACAAATGGACGCTTCTCGCAGACAAATTCAAATCATTGCCTTCATCAAAAGCATATTCACAGTGCTTGCAAGATTCCTTTACTATATCTCGTGCACTTTTTCCTATAAGACTATCAATGAACCACATAGAGTCAGCATCGCACGAAGAAAATGCAATGTCATTTCGAAGAATTACACTTTCCATTGCAGTCAACTCTCATCAAAAGAAACAATGCATTGTTGTAAAACTTAATAGGAGGACTTTGTCTCTCAAGACAGTTAGTACTTTTGTTTTCCTGTAGATAGCCTTTCTATAGGTAGACCATCAAGTTTTCATTGCTGTAAGGTGTCGTCACATTTTCTTCTCTAAAACTATGGTATAGTAGACGGGACATGGTTAGTAAAGGAGTTCGAAAAATGGCAAAAAAAATTGTAATTGCGGAAAAGCCTTCTGTTGCACGTGATATAGCAAATGTTTTGAAGTGTACAAAGAAGGGCAATGGATTTTTGGAAGGAAACAACTATATCGTTACGTGGGCTTTAGGACATTTAGTCACTTTAGCTGATCCTGAAGAATATGATCTTAAATATAAAACATGGAATTTAAACGATCTTCCTATGCTTCCACAACATATGAAATTAGTGATTATCAAACAAACTCAAAAACAATTCCATGCTGTGAAAGCACAATTACATCGTAATGACATCGATGAAATCATTATCGCGACGGATGCAGGGCGCGAAGGAGAATTAGTCGCTCGCTGGATCATTGAAAAAGCCAAAATTCGTAAACCGATTAAGCGATTATGGATCTCCTCCGTTACAGATAAAGCGATTAAAGACGGATTTAACCATTTGAAGCCTGGCAAAGCCTATGAAAATTTATATACTGCGGCAGTAGCACGTGCTGAAGCGGATTGGTATGTCGGTTTAAATGCCAGTCGTGCCTTAACAACAAAGTTTAACGCCCAACTAAACTGCGGCCGTGTACAGACGCCAACAGTTGCAATGGTTGCCGCACGTGAAGATGAAATAAAACATTTTAAACCTCGAACTTACTATGGCATCGAAATTCAAACAACAGATGGACTTCAATTGACATGGCAAGATGCAAATGGTAGCAGTCGCAGCTTTTCAAAAGAAAAGATGGATACGATCATTCAATCACTTGAACATAAAAATGCAACGATCTTCTCCGTTGAACGTAAGATGAAGAAAACCTTTGCACCTGCTTTATACGATTTAACAGAACTTCAACGTGATGCCAACAAAATTTTTGGATTTTCAGCCAAGGAAACATTAAATATCATGCAAAAATTGTACGAGCACCATAAAGTTTTAACTTATCCTCGTACGGATTCGCGTTATTTGTCTTCAGATATCGTAGGTACGCTTCCAGAACGTTTAAAAGCATGCGGTATAGGAGAATATCGCTCTTATGCTCATAAAATAGCCGTAAAACCGATTAAAGCAACGAAAGCATTTGTAGATGATCAAAAAGTAAACGATCACCACGCTATCATCCCAACTGAAGGGTATGTAAATTTAGCAAAATTTTCAAGTAATGAACGTAAAATATATGACCTTGTCATAAAACGTTTTTTAGCAGTGCTGTACCCTGCCTTTGAATATGAACAATTAACTGTAAAAGCAAAAATAGGTACGCAACAATTTATCGCTAAGGGTAAATTGATCCTCAATGCTGGTTGGAAAGAAATATACGCCAATCATTTTGATGATGAAGAAACAACGGATGATATAAAAGAACAACGGTTACCTCAGCTTGAAAAAGGCGATATATTAAAAACAAAATCCATTATACAAACGTCTGGTCAAACAAAACCACCAGCTCGTTTTACAGAAGCTACCTTACTATCTGCTATGGAAAACCCTACAAAATATATGGAATCAAACGATAAAAAGTTAGCAGATACACTAAGATCAACAGGTGGACTCGGTACAGTTGCCACGCGTGCCGACATTATCGATAAATTATTCAACTCATTCCTAATCGAAAAAAGAGGTGGCAAAGAGATCTTTATCACCTCTAAAGGACGGCAGTTGCTGGACTTAGTGCCAGAAGAATTAAAATCACCCGCAACAACAGCAGAATGGGAACAAAAACTTGAGCTAATTGCAAAAGGAAAGCTCAAAAAAGACCTGTTCATCAATGAAATGAAGGATCATACAAAAAAAATCGTTATGGAAATTAAAAAAAGTAACAAAAAATATAAGCATGACAATATTTCCTCTAAATGCTGTCCAGATTGTGGGAAGCCAATGCTTGAAGTCAATGGGAAAAAAGGCAAAATGCTCGTCTGCCAAGATCGGGAATGTGGTTATCGAAAAAATGTATCACGTATCACTAATGCTCGCTGCCCTCAATGTAAAAAGAAAATGGAGCTACGAGGAGAGGGTGAAGGTCAATTCTTTGCATGCAAATGTGGCTATCGAGAAAAACTATCTGCCTTTAAAGCCCGCCGCGAAAAGGAAGGTAACGGAAAAGTGGATAAACGAAGTGTGCAAAAGTATTTAAAAAAACAACAAAAAGAAGAAGCGGCTAATAATCCATTTGCAGAGTTATTAAAAGACATGAAGCTGGACTAAATGATTTTCTAATGAAGGAAATTTCACGCAGTAGCGGTTTTCTTCATTCTCTACTGCATATGCGTTGAATCAATCAGTGCTCCCTGCTTTTAATTTGAAGTTTGAAGTGAGGAGTTTACGTTCTGTTCATATAGATAAAAATAATTTGAATGCAAAGACAAAGGAGTTACGAATATCCATGAATATATTCGTAACTCCCTTTTCTTATTGTATAGCTAGATATATTAGACTTTTGCATCCCAATTACATTTTTAATTGGTTACTTGGATAACAAAAGATTTATCTTTTTTCACTTTAGTCGCGTTTGTTTTTAAACTGGAAACTTTTTGCCTGTTGCTTTTCCTTCGCCCATTGATAATCGCCTTGATGAATTGTCACGGTTTGGTGTTCAATCCACGCAATCCTCGTAAAAATTTTTTGTAAAAAATAGATCATGGCTTACTGCAATGATGGTTCCTGTAAAATTTTGAAGGTTATCCTCTAATACTTCTCGCGATTCAATATCTAAATGATTGGTCGGTTCGTCCAAAATCAATAAATTGATATCTTGCTGCATCAGTTGAGCAAGCCGTAAGCGCATTTTCTCCCCACCACTTAAATCACACACTTTTTTATATACATCAAAGCCATAGAATAGAAACTGTGCGAGTACATGCCTTGCTTCTCCTTCAGTCATAGAGATATTTTCACGGAAGGCATCGATTAATCTAGCTTGGTCATCAAACGTTTCAAATTGTTGAGCAAGATAACCAATTTTCACATTACGACCAATGATACACTGTCCTCTATCTGGCTTCACCTCCCCAAGCATCATTTTGAGTAAGGTGGATTTTCCTGTACCGTTTTCGCCCACGATCGCTAAACGATCTTGCCAATATACAGAAAAACTAACGTCTTTCAGCAATGTTGTCTTATAAATCCTTGTAGCATTCTTAACGGAAATGACTTCTTTACCGCTTCGATCCTTGGCCTCTAATTGTAAGCGCATTTTCTGACTGTTTTTTGGCTTTTTAACTAATTCTATTCGAGCCAGAGCTTTTTCCATACTCTTTGCTTTACGATATAAATCTGGATTGGGCGGTGATGCTTCATTCGCCCATTGTCTTAGACGTTTAATGGCTTCTTTCATTTTTTTAATCTTTTTTTGTTGCTCCTGATATTGGGCAAATTGTTGAGCAATCTGTTCTTCTTTTCCCCTTACATAGTCATCATAATTTCCATGGAAAATACTCGCTTCTCCATCTTCTAGCTCGATTACTTTTTGTACAACATTATTCATAAATTGGCGGTCATGCGAAACAACAAGTACTGTACCAGTAAAATTTTTGATATATTCCTCTAACCACTCAATAGCTAGTAAATCTAAATGATTGGTCGGCTCATCTAACAACAAAATAGAAGGATTTTGAAGCAAAAGCTGTTCTAGCATAACCTTTGTTTTTTCGCCACCACTCAGATTTTCAAAAGGCTGCTCCAGCAATTGATAAATTCCTAAGCCATTGGCGACACTTGTTATCTTGGACTCTATTTCATAACCGCCTGATTGCATAAATTGTTCCTGTAATTGTCCATATTCATTTAATACTTTTTCAAGTTTTTCTGCTACTGCCATTTGTTGCTCAAGTTCTGCCATTTTGCGCTGAATCGTCAATAGTGGAGAAAATGCTTCCATTAAGACATCTATTACTGAATAATCAGGATAAAAAGGAATTTGATGCAAATAGCCAATCATATGATCTTTCTTTTTTATGATCCTTCCTTCATCAGGTATTTCTACACCGGCTAATAATTGTAACAATGTTGTTTTCCCGCATCCATTATTCCCTACTATAGCTACATGTTCAGCTGTCTGAACTTCAACTGTTAGATTTTCAAAAATCATATGACCACCAAATGACTTGGTGATGTTTTCTGCCTTTATAGACATTTTCTTTCCCTCCGAATACGTAGCGGAAAAGTCTTCACATACAAAAAAGACTGCTCATTAACGAGCAGTCTCTTCTTTTTAAAAATAGGTGAAAAGAATGGTTAATCAGCTACGTTTTTTATTTGATTTGCTTTAAAAAAGGACATAGTTATCCCGTTATGAGCAAAATCAAAAGTAATGACACGTGCAAAATACATAGCTGTATCTACATTTACACTTGTCACCATAGCTGAATTTTTCATTCTTTTCACCTCCATTCAAATCTATTAAATAAATTATAGCATATCATCCAATTCATAACAATCTTATACAGGAAAGGATCGTTATGCTTTTTAATTAGAGTAACTTATTGTTGCATCTAATGTTGGTCAATCGTTTCTTTTGGTAGATCCTCACTTAATCTGCAATATTTCACAAAGACACGTGCCATTTCACGAAGTCGTTCATGGACGTCTTCATCAATAATTTTGTACTCTTTATCAAAATGACCAGCATGTGTATAAACATAGTTAGGTGTTACTAATGCGCGGAAATAATCAAGAATTGGTTTTAACTGATTTTCCACTACTAAATGATGTTGATAAGTGCCTCCATTTGCAACGATTGAAACTGGTTTATATCGCAATGCTTTTGGATGAAGAAAGTCAAATGTATTCTTTAAAACACCTGGGATAGAGCCTTGGAAAATGGGTGTTGCAAAAATATAGCCATCTGCTCCCTCAATTGTTTTTACCAATTTTTTCATATCATCATTGTATTCGTCAAATGGGCGGCCATCCACGAATTGATGATCAAAATCAGCTAAATGCAATTGTTCAATTTCTAAATGATGGTCAAATTCTTTAATATATTGCTCAACTTGCTCTAAAATAGCACCTGTTTTTCGTCCTATGATGGTGCCGTCAACAAGTAAGATTTTCATAAGTTGTTTCCTCCAATTCAGAATTCCTAAAGTTATTGTAACAAATGCAGCAGCCCTATATAAGGTGTCACGCTTAAAATAACAAATAAATCAGTCTTTTGACGGAAAAATAAAATCATTTTTACAGTTATATATAGATTTTTTGTAAGTCAGGATGGACGAGCATTTTTGCTTCTTATGGAGAGTATCCAAAGTTCCTAGAGTTTCACGATGATTTTATACATATTACACATCTTCATCCCATAAATTGAAAAGAGCAGTGGAAAGGATGGAGATGTATGAAATATCAAAATAATGAGGAAACAACGAAAAAGATAGCCTTTGTAGGAGCTGTAACTTCTTGCCACAATCTTTACCCGATCGAAAGAATCATTACGCTCTCTACAATGTTCGATAAACAGCAAACTCAGATACTTGTTCAACACGACGAACAAGCGATTGATTTTCTTATTCAAAAAGGTTTCAATCCAATTGTTTATAAAAACGAAAAACAATTGATATCAGAACTTTCTAGGCTCTCCCCTGATATACTTATTCATGATGCAGGGAGTACTGAATTGCCTTTGGTCGATCATTTAAAGACGTTTATTCCCACAATTCTTCATTTTGATGATTTTGGAGATGGCGGAACAGCTGCAAACTGTGTTTTTCAAACACTTTATCAAGAAAAGCGTGAAAAATTATTACCACATTTTTTAATTGGCCCTTCTTCATATGTTGTACCAAAGCAATTACAGGCGATCCAAAAAACAGCAAATGATTCATCCGACAAACCTCATATTGTTGTGGCAATCGAAGGTATGGATCCGGACAACACCAGTTATCGTGTTTTACGCCATTTATTACAATTGCAAATTCCTATTAAAATATCGGTTATCATACAGTCTAGTTATGCACATGATATAGATGAACTTAAATTAATGGCACTTAGCCGAAAAAATATTAAGATCATCCAAAAAAACAATGCCTTTTATGAGTTACTAGGCACGGCAGATATCGTTATTTGTGGTGCAAAATATACCCCTTATAAAGTTGCGACAATCGGTATCCCTTGTATTGTAACTTGTCAAGATGAATTAGATATGCAGCATATTTTCCCTACTGAAACGAATGGTTTTATTAATCTAGGATTGGGTAAAAAACTAAAACAATCTCTCTTGCAAAATGCAGTCATGGAATTTCTGTTACATGATGCAAGGCGCGAACATGCGGTTCGTAAACAACTCAATATTGATTTAAATCGCAATAATCAATACATTCAGTCATTATTAAAAAGTTTTATCTCCAGCCGAACAAAATCAACTGCTTTTTTAGTAGAAGAGCAAGCCAAAAAAACAAGTGGTATGATACAATAACAAAAAGATAGAACTTCAATTGATCTTATCCATAAAGGAGATTGAACATGCCAATGAAAGATGAAATACTATTCCAAATCGCTGAATTAAAAAGCGACTATATTCGTCAACAAGGCGATATCGAAAAGTTAGAATCTACAGGATATCCTGAACTGATTGAAAAAGCTGAAAAACGACTTGCCGATATGGAGCAACAGCTAGCTGAATTAAACAAACAGTTAAAAGCTTATGAATAATCCCCAAGCGCCTGCCTTCACAGAGGCGCTTTTACTGTTCGATGGATTTTAAATAGATACCTTTTATCCCGCATAAACAGGCAGCAAGACCTACTCTGTAATTCCCGTAAAACAAAAGTTGTATGAAGCGACTGTCTGTATAAGCTAGATCGAATCGGTTCAACCCATTCACGGTGAGTGAGGAAGATGAAAATCCACCACTGAATGAAGTTCGCTTTATCCAATACACTACTAATTACACTACCCATGCATACTCTATGCATGGATACGGAGGACCCAAAATCAATGAGTATATTAACAGTTGAAAAATTAGGCCATACTTTTGGCGATCGTACCCTATTCAAAGATGTCTCTTTTCGAATTGTAGAAGGAGAACATGTTGGTCTTGTTGGTGCAAACGGTGTTGGTAAATCCACATTGATGCATATCCTAACAGGAAAACTTATTCACGATACAGGACGTGTGGAATGGCTTCCAGGCACACACTATGGCTATTTAGACCAACACGCTGTATTGACACCTGGTAGAACTATGCATGATACATTACGTGATGCTTTTTTACCTCTTTACAAAAAAGAAGAAGAACTTAACGAAATTACAGCTAAAATGGCTGATGCTACACCTGAAGAATTAGAAAAACTTCTTGAAGATATGGCTGTTATACAGGATGCCTTAGATGCCGGCGATTTCTATTCATTGGATATGAAAATCGAAGAAGTGGCTCGGGGACTTGGCCTTGATGCAATCGGTTTGGATCGTGATGTTACTGCACTATCTGGTGGTCAGCGTACAAAGCTTTTACTTGCAAAACTCCTTTTAGAAAAGCCAAAAGTTTTACTATTAGACGAACCAACAAACTATTTAGATGAAGAACATATCAATTGGTTAAGTAATTATTTGAAAGATTATCCGCATGCCTTTTTATTAATCTCACATGATACAGAATTTATGAATGGTATCGTCAATGTTATTTTTCACTTGGAATTTTCAAAACTAACACGTTATACTGCGACTTATGAAAAATTCCTTGAGCTTGCAGAAATCAATAAGCGCCAACATATAGATGCTTATGAAAAGCAACAAGAATTTATCAAAAAGCAAGAAACCTTTATCGCCAAAAACAAAGCTCGATTTTCAACTACTGGTCGTGCAAAATCTCGTCAAAAACAATTGGATCGCATGGAGCGGATTGATCGTCCTGAAACAGCTGCGAAGCCTCAATTTTCCTTTAAAGAAGCTCGTAGCTCTAGTCGTTATGTGGTAGAGGCTGAAAATTTACTAATCGGTTATGACAAGAATAAGCCATTGCTTCCGCCACTTACTTTCCAGATTGAACGTGGTGAAAAAATCGCCCTCGTTGGGATGAATGGTATTGGTAAATCGACATTATTAAAAACTATATTAGGCAAAATCCCAGCACTTGGCGGTAAAGTCGACCATGGTGATTTCTTATTCCCTTCTTATTTTGAGCAAGAAGTAAAAGCTGAATCGATTACACCCATTGATGATGTATGGAATGCTTTCCCTTCTTTAGAACAAGCAACGGTTCGAGCATTACTTGCGAAAACAGGCTTAAAAAATGAACATATTTCCCGCCCACTCAACCAATTAAGCGGTGGCGAACAAGCAAAAGTTCGATTGTGTAAATTAATGATGGAAGAAAGTAACTGGATGCTTTTCGACGAACCAACAAACCACTTAGATATCGATGCCAAAAACGAACTAAAACGGGCCATGAAAGAATATAAGGGAACCATCGTTTTGGTCAGCCACGAACCAGAATTCTATGATAGCCTTGTCACAAAAGTATGGAATGTCGCAGAGTGGTTTGCTCAAGGACATCAATAATAACGACAACATTTCTTTAGAGAAAACATATTTGCTTGTCGAAAATGGCGATGATCAGATTTGTCTCATACACTTATATAAGCGAGCTTTCTTAAAGGTTATTTTAAAGCTTTTTGGGATGCTCGTTTCATTTTCGATAAGCGTTTAACGAAGTTCCCTATTTTTATGAACAAAATTAATCAACACGCCTGAGTTTTTATATTAAACTTTGAACAACTCTATATTTTATATGCTTCATCATTCTTTTTATTAAAGTCTCCTATGAAAAAATTTTTTATTTTCCATACCTATCACTTGAAAACGTATAATTATTCATGGTAAAAAAGATATAAGGATGGTGTTTCTATGGGCAACAATGACAAATCAGATAGTATATCGAAAAGGAAAGCAAAACATAAAAGGATTATTTTGCGCTTTGCTTTTATCACTCTTGGTGCTTTAATCATGGCTATTGGTCTTGAAAGAGTACTGATCCCCAATCATTTAATTGATGGCGGTGTTACGGGTATTGCTATGATGGCATCTCACATAACAGGCATATCTCTTGGTCTATTCCTCTTTTTATTCAACTTACCATTTCTCTATTTAGGGTATAAACAAATTGGCAAAAGTTTTGCTATTTCAGTAGCATATGGAATTGTCGTATTATCTCTTGCAACATCTTTTTTTCCACATGGACAAGTATTTACAAATGATACGCTTTTAGCAACCGTGCTCGGTGGGATTATGCTCGGCATAGGTGTTGGGATCGCTATTCGTGCTGGAGGCTGTTTGGATGGTAGCGAAACATTAGCTATTTTATTCAATAAAAAGCTACCATTCTCTGTTGGACAAATCATTTTATTCATGAATCTATTCATCTTAGGGAGTGCTGGATTTGTATTCGGCTTCGACCGTGCCATGTATTCTTTAATCGCTTACTTCATAGCTTTTAAAACAATTGATCTTGTGTCAGAAGGCTTCAACCAAACAAAGTCAATTTGGATTATTAGTGACCAAGCAGAAGAAATTGGTGAAGCCATTATGGATCGGTTAGGTCATGGGATTACTTATCTTAACGGTAGAGGTGGCTATTCAAAAGATGACAAACAAGTTATCTTCTGTGCCATTAACCGATTAGAAGAAGCAAAACTAAAATCCATTGTAGAAGACGTTGATCCAACGGCATTCTTGGCCTTCAGCAATATGACTGAAATTCTAGGTGGCAATTTTAAGAAAAAGGATATTCACTAACTTTATTCATAGCATGGGATTGTCCCAAAGATAAAAAAAGTATGCTAGGATCGCTTCTAGCATACTATTTTTTTTTGAGGTACAAAAAACACCCCATGTAGATTCCTATGAGAAACTGATAAAATAAACATTTCGCGAATTTGCTCATTTTTTCATAAATTTCACTCTTTTTTTCTTAAAATTCTATTGATTTATTTATATCTTACTGGTAAGATATAAATATAATAAAGATAAAGAAAGTGGGAATCCATATGACAGTTACAATTTATACTCAAACAAGCTGTACTTCGTCAAAAAAAGCTTTACAATGGCTACGGGACAATGATATATCTTATAAAGAAAAACGTATTACATCTGAACCTTTGACACTTTCAGAATTCAAACGCATCCTAAGCATGACTGAAGATGGTACCGATGAAATCATTTCAAAAAACTCTAAAGACTTTAAAAACTTAAATTGTGACATTGAACAACTGTCTATACAAGAACTGTATAGCATCATAAAAGATCATCCAAAAATGTTACGCAGCCCTATCCTTCTAGATGACAAGCGTCTTCAAGTTGGCTATAACGAAATGGACATTCGCCGCTTTATCCCACGAAAAGTCCGCGCTTATGAACTGTATGAAATGCAACGTTTATCATACGAAAGCTAATGATACATTTTGGAGATGAAAATTATGAATGAGGCAAGAAGAGAAAGTATCACTTCCCTTTTTGAAATCGTATCTTCGCTAGAAAGAAAATGGGCAAATGAGTGGAATAGTCACAATACAATAGGATTGTCTAAAACACATATATTCATACTTGATTTGCTTGATGCAGAAGGACCTATGCGTCCTTCTGCTCTAGCAGAAAAACTTCATGTTACGACAGGTGGAGTCACTGTACTTACTACTAAGTTGACAAAAGCAGGTTATATTAACAAAACACAAAACGAAACCGATCGCCGCGCTTCTCAACTTGAGATTACTGATACAGGACATGAACTTTTAAAAACCGCTCATGAACATATTACCAATATTGTTGATCGTATGTTTGGAATGCTCACAGAAGAAGAGATTGATTCTTTGCGATCTATTTTCTCTAAATGCTTACTTGGATAAGGCAAAAGAAAATCCTTGTTTTTATAAACCATGTGAAATTTTATTATTATATCTTTGTAAAAAGCAATTATTTAGAACAAAAAAGGCGTGCCTCCAAGATGCAAGAGTAGCTGTTTGAAAAATAAAAAAGTACAATTCGGTACTGCACCCCAGAAGTTAGAGTAAAAGACTTAACTTTTGGGGTGTTTTATATGACGAAATATAGCGATGAATGGTGCCTTTTTGCTTTTAATCAGATGTGTCCATTATCCAATTTTATCCATTTCAATATAGAGTATTAGCTGATTTCCGCTATGGCTTGCTTTCTTAGGCTGTGGGTTTGAGCCTCCCCTTTCGCTATGACCGGCATTTCAAGACTCATACTTTTCTCATAGGCCCTTGAATTGATTTCACTAATCAACAACCCACCATATGAAGGAGATCCTTATGCATCTTCGAGAAGTCGTCACTTTCCACTCTCAATTGAATATAAACATCTCCCCCAGCTATCATTGCAAAAAAGAAGTTATCCCTCAAAAAATCAAGAGACAACTCCTTCTTGTATTTTTATTCACAGCCAACAACCTCTGCATAGATTGTGTGTTGCAGTGATTAAATGAATTTCTAAGCTGGTAGTACGACTTCTGCTGATGTTGCATCAGACATCATAAGATCTTTTAAACGTTGTTTAGCGCGGAACAGACGAGACTTCACGGTTCCTATTGACACTTTCATCAATTCAGCAATTTCTACTAAAGAATATTGATTTACATAGAAATACAAAAGCGTATTGCGATAGATACTATCTAACTGGCTGATCTTATCTTGTACAATTTTAGAAATAACTTCTTGTTCCACCACTGTTTCAGTAGATGGGTCTTCATTGGGAACCAAATCTAATACTGGTACGTCTAATGTTTCAGGTTGACTCATCATATATTTGCTGCGGCGAACATTTTTTCGATAGCGATCACGAAAAGTATTCATACAAATAGTAGTAAGCCATGCTTTCACATGTTCAACTTCTGCAACATATGATTCATAACGGACAACCTTTACCCAAACTTCTTGCATTAAGTCTTCTGCCTCTGCACTATTGCGAGTCAGTTTCAAACATAAATGATATATGTAACGATTGTATTCTTCATAAACTTGTTCAAGTGTAGTTTTCATTTTTAACATCCTCCGGGTTTATCATCTTGCTTTGATAAACCTATTTTCGCAAAAACAAAGCTTTCACTCTATCGGATTAACTTTCAATTTTATTACATTCATGTAAGGTTTGTAAATGAAAGATGTAATATTCGTTTTATATGAATGATCTCAAGGGTTTTAAAGCCATCTGAGATTTACCCAATGCCATCTATATAGCATTGTTAGGAGGCAAAATTATTTTTAGCTAGTTTCCCCCAATTAAAATTATCACACATGTTGATTTTACAAAAATTAGGAATGCATATTTGGTACAATTTTCGAAAAACTCTGTATTTTTAAAACCATTTATATAGATCTTCGCCACGGCTTGCTCGACTCCTCGAAAATGCAAGCATTTCCTTCGTGCGGTGTGATTCGAGGAAGTCCATTCAATGTCCCGCGGGAAAAGCGAATAGAGACCCCGCAGCGTAGCGATTGAAGGAACGGAATTGTAGTGCGCCACGTCCTGTGGCAACGACTCCGTGACCAACATCCTGTTGCCCCCAGCGTTCGCCCGCATGAGTCGTGCAAGCCTTCGCTGCAATCAACAAATTCTTCCTGCTTTTATGGGCAAAATCGGATAATCAACACGCCTTGCGTATTTATATTTTTTTCAAAATAATCCTTCATCTGAAATCAATAATTTATCTACATTTTTATCATAAAGCAATAAAAAATGTATAAAGAAGCAATTTATTTAAAATAAGCTATCGCCTCTATGTTACCTGACACTGTTTGGATTACTGTATCCAAATTCACTTTATCGGTTGTTTTGTAATGGTCAATTTGGTAATTCGGTTATCATCTACCTCATTGACAACGATATGAAGATTTTCAAAATCAAACGATTCACCTGTTTCAGGAATATGCAGGCTTTGTTCAAGCACAAATCCGCCAACTGTTTCGTGATCTTGAGGAATATGAACATGGAAGATTTCATTGGCTTCTTCGATCTCTAATCGACCGTGACATACTAGCTTATCTCCTGTTAATTCGTAAACTAATGACTTTTCTTCTTCATCCGACTCGTCTTCGATTTCTAGACCGATCATTTCTTCAATTATGTCTTCATGTGAAACGATTCCAAGTGTACCGCCATACTCATCTAATACAATCGCTAAATGTTTCTTTTGTGTAAGCATCATCGTAAATACCTTTTCAACACTCACAGTGGAAACGACAAATAAGGGTTCTGTATCCACGAAATCAACCAGTTTTTTTGATGGATCTAATGACCATTCTACGAATTTTTTTGAATAAAACATCCCCACTATATTATCTAAACTTTCTTCATAAACTGGATAGCGAGTAAACGAATACTCTAAAATCGTATTTCTTACCTCGTCATATGTAGCGTCAACTGTTAAACCAATAACATCCGTACGATGTGTACTCATTACATCTGATACATCTTTGTCTGGAAAATCCAACATTTCCTTCAATCGATCAGATTCACTTTCATCAAATGTACCTTCTGTTGACGCAACATCAACAATTCCTCTTAATTCTTCTTTTGTTAAAGTCGCTTTAGTCACTGCCCCATTTGAAATAATACGGATAAATATATTCGTAAAGCGCTGCAAAATCCAAGTAATTGGCGTAAAGATTTTGACGCATAATGCAATAATCGGCGCTACTACGTAGGCAAGTCGATCAGCAAATGTAACAGCAATCGTCTTCGGCAATACTTCACCAAATACGATAATAATAATCGTTAAAATCGTCGTAGCCACTGAAACTTTCCAACCATGACGCAAGGCAATAATCGTCAATAATGTCGGCATCAAAATGTTCACTGTATTATTGATAATTAATATCGTCGTGATCATACGATCCTGTTGAGCAATTAAAAGGTTGAGTTTTTGAGACATACGATCCCCTTGGTTTGCCCGCAATTGGATCTTCATCCTACTGATAGCTGTTAGAGCTGTTTCACTTCCCGAAGAGAAAAATGAGATGAGCAAACAGATGATTAACCCGAAAAATTCCAACTATATTCCTCCCAAAAGACTGTTCTTCCGCACAAAATATATACTTTATAATATACCATATTTTAACGATTCCTGTGTTTCAGAGGGCTGCACTTTCTCAATAAAAAGCTGGCTGTGATATAATAATTCTATTATCGAAATACTGAAATGAGGGATTTGAGTGAGTCAATTGGAAGCATTAGATACTTACTTTACTACACATCGTGATCAACAACTCGAAGAAATGAAACAATTTTTATCTATCCCAAGCATCAGTTCTTTATCTGAACATAAAGAAGATATGAAAAAAGCCGCTGCTTTCCTTGGGAACTCCATGAAAAATGCTGGACTAGAAAATATGAAAATCCATGAAACAGCAGGGCATCCAGTTGTAACAGCCAATTGGTTACATGCTGAGGGCAAGCCAACTGTTTTAGTTTATGGTCACTATGATGTCCAACCAGTAGATCCTATCGAATTATGGGATAGTGATCCTTTTAAACCTGAGATCCGTGACAATATTTTATATGCACGTGGATCAAGCGATGATAAAGGACAAGTGTTCATGCATGTAAAAGTCATTGAAGGCTTCATGAAAGAAAATGGTACATTACCTGTCAACATAAAATTCTTAATTGAAGGCGAAGAAGAAATCGGCAGCGTACATCTTCCTGCATTTGTTGAAGCACACAAAGATGAACTTGCTACAGACCTAGTATTGATCTCAGATACAAGCCTTTATGCACCAGGGCGTCCAGCTGTATGTTATGCATTACGTGGATTAACAGGTGTTCAAATTGATGTTCGTGCTGCAAAGGGAGACCTTCATTCAGGTATTTATGGCGGTGGTGTTCAAAATCCTATACATGCTCTAGCCGATATTCTTTCATCATTCCACGATGAGCATGGCTCTATTGCAGTAGAAGGCTTCTATGATAAGGTTCGTCCGATTACAGCTGCTGAAAAAGCGGCTTATGAAGCCTTAGATTTTGACGAAGAAAGCATTAAAAAAGAAGCCGGTGTAAAAGAATTATATGGTGAAGAAGGCTATACGTATCTTGAACGAACTTGGGCTCGTCCAACTTTAGAAGTAAACGGCGTGTTTGGTGGCTTTTCTGGTGAAGGGATTAAAACGGTTCTTCCCGCAACTGCTGGCGCTAAAATTACTTGCCGCTTAGTTCCAGATCAAGATCCTGAAGAAATCGTAGAACAATTACGTGCGCATATTGAAAAACATAAACCAGCAGGTGTCGATATCACAGTGACTGATTTTGATAAAGGAAAACCTTTTATCACACCACTTGACCACCCTTACATCCAAGCTGCTGGCCGCTCCTATGAAACACAATATCATGTGAAAACAGCCTATATTCGTGCCGGTGGATCCATCCCGATCGTTGCTACATTTGATGAAATTTTAGGCGTACCCGTCATTATGATGGGCTTTGCTTTATCAACTGAAAACTTCCATGCACCAAACGAACATTTTCATTTAGAAAACTTTGATAAAGGCCTTCGGGTTGTTAGTAATTATTATGATGAAATCGCTAATTTACCAAAATAATTAGTTCACCATTATAGCTTGTGATTTATGATTAAACATCGACCACGACTTTTGGTGCAGATCCAACTATAATGCAAAACTTTAAGATCGTCTAAAAAGGAAAAAAGTACAATTCAGGATAGAGCAACAATCTGAATTGTACTTTTGCTTTTTCAACGGTGAAACACCAACTATATTAATTTTTGACCTAAATTAAGGTGAACAATTACAGATTTCGGGTGACATCGTTGAACACTGATTACACTATATTTATTTCTTTAAAGCGAATGATCACTGATGAAATTATTCTTTTTCTCCAAAGAAGGTAACGATTTCTTCAGCAGATTTACGTGGTTTTTCGTGAGGAATCGTATCAAAATAACCGAATTGAAGCATGCTGATAATTCGTTCTTCTGGTTTTACACCTAATGATGCACGGAATTTTGGATGATCAATCCAGTTTGGTGTTTTCCAGCATGCACCAATCCCCTCATCCCACGCTAACAACTGTATATTTTGAATAAAGCTGCTAGCCGCTGCAAAATCTTCATAACGTTCTTTTTGGCGAACATCCTGAGGTACAATGACAAATGCATAAGCCCCTGGTGTAGCGAATTTTTGCATTTTTTTCGCAAGCACTTCTTCAGAAAGTTCTTTCCACTCTGGTACTGCATATTCGCGAATCAGCTCTTTTACAGCATCTAAGCCCGCATCACATGCCAAGATGATACGCCAAGGCTGACGGTTGCCATGATTTGGCGCCCATACTGCTGTGTTAATGATTTCTATTAAATCTTCACGATCTACTGGCTGACCGTTGAATAATTTTATAGAACGACGTCCACGAATTGCTTCTTTAACTGTTAAAGATTGTTCACTCATTATCATCACTCCTATAAAACGAACATAATTTTATGGTGAATATACTTGTATGTATATTATCTTTCTTCACCTTACCACAATCCGTCTAAAATATAAAAAAAGAACACCGTCACCTTGTTTAAATTACATCTATTTGAAAGAAATAATATTTTATATTTGGCGTATATGCACTTGAATCTTCATATGTCCATAATCGATGATAACTATTTGTCGTATGTGCATTCACATATGGTACCCCTTTAACAATACTAGTGATGATTAATGAATGATTGATTCTTCCATCCCCATCAAAATCGATAAAGATTAGATCACCTAAACGTAGCTCACTGACACTTGAAACCCTCTTCCCGACTAACCCTTTTTTAGAAGTTTCCACATACCAGCGAAGTGCATTCGAAGTAGTCCAGCTATAACTCCAGGTGCCTCCTTTCAACCACCAGCCTTTTGCACGATTGGGTGCACCTGTCATTGGTGCCCCTCCTGCTAACAAACATTGCGAGATAAAATTGGTACAATCATCATCAAATTTTGGAAATGCAGGATTGAAGTTGTTCCACCAACGATTAGCATAGTCAACAGCCGCTTGCCTATTGTACATAGTCCATAACCTCCTGTAGTTACCTTATGTTTGGACAGCTCCGATTGATACTTTTTCTAAAGATTAGCAACAAACTAATTATATTTACCGTAATGAAGTGACCAAAATCACATATTTTTTGGTACAATTAGAACAACTAACTTTATATATCTCTTATTTTTGTTCGAAAGGATGTTTGAATTGACTCAGCACGCTGAAAAAGAGATTGTTGACACAACATTACTATGCGATAAAAAAGGCAACTTGAATCCTGCTGCTATCGGTTACGCTAGAAAGCCTATCATTCAATGTAATTTAAAGGGTCATTTCATGCGCAAGAAAAAGTGGAATTATTGGTGTATATTTGGTGATGATATTATGTTTTCGGCAACCATTAGTCACCTAGATTATGTAGCAGTTTGTTTTGTTTATTTCTTAGAATATGAAACCCAGAGGTATTTTGAAAAAACGGTGACAATCCCTCTTGGTAGTAGGTTGAAGATGCCCGAGAATGTTTTAGAAACGATCTCGCTTACTAATAATGATCTGAAACTTCAAATACTGTATTCCCAAGGAGAAACACAAATGACGGTGACAATACCCGATTTTGATGATGATCTCTTGCATGCTGACTTAACCATTAAACATCCACAGGAAGATGAGTCACTAAATGTTGTTATTCCGTGGAACCGCCAAACTTTCCAATTTACAGCCAAGCATCATTCTCTTCCTGCAAGTGGATATGTGAAAATTGGAGATAAACGCTATAGCTTTCATGAAGAAGATTGTTTTGCAGTTCTCGACTATGGACGAGGTGTATGGCCCCGACAAGCCATTTGGAATTGGGGAATGGCATCGCAACGTTACGGTAATCATCGTATTGGTTTAAACTTCGGTGGTCAATGGACAGATGGAACAGGCATGACTGAAAACGCTATTTTTATTGATGGCAAGATGAAAAAGATCCATGAAGATGTCATCTTTAAATATAATAATAAAAACTTCATGCAGCCTTGGTATATTCAAACAAAATTCACACATGATGTACATCTTACATTTACACCATTTTTTGAACGTGAAGCGACAA
This sequence comes from Rummeliibacillus sp. SL167, assembly GCF_007896505.1. NCBI lineage: Bacteria > Bacillati > Bacillota > Bacilli > Caryophanales > Caryophanaceae > Rummeliibacillus > Rummeliibacillus sp. SL167. Next base: position 120,406 of record NZ_VCBM01000002.1, on the reverse strand, counting down.
CGGATATAAAACTCATAAAATCTACTGTTCACCAAATGGTAGGCTACTATAATGGCCGCATCCGTTTAGAAAATGACCGATATATCCCTATTCAGCAATTACTTGGAACAATAGAAGAGCATATTGCAAAATGGTAATATAATATGAAACTTTCCCCCAGTGTATTCCCTTTACTACTGGATGTTAGTTGAAACGATTAGATTTTTATTGATAGTTGCTCCCTTCTCTTATTGTATGTTTTAAAGGAGAAGCTCGCTGTCTGTTTATACACGACAGGATCAAATGAAACTTCTATACATCAGTAAAAGAGCATAGAATATTGGTTCAATGCCATTCTACGCTCTTTCTTTTTCACATAATGTAGCAGAAGTATTACTTTTTCAGATCAGATTATCCTGCCTTTGTCTTGCACACTAAGCAGCATGAAATAGGATAGATGAACCATCCCCTCTTAGCTGATGCTTGAAGTAGTAAAATACTTTTTAGATTCTTATAAAAAACTAATTTTTATTCATTAATATCCTTTATTTTCAAAAAAGCTTTCTATTACCCTTGTCCATTTTAACATTCATATCTTTTGCTAAATGCGTGACGATATAATAGCTCTGGATAATCCGTAAATACAGCATCTACTCCCATACTCTCTAAAAAGTCATAATCCTCCGGTGTATTGACGGTGTATACTCGCACTTTATTTCCAGCTTTTATCGCTTTCTTCGCAGATTCACGCTTAGCAGCAACGAGTGAAATATGAAGGGCATTTGTACCAAGCATTTGTCCATACGCATCAAGATTCACTAAAATCTTCATAAATAATGCACCGACTTCATTGTAGGCCGCTTTTTCGAGAACTCTTTCTACGATTTCGTGGTCAAATGATGAAAATAATACACGCTCCATCATATCATGTGACTTCACTGTTTCGATCACATCATCTTCAAGACCGGGGTATTCGAAGACATCTGTTTTCAATTCAATATTGATCATATGATGTGTCGTTCTGAAAACATCAAGCACTTCATCAAGTGTAGGTATTTTTTCGCCTGCAAATTGCTCGCCTTTCCATATGCCAAAATCATAGGAACGAATCTCTTCAAACGTCATATCCCGAATATAGCCTTTGCCATTTGATGTGCGATCTATTTTTTCATCATGATTAATGACTAAGACACCATCTTTTGTACGCTGAACATCTAATTCAACACCGTAAATTGGCATTTTAGCTGCTTCTCTAAATGCAAGTAATGTATTTTCCGGATAGGTACCTGATGCGCCACGATGCGCAAATATATTCATCTGATTTTCCTCCAGCGATTTTTTTACTTATCACTTTTATCCTACCGCTCTGGCAGCTTTTAAACAATGTTAAACTTCATTTAAATGAGTAATAAGCGTATAGTTATTAATAATCACCCTATGAGTAAGGGAGGCCAAATTGATGACACGACATCCTGATTTTAAAGAAGAAGAGCAGCATTTAGCTTATACAAAATATTATATGCAAAAATTATTAGAAGAATCAAAACAAGATGTACAAAATGCACAAGCAAATATTCGGACTGCAATGGCTGACTTAGACTATTTAGATTCAAGTCTAAGCTATCAAAATATCTTAACAAATGCTCGTTTCTTTGATATGGCGAAAAATCAACGTGAAGGATTAGAAGCGATCCGTCAGAAGCCTTATTTTGCACGTATCCATTTTCAAAAAGAAAACGAACCTGCTGAAAAACTATATATTGGAAAAACATCACTCTTTGATCGTGAAACGCAAGAACCCATTATCGTTGATTGGCGCTCTCCAGTAGCGAACGTCTATTATGATGGACGACTTGGTGATTTAACATATAAAGTAAATGGTGAGGAACATGAGGGGCACCTTTTTTCCAAGCGACAATACAAAATTGAAAAGGGTCGTTTACTTGAGATCCGTGATATCGACCTCACGGCAAATGATGAGCTGTTACAAGAAGCTTTAGCTGGGAAGGCGGATGTTCGCTTAACAGAAATCGTCTCAACGATTCAAGCAGAGCAAAATGAGGTCATACGTGCACATTTGAAGCAGCCTATCCTTGTTCAGGGTGCTGCTGGTAGTGGTAAAACAACGATTGCCCTACATAGGATTTCGTATTTCTTATACACAATGGGAGAACACTTCCGAGCACAAGATTTAATGATTTTAGCCCCAAACAAATTATTTATCGATTATATCGCGGATGTATTACCAGAACTTGGCGTTGGACAAATTTGTCAAACAACCTTTGCCGAATATGTACAAAATGCTACCCATATCAAACTGAAGCTCCAAGATCCAAACAAACAACTCGAAGACATCTTACAACAAGATGAAATTGATGAAACAATGCTATGGGTATCTAAAATGAAAGGAACACTTGAATATCGAGATATTATGGCACGATATATTGCCAAAATGGAACGTGAAATAGCAGATCAATTTGAAGATATTTTCATTGAAAAATATCGCATTTTAAAAGCCTCTCATTTGCGTAGACTATTTCTCGAAGATTACAATTATTTACCTTTAGAAAAAAGGCTAGCCAAAATTCGTTCCGTCATGCAAAATCATGTTCGTCAAAAACGTAAGCAAATCCTTTATACGCTCAAAAAACGCTATGATGCTGTTTTAGATAAAGCATTATTTGGTATCCATGATGATGCAAAACGAAAAGAAGTTGTAACAAAATGGATTGATGAACGTGACGAAAGGCTCCCCGCCGTTGAAAAGGAATCAAAAACCGTTGTGACACGCTATATGAAACGCTTTGAAAAATATAAAATTAAAGCACTTTATCGCGAATTTTTGACAAATAGAGTTTTACAAGAAGAATTAGCACCTGAATGGTCAGAGGAAAAGCATAATCAGTTTGAGGAAGTTCACAAGAAAGAGGTGTGGGCTTTAGAGGATTTGGCCGCAATTTTTTATTTACACGCCAAGATTAAGGGGATAAAAGATGAATGGAAGATGAAGGTCGTCTTCATCGATGAAGTGCAGGATTATAGTTTATTCCAATTGGCTGCCTTAAAGGAAGGTCTCGAAACAGATATGTTCACAATGGTTGGTGACCTTGCACAAGGTATTCATAGCTATCGTTCATTGACAGACTGGGCTCCTGTACGTGAACTCTTTCCAAGAGCTAGCTATAAAACCTTACAAAAAAGCTATCGGACGACCATTGAAATCATGGCAGTTGCTAATAATATTTTAGCAAAAATGGATGATCATTTACCTTTAGTAGAACCTGTTGTTCGTCATGGAGAAGACCCTACTTTTCATAAAATGGAAAACTTTGATGTGGCGAAAATCGTTGAAATTTATGAACAAATTCGAGCTAAAGGTCATCGTTCAATTGCTCTTATTTGTAAAACAACAGACGAGGTCAAAAAAGCAACAAAAGCATTGCAAAAAACAAAGATAAAAATACAAACATTATCAGAGGCATCCGAAATCGACCAAGAGGCTCTTCTTATCATTCCAAGCCATCTCGCCAAAGGTCTTGAATTTGATGCTGTTATCATTGCGACTATAGATCAACCATTCCGAGATACACCTATTGACCGCAAACTTTTATATGTAGCATTGACCCGTGCCATGCATGAGTTGCATTTGTTGGCTCCTAAGAAAGAAGACCTGTTATTAAAATCTTAAAAGAAAACTTCAAAGCATGATATTTTCTTTATACCCACGCTGAACATTAGTCGAAACCAATCTGATTTGGCAAACAGTGAATCCCCCTTATCCCCTACTTTTTGCTAAAATCTATAGTTGGAATCCTGCTGTCTGCTCGTTAATGTACGTAAAAAAACATGGAAACATCCAACTTCATGATGTTTCCATGTTTTTTACCTTCGATAAGAAATAGGATAATAACGCTTTTTTTGACTATCTAGCTTACTTAAATTTCGTCTTACCATTTTGCTTAGAATTTGACTAATCAAGCTCTTGTGTAACACTTCTACTTTTTGTAATGCGGGTAGTCTCATTAAAATCCCTCCTAAAAGTAAATGGCATCTACTTCTATAATATGTCTTTCCTTTAAAGGTATATACATAAATTAGGAATTATTTTGAAATTACATTTAATCACGTTTATTAAAATACTTCTATCTCTATTTTAATACTACAGCTTTTTTTATCAACTTAAATTTTCCATAATGACTGATCTCATCCGCCTTTTTCCATGCACAATTCGTTACTTCTCATCCCTTTTACTAACAAGTTAATGTGGGGTAAATTTTGTATACTTTTCACGTTCTTGTGAAATAATCTACTTGATGTATTGGTGTAAATCCTGCTTTTTTGTATACACTAAGTGCATCCTTATTATCGATTTCGACTTCTAATAGCACTTTTGGTTGATGTCTTGCATATGCATCATTTTTTACCCATTGTAAAACACTTGAACCGATTCCTTGACCACGAAGGGACTGTTTTACGGTAAACGCTGTAACCCAAATACCCATATCGTTTTCTACTAGCGAAACAGTGGCGACAATTTGTTGGTCGAGTTCTATTATGTACAGCGTACGTCCTTGGACAGTCGTATTAATAGAGATGAGTTCTTCTGTTTCATATGGCATATCCCCAAAGCCATCTTGCATTAACTGAATGAATTGATCCTTGTCTTCCTCTTTAAATGTTCGAACAAAAATGTTTTTAGTAAGATCACTATTTTCTGGAACCGCTTGTAATGTTGCTTCTGAAGAATTGTATGCGTATCCTGTTTGATGTAAAAATTGGTGTCCTATTTCGTCTGTGAATGACAAAGCCATGTCTCCTAAAGCACCTCGTTCTTTTAAAGAGTTTTGTAAACCTTGGACAAGTGCGGAGCCGATTCCCCGTCTACGAACATCGGGATGCACAACGATGCTCCATTCATAAGTATTAAGTCCAAATAAGTCATAGGCAACCAAAAATCCTAAAAGCTCATCTTGTTCACTATATGCTAAGATAACAAAACCTGTGTTTCTATCATCTTTCCAATCCTTCGTATTCATTAAAAAAGAAACATCTTGTTCATCTCTTGTATTCGCCATTTTTATTAGATCTTCCATTTCTTGAATGGTTAAATGATCAATTGGAAAAGAAGCGCTCATTAAAAAGATATTCATCCATAAGTCCTCCATTTTGTAATCGTTTTGAAATATAAATGATATAAAAATATTATTTTCTCCTACTTTTAATCCTAAAACTAAAGGTTTAGAATAACGCTCTGGAGGATGAAATAATGACTAAGAAAAGATTAACCTGGGTCGATGCGACAAAAGGTTTTTTAATGATATTAGTAGTAATTGGACATTATCCAAAACCAGAACAATTGGACCACCCTTTACTAACATACATTTACTGGTTTCATATGCCCGCTTTTTTTGTTCTCAGCGGTTTATTTTTTAGACCAGCAGACTCTAATATCAGCATGTGGCAATCCATAAAAAAACGATCTATACAATTATTAGTCCCATATATTTTCTTTATATTCATCATAACATGTTTACGCTATGTACTAGCCTTTATAAATGGGACCGTAGATTTTGACTATTATAAACATGATTTACTTACAATCCTTTTTGGCGGACGCTTTGCTCGAGGGTCCTATGGAGTTATTTGGTTTATCACGACCTTATTCTTTACGTATATTGCCTTCTTATTTGTGACACGCTATTTAAATCGAGTAAATCAAATTCTGTTCCTTATGTTATGTTATATACTTGCCGAACTTGAAAGCTTCTATGTGGTGTATGTTATTGGTGGCAATGTAGATGAAGCATCTCAAACAATATTAGTACCTTGGGATTTAGATGTTGTGCTGATTGCAATCGTTTATTTTGCAATCGGCTACTATGCAAAAGAGATTTTCTTACATGTCCGCTTTCCACTATGGATTACTTGTATAGCCATCACGTTAATGGCCATGCGGTTAACTTGGAATGAGGAATTAGACTATCATCTTAGTATGAAGTTTATTCTTTATAGTCATCCCATATTGGATTTAGCTCTTCCAATGGCATTCTTACTTGTCATTTTTGGATTTTTCCAATTGATAACAAAATATATTCGCTTTAAGATATTAGAGTTTATCGAAATGCACTCTATAGCCATCATGTATCTGCATATATCAGTAGATAAGTTTATGAATGATTTCATTGAATATGGGTTGTTTGGGTATACACTGATTTGCCTAATCATCCCACTGATTATCTCTGTTATCGTACAACGTTTTTTGCCTTATGTCTCTCCATTAATGGGGAATTTCCGATCCAAAAAATGGGCAAAATCCTGAAAGCCGTTTATTTTTAGCAGATATCGTTGCTATTTTTCAGTTGGCTATTCACAAAACAACTCATTTAACTTTCACCACAATAAAACTTATTTCAAAAAGAAAAGATACAATTCAACGTCGATCTGAATTGTATCTTTTCTTTTTCAACATTTCATGATTTCATTTTGTCCATAACAATTTCCTTTACCGACTGGCTTCCGCTACGGATCGTTCGCTTTCCTACTGACAAGTGCTGAACTGCTTCAGGCAATAAGTGATGATTCGCATTATAAAGTGGACTGCTGCAACATTTGATAGAATATTCCTTTCTCAGCGATTAATTTTTCTCTCATTCCGGACTCTACTAGCTTTCCTTCTTCCATAACAAGGATAAGATCAGCTGTTCTTACTGTATTTAAACGATGCGCGATCACTAAACTTGTGCGATCTTTCATTAATCGCTCTAATGCTTCTTGAATGGCTAATTCGGTTACTGTATCAATACTGCTCGTCGCCTCATCTAGCAATAAGATAGACGGATTGACCACTAGTGCTCTAGCAATAGATAATAATTGCTTTTGCCCTTGACTAATTTCGCCTCCATCTGCCGTTAAAAAGGTATCATAACCATTTGGCAACGACATGATAAAATCATGCGCATTCGCCTTTTTAGCTGCATCCATGATCTCCTTATCTGTTGCTTGTAATTGACCATATCGGATATTGTCTTTAACGGTCGCCTCAAATAAAAAAGGTTCTTGAAGAACAAAAGCCATTTGACTACGTAAATTTTGACGAGACATTGTTTGAATTGGACGATCATCGATTAAAATTTTCCCTTGTTGGCTATCATAAAAACGAGCGAGCAGCTGCATAATTGTTGTTTTACCAGCCCCCGTAGAACCAACTAAGGCAGCTGTTTGACCCTTTTGGATATGGAAGTTAATGTGCGAAATGGTTGGCGCATCTTCTTTTACATCATATCGAAAAGATACATCCTCAAATTTAACATCACCTTGTATTGTGTGCTTCGCTTCATTTTTCCCTTGATCTTGTTCTTCTTCTTCATCCATGATGGCAAATACACGTTCTGCTCCAGCAATAGCAGACAATACATTATTAAATTGATTGGACAAATCATTTAAAGGTCTTGTAAATTGTCGAGTATATTCTGCAAATACAACAATTGTCCCAATAGAAACATAACCCTTTAACGCGAGTAATCCTCCTACTCCTGCAACAATAGCAAAACTTGAATTATTCAATAGGTTCATCGTTTTAGGAATCGCTCCCGAATAAACATTTGCCCAATAACCAACTCTGCGTAAATAACCACTTTTCTCTGTAAATTCATCAATCATCCGCTGCTCTTGAGAAAAAGCCTTCACGACTCTTTGACCGGAAATGGTTTCCTCAATCATGCCATTCAGTGCGCCTAACGCTTGCTGCTGAGTTTTAAATAACTTTCCTGTTCGTCTTGTAATCCAACGAGTAGAAATAAACATGATCGGGATGATCAACATTGTTAAAAATGTGAGAAATGGACTCATCGTCAGCATAACTACAACCGTCCCAACTAATGTTAGAACACTTGAAAATACTTGTATAAACGTACTATTTAAAGTCGAGCTAATATTATCCATATCATTCGTCATCCGACTCATTAATTCACCATGTTGTCTTTTATCAAAAAAGGCAATTGGTAATTGTTGTAGCTTTGAAAATAGTCCTGTCCGCATTTGGTAGACTGTATGTTGTGCGATCCCAATCATCCAATAGTTTTGCAAAAATATTGAAATGGATAGCCCCATATAGATAAATACTAGACCGAAAATCATTTCCTTTAAGCCTGCATATTCTCCTTTCATCATATGATCATCAATAATCTTACCGATTAAATATGGACCTAATAGTGACAAAATAGAACTCAAAATGACCATTAATAGTACGATGACTAGCAAACCTCGTTGCTCATCAACAATTTTCCAAATACGTCCTAATACTTTTCGCCAATTACTTGCTCGTGCACCTTTTTTCTTTTTTGAAGACTTAATATCTTCCTTCGTTAGAACAGGTTCATATACATATGATTGAAGCCATGATTTAATCATCACTCTTTTCCCCCAGATCTGCTTGAGATTGCGCAATTCTTTGATATAAAGTGGAACTTGTCATCAATTCATCATGCGTTCCACATGCAGAAAGAACACCATTTTCTAACAATATAATTTGATCAGCATCTTTTGCTGTTTGGATCTTCTGTGTCACAACAAGCATGGTCGCCCGTTCATCAGCTAATGCATCCCATAATGCAGACTCCGTTTTTATATCCAAAGCGCTTGTACTATCATCAAAAAGAAGAAACTCAGGCTTGCGCAAGATTGCCCTTGCAATTGATAATCTTTGCTTTTGACCTCCAGACAAGTTGACACCTTTCTGTCCTACACGTGTTTGATAACTATTTGGAAAATGCATGACAGAATCATGAATCTGTGCTTGTTTTGTTGCCGTCATCACTTCCTCAAGCGTTGCATCCGTTTTTCCCCATGTAATATTGTCAAAAATGGTTCCTGTAAATAACAGTGCACGTTGAGGCACATAGCCAATTATCTGACGGAGTTTTTCTACATTCCATTTCTTCAAATCTAACCCATCTACTAAGATACGTCCTTCTTCAACTTCATAAAAGTTTGTAATCAGTTGTAACAACGTAGATTTTCCTGAACCTGTTGCGCCCATAATGGCCACTTTTTCACCTTGCTTACAAGTAAACGAAATATTCTTCAATACATACCGATCCGTTCGTGGATATTGAAAAGAAACATTTTCAAATACGAGCTCGCCCTTTTTACTTGGTACTTCTATTTGAGGATGTAAAATAACATTCTCTACCCCATCCTCGATCAACAATATTTCTTCCATGCGATCGGCTGATGCTTTTGCCCGAGAAAATAAAGTAATAATAAAGGCAAACATTGAAAAAGATCCTGTTATACGCATGGTATAGTTTACAATTGCCGCAATATCACCAATTTGTGTTTGTTCTTTTTGAATTTGTCCTGCTCCAAACCATAGAATAACCAACATCGCCAAGTTCATGACAATTAGTAAAATAGGTTGAATATATTCCATTAAACGCAAAGCACTAGAAGTATCCTTCTTTAATGCATTTGCCACCTTTTCAAAACGACTAGCTTCATATAACCCTCGTAAATAAGCCTTCACTAGCCGCATTGCTTGTAAATTCTCTTGGATCATTCGATTAACACGGTCCACTCTCCGTTGTACGGCTGAAAATTGGACAATACTCTTTTTGACCATCATCAACATAAAAATTGCGAGGAATGGTAGCACGATCCCTAAATAGATAGCCAATGATGCATCCACATAAAATGCCATGATTAAACTCCCCAGAACAACTAATGGAGCTCGAAGCATAATCCGCAAACTCATAAAAAATACTTGCTGCACTTGAGATACATCATTGGTCAGCCGCGTGATTAAACTCGCAGAAGGGAAGCGCAGAAAAGTGGTCATTGTAAATGATTGGATTTTTTGAAACAATGCATTACGTAGATCATATGCAAAGTTTTGCGCTGCATATCCTGCAAAAAAGGAATTACTGATTCCAGCAAGAAAAGCCAGCAATGCCAATAACATCATGATAGAGCCCCAGAGCCAAATGGTATGACTGTCTTTTTCAACAATGCCATCATCAATAATCTTTCGAATTAATAATGGTTGTGTCAGTTCGACAGTAAGCTCCACTAGCATAAGTATAAAAGCTATACTAGCAGATACTTTATATGTTTTTATGTATTGGAATATCGTTTTCAATAGAAAGCCCCTTTCTATTCAAAATGTATCATATGATCTAATTATTCCATAGTTATTCGTCTTCAAAATAGATAAACCTTATTTCCCCCTCATCCATTATAAAAAGAGTACAGGATAGCCCATAACAGCACACCTGTACTTATACACTGATGCATTGGAATCAACTAGAATTATTAGGAATTGACCGCTATCTACTATCTACATCTTTTCAAACATGTTGATTATCCAATTTTTTTCACAAAATATAGTGTATTCGCTGATTGCAGCGAAGATCTCATAGATGGAGATAAAATACATGTTTTATAGAATTATGCTAAATTTGTCACCTATTTTTTCCTAATCAACACGCCTGACATCTTTTACTTTTTGTTGGCGATTTCCTTCGATAGATAACCATGTTACACAAACTAGCATGACCACCACGCCGATTGCTTGCCACAAAGCAAGTGTTTCACCAAACCAAAAAATAGATATGACCATAGCTGTTAATGGCTCCATACTTGATAAAATACTTGTCTCAACTGGTGATATATATTTCATACTCCCCAAAAATAAAACAAAAGCAATTGTTCCAAAAAATATAATCCCTACTAACATGCCAGCAACCACTGGATCTAAAAGGATGTACCATAAATTAGAGCCCAAAACATTCGTAGCTGTCCCTAGTATGACGCCACCTATCAACATTCCCCACCCTATTACAAGCAGTACTCCCCACTCTTTCATCAAAATACCGGGATACAAAGTATAAAAGGCAAATGTTATACCAACACCTACTCCCCACGCAAGTGCTTCTTTACTAACGAGTAGATTCGCCATCGATGCATTAGTCAGCAGCAAAAACAAACCAACTAAAGTCCCTAATATACCAAAAACCTGGTACTTTGGCGGCAACATTTTATTGGAAAACGACACGAATAAAACAACAAAAATAGGGGCTAAAAATTGTAATAGAGTGGCCAATACTGCACTACTAGCATTGATTGCTGCTACAAACGTATATTGAACACCTAACACGCCAAACACGCCAAAAGTAATAAGCTTTTTCCACCATACAGGATATTTCCAAATCGTTAGTACATCTTTTTTAGTGACAATCAAATATGCTAACAATAATAATCCAGCAAAAAATAAGCGAATTGTTAACATAAATGGTACGGTCAAACCGCTATGAGACAGCACCCATTCCATCATCGGACCAGTGGCGCCCCAAAGCATTGCGCCTGATATAATCATCACAATTCCTTTCATTCTATATGACGTATTACTCAACACGAATCCCTTCTTTATGAACATATATTACTGTATTTATCAAAAAAATTTATGACACATTATTAATTTTATATTCTTATGTCCTAAAAAAATATTTTTCACTTTACTCTCTATTACTAATGACTTATCACTTTCTATTTACTATAATAATAATATAGAAAATTCAAGGAGACGTAGAATTCATGAATGATATTCAAACAATTTTTCAAGCTGCAAATCCTGTATTAAACCAAACACCATATCCTATGATGATTTTGAATGCTGAAGGTATAGTTGTTGCTTGGAACCGACAAGCAGAAAAGACATTCGGCTATGCTTCGGAAGAAATAATCGGAAATTTTACTCCCTTTATAGAAAAAGAAAAAGAAAATTTTTATAAGGGTCTATGGCAAAAAATTATTCACTCCGTCGATTCAATACAACTCGATTCCATGGCTTTGCATACTAAAAAAGGGGAAAGCATGAATGTCCCTATTATATTTAAATCATTTACAATTGAAAATAGTCGTTTCGTTTATTGTCAATTTTTATTGATTTCGGCAGAACAAAGAGAAATCGTATCCTTTAATGAGTTTTCAAGCATCCGAGAAGGTTTAGAATCCTCTTTTATGATGCTCTCTATCGATCAAGAAGGATTAATTACATATGCGAATGATTTATTTCTGAAATATAGCAATTGGACACCAAAACGAATAATTGGAAAAAGCTTCTGGCAAATGTTTCCTCAAGCCGCAGATGGCTCATCTATAGCTGATGTTATTTGGAAAGACTTACAAAACGGAAAACAATGGAAAGGTGAAGTTGAAAAAATTACGAAAGATGGTCAATCCTATTGGGTAGACCTGATCGCAATTCCAATTTATACTTCTGCAAAAGTACTTTCCAGCTTTCTAACATTAGAGAACGATATTACCGAAAAAAAGAGATTACAGAATCGACTCGAAAAAATCGCTTATATCGATCAAGAAACTGGACTTATGAACCGTTATCGTTTGGAACAAATTGTGAATAAAATGATTTCAAACAATCAACATTTTACTTTTGTCTATTTTAGCATCGATAAATTTTACTCCTTAAAAGAGCTATATGACAATCAAGCTGAAAAAATAATATTCCAAGAATTCACGCAAAGAATGAAGATGTATTTCCAAGATAGTTCCATGGCCCGTGTAAATATCAATGAGTTTGTTGTGCTAACACCACTTGGTGAATGGTTTATCCAAGGTTTTTTAACATACTTAAAACAGCACCCAATATACGTAAATAACACCATTCTCCCGCTTTCAATAAGTGGTGGAATCACAAAATATCCAGATGATCAAATTTCCTTTACACATTTGATGAAAGCCTCACATGCTACGATTCAAAAAGTGCAAGCTGAAGGCGGCGGCAGCATTGTCAGCCTAACAAAAGCTGATCACAAAGCTTTACATACAAAATCAATCATTGAAAAAAGACTGCTTGTTGCATTAGATAAAAAAGATTTAAAAGTCTTATATCAACCACAGTTGGACTTAAAAACAGGAAAAATTACAACTGTAGAAGCTTTAGTTCGTTGGGATGATGAAGAAATTGGAACTGTTGCACCGGATGTTTTAATCCCTATTGCAGAAGAAACGGGATTAATCAATGATATTGGTTCTTTTATGCTAGAAAATGCGTGTCAACAGGCTGCTGAATGGTACAAAAAGGGAATCGATATAAAGGTTAGCATCAATTCATCTGTTAGGGAATTCCGCGATAAAAATATGGTCAAACAGATACGCAAAATCCTTGAAGAAACTGGTTGCCCTGCAAAATTACTTCGTATTGAAATAACAGAAAAATTTGCATTAGAGGCTGAGGCAGAAGCTTCCATTATTAAACAAATGAAGCAATTACAAAATGATGGGATCTCGTTTGTGCTTGATGATTTTGGTACTGGCTATGCATCATTCCGCTATATGCAGTTGTTACCATTATCTCAAATCAAAATTGACCAAACATTTGTCTCTTCTATTCAATATCAACCAAAAAGTCAAAAATTGGTCCAAGGAATTATACAATTTGTAAAATCACTTAATATGCGTGTCCTTGCAGAAGGTGTTGAAACACAAGAACAACAAGATCTTCTCGCCGAATACGATTGTGATGCCATTCAAGGGTTCCATGTAAGCCACCCAATCGAAGCATCAGAAGTCGAAAAATTACTATAATTAAAAACAGATCTATCCGAAAAGCCAAAAGGTACAATTCATCAGCATCGATTTGATGATGGATTGTACCTTTTGCATTTTCAATTCTATGTCAAATATTTGGCAAAGGAATGAGGAAAATTCGCTGACTCTTTCTGTTCCTCCCTTTTCCAATACCTAACGGAACAACAAAATTTTAAACAAACCTCCGCTTATTTATGAAGAGACCTTTGCCAATCTTGCCTTTCTTTTACGTATTGCATTAAAAATCAATTGCATAAATACTTCAGCAAACACTAACCCCATAACAATGGCTCCTGAAATGATAAATACTCTTGCACCATATTGAATACTTTTTGCATAATCATTCTCTACGATTGTTCTCATCGCATTATAGGCAAGCCCTCCTGGAACTAGAGGAATAATTCCAGCCACACTAAATACAATCATCGGTGTTTTGAATTGTCGTGCAAGCATATGCGCAACAATTGAAATGACAAAAGCGCCTATAAATGACGCAAACACTTCATCTACACCTTGGCGAATAAAGGCATAATAAATCATCCATCCAGTCATACCAACTAATCCACAATGAAACAATGTTCTTTTAGGCGCATTAAAAATAACACCAAATGCTGCCGTCGCTAGAAAACTTAGAACACCTTGAACGATCCAATCCATAAAACTCCTCCTAAAATGACAATACAAGAGCTATACCAGCACCAATAGCAAAGGCAGTTAGAAGTGACTCCATTCCTTTTGCAACACCCGAAACAAAATGCCCCGCCATTAAATCACGTACAGCATTCGCTATTGGCAGACCAGGAACTAACGGCATAACCGAGCCAATGATGATTTTATCAAGCTGATAGCCTAAGCCTGCCTGATACACCAAAACAGAAAGTAAACCCACAAATAACGAGCCCGTAAATTCAGCAAAAAATTTTACTTTTGTTAAAAAGTGCATCGCTAAAAAAATGAGATATCCAACTCCACCGATTACTATAGCATATGGAACATCATTCCATATGCCATTAAACATAATTAAAAAGCAGCCACTGGCAATTGCCGAAGCTAAAACTTGTACCCAAATCGGAAAAAACAGATTGGTATGCTCGATTCTTATCAATTCTTGATAAGCTTCTTCGAGCGTAATTGCACCCGCTGTTAATTTCCTAGAGACCGAATTAATAAAGGCAATCTTTTCTAAATCCGTTGTACGACTCGAAATTTGCGCAATCCTTGTAGGTCTTTTATGACCAGCAGAAAATATAATGCCAGTAGGTGTAACAAAACTTTGAGCATCCGTTAATCCTTGAGAACTTGCCATTCTTAGCATCGTATCTTCTGCTCGATACGTTTCTGCACCACTTTGGATTAACAAACGCCCTGCGAGAAGAAAACAATCAATCGCTAATTCTTCTTGTGTGGTTTCAATCATTTTCCCTCTCACCTCCAACATAAATTTAATTTTTTTGAAAACTTTTTAATAAAAATGTAATTTTTTAAAATTTCTTGCTTTTTTTTGATGTCAAATAAGTTAGAATAGAGTCATCAAGTATAAAGGAGGCCGTTGGAAAGTGGCTACTATTCATCTTAAGAAGAAACATCGTTGGGTTGATCTTATATTAATAGGTTCCGCCCTAACATTGACCGCCCTTATTATTTTTCTAGTTAATGCAAGAGATAAAGATATCTCTTCCAATGATTCTGAAAATATTGCATTAGCGACACCATCAGACGCTGTGAAAGTTGTGAAAGAAAAAACAAAATATAACGGTATACATACAATTACTGAGAAATCATCCGATAAAAAGGCGCCCTATACACTCCAATATCCTAGTACATCAAGTAAAGCATTCAACCAATCTGTAACAGATACTATACATACAGTACGTGATCAATACTTAAAGGATATGGAAAAATTACTCCATAAGGACGACAAGCTTGCTGGCAGTCTAACGATTTCATACAAAACGATCGTACATAAAAAAAATTACTACTCATTTGTTTTAACACAATCCATATACAATGGTACAGACTCTAAACAAAAAAGTATAAAAACTTTTACGTATGATCAAAAAAATAAAAAGCAAATCTTGCTCCAAGATATAATTCCATCTCAAAAAAATTTGACTCCATTATCACAAGCCGTCAAAAAAGAGATGAGTAAAGATACAGAACTAAAAAAATTGATGAAAACGGTCGTTATTCAAGAATCGACTCAACCTATTTGGACAAATTTTGCCAAATATTCTCTATCCGACAAAACATTTACCGTTTACTATGATGGTCGCGCATTATCTAAAAATATAGTCGAAATTAAGGCGGTTCATATTCCTTTATCTTCTATTAATAACATACTTGCACAGCCATATAAAGTAGAAATCAAAAAATCGGTTAAGAAAAAGCCGACAAAATTTGTAGCGCTAACATTTGACGATGGACCAAGCGATTCTGTAACACCCAAAGTATTAAAAATATTAAAAAAACATCATGCAAAGGCAACTTTTTTTATGGTTGGCACTCAAGTGAATGCGCATCCAAAAACAGCTCAACAAGTTTACGATGCAGGACATGAAATTGGCAATCATTCCTATTCACATGCTGATTTAAAGCGACTTTCAAATGCAAAAATTAAAAGTCAAATATCCAGAACAAATAAGGCCATCAAAAAAGCAACCGGTCATAATCCAACCGTCTTTAGACCTCCCTATGGATCATGTGACAAAAGAGTTCGAGAACAAACAAAACTACCTGTTATTTTATGGAATGTCGATACAAGAGATTGGGAGCATCGTAATGCACACAAACTACTAGCCTATGTTAAACACTATACTTATCCTGGAGCTATTATTTTAATGCATGATATCCATATGCCGACTGCGAATGGGCTCGATGCAGTTCTTACTTATCTCGAAAAAGAAGGATATACATTTGTTACGGCTTCCGAACTTAATAAGATGAAAAAGGAAAAATAAAAAGGGCATTCTAAAAATTCAGTTTTGAATTTTTAGATGCCCTTTTTTCTATTCCTCTTACCCCTTCACGATATTTGTAGAACGGTGCTTTGTTTCCGTAATCGTAATACCTCTTTTTTTCATTTCACGAATATAGGCTTCTCCTGGGACAACTTTTTCTGGTGGTAACACTCCCCGCTCCTTGATGGTGCCATCCCCTATTAACTGCGCAACTACTGAAATAGAATTTGCTGTTGCTAAAGCCATGGCAGTTTCATTATTTTCCTGATTTCTATACGTTATCATTTCGTATTCATAGGTCACTGCTTCCTCATTACGTTCGCCTTTGACTACGACACGTAATAAGACAACATCTTGCTTATTGCCGAGCGCAATTTTACTTTGTAATACTTCTCGCAATACATCTCTTACCTTCACCGTTTGACCATTAATATTTACTTCTGTATCTTTCCTTGTTAAACCTAAGTCCACTAATAATTGGAACTTTTTCGCATGCCCTGCATAACGAACCGTTTTATATTCTAATGTTTGAACACCTGGATAAGATTGTGCCAATGTCGATAATCCCCCTGATGTATGGAACGCTTCCAACCCACTAAACCCTTTGAAATAGAAAGGTTCAATTTCAGACAAGGATGGAATTTCACGTAATACCCCATTTCGAACAACATGTGATGGATCTGTATAGTGATCAAAAACACCTTCTAACGAAAAGACAACATTGTATTCTAAAGGTGGCTCCTTCTCAACAGGAATACCTCCTACATAAATTTTGATCGATTTTACATTATCCAATTTAGAAGCACCTAATCCAGCTAAAATATTGACCATCCCTGGTGCAACGCCTATATCTGGGATAAGTGTCAATCCTTTTGCTTTTGCCGCAGGATTCAGCTTCAATATTTCATCTGTTATTCCTCCGATATGTCCACCTAGATCAACAGAATGGACCCCTACCTCAATGGCAGTTCGAGCCACTTTTTCATTGAACTTATAAAATAGTGCATTCACGACAACATTTGCCTTGGACATCACGATTTTAAGCTGCTGGTCATCTGTAGCATCCAACTTTAAGACCTCAATCTTATTCGTTTGAAGTGTATCTGCAAATTGCTGTGCCTGTGCTACGTTTAAATCCGCCAAAAAAACTTTCCCAACCTTAGGGTTTTTTACTAAATCACGAGCAGCTTCTTTCCCCATTAAACCAGCACCTAATACGACAATCTTCATACTATATTCCTCCCCTTATTTGATGTCACTTGTATAACTTTGTGCTTTTCTAAGTGCTCTTTATATCTCTATGCATAACGGTATGACCTCATGCCCTCATAACACTCCATGACCATCCCCCAACTCCTCATATGCAAATGGTGCAGAGAAATTCTATATTTTTACTTTCGTAACAGGCAATAGGCGACATCCTCCTCAAGACTCAGGCATGAAGTAGAAAATAATGGAGACACTGTCTTTTAAGCTTGATTGGCTCCATAGATACCCAGTAGAGGATAAGGAACCTCCTTAGAGAAAATTTCATGCAAAAACGTAATTATGAAAGCGTGAATGCTTATTAAATTTTTATATAAATTCCATGTTACGAAATTGATTCAATTTATTTTCTAAATAATTTTTTTACAATTAACGATAAGTTTAAAAAGTTGAAACTTTTTTTATTTTTACTACGTATTTATACTTAGATTGAGGTCATCAAATGATTCGGAGGTATTAAAATGAATAATCATGAAATTGATTACAAACTACATGGTGATGATATGCAATTTGTTGAGGTAGAACTAGATCCAAATGAAACAGTTATTGCCGAGGCTGGCGCCTTGATGATGATGGAAGATGGTATTCGTATGGAAACTGTATTTGGGGATGGTTCAAGAAGTGGCGGCGGTGGATTCATGAGTAAGCTAATGGGTGCTGGTAAACGTTTAATTACTGGCGAAAGTTTATTTATCACTACATTCACTAATGAGGGTGCAGGCAAAAAACATGTTTCTTTTGCAGCCCCTTATCCCGGCAAAATTATTCCAATGGATTTGAGTACCCTTAATGGCAAAATCATTTGCCAAAAAGACGCTTTTCTTGCAGCGGCCAAAGGTGTCTCCATAGGAATTGAATTCCAAAGAAAATTGGGTACTGGTTTCTTTGGTGGTGAAGGTTTCATCATGCAAAAATTAGAAGGTGATGGCATGGCATTTGTTCATGCTGGCGGTACAATCGTTCGCAAAGAACTTCAACCAGGAGAAAAACTGCGTGTCGATACAGGCTGTCTCGTTGCCATGACAAGCTCTGTGGATTACAATATCGAAGCCGTTGGTGGTGTAAAAACTGCGTTATTTGGCGGTGAAGGCCTGTTCTTTGCAACACTTAATGGACCAGGGACCGTATGGATTCAATCATTGCCATTCAGTCGCTTAGCGAGCCGAGTATTCGCAGCGGCTCCTCGAACACCAGGAGGCTCTACCGATGAAAAAGGTATCGGTGGCTTATTTGACTTGTTTAGTGATGATTAACTAAAAAAATCAATAGCTCGGATTCTACAATAAGAGGAACGCTTCCTTAGTAAGATTCTTGTCGGCCCTCACTCTCACTGAAGGGTAGTTGATCCCTATCTTACTGAGGTAGGAACCGTACTCCTGCTAGTGCAAGATAAAGGAATAAATTAAATGATTTGCTCCCCATTATTACAGCAATAATGGGGAGCTTTTATTTTTTCTAAGGTTCTGCTTCATCGTGTATATATTCAATTTAATATAAATGGATACTTTTTTAATAAAACCTCTAACAAAGCTTCTTTGGAAATCGCCCCCACGTATCCCTATCATGTAGCTTCACTTACTAAATAACAGCTTTTTGAATGATTTTTTCCCAAAATGGGAAGTATGTAGGCAAAGATTCCTGTAATAGATTCCAATAAAATCACACAGTAGGGATTTTCTTTCCCCTTCACTTATCGTCTGCTCATGACTTGCATTTTGGCGTGGAGGTACTTCCTGCTATGTGGGATAAAGCAAGCTTCCTTCAGTAAAGTTTTTTCCATTAAGAGTAAAAGGAACACAGGCTACCTATAGTAACACCTGTACTTCAGATTGAACTTTTACTGGCGTTGGATTCCTCTTCCTATCTTCCATAGAATTCTTGAAATCTTGCGTCGGTCGAGGCTTACTGTCTATTTACAGAATAAAAATTTAGTATGGAGGTCAATTAGATTATGGGAGACAAAAAACAACCAGATGCAAATCTGAAAGGAACTCTCTTTTTGGTTGTAGTTCTGGGGATTTTTATTATAGTAGTTTGGTCACTAGTATTAAACCTGTATTTTGATCGTTTCTAAATCAAGAAGAAAGTAGGAAACTAAATGCATCTGCATAAATATGAAAGATACTGGCTGATATTTGGTGGAGCCTCTCTTGTGCTCTTCCTTCTAATTACAGGTATTATGGCGTTCCATTATGGAAGTCACCCACCAAGCGCCAAAAAAACGATTAACTATGAACAAGTGGAACAAATAGCTCCATTCAACAAACCAGGTGTTCATAAGGTATCAGGAAAGGATTGGGATTATGAAGTCGTATTGGTAGCTTCAGCATTCTATTATAATCCACCTGAATTGAAGGTGCCTGTTGGTTCAAAAGTGAAATTCATCATTACTTCAAAAGATGTGGTTCATGGATTTGAAATAACTGGAACAAATGTCAACATGATGGCAGAGCCTGGCTATATCTCTGAATACACCACAACAGTCGATAAGGCCGGTGATTATTTAATTGTTTGTAGTGAATATTGTGGTGTAGGTCATGCTCAAATGCATTCTATGTTAAGGGTGGTGGATTCTAAATGAGAAAGCAAAAACAAAAACCAACAGAAAAATTTACGGCTAAAACACCAGGCGTCTTGAAGGTAAATGAAAAAGATGCTCGTTTGGTGATGGCACATATGTATGTAGCTTTTCTTGCACTGTTTCTAGGAGGAGCCGCTGGACTCTTGCAAGTGCTTGTTCGTTCAGGACTTTTTGAGCTTCCAGCACCATTTGGGTATTATCAAATTTTAACGATTCATGGCGTGTTATTAGCACTTATCTTCACCACCTTTTTTATCATGGGCTTTCAAGCAGCGTCTGTGAGTAGAACCTCCGGAGCGCTTTCAACTAAGCAAAGGATCATCGGGTGGATTGGTTTTTGGATGATGACAATCGGCACAATTATGGCTTCCATCATGATCTTGACCAATCAAGCCTCCGTCCTTTACACCTTCTATGCTCCATTGCAGGCACATTGGATCTTTTATCTAGGATTAGCACTTGTCGTTGTTGGTTCATGGATTGACAGTCTGGGACATTGTTTGAGATGGGAACAATGGCGAAAAGAACACCCACATCAGACTTCTCCGTTAATGTCTTATATGGCAGTTTGTAATAGTCTATTATGGTTTGTTGCAACATTAGGGGTTGCCATCGAAGTCGTTTTCTTCCTATTACCTTGGTCATTAGGATTCATAGAGCGTGTAAATGTTTTATTAACTCGAACACTTTTTTGGTATTTTGGGCATGCGCTTGTTTACTTTTGGCTATTACCAGCCTATATGATTTGGTATTGCGTCATTCCTAAGATCATTGGAGGTAAAATATTCTCTGACGGTTTGGCTCGCTTATCATTTATCATGTTCGTATTGTTTTCGATTCCAGTTGGACTACATCATCAATTAACCGAACCTGGTATCGATAGCTTTTCTAAATATATACAAGTTGTTTTAACAATGATGGTCGTTATCCCATCCTTAATCACAGCCTTTTCAATGCTGGCGACATTTGAAATGCGTGGGCGTGAACTTGGAGCCAAAGGATTGTTTGGCTGGCTAAGGAAGCTGCCATGGAAAGATGCTCGCTTTTTTGCACCTTTTGTTGGCATGTTAGCTTTTGTTCCCGGTGGTGCAGGTGGTATCATCAATGCTTCTTTCCAAATGAACCAAGTTGTCCATAATACCATTTGGGTAACTGGACATTTTCATTTAACCCTTGCGACTACTGTTATCTTAACTCTCTTTGGAGCTTCCTATTGGCTGATACCTCATTTAACGGGACGCACTTTTACATCGTCATTAAATGTATTAGGTATTATTCAAACGGTTTGTTGGGCCATTGGTATGGCAATCATGTCTTTCGGAATGCATTTCGAAGGATTGACGGGTGCACCTAGACGCTCCACCTTTTCTGATTATGGTGGAGCAGAAATTGCAAAAACTTGGGCTTCCTATCAGCTGGCTGAAGCAGTTGGGGGTACTCTCCTATTCATAGGAATTGTTTTATTCCTCTACATCAGTGTAAAACTCATTTGGTTTGCACCTAAAGGTGAGCAGGATTTCCCTATCGCAGAGGTAGCCCCACAAGCTGAACGGACACCGCCAATTTTAGAAAATTTCAAAGTTTGGATCGTCGTATTAACTGCTTTAATCCTTATCGCTTATACATTCCCTATTTATAGTATTATCGAAAATTCTCCATTAGGCTCGAAAGGCTTTAAACTCTGGTAATAGCAAAAGAATGACAGTTCATTTCTACAATGAACTGTCATTCTTTTATATGTTGAATTTTTCACCAAGTTAAATGGCAACGAATATTTGCAGATTGTCCCCTTAAGTATTAACAATCGAGCTTTTACAGGCAGTTGACTCCCCACCTATCCTCTTCTTATAGCTTTTTAGTCTTCATATTCCTTATCAAAGCTTAGGATATCTCCTGTCTTTGCATCAATCTCTATCTCATACTCATATGTGCCATCTTTTACTTCTATTTCATATATACCTTCTTCAAGGTCGATTTTCGTAACTGTCCCTTTTGCCTTTGATAGTGCAATTTGGGATGCTTTTTGTGAACTGATGATGGCAGCATCATTGTTAATCGCAGTATTTTCTAATGGTTCTTGATCTTGCTTTACAATTGCACCAGTTTGTGCATGAATATCAAATTCGTACTCGTAGCCATTGGCACTGATTGAAATTTCATATAGATTACTAGCTTGTTCATAGTTTGCAGACAATATCGTTCCAGATACCTTGGATAGAGCGATTTGTTTGGCATTTTCCATACTAATCGTATTTGCTCCGATGCTAGCGAATGTTTGTGAAATAGACTCTTTTTGTTGTTTAACAATCGCACCTGTATGTGCATTGATTTCAAATTCATATTCAAATTCGCCGCTTTGTACCTCCACATCGTAAACGCCATCTTCGTTGTCTAAATTGGCAGATGTTACTACCCCACCAACAGCATTTAAAGCGATTTGTTTGGCTTCTTCAAGCCCGATTATGCTGCCATTTGATGCTGTATATACTGAATTGCCATCTCTTTGATTAATAATTGCACCTGTATGCGCATCAATATTTAATTTGTATGTTTTTGAATTTTTGACAATATGAATTTCATATAAGCCATTGTTTTGATTGTATTGTGCTTGTTGCACGACTCCATTAACCGAACGGAGCGCAATTTGTTTGGCTCTTCTTAAACTAATCACGTTACCCTTTTTAGCAGATGTTATTTTTTCCTTATCTTTCTTTAGGATTTTGCCTGTATAAGCATGAATATCAAATTCATATTCATATTTTCCTTTGATGATTTCGATTTCGTATATGTTATCTTCTTTATCTAATTTTGCTTTCCGAATTTTACCTTTAACAGAATTCAGCGCAATTTGTTTTGCCCTTGCTATACCAATTTTCTTGCCTGTTAGATTAGACGTATTATATTTGGTTGATTTTTTTAATAACTCACCCGTTTTAGCATCTAATTTTAACTCGTACTCCGCCTTAGTCCCCTTCACATCAATCTCATACACTGGACCGCTTTTTTCTTGCTCAAGTTCGATTTTATACACTTTGCCTTTCACATAACTTAGAGCCTTTTTAGAAATTTCCTGTGATGATAGAACATCTTGCTTGTTTGAGTTTTGCGCTGCTACCGCAACAACACCTGAAATGACTATAGAACCCGTAATCGCTAATGCAATTATCGTCTTTTTCATAATTTCGCCCTCCTTTTAACTACAATTTACAGGATGAAAATGAAAATACTAGAAGAAAAAGATGAGAATTTAATGAGAAAATCAATCATTTGTAATCGACATTATTTTTCCTGATACAGCATGAATTTGGAACGTTTTCGTATGTCCTTTGGCTTTCATCTCTACTAAATAATAGCCCCCACTACTTGTTTCAAAATAACTTGTATGCTGAATGGTCCCTTTCATTTTTTGCTTAGCAATTCGTTGAGCTTCTTTTTTACTTATTGCAATGTTTTCCGAATGAGCATTTATACGCGTTTCCGATAAAATATCGCCCGTAACTGCATCAACGATAATACTCAACTTTTTATCTCGATTTGTTACTCGCACTTGGTAAACTGTTATATTATTCCATGTATTTAAAAGTTCACTGACAATATTTCCATCATAGTTTTTTCGAATAATCCGATTAATTTTTTCTTTAGAAAGTAAATCTCTTTTCTTTAAGCGCCCTAAATCTGTTCTCTTCATGTGCAAAATTTTACCGTCTTTTGCTCTCACTTCAATATGATAGACTGCCCCATTTTTTGAAAGCTCCATCGCATATTGACCACCATTATTTTCAAATGATGTAATCTCTCCACCATACATTGTTTCAATATTTTTATAAACTTCTATAGTCGATTTTTTATCTTTATTTGACATGTGATTCCACATAAAAAAAGCGGTGAAGATAGCAACAAAGAGGAGTATGATGAACGTGAGGAGTGTCCAATGCTTATATTTCCACATTTTGCTCCTCCTCCTGTTCTTTAAAAGTTAATATCATTGTCGTACCCATTCCTACTGTACTTTCTACGGTTAAATCGATGTTCAATTGTTCAGCGATTTCTTTTGCAATTGCTAAACCTAGTCCGGTTCCCCCTGTTTTCCGATTTCTATCTTGACTTACTCTGTAAAAGCGTTCAAAAAGATGAGGTATATGTGCTTTGGCAATGCCTTCACCACTATCTTGAATTTTGACTACAATAGGATTTTCAGATAAATATACATGGATGTCCTCACTGCTATAGCGTCTTGCATTTTCAAGAAAAATAAAGAATAATTGCTTCATCTTCTGTTCATCTGTAGTAAGAAATACGGGTCCCTCGCCATGTAAATAAAAATTTCTATTATAAGTTTGATGCATTTGCTGTAATGTTTGATGAAGTAAATGATGAATATCTATATGTTCTTTTTGCAGGGGCATTCTTTCTTTATTTTTAGTAAGATCCAACATTTGTTGGATCATTTCAGACATTCGAACCGATTCACTTAGAATAGCATTTACTGATTCTTCTGCGATTTCTTTATGTTCAAAGCCTCTACGTTTTAATAGTCTTGCATAACTTTCAATAACTGTCAGAGGCGTTTTTAGCTCATGTGAAGCATTCGAGACAAATTGCTCTTGTTTACGATAATTTTGTTCAAGCTGCGCCATCATATCGTTAAATGTTTGACTCATTTCGCTCAACTCATCTTTTCCTTGCTTTCGTATATCAATTTTTTCAAAGGTCCCTGATTGGCTACTTTTTTTCATCGTAGCTGTTAAACGTTGGATAGGCTTCAGAACGATTTCACCTAGTGTCATACTGGATAATACAACAAAGATAGCTGCTAAAATAAACATTCCACTCAGTACAAGCCTTAGCAAAGATAGCGTGCTTGCTACACTTTTCATCGATTGCATCATTTGAACATATACGATAGAACCATCCGTCCATACTACTGGTACACTAAAAGACAAAATAGCCGTTTCTTTATATGTTTCTACTTGGTAATCTTCCAATTGCAATCTAGGCTTGTAAGGCTCGAGACCTTCCATTGATTGGACAGCGACAATCATTTTACCATTTTTATCCATGATTCGAATAGCACCGTTAGATGGAATGTATGCTCTTAAAATAGTTGCTGGATCGTTGATATTACTCGTTTGACTAATAGACGTTACAAGCTCCTGTGATTCATCTAATAATTGTTTATACTCTGTATCATAGGCCATCTTCTCATACATAAAATAGATGCCAATTGTCATCAAAACTAAAATAAGGAGCATTAAGATCGTTGAGAAAATATGAATTTTTGTTTTAAGCTTCATAGTTTTTTTCCTTTAATACATACCCCACACCGCGCACTGTTTGGATGAGTGGATGATTACTGCCCTTATCTATCTTTTGACGTACATATCGAATATAAACATCAACAACATTGGTATCTCCATAATAATCATATCCCCAGACCCTATCTAATATTTGTTCACGGGTTAATACTTGTTTTGGATGTTTGATTAAATATAAGAGTAGTTCAAATTCACGAGGAGTCAAATCGATGGAAACACCATTTTTAATCACTTCCCGCGTTTTTTCGTGCATGGAAAGACCACCATATTCATGTAAAAAGGGATCCTTTTTGGGAGGAATCGAGCTGGGTGCTTGATTTTTCTTTTGAAATCTTAATGTCACTCGGATACGAGCCAGCAATTCTTCGATTTCAAAGGGTTTCGTAATATAATCATTTGCACCTAAGTCTAATCCTGTTACTTTGTCTTCCAGTTCATCTTTTGCCGTTAACATAATAATGGGCGTTGAATATTCGGTTGCTCGTATTCTTTTTAAAACATCAATCCCGCTCATAACCGGCAGCATAATATCCAATAAGATTAAGTCCCATTGCTGTTCACGATATAAAATAAGTCCATCCGATCCAGTATAAGCAATACCCGTTTCATATCCTTCAAACTCTAATTCCAATTGCAATACACGTGCAATTTTTTCTTCATCTTCTATGATCAAAATCCGTTCCCGTTCTGCCAAACATCTTCACCTGCCAAATTTCTTTATATCCTTCTCCATGAACAGGATTGAAATAGTCTAATATTCTTCCTTTTATCGTAACATGTTTTTATGAAAATATGATGAGAAGAACTTATCGAAACAGAGCCACTACTTTGTTTTCAGTAAATATTTATTCTATTTTCTAATCTACACACTATAATAACGATCATAGTGTTTCTATAAACATTCTTTAAAAATAGCGAGTATATTTTCTGACTTAACTTCTCATTATTCCCCAGAGTTATTCGTGGCTTTTTATTTTACTATAAAAATAGCACAAACCATGCTCTGGTTTACACTACTCATGTTCGTATAGATCAACAGAATTCCTCTAACAGTTATTCATCATCCAAATTAGATTTGGTTCTCCTTCAAGTTAATTTTGAACAGCAGAGGATAAGTTAGAGTAACCAATAAAATTATAAATCCAGAAATCATAAAAATAGAATAGTTGTTAGAATGGTCGAATAAGGCCGAAAAAAACAATATGCCTAATGGTGTTAATAATTGTGCACCAGTATTTAAGATATTGAATACTCTTCCTTGATAGTGTTTAGGAATTTCCTTGGTCATCCAAACGGTTATAGGTACATTCACCCAAGTAATAGCCATTCCAATGAGAAGATTAAATATACTTATGATAATAATAAAATAAATTTTTTCCAATATTATTCCTAAGAGAATCCCTAAAACTACAAATAATAATCCAATTACGTTAATCATGCACCAAGAACTATACAATGGATAAGAAATATTTTTAGAAACAGATAAAATAATTCCTGAAACAATCATTCCAAATGAAAATATAGCTTCGGTAAAACCATAAATATTGTTTGAAAAATGCAAAATATTGATTTGGATAAATGGAATCCCTATATTCACAGCACCAAACATAAAATTAACCAACATGGCGAAGATTAATGCAAAAAACAATTTTTTACTCTTGATCATATAGTCTAAACCTTGTTTAAATAAAATAAGTATATTCTCTTCCTGAGTAGATTCTTCATCCATGACAATGCTAGTAAGATGAAAATTAATCGATAGCATAATGAAAATCGTCATGATTTCTAGTCCTATTTCTGAAGCGACCAAATATAAAAGTGGTACAAAGTCATATAAAAAAGCGGCTAAAATAGGAGCAGCAATCAAAGTAAGTGAACTTAAAATTTGTTGTAGAGATTTCACTTTTTGGATATGTTCGTCTATCACAATATTCACGATAGATGCTGTAAACGATGTCACTAAAAATTGGTCAGAAATTTTTAAGAAGATCAATAAGAGATATGTAAAAATTAAATGTTCAAAACCATAATAATAAATCATAATGCCATATATACATAAACTTATAATACTTAATAATTGCGCAGCAACAAGCACTTTCTTTTTATCGAATTTATCGACAATACTTCCTGTAAAGGGGAGTAATACTAGGCTTACAACTGGACCAATTACCTGTGAAATTCCAAAACTAAGAGCAGAATCTGTACTTTTTAAAATTAGTAAACCAATTATAAAAGATAATATACCACTACCTAAATTTCCTGTTAAAGTACTCAACAATACCTTGATCATTTGTTGACGTGATGCTTTCTCTATACTTTTCATAAAATCCCCCCTAAAACTCTATATATAACATTCCCTCACTATTTACAAACCTAATTTTTTTACCATAAAAAGCATCTAACCCTAGAATAAGCGGTGTCTTACTATAGCATTTTTCAATAAATAATTTCTTAACACTAAATCCATTTAAACTATTGTCATTCGAGGGTATACAATAATTTTGCACTAAAAATAATTTATTAAGTTGGATACCATTAATTCCTATGGAAAATGAATGACACATTTGAACTTTTCCCTCATACATGGGTATATATAAATAAGAAAAGTTTGACCCGGTGTCAATTAAAAAATGTTGGACTATATCATCGGAATTTTTTATACTATAAATCGGTAAATTTGTATCTAACAAAAGGTTAAATTCACAAGAATCTTTTGCAGTTCCCCAATCTTCTATATCAATAGCTTCTAATTTACTAGATTCAAAATTTAATTGAAAGTCTATAGTCTTTAATATATCCCATCCAATTATTCCATCGATTCTTAAAACTTTAAACAATATATTTTTATCTTTCTTCTCAATAAACGAAACATTTTTTATTTTTATATCACCCAAAAAAATTACTGGAATTGAGTATTTATACTTCGTTATTGTATCTTCACCAATACCTTTTACTTTCAAGTTACAAGGTAATTTTTCTTTAAAATGAATTAATTTTTTCTTAGGTGATATAAAAGAATTTTCAGATCCAGTATCTACTAAGAATATATATTTTTCTTCACCGATAAGTATAGGTAAAACTATCATATTTCCTCTTTTTTTGAACAAATTAATCAATTTTTTTATAATCATTTGAAGTTACCTCACTATTCTTAATATTTGAAAAATTCTGATTTATAACTTATAATGTAAGTAATCCAATAATAAGGGAGATGAAGATATTATGGAAAATATAACAAAAACAATCGACTCTGTTGTTGAAACAGAATCAAACCCTCGTGTTGTTATCACTTGGTAGTTAATAATAAAGAATAAGATTGATCAATATAATCGATCAATCTTATTCTTTATGTTAAGCATTAAATTCCTTTTTCCCAATGCTTGATTTAAATAAAATGAAATGTATCGATACCACCCAGATTCAGTGTAGTCCTTAACCATGTTTAAAGATTTTTTGAGGTATTCGATTGATAGAGTCGTCAATTCTTCTTGTAATGGCTTTGATTCAGTAAGATTTTTAGAGAGATTATTCTTCTTATAATAATAATTTGTATAAATATTATAAGAATTGTGAGAATAATCATCCATGTAATCATCTAAATCATCTAATATCTGCCTTCCAACAGCAAAATAATCATGCGATTCTTTTAAAACATCAATAATTTCTTTATCTAAAAACGTGTTACAAAATTTCTCGTATATTAACAGGGCTATTTTTGCATAAGAATATTTATTATAACAATAGGTTTCTATTTCAGAAATATTCAAACTATTCTCGTAAGAATAAATATACTTTTCTTTAAAAAAACCTTCTTTGGTGACAGATAAATATTTTTGTATTTCTTCCTTAATATCAGGATAATATGTAGTAATCATATTTAGATTGTTTTGATTTTCATGATATAAATCTAAAAGTACAAGTAGATCAAGGGAGTTTGAAAATTTTTGTTCATCATAGATTTTATCCAATAAAAATAAACTTATGAAATGAAGATGAGAAAATTCAATGAGAAACGGTAAATTATCTTTTCCCATATTCATTATATTTTTAAACATAAGTGGATAATAAGAATAGATGCTGTTTGAGATTAATGGAGCATCATTTTTGAGGAAGCCTAAATTCTTAATTGAAAATTTAGAATTAACAGAATTTATAATATTAGTAAATTCAATATATTCTTGATTAGTTATATTTAAAATATCCAATACTTGTTCTACTTTCAAATTTGTCATCCCTTATGTAAAATTTATTATTAAAAATATATTTTTCCATTATCATATAATACTTTTTGTTCAATTACAATATTCTCATTTTTAACTTTATAATCCATAAAATATTTAGTTTTATACAGTATCTCTCTTTAAATATTATTTTTACATAAATTCAATAATTAAGGGGAATTTTCAATTATCATCTACTTCTCAATTTGCTAAATCACAGGTATTAAGTACCCTATGATTTAATTTTACTGTTTATTCAACTCAACTTTAATCTTAACAAATCATTCGATTGAGCTAACACTTTTTGAATTTAACTAAACTGTTTCTAAATTTATGGCTAAACTTATCGAAGAAAAATCAACAAACATTAGCTGCCTAAAAATATTGTTCTACTAAGAGAATTCGTTTTGTTTGGCAAACTCATCCGCACCAATTCAACCTTTAATATAGTTTCCTTCAGTTTGAGATTTTGCGTCCGACTTTCCTCAATTATGTGTCACCAGGGCGGGCATCCTTTACCTTTCTCGCTTTCACTCGCAATTTCTCTTGCCAAGCCAACAGTGGCCTTTTTTACCACCAAGTGATCATCCATAATACCGAGGGCAACAAAAAAGCAGCATATGAGAAAACCTCACATACTACTTTTTCAGATAATATTTTTGGCACAATTCGTACTTATAATCATCCATTACATAAACACGATGATGGCAAGTACAATGGCTAAGACAATACGATAAATGGCAAATGGGACTAATTTTACTCTGGCTATAAGCTTCAAGAAGAATTTTACAGAAATAAGTGCAAAGACGAACGCGCTGATAAATCCCGCAACATAAAAGCCCATATCATCAAAATTAATCTCATTTACATGTTTCAATAATGATATGAAACTTGCACCTGCCATAATCGGTACAGCCATGATAAAGGTGAAATCCGAAGCCGTACGATGGTCTAATCCTAGCAATACCCCACCTGATATCGTAGCTCCTGAACGGGAAAATCCAGGCCATAATGATAAGCATTGAATACAGCCAACTTTGAAGGCTTGAGCATAAGATAGGTCGTCAAGTGATGTAACCCTTGGTCTTTTGGGTCCAAATTTATCTGCTGCAATCATGAATAGGGCACCAAAGAACAAACTGAAAATAACCGTTTCAATGCCAAATAAATGGCTGTCTATGAAATTTTCCAATAATACGCCTAAAACACCTGCTGGAATAACGCCAATAATGACGTGCAACAAATTAAATCGATGATGTGGTTTTTGTCCCTCAAAATGATATAAACCAATAAGACTTAACATTCGTTTCCACATAACAACAACAACCGCTAGGATAGATCCTAACTGAATAACCACTTTAAATGTATTGGCAGAAGATTTTCCTAAAAACTCCTCTGTCTTCAACCACATATCATCCACGATAATCATATGACCTGTAGACGATACTGGAGCAAATTCTGTCATTCCTTCTACAAATCCTAAAATAATGGATTTTAATAACTCTAAAAAGTCCATAGTATCTCCTTATTCTTTTTATGTTTGTAAAGTGAAACTTACTGCCCGTTAAAGCGGGATTGTCCCTCCACTTTTATACAAAGCGAGGTCAATGAAAAGCTATAACACCCCTATTTTTATGGATATTCATCCATCTTTTCTTTCATCTTGCTAACTAAAGCTGATTTTTATCAAACTTTCGGAGGTGAAATGATTTTTTCAGTGGTCTTACTCAAAGTATAGGTGGAACTTTTTCATCAGGTGAAGTAAACTCTCCTACCTGATATACCAAGCGAAACTGGCGCAGTAAAAATTGGTATAACAAAACGAGAAAGATTCCAATGACCAGCTTCCACTCATTTCTAGCAAAACTATCATAACATATTGAAAGAAAAGCTTTCTTAAAGTTTCATTAAATTTCGTTAATCCACTAATTCGACATCAACGACCCACATTTCACTACGACTATTGGTACGAATTGGTGGACCCCAAAATCCAAACCCAGAAGAAACGATGATATGAGTGGTCTGTTTCAATAAATAGCCATAGTCTAACTCAAAAGTTTTACGTGTAATCCACTGATTCGGCCACATTTGTCCTAAATGAGTATGACCAGAGAGATGTATATCCACTCCAAGCTTGACAGGGGTTATTAAATCCGATGGTGTATGATCCATAACAATCCATGGCAATTGATGCTCTGCCCTCTTCGATAATTGTTCTAAAGATTGACGATTCTTATTGGTTTTATCTTCTCTTCCAGTTACATAAAACGAATTGGCTATACAAATTGTTTCATCTTGTAAAATCCTTACTCCTGATTTTTTCATCTCATCTATAAATAATGGAATTTGTTTACCATAGTATTCATGATTACCCAATACGCCATAAACACCATATGTAGAAGTTAATGTTTTCATAACTTCATCCATTTGGTAAGCTCTAAACCAATAAGGATGATCATCCACAATGTCGCCTACTAGAAATACAAGATCCGGTTTAGCCGCATTCGATTTCGATACAAATTTTTGTAAAAGTTTTTTATTGGACAATATGCCGAGATGAAAGTCGGAAGCAATCACCATTCGAAAACTTTCCTTTTCTCCCTTTTGTTTTTTTACTTGAATGGTTTTGGTTCGAACAATTGGTGAGTAAGCCATATATGAACCAAACCCAATGATCACAACAAATAGACCCAAAATGATATAGCCTATCCAAATTATATGTATAGAAGGGATGAACCATAACAACAAATTGGCAATTGGAAATAACAATAGACCATACTCCATTATAATCATCCAATAGCAACTCACTACCTTTGTCATCCGAAAACGTTGATTGATATGACTAAGCACGATACTGTAGGCACAATACAACCAAATAATTGAAAAAACGATTGGGAAATCCATATGAAATACGATCCTCAACCATTGGTATACATTCCAACCAAGATAAAAAACAATAGCGTTATATATGACCAAAAATATGACACCGGCCACTACTTTATTACGCATCCATGTAGTCCCCTTTCCTGAAGAAAAGTTTCAATCACCTCGTAAATATTCGAAAGCTTTTGTTGTCATTTTCAAACTTGAAAAACCTCATTAGCTTTTAACGAGTTGATGGTTAAAAGCATAAACAACTGCTTGGGTACGATCCTGTACTTCTAATTTTGAAAGGATGTTGCTAACATGTGTTTTAACTGTTTTTAAGGCGATAAATAGTTCATCTGCGATGTCTTGGTTCGTTTTACCCTGAGCCATTAAAAGAAGAACTTCATATTCTCGTTCCGTTAAATCTTCATGAAGCGGTTTTTCTTTATGGCGCATCCTTTGCATCATTTTATTGGTTACTTCTGGTTCTAATATTGGTTGACCATTATAAGTATTTCGAATAGCATTGGCAATTTGTTTGGCATTTGTTGTTTTTAGTAGATAGCTAATAGCTCCAGCTTCTAAAGCCGGGTAGACTTTATCATCATCCAAAAAACTGGTGACGATCATGATTTTAGCTTCTGGCCATTGGCTGATAATGGCTTCTGTAGCTTCCGCGCCCGTCATAATAGGCATAACCATATCCATTAGAATGATATCTGGACGATGTGCTAATGCTAGGTCGACAGCTTCTTGACCATTTGAAGCTTCCGCCACAACCACCATGTCAGGCTGTGCTTGTAAGTATGAAGAAACGCCGATACGTACCATCTCGTGGTCATCAGCTAATAGAATTCGAATCATCTTTTAACGTCTCCTTCTCTACGGGTATTTGTACTTCGACGACTGTACCTTGTGTTGGGACAGAGACAATTTTACAGGTTCCACCGATTTCAACTGCACGTTCTTCTATATTGTGTAAACCATAAGATCCTGCTTTTTCATTGCCCATTCTAAAGCCAACACCGTTATCACGTACACGAAAAATAACACGTTCATTACGTTCAACTAACAATAATTCTAATTCGGTCGCTTTCGCATGCCTTAATGTGTTCGATAAAGTTTCTTGTGCGATGCGGAATAAATGATCCTCAGCCCCTTTTGATAAATGTACTTCTTCTAGACGATATTGAATCTTAAATGTTACTTTTTGTTGTAATTCAACTAATAAATCTTCTAATCCTTGCATAATGGACTTGTTTTTTAATGCAACAGGGCGGAGATGAAGTAATAGCGCTCGCATTTCCAGTTGTGCCTGTTGAACAATTTGTTCAGTTTGAAGCAGTGTTTTCTTCGTATGCTCAGGTAAATCTTCCGATGCGGTTTCATTTACTGTTGATAGTAACATAGAAGCAGCAAACAGTTGTTGAGAAACTGAATCATGTAATTCTCTAGCTAATCGTTGCCGTTCCTGAATAATTCGCTCTTGAATCATTTGATCTTGGTTGACAGCTTTATCATTTGTTAGTTTTTGCAAACTCTTGCGCTGCGTACTGATTAATTCTCTTGTTGTGGTCAATGATTTTTGCAGGCTTACATTGACATCGAATGTTTCTTGTGGGACATTGTCGCTTTTTAATACATTTTGTAAAGCTTGTTCAAATTGCTGTTCTTTTTGACGAGTTAAAAAAATGCTCCACATCGCAATACAAATACTAAATATAAAACATAAGGTCACAAATAAAATAGCAATTGGTAAATTCCAATAATGTGATGTCCAAAGCATTTCCCATCTCGACAGTTTTGTCCCGTATAGCATAAAGAAGATGATAGCAAGTATGATAATCTCGAATAGGAAGGTGCTAATGGTTCGTGCAAGAAGTTTTGTCATTGACGAATCACCTCGATATCTCCACATAATGTTGACACAGAAATGATCAATTCAGTAGACGCTTCCTCGATATGTTCATATCCATCCCGCAACGTAATCGTGTCATTCCATATTCGGGAATAAGTATTTTCAAAACATTTAGCATCCCCAATAAATGTATTGTAATGAAGGCGTACAGGTATTTCATATGGGACAATAATTTTGACCTTTCCAAATCCTTGACGGATCGAGATGAGAGAAGTTCCTTTCGGTAAAACTGTTTGTGTCGTATCAATATGCAAGTTCCCTACCAAACTCTGAATATGCACGTCTTGCCATTCGTAGGATTGCAATGGTGTGCT
The DNA here is from genome assembly GCF_007896505.1 of Rummeliibacillus sp. SL167. Lineage (NCBI taxonomy): Bacteria > Bacillati > Bacillota > Bacilli > Caryophanales > Caryophanaceae > Rummeliibacillus > Rummeliibacillus sp. SL167. Next base: position 85,383 of record NZ_VCBM01000002.1, on the reverse strand, counting down.
TTGAAATGAAAAAAATTTATTTTTAACAGGTTGATCTATTGTTTGCTGTGCTGATGGTTTCGAAAATGATAGCTGAATAGGATCTCCCTTTTTTAGTTGCCATAATATATAAAACAATGTAACTATAACAATGATTCGCAAACTCCACATGGACATAAGCGCGATCGCTATACAGATGATGCCAGACCAAAAAAGCCACTTTCGTCTTTTCCGCATGCTTATATAAATAAAAAATACGCCGAGAACCACAAACATAATACTGCCATTTTCAAAAAATGTTGCTTCTATAAAAACAAGTAGACATGCAACAATAATAAGCATGGTTAGTTTGTTTGTTGAGAATTGCATCATAGATGTCCCCTCCTAAAAGTTTATCCCGCATCAACAGGCAGTAGTATGACTACTTTCTATTTCAAGACTTCCACATAAAACAAGGATACGTGGGGGGTTACTGCCTGTATATGCCCGATTGGTTCTACTAGCCCCCAGTGGATGAAGAGAACCCACTGGGGGAAGTTTCACTATAAGCTAAAAAGAGAAGGAATTCCTTCTCTTTTTTAGTATAACGATCGTCCTGTGGAAGTCTAGTTATTGTGGTAATTCAAGTATTTCTTTTTTCACTGTTTGTTTTTCAAGTTGTGCAAGGCGCTCTTCCATAGAAGTAATTTCATGCTGCTGATCGATTTTTTGACCAAGGTGTTCAATATAGCTTTCCATTGCTTCAAATGTTTCAAGTCTTTCACTAATATTGCCCGCTGTTTCTGGATGTAGAACGTGATCCATTTGATGATGTGCGCGAACGACATTTTCCTTTCCCATAAGCTGTAATTGGCGAACTTTCATATCTTTGATTTTATGTTTCATCTCTTCAAATTTACGTTCTAGCCCAAATAGTTCTTCCGTTGTTTTGTCGATGCTATTTTGCAACACCATACTGCGTTGTTCATAAGCTTGAATTTCTTGTTCTGCAAAGCTGATTAAATCCTGTTCACCGCTTAATTTGGCGAGATCTAATTGTTTCGTTCGTTTAGCAAGCATCTCGGTTGTTACTTCAAGTTCTTGTTCTAATTTTTGTTTTAAAGTACTTTGTCTTTCTAACCATTTCCCAGTTTCTTCTGTTTGTTTTTCCGCTTCGCGAATATATTGGTTTAACATAGCGATTGGATTTTTTTCTTCTTTCTTATCAAAAAATTGATTGAGATCTGCTTCAATAGAATATTTTAAACGTTGTAATAAGTTGACCATTTTCGGTACCCCCTGTTATTTTGTTAGTTCTTTCCATTGGTTTTCAAAATTGGTGAATGGGTCATCTGATTTTGGTGCTGCGAAAGATTGTTGATTATTTGATCCATCCCATTTGCGTAAGATGTACCATAAGACAACAATTGCAGTTAAACCGATGAACCCTGGGATATTTGCAGTAGCTGTTAGTAATCCAGCGATGGCAACAAGCGCCCACACGACCTTTGAAAAAGTAGAAGTACTTTTTAAATAGAAGTGAATTCCCACATAAAGGATTGCTGCTGAGATCGCTAAACCTGCTAAAGCACCTAGAGAACATAAAATTGTAATAGCGGCTGTGATACCGATGATAAATAAACCAAATTTTTTCATTGGTTACTTCCTCCCTTCGTTTGTACCTCTATAATACGTAGAAATTTAGTTTGTCCAAACGGGCTAGAAATGGATTTTCATCTAGGTCTAGAGACTGAGTGCGCATCAGCCTAGCTATTTATTCCTTACAAACAAGCAACACCTGAGTGATCAACATCTTGTTAGCCCGAACCAATCGAACTTTTACGGGCAGTTGATCCCCCATCTATCTTTTTCATTTCTCTAAATCTTGAGATGGGATCTTACTGCACGTTAAAGCGGGATAAGTTTAAAATCTGCTGTCTGTAAAAGACGAATTAGCTCAAAACACTAAGCATGATAAATACGAGGATATATACATAAAACCATCTTCACACAAAAGGTTCTTTTCTCCTTATATTTTAAAGATGGTAAAAGCCAAAAGACTAAATTACATAACTGATAACAATGCTAAAAGTATGAGTTTATTTTCCATAATTTTTCCATTATATAATAAAAATTTCACAAAATTGTAAATTAAATAAGCGAAATAGACCTTTCAGCCGATTTTATTTCTGTTTGAATCATGCAATAATTCTAAAAACAGCACAAAAACTGAGAGGTTTATCATGCAAAATATCGGAAATATCATAAAAATAGAACGTTTGAAACAACATATAACGCAAAAAGTATTAGCCAAAGACATTTGTTCTACTTCTTATTTAAGTAAGATTGAAAGTGGTAAACAAATCCCTCAAGATGAAGTTAAAAATGCACTCCTCAACCGCTTGCAAGTTAACCTAGAGCATTACCTCAATGTGGATGAAGAACAATTTATGAAAGAAAGCTACCGAATCATTCAAAATGCACTTATGACAAGCGACCCATTACAAATAAAAAAAACACTAAATTATTATCGATCCATGAATCTCGAATTTAGCAGTGTTGAAAATTTCTATACGTTTAATTTAAGACTACTTCGAATGTTTTTATTGGCCAAGGAACCTTTAGAAAAAATAGATCCCCTCCTCAAAGCATTTTCAGCAGTGGAAGAAAATCTAACTGACCGGCAAAAATTTTTCTATTACGGAAATTGTTTTCTCTATTACTATCGTTTTCATCAATATCAAATTGGATTATCTTTTCTCGAAAAAGCTAGTTTATTTGTTTCAAAAATCCAACTTTCAAAGATCGAAAAAGCTGAGTATTATTACATGCTAAGCTCTGCACATCATAAGCTATATCGTACACTTAGTGCCATCGAATATGCACAGCAAGCTCTAGAATTATTCACAGAATTAGAATATCCTCAGCAAATCGTAAATTGTTCTATCAGATTAGGACTTTCTCATATTCAAAATGGTCACTATCATTGTTCTCTCGAAATTTTTCATGATTGTTATCATATATGTGAAAAATATAACTTAAAGAATAACTATAGCATTATATTTCAAAATTTAGGCTATAGTTATGCATTAGAAGGAAATTCAAAAGAGGCCATTTCTTACTATAGAAAAAGCCTGGCTATCAAAAAGGACCCTGTTCGTAATCTGATGAACATTTACTCCATAGTAAAAGAATATTCAAAACTTAAAAATGTAAAAAAGGTAGAAATATGGTGTAAAAAAGGTCTAGAAATCATCAAAAAAAACCATATTGAAAAGGAAGTGAAAGATTATATCTACCATTTTCAAATTTTTCAAATATCACATCAACAAAGTCACTTTGATGAAAGACTGCTCATAAACGCTATTAACTTTTTCGACCAAAATCAGGATTACCAAAATGTTTATAAATACACTATTCTACTGGGTTCATTATTATGCGAACGAGAAGAATACCAAAAGGCGACACATTATTATCAAAAAGCAAATAAAGCAATGTATGCTATGAAAAAAATAACAACATGGGAAGACTTATAGTGATGAAATACATGTAAATTCTTTAGTTAAGAGATAATTTTTGATTAATTTCTTATTTTTAATGTATTTCCTATTAAAGGCATTATGATTCCACCGCAAGACCTCAGTCAAAAGCAAGAAGATCAAATTAGGCATCACTTCCTGCAAAAGTCCAATTGTTTCACCTCATACACAGTGAGGGATAAAAAATCTCCCCACTGTGTGAAGTTTCACTTTATTTCTAACTAACGATCGGGACAGTGACGGTGACTTTAAACAAGTCACCATCTACCGTTATTTCCATACGGCCACCATGCAGATCAACAATCGATTGAGCAATCGCTAATCCTAGGCCGGAGCCGTCTGTATGGCGTGACGCATCTGCACGTTTAAAGCGTTCATACAGTTCCTCTATGTTTTGATCGCCCAATTCATATTTCGTAATATTTTTGATGACAAATTGAGCATCTTGACCAACTTTTTCTAAAGAAATATATACTCTTGTCCCTTCCATTGTATATTTTAAAGCATTCATAATCAGGTTATCCAGCACTCTCCACCATTTTTGACCATCTACATATGCCATTACTATTTCATCTGTTATATGGACACGGAATGTCATATCTGCTTTTTCCATATCTTCTTCATGCTCACCAAGTGCTTGTTGCAATAGCTGATTTAAATCGACCTTTTGCTTTTGCAATTCAATATTTCCAGAAGTCATTTTAGATACTTCAAACAAATCTTCTATCAATGTTTTTAAACGTTGTGATTTTTTATCCAAAATTGCTATATAGCTATTGCGTTCATCCTCCGATAGATCAGGATTTTTGAGTAAATCTGTATACGTAATGATAGAAGTAAGCGGCGTTCTTAAATCGTGGCTGACATTCGTAATCAATTCCGTTTTTAAACGCTCACTTTTTGCTTGTTCAGACAAAGAGATACGAACCCCCTCACGCAATCGATTCAGATTAGCAGCATGCTTTGCAAAAACGGATCTACCACGAACTTTTATCTCACTATTTAAGCGTCCCTCTACCATTTCTTCTGTCTGTTTCATGATTTCATTGATATAGCTGATACGATGTAAGAAAATAATGATCGTTGGTATAGCGACCGTTATGAATAAAAAGAAATAAATGCCTATCAGCTCATTTGCATACAGTGCAGCTATTGCAAACCCGACTCCTGCTAGAAAGATAAAAATTAGAAGTGCCATTGCTTGTAAGATTAGACTCATGGACCAAAATAAATAGCGAATACCCTCTAAAATACGAAAGCATAATGTTTTTTTATAAGCACTTAGTCTTTTTTCTTCTGTATTCATATCTTCTATCAATAATTGAAGCTGTGCTGTGATGAACCACACAAACAAATAGAGAATGAGAATCGCTATCATGATCTTGAAATACTCTGCAAGCATAGTAAAAGATGAGTTGGCAAGAAAATCAGACAATATAAATAAATCCATGATCATACCCATTCCGCTCACACCTATAATAGCCAGTCGTATATCAATTGGCCATTTATGAATCGTATGGAATAAAAAATGATCATTGTTGACGTTTATTTTCAAAGGTCTATTGCGGACTAAAGCTAAAACAGCGATCACACTCAATATCCATAGTGCTATTAATAATATTTTATGGATATAAAAACTTTGATATTCTTGATACTGTGGTGAGTTTTGAAAAGCTGTCTTAGAAACACGAATTTCACCTTTATAGGAATGCGAGACACTTGGGACTATGTCTGTTAAATCATACGATATTCCTCTACTTTCTGTCGTCATATCATTAGATGTCGTCCAACTGGATTCATCATCAATACCTGGCAGTTCCAAAACTTGTTGTTTTCCATCGTATTTTTGTGTATAAAGCGCTGGATCTTGCATATTCCCATGGGTATAAGTTTGCCCTGTAGATAAATCTGTTAGCTCATACGCCACGTAGTCAAAATTATTTAAAAACTCTTGCTTGTCCTCCTCCAAATTTTTAGCATAGCGATCGATTTCCTCTATTTTAAGTTTTTTAATTTGTGCTCGAACATACTTATCATCTTCAAATGTTTTTGTGATTTTCTTTATTTCTTTATCTCGTTCTGCCGTTAATGCTTTTACAACAGAAGTCGCTTTTGCATCTTTCGCTTCAGCAATTTTTTCTTTATAATGGACGTTAATATCCGAGATTTGCTCACTTAGACTACCATTATAATGGCGATAATCCTCTATTTCCTTGTTCTTCACTTGAATATTTCTTCTCACTTTATCAGTATCCATTGGATTTAACACAAGTGCTCCTAATCGGCTTGTATAATTTGAATAATCTGATCGATCTGATTCAAAAAAATTATTCATAAATTGATGACGATATTCGAATAATGTCATTGCTCCTATCAGAATGATACAAATGGATGACAATATTAGGATGTTTTTAAACTTTCGCATATTACACTCTCCCTATCATCATTCGTGTGAGTCGGGCCATTTGTTTGATCAGACTAAAATCGATCAATTGAAAAATAAACGTACAGCAATAGAGCAAACTACATAGGGCCATCACAAGTGCAATGACCGACCAAATAAACGTACTACGACGATGACTTCTCCATTTTGTAGCCAATTCCCCATACCACCTTCAAATATCTTGGATTTTTAGGATCTACTTCAATCTTCTCTCGAATTTTACGAATATGTACCGCAACAATATTTTCTGCGTTATAGGCAGGTTCTTGCCATACTCGCTCATAAATTTCGGAAATGGAAAAAACGCGACCTGCATTCATTAATAAAAGCTCTGTAATGTTATATTCGATTTTCGTTAATTTAATAGGTTCGCCATCAAGTAACAATTCTTTCGCTTCTGTATCTAACGATAAACCACCAACTACTATTTTCCCTGGATGTTCACTATAAGTACCTAATTTTACATAACGTCTCAGTTGGGATTTTACCCGAGCCATCAATTCCAACGGATGAAATGGTTTCGTCACATAATCATCTGCTCCAACAGACAAGCCATGAATTTTGTCTGAATCTTCCACTTTGGCACTTAATATAATGATCGGGATATTGCGCTCTTCTCGAATTTTAAAAGTGGTTTGGATGCCATCAAGTTCAGGCATCATAATATCTAGAATAATGAGATGTACTTCATTTTCCGTTAATCGTTCAAGTGCTTCCACACCATTTGCAGCCTTTAACACGTGATATCCTTCGTTTTTCAAATAAATCTCAATACCATCTCGTATATCCTGATCATCATCTGTTACTAGAATTGTATAAGATTCCACGTCTTACACCTCATTTCTTTATTTCCTTATGGGTATCATCTTACAGATGAAATCTTAAAAAGTAGTCATCATAAAAATGAAGAAATTCTTAAGATTTTCTATATAGTTACTTATAGTTTACAGGATTCCCATGTTTCTTCCAAAAAATTTTTTAAAACCGATTTAACAATAATTTGTTAATATTTTCCATGAATAACCTTGACAATTTTTATAAAAAGTTGAGGATTGTACTTTCATTGATTATAATGTGAAGGATAAAAGGGAAAAAGGAGGCCTTGCGTGATGTACAAATCAGTGGCGGAAACGGCAAAGGATATTTCTATGCCAGAACAGCAAGTGATGCGTTATGTGTTAGAAGGCCGGATTCGTGCTGTCTATGATGGTGAACAGATGCTAATTAGTAGTGATCAATTCGAACGTTATCACGAACAACTACAAAGAATAAAAGAAGAAATTGAAATATGGAAAAATACCCCTATACCTGAGGATATTGATATTAAAGATGAAGATTAAACTGTAATAACATGTCCCAAAAACAAAAAAATCTGCTTATCTCTAAAATTAGAATAAGCAGATTTTGATAAAATGAAACTTCATCAATGGAAGTTTTTTTATATGGGAGCTTTACTACCTGATACGAAACCTTCTTGTATAACAAAGTTCTTTAATGGTCAAATCGAAACGACAGCAGGTGTTTTCACCAACATATCTGCATAGTCTTCAACCATTACACTTGCTGTTGGAAACATACCAGCTCCTGGACCTACAAGCGTAAGTGTTCCGATATAATTTGTGTCTAATGCCACTGCATTATTCACACCTTCAATATTATAGAGAGGATGTTCCGGACCTACTAATTGTGGTCCAACTGTCGCAACGATTTTACCCGTTACTTTATCACGGCGAACATCTCCTATGTGACGATAACGTAATCCTTTTGCTTTTGCTTCTGCTACTTGTTTGGCTGTTATTCCAGTGATACCCACGACATCTACATCATCCCAATTCGGTTGTTCTCCAAATGCTAATGCACTTAAAATCATTAACTTACGGAATGGATCTTGACCTGAGATATCATTATATGGATCAGCTTCAGCATAGCCTAAATCTTGTGCATCTCGTAATGCTTTATCAAATGGTAAGCCTTCACTACGCATTTGCGTTAGGATATAGTTGGAAGTTCCATTTAAGATACCTTGGATATGGCTTACTTCGTTTACACGTAGGATGTTCTGCATTGTTTTAATAACTGGTACACCACCAGCCACAGTCGCTTCATACCCAACCTGAACACCATATTTTTTTGCCTTTTTTTGTAAGGCTAAACCATACCTAGAAAACATCACTTTATTTGCTGTAATAATGTTACAACCTTTTTCAATAGCTTTAGACAAATATCTAAATGCAGGCTCCTCTCCAACAATTGCCTCAAAAACAACCTCTAAATCAGGGATTGCAAGAATATCTTCAAAATTATCTGTTAGTAATTCTTTTGGAGCATGCGGACGCGGCTTATTCACATTGTTTACAAGAATTTTAGCGATTTCAATGTCTACTCCTAAAGTATGTTTAAATTGCTCTCGCTTTTCATTAACAATATGAAAAATTCCTTGACCAACTGTGCCGAAACCTAAAATTGCTACCTTCACCGTTGTCATATTATTCGCCTCCAAATTTTTTCTCTATATCTAAAAATACGCAGAACCACATCATACGTATTCAAATGATCATTTTGTATCATGAATATGTGACCCGTACATGTAAAGAAATTCTCAATTATTGAACTTAATGATGATTTTAGCTTACATGCGGACAGATTACAAGGAAAATCTTTCTGAGAAGGACAAATGTTTTTTCTGGGAGGTCATGAAAAACGCTTACATCGTTGATTTTATCAAATTTTCTCATTTTCAAAAAAAATAAAAAAATTATTTTAGACAACAGAGAAGAAAAGAGTAAACGCCGCCACTACGTCACCCTTTCTATAGTATTCACAAAAAGATTTTTATTCTTTCTCAGCTTTCAATGTACCTACTTACTTACCTTTGCAAATGCCACTTCTAATGCAGCGATGATATCTTCTGCTGATTCAAATCCAATCGAAAGACGTACTAATTCTTCTGGAACTCCAGCTTTTTCTAATTCTTCTATAGCTCAATTGTTGATGAGTTGTAGATGCTGGATGAATAATGAGTGAACGAGCATCCCCAACATTTGCGACATGGCAGAACAATTCGATATGATCGATCAACTGACGCCCTGCCTCACGACCACCTTTGATACCAAATGTTAATACTGATCCATAACCATTGTATAAATATCTTTTAGCTAGTGGAGCGAATTCGCTATCCTCAAAACCATTGAAATGAACCCATTCTACTTGATCATTTTGGCGAAGGTACTCAGCCACTTTTCGCGTATTTTCATTATAGTAAGGAACACGTAAGTGCAATGTTTCTAGTCCTTGAAGTAGTTGGAATGCTGCTTCTGGACTAAGTGTTGGGCCGAAATCGCGCAATAATTGGACACGTAAACGCGTAGCAAACGCTACATTTGCTGTATCGATTCCGTAGCGTAAACCATGATAGGACACATCTGGTTCTGTATAATCAGGAAATTTACCGCGAGTCCAATCAAATGTACCAGCATCAACTGCTACATCAGCGATTGTCTTACTGCCCGTTAAAGTGGGATAAAAAGTTCTATGTAAAATGTTAGAGTTAGCAAACAAAATATTAATCGTACACTTACCTCAATATCTTTCTTTTCCGTATAGAACCTAAAAATAAAAACCCTTCTTCCTGTAAGAAGAGGGTTGATTCGTAATTTCCTCCCCTTATCTTTCAGATTTGAGTAAAATCTGTAGGAATTAGCACCGTAGCAAGTACACATACACTCACTGGTTGCTGGGCATCGCAGGGCCTATCCCTCCGCCGCTCTTGATAAAGGTTATTTGATTTTGTTCCATCTTATTGTCGTAAGTATAGAAGATACTCGGATGAAAAGTCAATAAATTTTTCAAAATTATTAATTATTTTAATAAAGTAAAATTTTGCATAGAAAATTTTTCCATTCACACTTTATCCCTTGCCTCTTACTTGTGACTTGAATTGAGGCATTACCTGAGCATCGGATAAGAAAATCTATCTGTATTCATTTTTATTTTTACTTTACCAATACAATATTTTTACATTTACATTCTTATTTTCTTTTGCTTTTACACGATTTTGAAGGCTCTATTTGATAGGTCAAACATTTACTATCCAAATAAAATATTTTCATATATTTTCCTTTTTTCGACATAATTCCATATGTTTATCCTATGTTTTCACCTTATAATGGAATTATAAGAAAGGGATGAGAAGAATGGATAAAGCGAAAGAGAAAAAAAATTTAAAACCATTATGGATTGGACTAGCTTTTGCTGTACTAATTATTATTACATTTTGGCCAAACAGTGGAGATTTACCTGTAGCTGGCCAAAGAAGTCTAGCTATTCTTGGATTCGCCGTTATTTTATGGGTAACAGAAGCGGTTTCTTATCCAGTTAGTGCCGCTATGATTATCGCCATCACAGCCGTATCAATCGGTCTAGCGCCAACGATTGAAGATCCTTCTTTAGAATACGGTACTGCTAATGCTTTAAAAATGGCTTTAGGCGGCTTTAGTAATTCTGCCGTTGCACTCGTTGCCGCTGCTCTTTTTTTAGCCGCTGCCATGCAAGCAACAAATTTACATAAACGACTTGCCTTATGGATTTTGTCGATGGTCGGTACGAAAACAAAAAGCATTGTGTTCGGAGCCATTATTGTATCTATTATTTTAGCATTTTTCGTACCAAGTGCTACCGCTCGAGCAGGAGCTGTAGTACCAATCCTACTAGGTATGGTCGCAGCTTTTGGTCTTCCAAAAGATAGTAAACTTGCAGCGTTATTGGTCATTACTTCTGTACAAGCTGTCTCTATTTGGAATGTGGGGATTAAAACAGCCGCTGCTCAAAATATGGTCGCATTAAGCTTTATCAATAAGGAATTCCAAACAGATGTTTCTTGGAGTGAATGGTTCATGTATGCAGCACCATTTTCGGTTATTATGTCAATCGTGCTATTTTTCGTTATGATTCATTTGATTAAACCGGAAACGCAAAAAATTGAGGGTGGTAAAGATTTGATCCAGTCTCAATTGAAAGAATTAGGACCTGTCAAAGCATCTGAAATTCGTCTGATTATTATTTCTTTGGTATTACTATTCTTCTGGGCAACAGAAGGTAAATTACACCCATTTGATACAACAACCGTTACTATTGTTGCTATTGCTATTTTATTGGCTCCTAAAGTAGGTGTTTTCAATTGGAAACAGGTGGAAGGGCTTATTCCGTGGGGAACAATCATTGTATTTGCAGTGGGCATCGCACTTGGCACAGTGTTACTTGATACACAAGGCGCCCAATGGCTATCTACAAAAGTATTCGGCTCACTTGGCTTAGAACATATGCCCATTCTAGCAACGATCGCTTTAGTATCAGCATTTAATATTCTCATTCACCTTGGCTTTGCAAGTGCAACAAGTCTTTCTTCTGCGTTAATTCCTATCTTCATCGCATTAACGACCACCATTCACTTTGATGTCAACAATGTTGGTTTCGTATTAATCCAACAATTTGTCATTAGTTTTGGTTTCTTGCTACCTGTCAGTGCACCGCAAAACATGCTTGCCTATGGTACAGGTGCTTTCACTGTTAAAGACTTCTTAAAATCAGGTATACCCCTTACAGTGATCGGCTATCTACTCATTCTATTATTTAGTGCGACTTATTGGAAATGGATTGGACTACTCTAAGGATAGATTGTTACAAATAAGTAGCTATTCGAAATGTAAAAGAAGTGTGATTCAACATCAACGTTGAATTGCACTTTTTTGCTCTTAATAATCGATTGCCTTTCTAAGTACCCACTTTCTCTTTCTAATATTCAGTACAATAATTTATTCGTATATCATATTTTATTGACGATATCTATGAAAAAAGATTTCAGTAGTAACTTTCTACAAAATCCCTTATAGTGAAATAGATACCTATTATAAAGGAGTTGACATTCTAATGGTCAAGGAACTATTACGTAGTCATACCTCTGTTCGGAAGTATACTGGTGAAAAAATCTCAAAGGAAACCGTACAAGATTTGATTGAAACTGCTCAAATGGCAGCAACATCTCACTTTGTTCAAGCTTATAGCGTTATTTGGGTAACTGATGAAGAAAAACAACAAAAGCTTGGAGAATTATCCAATAATCCTTTCCAATTCCAGACTGCCGGCGCAGCATTTCTATTCTGTGTGGATTTCAAACGTTTACAAATTGCTGGTCAAAAGCAAGGAGTAGAAATCGTAGCAGATTCAGCTGAAAACGTCTTAGTTGGTGTTGCTGACGTTGCTCTTTTTGCACAAAACTTCGTGATCGCGGCTGAATCAGAGGGCTATGGTATTTGCTATATTGGTGGTGCCCGTAATAACCCCGAAGAAATCAGCGAGTTATTCGATTTACCTGATTACGTCTTCCCGTTATTCGCCATGACAATTGGTACACCTACAAAGCGGAACGAAGCGAAACCTCGTCTCCCTTTAGATGCTGTACTACATGAAAATAGCTATGATGTAGAAAAATACGATCAGCTATTAGATGCCTATGATGCAACTTTAGAACAATATTACGCAAGTCGTTCATCCAATCAGAAAATAGCCAATTGGACGAAACAAATGGCTGACTTCCTAATTGAACAACGTCGCCCTTTTATCAAAGACTTTTTAGCAAAAAAAGGATTTACTTGGAAATAAAGTGAAACTTCCATCAGCGGGGGTTTTCTTCATCCCCCACTGAACTAAGGGAACTCAGGTTAAAGACACCACGTCCTGTGGCAACACCTGAAAGACCAACATCCTGCCCGCCCGAACCAATCGGACGCATGCGGAAGTTGATCCCCCATCTATCTTTCTCGTTTCTTTCTATATCTTGAGATGGGGATCTTACTGCCCGTTAAAGCGGGATAAAAGATTGGTGAAGCGAATGACCTACAGATAAGAAAAGGCTTCGCAATAGTGGCGCGAAAACATCCACCCAAAAACTTCTACAATAAAAAATCACAAAGCGCAAATGCTGTTCAATCAACATTTGTGCTTTGCGATTCTATAGTCTTCCTCTTATTAAAAGAAAGTTATTAAACAATCCCCTACAAATTAAATCCAATTTAGCTTACTTTTCCTCGATATCTTCAATCACAATCTCTTTAACAGGTAAGAAAACGTCTGTTGAGTTTACATATTTTACTTCTACCTTGTCTCCCTCTTTTAAATACACTGCAAGAGGCGATACTTCTGAACTTACAATATAATTTTCTTTATTGTCTAATAGGAAAGAAATAGTTGTATAATCATTATTTTTCTCTTTATAAACACGCAATACTTTCCCTTTTACTGTTTTTTCTTCGTTTGAAGAACTGCTATTTAAAGAGCTGTTACCGGAGCGATTGATCAATGTTTTATATTGTCGCAGCGCTTCATTTGGAGTAGCTGCTGAGACTGAAAGTTCAGGGTTGGCTGCTGAGACAATCGAATAATTTTGTAAAAATCCATTGGAATCAAGCACTGGCACTAACCAGCTTGCTTCACCATAGAAATTATAAATAATCGGCATAGAAGCTTGCCATTTTTTTTCGATAAATTTTTTCTCAATAATTTGAATAGCACCTTGTGAATCCATATAAGCTTCATCTTTATTTCCCGAATAGTAGGTTGCTTGACCTGTACGAGCGTTTGTGAGTGAATAACCAAGCATTGAATCTACACCCTCTTTAGGGCTTGTGAAATCAGTGAAATAATACATCGTTCCGTTTTCATCAAATACTGGACTGACATTGGCTTCTGTTCCTTCATCTGATGGAATCTTCACATCTTTTTTACCAAACATACTGTTCCAGAAACCATGAACATATTTGCCAAAGTATTCATTTTGTCGACTTACAGCTTCGGGAGAAATCGCACCATCGATAAATTCAGGAACATCTTTTAATGCATAAGTTTTAGAATCGCCTGTTTTTGCATCGATCATCACAATCCCTTTTGGATCAAAGCCATTACGTCCTGAGATAAAATCACCGTAAGTACGGATATAGTATGGCTTTCCATTGTCATCAACCTCTAACTGAGCATCACCATAAAAAATTTTCTGTGTATTCGCCAAGCGCACATGGCGTTCCACATTATTATTTAAATAGGCGGAAGTCGTATAAACCATTGGCGATTTCACAAACTTTGGATTATCAGATGAATTGGTTGCACTCATGGTTAAATACCCTGGTGATTCTTTCCCTTTCATCCATTTGAAGAAATCAGAAAATTCTACTGGTGCAATATAAACATACTCACCTTTTACTTTTTGAATTTGTAAGTTACCTAACTCATAATAACTGGTGTTAGGCACTTGACTAAATGCTTTTTTCATTTTATTGCGAGCATACTTAGGCGGTACACTAGCAGGCGTTTTTGTATCATCGAACGCCTTGATCTCAACTTTTTTTGTCATCTCCGCAGATTGATACTTTTGATGAGCATTAAATAATGGAGCAGATAAAAGATAAGCACCAAAAACCAAGCTTGCTAAAGTTATTATTCCTTTAATCTTTCTTTCAAACCCATTTGCCAATAGAGTACCGATCAAGGCAATCACAAAAATGATTGACCATGAAAGCGACCAGCTTTGATCAACTTTCGTGATATAAAAAATTGTCGCAGTAATAACAAAAGCTAAGATCCATACGATAATGCCAAATTGTATCTTAAACTTTGTCTTAAAATCACCATCATTTGCTCTACTAGCTAATGGTGTGATTAGAATTGCCGCTACAATGGCCATAATTGCAGACATAAGCAAAGTTGTTGTCATAGTTATTCATCCTTTCTCATATTAAAATACGAACAACCTCAAAGAAAGTTTCGTAGAGATTTTGCTCAAATATAATGGTTCAAATCATTTGAGGTAAAGTGAAGCTTCATCCAGTATGGTCTTTCTTCATTCCTATCCATTTTCTATTTTTTACCAGAATGCTACAGTAGTAATCTTACTGTCCTGCCCATTAATATGGGATAAATGTATTCAGATCGGATAATCATATATAGCATGATGATTTACGCTATGATTAAATGATGGGATGGCTGATGTGCAAACATATTCACCTACACTTATTATGATGGAGACTACATCATTTATCTCCTCATTCCAATCTTAGCCATGAATAAAGTTTATCATAGATGCTCAGGTGGCAGATGCACCGATTATGATAAGCTAGTTTTTCTTCGCGATGAGTGTACGAAATTATTCCGTAGTCCGAAAGAAAGTGTTAGAATGATGACAATGCTTCAAATAAAAGGAGGATTCAAATTCATGAAAGAAACTGTTATCGAACGATTAGTTCGCTATGCAAAAATTGATACACAATCAAATGAAGAAAGCCAAACGACACCTTCTACTGAAAAACAATGGGATCTGATCCATATACTAGAAAACGAATTAAAAGAAATTGGTATGGAAGAAATCTCAGTTGATGAAAATGGTTATTTATTTGCAACACTACCTTCAAATTCTGACAAAGAAATCCCAACCATCGGATTTTTGGCCCATGTCGATACAGCAACTGACTATACAGGGACAAATGTAAAACCTCAACGTCATGACAATTATGATGGAGGCGACATTCAACTGAATGCAGAAGTTGTATTATCACCCAAAAATTCACCTGAATTAGTCAATTATATTGGTCAAACATTAATTACAACAGATGGAACTACCCTACTTGGAGCTGATGATAAAGCTGGGATCGTGGAAATCATCACTGCTATGGAATATTTGATCCAACATCCCGAAGTAAAACACGGCAAAATTCGTGTAGGATTTACGCCTGATGAAGAAATCGGTCGTGGTCCTCATAAATTTGATGTAGAACGTTTTAATGCAAATTATGCTTATACAATAGATGGTGGTCCACTGGGAGAGCTTCAGTACGAAAGCTTTAATGCTGCAGCCGCCAAAGTAACAACTCATGGTACAAATGTGCACCCAGGTTCTGCTAAAGGAAAAATGGTCAATTCTATTACTATGGCGATTAAATTCCAAGAAATGCTACCAAAAGAAGCCGTTCCCGAAGCTACAGAAGATCGTGAAGGTTTCATCCATTTGATGAACTTCAACGGTGAAGTTGAAAAAACAACACTTTCTTATATCGTACGCGATCATAACCGTGAAGCCTTTGAAGCGAAAAAAGCACTCATGAAAGAAGCTGAAAAAGCAATCAAATCCGAATATGGCGAAGATGCAATCACAGTAGACATTCATGATCAATACTACAATATGGCAGAAAAAATTCTACCTGTAAAAGAAATTGTTGACATTGCACAGAAAGCAATGGAAAATCTAGATATTAAACCTTTAATTTTACCAATTCGTGGTGGGACGGATGGATCTCAACTTTCATATATGGGACTTCCAACCCCTAATATCTTCGCTGGTGGCGAAAATATGCATGGTAAATATGAATATGTTTCTGCTGAAACGATGGTCAAAGCAACAGAAGTCATCATAGAAATCGTTCAATTGTTTGAGCAAAAAGCATAGTTGGTGAATTCATAGGCAGGTGATATGGTGAGAGAGATTGTACTGGGCATTTTAGCATCCTTATTTTTTGCGGTAACGTTTATTTTGAATCACTCCATGGAATTAGAGGGTGGGAGTTGGTTATGGAGTTCATCTTTACGCTATTTCTTCATGCTCCCCTTCTTACTGATTATCGTGGTGTCGCGCAAGGGGCTTTCAGCAGTTACACAAGCAATTAAAATGCGACCAAGAGCGTGGTTACTGTGGAGTTTTGTAGGCTTTGTGCTCTTCTATGCTCCCCTTACTTTCGCTGCTGCATATGGTCCCGGATGGCTTGTATCAGGAACATGGCAATTCACAATTATAGCAGGCGTTTTACTTGCACCCTTTTTTATGCAATATGTAGATGGTAAAGCCATAAGACAAAAAATACCGCTCGTGTCATTAGTCATTTCCAGTGTTATTTTGATTGGTATTGTTTTCATACAAATTCCAAGTGCAAAAGGAATCTCAATAGAAAGTTTACTATTTGGGATTATTCCTGTCATAATCGCTGCATTTGCATATCCCCTTGGAAATCGTAAAATGATGGATATATGTAATGGAACACTAGATACTTTTCAACGTGTGCTAGGAATGACTATTGCATCTATGCCTGGATGGATCATCATTGCCATTTATGCCCTTCTCACTGTTGGACTTCCATCGGTGAGTCAGATGATACAATCTTTAATTGTCGGTATAAGTTCCGGTGTGATCGCGACTGTGCTCTTCTTCATCGCAACGGATCGCGTCCATAATGACCAAGGAAAGCTAGCCGCTGTTGAAGCGACACAATCTACCGAAATCCTGTTTGTGATTATAGGTGAAATGGTGCTATTAAACGTTCCGCTACCAGAGCCTCTTGCTCTCTTAGGGATAGCTATCATTATCATTGGGATGTCATTACATAGCTATTACACTATGCTATTGAAGAAAAAAAGCAGCCTTGTTGTGCAATCACGCCAAACGACTACTGAATTAAAAAATCATAGTTAATAGATGAACCCTAAAAATTTGGATTACTCACTTTTGGGGTGATTTTTTAAGCAGCAAAATGATGACATCAATTACACCTCCAGCTAACCAGCGTCCGGATCTTTTTGAGCTCGCTCGAAAAACTCCTTTTCAAAATCCGTGACATCCGTCGGAGACTTTATCTTGATTCAGCAGGCGTTTATACACCCGCTGAATGAAGAAAAACAGCATTCATCTCACTATCTATAGATGTCAAAGTCTTTTACTGAATCAATAAAAAAACGATAAGATCGATGAAATCTTATCGCCACAGTCTTGTTAAACATTCCCAAACTTTTGAGGGGGGGTTAGTTTAGAAATATCATGATTAGCTAAATTTTGGAGAAAAGTAGCTAATTGAACCCTGCTCTACTTGCATTTTTAGAGGAGGTTTATTTCTTTATATGACAATGATAATCATTATCAATTGAATTGTCAACACTTTTTTAAAAAAATTACATAATTATTGTTTAATAATAAAGTGAAACTTTAATCAGTGGGAGTTTTCTTCATCCCCCACTGAACTAGAGGAACGGAAGTGAAAAGCGCCACGTCCTGTGGCAACACCTGAGTAGCCAGCATCTTGCCCGCCTGAACCAATCGGGCGCATTCGACAGTCAATCTCCCACCCAACTTCTTTCCTTTCGCTAAATTTTGAGGTGGGAGTATTACTGCACGTTAATGTGGGATAAATAAGAGGTGATTTAATGAGGACTCTATCGAAGGATCAATTACGGCAATTACAGTCTTTTAGTATTTATGCAGATGATTCAACAAATACTATCTTTAACTTACAACAACTTGAAACAGATGAGTTTTTAGAGGATTTCTTAATCCTTATAAAATCCATTAGTCAGGCTCCATCAGATGTTATCGCAATATCCTATTTTACTCGTCGTTATGGTATGTTTATCGCTATGCAATTTTATATGATGACAATGTACGACGAAGTATGGGGTGGTTCCTTCAATCATTTAAAATTCGGCGTTAAAGAGGAATTTGGAAAGAAAGCTTTGTGTACATTTACCCAATCCTCCGATTGGCAATGGATTGATGAAGAAGAACGAGAAGCTCACATTCAAAAAATTTTAGAACAGCAATGTCACAAAATTTTTGTGCAGCTTCGTAAAGTCACCTCTGTATCACCTAAAATGCTATGGGAAAACGTTTTTGGTTATATGTTATGGCATTTTCATATACTACTTTCTAATCCCGGTACAAAAGAACAAGCTGAGATCGCTGTTGCCTTATTAGAAAATGACTCCCTATGGTCCTCTTTTGCAAAGCATTCATATTTTAAAGAATATACTGGGGGGATGCATCCTTCAAAACTAATTAATATCCCCGTCCGTAAAACTTGTTGTTTTTCTAAGGATATTCCCGGATGGATGCAATGTGGATTCTGTCCGTTAAAATAAGATTCATCCGTTACTCTGTATGAATAGGCCAACTCTTACAAGCAGTCCGGATCCCCATCTGCTTGCTGGTTACTTGAACCTTGATGCAGGGGTCTTGCTGCTCTTTCATATGGGACAAAGCTCTATATTCCATCCAGCAAAAAATCACTCCATTTTTAAGCTAAACTCTGTTGTATGTTATGACCGATTTTTCGTTTTAGATAAATTTGAAACAATAGTTGATGATGTCAAGCAAGCAACTCTCTGAAAAATGACAGATATCCATTTTATTATCTCTTAATCGATTTTTTCTGTATTTTCTCAATTAAAAAATAAGATCTCACAACAAAATTTTTTGACGAAAGCAGAACTCGTCTCTTAATTACTATGAAAAAAAGCGTTCCTCCTTAACGAAATCCAATAAATCTCAATCTTTTTTTAAATGAATCAATTTCATAAATCATTTTCTTTTTAAAAAATACGAACATTTAAGAATAACTAATTTTGATAGTTGTGGAGCGGAAGACGGCGACTCCTCGATTAGGCTTGCACATTTTCTTCGTGCGGTGTTAGTTCAGGAAGTTTATTCAAAGTCCTACGGGAAAAGCTTGAGCTGAAAGCCCCGCAGGAACAATTTAAGGGACAAAGCCTAAGTTCGCCACGTCCTGTGGCAACGGCTTTGGGGTCAACATCGTGTTGACTCGAGGAGATTGAAGCCAAGCCCGTGGAAAGCGCCGTCTGGAGCGGAACAAAAACTTCTGAATATTAATGTTTATGTTGATTCGAAATGTTCGTGTTTTTCATCTAAATTTTGCATTATGAAATTGATTCAAATAGAATCTAAAAATAAAGTAAATTATTATTCTAACATCTTTACATTTTCTAATACTTGAATTACACTATATACACCAAATTTTCCTAAAGGAAATTTTATTTCAGCAATAACACTTTTGGGAATGGAGGAAAAACATGAGTAATAATAAAGTACAAAATCCAAGGACTAATCGTATAGCTGCCGAGGATGTTTTAAATGGTAAAGTACATGGCTATAAAAGCGTGCTTCCCTTCTTAGGCCCTGCTTTTATAGCTGCTGTAGCTTATATAGATCCAGGAAATTTCGCGACGAATATTACTGCGGGTTCTGAATATGGATATCTACTATTATGGGTCATTGCCTTTTCAAATTTAATGGCCGTATTGATTCAATCACTCTCTGCAAAACTAGGTATTGCAACGGGAAAAAATTTGCCTGAAGTTGCCCGTGAAAACTTTTCTAAAAAGACGTCTATCTTATTATGGATTCAAGCGGAACTCGTTATTATGGCAACAGACTTAGCAGAGTTTATCGGTGCAGCACTCGGCATGTATCTATTATTTAATATTCCGATGCTCCCAGCTGCTTTGATCACTGCTGTTTGCTCATTTGCTATTTTAGAGCTACAACGCCGTGGCGTGCGTCCATTTGAAGCTGGTATTTCTGGAATGGTGATGATGGTCGTATTAGCTTTTGCATTCCAAACATTTTTGGCACATCCAGATGCTAGTGCAATTGCTGCAGGATTTATACCAAAATTTGATGATGTCAATTCCATCTTACTTGCAACAGGCATTTTAGGTGCTACAGTTATGCCACACGCTATTTACCTTCATTCATCACTTACCCAACATCGTATCGTAGGTAAAAATGATGAAGAAAAACGTAAAATTTTTAAATTTGAATTCATTGATATTATAATAGCGATGATTATTGCAGGTGCTATCAATATGAGTATGTTAATCATTGCTGCTGCTGTATTTCATTCAAAAGGCATGAATGTGGAAGACTTAGACGTTGCCTTCCAATCACTTCATGATATGGTTAGTCCAACGGCAGCTATCTTATTTGGTTTAGGCTTACTGATCGCCGGTCTTGCAAGTTCATCTGTGGGTACATTATCTGGCGATATCGTAATGCAAGGTTTTATCAAAAAACGTATTCCTATTTATTTAAGACGTGCTATTACCATGATTCCACCTCTTTTAATCATTGCTTTTGGCGCTAATGCAACAAAAGCGCTTGTATGGAGTCAAGTCATATTATCATTCGGTATCGCTTTTGCTTTAATCCCACTCATCATGTTTACAAGTAACAAGAAAATCATGGGGGGATTAGTCAATCATAAGCTAACAACTATTCTTGGCTGGATTGTAGCCGCCATTGTGGTAGCTTTAAATATATATCTTCTTTATCAAACAGCTTTTGGCGCATAACACCAGTTGTTTAGTCCATACTACTTTTAAAAGGAGTGTACTAAAATGAACAAAGATTCTGTGCCGAAAGACAAAAGAAAAATTGCTGATCTTCCTTATAAAGATCGCCCAGATATGATGAATTCAGAGAATATTAGCATTTACGATCTACATGAAGATATGCACACAGTGGACCCAATCCCTGTGGAAGCACAAACGAAAGATTTAGAAAAAGAAAAATTAGATGACAAGTATAACGGAGATTGGACTTCATAAAAAGATTTTCTCCCATAAAGTGAGACTTCACACAGTGGAGATTTTTCGTCACCACTGTGTGTTAGTTGAACTAATCAGGCTTTTATAGCACCTGATCTCTACTGGATGTTAATCCGTTTAATATAAGAGGAATTAGATGGAGACTGTAGTTATGCCATTATTTAAAATTATAAAAATCGTACATAAAGAAAACGAAATATGATAAAGTAATCTCTAATGTAAAAATAAGTAAAAACACAATTAGACTGTACCAACACCAATCCTTTCTTCCATTAAGTTTTTACTTTATTTTCTATATGTTACAAACCAATGATCCCTCATTTCAAACATATCCGTTCCAAGAAAACCTTCTTTTAATAATTGTTGTTGCCCAGTGATATCGGACATGCGTAAAGCCCGAGCTTCAGAAAAAGTAGGTACTTCCCCCTTCAACTCTTTATAAAAAATGTAACGCAATTTATCCCCATACTTTACTTTTAATCCAGCAATCATTAGTCCTTGGGAAAATTTATCCTTTAAACTAGGGATATTTAATGGCTGCACTGTAGCACAAATATAATCAAAACGATTTAAGTCGACCTGTGCCATAATAATTTGTGCCATCTTTTTTTGTAATCCATAACCACGATAGCGTGGGGAAACATTCGAAATTTCTTGATAGAGTACGCGTGATAGCTCCTCATCAGGAATGCCGCAATCTCTTCCCAAATGTTCTTCATCAATTATAGGCTTAAGTACTGCACGAAATGCGATTAATTCATCCTCTACATATATCCCGATCATTAAACCATTACCTGTTAAAATATTATTCAGTTCTCCTACGCTAAGAGGCTGCACTGTATGACGATCAGATAGCGCAGCCATTACCTCATCCTGTAATTTTAAAAGTTGGGGAATGTCCTTCTTCGTTAATACTTGGACTCTATAAAGTGTCTCGCCAAGAAAACCTTGGGTAATATTAGTCATGATAATCCTTCCTTTCTAGCGAACAATGCATGATTGATGACAAAGTTCTTGTATTACTTCTTCATCTACATTTACACCTAATCCAGGTTGTTCATTTAGACAGATAAATGGTATATCATAATGAAGATCACCGACATCTTTTGAAAATTTAAGAGGACCTGTCAGTTCTACACTTTTCATGATCTTCTTTGAAAAGGCTACATGAAATCCTGCCGCTGAACCGATGGAAGATTCAACCATTGAACCGATTTGACATTCAATTCCTGCCATCTCCGCCATATTGGCCAATTTCATAGCGGGATAAATACCCCCACATTTCATTAATTTTATATTCACTTTGTCTGCTGCACGCTTTGCGATAATTTCACGCATTTCTTTCTGACCATGTAATCCTTCATCAATCATCAATGTGACATCTGTTTTAGACTTTATTTCAACCATAGCCTCAATGTCATCGGCATCTACCGGCTGTTCTAGCCAATCTAAATGGACATCTCGCAATGCGCGTAATCCTTTTAAAGTTGTAGAGACATTATGCCAGCCTTGATTGACGTCCACCCGAATATTGATCGAATCTCCTACTTTCTCACGTACTGCTTGAATGCGCTCCACATCTTTCATTACTTCTGTACCGACCTTCATCTTAAATGATCGATATCCCATTGCCACACGTTCTGCTGCTTCTTCAGCCATTTTTTCTGGTGTACCAATACTTAGCACATGTGTAATTGGAAATTTTTCATGATATCGGCCACCGACGAGTTGGTAAACAGGCACATTTAGTTTTTTACCGGCGATATCAAAACAAGCAATATCGATGGCGGCCTTTGCAGCCGGCACTTGATAGACTGTTCGATCCATCAAATCATGGATTTTCTCAAAGCAAAGAGGATCTTTTCCTATAATTGCAGGAGCCAGTTGATGTTTAAGAATCATATACGTACTTTCCCATGTTTCACCCGTCACATGTTCATCGGGCACAGCTTCTCCGTAACCAATGATCCCTTCATTGGTAGTTATTTTGACAATAATAGAGGGCATTGTATCATATTTGTCGTAACTAATAATAAAAGGTTCAATTAACGGTAACTGAATAGCATAAATTTCCACTGCGGTTATTTCCATATTTTTTCACTCTTTCTTTACAATTAGAATTCCTCTTGATATAGTTGTCGTTAAATAGTCGTTATTAAGGATTAAAAAACAACAAAGGAGTCGTTTTAATGCCTACAAAAATTGCAGTCATTAGCTCTCTTGCTTTTAGGGATCGTTTACTAAGTATCGCACAAGAAATGGAGAATATCCAATTAGAATTTTACATTTATAAAATGCCAGATGAAACACCCCAATTAATGAAGCAGATTAAGCCATGTGATGTCTTATTATTATCCGGTACATTGCCCTATTTATACGCCAAGCCTCTTTTGTCCAATTGGCCAATACCATGGACGTATTTAAAGCAAGACGAGGTTGCGATATCGACATCAATTTTATCTGTTCTAGCCAACCAGAATCTACAGCTTTCTCAGCTATCAATCGATGTGATGAATGCACAGCATATCAAAAATGTTTTCAACGATATACAGTATGAGGGAGCATTACCTTTTATACAAGAAATCAATATGGAACGACCCTTTGACCAAATTTATCAAAAGCATAAACAACTATGGTTAAATGGTAAGATCAAATTTGTTATCACAAGTATTCATAGTGTATACGATGCGCTTACCGCAGATGAAGTTCCCGCGATGCGTATGCACGATCCCAATAGCTCCATTATCCATTGTTTAGAGCAGACAAAGGCATTATCAAAAATGACGAAATCAGAATCTGCAAGAGCAGTTGTCGGAATGCTAGAATTCTCCCAATCCACAGAGGATGATCAACTTGTATTACAACAAATCGTTGAGACTACGCATGCATCCTATCAAAAAATAGATGATCATCATTTTGAATTATTTACTACCTTTGGTCATATCCAAAATGCCTTTCAACATCATTTAGTAGAATCTTTTTTCAACATAACCAAAAACCCGATTAAGCTTACTTTTGGCTACGGCGGCTCGATTTTAGAAGCACAGAAAAATGCGCGGCAAGCATTAAATTTTGCAACACCCAATGTCGTCTATATTATGAATGAAAATAAAGAACTACAGGGACCATTCCCAAATCAGCCTACTATTTTGTCCTTGCAAACAAAGGATCCTTATATATTACAGATGGCAAAAGAAACAAAATTGAGTCCACTCAATATTTCGAAAATCATGGCTTTTAGTGTTTCAAGGCAATCCTTACAGTTTACAGCTGTCGATTTAGCAGAATATCTACAAGTGACACGAAGATCGACTGAACGCATATTAAAAAAATTAGTTGAACACGGCTATGCCAAAGTGGTTGGGGAAGAAATGTCCTATCATCAAGGTAGACCACGTGCTATTTATGAACTGAACTTTTCCACTTATCACTGATTGGCTTAAAATTTTGGATACGCCCTTTTATGGATGCATGATCCAAATGGGAAACTGGCTGACGACAAGGCCAGATGACTTGACTTCAATAACTTTATAAAATGCAATTCCCCCTAATGAAGGGGTTCTCCATTCCACTGGTTGTTAGCAAACCAATCGTTGTTTTACAAGCCATTGGCCACATCTCTTTCATGTTTAAGGTTGAAGGCAATTGATTATTCTCGTTTGTGCCTTGGTGTGAAGAACTCACTGCCCACTCATGTGAGATGAGGGATCTTTCGCTAATACAGCTGCTAACACTTTTGAAGCATCTAATAACGCCTTATGGTTAAAGGTCATTTTCGGATGATGTAGTCCTGGTGATAGATTCGCTCCAATTCCGATCATGGTTGCTTTTAGTTGTGGTTTTTTTACTGTATAAAAATGAAAATCATCACTTCCAGATGTGATCACATGTGGTGCTAAATGATTTTTTCCCAAAGTTTCAACAATGGCTTTCTCTGCCATTTTAGCTGCTTCCTCTGAAACTTCTGCACCTGGTGTATAGTCAACCCATTTCCAGTCCAAATCTATTTTGAATTGTTGTGCTATAGCCTTTAATCCTTCATCAATTTTCACCTGTATTTCATTTAAAATAGTATTTTTTTGCGCACGAATATCCATTGTAAAACTCCCATTTCCAGGAATGATATTCATACTTCCTCCATCTGCTACAATTTTCGTTAGCTTTGCAGAGTGCGGCTCAAATGGGGATACATAGATGTTTTTGATCATTTGTTGAATAGCCACTAGGACATCAATCGCACTTTGCCCTTGATGTGGTCTCGCTCCATGGGCATCCGTACCATGAATAGATCCTTCCAGAAAAATTGCAGCTCCGTGATGAATGGCTGGAGATACTTTTCCTAATTTTAATTCTTCAATTGGTCGCAAGTGTACACCAAAAAGATGTGATACCCCATCCACTGCACCATGTTCAAATGCAGCAATCGCACCATTTCCCAGTTCCTCAGCGGGCTGGAAGATAAAGCGTACTTTATGCATTAAAGGTTGATCCTTTAAACGTAATAACGCACCAAGCACCATTGACATGTTGCCATCATGTCCACATGAATGATTGGCTTTCCATTCCCCATCCACTTCTTGCCATAGCGCATCGATATCTGCACGCACAGCCACAATTTCTTCTCCTTCGCCTATTTCAGCAACCAGCCCCGGCACATCACCAAATAATCGATAAGAAATATGCAGATCATCTAAAATACTTGCAATTTTCTCCGTTGTTTTATGCTCTTTCCAGCTGATTTCTGGATATTTATGAAAATAATCGAACCATTCTAAGATTTGTTCATCCGTTGTCATTTGCTTACACCTCTTGTTTTTTTCATAGAAGTCTCACGCTTTTAATCTAACACACTAAATAAAGTAAAACTTCACACAGTAGGATTTTATTGCCCACTCATGTGAGATAAAAATGAAAAAAGAATCCCTCTCTGATTAAAGTCTACGCAACGACAAGTGAACCAGCAGAAGGATTTTTAGGACTATGGATAACTTTACCTCAAATCATTTTAGATTTCAATGATAGCTGATTTGTTCGTCTTCCAGAGGGGTTATTCGCTTTTTCGAAGAACTTATTCACTTTCTCGGAAGGTTTATTTGCTCTTTCGAAAGGTTTATTCGCTCTCTCGAAAGATTTATTTGCTCTCTCATAAGGTTTATTCGCTCTTTCGAAGACTTTATTCGCTCCTTCGGCAAATTTATTCACTATTCCAACAATTTATGTCTTTTATTTTTTACCTGACCTGGGCATAGACTTTTAGCATTAATGAATTAACAGCTCTTTCTGTACCATTATATTACGGCTTAGAAAAATCCAAATAATTTCAACAAACATGAAACTTTTTTCCTGACCATTATGTATATATACTGAACATTTAAATTTAACGAGGTGATTGGACTTGCAGGACATGCTATATGTTGTTTTAATCGTATTAATAGCTGTAGGAGCTAACGTTATTAGAACAATTGTTAAAAATAAAAACAAGCGTTTAGAATTACAATACAATATACTAAAAGATGAGATTAAACTAGAAGAGATCAAACAAAAAAATTATTTGTTGGAAAACGAAAAGCTTCGATTAGAGCTACAACAAATCCAGAGCAATGCTTCTACTAAAGATGAATTATTGGACTTTAAGCAACCTAGATTAGGTTCTGGAATTGACCCTCTTTCAAATGTTGATCCCAGCCAACCAAAAGAAGCGGGGACAAAGCCTGACTAAAATAAATAAACCGCATGAAATCAAATCGATAAAACTTGTTTTCATACGGTTCTATTTTCGGAAATTTATAAAAAATCACTTTGTTTTCAGCTTACACAAATCTATTTTTCGCCACAAAAAAGACTATATTACCTCATCACTATCCGCAGTATACGAAAAGAATCTACAGCAGTTGTCGTACCAGATTATCCTATTGCCTCATCCACTATCAGTAACATACATACTCCATCTTACATAGACATTACTAACTAATCTCCTAACAAGGTCCCGGAACCTGACCGGCGAAAATTATATTCAATTTCTCTGCAATTTACGACTCTCTTAAGGCCTTCTCGATTGCTTGGCTTCTGAAACTTGTTTCCTCATGGTTGCATATTTATTGTCCTCGATTAACATCATAATTTGCAACATCGTAAACGGTAGAGAAGGTTTCTTCCGATACGCAAGGTATTTGGGCTGCCAATCATTTGCAAACTTTTCTTTGAAATTTCGTACATTGCGAAAAGTATAACTATCCTGACCATCAACCATTATTTGGGTAGCAATCTTCTCGCTTATGCCAGCAAACTTTGAAACGCCTACACGCGCTAGCGGCGTCAAACCAACATTTAATCGTTCGAATCCTTTGGCCTTAGAAGCTGAGAAAATATTTAAGAATAAATAATCCATGGCCTGTTCCGGCAAAGCGCCTTTCTTAGAGCGGATCAGATCGATTTTGGCTGTACGATCTTCATCATACAATGGAATCAAGTTAGCAAAAGCAATGATCTCAAAATCATTATTTTTCAAAACAGCAAGGGGCGTAAATTGTAAATAATCTTCATCAAAGTAGCCGAGTGAAAATCCTTTTTCCTTTCGATTATCCAACCATTCATCAGAAATATCTCGTAATTGAGTCATCACTTCAGTCGAATAAGGCGGTTGCATGATTTCACAAGAATACCCCTCTGTTAGGAAGGTCTCGCTTATGTTCTCCGCCTTTCGCATAACCACTTTTGAATATGGCAGCTTTGACAAGTCAATGTACCCTTCTTCTCCCAGTTTGAAAAATCGATAACCATATCCATGAAGGTACGGCACAAATTGATCACTGATTTCATAGAAAATCGGTGTGTAACCATAGTCATCCGCAAATGTCATAAACTCTTCGATTGCTTTTTTAAAATCTTCCTTTTTCCCAACCAAATCTCCTAGCACGACTAACTTATCTGCGATTACCTGGTATGGGAATAGGACTGTTTTTTCTTTATTCCAATAAACATACTTATCATGAAGAAAGATTAAATGAGATAATTCCTTACCACCGTATTTATTGAGATGAAGGAAAATCTCCTCTTCGTATTCTAAAGATGATGTCTTGGTAAATTGAGTAAGCTTTCTGAGCGAAATTTCAAAAGTGACCACGATCGTCACTACAATGAGTCCCATAAATGCACTTTTAAATAAATCATCCGAATCCGTCGTCAAATATGGCTTTACGCTTTCTGGAATAGAGTATTTTATAGATGGATTAACAAAGAACCCAATCATCATATAAAGCAATAAAATGACAAAAATAATCACTGTATTTAAAATACTTCTTCCCCACGTCACAATATAACTTTCTCGATAAAATCGACGGCGTGACAAATACAACAAGCCTGCTACAAATAGCATAAATAATGCCTGCTTATACTGTATACCTTTAATAATAAAAAGGGCTGAAGCAAAGAGCAGCA
Organism: Rummeliibacillus sp. SL167; assembly: GCF_007896505.1. Classification (NCBI taxonomy): domain Bacteria; kingdom Bacillati; phylum Bacillota; class Bacilli; order Caryophanales; family Caryophanaceae; genus Rummeliibacillus; species Rummeliibacillus sp. SL167. Next base: position 56,583 of record NZ_VCBM01000002.1, on the reverse strand, counting down.
CAAATACCGTCATTCGGTAGGAATTCTTATCTTTATAAGAAATACCATTTGATAACGCAAGTAACACAAAACCTGTCGCAACTGCTAATTGATGTGAAATATTAATAATAGGAAACGCCATTAACTCTTTTGCATAGCGAATTCGCTCAATCGCTCCTGGTGCTACCGATGACAATAAAAGTGTCAGCCCTGCGGAAAATACTAATGCCGTCGCTAACATATGACTTGTTTTTTCTAAGAAGAATCGTGGGATCGCATTAAGTCCCACATTAAATCTTCTCCATAATTCACGGATGAATAAAGCTAATCCTGCCAAGAACGGTACTACATAATAGCCGATTCTATAAAATAGCAACAATACTAAAATGGATTCTTCAGAAATTTGTAGACTTTGCGCTCCCCAAATAAACACCAAATCAAAAGAACCAAGACCACCAGGAATCATACTCACAATCCCTGCACAGGAAGCAACGATAAATATAGGAAGTAGATTTTGGACACTCATCGGAATATGCAAAATATTTACTAATACTGTCATAAACGTAAGTGCGCCAAGCCATTCTAAAATGGAAACACCAACCAATGCTAGATCATCTATCAAGCGGCGATTGGTCGTTGTTCCCCTATACAATTGTATAAATGCTTTGACCATAAGAAATGGCACATATAATCCAATAACACTTACCGCTATGACTAAAATTTTATGCTCTTTAAATAATGGGAAATCCCTATAGAATATCGGTAACATCCAAGTAAATAGAGAAATTCCTGCTAGATAAAATAATGTGACTGATGTAATCGTTTTAAAAAAAGCAGCACTATCTACTTCTTTCTTTTTAAAATAGTGTGTGCGTAACAATACACCCACTAATCCTCCAAAGCCAATAAGATTGGAAAAAGAATTAATAATCAATGATTCCTTCATCAAACGGCGCAAAGATCGCTTTAACTTTAATTTTTTCATAATAAAATAATCATAAAAAAACATCGGAAAAACAAGTATTAATGACAATAAAACAATTAATGCAATTGTTCTGACATCTAAACTCTCTAATTTATCTGTCATTTCGCGACCATTTGCATTTCTTAAGATTGCACCAATCTCACGAATTGCAAAAATCATCAGCAAAATTGGTAAAATGACTTTTAGCCATTGAAAGATCGTTGACTTATTGATTTTCATCCATATCCACCTAATTTTTTATCTTCATATACTCTCTACTATACAGTTATGACTAAATTTATGCAGTTCATATTACTCAATTTCATGATTTTTTGTAAAAGATTTGTTTAATTACTTGCGTCTTGTAGTGTGACATAAAAACTGTCTGAAATCATTTTATTTGTCCCTTTCTTTTTTACAAAGTAGTGATCCAGCTTAATTCCATAAAAAAACACAGAATGCTGATTGAATAACATTCTGTGCTTCTTATTTAAACAATATTCTTCTTTTCAAAAGACTTTCTTGGATAACTATTCTCTAGCTGGTCATCATTTAGTTCAATATTTTGATGGTCACTGTGCGTACGCCCCAGCTATTAGCTTGTCCATTACTTGGCATTAACAAGTCGATTTTATGACCTTTAATGGCACCGCCAGTATCACCAGCGATCGCTGTACCATATCCTTCAACCCATACTTTTGAGCCTAATGGAATGATGCTAGGATCTACTGCAATAACTTTCATATTAGGATTAGCCTTTACATTAATTCCTGTAGCAGTGATGCCCGAGCAACCTGCACAATTAGGTGTATATGCTGTTGCTGTAACAGTCAAAGTCTTTCCTGACGATTGTGGTGCAGACTGACTTGTAGATGGCTTTGTATAAGCCGCTTGTTTATTTGTTGCCTGTTTATTGGCAAGTTGTGTATTAGCTGGTGTTTGTGTTTGCTTAGTTGAAACAGAAGCAAGATTATGACGATTTGGATCTCCTGTTAATGCAAGATTTTCACCTGCATAGATTAGATCGCCACTTAGATTATTGAAAGATTTTAAGTCTCCTACAGAAACGCCTGTTTCATTAGCAATCTTAAATAATGTGTCGCCTTTTTTAATCTTATATGTTTTAGCTTTAGGGCTAGTTTCTAGCTGTTGTGATGGGACAATTACATTTGAACTTAGATTGTTCATTTCTTTTAAATCTTCTACTGATACTTTTTCGTCTTGGGAAATGCCCCAAAGTGTATCTCCTTTTTCCACTTTGTAACTAGCAGCAGATGCTTGAGTTGATAGAGCTGCAGTTCCTAGTGCGAAAACACCTGCTAGTGCAATTAAATATTTTTTCATCGTTAAAAAACGACCTCCTTTGTACTAACACGACTTACTTTACCATCGTCACATGTCATAATTGTTGCTAATCAATGTATGCACTGTAACAATCGTGTTACAATCTTTGCCAATTTTCTGATATTTCATACATCATTATGAAAATTTTTTAATTAAAATTTTCATAGCTATTGATATGACTAGGCTAGTGTTATGTGGAATAAATTAACTATCTATTTATCCTTCTTTCCTTTTTTATACAAATAAAGAGATAACTTTTAAAAATTTTTTCTCTTTTTTTCGTAAAAAAGAGAAAATCAGTTGATTTCACGAAAAAAAATACCCTTTTTGGCGTCGAAATATTACAAAAGGACTCCCATATAAAATTATTTTTCCCTTTTTGTGTAAATAATATACCTATTATTACTAGAAAACATCATGAATTGTTCAAAACGGGCAAAAGAAACTTTCTAAAGGAAGAGGTTTATCTTTATTCCTTGCAAAAAGGGCACAGAATACCGATGAAACAGTATTCTGTGCCCTGTATACGAACATATTCTTCTTTTAGAAAAGCTCTTTTAGATAGCAGATAACTCAAAGAAGATCAAAGCAAATGAGCCTTGGGACTTCTTTCCTCTAGTTCAATATTATATGGATCGTTCTGTAACGACACATCTTTTTGCATAACCTTTACTTCAGCTAATGTATAAAGTTCCCAAAGGTCTTTTTTATCTAATTCATGCAATAAAATAGTCAGATCATTTAAAATAACATTTCGCTTTTTAAGAAACACCTTTTCTCCTTTTAACGGTGTTTTATCGATGATATTCAGTAATAGCTCATCAGCTGAAACATGTAGAATATTACTTAGCTTGACGATCCAGCTAGCAGAAGGCACACTCTCTCCCATTTCCCAGCTTTTGATACGACTTGCTGATGTACCAATTGCTTTTCCCAACGATAACATCGAATATCCATTTTGAATACGTAATTCTTTTAACTTTTCACCAAAATCACGCGGATTAAACATTTGCCATCTCTCCCTTGTGTTAATCATACCCATATCAAACGCTTACATGTGTTCTGAAAAGTTTTCTACTTTACCCATCCACTTTTATGGAAAATAAAGTGAAACTTTACCCAGTGAGGGTTTCTTCAAACTTACATTGTTGTTCGTTCAATCAATCGAGTTTTCACAGCCAATCGATCGCCCATTTACTTATCTTCCCCCCACTTTTTACATACCTCTTGATGCGAGATAAAGTGAAACTTTCATCAGTGGGGGTTTCTTCATCCCCTACTGAACTAGAGGAACTCAGGCTAAAAGCGCCACGTCTTGTGGCAACACCTGAGTAACCAACATGTTGTTGGCCCGAACCAATCGGGCGCGCATACAACAGTTGTTCTCCTCCTACCTCTTTGCTCTCACTGAATCTTGAGGAGGAGTATTACCGCCCGTTCATGCAAGGCAAATAAAAAGCTACATTCATCTTATCCTTCATAGAAGTGGGACTTCTTCCGAAAAAATTAAAATTTCCATAGTATTTACATTTCGACGTCGATCACATGAATCCTTTTCCTTTCCTAAATTTTTATCTTCAAAAGGAAGACTAAATTTAAAAAAATGATCCAAAGATTCAGGAAAAGTTGTATTCTTGCATGAAAAAGGGATCCAAAATACTCTGGATATTTTTCTACGAAGCAGACCAACTCATGTAGTCCATTATTCATTGTGCGTAATGACAATAGGAATGGTAATTTTTATTGTAGTTCCTTTTTTTTCTAGTAATTCTAATTCACCATTCACAAACTCAACACGTTCTTTCATACCATTCAACCCATTACTTGATGGCTTTTTAGTACTTTTTGAAAGACCGATACCATTGTCACTTATGATCATTTCGATAAAATCAGTGGTTTGCAATATCTTAATTTTACATGCTGTCGCTTGACTATGACGCACCACATTATTAATCGCTTCTTTTAAACACATACTTAACGAATTACTAAGCATCGTGGGAATACGATCATACTGTGGATTCCCCTCCAATTTCAGCTGGATATTCGCTGCCTTTAATATTTGTTGTACGTGTGTGATTTCCTCTTGTAGTTTGACCTTTTTCATATTCGATACCATCTCACGAACTTCCTTTAAGGCCATACTAGAAGTTTGCCGGATATCATGCAATTCCTGAATAGCAGCCTCTGGATCCTTTTTGACTAACCGTACAGCCAAGTCACTTTTTAAGCCAATCATCGAAAGCTTTTGACCTAACGTATCATGCAGATCCCTTGCAATTCGTTGTCTCTCTTCGTATACACTTAATTCGGAAATGCGTGCATTTGCCGTTTTTAATGCGCCCTCAAGTCTTTTACTTTTATTTTCACTATAAAGATAGAAAGGACCCAAAATCGCACTAAATAAAATAATAACGATCAAGGGAATCTCTTGAATAAATAGATCTGTTTCGATAAAGAATCCTCCAATGACTGAACCAACCGTCATTGCAATATGAAGTCCATACATAATATAAAATCCTACTGTATGGCGGATTTTTCCTATAGAAAATGCCGTAAAAAAAGCAAAATATATATATCCAAACAATACTGTCATGGCTGCATTAATAACCATTCCAAGGGCAATCCACATATAGACAAGCCCATTTGTCGCACTATAAGCAAAACGAAAACAGATTAAATACATGATGAGAACTGCAAGTGCGATAGACCCTTCAAGCTTTGATGCCGAATGAAATATTAAATAAAACGGGATAAAGCAAAACGCAATCCATGCGATCATACTCATCACTGGATTTTTTGGAAAGACACTGTACCATTTTGTCACGTAAACTTTCACCGCCTTTTAGCTACTTCCATTATATCAAAGAATGGTTATTTTGCCCTGACCCTACCCTATTGTTACAATAGACCCTTTACATAATCATCATTTTTACTACAATAAAAATGGCAAGTCTTAATTATATAATTTTTTGACTTTTAATGATTAGCTCTGTTTAATCATATTGATGACATATTCGATTCATCACAGGTGAGCTCTTTTCTGTGAATGAACATCAAGCATTCTCGACAATGTTCGGTAAGGAAGCTTGACCTGCTCTCATTTACTGATTAGAGTTGAAACATCCCATATTTATAATAAAGCCAAATCATTAAATCATTCTTAAACTTTTACACTGGAGATGGCACAATGGATTCACAAGGAATCATTTTAGACTTAGATGGAACAACCTTAACAAGTAAGAAAACTGTTCATCCGTTATTAGTTCAATATATACAAACACTCAGAAAAAGAGGACTATTGGTCTTTATCGCAACAGGTCGTACTATTTTTGAAGTTCAACGAATTCTCCCAAAAGAATTTGTTGTGGATGGAATCGTCGCATCAAATGGGATGAATGTTTTTGCTGGGAAGAAACAGATATATAAAAGTGAGATTCCTGCAAACACTGTTCAGCATTTAATAGAAGAATCAATTGAATTTGGGATCTATCATGAAATTTATCACAAAGATGGAACATTAACCGCACAAATAACGCCCTTCCAAACAGAAACTTCAACATCGATATCTCACAGACACGAAAATGTAAAATGGACAACTGCACTACATGCCAATCATGTCGAAAAAATACTATTCTTTGATGAAAACACATCACTTGTTGCTGAGTGGTTCGAGACAATAAAACAACTACAAAAAGACTATGCTTTTTCCGCTGCATTATCTTCATCTGATTTAATAGATGTGAACGGAGCCAATGCAACAAAGGCTATTGGGGTTACCACTTTACTATCTGAATTACAGATTCGCTTTGAAGATGTCATAGCATTTGGTGATGGAGGTAACGATATCCCATTATTTGAAAAAGTCGGAAAAAGTATCGCCATGAAAAATGCACGTCAAGAAGTTCAATTGCAAGCAGATGAAGTAACAACATATACAAACGATCAAAACGGTCTATATCATCAACTACAACAGATATTCCATTAGACCTTTATCGACAATATTATTTCTCAGGAAATATATTATGACAAAATTCTTATTTCCTAGATTTTCGTTTCTACATCCAGCATCCGACCCAAAGTTTTCTTTCGGTAGCCTCGCTCTAGCTTTCTTAAGAGACGAGGCTATCTCTTTTTATCTGGATTACCACTTTGTGAAATATATCACCAACTAATTTCAATAGATTTTCACGTTTTCTTTTAACTGGTCGTTTTTCATGACATTCGAGCGGAAGGTATTTGGATCATCTTCACTCCATATTTTCAGCCCTAAACCAAAAAATCCTTAACCTCCAAAGAGATTAAGGACCTTCAATTGTTTTATTGTCCGAATTGTTTCGTTTCGACACCTTAGATCACGGTTATTTCTTTAAAAAATCAAAGTTAAAGGTCTCGTCGGATATAGGTTCAACTTTAGCAATTGCGTAGGTAGATCCCTTTTGTGAGAAGAAATCATAGGTGGAGCCTTCATTTCGAATGCCATTCATAACAATAGGGTTGATCTCTTCCTCTGGGAACATCGTATCTAACCCTAAATTCATGAGTGCTTTATTGCCGTTATAGCGTACATAGGCTTTCACTTCTGGACTTAAACCTGTTTCCGCATAGATATCATCTGTATATTTCATTTCGTTTTCATATAAATCTAGCAGAAGCTCATAGCCCCATACTTTTAATTCGTCCTGTTTTTCTTTTGAGAACTTTTTAAAAAGATTTTGAGCGAAATATCCTGTTGCCACACCATGAATAGATTCGTCCCTTAAAATAAGAGAAATTACTTCTGCGCTATTTCGTAAAATTCCTTGTCCACCCAAATATAAAGGATAAAAGAATCCGGAATAAAATAAAAACGATTCAAGCATAACAGACGCAAACATAGCTTTCCATAAACTTTCAGGGTCGTTTTCTTTAATAGAAGAATAGATATCAGCGATTTTTTTCGCTTTATATTGTAGAAATTCATTTTTCTTGACCCAAGCAAAGATCTCATCAATTTCATCGTTATTGCACAATGTTGTGAAAATATAAGAATAGGATTTTGCATGGATAGCCTCAAATGCGTCAAACACTGTTAGTACAGCCTTTTCTTGTAGGTCTTCATGGTATCTAGCAATTTCGTTCATCCCTATATTTGTTTGAAGCGTATCCAGTAAAGTAAGTCCGCCGAATACTTTTGTATACGTATCTCGAAACTCGAAGTCTTTCCACTGCTTCAAATCTTTACTAACTGCAATTTCTTCAGGAAACCACATTTGTTTCCACTGCTGATCCCAAAATGTTTTAGCCAAATCACTCGTTGGTTTATTCCAATTGACCGCTTCAAATGGTCCTATATTGAACATGACACACATTCCTCCAATGTTTGCAAGCGTTGGCGAACATAATAAATCGACTTAATGCCGCGCATCCATGCATAAATATAAAGTTTCGCAAGGCGCTCAGTTGTCCATTGATCCGTTACATATAATGTCATTGAAATACCTTGATCAACATGTTTTTGAGCTGTTGCATATAAATCAATCATACGATAACTATCAACATCATAAGCTTCTACATATAAATGCTGATTTTCATTATTTAAATAAGGCATTGGATAAATGGTCCGGCTATCCGCATAATCACGAATTTCTACTCTTTCCGTACATGGAGCAATGGATGCTGTGCAACTACGAATGTAGGAAATACTGCCTGTTGGTGCAACAGCGAGACGATATGCATTAAATACGCCATATTTCATAACATTTTTCTTTAACTTTTTCCACATATCCGCTGTAATGATCGGCACATTTCCTAGTGCTTTTTGTACTTTTTCAGTTGGCATTTTTTCTTGTTTATGGATGTAATGCTCAAAATATTGGCCATTTGCATACTCACTTTTATCAAATCCATAAAAAGTCTCGCCTTTTTCTTTTGCAATTAGCATGGAAGCTTTTAAGGAGTAGTAATTTAATGCTTCCATAAAGAAATCAACGAATTCGATAGATTCATCTGAACCATATAGAATATTTTCCGTAACAAGATGTCCATGAAGATTCATCGTTCCCAATCCAACCGAATGCATCAATTTATTTGCCTTTGCAACAGAAGGGACATTGACGATATCCGTCATTTGAGAAACATTTGTCAGTAGACGCATAGCTGTATCAACTAGTTCTTCAAAGTTATTTGTTTCTGTCGCATGATGAATGTCTAAAGAACCCAAATTACAAGATACATCTAAGCCATATTCGTTTGGCTTGTCCATGTCTGTAATAATACTGGTCGTTTGAACTTGCAGAATTTCCGTGCAAAGATTGGACATTTTCACCCGACCAAGACCTTTTAAAGGATGAACACGATTTACATTGTCATCGAATATTTCAAATGGATAGCCTGATTCAAATTGTGTTTTCTTTATTTCTGTATATAATTTCCGTGCATTTAAGCGTTTTAATTTACGAATATTGGGATTATCCAATAGTTCATAATACATCTCAGTAATACTGATTTCACTCATGCGCTTACCATATTCTTTATAAATATCATAAGGACTAAATAAAACGATATCTTTATCTTTTTTCATCAATTCGAAGAAAATATCTGGAATGATGATGCCTGTTGACAATGTGGCAAGACGAATTTTTTCATCCGCATTTGGTTTTTTCGATGAGATAAATTCTTCAATATCCCCATGGAAAATATTTAAATAGACCACACCGGAGCCATTTCGTTGTCCCAATTGGTTGGAATAAGAAAAGGCATTCTCTAATAACTTCGCAACGGGCATGACACCGCTTGCACGATTTAAGATCCCTTTGATTGGATCCCCTAATGGGCGCAAATCGGTTAATAAAGTACCAACTCCACCTCCTAAGCGAGAGAGTTCTAAACAATAGCCAATGTTTTCTGCAATGCTGTTCATCGTATCATCCATCGCTAATTTAAAGCAACTGACCAACTCCCCGCGCGCTTTTTTACCACTGTTTAAAGCTGTCGGTGTGGCAGGCTGATACGATTCCATCATATGATGAACAGCCTTTTCAGCTAGCTGTTCGTCGCCTTGTGCTAAATAGAGGGCAATGATGATGATACGATCCTCATACTTTTCTAAAATTTCCTTTCCATCTCGGCTCTTCATGGCATACCCTTCATAAAATTTACTGGCACTCATAAAGGATGGAAAGCGAAAATGATAATCATAAGCATATTTGAATAATTTTTTGATAAATTTCATGGAGTACATTTTCAAAAAGTCTTCTTCGTAATATCCTTCCTCCATTAAATAGCTTATTTTTTCTTCTAAGTCGATAAAATAGCGCATTCTGACATTGACATTTTCCAAAAAATATTTGCGTGTAGCTTCTTTATCTTTTTGCAAATCAATGGTTCCTGTTGAACTATATTTATTTAACACTTCATTGTTTAATTTTAAGTATTCTTTCATAAAGAAACCTCTCTCTCAAAAACGTTTTGATACTGATCAACGATTGCCGCATAATCCCGTGGAAATCCCCGTAGTTCTATTTTTCGAATAATAGGCACATGGTATTTTCTGCTGATTGTATCTGCTGATTTGCAAAAAACGGAGTGACCAAAATTGGAATTTCCGCTAGCGATCACACCTTTACAAAAAGAATGATTGTTTTGAAGAAATTTCTCAACAATTGGTGGCACATCGCCCAATCCGTCTGTATAAGTAAAAACGAAAAAGGGTTCTGTCATCATCAAATCTTCTGTTATTTCAACATTAGGCAATCCTAGCCGATGAATGATGGATCGAACATTTCCCGTTCTGCTGGCAAATGCAATCATATGGCGATCTTACTAATCTCTTCGTTCATTTGCGCAACATCTTGGATTAGTTCCCCATTCAACTCTAAAATTGGAACGGATAAAAAGCCTGCTTCGACTATTTGTTGTTTTGCTTGTTCATCTGTATCTACATTAATTAATTCATATTTTCCCTCAAAGCCTGCTTCTTTTAAAAATGACTTTACAAACATGCATTTTGGGCAAATTGTTTTCGTATAAAGTTTCATAAGATCTCCTCTTTCTTTAAAAAGTAATTTACACTTTTACATAAGTAACACAAAAAGCTATCCCCTTCTTATCGGGAATAGCTTTATTTCAAAATGGAAACAATTAGGTCGATGGAAATGCAGACTTATTTGCCCCCATTTCCTAGCCCCCGAAAAAATGTGCAATTGTTTATTAGGCAGGTCTCCTGGCTTATGCTTCACCCTACTAGTCACCTTCCCATGTAAAAACATAGTGGCTATTGACATTCGTTTCACATTTACAGTTGCGGGGACAGCATCAGATTCTCACTGATTTCCCTATTAATCTACATATAGTAGAACCAAGATAAACAACATACTATATATTGTGATGTTATTCTAATAATATCATCTTCCCGCTTTTTGTACAAGCGACTAAAGTTTGTTTTTAAACTTTAAATTGTTTCAAGAATATACGGGTCTATCCAAAAAGTCCTGCTTCAAATATTAGTTATAAACTACTGTTTCTCTTCAAACCTGCGTAGGAATCAGGTGTCATGATTATCCAATTTCATTTATAAAATATCACGCGTGAGAATATATTTTACTTTTGAATCCAAAATTGTAAGTGACATTGAAAAATGAAAATATTAAAAAAATATGCCACTTGCATAGATTAAAAGAGTCTGCAAATATATAGAAATTCTATAAAATAAAGTTTCCACATTCCTATTAAATGAACTCTTTAGCTTATTAATTTACCTACTAATTTTGCCATACATCTTTAAAATAATCGGATAATATGCCTTCTCCTTGAAATCTATCTTCAAGAACAGTTTGTACTTGTTGTAATTCAACTTTAAGTTTTCCGCCACTATCAGGGAGAGAACCTAAATAAGAATATTGATACACTGGGTCATCAGGACATAGTTCATAAGCACGTTTTAACATCGAAATTCCTTTTTCTTCCCAATGTTCATAATCACCGAAGTAATACGGAAACTGTGAAATCATATAACCAAAACACCAAAGAAAATCTTCATTTTCCATAAAATTGGTCAAACCAAAATATGTGACTTCATTTAGCATAATCTCTAACTCATTAGAATCTAATTTTTCGCCCCCTATACAGTCCTCTTCGACCAAAACATACCAGCAAAAGAAACCAAGCCTAATAAGAATTTTCAAATTTTCAGGATTCTGCTTCCACTTTTTTGTGAGGAATGATTTTGCTTCATACCATCTTTCTTGACTTTCCACTATGTCAACTTCATTCCACCGCCAATCAATCATAATAGTGCATCTCCTTTCCTAGATAGCAACTTCTACTGATGATGAACCCAAAAAATCAATCCATCAAAATATTACCATGAAGTATTTTTCTTTTTATGCAATGTCCATTCATAAAGAGCACTTCCTATCAAGCATTGGAAAAAAACAGCCTTATATAAAAGTATCGAAAGCCCATTTGATTCATTGTCTGTACTTGGATATAAGGAAAGCCGTTTTGAAATGGGGTACTGTTCAGTTTGAAATATAAAAACATCCCACCAATACTTCCGACTAAAATAAAAAATAAACTACTATGTACAGCATTCCTCTTCTTTTTTTCCATTAAAAAATTCACGATAAATAAGAGAAAAGGTGTTACGAGCGCAATAAGATATGCATTGCCTTCATAAATAACATCATTTGTGATATCCGCTATCCAAAAACAGCAGCATTATACAATTACAACAGCTAAAATATTGATTAAAAGTAGTCTAATATATTTCATCATTAACTCCCAATATTTATATTTTGCGTTTTCTATGATTTGACCATCATTATGCGTAAAAGTTGCATAGCTTAACTGAACTCTATTAATTATTTCGATGACTGGTACTAGCCTAACTCTTCAATTTTTATCTTACTCTTTTCTAGCAAATTCTTGTTTTTTCCTAATCCGTAAACATTCTTGATGCCTTGTTAATCTTAGAAATCAATTGCCTGTAGAAATCCCAATCGCTTCAACTAAAATAGTTTTCTATCCCTCCGCACTACCTTTTAAAGGAAAATTATGAGGAACATACATCTATCCGGTGTACTTTAAAAGGAAAAATGTTATAATAATAGTCATAGGAAAGTTATTATTTTCTATAAGAATATGAGGAACAAATGATTTTCTTATTTCTATTCAGGCGTGTTAATTAGGGAGAAAATAGGATATATATTTGCTAGAATCATCCTAAAATCCTGTATTTTTAGCTCCATTTGCATAGATTGGAGCGGAGGCTTGCTCTACTCCCGCGGGAAAAGCGAACAGATGAGACCCTGCACGGAGCGCAAGCGAAGGAAGCGGCTCGGCGTTCGCCCTCATGAGTCGTGCAAGCCGTAGGAAATCAACAATTGCTCTGTATTTTATAGATAAAATTGGATAATCAATATGCCTGATTCCCATTACAATCCTTATTTCCCCAAATTATTTTCGAATACTTGATGATGACGGTTGTATACTAGAAAGAGAAAATCTCTAAATAATAATATGACAGGGAGGGCTTTTTATGTTATCTGAAAAGCTTCATGCCGCACTTAATGATCAAATGAATTTTGAATTCTTTTCCGCACATACTTATTTAGCTATGGCTGCTTATTGTACAAATGAAAATTACGATGGATTTGCTAATTTCTATTTAGTACAAGCTGAAGAAGAACGTTTCCATGCGATGAAATTTTATAATTTCTTAAATGATATGGGCTATCGCGTGACAATTGAAGGATTTGAAAGCCCTAAAAATGACTTTTCCTCCGTTTTAGAAACATTCAAAACAGCACTTCAACATGAGAAAAAGGTAACACATCGAATTTATGAACTTGCCGATATTGCTTTAGATGAACGTGAACATGCTACGATGGCGTTCTTAAAATGGTTCATCGATGAACAAGTAGAAGAAGAATCTACTTTAGATACTATTATTCATAAATTTGAACGTATCGAAAACGATTCAAACGCTATTTTCATGTTAGATGCTGAATTAGGTAATCGCACTTTTACGGAAGCTCAAGAAGCATAATTAAATGCCTATTTAACATAAGATAGACTTTTCAAGATTTGTGATTAATTTAAATAAAAATCATATGTCATAAGGGATGGTATATTAGAATCTTTTATACCATCTCTTTCTGTATTTGTTTAACTTATCTAAATAAATTCAATTAATCATAAAATATTTACTAAGTTCAAATTCTATCAAAAAAGTCTATTCTTAATCAACTAGTATTGTTATTGTCTTAGTATCGTTTGTAGGTATAAACGTCTCTTTATATAGTGGATTATCCTCACTAATCTCATCTTTTTTCAAACCTCCTGTCTTTGTTTTTTGAAAGTATTCATCCATAGACTTGAAGTCCGTTTTATAGACACGTAATGTATAAGGAACATCAGTATATAAATTCACATTTTTTTCTTTCTTTCCATCTGTGATAAATGAAATGTTTTTGGGTAGTATTGCCAATTCTTTTGTATGTTTTCCTTTGGTTGAGATGCTAATTAAATAATTTTGTTCATAATCAACATGATCCTCGATTTTAATCGTCACTTTGATCTTATTTAGAGTATTCACACGATCATCAGCCTTTCCACATGCCACTATGACTAAAGAAAGCAATAAGATCCCTAACAGTCGCATCATCCTAAATTACCTTCCTTTCTAAAAAATTAAATATTTTAATTTTTTTGCATATTCCTCTAGTTTGCTCTATCTTTGCATTCTTGAATAAAATGCTACTATTGAAGTAATCTTACCCAAATTCACAATAAAGTGAAACTCCATCAGTGGGGTTTTTCTCATCCTCCACTGAAATAGAGGAACTCAGGCTAAAAGCGCACGTCTTATGGCAACACCTGAGGGACCAACATCCTGCCCGCCCGAACCAATCGGACGCATGCGGAAGTTGATCCCCCATCTATCTTTTTCGTTTCTCTCTATATCTTGAGATGAGGGTCTTACTCACCGTTAAAGCGGGATAAATAACTTGTTACTGTCAATATCAAATTTTGATATAATAATCATAAATTTATATTACAAAGGGAGCAACGCTAATGATTCCATTAACAAAAGGAGATAAAATTGGCATATTTTCACCTTCGTCTCCTGCATCAGTCACAGCGAAAAAACGATATGAAAGAGGAAAAGCTTATTTAGAAAACAAGGGATTTCAAATTGTAGAAGGAAAATTAACTGGTCAACAAGATATTTATCGTTCTGGCAGCCCGAAAGAACGTGCAGAAGAATTAAATGAGTTATTGGGCGATCCATCTATCAAAATGATCATGTCGATGATTGGTGGAACAAACTCGAACAGTATACTTCCATATATCGATTATAGGGCATTTTATAAAAATCCAAAATTTGTTGTTGGTTACTCCGATGCAACAGCAATATTACTTGCTTTATATGCCAAAACAAACATAACAACATATTATGGTCCAGCGATTGTACCTTCTTTTGGAGAGTTCGAACCCTTGGTTAATGATACATATACATATTTTGAACACTATTTTTGTGCTGATCAATCTCTTCCCTACGAAATACAAGAACCTTCCTATTGGTCAGATGAGTTGGTGAATTGGCTAGAAAAAACAAAAGAAAAAGAACTTTATTCAAATAAATGGATAAGTGTTAATGAAGCAATTGTAGAAGGTCGATTGATTGGTGGAAACAATAATGCCATGTATGGCTTTATTGGTACACCCTATTTTCCTGAAATAAAAGATGGGGATATCTTATTGATTGAAGACACAATGAAAGATGCTTCAGTTATCGAAAAGAATTTTGCAATGTTAAAATTGCATGGGATTTTTGACAAAATCAGTGGAATCATTTTAGGAAAACACGAGCAATTTAATGATTTAAATACTGGGAAAACCCCTTTGGATTTATTACTAGAACAATTAGATGATAAAAATATTCCTATTTTAGCAGAGTTCGATAGCTGTCACACACAACCAATGATTCCACTTGCTATTGGAAAGAACATAAGATTAGATACCATTAACAATAAAATATTTGCGATTGAGCCTTGGTTATAGTGATTCAATCTTATAAAAAGAAAGTGAAATTTTTAAGTAATTCTCACCACCTACTATTCAATAAGGTGAAACTTCACATAATGGAGAATTTCTTCATACCCATTGTATATAAATTGAACCCTCCGCTTTTACAGACAGTCACTCTCCCTGCCTATCCGCCCGCTTTTTTCTGTGTAAAAACTTTATGGGTTGGGAGCAATCCCTCATGAAAGTTTACTTGAATCTCAATGCCCGCGTTAATATCCGTTTGATTTACATTTATAGGTATTTTCATAAGAATGAATCATATACACTCCATCAGCCAGATCACAAATGTCGTAGCAGTTCTTTAGTATTCTCTGATTGCTCCAATACTTTGTTTTGCTCAGGCCAATAGATCATATAGTTTTTCCCATTTACTTCAAAAAGAAATGGGCGCAATTCATCTGAAATGGCTGCCTCTTTTCCCTTTAAACGTAATATCTCAACAGAGTATAATTTTTTGCTATCTATTCGATAAGTAATGCTGTAGTCAGCCTTATCCGCAAATAATTTGCGATCTCCGCTATCCAATTTTTCAATATGACTTAATGGATTTTCTTCCTTGTATTGTGCTGCTTCGCTTTTGTTCAGTTCTTTTTCTTTATTCGTTTGATAATTCATGACCACTATTTGATTGACATCCTGTTGATTATTTAGAATCGTATTGATTTGTTGTTTTTGTACCTTTTCTTTATGTGCTCCCCATCCAAGAATGATTAGGACAATCGCAATAAAGATAAGACCAATCCTCATTTTTTTCATATGATGCCTCTTTCTGTTGCTATATTGATATTTTCTTTTCCCATTTTAACATTTATGTGCTCATTCTATATACTTTTTGCCTAATATCATCGATAATAACGTTAAGAAGGGGGAACGTATGATGAAAAAGAAACCATTGCTTATCGGAATAATTGTGGTACTCGTTCTAGCGATATCCGGTGGCTCTTATTATATGGCACACAAAAATGCCGAACAAAAGGCAACACAAAAAGCAAAACAATTTATTCAAATCCTCACACAACAACAATTTGATCAATTGCCATCTGTCGTATCCAACCAATCACTGCAAAAAGCACATTACACCAAACAAACATTCATTGATAAATATACCAATATATTTAACGGTATTGGTGCAGAAAATCTAAAAGCAAGCGATTTGAAAATCTCCAAAATAAAAAATGGACAATTTCAATTTTCATACAAACTAAATTTAGCCACAGGATTAGGTAAATTACCTACCCTCTCCTACAAAGGAAAACTTATCAAACAAGGAAAAGATTATGTCATTGACTGGCAACCAAATTTAATCTTCCCCCACATGGAAGCGACCGATAAAATATCCTACACAGAAGATGATGCCGTTCGTGGAAAGATTCTCGACAAAAATGGCAGCGCACTTGCAACCAATGCTGAATTCCACCAAGCTGGGATCATTCCTAAAGAACTTGGTAAAGGCACTGAAAGAACAGAAAATATAAACGCCATTGCTCAACAATTTCACATCAGCGTAAAGGAAATTGAAGCAAAGCTTGACCAAAAATGGGTAAAAGAAGATTTGTTTGTTCCTCTGAAAGTCGTTGAAGATAATCAGATCAAAAAGATGACAGCTGTACAATATCAAGCGGTCGATATTCGTTATTATCCACTCGGCAAAGCTGCATCAACCATGATCGGCTATACTGGAAAAGTAACAGCAGAGGATTTAAAAAAGGACAAAACACTATCGGCTGATGCGAATATTGGAAAAAGTGGTTTAGAAAGAGCTTATGATAAAGAATTACGTGGAAAAAATGGTGGTAAGATTTCACTTATCGATCAAAACGGCAAAGTAAAAGAAGTGTTGTTAGAAGCATATCGCGAGGATGGCAAGGATCTTCAACTAACCATTGATGCGAACACGCAAGTAAAAGCATATAATGCACTTGACAATGCTACAGGTGCGACTGTCATCATGCAGCCCAAAACAGGTGAGCTATCAGCACTTGTCAGCAAACCTTCTTACGATCCAAACCTAATGATTCGTGGCATTTCACAAAAAGAATATGACGCTTACCTAAATGACGAACGAAAACCATTCGCCAATCGCTTTACGCAACGATATGCACCCGGTTCTACCTTGAAAACTGTAACGGCCAGTGTTGCACTTGATGCTGGCACATTAACAACAGATAAGACACGAACGATCAGCGGATTGAAATGGCAAAAAGATAAATCATGGGGCAATTATTATATCACACGTGTTTCCAACGTTCCTAAAGTCAATTTAGAAACAGCCTTCATCTATTCTGATAATATTTTCTTTGCTCAAACAGGGCTTGAAATGGGCGAAAAGGTATTACGTAAAGGATTCAATCAGTTTATCTTTGGTGAAAAATTAGACTTACCTTTTTCAATGGAACCTGCTCAAATTTCCAATAAAACATCATTTAAATCGCAAATTCTATTAGCAGATACTGCTTATGGGCAAGGTCAAGTATTAATGTCTCCAATTCAACAGGCCATTACCTATAGTGCTTTTGCTAACAACGGTAAAATCATTTATGGACATCTATTAGCAAATGAAAAAACAAAGGCAAAAGATGCTGTTAGCTCAAAATCTGCTGAAATCGTCCATCAGGCAATGACACAGGTCATCCAAAATCCAAACGGAACGGCACATATTTTAAATGGTATCAGCTCTACTTTAGCTGCCAAAACTGGAACGGCTGAACTGAAACAAACACAAGGAACAAAAGGACAAGAAAATAGCTTCATCGTAGCCTTTGACACGAAAAAGAACCAAGAATTCTTAGTGTTATCTGTCATAGAGGACCATCAAAAAATCGGCAAAACAGCAACCGAACTAGCAAAACCTTTAATCAAAGAATTGGAAAAATAATGACACTGCAGTCCATGTAATCCTTAACGACTACATGATGAAAGAAGAACAAAACGGATCCTTACAAAGATCTGCCTTGTTCTTCTTTTTATAAATGCTTATTTTAATTTTGCTACTTCTTCTTCGATAATTGTTTTGACTTGTTCTTCTTGTAATGGGAATGTTAAAGCTTTACGTTCACCATTGATGAAGATCGTCGGAACGCCTTGTACATCTCTTTCAATAGCTTCACCCGTAATAGACAAACTGATTGCTGTATTTTCTTTTCGTTCTTCTTGTTGTTGATTATATTCGCGGATCAGCAATGCTTTAATCTCTTTATCTGGCAAATCGCGCCACTCAGGTTGTGTTGCATATAATTTGTCAATGATTTGGAATGTTTCCTCAGGTTTTGAATAATCCAATGCAAGATGGACAAGCGTACCTGGTAATAATTCTTCACGTGGTTTATCATACAATTTTACAATGTACTGAATTTGCCCGTTTTCAATATACGTAGGCAGTATTTCCTTTGCATAATTATAAAAAGCTGCACTTCCCGGACAAGCTAAATTTAAAAAGGCCTCTAGTTTTAAAGGTGCATCCTCGCTCCCTTTTGTTAAATACTTATTTTTTATCGCTGTCATGTGTAATCATCCTTTCCATATTTATTCTCTAAAAAAGATAGGAACTTTAAAAACGAAAAGACCATATCTTTCAAACTGCCATAGCAAATCTTTTGAACATATTGTAAACAATATAATAGGAAAGAACTCTGATAAAGTGAAACTCCATCAGCGGTGGTTTTCTTCATTCCCCACTGATAGTTAGTGGAACCAATCGGACTTTTTACGGGCAGTTAGTCCCCCATCTATCTTTTCGTTTCTCTCTAAATCTTGAGATGGGGGTCTTACTGCCAGTTAAAGCGGGATTAATCATACAACTAAAAATACACATCTGTTCATTTCTATTCCTTATTATTCCTATCCATTTATATAAATTTAATATACTACTGTATGATCATCGATTCAATACCATTTCCACAAAAAAGACGATTCAAATGCTCATCATACAATCGATATAAATGATTCATTCATCGGAGTGAATTGTACCTTTGACTTATTTAAAATAACAAGGATTCGATTGACGATTCCCCATTCTGTGTCCTCGTAAAGAAATCCATTTATTTTTAGTCGTCTATATACTTAACGTTAGATTTTTCATCATAAACGTTACAATCCATATTTCCGTTTAACGTTTGTGATCAATTATTATAATGTCACGACAAAGTTTTAGTTATGAGAGCTTCGCCTGTTAAAATAAGGATAGTAAAGTATATATATAATGATTATATTTCCATATAGATAAATTAGTTTATGCTATATCAAGCGTGTTGATTATCCAATTTTTCCTACAAAATATAGTGTATTCGTTGATTTCCGCTACGGCTTGCACGACTCATGCGGGCGAATACTGGGGGCAACAGGATGTTGGTCACGGAGTCGTTGCCACAGGACGTGGCGCACTACAACTCCGTTCCTTAATCGCTTGCGCTGCGGGGTCTCATCTATTCGCTTTTCCCGCGAGACGTTGAATTTTCTTCCTCGAATCACACCGCACGAAGGAAATGCTTGCATTTTCGAGGACTCGAGCAAGCCGCAGCGAAGATCTATATAAATGGTCTTGAAAATACAGAGTTTTTCAAAAACTATGTTAAACAGACACTTCTAATTTTTGTCAAATCAACACGCGTGATCTGATGTATATCTATTTTTGCCTATGCAAAAAACACCTTCGATAGGTCATATTTCCCGATACGCCCTATTCGAAGGTGTTTTATGTTGTCTTATTAGGTTAGTCCAAAGAGAGATTGTTTTCTTATCTGTTTTTTCAGATTAATATTCAGCTATTCTCTTATTACCGCCGAGTTCATATTTAAAAGTAACAGTATCATTTATTTTTGCGCCTATTGCTTGTCCTTTAATAGCAACACCCACCACGTTATATCCATTAAGTTCTACGTCAATTCCTTTTTTAGAGGAATAAAATTTATAATTATAATTTTCTTGAACCCAACTCGTAGGAATACCTAAACTGTGAGATGTTATTTTACTTAATTTAGTAAATGCTCCACTCTTATATTTATATGTCAAATTAACAGTAATACTAGCTGGTTGTGTAACTGATTTTAAAGGATTCCATGAAGGCTTTACAAATACAATTAAGACATCCGTTCTACTCTTAGCAACAGCTAAGTAGTTGATTCCCCGCTTGCTAAGCTGTTAGAACTACTAGAAATCGTATTAAATCCTGTAGGTAATTCATCAGAAATTAACGTATTATTATTTTCTTCTTCTAAATCTGTTACTGCTTTTGGAACTCTTCAAGGCTATCAAATTCAACAAAGGGTGCTTCTTCAGGTAAATCTTTTACATCTATTAGTTCTAAAGCATCTGTTTGATTTACAACATTATGTATATCATTCATTGTGACTTTAGATTTTTCTGGATTAACAGATGTGGTATCATTGATAATTGTAGGTGTTTCAGAATTTGTATAAGCGGTATTACTAAAGGCAAAAACACTGCTACCAATCAAAAAACACCAGATAAAAATATACTTTTTATGTAAAATTATCCTTTTTATATATTTTTTAATATATATTGTATCATACTTTTAAAGATTCCAAAATACTAGATAGGAGTTAGATTTTTTTTTGAAAACTAAAAAAATATATTTATTGAGTTTGAGTATTATACTAGTTCTCATCTTTTCTTTCATTTTTGACTTCGGCTACAGAATTGATGATGATAAATCACGCTTTTATGGTTTTCCTGCCGAATGGTTAGGTTTATATTCTGATGGAACATTCAGTTTTATGTGGTTAGGTTTGTTACTTAACATCGCACTTTTTTACTTACTTTTTTCACTTTTGTTAAAAATTTTCAAAAAGTAATTATGCCTTTTTTCACTGTTCATTATCTATTACAATTATTAAGTGAATTTAGGACTGCTGAAGAGTGATAAGTGATATATGATAAAGTGAAACATAGGAGCGGCTTATGAAGGTACTTATTTTTCTGTGTGATAAGTGATATATGATAAAGTGAAACTCCATCAGTGGAGGTCTTCTTCATCCCCCACTGAATTAGAGGAACGGAAGTGAAAGACGCCATATCCTATGATAACACCTGAGTGACCAATAACTTGTTGACCTGAACCAATTGGGCTTTTACGAGCAGTTCATCCCCCACCTATCTTTTTCGCTTCTCTCTAAATCTTGAGATGGGTCTTACTGCCCGTTATTGCGAGTAAATGTTTACTTAATAATACATTATTTTACAAATGCTTGTTCAACTAAAAAGAATTCTTTTAATTTAATTAACAAATTTTCAGAATCTGTAATAGTTAATAATTTGAAACTTATCGCGACTTCTTTACCATTCTTTAAAATTAAGATAAGTTTTTCACCAATGATTCTACCTTGTTCAATTTCTGAGATATTGAGTTTTTTTCTAGGCAAAATCAAGCTTTTATAAATGGAAAGCTCATTATCATTTAATCTAACGTAATCAATAGTATGGAGTTTAAAATAGTACGCACCTACTACAAAATTTAAGGGTATAAATGAAAAAATAAAAATAATAAACCTATTAAAATAAATTTGTTCGTCTTTGAATAAAAAATAAGATTACCCCCAAGTACATTAATGAAAGTAATATATATACACTCCCGGCAATTTTATAAAGTATATTTTCTTTATATTTAACACCACACCTATTATTTCAATTTTAACATAAAACCGTATTTTTCATTGTGCTGTACGAGCTATATTTAAGATGCTGTTTGTACCCATTTAAACCAAATAACTCTTTAGAATCTGAGTCTTTATCAATTGTAAACTGATGAGCTTATTGGTTCATCTTGAAAACTCACATTACCATATACTATCGTTTTACCCTTGATCTTTTTTCACTCACTTATTTTTCTTAAATCCTCCAACACTGTATTCATTTCATAGCTGTTAAAATTCGCACCTCTCAAACGCCCTTTTTCAAGCGATGCTGCGATGACATTTATCGTTCTTGATGATGCTACCTAAAAAGCCTCCTGCATGTTACCAGATCAACATGCAGGAGGCTTTTTGCATTAACCTCTAAATCCACCATTCTACTTTATACAAAAGGATGAACGCCTCTATAAGAATTTACCATAAAGGCGGCTTTGTTACCATAAACCATAGCATAATCAGCAACAAAATCGTATAAATCCAAACAGCCTTTTTAAGTTTTGCGACAAATAATTGTTGATGATACTCTGGTGTATTAAAAGTTCTTATCGTTGGCTTAAACGCTCTAGCTAAAAATACAATGGATGCCATGAGTAAGACAATGGTCATAACAATAAATGGTGAAGTGATAGAGTAGCCTCCACTCCATAAAAGATAAATACCCGATAATATGAGAATATGTCCTGCATGTTTTACGATTTGAACCGCAAGTGAAAATGTTGTAACATAAGCGGTCATTTCTTCATGAGTTTTAGCGATTTTCATCTTCTTTAACATAGGAATGAGTACAAAAAAAGGACCAATCGATAATACTGCACTAAATACATGTATAAATAATACTGTTGAATAGAGCATAAATAAGCTTCCTTTGCATATATAATTCTTACCTCAACAATATAGGAAATAACACATACAAGCAATGGACAAAAAAATGAACATGTTTTGACGACTTGGCACTTTGTAACACAGTGTAAAGATAACTTGTTTTCTTTGTAAATAAGCAAATGCAACACAAATAATATTATATAATAATATCTGTATCAAGGAGGAATTAGTGGACATCCTAATCACATTCTTGATAAAGTAACATACAATAAATAAACAAACCTTTCACCCAAAAACCTTTCTCTTTACTATTGATGTCCGCAGAAATTCAGACAACACTTTCTTTGACAATGTCTGTATTTCTAAACACACTAAGCTTTTATTGGCAGTTTTCTGTTCCTTATGATCATGACGAAACGGTCAATTTAGCTATATAATCTAAAGGAGATGATTGCTATAGGTATTCATAAATTTTTTACTAGTCTCAATGATTTAGAGCGTATCATACGTTGTCCAGGCCGCTTCAAATTCGAAGAACATAATGTAGCAGCCCACTCATGGAAAGTATCACAATACGCCTTGTTTTTTGGAACGATTGAAGAAATGAATGGATCCATTATTAATTGGAAATCATTATATGAAAAAACCATCAATCATGATTTTGCTGAAGTATTTATCGGAGATATTAAAACACCTGTCAAACATGCATCGCCAGAACTAAAGCAGATGATTTCTCATGTAGAAGAAAAAATGATGGAAAAATTTATCTTCAATGAAATTCCAGAGGAGTTCCAAGAAATTTTCTTTGAACGTATGAAAGAAGGAAAGGATGCTACGGTAGAAGGGCGTTTACTGGAATTTGCAGATAAACTGGATTTATTTTACGAGGCATTTGCAGAGCTGAAACGAGGCAATTCCGACAATGAGTTTATCAGCATGTATCAAGAAGCATTAAAAAAATTACTCGTCATTCCCCTACCTTCAAGTGTAGAT
The DNA here is from genome assembly GCF_007896505.1 of Rummeliibacillus sp. SL167. Lineage (NCBI taxonomy): Bacteria > Bacillati > Bacillota > Bacilli > Caryophanales > Caryophanaceae > Rummeliibacillus > Rummeliibacillus sp. SL167. The sequence goes on along the minus strand of NZ_VCBM01000002.1, from coordinate 32,763 downwards.
TACTTCAAAAACGTCATTCTGGCAGACGTTATAACGGAAAAAACATCCGTTGATATTACTGCATTGACCAAGGAAGTACTATCAGAAGCTTAAGCCTTACAACTAAGGCATATGCTTTTTTATTTTACTCAAAAATAAACCGCAAACAATCTATTTCATCCATTGCCTGCAGTTTACCCGTTTATATTGTTTGATAAAATGTTCTCGGAATTTCTCCCACATTTCGTTGATGATAAAGTAAAGGTGCTTTATCCGCATTCACTATATGATGAACTTGCCCTATCAATATAATATGATCTCCAGCTTCTATTTGTTGAACTGTTTCACATTCTAAGACGGATGCGACATCCCCCAAAACCGGTAAATTATTTTCTGAACGCTGCCATTCACATTGTCCAAAACGATCTACTTCCTTGCTTGAAAAAAGGAAACATATTTTTTCTTGATCGCTAGCCAAAATATTGACTGCAAATTTTCTGCTGTTTGTAAAATCAGATAAGGACTTCGACTTTTTATCAATTGACCAGAGAATTAATAATGGATCTAATGATACAGAAGCAAATGAATTAACCGTAAGACCGACTGGATGATTTTCTTTATCAAATGTTGTAACAACTGTTACACCTGTTGGATAATTTCCTAATGCTTTTTTAAAATCATCTTGTTTTTGTACCACTTCACATCTACCTTTCCCTTGTTATTTTACGATGGACACCATATCTTCTGCTGGTTTATATTCTTTTGGCTTTGGCGATTCTGTAGGTGCACCAAACGGTATTTCCGAAATCAGTTTCCATCCTTCTTGAATGCCCCATTGTTTCTTTAATTCCTCAGATAATTGTGGATAGTAGTGCTGTAGGCTAGCACCAAATCCTTCATTTTCAAGTGTCGTCCAAACGAGATATTGCAACATACCAGATGATTGTTGTGAAAAAATAGGAAATACATCTGCTAAATCAGAGAATTTTTCTTGGTAGGTAGCGATTTCCTTTTCGTCTTCGAAAACAAGAACGGTTCCATGACCACTCGCAAAACCTTCAAAGCGCTTTTTATTTCGTTCATATCGTTCTTCGCTTAGACCATCTTTAATCCCATCAAAAACTTGTTTCCAGAACTCTTGATTTTGATCTTCTAATAACACCACTAAACGTGCTGTTTGGGAATTGAAAGCAGATGGTGCATGCTTTACTGCTATATGTAATACCTCTTGTAAGCGTTCATCGGAAATAACAAATTCATCGGATAATCCATAGATCGAATGTCTATTTTCAACTGCTTCATAAAAATTCTTTGTCATATTTATTCCTCCCTGTTTTTACTCAAGTTTTTTCTGAATACCCTTGTGATTGGATATATGGATCTTCTTATCAAGCGAAGGACAAAGCTTCTGTCAGATGAGGCCTTGTAGGAAACTCTACGTACAGCATTGAAAAAACTGCTCCACTAAGGAACCAGTACAATAACGAAGAAATAAATTTTTTTATATGAATTTAGCGCAACAAAGGAAACCCATCCGTTCGCCTACAGAAATACCTGTCTTCAGCAAAATAATGTCCATCACACTTTTAAATAAAGCCTTGAATCATCAATAATATCCTACTATACTCCAATCAACATATAATGCTAATTAGAAGTTAAAACATAGTTAATCAATATGAATAATAAAATATATGTACATTTTAACATCGGTGCATATACTTTACAAGGCACACAAGGTAAAAATTTATAATATTTTGCGAGCATAAAATATAGGTTTTTTCATACTTCCGCACATACTTGCTAACAGATATTTCTTTCACCTATTATAAATAAAGTATGATTCCTTGCAGATCATTCACTTATGCAGTAATATATGAATACAAGCTGCGTTGTGCGTAATAATATTAAGTTTTAACCTTTGAACTGTAATAGGGAGTTTTAATTGAGTACGGATTGGTATGCCACATCCACTTTGATGTGGACGAACATGAAAGACTCTGCGAACACCCACTTTGAGGAGTGGTGGTTTAAAACTTTCGATATTAAAAATTACGGCAAAAGCGGCTTCTAAACAGCGTCATATAAGTATTTATCATACTTTGCACTTACCTTTATGGTAGGTGCATTTTTGATGGTGGGGTTAAATTGGGGTTAAAATTCACCATATTATATGATAATTATTGAGAATAATGTTATGAATATAAACTTTTCAGATCGTTAATTTTGGAGGTTGAGAAAATGCTCTTTATTGGTGAGATCATCTTACCTTAACTTATTTTAGGCATAAATTGCTATTAATATTAGGATTGTGAGTAGGACTTCATTCATGTGAACAATCCGTTAATATGGTCGCTTTTTTATTCCCTACTCTACTATAAGATTACCTACATATTGGGCCTTTCCATTATCTGTATCTAGATTGACTTCAATTACATAACTCCCTGGCCCAGAAGGATTTTTAAATTGAAATGAATTCATATCACTTACATCCATATCATTCGATGCTATCTTATGGCCATCTTTCCAAAATGTGATGGTTACTTTTTGGGGTTCATAGCTAAGAGACTTATTAGAATCATGTACAGAAAAATTTAAAGTATTGTCAGCGTTTGATGAAACGTTCATCGGTTTTTGGGAAAGAGCTAACTGTTGAGGATCGTCCACTTTATGCTCTATTTCCTTATTATCTTCACCAGTCCAAGATACGTTTGCTTCAACTAATGCTTGGCTATTATCACCAATTGTCGCTTTCGGAGGTTTAAATTCGTATCTTTCACCAATACAACCCACAACAACAATGCTTAAAATCATGATAAAGCTTAAAATTGTGACCTTTTTTATTTAAATTACATCCTCTCTATCTCCTACATAATAATACATTTCTTCACGCGTGTTGATTTGACAAAAATTAGGCCGTCTGTGGCACGATTTTTGAGAAAACCTGCATTTTTCGGACCATTTATATAGATCTTCGCTGCGGCTTGCTCGTTCCTTTTGTGCAGCACATATTCGATAAAAAACAATCCAATATCCTGCAGAAAGAGCGAATAAAGTCTTTAAAAGAGCAAATAAATCTTTTGAGAGAGCAAATAAATTGTTTCAAAGGGCGAATAAATCTTTTGAAAGAGCGAATAAAATCCCTGAGAGAGCAAATAAATTATCTCAAAGGGCGAATAAATACTTTATGGAGAAAATTGGATAATCAACATGCCTGACATTTCTTAATATTATTTTAAATAATAGCATGATTCATGATCCTTTTTATTACAAAAATTATATATTGTGAAATAAACAAAAACCTGCTATTTCAAAAATATAGCAGGCTTTTGTAACGGATCGTAGATAATGCTCATGTAGTAACTTTCAGAACATTTAGCGCCCTTTAAGTTAAAATTGGGCTCTTTTCATCCCAAACTGTACTTGGGATTTCACGTTTTAAAACAGGGATGACCTCCGTGGCGAATCTTTCAAGTTGTTCTTGCTGTTCTTCTGCAGTTAGACCTTCCACACTGATTGCTTGAACTTGGTGACCAAAAGCTTCATAATAATTCAATATTTTTTCGATAACCTGATCAGCACTACCTACTAATGCCGATCCGTTTTGAATATGATCTTCTAAATCTTTAAATGGTGATTCATTAAATTTAGAAGCCTCTGTATTCATATACGCATTATAGTATGGGCGATAACGCTTTATAGCTTCTTCTGAAGTATTTGCTAGATATAACCCTCTAGCTCCTGCCCCGACAATAGCATTTTTAGCATCATAACCATAAAAGTCTAAACGTTCACGATAATGATCGATTAACGCTTTATACTTCGCTTGTGGATGGAATGTGTTGGATGAAAAAATAGGGTCGCCATTTTTGGCAGCAAGCTCCGTAGAAAGCTTACTTGATGCACTGCCATGCCAAATGCGGATATTTTTTTGCAATGGTCTAGGTTCGGTTGTTACCTGCGTTAAAGGTGTCCGGAATTTCCCTTCCCAAGTCACATTTTCTTCATGCCATAGTCTCTTGAATAGATCATACTTTTCAGCCAATGCTTCCCATTGTTCTTCCTCTTTAATACCAAATAGAGGATAGTGGCGTGGATCATTTCCCTTTCCAATCATCAAATCCAATCGTCCACCAGCCAGATGATCAAGTGTGGCATAATCCTCAGCCACACGAACTGGATCGAGTATGCTCAATACTGTAACAGTCGTTAATAGACGAATTTTTGATGTATTAGCTGCAATAGCTGTTAGCAAAACAGCTGGTGAAGAAGAAAGAAACGGTGTACCATGTCTTTCCCCTACGCCATAACCATCATATCCAAGACTTTCAGCTAATTTAGCTTGTTGGATTGTGTTTTGAAGAAATTGTTGCGTTGTGATTGTTTCGCCTGTTAACTTATTGGGAATATTCTGAAGCAAGTTAAATAGAACAAATTTCATTTTTAATAACCTCCATTTTTTAATGTAACTTGAAGAACGATTCTAAAAAGATTAATCATCTATCATCTTATTTGGTTAAATTAACATCATAGAATGATGGATAACCAATTGAATCGAATTGAAGACCTTGTACATCTGGAGTTGTCGCCACTGTATATGGGAATACATATACTGGAATACTTGCCACATCATCAATCAATATCTTTTGAACCTTCTTATAAAGTTCTTTTCGTTTTTCTACATCAAATTCAACGGATGCTTGTTCAAGCAAATGATCAACTTCTTTATTTTTATACCATCCTATATTAATACCGCCTTTGCCGTATATTTGTTTAGAATGATAGAATAGCGTCAAATCTTCTGGATCAAGAGCTACGCGGCTATTGCCTCGTAAATCGTATGCTGTCTTATCAGCAAGAAGCGCTTGAACCTCTGTAGAAGTTTGAATCTTCACATCAACCCCTACTTCTTTCAATTGTTCTTTCACCATCAATGAAATATCTTGGCGTTTTTCTCGGTTTACCGCATCATCAAGAATTCTCAATGTTAAAGTTTTACCGTCTTTTTTACGAAATCCATCTGAATCCTTTTTCCAGCCCAATTCATCAAATGCTTTATTGGCTTGTTCAACATCATAAGTCTTTTGATTTTCTAAAGTATTGTCATAACCAAGAGTTGCAGGTGTAATAACAGACCAAGCTCTTTTGTAGGTACCCAAATAGAGCGTTTTAACAATACGATCAACATCAATACTTTGTTTTAATGCTTGGCGAGCTTTTATATCATTCCAAGGAGCGGCCGTGTTATTGACAAAAAGTGTATAAGATAACCCAGCTGCTTCAGCCTCCCATAGCTTTAATTGTTTGCCTTTTTTAATCGAAACAATATCTTGTGGCGGTACTGTTTCTGCAGCCTTTATTTGCCCACTCTGTACACTACCAATACGTGTTGCCTCTTCTGATACAATTTTAAATGTCAATTTATCTAAATAAGCTGCACCTTCATGTTGAGCAAGAGGGTATTGTCCGTGGTAATCTTTAAACTTAGATAGTACGATTTTGTTATTTGCTGAAAGCTCTTCAAACTTGAATGGACCTGTTCCTACAGGATGCAAGCCAAACTGACTTCCATATTTTTTGGCAGCTTTAGGTGATACGATGGATAAATTAGAATGAGCTAATATAGCTAAGAAACTAGCAGATGGATGTTTCAGTTCGATTTTCACTGTGTAATCATCTACTACTTTTACTGACTTCACTGGCTCTGTATAAACACTAGCAGTAAGTGCTTTCGTAGCTGGATCAGCAATTCGCTCAAAATTATATTTTACTGCCTCTGCATTAAATGGCTCTCCATCTTGGAACTTTACATCTTTTCTTAATTTTAAAGTATAGGTCTTTTTGTCATTAGACACATTCCACTCAGTAGCAAGCCATGGTTGGATTTCATTATTTTCATCTTTATAAACAAGTGATTCGAAAATGCTCTTAATGACACGCGTTGCAACCGCCATACCGCTGACGTGAGGATCTAAAGTATCCGGTGCAGTCGCTAAAGCGTAAGTAAGTTCTCCCCCTTCTTTTGGAGCCTTTTCTTTTTCATCAGCCTGTGTATTATTAGAACTAGAGGTCTTTGATCCTGCATCTCCATTAGAAGAACATCCCGCTAGTAAGAGCGCTAGACTCAGGGTCAATAAAAATATGGATAATAAAGACTTTCTTGTTTTCAACATAACTATTCATCCTCTCAACGATCTTTTCAATCGATCTTCCTTTTTTCTGCATAATGACATGCCGCAAAATGGGCTGTTTGATATTCCTTTAACGTAGGTACTTCTTTATGACATAATTCTGTAGCAAATGGACATCTTGTACGAAACGCACAGCCAGATGGTGGATCAGAGGGTGATGGTATTTCGCCCTTCAATGTATCTATTTGATGTGTACCGATCTTTTCAATACTTGGAATAGATTTGATCAAACCTGATGTGTATGGGTGTAAAGGGTTTTCAAATAATTCATCGCTTGAAGCAATTTCAACTATTTTCCCTAAATACATCACACCAATACGATCCGAAATATGCCGAACGACATTTAAGTTGTGCCCGATAAACAGATAGGTCAATCCTGATGATTGCTGTAATTCTTTTAAAAGATTAATAATTTGTGCTTGTACCGAAACATCTAAAGCAGAAACAGCTTCATCCGCTAACACAAATGAGGGATTAGCTGCCATGGCTCTGGCAATACCAATTCTTTGCCGTTGCCCACCAGAAAACTCATGCGGATGTCGGTCAATCCATTCTGGTTCTAGGCCTACTTTCACCATAAGTTCCTTTACAGCCGCTATAATTTCCTTTTTACTTTGTTTTTTTAAATGCGTTTTTAAAGGCTCCGCAATAATACTGCCGATTGTCCATTTCGGATCAAGAGAGCCATACGGATCTTGAAAAATCACTTGCATTTCTCGGCGCTTTTGGCGTAATTCACGATGATTGAATGCAGCTAGAGATTGGCCATCGAATAACACTTCACCGTCTGAAGGTTTTTCCAATTGTAAAAGTGTTCGGCCAAATGTCGATTTACCACTGCCCGATTCCCCTACCAATCCAAATGTTTCTCCTTTATAAATCTTTAGGGAAACATGATCAACTGCTTTAATTGTTTTATGAGAATGTTTGATAGGATAATACTTACTTAGCTCGCGAACCTCGAACAATGGCTCCTGTTCAGTGACTTCTTGTTGAATAGGGATCGTTTCTTGCGTTAACCCCAGTTGTGATTCATTGTGAAACTTATTTTCATGATTGATCAGTTCACTCGTATGCCAACATGCACTCTGTTGCCCATCAATATTTTTTAACGGCGGACTTTCTAAACGACATTTTTCCGTTGCAAAGGGACATCTTGGATGGAAACGACAACCGCTCGGCATATTTGATAAACTAGGAATCGTTCCTTCTATAGAGAATAATTTGGTTTCCTTTTTAGCATCTAGTTTTGGAATGGATTGCAGCAATCCGCTTGTATATGGATGATGTGGTTGCGAGAAAATTTGTTCAACCTTTCCCTCTTCTACAATTGTGCCAGCATACATCACAACAATTCGGTCGGCCAACTGTGCAGCCACTCCTAAATCATGTGTGATCAATAGCACAGCCATATGAAATTCCTTTTTTAAAGAATTTAATAATTCAATAATTTGCGATTGAATGGTCACATCTAAGGCAGTAGTCGGCTCATCCGCAATCAGCAAATCAGGATTACAGGATAGAGCCATAGCGATCATAGCGCGTTGTAGCATTCCACCCGATAACTCGTTTGGGTATTGCTTCATCCTGATTACAGGCTCAGATAACCCAACTTTTTTTAATAATTCGATGCCTCTTTGCCAAGCTTCCTTTTTCGAAAGTTTCAAGTGCTTCACAATCGTTTCAACAATCTGATCGCCTATTGTAAAAACAGGATCAAAAGCCGATGAAGGTTCTTGAAAAATCATAGCGATTTTTTTGCCTCGAATACGATTTAAATCTCTCTTAGTTAATAGGTTTAAATCTTGATCTTCCAGTTGAATAGATCCTTTCGAAATCACACCATTTTCATCATCTATTAAGCGCATGATCGCTTTTGAAGTTACGGATTTGCCGCTTCCCGATTCTCCAACTATGCATATTGTTTCACTAGGTTTAATGGTTAAAGAAATATTAGAAATGGCTGTTAATAAGCCTCTTTTTGTTTTAAAATCTACTGTTAACTCGCTTACATTTAATAATGGTTTCCCCAAGGTGCATCCCCTCTACTCTATTCTTTTTTTCGGATCAAAATAATCCCTTAAACTATCACCAATGATGTTGACAGCTAACACAAATAGAGCAATCGCAAGTCCTGGGAAAGTAGCGATCCACCAACCAGCAGTTAAATAGTTTCGGCCTTGTGAGAGCAGAAGCCCCCAATCTGGTATATCCCTTATCACACCCAACCCTAAAAAACTTAATCCTGCACTGGTTAAAATAGCAGTTCCTAAACCATTTGTTGCCATTACGATCAATGGTGAATAAGAATTAGGCAAAATATGTTTTAAAAAAATAATATAGCTCGGTGTACCGATGGATCGAGAAGCTAATATAAAAGGGCGATTTTTAACACTCAATATCTGTCCTCTCATGACTCTTGCATAACCGGGAATAGCTGATATTGTAATAGCTATGACCAAATTTATAAAGCTAGGTCCCATTGCTGCAGCCAGAGCTAATGCTAACAAAATACTTGGGATGGTTTGAATGATTTCCACAATACGCATGAAAATCACATCCATAAATCCACCAATATATCCTACAATCATGCCTAACGCACTACCAACTAAACTACTTACTAATACTGCACAAATGCCGACTAACAAAGAAGCCCTACTACCATAGACAACTAAACTAAAAACATCCCTACCAAAATAATCTGTACCAAATAAATGCTTGAACGATGGTGCTTGTAAAATTTGATCAGCCTGCATCGTTGTAGGTGTATATGATGTGATCCATCCTGGTATAATTGAACAACTACCTAAAAAAATAATAACGAGAATGGACAACCATAGGAATATATTGCTGAACTTCGGTGAATGTAATATCATAGGCTTTTTCTTTAATATCGTGACATCCTTGTGATTCTTATACTCTGAAATAACCTGTCTCATACATTACCTCCCTATCTGTCTACGAATCCGTGGATCTATAACTGAGTAAGAAATATCGACCAATAAGTTTATGACAACATAAAATATAGCTGTGAAGAATACGACTCCCTGAACAATTGGCAAATCTTTTGCGATGATAGCGTCTGCTACTAAACGGCCAATCCCTTTTCTAGCAAATACTGTTTCGATGACTACAGTTCCTCCTAAAAAATCGCCGATAATTACACCAATAATCGTAATAGCCGGAATGAGTGCATTACGTAATGCATGTCTATAGATAACCATTCTTTCAGAAAGCCCTTTTGCGCGTAGAGTCTGGATAAAATTCTCGCTAATAATTTCCAGCATACTATTACGAACAACTCGAACGATGAACCCTGCCCCTACAAGCCCCAGAGTAATGGATGGAAGAACTAAAGTGGAAAAGCCCTCAGACCCCATTGCTGGAAACCATCCTAAAGAAATTGAAAAAATAAGAATAAGTAATATACCAGACCAAAATGTTGGCATTGAAATACCAAATAAACCGATCACTCTTGCCACATAATCAATGACTGTATTTTGATGTACTGCTGCTAGTACACCTAATGTCAGTCCAACAATCAGAGCAATTAAAATGCTTGTTAGTGTAAGCGAAAGAGTTGCCGGAAACTGTGTGATGATTTTATCGATAACAGGTTCTCCATCAATTGCGGATGCCCCAAAGTCACCATGTAAAATACCAATGATATAATGGGAAAATTGTGTATAAAAGGGCTGATTCAGTCCCAATTCTTTTCTTAAATTTTCTGCTATCTCTGGATTCGAGGCATTGGATGCTGATAGTGAATCCACGACATCCGTTGGTAAAAAATAATTGATAGAAAAAACAGCGAGCAATGAACCAAATAATACAAATAGAGCGGTACAACAACGATTAATCAATAATTTTAACATCTTCCACTATCCTTTCTTCCACCAAGGTACAGCAGAAAGTATTTGCGTATTCCTTATCCTAAATGCTGTTTTGGATTGACCCTCTATTTAGATGGGGCAACTTCACTTGCTGCTTGTAATGCATTTTCTAAATGTTCGATTCCTATTTCTGTTACACCTTGATATTGGTTGTTAACGCCAAGTTCTACGACTGGTACATGGCGAACGCCGTATTTAACATCTAAAATATCACGAAATTCATCGTGATCTGTTACATCGACCATTTGGTATGCCAAATGATGTTTCTTTAAATAATCCTTTACGTCATTGCAATAACTGCAGCCCTTTTTTGCCCAAACGACGATTGATAATTGTTGTGCCATTCAAAATTCCTCCGTTCAAAATTTTGTTTATCTCAATCTTCTATTTTTTGTAACTATCTTTATGTCCATGGCTAGCAACTAGAATATCGCATAGCCCTTTGTGACAAGGAACCGATCGTGATAATGCTCTCCATAAAATCCCTTTTTTCCGCCAAATAATATCTAGACTTTGCCTTTTAAAATGCGCTTCTACTATAGGACTTTGCCTTCTTTTCAAGAAAATAAGCAATGGTTTCAATGATCAGCGTAATCGCCCAATAAATAATCCCAGCAGCTATAAAAGCTTCTAGAAACTTTAAATTCTTTGAAGCAACTATATTAGCGGCGCCAGTAATTTCCTTTTGCGAAACAAGAAAAGCAATGGATGTCGTATGCAAAAAGCCAATGATAAGATTCGTTATATTCGGAACAGATTGAGCGAGTGCCTGTGGTAAGATAATCCTTTTTACAACTTGGAATGTATTCATACCAATTGTATAAGCCGCTTCGATTTGACCTTTTGAAACGCTTGAGATCCCCGATCGAATAATTTCAGATAAGTAAGATCCGGCAGTCAAAGATAATGCTGTTATCACAAATACTACAATTGGCACATGATTTGATTGGAAAGGTAAATTGAATTTCTTGATGACAGAATCTAAAAGAATAGGAAATCCAAAATAGATCACCATAATGTGCATAATTGCAGGCGTACCTCTAAAAAAGGAAACATAGAAATTAGCTATTGGGCTTAAAAATTTTATGTTATGAGCTCTTATCAAAGCTACAGCTAAACCAATCAAAAACCCAACCACAATAGGTACAAATGTAAGTATTAGAGTTAAAGGAACCGCCTTTAAAATTTCTTTGAAAGCAATCCATACAAAAGAAAAATCAATAACCATACTGTTTCCCCCTCAAAAAGAAGAAATGCCCTGAGAATGATAACGATTCAAATATCTCTCAGAAACACTGAACATTTTTTCGAATAGCAGCACTATTACGTAATACACGATTGATAATGAAATATATACCTCTAAAGCATGTGCTGTAGATGCAATTAACGTTTCACCTCTACCCATCATATCCATCACACCAATAGTGAAAGCTAACGAAGTATCTTTCAAAGAACCAATAATCGAATTGGCCATATTCGGAAAGGCAATTCGAATCGCTTGTGGAAATACAATTCTAAAAAAACTTTGGATAGGTTTCATGCCAACGGAATAGGCCGCTTCGGTCTGCCCAACGTCAATTGCTTGAATAGCGCTTCGAAAAATCTCTGCAAAAATAGCACCGTGACTTAATGAATACGTAATGATAACAAAATAAAGAGCATCCATCCTAGTGATATCAATATCCCATATACTCAAAAATGCTGGCAAACCGTAATAGACTAGAAAAAGTTGAATAAGGATGGGGGTTCCTCTTATGAATGAAATGTATACTGTAACGATCTGCCTTGCTATTGGAACATGAAAGAGTTTTGGTAAAGCTACGATTATTCCAATGATCGTTCCGAATAGGATTGAGAAACATAAAATTTCTAAGGTCACACCTAAGTATTTTACGAGCATAGGAATAAACTCAATGATTAGCGCGGGATCAAATGCTTTCCCCATCCACTCACCTCCTTTAGGGCTTTCTCAACAATATTAAAAATCTACCGAGTAATCTGCCCCAAGCCATTTTTTACTCAATTCACTAACGACTCCTTCTTTTTTTAACTCTTTTAATGCCTCATCGATTCGATCGGAAAGCGTTGTTTCATCTTTATTTAATAAGAAATATACTTTAGAATTTAATAATGTATCGCCAACGACCTTTTGTTGTGCATCTACTTGCTCATTGTTGAAATCCACTGCAAATGGCGTTGAAATAAGCGCATCAATTCTTCCCTTTTTCAACTGTTCATTACTATCAGCTGAACTAGAACCATACACGATTTTGGCTCCTAAATGATGTTTTTTATTGTAATCTTCTATAAACACAGCGGAGTTACTAGTTGCTGTGACACTTACTTTCTTACCTTTTAAATCATTAATCGATTTTATTTCATTGTTTCCCTTAAAAACCGTTACTTTTAGTGGGAAAACATTATACGGTTCTTTGTTGAATAGAAACTTTTCTTGCCTTTCCTTATTGACTTCCATTTGATGTGCGATTAGATCAATTTTTTTGGTTTGTAGGCTTAATAACAAGTTTGAAAATTCCATCGTTTTGAACTTGAATTTATATTCTGGAAGCTTTTTATCGATTGCTCGTACAATTTCAACATCATACCCTGTCAGCTTGCCGTTTTTATCGATAAAGCAAACATTTGGAAATTGTGTACCTGTCCCAACAATAATGGTTTTGACCTTAGAAGAACTTCCATTTTCCTTTTCATCTGATTGCGCTTTAGAAGAACATGCACCTAATAAAGCGATTGAGGAGATCATGACTCCAATCCAAAGTTTTTTTATATGTTTCATCCATTCATCTCCTTATTTATATTATTCTAATTTGTTTACTATGATTTATAGTGAAAACGTAATATATTTATGCACAAAATGGTCATGACCATGCCATTTTAGATTGAATAATCCAATTCAGGTGTCATTCGTTTTAAAAACTGCTTCGTTCGTTCTTCTTTTTGTTCTGTAAAGATTTGTTGTGGAATACCTTCTTCAACCACTACACCGCCATCCATAAAGATGATTCTATTAGATATTTCTCTCGCAAAATTCATCTCATGAGTAACGATAATCATTGTTTTTCCTTCTCGAGCGATTTTAGCAATGACCGCTAATACTTCTCCTACTAATTCAGGATCGAGAGCTGAAGTTGGTTCATCAAATAAGATAACTTCTGGATTCAAGGCAAGTGCTCTAGCAATTCCCACGCGTTGCTGTTGCCCGCCTGATAACTGACTAGGGTAAGCATCGATTTTATTTTTCAGTCCTACTTTTTGCAAAACTTCAAGTGCCTTCTTTTTAGCTTCACTGACACTCTTTTTTTGCACCACAACAAGCCCTTCCATTACATTTTGTAATGCCGTTTTATGTTGAAATAAATTATAACCTTGGAAGACCATTGCAGATTTTTTTCGTAATTGATAGACTTCCTTTTTATTTACTTTTCGTGCGTTGATCGAAACATCGTCAATTATGATTTCCCCTTCATCTGGACTTTCTAGATAATTCAGACATCTCAAAAGCGTTGTTTTCCCTGAGCCACTCGGCCCTAAAATCGAGATGATCTCACCCTTTTCAACGTGTATATTGATTCCCTTTAATACTTCGTTATGTCCAAAACTCTTCTTCAGCCCTACAATATCAATCATTGTACCCCTCCCTCTCTTGAATATTTTTTGCTTAAGTAACCCTGAACCGAAAACCTAGTATTGTTCACTTATATGTCAGATAAAGTGAAGCCTCCATTAGTGGGGGGTTTTCTTCATCCCCCACTGATGGTTAGCTAAACCAATCGGGCTTTTACGGGCAGTTGATCTCCCACCTATCTTTCTCGTTTCTCTCTAAACCTTGAGGTGGGGGGCTTACTGCCCGTTAACGCGGGATAAAATAAAACTTCACACAGTGGAAAAGTTTTCCCGATCCCCACTGTGTGTTTGTTGAACTGACCGTACTTTTCTAGTAACTAATTCCCCCACCTATTCTCCTGTTTTTTATTGGGTTCTTGATAGGGAATCTTAGTGCCTATTAATAGGGGTACAACTAATGAACTGCCAAATCTGCTTCTTGCAAAGCCTTTTGTAAATGTTCAATTCCTACTTCTGTGACAGCTTGATACGTATCATTATGCCCGATCTCTACAACAGGTACATGTCGTACACCATATTTAATATCTAAAATATCTCGGAATTCATCATGATCTGTTACATCAACTACCTTAAAATCTTGCTTTTCTGCCGTTAAATATTCCTTTACCTCATTGCAATAACTGCAACCTTTTTTTGCCCAAACGACGATTGATAAATTTTCTGCCATGTTCCTATTCCTCCTAATGTGTAAAAAATCTTTTTTATTATTTAAAGTGGAGCCCCATCCAATGTTGGTTTTCCTCGTCCCTCACTGGGTGTACGCTGAACTAATCGTCTTTTATGGCAATTAGTCTCCCACTGTTTTTTCTTTAAGTCTTGAAATATTTGTTACAATCCGGTAATGTGAGAAAAATTTAAAGTGTAACAGATTCTTTTTCCTTAAAAAGTGAAAGCGGGCTTAATAATTCAAATGAACGGAGTCTTGCTTTGTCATCTTTGACAGGCGTATGAATGATAAATTCATCCACATTAAGCTGTTGATGTAAGCGATCCAGTTCTTCTTTCACCTCAGCAGGCGTGCCCGCAATGAAGTTTGCCTCATGCACTTTCACTTCGTATTCCTCTCCAGATTCTTTGCCGAACTTTTCTGCTGCTTCTTCATTTTGAAGTGTTAAGACTCGACCACTAGCCAAATGGATCTTAACAAGTTGTTGAATGCCGGCAAGCTGTTTTGCTTCCTCGGTTGTAGGCGCAGCAATAACTGAAACGGCTAAGATAAAATGGCCATCTTTATGATTTTCTCGATAGTCTTTAGCCGCTTCTATTAGACTACGATCATCACTATTAAAGAAACGAGCAAACGAAAATGTTAAGCCTAACTTGCTTGCCAGACGAGAACTATTTGGACTTGCACCCAATAAAATAAGCTCTTGCTGTTTAGGCGGTTTGGGTATGGCTTGAATACCTGCTAACGGATGATCAGCTGGTATATTGCCGTTTAATACTTGCTGCAAAAATGTTAGACGTTCCTCAAAGTCTTTACCTGTATTGACTGTACCATATTGTAATGCTCTCGTTGATAATGGTAATCCGCCAGGTCCTTTACCAACACCCAAATCCACACGTCCCGGTTCTAATGTGGCCAATACTTGAAAAGCCTCAGCCACTTTATATGGACTATAATGCTGCAGCATCACGCCACCCGATCCAATGCGAATCGTATTTGTCTTAGCCAAAAGATAAGGAATTAATACTTCAGGGGCCGATCCAAGTACATCTTGTGAGTTATGATGTTCAGACACCCAAAATCTTTCATACCCCCACTTTTCAGCTTTTTGCGCTAATTGGACGGTTCTCTGTAGAATGTCGTGATTTGATAAGCCTTCAATTACCGGACTTTGATCTAAAATGCCGATTTTATACCCCATTAAGATTCCCTCCTTATTTACTATATCTATTTGTTAACTAGGTTTTATCGATAAAAAATTTTACACAGTTTCTTTCACGTAGCGACTCTCTTTAAAGGGCAATCCTAAATTTCCTCTTAATGTATCTGCTTCATAATCTTCTCGATAAATACCTCGTTGTTGCAAAATAGGTACCACCTTATCCACAAAATCATCTAGTCCACCAGGAAGCGTAGAGCCAACAATAAAACCATCTGCACCAAGTTTTTCAAACCATTCTTGTACCAAATCTGCAATTTTTTCAGGTGTTCCGATAAAATCAGTATGTGGTGTTGCTTCTCTTAAAGCTACTTGGCGTAATGTCAAATGTTGCTCTTTTGCCTCTTTCTTAATGCGATCTGTATGACTTTTGAAACTATTTGAACCGATTTCGCCTAATTCTGGGAAAGGTTCGTCTAATGGATACTGCGAAAAATCATGATGATCAAAATAACGACCTAAATAAGCGATGGCTCTATCAATTGAAACCAAATTTGCTAATTCCTCGTATTTTTGCTCTGCTGCTTCTTCTGTATCACCGATAATTGGTGCTATGCCTGGTAAAATCACGATTTCATCTGGATTCCGTCCAAACTCAACAGCTCTTTGTTTAACATCCTGATAAAAACTTTGTGCTTCTTCTAACGTTGGGTGACCTGTAAACACAGCATCGGCCTCTTTCGCTGCTAAACGTTTTCCTGCATCTGAAGATCCCGCTTGGAAAACAACTGGTTGTCCTTGTTTGCTGCGTGCAATATTTAAGGGACCAGCAACGGAAAAGAATTCACCCTGATGATCTAAATGATGCAATTTTTTAGGATCAAAAAAGATATCATTTTCTTTATCTGCTACAAAAGCATCATCATCCCAAGAATCCCATAGACCTTTTGCGACTTCTAAATATTCTTCAGCTATTCGATAACGCTTCGCATGATTAGGATGTTCTTCAACTGTCTTGTTATAATTTAGAGCTGTTTTTTCAAGTGGTGTTGTCACAACATTCCATCCTGCACGACCATGACTAATCTGATCTAAAGAAGCAAACTGACGAGCAATGGTAAAAGGTTCACTATAAGAAGTAGATACTGTCCCTACGAGACCAATATGAGAAGTTACCGTTGCCAAAGCTGACAAAATCGTGATTGGTTCAAAACGATTTAAAAAGTGCGGTATCGATTGTTCATTTATATATAACCCATCTGCAATAAAGACCAAATCAAATTTGCCTTCTTCTGCTTTTAAAGCCTGCTGTTTATAAAAGTCTATGTTGACACTTGCATTTGTTAATGCCTTTGGATGTCTCCATCCAGAAATATTGCCCCCTACCCCATGAATGATTGCGCCAAATTTAATCTTTCTTTGTCCAGCCATATAAATCCCTCCATTTTTTATTTTCCTATAATTCTAAGTATATTTATAAGAATTATAAGAAATTATTGTTGAAAATAATCCTAACATTTATAAGAGACATATGACAATACCTTTTATGATAGAAAAATTTTTAGATCAATAAAAAAATTCTATCAATCCAATTGATTAAATTGTTGAACAGACTCTTTAATACTATCTTTCAGTAGACTGACAGCATCCTGTTCTATATAGGATAAATAGATGTGCTGTTTAATTTGAAGTAAATGAGTTGTATCAATTTCAAATAACTCACCCTTTTCTAATTCTTCTTTCACACATAAATAAGGTAAAAAACCAATACTTTGCTTATGTTTGATTAAAGATTTAGCGACCTCCAGATAATCTACTTTGAAATCAATATTTGGTTCTATCCCTTCCACTTCAAACAATTTATAAATTAAGTCCCAATCGAATGCACCACACTCAAAAAAAACGAGTGATTCTTTTGCTAATTCTTTTACTGTCACTTTTTGATGCTTTAAAAATGGATGATCCGGATAAACAATTAGTCGTACTGAATTATCTAATAATGCTTCTTGATGAATTCCCTCATTCCCCATCAATCTCATAAAAGCAAAATCTACTTGATGATTTAATAATTTAGTAATCAAATCATCATTTGTAGTTGCCGTAAGTTTAAAGCGCAGTTGAGGATGAGCCCTTTTCCATAAAGTAATGGCATGCGGGATAAAATATTGTGAAGTAATAACATTGGAACCAATGACAATTTCATTTTGAGCAGTTTGCTGCTTTAGTTGAAGCTTTCCTTCTCTTAATGTCTTCAATATCTGTTGAGCATATGGAATAAATTCCTTGCCTTGTGACGTTAAGATTAAATTTTTCCCTTGTCGGATAAATAAATTCGTACTCAATTCTCGTTCTAACGTTTTAATACGCGCAGTCACTGTCGGTTGAGATAAAAATAGCGCTTTAGATGCTTTATGGACACTTTTTAAATGAACTACATACATAAATGCTTCTAGGTGATCGATATTCATAGTCTATCTCCTTTCTTTTTTTAGATTTTATTTAACATTACGATGTTCACTTCCTTTTTGCAATGTTCATAGCATGAAATTTCATCCAGTTGAGACTTCTTTTTCTCACCACTATAGGTATGCCATGGAACCAATCGGGCGCATGCGGCAGTCATTCTCCCTCCTACCTTCTTTCCTTTCGCTGAAGCTTGAGGGAGGAGTACTACTTACTACCCGTTCATGCGGGATAAGTTTTAAAGAATCCCACCACCCTTTTTTTGAACAATCCCTTAAAAATAAGCAAAACAAAAGCGTGAAAAATGTGTTGTACTACATTTTTCACGCTTTGTTTTCTTTTACCTAGTTCTGCTTTTTACTTTATCAATGATGCCTCATGTATATTTCCACTCTATATTTTTAGAAACAATCTTTACAATTGATTTACTCCACATTCTAAGTAAGAACAAAGCTACTAGAAATGGAAACTGCTCCAAAATGAAGTCGCGTAGAGTCAAGAGCTAATCTTTTATTTATCGAGATATTTGATTTAAATATAAATGAATCAATTTCATAATACAAAATTTAGATAAAAAATGTGAGCATTTCAATTCAATATAAACATTAATATTCAGAAATTTTTGTTCCGCTCCAGACGGCGCTTTCCACGTGCTTGACTTCAATCTCCTCGGATCGATACGATGTTGACCTCGAAGTCATTGTCATAGGACGTGGCGAACTTAAGCTTTGTCCTTCAAAAGGTTACTGCGGTGCTTTTTAACTCAAGCTTTTCCCGTAGGACTTTGAATAATCCTCCTTGAACTAACACCGCACGAAGGAAATGCGCATGCGTTTTCGAAAAGTTGCCGTCCTCCGCTCCACAACTATCAAAATTAGTTATTGTTAAATGTTTGTATTTTTTAAAAAGAAAATGATTTATAAAATTGATTCAAATATAAATATTAGAAATTTATTTTAATTTTTTTTCTAGAGTATCTTGAATTTTTCTTAATTCTTTATAAATTTCAGAATCCTCTTTTTGACTATTTCTTTTTAATAAAGAAATGACAAATAAGACCAATATTATTACTAAAAATGTCGCACCTAATGTAAAAAATATAATAACATCCATCATGGTCTATATCATCCTTTATATTACATATTTTAGTTAAGTAGTAAACTATACTTATCATTATATATAATAGTGCTTTGTAATAATAAATACAAATAATGAGGAGATATAGACATGAAAAAAATCGCAATTATTTTATGTGCTTTCTTGATTTCATCTGTTTCTCTGTTTACCTTTAATGCATCCGCTAAAAATGCGGTCAACACTTTAGAGAATTCCCCTATTTTCCTGTCCAATATTCTGAAATTAATAATATTGATTTTGGTGACCAACCGAAAGTTGTAAAAGACATCTTTAAAGAATACTATAATGCAGATCTTAATTTATATACATTTAAGAATGGTCAAAGATATTGAAATATCCTTTCACTTTGTACAGAGAAGTTGAGTTAATGAATGAGGGGATATTATTAGGTTTGTTTCGTATATTATTATCTCCATTTATTCTATTAATAAAATACTTTAAAACTTAACATTGTAAATTATCAAAATCCTAAAGCTCACCCTCTATCAAGTTTTATTCTTCTGCCTTTTGCCTAAAAAAAGATAAATAATACCTATAATGAATAATAAAATAGAATTGGTTGTTAATAGTCTATTAAAAGTTCCCTCATGAATAAAATCAATTAATAATGCAATTCCTAATATTACCGAAAAAATTAGAGCCGCAATAGCTAATGATACTAGTTTATTCATTAAATCCCCCCATAATAATTGATATTGAAATGTTATGCTTATCAAATTATTCTCTTACTTAGTTTTATAATTTATCCGGCGTTAACGAGCAGTAAGACCCCCACTGATGGAGTTTCACTTTATCAGAAGTATTGATTAAGAAAAATAGGTATTTCCAGCTCCATTTATTATAGGAAAGCTGTTGTTTTAAATTCAAAATCGTTATTATCTACATTATAACTAACTGCTTGCATGTTATGTTCAATTAAGGCTTTTCAACCTAAAAGCCTGTGTGATATTTTTCAGTATAGATTTCCTCGTAACATATATGTAAAAGTGTATTAATTCATATTCAAAAAGAGGCTGTCCATTTTAGGACAGCCTCTTCTATAAAAATGCTGAACAATATAATTAAAGTTTACCTACTTGCTTTAAGATTTCGATCAGCTTATCATCACGCCATGCCATTAATTCTTGTGTAGAAATGTTTTTCATTTCATCTTGAAGTCCTTCATTAATGATTGTTTCAGCATTATCAGGTATTTTTTTCCAATCATTCATATCTTCTAACCAAGAATTCATAGATGGACCAAGATGACGGATCGTTCCAATAATACCATCGGGATTGGCAAGTTCATAAATTAAATGTGGTCCCATTAATGCGTATCGTAACCCTGGACCATAACAAACGGCTCTGTCTACATCCTTTACTGAGCATACGCCATTTAAAACTAAATCAGTAGCTTCTCTCCATACTGCCATCGAAATACGATTTGCCACATGACCTGGAACTTCTTTATGAAGAATAATGGGTTCTTTATCAATGGATTTAAAGAAATCATAGGCTACTGATACAAATTCATCGCTTGTTTTCTTCCCTTTAACAATCTCAACTAAAGGGATAAGATGTGGTGGGTTAAAGGGATGGGCTATTATACATCTTTCTGGGTACTGAGAAAATTTTTGGATTTTACTGATTAATAGACCCGAAGAACTGCTTGCATAGATAGCTTTAGGAGCGTATTTATCCACTTCACTAACAATTTTTTGCTTGACTTCATAGCTTTCATAAGCTGATTCTTGAACAAATTGAGCATTAGTAAACGCTTTCTCCATATCAACAGTGTAAACTGCTCGTTCTTTAGCATCATTACTCACTTCAGTTGTTATAATATCTTTTTCAACTAAGAAATCCAGGTTAGAATCTATTAAAGTTTTCGCTCTCGCTAATGCCTCTTCATTAATATCTTGAATGGTTACATTTAGCCCTTTCCAAAGATAGTAGGTTGCCCAACTTGCTCCTATCGTTCCTCCGCCAACACAAACAACGTTTTGAATATCTTGTGCTTTCATCTAATATAACCTCCTAATTACCCGGATCAAAAAAATTAATATGAAAACTATTGAGCAGTATAACCGCCATCTAGAATGACTGCTTGTCCTGTGATACCTCTTGCTTTGTCACTTGCCAAGAACACAGCGTAGTCAGCAATCTCAGATACATCTAATAATCTTTTTTGAGGGACAAGCGGGAAAAATACTTCCTCAACAACTTTATCCACACTAATATTTCTTGTCTTTGCTATATCTTTGAGTTGATTTTGTACAAGTGGTGTATCAACATAGCCTGGACACAAGGCATTCACTGTAATTCCATGTTCAGCTCCCTCTAAAGCTGCAACCTTTGTTAATCCAATCACTCCATGTTTGGCGCTATTATAGGCAGCTTTCCCAGCAAAACCAACTACTCCATTTATAGAAGCCATATTAATAACCCTTCCAAAGCCTTGTTTTTTCATCATTGGAAACACATATTTAATCCCTATAAATGGTGCCGTTAACATGACCTTTACTAATAATTCGAATTTATCAGTCGGAAATTCCTCGATTGGCGCTACATGCTGAAGTCCTGCATTATTGACTAAAATATCAAGTTTACCAAAGGTTTCATATGCAAGTTCCAGACTATTTTTATAGACTTCTTCATCTGTAACATCACAAGGAGCCGATAAAGCTTCAAATCCCTGTTCCTTTAATTCTAATGCTATTTGATCACTTTTTTCTTTATTCATATCTGAAATAGCAACCTTTGCTCCCTCTTTTGCAAAAGTTTTAGCAATTTCTAACCCGATCCCACTTGCCGATCCGGTAATAAATGCTACTTTTCCTTCTAATGTTCCACTCATTATTTCTCCTCCTTTATAAAGGATGTCTCTGAATATATTTTTTATACAATACCAAACCAAGTGTAAAGAGCTATAGCGACGAACACAGCCAATGATTTAATAACTGTAATCATGAAAATATCACCATATGATTGTTTATGAGTTAATCCTGTTACCGCAAGCAAAGTAATAACTGCCCCGTTATGTGGAAGTGTATCCATTCCCCCTGATGCCATTGCCACAATACGGTGCATGACTTCCGGTGGAATATGAGCCGCAGTAATTGCTTTATTGTATGTTTCGGCCATTGCACTTAATGCAATCCCCATACCTCCTGATGCAGAACCCGTAACACCAGCAAGAGCACTAGTCGTAACAGCTCCGTTAACTAAAGGGTTGGAAAAAGTACCTGATAATGCATGATTGATTTGAGCAAATCCAGGAAGTGCAGCGATAATTCCACCAAAACCATATTCAGATCCAGTATTCATAACCGCTAGTAATGAACCACCAATACTAGTATTAAGCCCTTCTTTCACCGTTGTCGTTACTCGATTCCACCCAAAAGCAAGAGCCGTAACGATTCCGACAACTAATGCAATTTCAACTGCCCAAATTGCAGCATTTGCCTTTACATCCACTGTATAGTTATCTAATCCAATAGCAGCAAAATCAAAGCCATCCGGATACCATCTTGGTATAGCCGTAGTCAGATATCTATTCATCACTGCTACGAGAACAAGCGGTATAAACGCAAAGATTTGTCGAAATACAGATGGATTTGAGTTTATCGTAATAGAATTTTCTTCATTTATAGGCACTTCAGCTGTTGCAGCAGTTTCATCTACAATTCCAGAATAACCTTCCCCTGCTTTTTTAGCCTGTCTCCTTCTAAACTCTAGATAAGCTAGGCCACCACCTAAGACAACAATGGCCCCAAGTATTCCTAGAACAGGTGCAGCATAAATATCTGTCCCAAAGAAAGTAGTAGGGATAACGTTTTGAATTTGTGGTGTTCCAGGTAAAGCATCCATTGTAAATGTAAATGCTCCAAGTGCAATGGTTGCTGGCATAAGTCTTTTTGGTATATCTGCCTCTTTAAATAATTGGACAGCAAACGGATAGATGGCAAAAACTGCTACAAATAAGCTAACCCCACTATAAGTTAAAATGGCACCTAAAAGGACAATGGTTAACATCGCTTGCTTTTTTCCTATCAAACGAATAATCGTTTTTGCAATAGATTCAGCAATTCCAGACATTTCAATGATTTTCCCGAATATCGCCCCTAATAAGAAAACAGGGAAATAATTTTTAATGAACCCCACCATTTTTTCCATATATATGCCAGAAAAGAATGGCAAAATATTTGCTGGATCTATACATAAAACTGCTAGTAACGCAAAAATAGGTGCCATTAATATAACTGAATATCCCCAGTAGGCAAAAAATATTAAAAGTCCTAGCGCAAGTAGAATAATCAATAAATCCATAAGGATCCCCCTTTAAAATTGAACATCATATGAACCCCATCCAAGTAGACTTTTAACCCTTATCTTTTCATACTGCGCCTCTATTTATCCCGCTTTAACGAGCAGTAAGACCCCATCTCAAGATTTAGGGAGAAACGAAAAAGATAGATGGGGGATCAACTGCCGCATGCGTCCGATTGGTTTGGGCCAACAAGATGTTGGTTCCTCAGGTGTTGCCACAGGACGTGGCGCTTTTAACCTGAGTTCCTCTAGTTCAGTGGGGGATGAAGAAAACCCCCACTGATGGAGTTTCACTTTATTTTTCAATTTCAATAATAGTCGCAACTCCTTGGCCGCCTCCAATGCATAAGGTAGCCAATCCGTAGTGAGCATGACGACGTTGCATTTCATATAGCAAAGTGACCAGTATACGTGCACCACTAGCACCTATAGGATGGCCTAATGCAACCGCACCACCGTTGACATTCAGTATTTCTCTTGGAATGTTTAATTCTTTCCCTACTGCCAGTGATTGTGAAGCAAATGCTTCGTTTGCTTCAACAAGATCTATTGCATCCATCGTTAGCCCTGCTTTTTTTAGTGCCTTTTTTGTTGCAGGTACTGGCCCAATCCCCATAATTTTTGGATCTACACCTGCTGAACTATTGCCACGAATGATCGCGAGTGGTTTAACGCCCAGTTCTTTTGCCTTTTCCCGACTCATTAATACCAATGCAGCTGCTCCATCATTAATACCAGATGCATTACCTGCAGTTACAGTACCGTCTTTCTTAAAAGCTGGTTTTAATTTAGCGAGCTTTTCAGAAGTGACTCCTTCACGTGGAAATTCATCTGTATCAAAAACAATTGGATTACCCTTACGTTGAGGAATTTCTATTGGCACAATCTCATTTTTGAATTTTCCTGTCTTAATAGCTACCTCTGTTTTTTGTTGGCTCCAAGCTGCAAACTCGTCTTGTTCTTCTCTACTAATATTGTATTTTTCTGCTATATTTTCAGCAGTGATTCCCATATGATAAGAATTAATAGAACATTGTAAACCGTCTAAAATCATACTGTCGTATATTTTCCCGTCGCCCATACGATACCCCGAACGTCCTTCTGTCAACAAGTAAGGTGCCATACTCATATTTTCCATTCCACCTGCCACTATAACTTCAGCATCACCTGTCTGGATAGCTTGTGTAGCAAGATGGACAGCCTTCAATCCAGAACCACATAATTTATTAATGGCCATAGCAGTTACTTCAATTGGTAATCCCGCTTTAAGTGCGGCTTGTCGCGCAGGTCCTTGACCGAGACCAGCCTGAAGAACATTCCCCATGATGACTTCATCCACTTGTTCCCCTTGAATACCTGCACGAATTAAAGATTCTCTAATAACAATTGCCCCTAGCTCTGTAGCAGGTGTATTATGTAAAGCACCCATAAAACTACCAATTGGTGTTCTAACAGCACTTGCAATAACAACATCACGCATATAGTTATCCCCTTTATTTCTTCATGTTTAAAACGCTATTTTTCTCCGTCATATGCCGTTCTCTTCTAAAAAATATACTAATCTTTTAGACTTGTTTTATTGAACACCCTTTGTTCTGTCTATATAAAGATCATCGTGTAGAAACTAACTCAGGCGATACTGTAAATGAAGCTTCTGTTTTCGTTTTCACTTCTTCCATCGATACCCCTTCTTGTATTTCGATTAGAAGCATTCCATTCGGAGTAAAATCAAAAACTGCTAAATCAGTGATTAATCGTTGTACAACTTGTTTTCCAGTAAGAGGTAATGTACATTCTTTTTTAATCTTTGATTCACCATGTTTATTAACATGCTCCATTAGAACAATCACTTTTTTGGCACCATTCACAAGATCCATGGCTCCGCCCATCCCTTTTACCATTTTTCCTGGAATCATCCAGTTTGCTAAATCCCCTTGTTCAGATACTTCCATACCACCAAGAATCGCTAAATCTATATGCCCTCCTCGAATCATGGCAAATGATTCTGCACTATCAAAAAAGGATGCACCCGGTACCGCTGTAACGGTTTCCTTACCAGCGTTGATGAGATCTGGATCTTCCATTCCTTCTAACGGATAAGCCCCAATACCTAATAGTCCATTTTCCGACTGAAGTAAAACGTTAAAATCAGTAGGAATTTCATTTGCGACAAGCGTAGGTATACCAATACCAAGATTGACATTCATACCATCTTCAACTTCTTTAACGGCTCTCTTCACAATTTTAAGATGTGTATCTTTCATTTCCGACACTCCATTCTATTAAATTAAGCTTTCACAACTGTGAGTTTCTCAATTCGTTTTTGATAATCCGTTCCAAGTAAAAGTCGTTGTACATAAATGCCTGGTAAATGAATTTCATCAGGATCTAATTCTCCTGGTTCAACGATTTCCTCCACTTCTGCAATCGTTATTTTTCCCGCCATAGCTGCAAGTGGATTAAAATTACGAGCTGTCTTTCGAAATACTAAGTTTCCAAGTGTATCTGCTTTCCAAGCCTTTACTAGTGCAAAATCTCCTACAATTCCACGTTCAAGAAGA
Organism: Rummeliibacillus sp. SL167; assembly: GCF_007896505.1. Taxonomy (NCBI): domain Bacteria; kingdom Bacillati; phylum Bacillota; class Bacilli; order Caryophanales; family Caryophanaceae; genus Rummeliibacillus; species Rummeliibacillus sp. SL167. Next base: position 6,763 of record NZ_VCBM01000002.1, on the reverse strand, counting down.
TATGCTTTACCATCAAAATCCTTGGTTTCCTTCCCTTCAGCAATTGGCGTCCCCATTCCTGTTGCTGTATAAAAGCCTGGGATTCCAGCTCCACCAGCACGAATTCTTTCTGCAAGAGTACCTTGTGGGACTAGCTCAACTTCTAATTCACCGCTTAAAAATTGCTGTTCAAATGTTTTATTTTCTCCTACATAAGAAGAAATCATTTTTTTAATTTGACGATTAGCAAGTAATAACCCCAATCCCCAATCATCTACTCCGCAATTATTACTCACAACAGTTAAATCTTTTGTGCCCTTTTCTTTAAGTGCTTGTATAGAAAATTCAGGAATCCCTGAAAGTCCAAAACCGCCAACAATTAAAGTAGATCCGTCTTCAATATCAGAAACCGCTTCCACAAATGAATTCATCACTTTACTTTTCTTCATATAATTACCCCTTTGCATGGATACTAGCTTCTTATTACTACATAAATTAGTTTACAATTTAGCCTTTTATAAGTAAAATTCATAAATAGAATAAATAGTATGAATACAGTGAATAAATGGAGGGGACATATCATGGATCTACGACAGATACAGTTATTTATGGAGGTAGCAGACCAGCAAAGTTTTACAAAAGCAGCCGAGCATACATTCCTATCCCAACCTTCCCTCAGTAAAATTGTCAAAAGGCTAGAAGAGGAATTGCAGGTAGAACTATTTGATCGCTCTACACGACACCTTTCGTTAACAGATGCCGGCAAAATTGTCTATCAACAAGGTCAAAAATCTTTAGAATCTCTTTCAGAACTAAAGATCCTATTAGACGAACTAAGAAATGTTAAAACAGGGAAAATCAAAATAGGCATACCACCATTAGTAGGTACCCTTGTTTTCCCCGATATGGCCCTTAAATTTCATGCAAAATATCCAAAAGTATGGCTTCAACTTGTTGAATTAGGTGCTAAAAGAATTGTTCAGCTTGTAGAAAATAGCGAGGTTGATTTGGCGATTTGTGTACTACCAGTGGGTGAAGAAAAGTTGAACGTTTATCCCTTTATTTCAGATGAATTTGTAGTATTTATTTACGATGAGCATCCACTTGCAAACAGAGAAAAATTGTCCATTAATGAATTAAAAGATGAAAAATTCATCCTGTTTTCGGATGATTTCACCATACATGATTCAGTCATAAATGCTTGTAAAGCTAATGGATTTGAACCAAATGTTTCATACAAGACTTCTCAATGGGATTTAATCACTGAACTAGTCTCAGCTAAGATGGGCATTGCCCTTTTGCCAAAATCAATCTTTTATAAACAAAATCATCCAAAGGTTAAAATGATTCCAATCAAAGATTCTGTTTTTCATTGGAGACTTGGCATTATCACTAAAAAGGACACCTATCACTCCTTTGCAACGAGAGAACTCCTAAAAATGCTTATAGAAAATCCATCCGAATGAGTAGGATGTAAGATTCTTTGAGATTAAGCATCCAATAGGCATGCAAAAAGAATAAACATGGTGTTCTATAGTTGGTTGCCATCCTATTCTCTATTTATTCTTTATTTTTGGAAAGAAGTTTTTAGAGTAGTGATTTATTCCAAATCATTACCTTAAAGCTAAGATAAACCTATAAAACCTTTTAATTTTAAAGAGAATTATAGGTTTATCCTGTGAATCAGTTACTTAATAATGATAATAATATTGCGCTCTTTCATGGAAATCACCTCCATTACGGAATAAATGTTCATTAATCAATTATTTTATGATGATAATAATATTACGTTCTTTCATGGAAATCACCTCCATTACGGAATAAATGTTCATTAATTAATTATTTTATGATGATAATAATATTACGTTCTTTCATGGAAATCACCTCCATAAAAAATAGAACCATTTTGTGTAAGTTGACTTTTATGGAAGCTGAAAATATACATATCAATGTACTTATTTCTTTTCAGTAATTTATGTTTAATGATCTCTATTTTTTTGAAATCTAATTTGTTCATCAGACCAATGGCTTTAACATTAAAATCGAATACCTCACCAATGATTTGGGTAATAGGATAGTTATCAAAAAGGTACTTTTTCATCATACTAATAATTAAAGTAGCTAACTTAGAGCTTTGATAAGCCTGATCTAACACTAAACCGATTTTTAATATTTTCTTTTCAATTTCAAAATCATAAATATTCCTATTGAGGTGCAATCTTTTTCAATGATAAACAATGAATTGTTGGTTTCTAAAAAATATGAAATTGTTTTTTGCATGCTTTCAAGATGAATTTCTATATGTTCTTCCTCTTCTAAAGCTAAATATTGAATGTCAGCATCTTGGTAAAGAGTTTGTAGAAAAGATGCATCGTTTAGAGTAGCTTCTCTTAAATAAACATGATTATTTAATCTTAATTCTTCTGTTACAATCTCTATTACACTCCATTTGAAATATTTTCAATGCTAGAAAGGCTGCGAATGGACTTTTGAGTAATCCAAAAACTCCCTATTACCATAAAAAACATGCCACTAACAAGTATTGCTAAAGAAGGACCAAATTGTTGACCTAAATAACCGCCAAATAAAGCTCCTATTGGAGAAAACATAATTGATAATCCAATCATTGAACTCATTGCACTTCCCATTTTTTCTTGTGGAACCATCAATTGAATGACTGTTTGAGATAAAATATTTAAAGAACCTACAGGAATCCATCCTAGTAAGAAAAGTATGACCATAGACAGTTGCCCTATAAGGGAAGTATCTGTTATGAAGGTAGTCGCACCCCAGAATATTCCGATGAAAAAGACAGAAATAATATAAATTTTATTTAATTTGAATTTGTTTAACTTGAACTTATTTAAAAGCAAACCACCTATTAAAATTCCCACTCCAGAAGAAGCCATCAGAAAACTGTAGTGTGTATTATTTTGAGAAAATGCTGGTAAATTTGCATAAATGCTAGTTGTCGCAAAGTTGATGACCATTACTCCAATTAAAAGTGGTAGTAAAATCTTATCATTCCATACTGATAATCCCTCATTAAAATCCTTTTTATATTGCTTTAGAACATTTTTTTGAGTGGATATATCCGTCTGACTTGGTGAAGAAATTTGGGTAGATAAGTAAATAAATAATATTGCGTTCACCATAAAAGTCGAACTATTCAGAAAATAAACCGCATAAATACCCATCCCACTAATAATCACACCTGCTAATGCATTAAATAAAGCATCACTTCCTTGGTAAGCAAAAGTGAATAATGTATTTCCCTTTAAAAGATCTTCATTGCTTTTTAAAATTCTTGGAAGTAATGTGATTTGACTTGGATAAATTAATTGGTTCAGTAATGTGACGATTGGCATAATAATTAAGATTTTCAGAACGGTCAATTCATGTAACATATGCTGAATAGGAATGTAAAGGAGTAAGATAGATTGAACCATCTGTAGCATAATCAACAATTTTTTTATGTTGATCTTATTAAATATTGGACTAAGAAATACTTGAATAACTCCAACCGAAGAAGTTAAAAATAAAGCTAATCCCGAATATAATGTGGATTCTGTTAGTTGATAAACCAATAACATTGTAGCGATCGCGTATAAACTGTCTCCAAAATTTGCGATTAAACGTCCGATAAAAAGAATATTAAAATCTCTGTTTTTAATTATTTCAATCACCGCCTATTATTATTGAACGTGCATGTTTTTCATATATTACAGAAAAGTATGAATATTAAATTTAAATAAAAACAGGAGATAGAATTTTTGTATAATTCCATTTTTCACTTTAGATCGATTAATTCCTGTGTCCTTTGCTATATCTTGTGCAGATTTTGAATCACTTTTAAAATTAATAGAATATTAACCCTTTTGTATGTTCACTTATGCTCTTTAATGAATCTATATCTTTGATATACTTGTACTTTACTTCTTCCATAGTTCATAGTTAATCTTCTGTGTTATTAATGAACTTCTCCTGTTAATCTTTTTAAACCCTAGACCTTGCTTGATGTTATCATACTTAGTAACATTTTCGCTTGTCAACTTTTTTTGAACGCTTAATATTACTTAGCACTATATTACTTTATTATTACTCAACTGTAAATTTTTTTCTGAACGTTTAGTATTTGCTTAACATGAGATTAACTTCTCTGATATCTTTTATCAACTTTTTCGGAGTATATGTACCCAATATTAAAAAGAAAGTTGAACAATGATCCATCTTTTTTAAAAAGCTCTTATGAGTAGGAATGCTATGATAAAGCGCAGAACATAAAAACAACAACATTATTAATAAACCAAAAACAATATAACTAAACAATTCAATTTTGAACCGTTCTCATTCGCCTTTTCGATAAGGAATATTAATCCTGGAATTGCTAACAAAAATGATACGCCATGAGTTAATACTTTTCTGCTGATTGATTACCAGACGTAAATCTTTTTCAATATATTTGATCACGCGTGTTAATTTTACAAAAATCAGGGTCTCCACTTAGTGTAATTTTTGAAAAGCTCTGTATTTTTAGGATCATTTATCCCGCATTAACGGGCCATAAGATCCCTTCTCAAGATATAGAGAGAAACGGAGAAAGATAGAGGGGATCAACTGCCGCATGCGTCCAATTGGTTCGGGCCAACAAGATGTTGTCCTCAGCATTCGCCCGCAGGAAAGCGAGCAAGCCGTAGTGGAAATCAACGAATCACCCTATTTTTATGCATTAAATTGGATAATCAACACGCCTGATATTTGGTAACACTTTTCATCATCCTTTCACTGGCTCGCTTACTTTTCACATAAATGATGAAATCATCCACGTATCTTATGAAACGATGTACTCATTTTTCTATTCTCTGTCTAGCTTATTTAAGTAGATACTTGCTAGAACGTGAGATAAAGGCCCTCCTTGGAGTGCCTCCTTCTGATGTTTCAATATAGATATCTTTATCCAATATGCCTGAGCCAAGAACTTCCAGATTAGTTTTAGAACCATTTTGTCTGTTATGAATTCTTCTAAATAGGCTCTTAATCTTTGATGATGGATCATCGAAGTAGCTTTCCAAATCACAGTCCACTACTATTCGGTAACCCTCTTCATAATAGTGTTCTGCTTGCTTGTTTGATTGCTTGATGTGCACTTCTTCCTTTTCGGAAACCAAAACTTTTCTCCGAAAAATGCGGGTCAATGATTGGTTCGATAACTTAGAGTATTGCTTGTTGCACTACTCTGACATATGGTATTCCCAAATATCTTTTAGTTCCATCAGGTTTAGGAATAACCACTCTTTTACTGGTTGAGGTTGATAAGATCCATCTTTTAATTTTTCTTGGAGTGGTTTGTAGTATTTCTTCATATGTGACTTTAAGTGTGTCACTGTCATCCTATTCACTCCGGGTGACACCATTGTTTTGTTTCACTTTCTTGTATGCACTCCAAAGATTATTGTTTGTGATGACTTTATCCATCAAGTGGCTACCATCTTGTTCTTTCATATCTATGTCAATATCCCTATGAGCTCCTATTTACTCTTCCGTTTCCAACTTATCCATCCCATAGGTAGCCATCTTTCGGCCTTTACTACGATGTCGGCTGCATTTAATCGGAATATCTACCCTTCCTTGCTTTCCAAGATTAAAGATTATTCGGCCCTTCATTCTAAGAACTACTATGATCTCTGCTGATTTTTCATGATTATTAGGTTATCTCTAACTTAATGGCTAATGGAATAGCCCTCATGAGACCTCCTCCCCAGGTAAGAATGGTTACCTTCTTCTCACGTAACTGCTATATTTACTGTATGGAGTTCGGGCAGTATTGAACTTGGTTTTGTTTAGTAAACTCGTCCATTCCCATTCAGCCTTGTATATAATTTCTGTTCGTCAGTTCGAGAATTTTCGTCCGGCTTCCTTCAGGTTCCATATCACCATGAGCACCTTGCCATTCACTAACAGTTCCTACTACTGCCAAGTCTATAATGGACTTTCACCACCAAGTAATCATCCATGCCGGGTGCACGCAAAAAAATCCTTTAGAACTAAAAGTTCTAAAGGATTTAATATGACCCCTACGGGATTCGAACCCATGTTACCTCCGTGAAAGGGAGGTGTCTTAACCGCTTGACCAAGGGGCCATGGCTCCGAAGGCAGGACTCGAACCTGCGACCCTCTGATTAACAGTCAGATGCTACTACCAACTGAGCTACTTCGGAATCATATTATGGTGGGCCTAAATGGACTTGAACCATCGACCTCACGCTTATCAGGCGTGCGCTCTAACCAGCTGAGCTATAGGCCCATATACTTTGGTGGAGGGGGGCAGATTCGAACTGCCGAACCCGAAGGAGCGGATTTACAGTCCGCCGCGTTTAGCCTCTTCGCTACCCCTCCAACTGACGATGCCGGCGAAAGGAGTCGAACCCTCGACCTACTGATTACAAGTCAGTTGCTCTACCAACTGAGCTACACCGGCATAATTATGGTGGGTCGGGACAGAATCGAACTGCCGACACTTAGAGCTTCAATCTAATGCTCTACCAACTGAGCTACCGACCCACTATAAATTTATACATTATAAAAAATGGCGGTTCGGACGGGACTCGAACCCGCGACCTCCTGCGTGACAGGCAGGCATTCTAACCAGCTGAACTACCGAACCAATTATTTATGTAGAAACATCTAAACAAAATGGAGGAGGAAGAGGGATTCGAACCCCCGCGCGGTTTGACCCGCCTGTCGGTTTTCAAGACCGATCCCTTCAGCCAGACTTGGGTATTCC
>NZ_VCBM01000014.1:0-1636 GCF_007896505.1 Rummeliibacillus sp. SL167 | reverse complement strand
AAAATAGATATCATCTTCGGATGATACGCTAGCAAAGCAAATGAGCTTTCAAACTTAACTTTTATGGAGAGTTTGATCCTGGCTCAGGACGAACGCTGGCGGCGTGCCTAATACATGCAAGTCGAGCGCATGACGAGGAGCTTGCTCCTCTGATTGAGCGGCGGACGGGTGAGTAACACGTGGGCAACCTGCCCTGTAGACGGGGATAACTTCGGGAAACCGGAGCTAATACCGGATAATCCTCTTCCCCACATGGGGAAGAGTTGAAAGGCGCTTTCGCGTCACTACAGGATGGGCCCGCGGTGCATTAGCTAGTTGGTGGGGTAACGGCCTACCAAGGCGACGATGCATAGCCGACCTGAGAGGGTGATCGGCCACATTGGGACTGAGACACGGCCCAAACTCCTACGGGAGGCAGCAGTAGGGAATCTTCCACAATGGACGAAAGTCTGATGGAGCAACGCCGCGTGAGTGATGAAGGTTTTCGGATCGTAAAACTCTGTTGTAAGGGAAGAACCAGTACGTCAGGCAATGGACGTACCTTGACGGTACCTTATTAGAAAGCCACGGCTAACTACGTGCCAGCAGCCGCGGTAATACGTAGGTGGCAAGCGTTGTCCGGAATTATTGGGCGTAAAGCGCGCGCAGGCGGTTTCTTAAGTCTGATGTGAAAGCCCACGGCTTAACCGTGGAGGGTCATTGGAAACTGGGAGACTTGAGTGCAGAAGAGGAAAGTGGAATTCCAAGTGTAGCGGTGAAATGCGTAGAGATTTGGAGGAACACCAGTGGCGAAGGCGACTTTCTGGTCTGCAACTGACGCTGAGGCGCGAAAGCATGGGGAGCAAACAGGATTAGATACCCTGGTAGTCCATGCCGTAAACGATGAGTGCTAAGTGTTAGGGGGTTTCCGCCCCTTAGTGCTGCAGCTAACGCATTAAGCACTCCGCCTGGGGAGTACGACCGCAAGGTTGAAACTCAAAGGAATTGACGGGGGCCCGCACAAGCGGTGGAGCATGTGGTTTAATTCGAAGCAACGCGAAGAACCTTACCAGGTCTTGACATCCCGATGACCGCTCTAGAGATAGAGTTTTCCCTTCGGGGACATTGGTGACAGGTGGTGCATGGTTGTCGTCAGCTCGTGTCGTGAGATGTTGGGTTAAGTCCCGCAACGAGCGCAACCCTTAATCTTAGTTGCCATCATTTAGTTGGGCACTCTAAGGTGACTGCCGGTGATAAACCGGAGGAAGGTGGGGATGACGTCAAATCATCATGCCCCTTATGACCTGGGCTACACACGTGCTACAATGGACGGTACAAAGAGTCGCTAACTCGCGAGAGTATGCTAATCTCATAAAACCGTTCTCAGTTCGGATTGTAGGCTGCAACTCGCCTACATGAAGCCGGAATCGCTAGTAATCGCGGATCAGCATGCCGCGGTGAATACGTTCCCGGGCCTTGTACACACCGCCCGTCACACCACGAGAGTTTGTAACACCCGAAGTCGGTGAGGTAACCTTTGGGAGCCAGCCGCCGAAGGTGGGATAGATGATTGGGGTGAAGTCGTAACAAGGTAGCCGTATCGGAAGGTGCGGCTGGATCACCTCCTTTCTAAGGAATATTTCGGAAATAAGTTCTT
>NZ_VCBM01000013.1:0-1660 GCF_007896505.1 Rummeliibacillus sp. SL167 | reverse complement strand
CCGACCCACCATAATTATGCCGGTGTAGCTCAGTTGGTAGAGCAACTGACTTGTAATCAGTAGGTCGAGGGTTCGACTCCTTTCGCCGGCATCATAAATCGGAGGGGTAGCGAAGAGGCTAAACGCGGCGGACTGTAAATCCGCTCCTTCGGGTTCGGCAGTTCGAATCTGCCCCCCTCCACCATCTTTAATATTTAGGGGCATAGTTTAACGGTAGAATAGAGGTCTCCAAAACCTTTGATGTGGGTTCGATTCCTACTGCCCCTGCCATTTTGGATATATCGGATTTAAATATATTGGCGGATGTGGTGAAGTGGTTAACACACCGGATTGTGGTTCCGGCATTCGAGGGTTCGATCCCCTTCATCCGCCCCATCATAATTTAATATAATAGGTAACATTTTATGTTGGCGGATGTGGTGAAGTGGTTAACACACCGGATTGTGGTTCCGGCATTCGTGGGTTCGATCCCCATCATCCGCCCCATATTGGGGTATAGCCAAGCGGTAAGGCAACGGATTTTGATTCCGTCATGCCCTGGTTCGAATCCAGGTACCCCAGTTAATATGCGGAAGTAGTTCAGTGGTAGAACATCACCTTGCCAAGGTGGGGGTCGCGGGTTCGAACCCCGTCTTCCGCTCCAACTAAAATAATTATAGGGCGGCATAGCCAAGTGGTAAGGCACAGGTCTGCAAAACCTTTATCCACCGGTTCAAATCCGGTTGCCGCCTCCATTTTATCTTTAACTAGTATTTTGCCGGTGTGGCGGAATTGGCAGACGCGCACGACTCAAAATCGTGTTCCTTCTGGAGTGTCGGTTCGACCCCGACCACCGGTACCATACTTATAAACATTGATACTACAAGGTTTTTAACTCTTTATGAGTTAAAAGCCTTTTTTGTTTTGTAGATTTAATATTTACAGTGACAACAAATTGACAACAATTGATTTAGGCTCTTTGTAAATAGTGGTTCTATACTAATAGAACCTAGATTTATTGACCAGTATTATCGAATATGTTATCACATAAATTATTTACCGCATCTCTTTTTGTATCCTCTGTTACATGGCCATATATATCGGCTGTAATGGTTATAGATGAGTGTCCTAGCAATTCTGAGACAACTTTTAAAGGGATTCCCTGAAGCTAATGAAATTGATGCATTGGAATGTCTTGTATCATGAAAACGAATAATTGGTAAATCATTTTCTTGTAAAAAGCGTTTAAACTTTTTAGTAAAGTAATTAGGAGAAGCATAACCACCATGTTCATTACTATTTACCAAATTAAGTGGTGATATTACTGTTTGAGAAGCACGGTGCTTTTTTAGTAAATCTAGTAAAATATCTGGAATAGGTAAGATACGATTACTATTGTTTGTTTTAGGTTTTGTAAGACCATCTTTAGGATGAATTAACTGGCGATCAATTGTTATCGTTTTTGCTTTAAAATCTACTCTATCCCAAGTAAGTCCAAATATTTCTCCACGACGAAGCCCAAGAGAGAGTCCCAAATATACTGGAACTCTGAAATCTAATGGCTCATTTTTTAATGCTTCAACACATTTGTATTTCGCAAGTAAAAATTGAGCCATTTATTAATTAAAAACTGAGCCACTTAAACCGAACTGTTTTCTAGCCATTCTTTTGTATCTAATAT
>NZ_VCBM01000012.1:0-2075 GCF_007896505.1 Rummeliibacillus sp. SL167 | reverse complement strand
TGTATTAGACGATATTGTAGAAAAAGGCTTTGAAGCATTAACAAACGACAAATCTCAAGCTAAAATTCTAGTTGAATTAAGCGGAGAAAAATAGGTCTTAACTATATCAAATTAAAAGATAAATAGAAAAACGAAACTGCAGGCAAATCCTTATAAATTGGATAGCCTGTAGTTTTTTAGTTGCACTTTTTAAAATAAGAAATATTTCAACAGGTGTGTTGATTATCCAATTTCCCCCACAAAATAAGTGTATTTGCTGATTTCCGCTACGGCTTGCTCGCTTTCCTGCGGGACGAGTGCTGGGGACAAGTACTTAACGGCATCGTCGATAAGATCAATGGAAAAATGAGCGCAGAAATACTAACAACAATGCAGGAAAAAAATGTGAAGCTATCGGTAGAGCAGGCGAAAGTTTTAACAACACCGCTTACGACGAAGACGACGCTGGTTCATCCAACTGGCAATTAAGCAATGCACCATTAGCTTTATTTCAACCACTTTGGTTTGGTAGCTTAATAGGAGCTGTTTTTATCTACCTTGCCGTAAAAAAACGTAGCTTCAACAATCGAAGAGAAGAAATGATTGCACGATTCTTTCAACTAATAGTCAGTCTAATGATTGGTATTGCGGCAGGTTTTGACCTTACATGGTTTGCATCTTCTATACTTAGTTATGAGTTTCCAAGTTTTATAGATACAGCATTATTTTTAAGTTTAACAAGCTGTAGCTTCACGTTAGTTAATGATTTTCGCTATTCTCAGTTGGATTGGGTTTGCGGGTATTCCAATTTTTGTGTTGTTATTATTCTTTGGCATTCCTTTGTTGCAAATGACACCAGAAGTTATGCCGACTTTTTATAAAAATTGGGTATATCCTTGGATGCCAATGCACTTTATGGTAGAGGGATTACGTAAATTGTTTTTCTATCATAATGCAATTCGTTGGGAAACATCTACTATCGCCTTAACGTGGATTGCAATTGGTAGTTTAATTTTAGCTGTTTTATCCGTTTGGAAGCCAAAGAAGGGGAAGGTTGGAATTGAAGAAGAACCAGGAATGTGAAGAAGCTAAGCGCTAGGTGCTGAAACAGTTCTGAAAGTAAAATATAATGGAAGATTTTAAGGTGTATCTTTGATTATTCTGAAAAGGTTCTAAATTATTTAATGAAGATGATGTTTCCTCAACACAGACATCATCTTTTTAAGTTCCAGTCAGTGATTATGATTGTAGTAGATCCTATAAGTTTTGACTGCTTTTTAGTATTTTCTAGTATTTCACGTTATTCTTTAGTGTTTTTTCAAATTTAGTGTTGTTTTAATTTGATGGATACTTTTCTTACAACGACAAAAATAAAACGCTTTTACAATCTGCTTAATAAGAGACACCTATTAGCGTCTTTTTAAGGATATAGCGAGAGTTTATTTAAGCTTATCTTGAACTTTGTCTTCATCTAAAAAAAGCGGGGGATAAGTGTGATGAACCGCCAGTAAAAGCTCGATTGGTTTAATTAACAGATAATGGAAAACATCCACTGTATAAATTTTCACTTGTCAATTTATATTATAATGAATAATCTCGATTTCACACAGTCAATGATTAGCACCTATTTGTTTTGCTTAAAAGTTGAGTTAATAATTTATTCAAAGGTTCAATAAAAGTTGTGTAGACTTCGGACTTTAATTATAAAAGATTTAGAAAAAAGTATTTTGTATTATGACAAAAAAGCAAGCTTAAAATGAAATAGTTGTTTTTTTAATAAATAATAAAAACTATTGACATAGTTAAAATAAAAACATATAATAATTGAGTCGCTAACAAATGAAGTAAGTGACCGATATAAAATGAATTATTTTTTTAAAAAGTTGTTGACTTTCTAAAAGATAATTGATAGAATGTAAAAGTTCGCTGATGAGCGAATTGAATATGAACCTTGAAAACTGAACAAGCAAGACGTTAATCAATAAAATTTGTTCACTAACCTCCGTTAGTGACAAAGACAAAATAGATATCATCTTCGGATGATACGCTAGCAAAGCAAATGAGCTTTCAAACTTAACTTTTATGGAGAGTTTGAT
>NZ_VCBM01000011.1:0-2209 GCF_007896505.1 Rummeliibacillus sp. SL167 | reverse complement strand
TTGTTGGCATAAGTAAGCACCTCCTTAAATTAATACCTTTATAGTACCGGAGGTGCTGCTTTATTTATATGCGTTATTTGAATACGGGTTTACAAAAGATCTTATTCTCCTCTCTTTTCCCCTTTTTTCTGCCTCTCTCAGCCGTGTGCTGATGAGCTAAGCCTCCCCATTTTGAGGTAAATGTGAAAAGTTCTATGTAAAGTTTTTGATAAAATAATAGCTATATTTGAGGGTGCCTATATTTTTTTATAGAATCTTAGTCGTTCAGCTGTAGTTAGTAGAAAAATACGTTATAATGAACGATAACCTGAAATAGAATGTTTAATATATTATTACTATATATACACATGAGTAGTAAGCCTTATATCAAGACTTAAGTAAATTTTCATGAGTGTACATAAGAAAACCTTTTATACAGAAAATCCATAAGGTGGCTCAATTATGCCGCCATCATCTAGTATGAAAAAAGTTGGTTAGAGGACAAGGTGGGAACAACTCTCTGTAAAAGCTCGATTGGTTCAACGAATGCATAGTTTGAGATGAAGAAAATTTCCATTTATGTGAAGTTTCATTTTGAATTTTGAGTGGGCTAATAGAGAGCGGTTTGTTTTTTACATGTTCTTAATAAAATTCAATGGTATTCATTCTATAATTACAATTGGAAAAAATTCAGTTACAATAAATCATAGACAAATCAAGTGCAAAGGGTGGTAATTTATTTGGATACTAAATTAGTAAGAGTGTCCGACTTGCGATTAGGCAGTATCATTGCAAAAGATATAAAAGCCAACACTCAATATCCGATTATTTATAAAAATACAAAGATTACTCGTGAACATTTACCGGTGTTGCAGGCCTTTCAAATTTCCCAAGTTCCTGTAATTACTTCTTCAATCGAAGCTAAAGAAAATGATGCCACCATATCAGAGGAGCAGGAGAACATAGTTGCCACTGTTGCTAGTACACCGTTTGAAAAGAAATACAGAGATGTTGTTGAAAAATTCAAAGTGGAGTTTTCAAACTGGGAATCGGGTAGCAATGTAAATATCACAAAAATTAGAGCGTATATATTACCTTTAATTGATAATGTATTAGAAAAAAGAGAACGAATTTTTATTTTAAATGAATTTTCAACAAGTAAGGACTACATATATCATCATTCAGTAGCTATTAGTTTAATCTGTGCGGTGATTGCTCAGAAAATGGGGTATAGCAAAGGGGATATACTTCAAATCGCTATAGCAGGGGCTGTAGCAGATTGTGGAATGGCGAAAATTAATAAAAAGATACGAGACAAAAATGGTCCTTTAACGGAATATGAATTTAAAGAAATCCAAGAACACCCATATTACAGTCTTCAAATGATCAACGGGATATCAACGCTTAAATCAGAAATGAAAATAGCCGTATATCAACATCATGAAAGATTAGATGGCAGTGGTTATCCAAAAGGCGAAAAAGGAAATAAGATTTCCATCTTTGCACATATCATTGCTGTAGCTGATGTTTTTCATGCGATGACATGTGAAAGAATATATCGTTCAAAAGAGTCACCATTTAAAGTTTTAGAGATGATCCGAGAGGCTGAATTTGGAAAGTTTAATATTCAAGTTGTGCAAGCATTAATTACTTGTGTGGCGGATTTATCATTGGGATCTAAAGTTGAATTATCAAATGGTCAAGAAGGTTCTATTGTATTTACGAACAAGACTTCTGCCACCAGACCTGTTATTAAACTAGATGGATCCAATGATATAATCGATCTTTCAAAGAATAGAAGGATATATATTGAACGCCTGCTGTTAGAAGAATAAAGAATTTCTCAACCCGATGTTTATTTATAAAAGTTCCTGAATTATTCATAGAATTTTATAAATAAGATCCTAAAGCTGATTTATCAGCTTTAGGATCTTATCATTTATGCATGAAATAAATGAAAAAAGAATCCGTTTCTGTTAAGGTTAAAACAACGACGAAATAACCAAAAGAAAGGATTCTCATAATGGCTACTTTACCTCAAATGACACTAAATTTCAATCATCAAATTAAACTATCCAATGATGGAGGCGCTCTTTCTTCGGATACAGGTGAATTTGTCTTTAGAGAATTGGATGAGAAAATTAATTTCTCCAAGACCCTTGCGAAACATCTCCATTTAAAAGATGAAAGACTGTTCTTTCTTCATTCCAATATCCATTTACTTCGTCAA
>NZ_VCBM01000010.1:0-4296 GCF_007896505.1 Rummeliibacillus sp. SL167 | reverse complement strand
GCTTTTGAAAAACTCTGTATTTTTAAGACCATTTATATAGATCTTCGCTGCGGCTTGCTCGAGTCCTCGAAAATGCAAGCATTTTCTTCGTGCGGTGTGATTCGAGGAAGAAAATTCAACGTCCCGCGGGAAAAGCGAATAGATGAGACCCCGCAGCGCAAGCGATTAAGGAACGGAATTGTAGTGCGCCACGTCCTGTGGCAACGATTCCGTGACCAACATCCTGTTGCCCTCAGCGTTCGCCCGCATGAGTCGTGCAAGCCTTCGCTGCAATCAACAAATTCCCCTATTTTTATGGATTAAATTGGATAATCAACACGCCTGATATTTTATTGTAGCATGACAACTTCATTCTCATATTACTGGTAAATATGATAATTATTGATCAGAGTTTGCCTCTAAGATAGAGGTGAATACAGGAATGAACTTTGAGTAATGGAAAGCAAAGAAACTACTAACTTCAAATCATCTTGGAATTTGTGAATATAAAAATGATATCGAAGAAGATATTTCAAAACACCCGATAAAGATTTTAAAGTGATATAAAAGAAAAGGAGTCAAAGTTATGGAATTAACCATATACTTCGACTCCTTTTTGTGATGCTTTTTGTTTAGTTCACGTTTTAACGTGTGTATTGCTTCGACAATCTCCATGCCTTTTTCATGTATAAACAAGAAGTGATTAGTATGCGGTCCAACCAGCATCGGCTGCGATGACCTGACCATTGATGAAGCTTGATTCATCAGAACCTAGGAACAATGCAAGTTTAGCAATTTCTTCAGGTTGACCAGCCCGTGGCATGATAGCTAGCCCGAGGTGTTGTCGAGCTGCACCAAACTCGCTTATATTTTTCATAGAGGAGCTAATATTGGTTACTACACCGCCTGGAGCAATCCCGTTACAGCGGATGTTTTTGTCTGCGTACATGAATGCAGTATTTTTCGTCAATCCGACAACAGCATGTTTTGAAGCAGTGTATGCAGCACCAGCGCGAGCACCATAAAGACCACCGGCAGAAATATTGTTAACGATTACGCCATGACCTTGTTCTAGGAAGATGTTTGCTGCAATACGCATGGATTTCATAACGCTTGTTGTATTAACGGCGAATACTAGATCCCAACGAGCATCTTCTACTTCACCAACTGGTTGCATGCCATCCATAATACCAGCGTTGTTGACAATGTTTTGCAACGTCTAAATCTACTAGGTTCATTTAAAAAAATAATCATAAACATTTTTCGCGAGCAATGAACATGTTACAACGATAAATAATACACGTACATAACCTGTACCTTGTTTAAGGGCAAATCTAGAGCCAATAATAGCACCGAAGATTTGTGCGATCCCCATTGGAATGCCATATGCATAATGGATTTGACCTAAAGACATGAACGTAAGAAGTGCCGCAATATTACTACCAAAGTTTAAGAATCGAGCATTTCCTGCTGCCTTTAGAAAATCAAAGCCTACCATTAAAAAGGCGAATATGAGAAAAGAGCCTGTACCAGGTCCTAAGAAGCCATCGTAAAAACCAATTGCAAAAATAACCATTATAAACAATGTTAGTTTTACAGATGATAACTTTTTGTATGTAGAATTACTGCCCCAATCTTTTTTAATAATCGTATATACAGCGACTCCTGCAAGCATGATGAGCATCAGAGGTTTTAATATATCTGGGTCCATTAAATGGACGATCCATGCGCCAAGAGCTGAACCGACAAATACTAATGGGAAAAACTTTGCGACTGATTTGAAATCCATTTTTCCTGAGCGGTAGAAAGTAATTGTACTGGTCAAAGATCCCATTGTACCAGCCAGTTTATTTGTTGCAACGGCTGCGGCAGGAGAAAGACCGACAAATAATAGTGCTGGTAGACCAATCAACCCGCCTCCACCAACTACTGAATCGATAAATGCAGCCAAAAATCCAAAAAGCACAAGAATTAATAATAAAGAAAAATCAACATCAACATGAAATGGCATCAAATCAACCTTCCTAAATAGTGACTACCAAAATGGTAACTAAAATCCTTTTGAATGTAAATAGTTCAAAAAGATTTGGTATGATACATGTAACATGTAAGAAGGATACGGGGGAATATAAATGGAGGATTTAGTGCAACAGCTAAAAGCCATAGGATACACTGAATATGAAGCAAAATCCTATGTTTCACTAGTAAAATCAGGTACTGTCACAGCTTACCAAGTAAGTAAGAACTCTGGCATACCAAGAGCACGAATTTATGATATTCTGAAAAGCCTTATCGAAAAAGGGCTTGTCTTAAAAGAAGAAAAAATCGATGGAACAGTCTATTCACCATTACCGGTAGATGTTTTTCTTGAAAAAGCACAATCCAACTGGCAAAAAAATTATCAAAGCTTAAGTAATAAACTAAAGCAGCTTGAAACAACAGAAGAAAGTCCAGACAATCGAATTTTAATATTAAAAGAAAAGACAACTATCATTAGCTATTGTAGGATGCTTATTAGGAAGGCTGAGAAGCGGATTATTATCTCATTGTGGGATGATATGTATGAAGAAGTGAGAGAGGAGTTAGAGGAAGTAGCGGAGGGTGTTCAAATTCAAGGTATTACATTGCATGTTGATCATCCTATAAAGACTGTGGATTTACATCGCATTACACATTTTACAGAAGCACCGACTAGTAAAAGGTGGTTCGTTTTATCGATCGACGCAAAGGAAATGATATATGGCTCATATGTAAATGATTGTGAATTGGCTTTTTATACGAATGATCAAGTACATATATATCTATTAGAAGATTATGTTTGGCACGATGTACTAGTTAATCGCTTAGTAAAACGCAACAAAGACAATTTGGAACAGTGGATTTCGGAAGAACGTAAAAAGTTTTTTATGGAAGATGGATTTGTGGAAAAGTAAGTGGATAAATCATTAATCGAAAAATTATACACATGTGGATAACTAAAAAGCTTATAAAATCTAGGTGAATAGGTTTATAAGCTTTGATGTTTACATAGGCGAAGTAGCAGTAGAAGGAAATTTTCTTTATAAAAGTACTTTTGCAATGGATTTTTGTGGAGACTAAAAACATAAAATTGAATAAACATATGCAAATAGGATTTTTTAGACATAAAAAGTTGGCAAATCTATATGGGATGAAGGGATAGGATGATTAGATTTTTTCAGTTCATTTCAAGCTTTGATGATAATTTGGCGAATTTCATAGAATTATATGGTGTGTTTATTTATATTGCATTATTTTTCATCATTTATTCAAAAACAGCTTTTGTGGTTTTGACCTTTTTACCGGGCGATGCACTGGTATTTGCTAGTGGAGCGTTGACGGCAATCGGAAAATTGGATTTTTGGATATTGTTAATCCTCTTTATCAGTGCAACGATTGCAGGAGATAGTCAAAATTATTTGATTGGAAATTTATTTAGAAGATGGCATGATAAAAAGCCACGATTAAAAAATTTTTTAGAAAATACACTTCAAACAGCTCAAACATTTGTTTATCGGTATGGCTCATTTTCTATCTTAGTTGCCCGGTTTGTTCCTCTGATGCGAACGACTGTCCCACTTGCTAGCGGCCTTACTCAGTATTGTTTTTCAGTATTTTTGAAGTTTAATAGTTTAGGTGCCATTCTATGGGCATCTTTTTGGTTAAGCATAGGTTATGTATTAGGTAATATTGAATGGATTGAAAATAATTTAGTTATATCTTTGACGATGATATCGTTTATTCCATTGCTCGTTCCAACGATATTTGTAGTTATCAATAAGCTGAAAAAGACCTTTTTTCATAATACAAAAAATGATAATGCTGAAAAACCAAGTTAAAAAGAGTTACTTCAAAATTGTTTTTGGGTAACTCTTTTGTGCTTTAATAAGCTAAGTGGAAGGCTAAGAGGAGTAGAGTATTCAAAATGTAACTTCTTGCAGCGCATAATGAAAATCTTAGCAAAAGAAAGAAGTTCTAATTAGTATGTGAAGTGAAGCCTTACTCAGTGAAGTTTTCTTCACCTCTACTGTTTATGAATAGGACCATTATATTTTTACAGGGAGTCGATCCTCGCTTGAGATCGTTGAAAAACTATAGCTTTACCATCTTTTCCTTTATTTTATGAGCTCAAAAAGCTGATTTATATCGCATTTTTGAAGGCTTTTCTGTAGAGGGCTATGAATAAGCTTTACTAAACAGGCACTGCATAAATCATTTTCTTCTTAAAAAATCCGAACATTTAATAATAACCAATTTTGATAGTTGTGGAGCGGAAGACGGCGACTCCTCGAAAATGCA
>NZ_VCBM01000001.1:2466717-2551617 GCF_007896505.1 Rummeliibacillus sp. SL167 | reverse complement strand
ACACCTGTTCCCATGCCGAACACAGAAGTTAAGCTCTTGAGCGCCAATGGTAGTTGGGGGCTGTCCCCCTGCGAGAGTAGGACGTTGCTAGGCATATTGTAGAGCACAGTTGATTGTTCAACTGTGTTTTTTTAGATTCTTGGTCAAAATACAGGACTGTCTATTCTCATAGGATCTCATAGGAAAAACACTCTTTCTTCAAAGTAGATAAAGTTCCTCTGCAAAATTAAAATCTTGCTCTCGATTGAAACTGTTTGTTGAACAAAGCAGATAACCAAACATAAGTTCTAATGGAATATGACAGCTTATGAGAAGTTAGAAATTAGTTAAGCTACTTATTGAAGCAAGTATTTGTCTATAATTTGAACACAGCTAAAAGGCTGTGTTATTTTGTTGTTTAAAAGATTTCAGCTCGTTCACTTTGAACATTTTTGTTGGTTTCGGTAAACTATAATTAATGTGAAGTTGAGAGGACGAAGAAAAATGGAAATAACGGTTGCTTCTTTAGAGGAAACAAACCAATTAGCGTTAAAGTTGGCTAATTTACTAGAGGCCCAAGATACGATTACGTTAGAAGGAGATCTTGGTGCTGGAAAGACGACATTTACTCAGTATTTAGCAAAAGGTCTAGGCATTAAGCGTACAGTTAATAGCCCAACTTTCACAATTTTAAAGCAATATGAGGGACGCCTACCCCTCAATCATTTAGATGTCTATCGTTTAGCGGATAGTGATGAAGATCTTGGATGGGATGAAATCTTTTATGGTGATGCAGTTTCAGTTGTAGAGTGGGCACATCTTATCGAACAGGATCTTCCTGCTGAGCGCTTGGCGATTGAAATTCAGCGTATTGACGAAGATACAAGAAGATTCATATTGAAACCAATCGGAAAACGTTATAAACGATTGTGTGAGGAGCTAATGAAATGATTTGGTTAGGGATAGATACAGCAAATTCTCCTTTGGCAATTGCCATTATAAAGGATAGGAGGATACTTACAACTGAAGTAACAAATATTAAAGTCAATCATTCTGCAGGTGTGATGCCAGCCATCGAACATATTTTTAAAAAGGTGGATATATCTCCTAAAGAAATCGATGCTATTGCAATAAGTCAAGGACCTGGATCTTATACAGGTGTACGCATAGGGGTGACGATTGCCAAGACATTATCTTGGACGTTACAAAAGCCATTAGTAGGTGTCTCAAGTTTACAAGTGCTAGCCGCAAATGCTGGACTATACCAAGGTATTGTTTGCTCTTTAATCGATGCTAGACGTCAAAATGTATATGCTGGAGCATATGACACCTCTAATGGACTCGTTCCTATTATTGAAGATGGTCATTACAGTATGGCGGGATTGCTAGCAAAGTTGAAAGAATTAGGACGACCAGTGTTATTTGTTGGACATGATGTAGATAGTTTTTGGGGATTGATCCAACAAGAACTAGGAAAGAATGCGTTGAGAACACCGTATACTCTTGACCTTCCAAATGCCGCTCAGCTTATTTATCTTGCAGAACAACAAGAGCTACCACCTTTAGATGCTACGCATACTTTTGTTCCAAAATATTGTCGATTAGCAGAAGCTGAAGCAAATTGGTTAAGAGAACAGAAAGGTAAAAAATAGGTGAACTGATGATTACGTATCGACAAATGACTATTGCTGATGTAGAGGCAGTACATAGTATTGAGGAAGCTGTCTTTGCAACACCTTGGACGCTGGATGCTTTTTATCATGAAATGACAACTAATACACAAGCTACGTATATTGTTGCTGTGGACGGAACAGATGCAATTATTGGTTTTTGTGGTATGTGGATTGTGTTAGATGAAAGTCAAATTACGAATGTTGCTGTACTTCCTGCTGGTAGGGGAAAAGGTATTGGTGAAAGTTTGATGCGTGAAGCGATTCATATAGCAAAAGAACGAGGCGTTGTCGTGATGAGCCTAGAAGTTCGTATAACCAATAGTATTGCACAGAATTTATATCGAAAACTAGGGTTTCAAGAAGGCGGCATTCGTAAGAACTATTATACTGATAACCAAGAGGACGCTCTTGTCATGTGGGTGAATTTATAATGGAAAAAGATCTATATATATTAGGCATTGAAAGTAGTTGTGATGAGACAGCTGCTTCCATTGTAAAAAATGGACATGAGATCGTATCCAATGTGGTTGCATCTCAAATAGAAAGTCATAAACGTTTTGGGGGAGTTGTGCCAGAAATTGCTTCCCGCCATCACGTTGAACAAATAACAATCGTTATTGAAGAAGCATTACAACAAGCAAATATGAAACCAGAAGATTTAGATGCTGTTTGTGTTACAGAAGGTCCAGGACTTGTTGGTGCATTATTAATCGGAGTTAACGCCGCGAAGGCTTTTGCTTTTGCGAACGATCTACCATTAGTCGGTGTACATCATATCGCAGGTCATATTTATGCAAATGCACTAATTCAACCAATGGAATTTCCATTATTGGCTCTAGTTGTATCTGGTGGACACACAGAACTAGTTTTAATGGAGGCTGACGGTCATTTTAAGTTAATCGGAGAGACACGAGATGATGCAGCTGGTGAAGCTTATGATAAAGTTGCACGTGTGTTGAATATTCCGTATCCGGGTGGCCCTAAAATTGACCAATTGGCGCAAGAAAGCGATGCTGCGGTCGATTTCCCACGTGTTTGGTTGGAACATGATTCATATGATTTTAGTTTTAGCGGATTAAAATCAGCCGTTATTAACTATAAACATAATGCTGATCAACGCGGTGAAAAGATTAATCCAATGCATGTGGCCAAGGGATTTCAAGATAGCGTTGTAGAAGTATTGACAGCCAAGACATTGCGAGCTGCACGTGAATTTAAAGTTAAGCAGGTTATTGCCGCAGGTGGTGTTTCTGCCAATAGAGGTTTGCGTACATCATTAGAAAAAACCTTTAAAAAAGAAGGCATTCCTTTTTATGTACCACCATTAAAATTATGTACAGATAATGCGGCGATGATTGCAGCCGCAGGTTCATCCATGTTTAAAGCAGGCAAGCGTAGTGATATGGCATTAAATGGTCGTCCCGGAAAGGAACTAATTTCTTGGAACGATTAGATGATATACGGAAGGGGCTATCGTATTTTAGTCGATAGCCTCTTTTTTTACGTAATAATAAGAAAATTCGAAAATAATCCACATTTTGTGGATAAGCTGTGAATAAAATGTGTACTTACTATATATAGTAGTAAGTTTTACACAGTTTTATGTGCGTAACTCTGGTTAATTCTGTGGATAATGTGGAAAAGTCCTTTAATCCATTGAAATACAAAGATATAAAATGTGTATAAACCTGTGGAGAAAAAAGGGGAAATATTAATTATTGACCAATATATAGACAAGAAATTTTGTTATTCGACAAATTATCCTATATAAGCAGTAAACATACATGAGCGATTGCTCCCAATCTGTACATGAAAAGTCTCTCACTCAGAAAAAAGCATGAAGATAAGTGGGGGAGTAACTGCCTGTAAAAGTATGATCGGACAAACTTTAACTAGTACCTAGTGGAGGATTTTTTCCTCTTTCATTAGGTGCAATTTGAAATGGCAAAGACAATGACAAAGTTAAAGGACTGCTCAATAGTGTTTTTAACACTTTTAAGCAGTCCTATTTTAACAGGCGTGTTGATTAGGAAAAAAATAGGTGATAAATTGGACAAAATTCTAAAAAAACATGTATTTTTAGCTCCATTTATGTAGATTGTAGCGAAGGCTTGCTCGACTCCCACGGGAAAAGCGAACAGTTGAGACCCCGCAGCGAAGCGATTGAAGGAACGGAATCTAAGAACGCCACGTCCTGTGGCAACGATTCCGTGACCAACATCCTGTTGCCCCCAGCGTTCGCCCGTAGGAAAGCGAGCAAGCCGTAGCGGAAACCAGTGAATACCCTTATATTTTGTGGAGAAAATTGGATAATCAACACGCTTGCTATTTTAAGAAACATTATTCAAATTCCTCAAGTTGTTCATTTAATTCTAGCCATTCTAATTCGACTTCTTCATGCTGTTCTTTTAACGTATCTAATTCTGTTTGGAGAACCATTACCCTTTCGTGGTCTTGGAAAATCTTCGGATCACATAACTGTTCTTCTATTTTTTTTATTTGGCAGTCAAACTCATTTAATGAGTCTTCAATTTCTTCAATACGTCGGCGTAATTTCCGTTCTTTTTTCTTAGCCTCTTTATCAATTTGTGTATTCTTTTGTTTTTTCACGATAGCTTCTTGAACAGGAGATAACGTGGCCAACTTCTCAGCTTCGATTTCCTCTAGCTCTTTTTTCTTTTCGATATAGTAATCATAATTACCAAGATATTCGGTCGTGCCGATATTTGATAATTCAATGACCTTCGTAGCAATACGATTGATAAAATAACGGTCATGTGATACAAAAAGTAATGTGCCAGGATAGTGAATGAGAGCATTTTCTAAAACTTCTTTGCTATCCAAGTCTAAATGGTTGGTCGGTTCATCAAGGATGAGCAGATTCGATTTTTGAAGCATCAATTTGGCTAATGATAGGCGGGCTTTTTCGCCACCAGATAAATCGTGTACAATTTTACTGACATCTTCGCCTGAGAATAGAAAACGACCAAGGACTGTGCGAATATCTTTTTCACTCATTAATGGCCATTCATCCCAAAGTTCTTTTAAAACCGTTTTATTACTGGTTAACTTGGTGAGCTCTTGGTCGTAATAACCAATTTGTACATTTGTTCCATAGTGTATATTGCCAGCAAATGCTTGTTTATCCTTGATGAGTGTTTTAAGTAATGTAGATTTGCCAACTCCATTTGGTCCAACAAGAGCAATACGATCCTGACGATAGACACGCATTTGAATATTCTTCGATATGATTTTATCTTCATAACCAATGGATAAATGATCAATGGAGAGGACATCATTGCCGCTTTGACGTTCAATACCAAAAGTGAAAGTAGCTGATTTCTCATCGCCTTCAGGTGCATCCATCCACTCTGTTTTCTCAAGGACTTTACGACGACTCTGCGCCATTTTGGTTGTAGATGCACGAGCAATATTTTTTTGAATAAAAGACTCTAATTTTGCTTTTTCATCTTGTTGTTTTTCATAGATCTTACGGTCACGTTCATAGTTCTTTGCCTTTTGATTTAAGTAATCACTGTAGTTCCCTGTAAATTTTGTGATATGATGACGAGAAACTTCATAAACAATCGACACTACTTGATCCAAAAAATAACGGTCATGTGATACGATAAGTATAGCTCCATCATAATTTTTTAAAAAGTTTTCTAACCAACTAAGCGTTTCAATATCTAAATGGTTAGTAGGTTCGTCAAGAATTAATAATTCAGGTTTACTTAATAGTAATTTAGCAAGCGCTAGGCGGGTTCTTTGACCACCTGATAGAGACGAAATTTTTTGATCATAGCTCTCAGGATAAAATTGCATGCCATGTAGTATAGATCTTGTATCGGCTTCGTACTGATAACCGCCTTGTTCTTTAAAATTATGTTGAAGTTGGTCGTATTCGGCTGTTATTTTTTGATAAGCTTCTGTATTTTCATATATTGCAGGATCAGCCATTTTTTGTTCTAATTCTCGGAGCTGTTGTTCTTGTTTTTTCAATGGCTCGAAAATTGTCATCATTTCTTCCCAAATAGTAAGGGGAGATTCTAGTCCTGTATGTTGATCTAAGTAACCTAGACGAATGTCTTTGGGCATAATAATATCACCGGAATCATACGAAAGTTGTCCGGCGATTATTTTTAATAGTGTTGATTTGCCAGCACCATTGCGACCAACAAGTGCAACACGATCTCGGTGTTGAACTTCAAGTTTAACGCCACTTAAAATTTCATCGGCAATATATGATTTATATAATTGATTGACCTGTAAAACAATCATATTAGACACCTCAGTTCAATCCTAGTTTATAGGAATATACATATGTGTGCAATGGGAATAGCTTTACAGATAACCAATCGTCATGTACTATTGAAAGGATTTCGAATTGATTGTAGGAGGAAATATTGTGAAAGCTACTAACAAAATTCCACAAGCTACTACAAAAAGACTTCCTCTTTACTATCGCTTCATCGTAAACTTTGCTGAGGCAGGACAAGAAAGAATATCTTCTAAAGAACTAAGTGAAGCTATGAAAATCGATTCAGCAACTATTCGACGTGATTTTTCATATTTTGGTGCTCTCGGTAAAAAAGGATATGGTTATGATGTTCAATATTTACTAAATGTTTTTAGACATATATTAGACCAAGATGAACAAATGAATGTAGCGATAATAGGAGTAGGGAACCTCGGTAGTGCTTTACTAAAATATAATTTTCAAAAGAGCCATAATATGAAGATTGTTGTGGCATTTGATACAAGCGGGACTATAGAAGGTAAATATATTAATGATATACCGATTTATCCGCCAGATCTATTAGAGGAGAAATTTGCGGAATATAATGCAGAGCTACCAATCTTGACTGTGCCTGCACGCTCAGCGCAATTCATGACAGATCGACTTGCAGCTATGGGCGTAAAAGGTATATTAAATTTTACACCTGTCAGATTAAATGTACCGGATCATGTCCGGGTCCATACCATTGACCTAACCATCGAATTGCAAACTTTAAGTTATTTCATGCGTAATGATAAAGAATGACGTAAAATATTCACAAATAAGCTTTTAATCGAAATAGCCAAAAATATTTTTATGCGTTAAAATAAAAACATATTATGAGGAGGTGTCTGCAATGGGAATTGGTGCTGGGAGCGCTATTATTATTGGAATAGTTGCCCTACTAATTTTCGGACCGAAGAAACTACCAGAACTAGGAAAAGCAATGGGTTCTACTCTCCGCGAATTTAAAAATGCTACAAAAGGTTTAGCAGATGACGATGATACACCGAAAAAGGTATCTGAATCTACAAAATCTGAAGATAAATAAGTTAGGATGTTAGTTACATGAATAATACTGAACTAACTGTTGTCGAACATATAGAAGAGTTAAGAAAGCGGCTATATATTGTTGCCGTTTTCTTTATAATTGCTGTTATTGGTAGTTTCTTTTTGGCAGAACCATTAATTCATTTCTTACAATTTAGCAATGAAGCCAAAACACTACAACTCCATGCCTTCAAAATAACAGATCCAGTGAAAATCTATTTTCAAGTGATATTTATACTAGCAACGATTATGACTTCACCTGTTATTCTTTATCAATTGTGGGCTTTTATCAGTCCAGGATTATATGTGAGGGAACGAAGAGCGACATTAAGATATATTCCATACATTGTACTGTTATTTATCGGAGGTATATTATTTTCATACGAGATTCTGTTTCCATATATCATTAATTTTATGGCAAAGATGTCTACTCAATTAGATGTACAGCAAACAATAGGCATTAATGAGTATTTCCAATTTTTAATACAGATTACTTTACCTTTTGGGATTGTATTTGAATTACCTATGGTTGTATTGTTTTTAACACGATTAGGCATTATAACACCACAAATGTTAAAAAAAGTACGTAAATATGCATACTTTATCTTATTGGTCGTAGCGGATCTGATTACACCAACAGATGTAGTGTCATTATTTATTGTAGCGATCCCTCTATGTATTTTGTATGAGATTAGCATCATTATTTCTCGTATTGGATATCGAAAATATTTAAAAGCTGAACAACAACGTCAAATGGAACTTGTCGTAAGTTCCGTAGAAGAAAATCCTTCTATCAAATGAGATAGAAGGACTTTTTTATTTTGTGAAGAATATAATATTATCTGCTCTCTTCCATCATTGAAGTTGTTGCAGCTGCTTTAAAAATTCTTCAATCGGTTTTTGGTAGAATTGAACAACTGTGACAAATCCATTTAACATCATATGAGCGATGATCGATGTGATGATTCGTTTTGTTTTATAGTAGAGAAATGCGAATATAAAACCTGAGATCGCATATATTATGATGTGCGAAAAGTCTAGATGAATAAGCGCAAAAACGATCGAACTAACTAAAGCCGCAACCCAAAAATTAGTAGTTTGTACAAGTGAACCGAATATCACACGTCGAAACACAAATTCTTCCAAAATCGGTCCGAAAAATGCAATAGCAATGACCGCTATTGGCGCAACATTCGCTATTGATAGGAGGTCAGCTGTATTTTCGGAGCCTTGTTTAATACCTAAGGCATTTTCAATCATGGCACCAATTGATTGACCAACAAATACCATAAAGAAACCAATGATTCCCCACAAAATGGATACAGGAATAGAAGATTTGCTGCCCTTATAAATTTTCCAAAAGTTTGGATCACGGGAGACCAATATAAGCGAAAGAATAAGCGCAATGCCCATGCTGATGAAAATATACCATCCTTGAGATGTTAAAATAAGCTCATTTTTGCTCAACTCTGGATGTTGCTCTTGGATAAAGCGGAATAACGGACGCAACAATAGAAAAGAAGACAGTTGCATCACAATGTAAATCAATAAAATATACAATGCTGTTTTTTTGGATTTCAAAATCAGAACCCTCTCTAATACTTAATTTTCTTCATTGTAAATTATAAAAGAATAAAAACAAAATTTTTTATGCTTCTTACTTGCAAAAAGAAATAGAATTCATTAATATAATAATTGTGTTAGCACTCAATAAGAAAGAGTGCTAATAAAATAAAACTATACTCATTCATAATTCTAGGAGGTTGTTTCAATTGTTAAAACCATTAGGTGATCGTATCATTATCGAAGTTGTCGAAGCTGAAGAAAAAACTGCATCCGGTATCGTATTACCAGACTCTGCAAAAGAGAAACCTCAAGAAGGTAAAGTTGTTGCAGTTGGTACTGGGTTCTTGACTGATGGTGGAAATGTAGTTCCACTTAATGTAAAAGAAGGAGACAACATCATCTTCTCTAAATACGCAGGCACAGAAGTGAAATATGAAGGAAAAGACTTCTTGATCCTTCGCGAATCAGACGTTTTAGCAATCGTTGAATAATAAATCAAAAGCTTACATGAAAAGTTTATGAAAAGATAGAAAAATATTAGGAGGTTTTTTAAAATGGCAAAAGATATTCGTTTTAGTGAAGACGCTCGTAGCGCTATGTTAAAAGGTGTAGACAAACTAGCTAACGCAGTAAAAGTAACATTAGGACCTAAAGGACGCAACGTCGTTCTTGAAAAGAAATTCGGTTCTCCATTAATCACAAACGATGGTGTAACAATCGCTAAAGAAATCGAACTAGAAGATCCATACGAAAACATGGGTGCAAAACTTGTTTCAGAAGTTGCATCTAAAACAAACGAAATTGCTGGTGACGGTACTACTACTGCAACAGTTTTAGCTCAAGCAATGATTCGTGAAGGCTTGAAAAACGTTACAGCTGGTGCTAATCCTGTTGGTATTCGTAAAGGTATTGACAAAGCAGTTGGTGTAGCGATCAATGAATTAAAATCAATCTCAAAACCAGTAGAAAACAAAGAATCAATCGCACAAGTAGCAGCTATTTCTTCAGCTGATGAAGAAGTCGGCGAATTAATCGCAGAAGCTATGGAACGTGTTGGTAACGATGGCGTTATCACAATTGAAGAGTCTAAAGGATTCAACACAGAATTAGATGTAGTAGAAGGTATGCAATTTGACCGTGGCTACCTATCTCATTATATGGTAACTGATACAGATAAAATGGAAGCTGTTTTAGACAATCCATACATCTTAATCACAGATAAAAAAATCTCTAACATTCAAGAAATCCTTCCAGTACTTGAACAAGTTGTTCAACAAAGCAAACCATTATTAATCATTGCTGAAGATGTAGAAGGCGAAGCATTAACAACATTAATCTTAAACAAACTTCGTGGTACATTTAATGTTGTAGCTGTTAAAGCTCCAGGTTTTGGTGACCGTCGTAAAGCAATGCTAGAAGATATCGCCATTTTAACTGGTGGTAAACTGATCACTGAAGAAATTGGGTTAGATTTAAAACAAGCAAATATCGATATGCTTGGTCATGCAGGTAAAGTCGTTGTAACAAAAGATCATACAACAGTTGTTGAAGGTTCAGGCAGAAAAGATGATATCGATGCTCGTGTTGCTCAAATCCGTGCTCAATACGAAGAATCTACTTCTGAATTCGATAAAGAAAAATTACAAGAACGTCTTGCTAAGCTTGCAGGCGGCGTAGCTGTTATCAAAGTTGGTGCTGCAACTGAAACAGAATTAAAAGAACGCAAACTACGTATTGAAGATGCTCTTAACTCTACTCGTGCAGCAGTAGAAGAAGGTATTGTTGCTGGTGGTGGTACTGCACTAGTAAGTGTATACAACAAAGTATCAGAAGTTGGCGAAGCTGAAACTGGCGATGTCAAAACGGGTGTGAAAATCGTATTACGTGCACTTGAAGAACCAGTTCGTCAAATCGCAGACAATGCAGGTCTTGAAGGTTCAATCATCGTTGATCGCTTAAAACGTGAAGAAGTTGGTACAGGCTTCAACGCAGCAAACGGTGAATGGGTAAACATGATCGATGCAGGTATCGTTGACCCAACAAAAGTTACTCGTTCAGCTCTACAAAATGCAGCATCTGTAGCAGCTCTATTCTTAACAACAGAAGCAGTTGTTGCTGATATTCCAGAACCAACTCCTGCTGCAATGCCTCAAGATATCGGCGGCATGGGCGGTATGATGTAATAAATCGTTCAAACCCTTGATATTATTTTGGGTTTGTATGTAAGGTGAAAGTGATTTGCTAACATTTTGCTAACATAGAGGATTTTAATCGAGGCTTCTCATTAGTTGTGAAAACTTTTGGGAAGCTTCTTTTTTCATTTCTTTTGTTACGTGGAGATAGTGATTTGATCATCGGAATGACCTAATCTATCCATAATTTGTTCCAGTGCAACGCCAGCTTCCGCAAGAAGTGAAGTATGAGTATGTCGTAGAGAATGTGGGGTTAATTCCGTATTCAAATTAGCTAATCTCAGCAGTCGCGCCATTCTAAGTTGGACCATTTTTGAGAATTATCGGATATCTAGGTTGTCGATCTGTTTTTGCAAAGATAAATTGCTGATCATACTAAGCAACGCCTAATTGTTTCTTAATTTTTTTACTTTTCTTTGTAATCTTTTAAAGCCTCTAGCACAATCGTATCGATAACAACCTTTTTTCTAGATTTTTTTGTTTTTGGTGTTACCAATAGAAACTGAACGGTATTATTATTAGGATTATAATATGTTTTGGTAATGCAGATTGTTTGATTCACAAAACCAACATCTTTCTACTTGAGTGCTACGAGTTCTCAAGCTCTAATTCCTGTGTAGGGGAGTACAAGGAACATTAAGTAGTCGAATTCTAACCCTTGTTCCTCAGCAATATTTAGAAAAGTGCAAGTTCTTCCTTTTCTAAATACTTAGGAATTTCTTCCTCTTCCAATTGTTCGATTGTTTTTTTATCCTTTTTTAGATAGGCAAATTCAGTAACTTGGTTGTGAGGAAACTGGGGAGAAATGGGTTTGTTCAAATTTAGGAATGGGATCGAGCGTCACAGGGACGATGGTCAGTGGGGTGGTAGGCATAGAAAGCACCGATAGATTGATCATACTAGGGATGCTGGAAATTTTGTATGCGTGGTTTAAATACGAGCTTACAGTGAACTATTCACCATTAATTTACTAACGAAACCATTTAAGAATTTTGGCGATCAAGCAGCCTTAGTGAATTTTGATATAAAAAAACTGACTATTCCTCAGGAATAGTCAGTTTTTTAAATACATGTTTAACAATGAATTTTTTTACGGTTTTTTTAATAGGCTATCTATTTTTTCTTTAAATGTTATAATACTTTCCGTTATGAATAGCGGTTTATGCTCACTTGGTGGAATGCTTCCCTTCGGATTAATCCATACAGCAGACATTCCTGCATTGATTGAGCCCAATACATCATTATTCCACGAATCACCTATATATAGTGTTTGTTCTGATTCGAGTCCATAATATAACAGTGGTACACGAAAGGCTTCTTGTTGAGGCTTTTCAAACCCAAGCTCTTCTGAAATGAATATTTCCTCATTAGTAAACACTTTATATAAATTCAACTTTTCTAATTTAGACCGTTGTTCATTAGTCTTTCCATTTGTTATAATGCCAATCTGATATCTTTTCTTTAGTTCTAGCAAATACTCATTAATCTCTTCATTTGGTTCCAAAAGGTGAATAAGATTGTTAAAAAAGTCATGAAAGTAGATATTCGCCTCTTCTATATTAATTTTCTGATTGAAGTGTTTCAGTGCATGAATAAGTCGCTGCTGCCTAACTTCGTCCAAAGTCATTTGACCTTGATAGTGCAATTCCCAAAAATAATGGTCGTAGTACTTATAATGGTTGAAAAACTCATCAAATGGTAATTGCTTCGTTAAGTTAGACCTATAAAAAGTATCCCTAGTTGCTTGTGTCCAATACTTTTCAAATGAAAACAAGGTATTATCCAGGTCAAACAGTATCAATTTTATATCTTCTAACATGTATTTACCTCTCTCTTATATGGCTAGCCTTTTTGTTCAAGAGACAATTATGAGACAGTTCGAGATTGCTCAAACGTGAGCCACAAAATAGAAATGACCATAATTGCTAATCCTGAAATTCGAACAAAATTTGGGAACGGCCCCCAAATAAACCAAGTTAATAGCATTGCGACTGGTAACTCAGTGGTAGTTAATGTGGCCATCGTAACAGAACTAACATTTTTAGCAGCATAAGATAGAAGTTCAAATGATGCAATCTGCCCTAAAATTGCTGTAATGAAACCAAATTTCAATGCTTCACCTGTAAAGAGGTTCAGTTCTTCAAAATATCCAAAACAGAAAACTAAAGCAATAGTTGTAGCTATAAGGAAGATGAACACCTTGATAAATGGATGGTCCGTTATTTTTTGCAAACTAAATAAATTGGTTGCAAAAGATATACCTGCTCCAAATCCAAAAAGTAATCCAGGTAATGTTATATGGTTTAATGTACCGCCAATTAACAAAAGTGTTCCCATCCATAATAATATAATAGCCAATATCTGTTTACTCTTCACTTGTTCTTTGTTAATCAAAACTCCCATCAAAAATAATAGCCAAGGATATTGAAACAAGCCTAATGATGCTATACTAGGATCGGTTACTTGGATAGAAGAATAGTAGAGCAATCCCGTTAATACCGTTGTAACCCCTGCTATCCAATTGTAAGGGTTCTTGACTAATGCCATATATGAGATTTTAGTATTTATCCCTTTATTTACAATTAAGAACCTCCCAATGAAATAAATAATTGCAAATCCAAACTGATAGATAAGTAAATCCATTGTTTTCAATCCAGTGTTGTTTGCTACTTTAACAACATTGGAGTTTATTCCAAACACAGTTCCTGCAATAAGCGCAGCCCATGCTCCTATTGTTGAGTTTAATCTGGACATATTTGCATCTCCTTACGAAGAGCAGGTAATGTATACTTTGTAATCCCAGTTCCTAAATATGGCGACTCAGGTGTCTCGATAGGAATCCATTTATATGTCCCTATCTCATTGTCTGGTTTTGGTTCACCTTTTATTTGTATGATATATACGGTTAAAAACATTAATTCTTTTTCTAGCATAGATGATGTTTCATAATTTCCAAGCAAAGTAGCCGATACAATATCTAACTGAAGTTCTTCTTGAAGTTCTCTAGCTAATGCCTCTAGTTCTGTTTCCCCGGCTTCTAACTTTCCCCCAGGTAACATGAAAAAGTCGGGAGACTTTTTCTTACTAACTACTAATAACTGTTCATCCTTAACGATTGCTGCACCAATTTTTCGAATCATGATTTAACTATTCCTATCCTAAAACAGATTGTTTATATTTAAAAGTTTCGACAACATTCACTGTATTTGTCATAAGAGAGACATGTTTGCGGCAAATCGGCAACTTATCTTTCATATATTCTTCTACCATTTGATCGGTAGGCTCACTGAATGCATCACCAAACACAGACACACCCTCTAGAGATTTTGAAGACAAACCGAATGTCATTAATGCATATTTGACATCATCTTGATTACCAAAATTATAAATAGGGCATTCATATGTGATTCCATACTCTGCTTCAAAGTCTCTTAAAATTTCAATAGACACATTTTTTTGCTCTGCTAAATCCTTCTGATAACCTACGCATCCATCTACAATACGTGTAATTCCATTTTGTAAACAATATACAGTGGCGGCTGCGTGTATGGCTAATTTATCTCCTAATAATACCAAGTTAACTCCCCAGCGCTTAAAATCTTCTTCTATTTTTGAAATGGCAATACTTCTAAATAATCCGTAAGTAGGTAATATTGTACGATCGACAATTTGTTCTGGAAAGCGATTCTTTAATTCCTCTAATCGAATTTCAGATAATTCGCTTTTAATTCCAATACCACTATTACATGTTAATAAATGAACTTCCTTCCCTTGTATTGCCTCTAGACATGCTACTAATGATGAATCACGACCACCAGTGAATAATACAGCTACTTTTTCTTTGCTCATTGAACTCTCTCCTTTAAATTTAATTGTTTTAATTGATGAAGTAGTGCCTCTATATGATCAGTAGTATGAAAGAAACTAACCGATATACGAATAGCATTTAGTTCTTTAATTTCTCTAACAAAAATATTATGTACCTCTAAATCTTTTGTTAGATTTTTACAATTTATAGATTCTGGTAAGAGAATTGTTATTATACTAGAATTATCCATTACAACAGGTTGGAATGCCGTTTCTTTAATAATTCTATCCCTTAATATACGTGTGTTTTCTTGAATCATTAGAAAGATATTGTCTAAACCGATTTCTTCGCAAATCCATGTTAGACCTGCTATAAACCCATGAATGGAGGGACGAAACCTTGTACCAATCTCAAATCGTTTGCTTCCTTCAGAGGGAAAATAGTAGATAGTCCCATCATGTTTGTTGAAAGAAGCATTGCCAGCAAATGTTTGATTGACGATATCCAACAAAGATTCTTTTATATACAACACGCCAATTCCTTCTGGTCCATAAAGCCACTTATGTGCTGGAAAAGAATAAAAATCAACGTCAAGATCCTTTATATTTACTGGGATAGAACCCACTGCCTGGGCTCCATCCACTAAGACAAATATACCTTGTTCATGTGCACGTTTGCAGATAATTTCAATAGGAATTATATTTCCTGTTGCCCAAAATACATGAGAGATAACAATAACTCTCGTTCGGTGTGCAACTAAGGAAAAGAACGCATCAATATCAAATACATAATTTTTCATTTTATAGAATCGTACACTAACTCCTTTCTGTCTACTTAAGGTAGATAAACCAGCTAAGGAACCAAGATGCTCACTCGTGGTAGTAAGGATTTCATCTCCTGGGTTCAGATGTAACCCCCATAAGATTATATTTATCCCATCAGTAGTATTGTTTGTTATAGCTAATTCTGACGGTTTTGCATGGATAATTGATGATAATCTATTACGTAGCATATTTAGGTATAATTGAAATCTTTTTCTTTGCCCTTGATTTACCCGACCTGTTTCAACCTCATACTGTAATTCTTTTACAATTGCATCACGAACACATACTGGTATAGGACTAGCGCCACCAGTGTTGAAATACGATTGAGTTGCAATTGTTGGAAGGTCTTTCAAGATGGTGTCGATGATGCTCACCTCCATTTGAATCATTATCTTGAGTAATTGTTAAAATAAAAGCAAATATTATATTAGCATCACCAAGAAAATGTTCAGTTTTTGATGCAAAACACACATCTATAATTTCATAATTTTTGTAAAAATTCAACAAGTTTTATTAAATTAATAAAAATTCATAAAATTTGTTATATAATTTTCAATATATGCTCTAGACGATTTTCACGTACTCCTAGTACATAAACAAATAAAAAACGATAGTTAGAAAATATAATATCCAAAAATATTTCTAAACTAGCTATACAGGAAATGTGTAAAGACAGAATGGGTATTAAATTACCTTGAGCACGCTCGTTCGTATAATAGATTACCTTATTAATTGTTTTATATTTTCTTATAATCACACAATTTTAGTTCCATAATAATCACTAAATGTTTATACTAAGTTATGCATGTAGTATAGATGTATGGACACACTCTAGTTAAATTAATACGATAGAACAAACGAGAGGACGTGTCCAAATATGAAACAAAAACGATATAACCACGAATTTAAACAAACAGTAGTTGAACTTTATCGCTCTAGTCAAGCGGTTAATAATTTAGCGAATGCGGTGTTTCGGAAGTCACTATTTATAAATGGATTAAACTTTATTCTCCAATTGAAGGAAAAGAAGATTTAACGGCAGCTGAAGTTTCTGAAATTCAAAAGGAAAATCTTCGATTAAAACAGGAGGCCGAAATCCTAAAAAAGGCTATGACCATATTCGCTTGAAAATAGACGACCAAGTTCTGATTGACCACATAAAAGCTGAAAGCGAACATCAGCCAGTACAATTGATGTGTCGTGTTTTAAAGATGCCTAAAAGTACGTATGACCAATCTTTTCATAAGAAACCAAATAGCTATCATGTCAAAAACAAAGAACTATTGAAGCGTATTCGTTGGATCCATCAAGAAAGTGATGGGTGTTATGGCGCACCTAAAATCTTCGAAGTCCTAAAAAAGAGCGCTATCAAGGGAGTATAAATCGTATCCAACGAATGATGAAAAAGGCAGGTATTCGTTCTAACATCGTAAAAAAGTATCGACCAACACAACAACCAGTAGAAGCACGTGAAAATTCTTATGCAAGACTTTTCAACCACTACACTTAACGAAAAATGGGTAGCTGATATCACCTATATCAACACCCTTCGTGATGGTTGGTGTTATTTAGCATCGGTACTCGATCTTCACACAAAGAAAATGATTGGCTATCAATTCGCATGTAAAATGACCGTTGACATGGTATTAGAAGCAATGGAAAACGCTGTACAAGCGCAAAATCCTGGACCTGGAGTGATTGTACACACCGATTTAGGCACGCAATATACAAGTGAAGCCTTTCAAGAACAATTAAAAAAATATGAAGTGATCCCTTCATATAGTCGTAAAGGATGTCCCTATGATAATGCTTGTATTGAATCTTTTCACGCAACATTAAAATAAGAAGAGGTTTACAGAAATCGCTATCTAAACTTTGAAAATGCAAGAATAGCCTTATTTCAATATATCGAAGGTTGGTATAATGGCAAACGAGCTCATAGTGGAATTGGTTACCTCACGCCAGATGAATTCGAAAAGATATGCCGACTTTCAGCGTAAGAACGAAGGTAATCGATGAACCCCCATATTTTTGGGGCGCAACTCCCTTGAATGATTCGCTTCACATCCTAAGTAGGCGGTCAAAGGCTCTTTTCACTTTGATGGGCTACTTGGGATGTGGAACACTCCAAAATGGAGGTTGTGCAGAACAAAAAATAAACTTTTGTGTGTCCAGAAACTTGACGTAGATCCACATTACATTGAGAATGCTGGTAAGAATTTTACAAAACTTATTGGAAGATTTCGAAAGTAAATGTGAAAGAGAAAAAGATTTCAACTGTAGTGGACTCTTCTTCTTTGTTCTTCAACAATCGGGCGCGCGCGACAAGTTCTGATATAAGCGTTGTATAACATGAAATACAGGAAAGTTTGCACGGCAAATTTTTAACTTTATAACGGAGGATAGGAATGAAGAAACCCATGTTTTCTGAAACTATCGCGTCAATACTCCTGCATGTGTTATGACTGACAGGTTATAGGGTGTGAAGCACAGGTGGATTTGGCAGAACGAAGGCTGCAGCCATTCTTTTTGTAGAATTGAAAACACCTTGCTATGTGGGGGCTAAAAAGCTTCTAGCTATGGACAATAAAAAAACCCCGGTCGTACAAAGTAGGCCACTGAAAAAGTCATTTTAGCTCCAAAAGCATAATAAAAATCAACTTTTTTAGCTTATAAAATGAAAGAAAAGGTAGATTTTTATCAATGAAAATGGCAATCCTATAGTTTTTCAGTGCCCTCCTGAGGAGTAAGGTCAGCCAACCGACTCTGTACGAAAGGGAATCCCAATGGATGATAATAAAAGTTTAGCACATACAACATGGAATTGTAAGTATCACATTGTTTTTACACCGAAATATAGAAGACAAATTGTATACGGAAAAATAAAAGCAGATGTAGGAAAAATACTACGCCAATTATGCGAAAGAAAAGGTGTTGAAATAATAGAAGCAGAGGCTTGTCCGGATCCTATTCATATGTTAGTAAGTATTTCACCAAAATGAAGTGTTTCATCCTTATGGGCTATTTAAAAGGGAAAAGTAGTTTGATGATTTTCGACCGACATGCAAATTTGAAATATAAGTATGGAAATCGGAAATTTTGGTGTCGAGGATTCTATGTGGATACAGTAGGACGGAATAGGAAAGTGATTCAAGAGTATATAAAAAATCAATTGCAGGAAGATATTTTGGAGGATCAAATGACGATGAAAGAATTCATTGATCTTTTCACAGGCGAGGAAATAAAACCAAAAAAGAGAAAATAACTAGAATCACTTTAGTGGTAGTGTGAGAACGGAGTGCGGTTGGAGGACTATTCAGTATGTTTTTAGACATGGGCTAGTAACCCAGCGTTTCACGCGCAGAGCAAACCACCAGTTATACTGGTGGTTCTGATTATCATTGTTCATGGTTAACTGTCCTCCTGATTTTTTTGTTTCGGTAGTTCATCCAACGGCAGGGAGTAACGTAACCATTAGAGGAGAAAAATAAATAGGTAATATATAGGTTTACTTGAGGACGATTGTAGCCACTAAATTCCTCACACAAGTCAAAGCAAATTAAATGTGTTTTTTATTGATAAAGTTAAACAATAATGCCTAATTAATTGATAAAATGGTAATGTATGTATCTTTAGAAAATTTAATTGAGGGAAGAGTGTACATGGATAAAGAATCACTTGCATTACTAATATCAGCTTTAACTGAAATGGAAATAGTAGAATTATATAAAATCAAAAAAATTAATAACTTTGGATTTCGAGCGAATACTATAAATGATGTTCGGAAAAATAGGAAGGTATTAGAAGGCAATCTGCTTAAACCTATAAATATGAAGCGTGTCCAAGGGTATTTTGTTTTAAAAGCAGCAAATTTAGAAATTAATATTGAAGGGTTAGAGTTGAATGAACTTAAAGAATTATGTGAGAGTAAAGGGTATACCAAGGTTTTAATTACACTATATGTTAAAGGTAATAAAGAAGATTTTAGAAAAATAGTTTTGCATTACTTGGAAAAGCCACATGAAGAACCTTTAAATAGTAAAAATAAAACTGATGTTGAAGAAAGTGTTTTAGAAAATAAGTTTAATAAAACAATAAAAAAATTAGAAACAAAATTAAAGAATATAACTGAAGAATCTCAAAAAAAAGAAAATAACTATAAATTAGAACTAGAAAATGCAAATAAATTAATAATAGACTTAAGAAAAGAAAATATGCGTCTTAAACAAGGGTCAAAACAAATTTGTAAA
Organism: Rummeliibacillus sp. SL167; assembly: GCF_007896505.1. Taxonomy (NCBI): domain Bacteria; kingdom Bacillati; phylum Bacillota; class Bacilli; order Caryophanales; family Caryophanaceae; genus Rummeliibacillus; species Rummeliibacillus sp. SL167. Next base: position 2,531,996 of record NZ_VCBM01000001.1, on the reverse strand, counting down.
GAAAACAATCAGTATAAAAATGAAAATGTAAACTTAAGAAATTTAAATGATACGATACAGAAACAGAATGAAAATTATAGTAGTAAATTAAAGAAAATAGAAAAAGAAGTAATCCTATTAAGAGAGAAAATTATTTTATTAGATGATAAAAAGCAAATTTCGAATAATAATAATTTCTTAGATATAAAAGATGTGAATACGATAATAACCTATAAAATTGCAGTTTTGGGAGAGTTTAATGAATTAATTAGTGATATGAACGGAATTCATTTTGAATTCATTGTAGGTAAAGAGATTAAGAGATTTACTATTGATGGTAAATCACCTAACTACAATGAGATATGGATTATTCATTATGACTTAACACAAAAAGAGAAACAAATTGTTCAAATGAAGAACTTTAAAAGTAATTTAGAAGTGAAAATTAGAGATATTTATAGCCTAAAGGAACTAAATCAAGCAATTATTAATCTTAAGAAAAATTGATAGGGTGATTAGATATGGCGAACAGATGGACAATTGATTTTGCAGGAGTATTAGCAACAAGTGATGAAGTATTAAGGAAAAATGTTTTTGTAAATAAACATGGAGCATTACAATTTTATTTAAAGATTATATCTGTGCCTCCAGAAAATTTTCCGTATAACGAGGTAAAAACAGTTACGTGTTATGCAGAAGAGATAGATTATCCTGATGTAGAATTCGAAGATAATGAAGTACGAGAACAAAAATTTATTGATTTTCTCGAGAAATATATATTCATTTTCAATATTGATGTACGTACAGGCGTAGGTTCATCTGGAGGAATAGAAAATTATTATATTGCAAGAAACGTAAGTTATGTAAAGAAAAACGATGAATTTAAACGTGATGAAGAATTAAATATAATTCCGATTTTTACAGGTGATGCGGAACAAACGGATAAGAATATTTTTGAAAGTAAATTATTAAACAATCGATTTGTTGGTAATAATAAGAACATTTCAACAGAAGATGATGATACACCAAGTCTGATTTGTTGGAAAGAACCAGATACTGGAGAATTAACTTTATACGGGATTATGGATTCTCATGATCATGCACATGGTGGTTTCCGTTTTAGATTCAATGATTCTAATCTTTATAAGCAAAAACTAAATGAAGAAAATTTCTATAATTACTATGAAATTCGAAATGTGCTATATATTCCGTACACTGAGTTTAGAAAATTCGAAAAAGAATTAATAGATAAAGGTTCACCAATGATTAAAGAAGTAATTCAAGAAAATACTACTCATTCTTCTAATGAAAATACATTGGTTACAGATAAAGAATCGCAATTTATGGGGATTTTTGATCAAAAATGTAAATCCCAAGATTTATATTATGTAAAAAAAGATCTATATAACTTCCATACTGCAATGAAAACAGGCAATCTTGTAATATTAGCAGGAATGAGTGGAACAGGTAAATCTAAACTTGTTCAATGTTATGCAGATGCTTTAGATTTAAAAAAAGAACAGTTACTATTTATCCCAGTAAGACCTTATTGGCAAGATGATGCAGATGTTATCGGTTATTTAGATTTATTAAATAATGTTTATCGTCCTGGAGATTCGGGATTAGTAAATATCTTAATTCATGCTTATACTAATCCTGATCAAATGCATATTGTATGTTTTGATGAAATGAATATTGCACGAGTAGAACATTATTTCTCACAGTTTTTATCGGTACTTGAAATGGATGAAAATAAAAGAGTCTTACGTTTATACAACGATGAATTACAACATCGTATTTATAATAACAATGTGTATGAGCCTACAATTAAGATTGGTAATAACGTGTTATTTGTAGGAACTGTAAATCTTGATGAATCTACTTATCAATTCTCTGATAAAGTATTAGACCGTGCAAATGTAATTAACTTGAATATGATTCCTTATAATGAAAAATTATCCTCTACTTCTGATACATTAAATGCTTTAGATACTAAGTTAAATAAAATAGAAAAGATAGAGTTTTCTACAACAACGTACAATTCCTTTAGAAATAAAGATGCTAAAGTAGGATTGTTACAAGAAGAATCACAATGCTTATGGGAAATTCACTTAGAATTACAAAAGGCGAACCGAAATCTAGGTGTTGGTTGGCGTATTGCTAAACAAATAAGCAACTATCTCAATAATCTTCCGTTAAATAGCGAATTATCTAGAGAAGAAGCATTTGATTTACAATTAGTACAACGTGTCTTAACGAAAATACGTGGTTCAGAGGAACAATTTAGAGAGTTATTGGGTGTTTATGATACTGAAAATAAAGATGTGAGTGATAGTAGTTTAATTAATAGTTTAGACAAACTTCCAAATGATTATAAGATGGATAAAACTCGTCAGTTAATACTTGATAAATCAAGGGAGTTAAAATTACATGGTTATACCATTTAAAATCGAATTTAAACAAATTAATACTTATCTTGTTGATAAGTTTGTAAGAACAGAAGCCGAACTGTTTAAACTAACTGACGATGAAATTCCTGTTGTTAAGGAAAATATTAATTTAGAATTAATTTTTTCATCTACAAACCCAGATGATAAACTCTCGTTTGACTTGCTTGACATTGTTCAAAAAGATGATCGATTCGATGAACTAACATATATTCAACCATCTAGTGATCCTATTACGATTTATGATAGTAATGCTACTTATACAGGTGCTTTAATTCCGGGCTATTATAAGATTACGGTGATAAGTAATAATGAAAGTTATTATTCATGGTTAAAAGTAAAACCAAAGCAAGTTACGGAAGAACAATGGATTGTAATGCGTGAAGAAGTAGAGTCGGAGTTAACAGGACTTGCTAGAGACATTTTATTTAAACGAACTGGAACACAATTAAGAGAAGATTCTGTATTACCTTTGAGTTTACTTAATAAAATTCAATTGATTAACTCGCATTTTAACAAGTGGAAATTGGCAATAAATCAAATTATATCTAATCCTCGATATAGTATAAAAAGGAAATACAATAAAATAAATAAATCAGAACCTAGTATAATTGATCAAGTGGCATTTAAAAAGATGACTATTGATGCGCAAGCTGCAAGTATGGGGAAAATATATTCGGTAAAAAACGAATGTTCAAATGATACATTAGAAAATCGATGGTTGAAATTTTATATTACCAATATAATAAAAAGTATACGTTCATTATTGAAAGAACTAGATAATTACGTAGTACAAGTAGAAACGGCAATAAATAATAAAAGGAATTTTTACGGAAGTAAAAAAAAGGATTTAAACTATCATAAGTTAATGACAGCGAAAGAAGATTTGCAATCATATCGCTATAGACTGACTTCTATATTACAAGATTGTTATCAATTTCTAAGTTTGGATTGGGTACAAGATTTAGAAGAGAGCAGACCATTACAATATTCGATGGTAGTACAAGCAGATATGAATTATAGACGTATTTTTAAGTTTTATAAAGACTTAATGATAGATAACTTCGAAATTAATTTGAATCCTGAATATACTTACTATTGGAAACGTACGGACTTATTATATGAAATATGGGGCTTTATTCAATTTATAAAAGCACTTACATCTGAAGAAATTGGTTATCAAATAAAAAAAGGATGGATTTACAATCAATCTTTATCGAAATCGAATGAACATAAATTTGAAGTTCCTTTTTTGAAGCAAGGAGAAACTATTGAGTTGATTAAAGAAGATACAGAACTTCATCTTGTTTATGATCAAGCGATAGATGATGATGTATCTAAACTTTTATATACTGATGCAGGTAATAAACGCCCAGATTTGCGTTTGGATTTCTTTAAAGAAGGGGAATATATTAATTCAATTATTATTGATTTTAAATACCGTCCTTTAAAATATATTTGGGTCTTAGGTGGTCGTAATGAGGTTATGGATCAACTTACAGCATATCGGGATAATTTTTATTCTCAAAAAATTTACTCGCAGTCATTCCCAGGTATTTGGCGGTCATTTAGAGCAATTCAAGAAGTTTGGGCTGTTTATCCACATAACGAAAATAATGTGAGAATACCGCAACCGCGTAATATGCGTTTAGTTGAATTAACTCCAGATATGGATAAAGTACCATTTGTGACCAAGCTAAAAGAATCTATTGAAGCAGTCCAGCTTGCTTGGAGAACGTTAAGTGATGGTAAAAAGCAGACAGCTAGATAGATTAATATGTTATTTTAAGATCCAGCTTCTTTATAAAGATTGTAAGTTGTTTATGAAGAAGTTAAACAATTCGACGAGAATACATTACCTTTGGTAATGTGTACTCATTGACATTAAAATATTCCTTCTGTCTCAAGAATTTGATGATTCAAGGACAGGGGTTAAGAATAAACCATTTACATGAACCCACCAGCATAAATGTGTTGCCACATACAGTCGACACATGTTGTGTGTATGAACAAACAATGGTAACAAATACTTGGTGATTGCTAACATTTTGCTAACGCACCTCAATAAAAAATATAAATTTCCGTTAAAGATGTTACAATCCTATTTTTACCAAATGTTGATATTTCGCGATTTTGAAACCTATCGTGAAAGATATTACACACTCTCACCTTACGGGCGGTATGATGTAATATCAAGGGTCTAGACGACATTTAACTAAGTTTAAATTAGTCTAAATTTAAGCCATGTATTACTTCTCATAGAGAAGTAGTGTTACTCACAAATTAATCGTAAAGCAACAACCACTTCTCATAAATTAGAGAGGTGGTTGTTTTTATTATAAAGGGAAATTACCTATAAAAGGGAAAAAATATTCGTTGAAGGATCTCTATAAAAATGAAAAATTAAATATTAGAAGGTACTAAGGGAAAAATGGTAAAGCTGGTGTAGACATACATTATGCAAACCATGGTAATCCTAAAAACATCCTAAATTATCTTATCGACATAAATGGGGATATAATTCCAAAGGAAACTAGGCATCTGCTAAGGAATACTAAAACAATGAAAGTAAAGAGGTGAAATAAGTGAGCGACAAAGAGTGAAAAGAATTTAGAGAAGGAATAGTAAACGAAGAACAAGAATTAAACTTTTTTTATAAATCGGAAGAGTGGTGGATAAGTCGACTATATGGCGAAGAAAAAAGCTATTTATTGACTCGTTCAAAAGATTCGTATATACAGGAATTTCGGACGGCCAAAGAGTTATTTGAAAATGGGATGATCGACGGAAAGAAATTTAAGGAGAGAGTACCTGATTTGAAGTGGTGAAGAATATACATACCTAGGTATGTATGAACAATTCAAAGTATTGGAAAATAGTTAGTATCCTTGAGAAGGACAATCCTTCTTTGTATTCCTTAAGAAATTTGATAGCGACATTAGTGCCTAAAATCATAGAAAAAGAAGGTCTCAAATGTGTTTAATGAAGGTGTAGAGATTGCATAGAAAAAAACGGTCTTTGCCTTGTGTCTAGAAATTTGGCATAGTTCCAAATTATGAAGACGGAAAATACGTTAGTTATATTCTTTTAAAAGATAGGTTGATTTAATAATAACTTTTTTATCATTGATCCCTCTTTAACGGCAGTAAGACCCCCACCTCAAGGTTTAGAGAGAAACGAGAAAGATAGGTGGGAGAACAACTGCCCGTAAAAGTCCAATTGGTTCAGCTAACCATCAGTGGGAGATGAAGAAAACCCCCACTGATGGAAGCTTCACTTTATCAAGAATTCTCCAAAATAAATATTCTTGCAGTTTGCAATATGAGAAAGGGGAGAGAAGAATAATGTGTTCACTTCTAGAAGTTGAAAATCTAAATAAAAGTTTTGAAAATTTTCAATTGAAAGAAATTAGTTTCTCGATTCACAAGGGGAGTATTATTGGATTCATTGGAATTAATGGATCAGGAAAAACTACTACAATTAAATCAATACTTGGTCTAGTCGCAAAGAATTCTGGAAAAATAAAATTTTTAGGGGAAGATATAGAACGGCACGAAAGAAAAATAAAAGATCAAATTGCTTTTGTTTTAGACGAAGGGTATTTTTATGAAGAACTAACTTTAAAAGAAATGAAAAATATTATTGCTCCTAGTTATCAAAGTTGGGATGAAAAGCTGTTTATGAGTTATATAAATCGATTTGATCTAAAGCTAAATCAAAAAATAGCAACTTTATCTAAAGGAATGAAAATGAAGTTCGCACTTTCCCTAGCACTTTCACATCATGCAAAATTATTAATTATGGATGAACCAACAAGCGGATTAGATCCACTTGTCAGAAGTGAGTTATTGGATATTCTTGTAGAGTTTATGAAAAAGAAAGGAAACAGTGTTTTCTTTTCTACTCATATTACCTCCGATTTAGATAAAATAGCTGATACAATTATTTTAATAGATGACGGAAAAATTATATTAGATGCCAAGAAAGAAAATCTTCTAAAAAGTTTTGCACTCATAAAGGGGAATAGAAGCTATATAAACGATCAAACACGAAAATTATTTGTACGATTAAATGTAAAAGGAAATATATTTGAAGGGTTCACTGATAAAAAAAGTGCGGTTCGAGAAAATATGCCTGACGTTTTAATTGAAGCTCCTACTATAGAAGATATTATGCTCGCATATATTGAAGAAGGGAGGAGATAGTCATGCTGATTAATCTAGTTTTCAAGGATTTCCTGTTGGTGAAAAAGCACCTTCTATTTTTATTTCTTTTTACAATCTTTCTCCCTATTTATGTGACTTCACAATTGAATGTTCCCAATAAAGGATTTATTGTTTTCTTTACCCTAGTGATTATGTTGGAGTATGGTTTGTATAGTCAAGTATCTAAAATTGAAGATTCTTCTAAAGGGGCGGCTTTTATCTGTGCAACTCCATATACGAGAAAGTCTTTTGTAGAATCAAAATATTTATTTTTGCTTATTGTATTTATGTTTGTAGTTGTTATTCAAATGATAACGTCTTTTTTAGTACCAGCAGTTGCAGATGGTATAACAATCAGCAATATTGGAGGTACATTTTTAGCTGTCAGCATTACGTTTAGTATTTTAATTCCTCTTCAATTTAAATTTGGATTCGATAATATTAAAATTATTTTGTATTCTTTTATTATACTAACGCCTTTTATTTTTCCAACCATTATGCGGTGGTTTGAATCACATAACTTTAAATTTTCATTTAATCTTTCACTTCCTTATCATGCTCAATTATGGATACCTTATTTTTTAGCAGTTATGATTGCTTTTATATCCGTGCACCTATCCATTCATATTTTCTCAGAGAAAGATTTATAGTCACTAATAATTGGATATGGATACTTAAAATTTATTTTTTTATTTCATGTATGTTAGTTATCCAATGTTATTTATACTAATAAGCAGTTTCAAAAATAGTTTGTCAACACTAAACTATCCAATTTTTATGAGGTCGGTAACTTGAATCCATTTTGTACTGAGTAATATATACGGAATTTTCCGTTTTCACAAAGCCTGACTATTTGTTATTTCAATTTGACTGTAAAAGTTTGATGCTGACGAGATATAATTGCATACTCCATTCAATTGTTAAAGTAATGTCCTGAATTTTATCTTTTTGTCCAACATAGTACACACTATCCATTTTTAATAGGCTCCAAAAATAAAAGAATAAAAAATGTGTCAATGCTTGTGACTAAAAAGTAAGATATAATAAGGGGGAGTACGTTAGAATGGGGGATCAGCAGATGGATGTTCTTGACCTTCTCGATCGATTGGATGAAATCGAAATATTATTTGAGCCAATTTTTAGTGCAGATGAGCATGTTATTGTGGCCTATGAAGTAATCGGCCAACTTATGAAAGATGATCAACACTTTAACATTGTTGAATTTACATATGACGAAACAGTTCCAGCTGATATTCGTGCAGAAGTGGAATTGATCATGATTAAAAAAGCGATAGAAATCTCAACTGATGCATTGCAAGAAACAAATCTTTATATACCATGTAATCCGAATTTATTGATGATGGATTTTGGTGAAGCGTATTTTAAAATGTTAACAGACATGGTAGAAGAGAGTCTTTTACCACATATTTACTTAGAAATGCCAATGCAAAAGTTTAATGGGGATCTTGATCAATTCCGACACCCTATTTATTATATTAAAACATACGGGGTCAAAACGGTTATAGCTGATATCGGACCAGATAGTAATTTGGATCAAATTCTACTTTTGGAGCCCTCTGTGTTGAAAATGGAAGTAAGCGGACTTGATTATGATGCCTGGGGTGCTCAAAATCATATGTTTGCAACGATTCAATCGATCGCTGTCAAAATGGGAGCAGCATTCATGTTCGATAATATCAAAACAAGCTATGAATTGCATTATGCATGGAAAAACGGAGCGCGCTATTTTAAGGGTTCCTATTTAGAAAAACCATCCAAACAATTTATTGATCGTAATATATTGAAAATGCGTTTTCGCAGTGAATGTCAGCAATTTATTTCGACAGAGAAAAAAATCTTAGCATTGAAGTACGAGGAAATGAATAATCTCCAAAAGAATATTACATCTATGGTGAAACAAATCAATCCAACAAGTGCAAATGTTGAAAGCCTGATTGAATTAGCTGAAGGATTAGAGGAATATGCTTTTCGATTATATATTTGTAATGATGAAGGCTTTCAAACTTCGCCTAATATTGTCAGGTTAAAAAATGTATGGAATATAGAGGAAGAGGCGATCGGCAAGAATTGGAGCTGGCGACCTTACTTTTTATTAAATATTATTAAGCTACGAAATAATTCAAAGGGCGATTTATCAAGCATTTATAGTGATATTCAGACTGGAGAACTGACTCGTACCTATTCAATGGCTTTAAACGATGAGGAATTTTTATTTGTCGATATTACGTATAGTTATTTAACGAAGCATAATATTGTCAATTAAAATAACAGGCGTGCTGATGAGGAAAATAGGATAATCAACACACCTGTAAATATCAAGCGAAACTTTAATCAGTGGGGGTTTTCTTCATCCCCCACTGAAATAGAAGAACTTAAGTGAAAAGTGACACGTCCTGTGGCGACACCTGAGTGATTAACATCCTTGCCCGCCTGAACTAATTGGGCGCATGCGGCAGTTATCCCCCATAAACCTTGAGGTGGGGGTCTTACTGCCCGGTAACGCGGGATAAAAAGTTTAGAGATATGCGATGTAAAGAGCAAGAAAAAGAAGGGACTCAACTGCCTGAAAAGCCTGATTGGTTCAACCAACTATCACCCAGTTTGGAGTTTCTATTTTATCCCGCATGAAAAGGCAGTAAGATCCCTCGCGATAAGACTCCCGTAAAAAGCAAGAGAAGAAGAAGGGCTTAACTGCCAGTAAAAGCTCGATGGGTTCAATTCATCTCCAGTGAAGAGATAAAGAAAACCCTCACTGTATGAAGTTTCAATTTAAACGTAGGCAATTTACCTTTTAAGGCTGTTCTTAAATGAGAAGAATCTTTCCGAATTAGTAGAATTGTTTTTTATCGCGTTCTTCTTTCAAGATTTCAACTGCCTCTCTAAAACGAAGTGAGTGTACGATTTCTCTTTCACGAAGATACTTCAGACCGTCATTTAAATCTGGATCATCTGACAGATCGATAATCCATTGGTAAGTTGCACGCGCTTTTTCCTCCGCAGCGATATCTTCATATAAATCGGCAATTGGATCGCCTTTTGCCTGAATATAAGTTGCGGTAAATGGGACACCTGAAGCATTACTATAAAAGAGTGCGCTATCATGATTAACATAATGATCGCCAAGTCCAGCAGCCTTTATCTGTTCGGGTGTTGCGTCTTTTGTTAGTTTATAGACCATTGTAGCGATCATTTCAAGATGTGCAAATTCTTCAGTACCTATATCATTTAAAAGACCTATCACTTTATCTGGGATCGTATAACGTTGATTTAAGTATCTTAGAGCAGCAGCTAACTCGCCATCAGCTCCACCATATTGTTCAATTAAAAATTTTGCTAATCGAGGATTACACTCCCTTACCTTTACGGGATATTGTAGCTTTTTTTCGTAATACCACATTCATATTTCCTCCTATCACTTATTCGAATTTGATCAGCTACTTATACTTGCCAAGGCCAAGGAGTATCGATCCAGTCCCATGGATAATTTGAAAAACTCTTTCCAAAATGCATGAGCGGGCCAAAACGTTTTTCAAATTCAATTTTCATTTCCATGCTTTTTAAAGAAGCGTCATTGAATTGTTGAATAGCTTCAAAATCATTTGGGTGAGTATCTAAGTATAAATTCAATTCAACAATCACAAAGTCATTTGCTTGAATTTCCTCGAGCATCTGATAGAACTCAGGAGGTAATTTTTTAGTCATCTTATTTCCCCTTTTTTTCTGGATTCGGATAAGGGCTGAAAAGATCTGGCCAAAGTGTGCCGCAGTGTAGCGCTTGTCTTGCGGTTGGATATTGTGGCAGTCCCGGTGGTTGGAATGGTATATACAGTTGTGGTGGAGTGGAGTAACTTTTTACGCGTATGGGTTTACAAGGATCGAATGGACTTACATAAGGCTTCCAATATTTAAATTGTGTAAACATATAAACCTCCTTTCTATTTTATTAGCATCATTGCATTTATATGAATACAGCTTAGGCATTATACGTTATTTGTCCTTCAATGTTGAATATTGTAAAAATGTTCTGCGCGAGATTGCTGGACTATTAGGTTCTGAAGAGGTTTAGATGAAGGACGCCATATAATTGTCGGTATACCGCATGTATTTTGTCGTTGCGATGTTGGAATTATGAATGATACCCTTTTTATTGCAGTTTTTCAGATACTCAAGTTTCAAAAGGCACCTTTAAATCTTGCATGATTGGTGCATTAAAAGATTATTTTGGAGTGGCACTAGTTGAAGCTGCTTTAACAGGTGGGCTATGGGGTTATTTGAAGAAAAAGGCTTATAAAGAAGCAGCTAAATTATTGGTGAAAATCGGTGTAGGAACAAATGCTGCAACTTTAGCTGCGACTTTAATTTATTACGGAGGTAAGTGTGCTTATAAATATGGAGTTTAGAGGGGGACCGACGAGTGAATTTAGATAAAAAGTTTTTTATTCTATTTTTTTTTGCAATTCCAATAGTTTTTGGTGTAATTTTTTCTCTGTGGGGAAAATTTTATTTAAATGAATCTATATGGATTAATCTTCAAAAAGGTTTTGAAATTTCCACATTGTATTATTTCGGATTAAGTTTAGTGTGGATAATCAATTTTGATAGTATAAAAAAATTAAATGAAAAGAAATGAGGCTAATTATATTTTCCACATTTCTTGAGTTTTCACATATTAGTTTTAGCGATAAAGCTTTATTAATTACAACTATAAAAATCAAGTTTTAGCACAAATGAAAAGAAAGCATTTTGAGTGAAAAAGAGAAAATGCTTTCTTTTTTTATGATGATTGTTGTATTTAATAATAATTAACTTGGTGTGTGGATATTCTGATTCACTAAAATATAGATAATTAGCTGACCGCTATTACAGTTTTTTGCCCTTCGTTTCGAATGGGGGAAATTGGATCATCAACATAACTGGGGAAAAATATTGAAATCATTTTGAACAATCCTTTCTTATGATAAAATTCGTCTATTTTTTATACATAATCATTATCTCAGAGCACAAGCTAATAGAAAAAGAAAGGAAGTAAAAAATGGAAGAAAACAAATATGCTAAACTGGATGATGAGCAGCTAAAAGAACTACAAGAGTTAGAAGAAAAATTCGGTTATACATTGATCGCATTTGATACAGGGAATGATCAAGGAGTCAATCAAGACGGTATATCATAAAGTGAAACTCCATCAGTGGGGTTTCCTTCATCCCCCACTGAACTAGAGGAACTTAAGTGAAAAGCGCCACGTCCTGGCAACACCTGAGGGACCAACATCTTGCTCGCCCGAACCAATCGGGTGGCATGCGGCAGTTGATCCCCTACCTATCTTTCTCGTTTCTCTCTAAATCTTGAGATGGGGTCTTACTGCCCGTTAAAGCGGGATAAAAGATCCATTGAAGCCTTGCAGGTATGCAGGGTTTTACTTTTGGACATGAATATGATTTACTTTGAAGTTATTAAAAGTGAAACTTCATCCGGTGGGGAGTTCCTTATTCCCTACTAGGTGTTTGTTTTATCAATTTGGTTTTTACAGATAGGCAGGATCTCTAGTTTATTATCCACAATCACATTACGTATCAATATGAGATAAAGGAAGTGGGATGCTTTGTTGAAAGATTTTTATACAGATTTACATATTCACATCGGACGTACGTGGAAAGGAAAGCCTGTTAAGATAACAGGTAGTAAAACATTAACACTTGAAAATATTTTGCATACAGCATCAGTGAAAAAAGGATTGGATATTGTCGGTGTTATTGATTGTCATTCTCCTGAGGTTTTGGAAGAAATGGCCTCTTTAATACAAGAACAAAAATTGATACAGCTAGATGGTGGAGGATTACGTTATAAAAACACTACACTTATTCCGGGTGTAGAAATCGAAGTGAATGATGATCATTGTTTAGGGCCTATACATGTTCTGGCATTTTTTAGATCTTGGCAAGCAATGCGAGAGTTTTCTGCATGGATGCAACATTATGTGAAGAATATGAACCTGAGCACACAAAGGATAAGGTGTGATGCAGTCACATTACAACATAAAGTACATGCGCTTAGTGGGATTTTTATCCCTGCACATGTTTTTACACCATTTAAAAGTGCATATGGTAAAGGAGTAAAAAAGAGCTTATCAGAAGTTTTTGATATGGAACAAATCGATGCGATCGAATTAGGATTAAGCTCGGATACAGATATGGTAAAAGGAATTAGCGAACTAGCAAAGTACACATTTGTCACAAATTCAGATGCACACTCACTTGGAAAAATGGCTCGTGAATATCAAAAAATCCACATGCAAGCGCCTACTTTTGATGAATTGCAAAAAGCTTTGAAGGAAGAAGAAGGACGTGAGATTCTCACTAATTATGGGCTTAATCCGCTTTTAGGAAAATATCATGAAACGGCCTGTGCAGATTGTGGATATCGTACTTCTCTATCGCCATGCCCAAATTGTGGTGGCAAGCATCTTGTAAAAGGTGTAGCGGTGAGGGTAAAGGAGCTAACAGACACCCATCAAAATTTACGAAAACGCCCTCCTTATATTCACCAAGTTCCTCTCGACTTTATACCTGGTATCGGTAAGAAAACGATCGAAAAACTATTACTGACTTTTGGTACGGAAATGAGGATTTTACATGAAGTGTCGAAAGAGGACTTAGAGGAAGTAGTCCCAACGAAAATTGCTGCATTGATCGACAAAGGTAGGAATGGACAGCTCTCACTCATTACTGGTGGCGGTGGAGTATATGGCAAGGTGAAAACGGAATAGAGGGGATGCCGAGAAGTGGCTCAAGCCCCTCTATCATTTATTGTAGAATTGAAAACCCCTTGCTATGCGAGGGGTTCTAAAAAGCTTTTAGCTATGGACAGAAAAAAAACCCCGGTCGTACAATGGAGTTAGGTCTAGCCAACCGACTCTGTACGAAAGGGGATCCAAATGGATAATAAAAGTTTAGCACATACAACATGGAATTGTAAGTATCACATTGTTTTTGCACCAAAATATAGAAGACAAATTATATACGGAAAGATAAGAGCAGATGTAGGAAAAATATTACGCCAATTATGTGAAAGAAAAGGCGTTGAAATAATAGAAGCAGAGGCTTGCCCTGATCATATTCATATGCTGGTAAGTATTCCACCGAAATTAAGTGTTTCATCCTTTATGGGCTATTTAAAAGGAAAAAGTAGTTTAATGATTTTCGACCGACATGCAAACTTAAAATATAAATATGGAAATCGGAAGTTTTGGTGTCGTGGATTCTATGTAGATACAGTAGGCCGGAACAGAAAAGTGATACAAGAGTATATAAAAAATCAATTGCAGGAAGATATTTTGGAGGATCAAATGACGATGAAAGAATTCATTGATCCTTTCACAGGTGAGGAAGTAAAACCTAAAAAGAGGAAATAAATAGAACCACTTTAGTGGTAGTGTGAGAACGGAGTGCGGTTGGCGGACCTTTCAGTATGTCTTTAGACATGGGCCAGTACCCCAGCGTTTCACGCGCAGAGCAAACCACCAGTTATACTGGTGGCTCTGATTTTCTATTCTACATAGCAGACATTAAGATCTCGCTAGATGAGGGCTTCATTTCATGAAAGCGGGATTTTTTTATGACAATAATCAGTCGAACTCTTACATTTTATGGGAGTTGAGTAAATGTCATATAGTCACCTTCTTTGGCTATGCTAGAAGTAAATAGTATCATATAGTTATGAGAAATACAGGAAAAATGGAGTTCTTATGTTTCTGTATTATAAGGGATAAAAAGTATAGTTTGCTTAATGGTTTTACGACATTGGTAACTTGTGATTCTTTCTAAATTCCTGCACAATAGAATATGTGACAATTGAACGAGTTTTGTCAAAATAAACTATATTTTCAGGTGTGTTGATGATAATAGTATTTTTGAAACTAAATTTGTAAAAGAAAGTCGTATGAAATTAGTAGATTTTCTTTTTTTAAATTATATAAATGAAAAAAGTTTGTTTAAAAAGATTTAGAAAAATTCTCTCACTTCAAGCGACAGCTAGGTGGAGGGAGTTAACATCTAATAGGATGGATCTATAAGATAAGCTTTTTGTTGCAAGTAGGAGGGTATCTTTTATGCCGGAACCGGTGAAAAAAGATCACAGATACATAAGTGGTTTAGACGGTCTGAGGGCTGTATCGGTAATTGCAGTTATATTATATCATTTGCATGTTAGTGGAATGGTAGGAGGCTATTTAGGAGTTACCGTATTTTTTGTATTATCAGGTTATTTGATTACAGACTTGTTGATCAATGAATATGAAAAGTATGGAACCATTGATTTGAAAAATTTCTGGATACGGAGATTTAGAAGATTAATCCCTGCCTTATTCATTATGTTAATATTAATAGGCTTTTGGATTACGTTATTTCAACGATCATTTCTAACGGGACTGCGGTCAGAAATATTGGCTGCTGCTTGTTATGTTAGCAACTGGTTTTATGTTGTACAAGATCATTCTTATTTTACGAAGTTTTCACCGCCATCTCCTTTACAACATCTGTGGTCACTAGCAGTAGAGGAACAATTCTATATTATATGGCCTCTTATCCTTATTATTTCTTTCTATTTTGTCCGTCAAAAGGGAAAATTCGCATTGTGGATTCTTGGAGGAGCATTCCTGTCGGCTATCGTGATGGCCATTATGTTTACGCCTAATGAAGATCCAAGCCGTGTTTACTATGGTACAGATACGCGGGTGTTTTCTTTACTGATAGGAGCGGCATTGGCATTAGTATGGTCAAGTAAAAAGCTTAAAGCAAATGTCACGGATGAAGCAAAGCAATTATTGAATGGTGTTGGGGCAGTTAGTTTCTTCCTCCTTTTGCTGATGTTTGTTTTCATGCACGAGGAAGGACCGTTTTTATATTATGGTGGTATGTTTTTAGCCTCCATTGTGTCGGCTATCTTGATCGCAACGATTGTACATCCTGCAAGTCGTATAGGGGATGTGTTGAGTTTTAAGCCGCTATTATGGATCGGCGTACGATCATATGGCATATATATTTGGCATTTTCCAATAGTTGTATTACTGGGAGCAGGTATAGATGGAGTGGATGTTCCACTTTGGAAATCCTTTTTAATCATTGCCTTAACACTTTTGTTAGCTGAACTTTCTTGGCGATTTGTCGAAAACCCTGTTCGAAGGGGCGAATGGAGGATTTGGTTCCATAAGTTCCAAACTCACGAATGGTCTTGGAATTGGAAAGAATGGGCATTACCTTATCGAATTGGTTCTGCATTTATGGGTTGTATTATGATAATTTTTGTGATGGGTATGGTGTTTACTCCTACTGAAAAGCAGACTAGTAGTGGTGCACTAGAAGAACATCTGAAAGAAGAACAGAAAAAATTAGACACAGCAAAAGAAGTAGCCTCAAGCACTAAATCAGAGAAGGTAGAAAAGGAAGATGTAGCTAAAAAGGGTGAAGTTACGAAACAGCAACAACCAAAAGCTACAGCTGAGGCGGCAACTAAACAGAAAAAAACACGACAAGAGATTGAAGCGATGAAAGTGCCTTCATCGATTAGTGTTACAGCAATTGGAGATTCTGTTATGCTGAGTGCAGCTACTGCTCTCAAGCAGCAAATACCACAAATCGTCGTAGATGCAAAAGTGGGGCGCCAAGTATATGAGGCAACTGCTACTGTCAACAAGTTAAAGCAAAAAGGCCAGCTAGGGAGAGTTGTCGTTCTAGGATTAGGATCTAATGGAGATTTCAGTGGAACACAACTGAATGATTTACTGAAAGCCATAGGGAATGACCGTCATATTTATCTTGTGAATACACGTGTCCCACGCAATTGGCAGGATAATGTCAATCGTAAAATAGCCATAGCAGTCAAGCATCATAAAAATGTGAAGCTTATCGATTGGTATAGTGTGACGGATGGGCAAGATGATTTATTCTATGACGATCATATTCATCCAGACAAAGAGGGCGAAGAATACTATACAGCTTTGATTAGTAGAGAGATTGTCAAAGGTGAAAAATAATTCAGAGATTTTATGAGAATTACTATTACAAAAAATAAGAATAGTACAGTAAAAATGTGATATTTAAAATTGAATAAACAGAGAACCATTCAAAAAAGCCTTTTATGGTTAAAAAGGGATATGATATAGGTGAAGACCATATATATCATATCCCTTAAATTTTGAGGTTGGGATATCATAAAGCTAAGTTTTGACCTATCTATCAGCATGTTCAACTCATTTTGTCTGTAGAAAATGCTTTTCTGTAGTAAAATCAAATGTATATCAACTATATGTTGAAATAGAATAGTCCATTCTACTTTAAAATTCACATATTTCTTATAAACGTTGTGACCAAAATCATGGCGTCTATTTTTATGAAAGATTATACTGAAAAATGTCAAAAAGCGCATGATGTCGCTAAATGAAGGAGTTGAGCAACTTGAAAACAGTTGTCGTTGTCGGTGGAGGTATTACAGGTCTTTGTACAATGCACTATTTACAAAAACAAAAAAAAGAAAAAAATTTAGATATAAGGCTTGTATTAGTTGAAAAAAATGAATTTCTCGGCGGTAAAATACATTCAGAACATGATCAAGGTTTCATCATGGAAACAGGTGCCGACTCCATTGTTGCTCGTCACCAAAGTGTTATGCCACTTGTTCAAGAATTAGGTTTAGAAAATGACCTAGTTTACAATGGAACAGGTATTTCATATATATATACAAATAATACTCTGCATGCTATTCCAGCCGATAGTGTGTTTGGTATTCCAACAAGCATCGAATCGCTCAACAGTAGTACACTTGTATCGCCACAAGGCAAAAAAGAGGCTTTAAAAGATCTAGAGTTGCCTAATGACCGTTTTACAAAAGATAGTTCCATTGGTGAATTTCTTGAATATTTTTTAGGCAAAGAATTAGTGGAAAAGCAAATTGCACCAGTATTGTCTGGCGTGTACTCAGGTGATTTATACAAATTAACGATGGCTTCCACACTACCATATCTACTTGACTATAAGGAACAATACGGCAGTATTATCAAAGGCTTCGGTGCAAATCGCGAGCAGTTCCAAAAGTCAGCCAATAAAAAGTTCATCTCTTTTAAAAATGGTTTGTCACAATTGATTGATCGTTTAGAGGAAACATTGACGGATGTAGAATTCATCAAAGGTGTTGCAACGACAAATATAGAAAAACAAGGTCAACAATACATCTGTTCATTTGATAAGCATGAAGATATTGTTGCAGATTTTGTTGTGTTATCCACACCACATGCCGTGACGAGTGAAATTTTGAAAGATAAAGCAATAGATCAAGATTTAAATACGATCCATAATGCGTCTATTATAGCCGTCTATGTTGGTTTTGATATACCGGATGAAAACCTACCGGCGGATGGTACAGGTTATATTGTTTCTGAAAATAATGATGTAAAATGTAATGCTTGCACGTGGACAAGTCGTAAATGGAAGCATACATCGGAATCAGGCAACTTGTTAATTCGTGTATTTTATAAAAGTGCGAACCCCTTATTTAAAGATTTAAAACATTTAAGCGAAGAAGAAATAACAGCGATCGTATTGGATGATATCAGGAAATCATTAAAATTAAATGGAAAGCCAACTGTTGTAAATATTACAAAGTGGAATGATTTAATGCCGATTTATGGCATGGAGCATGCGGCAATGGTCAAATCTTTAAATGCTCAATTAGAAGAAAAATATCCTAATGTCCTTTTAGCTGGCTGCTCATACTATGGCGTTGGAATTGGTAGTTGTATCCAAAATGGTCAAGATACAGCACAGAAAATCGCTAGCCAATTAGTATAGAAAAATTATCACAAAAAATATTTATATATGACAAAATTCAAATGAACCAAGAGGGGGATTTTCCATTCTTGGTTTTTTGTTTGTCAAAATAGATGCGGGTATGTAAGATGGAAAGACAGAGAAGATGAAAGAGGTTCATAAGATGATCAGAAAATTATGGCTAGTGCTTGGGATCTTATTCCTTTTTATTGGATTCGTATTCATTTTTCAGAAACCAATAATGGGCTATTTAGTTGCCAATATGTCTGAAGAAACCATTCAAAAGTCGAATGTGAAAGAAATAGAAACATCACCTGATACAACATTTGATTTTAAAGAAGTGAAAAATATCGGTCTACAAGATGTCATCAATGCCCAAACAAAAAAGAAAGATGTTCATGCAATTGGAGCCATTAGTGTTCCAGATGTTCACCTACAGCTACCCATTGTTTATGGTATTTCGAATATCAATCTTACTATTGGCGCAGGAACGATGAAACGAGATCAAGTAATGGGACAGGGCAACTACGCTTTAGCTGGACATAACATGAATAATGGAAAAACTCTATTCAGCCCATTAACAAAAGCAAAAAAAGGTATGATGGTTTATATCACGGACTTTAAGAATATATATGAATATCAAATTTCAACGATGTTCATCGTTACACCTACACAAGTAGAAGTGATTGAAGATCAACAAGATGAAAAGTTACTTACATTAGTGACATGTAATTATAATGGTGAAAAACGTATGATTATTAGAGGAAAACTGATTAATAAACAAGCATACACAGATGATACAAAATATTTCAAGATAAGCAAATGAGTTAAGTGTGCTGATGGAGAAAAAATGTGCAATTATAACTCTATTTTTCATATTGTCTTGACGAAATTAAGATAAAGAGGTATGATTCTTTTAATTATTCTAACAATTAGATAACATTTCTTATCAAGAGAAGCTGAGGGACTGGCCCGAAGAAGCTTCAGCAACCAGCCAAATGGTCAGGTGCTAATTCCAGTGGAGTAATCCTGCAGATAAGAAGGGAATTAATAAATGATCATTCTAAAACCTTCTTATTTTGTAAGAAGGTTTTTTATTTTATTCTGCATGAATAGGTAGTAAGCTTTGCCACTCAGGGCTACAAATAATAGCCGAGTATGTGGGGATTCTCTGCCTGTAAAATGCCTGATCCGTCAACAAATATTCATTGGGATAGAGGCACATCTCCCATTGTGGAAAGTTGTGCTTTATAGTGACGGACTATTTAGAAAAAGAAAGGATGGACTATATGGGACTTTTAGAGAAACTTCAATCCCAAGTGCTAACTGCAGATGGTGCAATGGGGACATTATTATATTCATATGGTATCGACTATTGTTATGAGGAATTGAATGTTACAAAGCCAGAAGTTATTGAAAATATCCATCAGCAATACATTGATGCAGGTGCAGATATTATTCAGACGAATACTTATACAGCGAATGGCATCAAATTAGAACGTTATGGACTAGAAAATTCAGTGAAAGAGATTAACGAGGGTGCCATTCAAATTGCTAAAAGAGCAGCTTCAAAGGGTGGACAGTTTGTCTTAGGCACAATTGGTGGTATTCGAGGAATACGAAAAAGTGATGCAACTTTAGAAGAAATTATTCGATGTTTGGATGAACAAGCAGGTTATTTATTAGCGGGTAATCCAGATGGGTTATTGCTCGAAACTTATTATGATTTTGATGAACTTGCAGCATCCGTTAAGCATTTACGTAAAATAACGGATATTCCTATCATTTCTCAAGTATCTATGCATGAACCAGGGATATTGCAAAACGGTTTGTCTTTAAACGATGCGCTCCATCAATTAGAAGCGATTGGTGCAGATATCGTTGGAGTCAACTGTCGCCTTGGTCCCCACCATACCATTCAAGCGTTCGAAGATGTAGAGCTCCCTACAGAGGCTTTTCTTTCGGCTTATCCAAATGCAAGTTTACTGGATGTTGAAGATGGAAAAATTGTTTATGAGTCTGAGGCAGATTATTTCGGACGTTCTGCAGTTTTGCTAAGAGATCAAGGTGTACGCCTAATCGGCGGATGTTGTGGAACAACGCCTAAACACATAGCTGCCATGAAACATCGATTAGCAGATCTACCACCCATTTATCACAAAGTAGTCAAACATAAAGAAGTTATTCAAATTAAAGAGGCAGCAAAAGATCCCTATAAACCACTTCATGAAAAGGCCAAAAACGAACGTTCCATCATTGTTGAGCTCGATACACCTAAAAATTTAGAAATCGAGAAATTTATAAAGGGTTCAAAGGCTTTATACGAAGCTGGAGCAGATGCGATCACAATGGCGGATAACTCGCTTGCTTCACCGCGCATTAGCAATATAGCGATGGGCTCCATCTTAAAAATAAGCCATCATATTCGTCCGCTTGCTCATATTACTTGCCGTGACCGAAATTTAATTGGGTTGCAATCACATTTAATGGGGTTAAATGCTTTGGGAATTCATGATATTTTAGCTGTTACGGGAGATCCATCAAAAATTGGAGATTTTCCAGGTGCAACCAGCGTTTATGATGTATCAAGTATTGAACTTATTCAATTGATCAAACAATTAAACGAAGGTATTTCATTTTCAGGAAAGCCATTGCGGAAAAAAGCGAATTTTTCCATTGCTGCGGCATTCAATCCAAATGTTCGTGTCGTTGAGCGTGCGGTGGGGCGCTTGGAGAAAAAAATTGAAGCGGGGGCAGATTACTTCATCACACAGCCTGTTTATAGCAAGGAAAAAATAATCGAAGTATACGAAGCAACGAAGCATTTAGATACACCTATTTTCATTGGCATCATGCCCCTTACTAGTTTAAGAAACTCTGAATTCCTTCATCATGAGGTACCGGGTATCAAACTTTCAGAAAGTGTATTAGAACGTATGAGGGTAACAGGAGAAGATAAAGAAGCTGCAAAGGTAGAGGGAATCGCTATTGCAAAAGAGTTGATCGATACAGCGGCTGAACTGTTCAATGGTATTTATTTGATCACACCATTTATGCATTATGATATGTCAATCGAATTGATAAATTATATTCGCGAACTAGATTACAAGAGAGAGGAAGAAAGCAACTATGTCAAAGCATCTCATTGAGGAACGACTTAAAAATCATATTTTAGTATTAGATGGTGCTATGGGAACAATGTTGCAAAATGCAAATTTAACAGCAGCGGATTTTGGCGGAGAAGAGTATGAAGGCTGTAACGAATATTTGAACATCACACGCCCTGACGTTGTTGAATCGATTCACCGCGCATATCTTGAAGCAGGATCAGATGTTATTAGCACCAATACGTTTGGTGGCACACCAGTTGTTTTAAACGAATATCATTTAGGAGACCGAGCAGAGGAAATCAATAAAAAAGCCGTTGAAATTGCGAAGAAGGCGGCAAATGAGTTTTCAACTCCAGAATGGCCACGTTTTGTTGCAGGCTCTATGGGGCCAACAACCAAAACATTATCTGTAACAGGTGGCATTACCTTTGATGAGCTACAACATGATTTTTATATACAAGCAAAAGGGTTGATCGAAGGTGGAGCGGATGTTTTATTACTTGAAACAAGTCAAGATATGCTAAATGTAAAAGCAGGTACGCTTGGTATTAAGCAAGCTTTTGACGAGCTACATAAAACAATTCCTGTGATGATTTCGGGAACGATTGAGCCAATGGGGACAACGCTTGCTGGTCAGGGAATTGAAGCATTCTATATTTCCATTGAACATATTAAACCACTATCTGTTGGCTTGAACTGCGCGACAGGACCGGAATTTATGACGGACCATTTACGATCACTATCAGAAATTGCGACAAGCTATATTAGTTGTTATCCAAACGCGGGATTACCTGATGAAGAAGGGCATTATCATGAGACCCCTGAAACTTTATCTAAAAAACTTGCTGGTTTTGCAGATAAAGGTTGGCTAAATTTGGTAGGCGGATGTTGTGGCACAACGCCTGCTCATATTCGAGCAATACGCGAGGTTGTAAAGGACCGTAAGCCGCGTAAAAAGCCGGATCACGAACATGGTCATGTGGTTTCTGGTATTGACCCATTGATCTACGATGATTCTATGCGTCCATTATTTGTGGGTGAACGGACGAACGTTATCGGCTCTCGTAAATTTAAAAGGCTTATTGTGGAGGAAAAGTATGAAGAGGCCTCTGAAATTGCACGTGCGCAAGTAAAAAATGGCGCGCATGTTTTAGATATTTGTCTAGCGAACCCAGATCGTGATGAGTTGGAAGATATGAAAGAATTTATGAAAGAGGTTGTAAAGAAAGTAAAAGTGCCTTTTGTCATTGATTCAACCGATGAAAAGGTGATCGAAGAGGCCTTGAAATATTCACAAGGTAAAGCGATTATTAACTCGATTAACCTTGAAGATGGGGAAGAACGTTTCGAAAAAGTACTACCAATCGTCAAAAAATACGGTGCTTCTGTCGTAGTCGGAACCATTGATGAAAAAGGAATGGCAGTTGATCGTCATCGTAAGTTAGAAATCGCTGAACGTTCTTATGAATTATTGGTTCATAAATGGGGCATTTCACCAGAAGATATTATCTTTGATCCACTTGTTTTTCCAGTTGGAACAGGCGATGAACAATATATAGGATCAGCTACTGAGACCGTTGAAGGCATTCGTCTCATTAAAGAAAAATTGCCAAGAGCTTTGACCATACTTGGTGTAAGTAATGTTTCATTTGGATTGCCCCCAGTAGGACGTGAAGTATTAAATGCTGTTTACCTTTATAATTGTACACAAGCCGGTCTCGATTACGCGATTGTAAATACAGAAAAGATTGAGCGTTATGCTTCTATTCCTGAAAACGAAATCAAACTAGCGAATGATTTGTTATTTCATACAAATGATGAAACACTGGCTGTATTTACAGACTTTTATCGTGATAAAAAGAAAGAAAAAACAGAAGCAGACATTCCAAAAACTGTTCCAGAACGATTATCTTATTATATTGTTGAAGGAACAAAAGAAGGTCTTATTCCTGATCTACAAGCAGCCTTGGAAATGTATGATACACCGTTAGAGATTATTAATGGGCCACTAATGGCTGGTATGGCTACGGTTGGTAAGCTTTTTAATGACAATCAATTGATTGTTGCGGAAGTACTACAATCTGCAGGGGTTATGAAAGCTGCGGTCTCATTCCTTGAAGATTTCATGGAAAAAAAGGAAGATGATACGGGAAAGGGAAAAGTAATTCTTGCAACTGTAAAAGGCGATGTCCATGATATTGGGAAAAACCTTGTGGATATTATTTTAAGTAATAATGGCTATAAAGTGATTGATTTAGGTATTAAGGTTTCGCCTCAAGAACTTATAGAGGTCATTCGTACTGAAAAACCAGATATCGTTGGGCTATCAGGGTTACTTGTAAAATCTGCTCAGCAAATGGTTGTTACCGCACAAGATTTCAAAGAAGCGCAGATCAAAACACCTATTCTTGTGGGTGGTGCAGCATTATCTCGGAAGTTTGCAGACACAAAGATTGCTAAAGAATACGATGGTCCTGTGTTATATGCTAAAGATGCTATGCAAGGGCTTGAAATAGCAAACCGCCTGCAAAGTGCTGATAAAGAAAATCTATTATCCGAGTTGCATGCAGCACAGGAAAAACGAATGGCACAAGAAGCAAAAAGAGGAGAAAGAACAGCGGTTGCTGTAGCACCAAAACCAACTAAAACAGTACGCACAGATGTGCCAGTTTTTGTGCCACAGGATTTAATAAGACATATATTAAGAGATTATTCTGTTGCTTATCTACAACCATATGTGAATATGAGAACATTGATTGGCCATCACCTTGGTTTGAAAGGCTTTAACGAATCGATGCTTGAAAAAGGTGATGAAAGGGCCACTGAGTTATATGAATTGGTGACAGGATACTTGAATTCAGATATTTTAAGTCCTTCAGGTATATATCAATTCTTCCCTGCACAATCAGATGGGGATGATGTTATTATTTATGACCCTACGGATGCTAAAACGGAAATTGAACGTTTCACATTCCCTCGTCAACAAAAGGCACCATTCTTATGTTTAGCCGATTTCTTGAGATCAGTGGATAGTGGAGAAATGGATTATGTAGGATTTATGCAGGTAACAGCGGGACATGGTGTTCGAGAAGCAGCTACCCGTTTAAAAGAACAAGGAAAATTCTTAGAGAGCCATGCATTACAAGCAACAGCTTTGGAACTTGCAGAAGGCTTTGCTGAACGCCTTCACCAAGAAATGCGTGATTTCTGGGGATTCCCTGATGACACCGATTTTACGATGCGAGACCGATTTGCAGCAAAGTATCAAGGGCAACGTTTCTCATTTGGTTATCCAGCCTGTCCAAATTTGGAGGATCAAGAGAAATTATTTAAATTGATCAGACCAGAAGATATTGGTGTCCATTTGACAGAAGGTTATATGATGTCACCAGAAGCATCTGTCAGTGCTATTGTCTTTGCACATCCAGATGCACGATACTTTAATGTAGAATAAAATAAGGCAAAAACATATTAGCAGGAGTAGTACAAACTAGGGTTTGTGCTACTCTTTTTTTGATCTCATATTCGGATAAGTTATTGCCATTCTTTTCGCATACCTGCTGTTGGGATTATTAGTTCTTCACGATATTGACTGATGGCTCTCCTAGCTAATCGTATATTCTTTACCCATAGAATAAGGTGGTGAACTTTCTAATGTGTTGGGATGCATATTATTTCGCCATTCATTTAAGGTGACGGATTTGCTTTTGTTATTTGCTAAGAATCCATTATTACCTGTTTTTTATATTGGGTAATATGATAGTTGTCATATGATCATCATGACATCTATCTCTATTGGAAAGACAAAGAGGGAATTATGATAAGCGTAGCTATAAAAAGGCTAGGAGGGTTTTTTGACAAATCACGAAAAAACAAAACAGTTGAAAAAAGCGGTTATGACATATGCAACTTCTGATACGAGAAAAAGTATCATGCAAATAATTAATACAATATTGCCAATGCTTCTATTGTGGGTTGCTGCTTATTGGATCATCCCTTATACAGTACTAGGTGCTATTGGACTTAGTATATTAGCAGTGGGCTTTGTAGTACGTACATTTATCATTTTCCATGATTGTACACATGGATCTTTCTTTAAAAATAAAAGAGTTAATAATATTGTTGGGTTTAAAGTCGGTCAAAATAAAAAGAGAGTAGCGACTAAAATGTTACCTGTAGGTAGGACACTTGAAAAAAAGAGTGCCAGCCTGCAGGTATTTTTGTATACTTGAATGCAGAGTTTAGAGATTAGGGGACAATATGAGTAAAATAACTTTTTCACCTACAGAGATAAATACACTTAAAAAGAATCCAAATGTATACCGTGTCAGCGAGAGGTCTATTACCTATACAGATGATTTTAGATGAATATCAGGCCGGCAAATTTCCCTGCCAAATCTTTGAGGAGAATGGCTTCGATGTGGGCATTATCGGTATAAAACGAATGGAACAGTCCGCCTATAGGTGGAAAAAAGCCTATGAAAAGAATGGATTGATCGGACTGACAGATTCGAGGAAAACGGGTTCCGGCAGACCCTTAAAACGGGAGCTTACATTAGCCGAAATCATGGAGAGGCAAAAGGCCAGAATCGAGCTGCTGGAAGGACAGGTGGAGCTGTTAAAAAAGCTAGAAATGACAGAAAGGAGGCAGAATGAATTCATGGGAATGACTAGATATTTTTGTCATCTCCTGGGTTTCTCCCGTTCCGGGTATACAGCTATCTGAAGGCTTCTTCTGTCCGAGAGGCACGGGAAAAAATGGACCTCGAAGCGAAGAAAATTATCCTGAAGGCCTTTGACCAACGAGGATATAAGAAAGGCGCCCGTTCCATCAAAATGATATTGGAAAATGAATGGAACACGATCTTCAGCCGCAAAAAGATCCAGAGAATCATGAAGAAATATGGCATTGTCTGTCCTCACAGGAAGCCGAATCCTTACAAAAAGATCGCCAAAGCAACGAAGGAGCACCAGGTTGTTCCAAACCAATTAAACCGGGAATTCAAGCAGGAAATCCCTGGGAAGGTGTTACTGACAGACATCACTTATTTGCCATATAACCACAACTACATGGCTTATTTGTCGGCCATAAAAGACGCATCCACCAATGAAATCTTAGCTTACCATGTGTCTGACCGAATTACACTGGATACCGCAATCAAGACCATTCATAAATTAATGAACAACAAGAAAATTCAGCTCCATGAAGATGCCTTTATCCGCTCAGACCAATGAAGTCATTACACCAGCCTTAGATACCAGAAACTGTTAAAAAAGTATAGTTTGGGCCAGTCCATGTCACGGCGAGGTAACTGTTGGGATAATGCCCCTCAAGAATCATTTTTTGGCCACCTGAAGGATGAGGTAGATTATCAGTCGGCTAAAACTTTGAAGGAATTGAAGGCAAAAATAAATCACTACATCATTTATTATAACCATTACCGTTATCAATGGGATTTAAAAAAGATGACCCCTATTCAATATAGGAATCATCTTCTAGCTGCTTAATCTCTTTTTTTATTGTGTCCTTGACATATTTACCGTTTTAGACTATATTTGTAAGATGAAATAATAAAAGGTGTATTTTCCCTAAAATGAATAGTAAAGGAGAAATAGTATGAATAGAATAAAAAAGAAGTTATTGTCTTTGGTATTTGTTTTGACTTTGATATCTAATATGAGTGTTCCTACAGTCTTTGCTTCCGAAACTGCAGACAATGATAATTCTTTAGACTCAAAAACTATAGAAATAGATTTAAGTAATAAACAACAAAAGGAAATTGAAAAATTTAGAAATGATGTGGTGGAAAATCTACAAGATTTAAATAATCCATCAACAGAAGAAGTACATAATATAATTAGAAAAGAAACTAATCCTGTTGAAAATCTAATAGATTCGGATTTAGATATTAATGTGGATTCTGAAAATCAACGAGTAAATTTAATTCATGATGGTTCAGATTTAGAAGAACAAACCTATTCTTTAAATGATAATATTGATATTACATTTACTAATAACAACTCAATAATTATAGATGATATATGGGAAACAGAAGAAAAAGTTGAAACTGTTCCTGATATTTTAGAAGAATTAAACGACGATTCTGATAATTTGTTAACGTCATGGTTACCATTTATTGATAAAGCTAATGCGGCAACTAGTAAAACTAAAAGTGCATCTTATACAGCTACTTATATTGATTGGTCTGGAGCGAAAATATTTTCATGCTATATTTCTGCGAAATTCACTTATAACGGTTCAAAAGTAACTGCGGTTAGAACTGGAAATGCTGTAAAAAGACATTTTTATGGAATGCTATATAATACTTATTCACATGCATCTGCAATTTCTAAACCAAGTAAGAAAGAAAGAATAGCTTATCAACAAGCTACTGCGAGTTGGGGAGCAAATGTAAAGGGTGTAGGTGTGGTCTGGGATGAAACATACTTAAGAGCAAACATTTCTTGTAATCAAAAGGGTGTAATTAAAAAAAGTAAGAAAATAATTTAAAAAAGTGAAAAAAATATTATTTAGTATAATATCTTTATTATTTTTAGTTTTGTTCAGTTTTTTCTTTTTATTTGGTTTATGTGAAATCAATGGGGATTCTATGAACCCAAAGCTGAATAATGGGGATATTGTTATATATTCAAAAAAGTATTTTGCTTTAGATAGATTTGATATAATATTTTTCGAGTATGAGAATTCGATTTATGTAAAGAGAATTGTAGGAATGCCTGGTGAAAAATTAAGTATTATAAATAATGAAGTTTATATAAATGGGCAAAAAATAGATGAAAATATAGAGTTAATGCCATATAGATTCACTGAAGATTTTGAAGTTATTATACCAGATAATTCTTATTTTTTATTAGGGGATAATAGAGATGTATCTGTAGATAGCCGTATGATTGGAAATATAGAAAAAATGAAAATTATTGGGGAATTTATAATTTCTTTATAATTTATATAAGGGAGTGTTTCTTTGAAAATAGTAGTGCCTATTTTTTTAATGATTATTGCTTTTATATTAATTTTATTAGCTTTAGGTTATAAAAAAATATTTTCGTGGTTGAAAAAATAATTTTTAAAGAGAATGATTTAGAAGGATTAATCCTGTGATTGGAAAGTGCAGAATTATTTTATTAAAGAGTAGCAAAGGCTACTCTTTTTTATTTATGGACTTTAGTCTGTTGAGCCTGAAGAAGGCTCAACAAAAAACCACCTGCTATGCGGGTGGATAACAAGATGGTATACACAAAAAAATCACTTTCGGTTCTATAATAGAGATTGTTCAAGCCTCTAGATTAAGAAAGGAAAGTGATTGAAATTGGCCAATAAAGCGAATAGTCTTGCACACACAAAATGGATGTGCAAATACCATATCGTCTTCACTTCAAAGTATATCTTTTAAGACATTTAATTTTTCTTGAACTGCTGTGCATCATTTGGCACCAAGGATTCCTAATTATAAGTTAGAAGAAGCGCACGAACAAACACCTCCATTACAACGTGCAACAACGATTACACTTAAGACAAGTTTGCAATCATTACGATACAAATTGTATGATGCACCACGTAAACATTTTGTTGCGTTTGAAGATGTGAAAAGGCTTAAGACAACATATGATTACAAAATAAAATCATCTTTAAAATCAATGAAAAAGTCTATTAACCCTGCAAATAAAGTTTAATAAGTCGTATACAATAAGCCAAAATAATTTTATGCAAAAAGACGTGCATTACTAAGAATTTTAGTGTGTACGTTTTTTTAATACTGCATTAACGGACAGTATGCCCCACTTCAAGAATCCAATTTTCATGAGCGATTGATTCCCAATCTGTATATGAAAAAGTTTAAGAGGATAGGAGGGGGATCACTATAAAATCCAGCTTGGTTTAACTCATACCCAGTAGAATGAGAAAGCTTTGGGTGAGATTTCATTTAAGTTCGATCTCATGTTATCCAAGTGTTGAATAATCACCTCAGTTCTTCACATTTGTTATAATAAATATAACTAGAGTCGGATAAGTTCTGCAAAGGAAGTGGACAAGATGATTAAGATCGTAATTGCTGAAGATCAAGGGATGCTTCTAGGTGCTTTGCAATCATTGATCAATATGGAAGAGGATATGGAGGTTGTTGGCGTAGGGCATAATGGCGTGGATGCATTAAAACTTGTCGATCAATATCAACCAGATATCGTTATCATGGATATTGAAATGCCTGAAAAAACAGGTTTGGACGCTGCAGAAGAATTGAAAGAAAAAGATGTAAAGGTCATTATTTTAACGACATTTGCTAGACCGGGCTACTTTGAAAGAGCTAGAAAAGCGGGAGTCAGAGGCTATTTGTTAAAAGATAGTCCTATCGAAGAGTTAGTAAATGCTATTCGAGTCATCATGGATGGTCGTAGAATCTATGCTCCTGAGTTGATCGATATTGTATACGAAGAGGAAACAGAAAATCCATTAACAGATCGTGAAAGTGAAGTATTGGGACTTGTAGCAAAGGGAAGAACTACGAAAGAAATTGCCAATGAATTATACCTGTCACCCGGAACCGTTCGTAATTATATCTCGGTCATTTTAGATAAACTAGAAGTGAGCAATCGTATTGAAGCCATTGCAAGATTTAAAGAAAAAGGTTGGAATAAATAAAGATAGAATCTGATTAAGATCTATGAGTGCCAGGTATCCCCTTTGTCTTGCATGATGAATTGCTTTTTAGATGGTCGTCAACTTATCTTCATAGAAAAATAGTATGCTAGCATTATTCTACTAGCATACTATTTCACTTTAAAAAATTCTTTTTATTTTTTTCGCTTTGTTAGGCGACCTATTGTAAAACCAGCGGCTGCGACACCGATGAGGGCATTTGTACGCTTATTGAATATTTGTTTTACAACAAGCTCGAGATTTTGTGGGCGTTCCGCTAAGCGACGCATAAAGTAACCATACCAGTCTTGTCCAAATGGTACGTATGTGCAGAAATTATAGCCTTCTTTTGCAAGTTCAATCTGCATATCACGACGAAAACCATATAGCATTTGAAACTCATATTTTTCTTTTGAAATCTGATGATCGGCGATAAATTTTTTAATATGGTTGATGATGTTGTGATCATGTGTTGCGATGGAAGTAAATTTCCCATTCAATAAATGGTACTCTACTAAGTCTATGTAATTGCGGTCGATTTCCTCTTTCGTTTGATAAGCGATGTCGCTAGGTTCTTTATATGCGCCTTTCACGATACGTAAACGGTAGTTTTTGTATTTTTCGATATCTTCCTTTGCACGGAAAAAATAAGCTTGAATTACCGTACCGACATTTTGGTAATCCTGAGATAATTCTTCAAGTAGATCAAATGAAGGTTGTAAACGATCATAGTTTTCCATATCAAAATTGACGAAAATATGATATTGATCTGCTAAGGCTATTATTTCCTTCAAATTTTCATAGCAAAAGTCATAGTCAATATCTAAACCTAATTGAGAAGGTTTTACAGAAATATGTGCATTCACACCATTTTGATGGATCGCTTCAATCAAATCTAAAATTTGTTCCTTTGCTACAGTCGCCTCAGATTTATCATGAACAAATTCCCCCAAATTGTCCACTGTACATGAGATGCCATGAGAATTTAATTCCTTAATACTTTCGATGATTTCTGGAATATTCGTTCCAGCAACAACGCTAGCTGCTCCCATTTTCAGTCCATACTTTTTAGCATTGTTATTTAAAAATTGATTTTCGGATAAAGCGATAAAGAAATCTTTAAGTGACATATGCTATTTCCCCTTTGTTATGAAGTTGTATTTTTAACGATTATATCATAATTGTTAGAAAAAACATTCTTTTTAAATATTTCTGAATAAATCTATCACGCGTGTTGATTTTACAAAAATTAGGGATGTTTGTTTGGCGTAATTTTGGATAATCAACACGCCAATAAATCTATGTTATTTTTAAAATGCGAACGTTTAAAGTATAATGATAGCTTATTATTCAGATTTGTATGTTTCGCTCCAGTACGAACATTAATAAGCTGGAAGTAAATGAAAATATTGAATAGATTAAAATTGGAATATAGGATATTGAGTGTTAAAGTAAAATGGAAATTCAGATGCATGTATACCATAGGCTTATTTGTGTTGAATTTTGTCGTTTTTATGAAAATAAGTTGCATTCGGTATTTAAAATCTGTAAGTTAGTACGTAGGTACAAAATTAATATTATGACGCAAAAAACGTTTTCCCAACATGGAAGGGAAAACGTTTTTTTGCATATTCGAACAGCTTCGTAAAATACCCATTCAATATTAAAACTACATGATAATATTTAGATTACTAATTTCTCAAACAAAAGGTTTTCTGATTTTCAAGTCTAATCTAACCATTTAAGTGCTAAAATTTATCTTTTAACATTTGCATGCGGTCATTAAAAAGAGTCGGATACGATAAAAATCCTAGTATACTACTGGAAATGGCTGCGGAGGTCAGCAGTACAAATAAGATCATTAATTGAAACTGAACAGCTTGAACGGGACTAGCGCCAGCAATGATTTGACCACTCATCATCCCTGGTAATTGCACTAAACCAATGGTCTTTTGACTTTCAATGGTCGGAATCATACTGGCTTTGATCGCTGTGATCAATTGCCGATGTATAGCTTGTTTTGGTGTACCACCAAGTGACAAAATAAGCTCTACTTCATCTCTATGAGACTCTAATTCACCTTGAAAACGATTCAAAAATAGAATGGATAATATCATAGAGTTTCCGATAGCCATCCCGCTAATAGGGATAATATATTGCGCGGTAGCAGGGACAACATGAAATCCTAGTAAAATAGATTGCACGATGACTTCAACGACTATTACAGTAATGGCTACTTTCCATGTGATCCCTTTAATATTCTTTCCCTTTTTTCGAGCATTGAAAGTAGCCGTTATAATCATTAGTGCGATCATTAGAAGGACATATACCATACTGTCTGATTCAAAAACAAATTTTAAAATATAACCAATGGCAAGTAATTGAATAATGGAGCGAATTGTTGCGATCAATGTATCCTTTTCTAATCCAAGATGCAGCGTTTTGGACAGAATAAGTGGTATCAGCACAAACAGTAAGGTTAAAGAAAGTGTGGTGTAGCTCATTCTAAACACCCCTCTACAAATTGTTGGACAACGTCTTTGGTTGGATGATTCAATAACGTACTTTTTCCGGTTTCAACTACATGACCATTCATCATTACCCATGTATAGTGGCCTATTTTAATGGCTTGCTCTAAATTATGGGTAATCCAAATAATCGTGACATTGTATTTTTGATTGATGTTAACAATAAGCTCTTCAACTTCTTTTACAGAAGTTCGGTCGAGGGCGGAAGTAATTTCATCTAATAGCAAAATATCTGATTTATTGACAAGGGTCCTCGCAATTGAAACTCGTTGACGTTGCCCACCAGATAATTCAGTCACATTTTGTTCAAGAAAGGATGGATCTAATCCAACATCTCCTAAAAAAGAAATAGCCTCTTCCCGTGATAATGACATTCCTTGTAATGTTTTAGGTAAAGATAAATTGGTATAAACTGTACCCTTTATCATAGGTGCAGACTGTAATGCGATACCTACATGGCGACGTAACGCTATCGGATTTATAGAGTTGATAGGTTTATTATGAATGAAAATTTCTCCTGAAGTGGGGGAGATCAAGCCATTACATAGTTTAAGTAATGTTGTTTTACCAGCTCCTGAAGGGCCTACGAGCGTCGTAATATTTCCTGTTGGAAAAGAGCCCGTAACCTGTTGTAAAATTCTTTGCTCCCCCACTTCAAAGCAAACATTATGAAAATGAATAGCAGGTTGATAGATTGTATTCATATACACACTCCTGTAAATGAAATCTCTTCATTAACTGTATAATAAATTAAAATTATATACTAGAAAGATGAATCTATTTCACAAGTATTCTATAATATTGTAAAAAATAATGTTGAATCGTGGAGGGGCAATCATGGAAACGATCTATTGGACTTCATTCGATCAAAAAGAGTGGGAAATATTTATAGCAGCCTCTGAAAAAGGAATAGGCAATGTAGGAATATCGATGGAAGATGTGCAAGCTTGGTGTCAGAAGTATTATAAAGATTTTGTATTAATAGAAAACCAAGAGAAAATGGGTGAATATCAACAACAATACGAAGAATATTTTGCCGGTGAAAGGTCTATTTTCGATTTTCCATTGGATTTGCAAGGAACTCCATTTCAAAAACAAGTGTGGCAGGCATTGCTTCAAATTCCTTATGGTAAAACCACTTGCTATTCAGAAATAGCGAATAGTATTGATCGTCCAAAAGCCGTAAGAGCCGTTGGTAGAGCAATTGGTGCAAATCCAGTATTAATCGCAGTTCCATGCCATCGTATCATCGGTAAAAATGGAAAATTGACAGGCTTTAGTGCGGGTATCCCATTAAAAAAAGTATTATTAGAAATAGAAAGTGTACCTTATAAAGAATAGCAGGCTTGTCATAAGTAAAATGTGAGATAATGAGATGACAGTTGTCATGACACTATTGGTTTTTCTCAAGATATATTTAAATGTAAATAGTGTATACTATGATTTATGAAGAAACAGTGGAAGAAGGGACTAAGTATGAAATCAAAATATCCTGATGATAGCTTAGCGCTACATACAGATTTATATCAAATCAATATGGCAGAATCCTATTGGGCGGATGGAATACATAATCGTAAAGCCGTGTTCGAGGTGTATTTTCGAAAGTTACCATTTGGAAATGGCTACGCTATTTTTGCTGGCTTAGAGAGAGTGTTGGAGTACTTACGTGATTTTCATTTTAGTGAGTCAGATATCCAATATCTTAAAGAAGTAGTAGGATATGATTCGGATTTTATTGAATACTTAAAAAATCTTCGTTTTACAGGTAGTATTTACTCTATGGTTGAAGGAGAACTTGTTTTTGGAAATGAACCAATTATGAGGATTGAGGCTCCTTTAGGTGAAGCACAAATAGTAGAAACAGCAATTCTTAATATTGTTAATTTTCAAACGCTTATTGCCACAAAAGCAAGCCGCATTAAACAAATTGTAAAGGACGATGTGATCATGGAGTTTGGTTCACGTCGCGCACAAGAAATGGACGCGGCTATCTGGGGAACTAGAGCATCCATTATTGGTGGCTTTGATGCGACAAGTAATGTTCGAGCTGGAAAGTTATTTAATATACCTGTTGCTGGAACACATGCCCATTCATTAGTACAAGCGTATAAAAATGATTATGAGGCTTTTCATGCATATGCTCGGCGCCATAAAGATTGTGTTTTTCTCGTTGATACGTATGATACATTAAAATCAGGTGTGCCAACTGCGATCAAAGTAGCAAAAGAGCTAGGGGATAAGATCAATTTTATAGGTATTCGCTTGGATAGTGGAGATATTGCTTTCTTATCCAAAGCTGCTCGTAAAATGTTAGATGAGGCAGGTTTTACAAAAGCAAAGATCGTAGTTTCAAACGATTTAGATGAATATACGATTTTAAACTTATTGGCTCAAGGCGCTAAAGTGGATCAGTGGGGGATTGGGACGAAGTTGATCACTGCATACGATCAACCGGCATTAGGTGCAGTTTATAAACTTGTTTCTCTTGAAGATGAAAAAGGTCAAATGCAAGATCGTATTAAAATTTCTGCCAATGCTGAAAAAGTGACGACACCAGGATTGAAAAAATTATATCGTATTATTGACCTTGAAAACGGCAAAGCAGAGGGCGATTATATTACGATGTTTGATGAAAATCCTGAATCCGAAAATCGTATTAAAATGTTTCATCCTATTCATACATTCATCTCAAAATTTGTCACAAACTTTACAGCAAAAAATCTTCATACGAAAGTAATTGAAGATGGCCGTATTATTTATGAAAGTCCATCTGTACAAGATATGAGAGCTTATGCAAATGAAAATCTAGAATTGTTATGGGATGAATATAAACGTTCTTTGAATCCAGAGGAGTATCCAGTCGATTTAAGTCAAAAATGCTGGGATAATAGAATGAAAAATATAGAAGCTGTCAAAGACATGGTGAGAGAAATGGATACTAATTTAGGGAGGGATTTTTAATGACTTTGCAACAACAAATTATTGAAGAATTACATGTACTCCCCCAAATTGATGCGAAAGAAGAAATCCGCAAATCGATCGACTTTCTAAAAGAATATGCGAAAAAGAATACCTTTGTCAGAGGATTTGTACTTGCTTTATCAGGTGGTCAGGATTCTACTTTAGCAGGAAAGCTAACGCAGCTAGCAGTAGATGAGTTAAATGCAGAAGCTGGAGAAAATCGCTATTCCTTTTGGGCAGTCCGTTTGCCATATGGAGTACAAGCAGATGAACAAGATTGTCAGGACGCTATCCAATTTATCCAACCAACACAAGTGTACACGGTCAATATTAAACCAGCAGTGGATGTAAGTGTTCAATCATTAAAAGAAATAGGCATCGAACTTTCTGATTTTGTAAAGGGAAATGAAAAAGCTCGTGAGCGTATGAAGGTTCAATACGCAATCGCGGCCCATCATCATGCGGTCGTACTTGGCACAGACCATGCTGCAGAAGCAGTGACAGGTTTCTTTACAAAGTTTGGAGATGGTGGAGCTGACCTTACGCCAATCTTCCGTTTAAACAAACGTCAAGGAAAAATACTACTGGCTGAACTTAATTGTCCAAAACATTTATATGAAAAAACACCGACCGCAGATTTGGAAGAACATCGTCCAGCTTTACCAGATGAAGTCGTGCTTGGTGTAACATACGATCAAATTGATGACTATTTGGAAGGCAAAGAGATTTCAGAAGAGGCTCGTCAAAAAATTGAGGGACATTACTTGCGCTCCCAACATAAACGCCACTTACCAATCACTATTTTTGACGATTTTTGGAAATGATCCATTATATGTATATGCTACGCTTATCCCGCTTTAACGGGCAGTAAGACCCCCATCTCAAGATTTAGAGAGAATGAGAAAGATAGGTGGGGGAACAACTGCCGCATGCGTCCGATTGGTTCGGGCGGGCAAGATGTTGGTCCCTCAGGTGTTGTCACAGGACGTGGCGCTTTTAACCTGAGTTCCTCTATTTCAGTGAGAGGTGAAGAAAGCCCCCACTGATGGAGTTTCACTTTATCGTAAGCCATTAAAGAAGAAAATAACATTAAAATATGCTCTATAGAGTAGAAAATGAAAAAATCTACTTTATAGAGCATTTTTATTTATAAAAATTTCATCATAAGAGCACCATAACATCAATAAGTCAAAATATAGACATATGAATTTTGAACTTTTTTCACAACTAATCATTAAAGTAATAATTAGTAAGAAGGGAGAGAAAATGATGAAAAGACAACTAGGGTTAATCGTTATTTCGGCAGCGCTATTACTTGCGGCATGCGGACAAGACAATGCCAAAACAACAGATTCTAAAAAAACAACAGCAGAAAAAACAGAACAAACTACAAAAACAGCGACTTATAATAAGGTGAATTCTAAATTACAGGAGCCAACAGAAGATACGAAGTGTGCATTCTGTAATATGAAAGTCTATGAAGCTAATCATGAAATGGGGGCATTCTCGGCACAAGCTATTAAAGAGGATGGATCCACTATTTTCTTTGACGATATTGGCTGTATGCTCAACCAAGAACGCAAGGATAAAGTCCAATATGACAAATATGTTCGTGACTATGATTCGAAAGAATGGTTAAAACTTGGGGATGCTGTTATTGTCAAAGCAGCTATCAAAACACCAATGAATTATGGCTATGCATTTTTCAAAGATGAAGAAAGCGCTAATTCGTTCATCAAAAAACATGATGGTGCTAAAATTGTCAAAATTTCAGATGTAGACGGTGTAGCCAATGAACGATATAAAAAGAAAATGCAAAAAATGAAAAACAATGACTCTGGTGAAAAAATGGACATGGATATGGATATGAATAACTAGTCATCATCACTAAAAATCCTTAGAAGGGCTGGGGTTACCTATGCCCTTTTTGTCGTATTATTTTCAATGAGTGTTGTTATGTCAACAGGAAAAATAAGTAGTGATTTCTCGTCAAATCTTTCTGGGTACTGAAAAATAATGATACAATGATGTCACTATTTTACTTACTTTATGAAGAAACAGCCATAAGAAAGCTCAACCAAAAGCCTTATCGCAGAACGGAGGAGGGCTTATGAAACGTATTTGGATTTTCATCATTTTTTTGATCGTTTCGATGTGGTCGATGCCACAAGGACAGGCAAAAACAAAAACATTGCAACAACTGATCGACCAAACACCTGAAAATGGAATATTACAGCTCCCAGATACTATATACAAAGAAAATGTAGTGATTCGTAAATCACTAACGATTAAAGGATCTAAGCACACCATTTTGCAGAGCGCGAACCAAAAGCCCGCTATAAAAATAGAAAATGCTGAGCAGGTAACAGTTGAAAACATAACAGTGCAAAATGCTCATATAGGAATAGTAGGGAAGAAATCGCAGCACCTGCATTTTAAGCACCTTCATTTCAAAAATGTATGGAGTGGAATCCAACTTTATAATACGCAAGACATTACACTAAAGCATCTAGAAATTGCAGGAATCCATGGGCATTATGCCGATAAGGGAAATGGATTAGCTATTTATAATAGTGCCAATGTGACAGTGCAGGAAAATAATATTCAAAATGTTCAAGATGGTGTTTATATAGAAGCGGTGAATCAAATTTCACTTTCAAAAAATAAAATTCAAAATGGGCGTTATGCGCTCCATTTTATGTACACCAAAAACGGACAAGCAACCGATAATACTTTTCAGAAGAATGTGACCGGTATTATGTTGATGATGTCTGAAAATGCAAAGCTCAGTCATAATCGACTATTCGAACAAAATGGATTAAACGCCTCCGGTATGACTTTATTTCAATCAAAAAATATTAATGTTTTCAACAATCTATTTCAAAACAATCGAACGGCGATTTCAGCACAGAATTTAACCAATTCATCGATGAAAAAAAATACATTTTTGATGAACCAATCAGCAATAGAACTAATCCGATCGAATGAACAAAACAAAATAAATAAGAATGATTTTATCGGCAACATTGTGAATCTTCGTTCGGATGGAAGCGGTAGTGATATTGCACAAAATTATTATGATGATTATGCAGGAATTGATGTGGATGATAATGGGATTGGTGATCGAAGTTATGTGGCACTCCAAAGCTTCGGACAATGGATGGTTAGACAGCCTGCTTATCAATATTTTATCGAATCACCGAGTGTTGTACTGCTGAACATGATGGATCGCCAAACCAATGCAATTGAAAAAAAGCAATTAGTTGACAAGGAACCGATGATGCAAAGTGCCATAATAGTGGAAAGTAAAAGTGTGCGGACTGTTTGGAAAATAATATTAGGATTTGGAATGGTGCTTGCAATACTATGGTTTTGGAGAAAGGAAATACAATGATGAAAAAGAGATGGTTAGTAGGTATCTTTGCTGCTGTTTTATGTTTACAAGCTTGTGGCGATAAAGAATATAAACCGAGAGAAATCGATAGTGAAACAGATATTTGCAAAATATGTAATATGACGATCGTTCATAAAGAATATGCTGGAGAAATTGCTTTAAAGAATGGAGATTATGAAATATTCGATGATTTAGGTTGTTTAATTGAATATATGAAAGGCATGGATGAGGATGATCTAGGCAAGGCTTTTATCAAAGATGAAAGTGGTAAGAAATGGCTAGATGTCAAAACAGCTTCTTACGTATATGACAAAGATATTTGGACACCTATGTCTTATGGTGTAATCGCCTTTCAAACAAAAGAAGAAGCAAAAAAATATATTGAAAAAGAAGGTAAGGGAAAATTATTAAGTTTTTCTGATCTAGATACCTTTGAATGGGGTGTACACCATTGAGTAATCGCCTGTTTATCCGATTAGAGTGGAGACAAATGCTACGAAGCCGATGGATGCAATTAGTAGCATTACTTTTTGTTTTTGTCTTTGCTACGATTTCTCTTATACAACAAATTGCACTGCCTGATGTTAATGGTTTTACAAGACAAACTGCCAGCTTTTTAAACTTACTTTTGTTTTTACTGCCATTATTTATCTTAACGATAGGTAGTATGGGGATCGCTAGTGATTTAGAATCAGGTTGGTTTTCATTGTTGAAAACATATCCTATAACAGTTGCCCAATATATTTGGGGTAAATATATCGCCTTGCTATTATCATTCATGCTTATTTTATTATTAGCTTTTGCAGTCGTGCTTGGTATGAATGGAATATCAGGTCAAGTACATTTACCAATCCTGTTCGTAGGACTGTCGATCATGACAGTACTTATATTCTCTGCCATTGCCATACTTTGCGGTACTTTTGCTAAAAGTCGTTTACATGCATTAGCTTTGTCACTAGTCGTATGGGCGGCATCATTATTGCTTTTATCCTATGCACTAATGGCAATTGGTACAGTTGTTGCAGGGCATGTTTTGCAAAAATTGACGATTATCATGATCCACCTAAACCCTGCTGAATGGATTCGTTTTGGCTATTTTCTTTTCTCTGGACAAACATCTGTATTAGGACCATCCTTCCATCATTTTACCGAATTTTATAGCTCAACGATGGGATACGTATTGTATGCAATTGTCACAATTTTATGGATTGTATTACCGATATTATTGGCAAAATGGCTGCTAGTGAAAAGAGGGCGTCAAGTATGATGGTAGAAGGAAAAAATCTTGTTAAGAAGTATTCAGAAGCCCAAGGAATCATTGATGTTTCATTTCTTTTACAAGAGAGGCGAATCATTGCCTTGGCTGGTGGAAATGGGGCTGGTAAGAGTACTCTGATCCGCTTATTAATTGGAGAAGAAAAACCAGATAGTGGTGAATTGAAATGGGCTACGAAACCTTCGATTCGTTACATGCCCGATGATGTCAATTTTCCACCAACTTTGACGGCACTGGAAATTTTGCAGTTGCTTGCAGGATTGAAAAAGATCCAGTCAAGCGAAATCGACAAGGCTTTAAAGCGAGTAGGTTTATGGGAATATCGCAAACAACGCGTCCGTCAATTTTCAAAAGGGATGCGTCAACGATTAAACTTAGCACAAGCATTATTAGGAGAAGAACAATTACTGATTTTAGATGAACCAACAAATGGTTTAGATATTCGCTGGATCGCCGAACTTAAAACAATCTTAAAGGAACAAAAGGAAAGTGGTAAAACGATTCTATTTTCCACCCATTTACTTTCTTTTGCAGAAGAGCTGGCAGATGATGTTCTTTTACTACATGATGGTCATGTATTAAGGCATGGAAATATTCAATCTGTATTGCAAGAAACAAAAACAATGCATTTAGAAGAACTTTTTATGCATGAAATCGTGAAAAAATAGAAATATATGTAATAACATGAAAACACGACTAATCAGTAAGTCGTGTTTTTTGGGTTCTATATTATATGTAATTGAAATATCAGCGTCGGAACAAATTAAGGTTACTGGAAAACCAGCTTTCAAGAGATCATACAAAGAGCCTTTGCAAACGGAGAGATTCGTCGCTCATTTAGGGAAAAGACTACTGAAAACTTATCTCGCTTTAACGGGCAGTAAGACCCCCATCTCAAGATTTGGAGAGAAACGAGAAAGATCAACACACCTGCTGATTTTTATTATATATTTGGAGATGAATTGGTTTTTCAATGGTCTTTTAGCGAAGAGGGAGGGGGGAACTGATTAGAATCATCCGTTTTTTCTAAGTTCCTTCCCTCAACATTTGAGATAGAGCCTTTTTTATAAGCTTTAAAAACAATCATGCTATAATAATGCTAATTGAGAAAATGAACACATAAAAGGAAAAAATGACAGGGGGCCAATAAATGGAAACATACGACAAGCTACAATCCATTATTCAAAATATAGAAAAAGTGATGATTGGCAAAAAACATATTGCGGAGTTGAGCGTTGTAGCGTTATTGGCAGAAGGACATGTTTTACTTGAAGATGTGCCTGGTGTAGGAAAAACAATGATGGTCCGCGCACTTGCTAAATCAGTAAGCGCTAATTTTAAACGAATTCAATTCACTCCGGATTTGCTTCCTTCAGATGTAATTGGTGTATCCATTTATAATCCAAAAGATATGGAATTCCATTTTCGGCCTGGTCCAATAATGGGGAATATTGTGTTAGCCGACGAGATTAATCGTACATCTCCAAAAACACAATCTGCTCTATTAGAAGGAATGGAAGAAGCAGCGGTGACGATTGATGGAGAGACAGTGCAAATTCCAAAGCCCTTTTTTGTAATGGCTACCCAAAATCCGATTGAATATGAGGGCACATATCCACTACCTGAGGCGCAGCTGGACCGCTTTTTATTGAAATTGAAAATGGGTTATCCGAGCCATGATGATGAAATCGAGGTATTAAGAAGAGCAGAAGGAATCCGTCCAATTGAAGCTTTAACAGCTGTCGTTACAATTGATGAATTGAAGGCTTTGCAGCAAGAAGTGAAAACCGTCCACGTTGACGAGTTAGTGAAAAGCTATATTGTTGAACTAGCAAGAGCTACGCGTGAGCATCAATATGTATATCTTGGTGCAAGTCCACGTGGTTCTATTGCCTTGATGAAAGCATCACAGGCGTATGCATTGCTGAAAGGTCGTAGATATGTAACGCCAGATGATGTTCAATTTTTAGCACCATTTGTTTTTGCACATCGCATCATTTTGAAACCAGAAGCACGCTATGAAGGGATCACACCTGAAGAAATCATTGGTCGTGTTATTATTCATACAGCTGTGCCGATTAAAAGGGCTTCCAGATGATGAAAAAATATAAAGTAAGCTGGCTGTCGCAAGCGATTATACGTTTTGTAATGGTTGTTCTATTGGCAGCCATTTCTCTCTGTTTTGCATTGATGCAAGGGGGATTTGTTAGTTGGTTCGTTTTCTTCATGTTTATTCCTTTTGCTCTCTATTCGATGATATTGTTTTTTGTACCAGTAAGGAATTTTTCAATTGAAAGAACGATGTTATCCGAGTATTTGAAACAAGGAGATTCTCTACGAATGACGATAACACTGAGGAGAAAATCACGATTCCCATTACTTTATATGGTCATTCAAGAGAGTATGCCGAGTGAGATCTTTGAAAAAGTAGCGGCAGATCAGACACGCCATTTTTTTATGGTGGGATTGAAAAAACAAATCGCTTGGAATTATGAAATTCCTAATATGCCACGTGGACATCATCAACTAGTAGGAATCGAATTGACGATTGCGGATTTTTTTGGTTGGGTAAAAAAGACCACCTTCATACCGGCCAATCGTTCTGTTGTTGTATATCCAAATATAACCAATATGATTTATACACCATTACAAGTAACACGAAATAGTGGAATAGGCACAGCACATAATGCTATTGTACGTGATACAACAATGGTCTCTGGTATTCGAGAGTATCAGCCAGGAGATCGTATGGCATGGATTCATTGGAAAACATTTGCGAAAACCCAAAGCCTGCAAACGAAAGAATTTGAAGATCAACAATCCCAGGATATTTGTCTTGTATTAGATGAATCACCTTCAGATGTATTTGAAGAACAAGTCGAATTATGCGCTTCAATTTTAACGGCAGTTGTTCATCAGCATTTTACAATGTCCTTTTTATCCGCGGGTACAAAACCAGCCTTTTTTGATCAAATTCAAACAGAGGAACAGTTGCAAAAAGCACTTTATTATTTAGCAGCTGTACAACCAAATGCAACAGAAGAAGTCGCACGTAAGTATGATCAAAATCGTCTGCTCATTCATGCAGCCATGCTATATTTTGTGACAGGTGCATTGACGATTCAATGGATTACGATCTTAAAAAAGGTTTCTACAAAATCGCAACAAGTTATTTGTTTTATTGTGCGAGACCCTAAGAAGAGCGTTTCAGAACATGAGAAAAAAATGGAAATGATGGCAAAGGAAAATGGAATCCTCGTCTTTCCAATTTCACATAAACAATTTCCGAATGCCTTTACGGAGGTGTTGAAATAATGACTTCACCTGTAATGAGATGGATAAGTTTAATAGGTCTTTATCTCATAATTTTCTTAATGTTAGTAGAGTGGCTTGTGCCAGTAGTACAACTTACGGGTACAGGACATATTGGTTTATTTCTTGCTTTTGTCATACTTTGTTTAGGTAGTAATATTCTTGAGCTTAATGGGGTACTATCCTTTTTGATGAAGTTTGTCTATGTCGTATGGTTTTTAATGTATGTTTATATGGGAACGAAATTCTTCTCTGTAGAAAGTTTTATGAAAATTGCGGAAGAATTTGTAGTAAG
Organism: Rummeliibacillus sp. SL167; assembly: GCF_007896505.1. Lineage (NCBI taxonomy): Bacteria > Bacillati > Bacillota > Bacilli > Caryophanales > Caryophanaceae > Rummeliibacillus > Rummeliibacillus sp. SL167. Next base: position 2,487,993 of record NZ_VCBM01000001.1, on the reverse strand, counting down.
TATGCGCGCTTTAATAGAGGGAGATTGGAATGGCATAACAGATTCATTTCGTAGTATCCTATTTTTCGTTTTACTATGGATGACTGTCTATTTAATCCATCACTGGTTAACAATCAAGCATTCTGTATTCTATTTCTTTTTAACAACGATTATTTTCTTATGCTTAATAGATACACTGACAAATTACAATGCAGATTTTGCAATCATACGTGTGATGATTTTAGGTATTTTACTAATGGGTGTGTTATTTATAAACCGCTTATTTAAAAATAGTCAGGTGAAATGGCAGCCACAGTACTATAGTATGTTAATGATCCCGCTGATCATTATGATTATTGGCAGCGCGCTTTTTGCCTACTTTATGCCTAAAAAGCAAGCACTGATTCGTACACCGAATGCTATTGCCCATTTGATGGATTGGAAGAGTGGTCAAAGTTCGGGGATTGGAAAAATTGGTTATGTGGAAGATGATAGTAAACTAGGAGGCCCATTTGAGGAAGATAATCGTCCAGTATTTGAAGTAGCCACGAAAACGAACCAGTATTGGCGTATCGAAACAAAGAATATTTACACCGGTAAAGGATGGGAAAGAAAAGAAGGAGACATTTATGTACATACCTTCGGATATGGTGAAGAAATCCCACTGACGCTTAAGCCTGGTAAAAAGAAATATGAGGATAAGGCTACGATTACTCTAAAGAAAAACTATAAGTTTATCATGCAACCATATGGTTTAGAGACGATCGATCAGCCGAATGATGAAAAATCATTTTATATTGAAATCGATGGGGAAAAAATTCGCCCAACCATCAATGAGCAAAAGGTTTTTCTACCACAATATTCAATGACATACTCAACACCTGAGTATAGTCTAAAGGCATTAGAAAAGACGAGAAATTCAGATTTGAAGAAACTTTCTAAGGATTATAATCAGTATTTGCAACTCCCAGCATCTTTACCAAAACGGGTACAAGACTTAGCAGTAGAGATAACAAAAGATGAAAAAAATCTATATGATAAAGCAAACGCCATTGTTTCTTATTTCCAATACAATGGTTATAGGTATTCACGTACAGATGTAGCGGTTCCTTCGAAAAATCAAGACTATGTTGACCAATTCCTTTTTGAAACAAAATCAGGTTATTGCGATAATTTTTCGACTTCTATGGTTGTGATGCTTCGTACATTAGGTATTCCGGCGCGTTGGGTAAAGGGTTTTTCGGAGGGGGATGAAGTTGCCTCTGACGATGATACGAGCCATTTTATCGTGACAAACAACAATGCCCACTCATGGGTAGAGGCATATCTACCAGGAGTAGGGTGGATGTCGTTTGAACCGACAATTGGTTTTGACGGATTCGATAATGTATTAAATGATGTCAAAGATGAACAAAATGAAGCGACGATCAATCCAAAGAAAAAAGAAAATGCTCAAGCAAAAGCAGCAGAGCAAAAGAAAAAAGAAAAACAACAGCAAGAAAAAGCCAAAAAAGAAGAAAAGAAACAACAACAGCAAGAGAAAAAACAAAGTCAGGGGAAAGATAAAGCAGCAACCAATCAGTTGGGTAAAATAGTGAGCATCATCGTACTGATCATTATTTTGGTAATCATTCTATTCTATTTGACGCGTAAAAAGTGGATGCCAAAATGGTTATTGATAAAATATCGATGGAAGGGAAAAAATAATATCCTGATCGAGCCACTTTATAATGATTTACTGAAGCAGCTTTCTTTAAACGGCTTGTCAAAAGCACATGGACAAACTCTACGCGATTTTGCTAAACAAGTTGATGAAAAGTTTGGCACAGAACATATGAGTATTTTGACGCAGGCCTATGAGGAGACGCTTTATAGTAAAGAGGAACCAACAATAGATAAGGATAAAATGATCGAATGTTGGAAATATTTAATCAATCATTTAGGCGGTTGATTTTACCTCTTATAAACTGTAAGATTAAGAAAAATTATAAATATTGAACTACCCTCATATATGTTCGGAAATATGGTTCGAATGTTTCTACCAAGCTACCGTAAATAGTTTGACTATGAAGGCATAAAGGGCTGTGTTTTCGACATGGTTCCTTTTGCCTTTGAGAGAAACGAGAAACCGAACGCGGAGGAAGAACAAAACTTTCAACGCGTTCTTTTCATATTAGTGTACTATATAAGTAAGTAGTCATTTACAAAGTGGCTTTGTTATAGGAAATTGTGATTTTTGAATGTGCGCAAGGAACGCTGATTCCTGTTAGAAAGTGAAAGATAGGATTCTATAGTAAGCGTATAGCTGAGCGAGTAGTCTTTGATTCACCAGTGTAAGCGCCGATTTGCAGAAAAAGCATACAAATATACAGTATTCTAGACAGAGTCTATAAAATATAGAAGAGGTGGAACTGTTGTCAGTTAGTACAATTTTAAAAGATCAAGAAAAGATCATCGTTCTTGATTTTGGTAGCCAATACAATCAGCTTATTACACGTCGAATTCGTGAATTTGGTGTCTATAGTGAATTGCATCCCCATACAATTACGGCAGAAGAATTAAAAGCAATGAATGCTACTGGTGTCATTTTCTCTGGAGGTCCAAACTCTGTATACGATGAAAATGCATTCCATATCGATGAAAAAATCTTCGACATGGGATTACCAATCTTAGGTATTTGCTATGGTATGCAATTAATGACACATTCTCTAGGTGGTAAAGTCGAAGCGGCTGGACATCGCGAGTATGGTAAGGCTGAAATTAAAGTATTAGAAGACAATGCTTTATTCGGTGATCTTCCTAAAGAACAAGTCGTTTGGATGAGCCATGGCGATCTAGTAACGGAAACACCAGAAGGTTTCATCACGATTGCTACGAGTGAATCATGTCCGATCGCAGCGATGGCAAATGCAGAACGTAAATTCTATGCAGTACAATTCCATCCAGAAGTTCGCCACTCCGTATATGGCAATGACATTTTACGTCAATTTGTATTCGATATTTGTGGGGCAAAAGGCGATTGGTCCATGGATAGCTTCATCGATATGCAAATTGAAAAAATTCGCGAACAAGTTGGCGACAAAAAAGTTCTTTGTGCACTATCTGGCGGTGTCGACTCTTCCGTTGTTGCGGTTTTAATCCATAAAGCAATTGGTGACCAATTAACATGTATGTTTGTGGACCATAATTTATTGCGTAAAGGCGAAGCAGAAAGTGTTATGCAAACATTTGAAGGTAAATTTGGTATCCATATGATTAAAATCGATGCACGCAAACGATTCATGGATAAGCTTGCCGGCGTAAGCGATCCTGAGAAAAAACGCAAAATCATCGGCAACGAATTTATCTATGTATTTGACGACGAGGCTTCCAAACTAAAAGGAATGGACTTCCTTGCACAAGGTACACTATACACAGATATTATCGAAAGTGGCACAACAACTGCCCAAACGATCAAATCTCACCACAATGTAGGCGGACTTCCTGAAGATATGCAGTTCGAGCTAATCGAACCATTAAAAACATTATTTAAAGATGAAGTACGTGCATTAGGTACTGAACTAGGTATTCCAGATGAAATCGTATGGCGCCAACCATTTCCAGGTCCCGGCCTTGCTATCCGTGTGCTTGGTGAAGTAACAGAAGAAAAACTTGAAATCGTCCGTGAATCAGATGCCATCTTACGTGAAGAAATCGCAAAAGCAGGCTTGGATCGCGACATTTGGCAATACTTCACGGTACTACCCGATATCAAATCCGTAGGCGTCATGGGCGACCAACGCACATACGACTACGCCATCGGTATCCGTGCCGTAACATCCATCGACGGCATGACATCAGACTGGGCACGCATCCCATACGATATACTCGAAAAAATCTCTGTACGTATCGTCAACGAAGTACCACATATCAACCGAGTGCTGCTAGATATTACATCTAAGCCACCAGCTACTATTGAGTGGGAATAGGAAGAAGTTTCCATTTAAATTAGAAGGCTTAAAAGCATTGATACAACAATGTTTGTTAGTATTAATGCAACAATTGAGATTCAAAAAATATACTCTCTTTTATTTGCTTAATGCAGATAGAAGGGGGTATTTTTTATGACCAAAATTATCGAATTGATTGACGATTTACGACTTAATCAACAAATCCAATCAAGAAAAAAGGCTTATATAGATATGTGTAATTGGCGATTAAGATCATTTTCTAAATTCATGAAAGAAAAATTTAACATTATTGAAGCTGAAGAAGTAAAACCATTACACATAAAAAAGTATATTCAATATCGACAAGAATTGAATAGAGAATAAAATATAACGATTAATAATCACTTAGCAACATTAAAAGTATTTTTTAACTATCTACTTGATGAAGAATTTATAACAGAAAATGAAAATCCAATGAGAAGAATCAAAAGTTTGAAGGAAGAAAAGAAAATTATCACGACCTTTAATGATGCTGAAGTTACTCGAATTATTAATGACATTAAAGAGGAAACCTATTCAAATGTACGTGATAAATTAATGGTTATTTTTCTTTTTGAAACTGGAATACGTGCAAGTGAATTAATCAACATAAAGAATCAAGATATGACACGAAAATCTAAAAAAATTTATGGTAAAGGTTCAAAACAACGATTAGTTTACATTAGCAAAATAATGAGAAGATACATGAAAAAATTTGATGAAAAGAAAATTGAACGGTTTAAACATAAAAATTCTGATGAATTAGAAGATTATTATTTTTTAGACCAAATGGGTATGCAACTGCACCGCTCACGACTTAATAAAATTTTACGTGAACATGGTAAAAATGTTGGTGTAAGAGAAGAAGTTCGTTGTTCACCGCATGATTGTAGACATTATTTTGCTCAAAAGCAATTAAAAAACGGTATTGATGTATATAGTTTAAGTCGTTTATTAGGGCATTATGATACACAAATGACTGCTAAAGAGGATTAGAACAAGATGAAACTTTAAATATTGGAAGGGTTCATAGTCCATTACGTGACGCAGATATTTAGGAGGATTAAAAAATGAAATCTTATATTCCATATTCAATTAGTTCTTTTTCAAGTGTTTCAGATTGCAAGATGATTTTAGATGAACTTAAACATGAGTTTACAAGAAGTATCACTATCACAAGACCAATTACAAGCTGTTATAGCAATTTTAGATAACAAAAAAGATGAAGTTACATCTCGTTACAAATAAAAAAGGACTAGCACTCGCAATGCTAATCCTTAATCACTCAAATAGTTAGGAAACTAAAATGAGCAAAAACACTTATGATAGGTACTTTTTAACACTTTTTAAGAATGTATTCAAGCTTTTCATGCACATTTTAGTGTTCCTGATAGAAGGAGCAAAAGAAATGACAACATTAAACGCTTATGATGAACATGTTCAATTGTTTATCAATAATCATAAAAACAATGGAAAAAACTATTCAAAAACACGTATGAAACAATTTTAACAGGACGTGCAGCAATAAGGGTACATATTTGAACAATTATTTCCTTCAAAACGATATGAAGTATTAACTCAATTGCTTATTAAGATGGCTCAAACAGGCATTACAAAAATAAGTGCTGCAAACATTAGCAGAAAATAAGAATAGCATATTTAAAATTTAGTCATTCATTATCTTCATCATAAAATCCGAATAATTTTTCTTCTTCAGATTCATATAAACGTCCACGATTTTCGGAATCTCTTTCTGTTTCAAGAATAATTTTAAACTGTTTTTTACCATTAATACCAGTACTTATTTCTTCCAAAGAAATTAAAGTAACTTTATCATTTTCATATTCTTTAGTATAAGCCTTAATTTCATCAATTGTGTTTTTTAAATCTTCTTCTTTAGCAATGTTAAAATCAAGAACAACTTCAGTTTGAATTTTTTCTATCATAAATTTCTCCTATTATTATTTTTTCTTTTTAAAATATAAAGGAAATTGGGTACTTTTGCTACTATCTCCTTTGTTTATAATAACTCTATGATGAACTGTTGGTGAATCACCTGTGCTTAAATTACTTTTAAATTCTTTTCTATAAAAAGTTCTCCAAGGACCATTTTTTGTTCTAGTAGACCAAGATTGGTCTGGATATTTCATTGTTAATTCTCTTAATTTTTTTACATCAACATTTTTACCGTACTGAGTTTTCTTTTCAGTAGATTTTTCCTTCTTATTATATTTATGTTTTTTATAGGCGTGAGAATTAATAAAATCTTTTTTCTTACTACCACCACCTTTTTTATAAGGAACTTTAGTAGTATTTTTTAATTTTGGCTTAGGTTTTGACTTAGGTTTTGGTTTAAAACCTTTTTTAATATTAGCTGAATTATCATTTGAAGAAAAATTAGTCGAAACAAAAAGTTTATTATTCTTGATAATTAATTTTAAATATATAGATGAAATTCCTCCATCAATATTAGTATAAGAATACTTGATTTCTCTATCTGAATCTTTATTCAATTCTGAAATACTAACTAAATTTTCTAAAAAATCTCTTACTTCTGATTCAGTAACAAGTTTTTTTCCTTTTGAATCAACTATTTTATCCAAACCACTTATAGTAATATTCTTACCAGTCAAAGCTTTTGCTTCAACTATTTTGGGTTCATCATCTGTAAGAAATGGACTTACGGACGAAAATATAATTACTGACAACATTAAAGAAACTATTACTTTTTTTAACAACTTCATTAAATTACCTCCTCATTCCCTAAAATAATACAATTATAGTAGAAAATAAAGATAAATTAGTAAAAATAAGTAATTTTTAGTATTGATATAACCAAATATAATTATTTAGAATCATTATCTCTTTTGATAGTAAAAGCATTTAAAATTAGAAATAATAGGAAAAATATTATAGTAACCATTATATCTATTTGAAAATCAGAATATACATCATATAATACTAATAATCCTATAAATAATGATGAACTTGTTAAATTTTGATTAAAAAACATTATCTTGAACATCTTATTACCTGCCTTTCATTTTATGAAAAACGTTTTATTTACATTTTAAGTATACCATTCAATATTCTGAAACTTTATTTGAAGCTTTAAATGCTAATTTATAAACAAATGATTCAGGAATAAAAGAACCTTTCTCCACTTGTGAGGGAAAATTTTTTATTAAAACTGTCATTTTAATGAGAGAAAATAAAGCGAACATTTTTGTTCACGTCAAGATTTATAAGTAGAAAATGTTTCATGAACAAATGGTTTTAGGTAAGAAATTTAAAATTTACGGTGATTTTGAAAATCCTTTATTCCTAGCTAAAGATGTTGCTGAATGGATTGAGTACAGTAAAAGCGGAAATGGTTCTTATAATATTTCGCAAATGTTGAAGTTTATTGATGATGATGAAAAAGATTTTTTACCGACTAACAATGTTAGTCGTGAACAATGGTTCTTAACAGAAGATGGTTTATATGAAGTATTAATGCAATAAATTTAGTTTATATAAACTCATTGAATGCTAGATAATAATATATTTGATAGTGTATATTTGTGCTTGCGTTGAAATGATTCATTATCAGCCGATTTTGTTTGAAGAATTGGTAAAAAAGTGAAGAAGTGTACAGCAGTGAACAATCGGAAAGCAAGTGCACGGATGTAGGTCATATCAATGACAACCACTCTTCAGTTTCTTCTCCTGATGAAATTGACGACAACGTATTTCCCAATTGGAGATTCGTTACACCCTGTTTTGTGCGGTTTAAACTGAGCATCCTGAGGGGGTTTGCTGGAAAAACAATGGAATCTTGCACGATGATTCATAGTGATGGTAACGGGCAGTAAGTCCCCCATCTCAAGATTTAGAGAGAAACGAAAAAGATAGATGGGGGATCAACTGCCGCATGCGGCAGGATGTTGGCCCCTCAGGTGTTGCCACAGGACGTGGCGCTTTTCACTTAAGTTCCTCTAGTTCAGTGGGGGATGAAGAAAACCCCGCTAATGGAGTTTCACTTTATCGTCTAAAACTGAAAGGGTTTGCTTGCGTGAAGCTGTTCTCCCCACTCTTTAATAGTCAATAAGGCTGGGATTAATTTTTCACCCTGTTTAGTCAGTGAATATTCAACATGGGGAGCAACACTTGAATATTGAATTCGTGTAACTACGCCATCTTGTTCTAGCTCTCTTAGTGATCGCGTCAACATAATATTTGTATACCATCTAATCTTCGTTTCAGTTCATTATATCGAATGCCGTTTGGGTTATTTGCCAAATGCCACAGCACAGGTAGCTTCCATCTACTGCCAATAATGTTTAAGGCATAGATTACTGGACAGTTTTCCTCATATATCTTTTTAATCATTTTTCCTCCTTCTTTAGGCACAAAAATGTGCGTACTTACTTTTTCGACATTCAAACTTATACTAATAATATGGAAAGAAATTGAAGGTGTAAATGTACATGAATTGAGAATAGCACATAATTGGAGGTAGTAATGATGAAAACAATGGTTATTGTTGGGGCTGGGAGGCTTTTAGGCATGTCATTAGCCCGTCAATTTGGAAAACATAATTTTCAAATCGCTTTGGTTGCTCGAAATGATAATTAGCTTTCAGAAATGAAATCTGAATTGGAACGCGAAGGTATAAAAGCATCCTATCATATTGCTGACATTGCTGACATTTATGATAAGAATCAGATCACAAAAGCCTTTCAGGAAATTTATAAAACATATGGGGAGATTGATCTTTTAGAGTTCAGCCCCACTGCTGGTCATTATCGGTCGGTTCCCGTGTTAGATTTACAAGCAGAAGACGCTTTTATTGGAAATATTGCTGCTGCTATTCGTTGTGTCAATCAGGTATTGCCGTCTATGTTGAAAAGACAAAGTGGGGCATTGCTTTTCACAACTGGGCTCTCTGCCATCTATCCCAATCCTCAGATGGCAGATTCTAGCATAGCGAAAGCCGGATTAAGAAGTTATATCAACAACCTTCAGAGTGAATTAACAGAGAAAAAAATTTTTGTAGGGCATATTTCCTTAGGTATATTTTTAAAAGCAGGTACTGAAGGATTAGACGATCCGAATTCGGTTGCAAAATTGTGGTACGAAAAATATTCAAGAAATCGTTATGGAGAGGAAGTATATCCTGAAGGAGTAACCCCTGAAACAGTTATTCGATAAAAGTATATTCATCACTACAATGAAAAACTTATAGGATATTTCGTTTTTCAAAAGAGCTTTTTTTACTTGGGGAAAAGTTAATCACGTTAATTCAAAATGATATATACAGATAAAGTTGCTTACTTGGAAGAGCACGAATCAGTATACTTTCGTTAAAAAAGTGATCGTTCAAAAAAATAGTTGTTTACTCATACAGCCGTTTCATGATTCAATCTGAGAATCCATGATAAAAATGTTCTTTCCTGCTCTATAATTAGCTTTAAAAAAGTAAAATTATAAAAATTTAGACAGTCTGTACTGAATTCCCCCTCCGTGAGACAGGCACCAAGATTATTCAGCGGGTTTAGATTGTAAAGTGCTCATGGTAGAAAATCCTAAATCCTTAGCAGAAATTATAAAAGAGATTATTAAGAGTAACTAGAATCAATTTTTGTGGTACCCATACGTCGTAAAATCATTGTTTTTAATGATAGTATTCAAGCTGAATTATATTAAATCGTATGTCTGTTTATTGTCTCCAAGTCGAGAGGAAAATAGGAAATGTTTCTGTCGATAGATTAAGAAAATTTTTATAAAAGTTTATTCATTAAATTGGTTTTTTAATTTTTTACAAATAGAAAAGGTCTTTTTGTAAAATATACTATATATATCCATTTGTTAAATATATTTTGGATGACCGTAAAAAAGCTTTATAATAGCATAAAAACCTCCAAATCGAGCACATTAATCTCTAGGAGGTGACTATCATGGGGAATAAAGGCAATAAAAACAACAAACAGACGTTAAACGTAAGAACTCACAATCCTTTTGATGTTTATAAAAGCACTGATGATGGGAAAAGTAATAGTAACAACAATAATCCTAATGATAATCTAAACGAAGAATTTGCAGCAGAATGGGATGCAAAAGCGAAAAATAAAAACAATCAGCCAAATCATGAGAAAAGTCAGCAATCGAATCGAAAAAAGAAAAAATCTTAGAGCACCAGCAGTTTTGAATAGCGTAGTTACTCTCATGGAAAGTAATCTTACATGTTTTGTTCATATGGACTGAATGATTTTTTATATAAAATCAGGCGTGTTGATTAGAATAGGAGATATTTTTAGTTCCATTTATGTAGATTGGAGCGAAGGTTTGCTCGACTCCTCGAAAATGCATGTGCATTTCCTTCGTGCGGTGCCAGTTCAATGAAGTTAATTCAATGTCCCGCGGGACAAGCGAACAGTTGAGACCCCGCAGCGAAGCGAGGAGGCTCAGCGTTCGCCCGCAGGAAAGCGAGCAAGCCGTAGCGGAAATCAGCAAATACACTATATTTTATGGAGAAAACTAGGTAATCAACACGCTTGATATGAAATCAATATGAAAAGCTCACTGATCGATAGATGAGTGGGCTTTTAGTAGTTAATCCTTGATAATAACGCCAAGCATTGCGGCAATAGCAGCGGCTTGATCGTAGCGTATAGCCATTCCACTTGCTAAGCTTGGTGTTAATTTTATATCGATAAAATCAGAGGTAGAAAAATCAATACCATTCAGTTTACTTTCCGTGAAATCCGCCATTTGCAATTGACATTTCAAAAAAACGACTTGATTCAAGTGAACATTTTGGAAAAATGCTTCCTCTAATTGACAATCCTTAAAACAAACATGTTTCAACGTGCTTTCAGAAAAAATAGCGTAATTCATCAAGCAATCTTGCCAGTACACATCTTTCAATTTACTATGAATGAATTGCGAGCCGATCAATTTACAAGAGTAAAAATGGCAGCGATAAAAGATGGATTTAGTGAAATCAAAATTAGATAAATCGCATTTTTTGAAGGTAATATCTAGAAATTCCATTTGCGAATAATCATTCAATAAGAATCTGCAATTTTCAAATTGTACTTCTTGTAGTTGTTTTCTGCCAAAGCGACAATCAATATCACAATCAATCAAATGCATATTTTCTTCGATTTCTTCTAGCATAATATTTCCATGCTGAAGTGTTTGTAAATAGTTTTTTGAGGGTGCTATTATTTTGTTCATTTCCGTCACCACGCTAATTAGATTTAATAAATAGAGTATCTCATATTTTAGATCGAATAAAGAAGTAATCATGATTAACCTTGTCAGTATTCTAAGTATGTTAGACTTAATCACGAACTATTTATATATGATAGCTAAAAATGTTCGGAAAAAGTATTGAAATGGTTTAAAAAGCGTGCTATATTATCAAAGTAAATTAAATCACGTCGTCGTATAATGTTGGGAATATGGCCCGAAAGTTTCTACCGAGTTACCGTAAATGACTTGACTACGATTTTAGTAAAGGAGAAAATATTTTCTTCTATAGCTTTAAAAGGATCGTAGACAGTCAACCTATTTCTATAGTTGATTGTCTTTTTTTATTCTCGCGACGTATAAGACGACACACGGAGGATTAATCATGAAAAAGTATTTCCAATTTGAAGAGCTTGGCACCAATTATCGCCGAGAGATAATTGGTGGATTAACGACATTCTTAGCAATGGCATATATTTTAGCGCTAAATCCATTGATTTTAACGCTAGCAGATGTAAAAGATTTACCAGATGCATTGCGTATGGATCACGGTTCAGTGTTTGTAGCTACTGCTTTAGCTGCAGCAGTTGGTTCATTTATCATGGGCTTTATCGCAAAATATCCTATTGGTTTAGCACCAGGTATGGGATTAAATGCTTTCTTTGCTTACACAGTTATTTTAACTTACCATATTCCATGGCAAACAGGTTTAACGGGTGTATTCTTCTCTGGTGTAATCTTTATTATTCTTTCATTAACAGGTATTCGCGAAACCATTATTAATGCAATTCCTGTTCAACTAAAATATGCTGTTTCTGCAGGTATTGGTTTATTCATCACTTTTGTTGGTTTAAAAAATGCGGGCATTGTTGTTGCTAGTGATAGTACATTCGTTACTTTAGGCGACTTCACAGATCCCAACGTTTTATTAGCCATTGCAGGTACTTTTATAACAGTTATTTTATTAGCACGTAAGGTAAAAGCAGGTATCTTCTACGGTATGATTATTACATCGATTATTGGTATGATTTTTGGTTTAGTAGAAGTGCCAAAAGCGGTTGTTTCATCCATTCCGAGTGTTGCTCCAACTTTCGGTGTTGCATTGGATCCAATTATCCACGATCCAGCATCATTATTTAATGTGAAATTCTTGATAGTTGTATTAACATTCTTATTTGTTGATTTCTTTGATACAGCTGGTACCTTGATGGCTGTCGCAAACCAAGCAGGATTAGTAAAAGATAATAAACTACCACGTGCTGGTAAAGCACTATTAGCAGATGCTTTAGGTACTACAGTTGGTTCTATTTTTGGTACATCAACTACTACTGCATATGTTGAATCTACAGCTGGTGTTGGTGCAGGTGCACGTTCTGGTTTTGCCGCAGTTGTAATCGGTATTTTATTCTTATTATCACTATTCTTCTCACCATTGTTAAGTGTGGTTACAACAGCTGTAACTACTCCAGCACTTGTGATTGTAGGGGTAATGATGGCATCATCTTTACGTTTAATTGAATGGGATAAATTTGAAATTGCTGTACCAGCATTTATGACAATGTTCATGATGCCAATGGGCTATAGCATTGCAACTGGTATCGCAGTTGGTTTTATCTTCTATCCAGTAACCATGTTACTTGCAGGACGCAAAAAAGAAGTTCATCCATTAATGTATGCTCTATTCTTTGTATTCTTGGCTTACTTTATTTGGGTAAGATAACCACTCTGAAATAACAGATGAAATCGTCGTCAAAGTCATTATTTAAATGACTTTGGCGACTTTTTTTATATTGTCCAATTGGGATGGAAAATTCTCTTTAGAATGTATTTGATTTACCTTACTATACAAACGAGCAGTAAAATCCACCATCTCAAGATATAGAGAGAAACAAGAGAGATAGATGGGGACTAACTGCCACATGTGTCAGACTGGTTCGGACGGGTAAGATGTTGACCACTCAGGTGTTGTCATAGGACGTGGCGCTTTTTACTTCCGCTGTGTGGATGAAGAAAATCCTACTGATGGAAGCTTTACTTCATTAAATGCTTGCTCGAAAAATTGTGTGGCTGAATGAAATTTAAATAAAAATATCACATTATGAGTGGTAGAGTGTTAATGTAAGCTATGCTGTATGAAAAGGACTAACGCGATCTCAGTAATACTGTAATATGGAAAATTTCTATTTGGTTCATTAAACTTTAGAAGTAGAAGGAAGAAGCTTAAAACACTTCGTAGAAAACATCTTTCGTAGTAAAGTGTTCTAAAATGCGAAGTGTATGATAAATAGTTATTCCATTAAGAAAAGTGCTGAAATAATGGGCATTAACATAGCGACAGGTTTTTTTCTGGAGACATGAGACTACATAAGAGTATTTTTCGCATAGGCTCTGTTGAAGGTATTATTGAGGGTGATGAAGTGTTTATTGCTGAAAGCTTTAAGGATACAAAATCCTCTAAAATGCCAAGAAAATCTTGTGAAAGAGGTAAGCAAATTAAAAGAGAGCTAACGAATAAGTACAGGCGGTAACTACTATTAATAGGCAGGTAATTCAATCATGGAACTATTATGTAAAATGTAAGAATTTTGTGATTCAATGTAATGTAGCCTATGCCTACACAAAAACAGCAGATTAAAAAAGAGAGCTAATATTTGTAAAGGAGCTTGAGGTATGACAGAATTTTGGGAATCAAGTTTTATGAAAAATCAAATGATGTGGGGATTCGAACCTTCAGATTCCGCAATCTTGACAAAGGAATTTTTTGTTGAAAAGCAAGTTAAGGATATATTAATCCCTGGTATTGGATATGGAAGAAACGCAAAGGTTTTTATTGACAATGGAATAGATGTAACAGGCATTGAGATTTCAAAAACAGCGATTGAATTGGCAAGGGAAAATGGGCTTAATATTAATATTTTTCATGGTTCAGTAACCGATATGCCTTTTGATAACAAGCTTTATGATGGCATATTTTGTTATGCACTTATTCACTTATTGAATAAGCGTGAAAGAGATAAGTTTATCAAAGATTGCTATGATCAGTTAAAGCCAAACGGATATATGATTTTCACTACTATTTCCAAAGAAGCCCCAATGTTTGGAAAGGGTAAGCAGCTGGGCAAGGACTATTTCGAGATAATGGAAGGAATAAAAATGTTTTTTTATGATTCCGCCTCGATAAAACAAGAATTTGGGAAATATGGACTGATAGAATCTTCGGAAATTGTTGAGCCACATAAGAATATGGAAAATAAACCTCCATTTAAATTCATAATGGTAAAGTGTCAAAGAGAGCAATAACTACAATTGCATAAAAAATCAAAAATAGTGAATTGGTCATTGTAAGGCTTATTTACCCCGCTTTAAAGGGCAGTAAGACCCCCATCTCGAGATATAGAGAAACGACAAAGATAGATGGGAGATCAACTTCCGCATGCGTCCGATTGGTTCGGGCGGGCAGGATGTTGGTCCCTCAGGTGTTGCCACAGGACGTGGCGCTTTTAACCCGAGTTCTTCTCCATCAGTGGGGGATGAAGAAAATCTTCACTGATGGAGTTTCACTTTATAACCTATTTACTATCATCTTCAAGTGCTCATATATTATTAATAAAAAGGGATTAAGGAAAGTCACAGGGCTTCTCTTAAAAATCACTTGATTTTCGATATTATTTTAAAGCATAGTCTAAAAGAAAAAGATAGAATATAAATATTGAGAAACTAGTTTTAATTTTTAGGTTTAGGTGGCTTCACATCATCTGGAATGCCAGCTTTGAAGCTTTGACCATTTCGATTTTTATGAAACTCAGCTTGTGCTCTTTCAATAAGCTCAGGATTTGTCAATGTATCGAGTGCGGCACTCGCCATAATTTTTGCTGCATAATGCATGCCCTTCATTCCAATAGATGAGCCAAATGATGCGGTGGCTTGCCAAGTGTGGAACTGAACGGATGCAGAGCCACAAGCAGTTGTAATTTGTCCCATTGGTGCAATCCAAGAAACATCACCGATATCTGATGAGCCAGCTATGCCCATTCTAAATGTTTGTGGAATATGATAGAACCCTGCAATAAGGTCTTTGGATGTATCGATGCCAAGAGAGGCAATTGCTTGTTTTGAACTTGCAACAACAGACGGATCAATATTTTGTTGAACCTTTGCTGCAAATTCAACCTCTTCTTGTGTATATTCAATAGGATCTATTATTTTTGACTGTTCATACATCAATTCATTTAATGTAAGATTCGGGAGAGTATCATAACATCCTGCTTTAATCTCATATGAAACGCTTGTTTCGGTCATTGTTGCAGCACCTTCTGCTACAAGTTTTAATCGTCGAAGAAGGTCATCAACAGCCGCTCTATTAGCACCACGAAGGAAATAGTAGACACTAGCTTTATCGGGAACTACATTAGGCGCCATTCCACCATTCGTGATCTGATAGTGGATTCGAGAGCCATCTGGAACGTGTTCACGTAAATAATTTGCCCCTACGTTCATCAATTCGACTGCGTCAAGAGCGCTACGACCTAAATGTGGTGCAGCCGCCGCATGAGCTGTACGACCAGAGAAGAAAAATTCTATCCCAGTCAGTGCAGACATCGAGAAATTCGTTGTCATGTTATAAGTACCGGGATGCCAAGTGTAAACAATATCTAGATCATCAAAAACACCTGCACGTGCCATAAATGTTTTTCCTGACAGTAATTCTTCAGCGGAGCAACCATAATAGCGAATTGTTCCAGCAATTTGATTTTGTTCTATATAGTTTTTTAATGCTATGATCGCTTCAACTCCAGCTGTGCCGAGTAAATGGTGTCCACAACCGTGACCGGGAGCATTTTCTTTTATGGGAGAATAAGTGGGAGAGATATTTTGTGATAACCCTGGAAGTGCATCGAATTCCCCTAAAACTCCAATAATAGGTGATCCATTTCCATATTCTGCAACGAAAGCTGTTTCAACTTCCCCAATATTAGCTGTTACTGTAAAGCCAGCTTCTCTCAAAACTTGTTGCTGAAGTGAAGAGGCATATGTTTCGTTATAGCCTAATTGAGGATGTTGCCAAATATCCTGAGCAATTTTCGTAAATTGTTCCTCGTGACTCTTCATCCAGTCTAGTAAAAGTTTTTTTGTCATATGTAAATCATCCTTTCTAAATTTTTGATACTGATGTTGTCATGGACACTTGTTTTTTATTTTTTATAGGTAAGGTTAGGGCAATGATAGAGGCGAGGAAGCAAGAAACTGCAAGAAAAATAAAAGCGATATGATAAGAACCACCTGTATAGGAGATTAAAGACCCCATAATTATTGGTGATAAGACTCCTGCTGCTTGTCCGCCAAAATTGACAATACCAAATGCACTTCCTACAACATGTTCTTCCATTACCCGGTGTGGAGCGGTGAAGATAAACGAAATGACGAATGATGAAAAAACCATCGCAATTGTTTGGTAGAAAATGATTAATGGAATACTTTGCGCATTGGACATAAGGAATAACATAGTAGCTAATATCGCTGCACTGAATACGACCCCATATTTTGCCTTACCCCCGATTTTTGTAATAATGGGACCACTAATCATCATCCCAAATGTTGCAAAAATTGCAGGGATGGCAGAGATGAATCCAATACTAGAAAGATTGACATTATGCACTTTCATCAGATAGGTAGGCATCCAAGAAAATAGACCCCAGTTTGCAATATTCACAAAAAAGAAAACTAATAATAGCTTCCATAAATAGCTGTTACGCAATAGTTTTTTGTATTCACCCTTTTCAAATTTTCGGGGTTGCTCAGCAGTGTTTGTATGGAAAATCTTTGCTCGATGTGTGGCCCATAAGAACCAAATAATAATAATGATGCCTAATAAGGATATAACCCAAAAGACATGGCGCCAACCTAACCAAACTAATAAAGGAGCACATAATATAGGTGCTATTGCACCGCCCAGCATATTTGATGACATCATTGAAGATTGTGCTTTTGTTCTTTTTTCAGATGCAAAGTATGTTGCAATGGCTTTTGTACTTGCTGAAGGGTAGCTTCCCTCACCAACACCAAACAAAAATCGAATCAGGATTAATGAAGTAAAGGACCAAGCTAAACCAGTTAATGCAGTAAAAAGTGACCAAATAAAAATAGCACTAATCACTACTTTTTTAGAGCCAAACTTATCGGCTAACCATCCCCCAGGAATTTGCATTAAAGCATAACCCATAAAAAAGGCACTTAAGATAATACCTAATTGAGATTCCGTAAATTTCATATCTGCTCCGATATTCACAAGTGCTAGGCTAATAGCAGTACGGTCAACATAAGATACAATCCATGCAAAAAACAAAGCAGCGAGGATAATGTTTCCTTTATTTTTTAATTCTGACGCTTTCATAAAATGCCTCCTTTAAAAATTTAATAATTAAATGTTATAAAATATAACATGAAAAATCATTGTTTGATTTTACTAAATATTCTAAAATTAATTGTGAGATATTCTAATATATATAATTTAAATTGTAGATCAGTATAAAAATATACGTGAAGGGGAGAAAAAGGATGGATTTTTTAGAAACGGAAAGTATGCTGAAACATAAAAATTATTCCATTTATCAAATAGATAAAGCTAAACAGGTTAGAAAAATATACGGTTCTGGTGAGGAAATGTTACATGTGAAAATTGATGATAGTTGGGAAAGGGTGACGAATCAAACTTTAATGTTATATGTAGCAAGAGAAGAAATGTTATATACATATATACAAATGGGAAATCTAGAACTTTCAGATTGTATTGTTTGTATGGAAATGGAACAACCAAATGGAGAGCAAAAACGATATCTTGCTATTGCGTTGCAAAATGTTGTATTAAAACATCAATTAAGTGAATTGCAAAAACAGCAAAAAGCTTGGTATACAGGCATTCGTTCATTAACAGCATCATTAGAGTTGTCAGAATTGCTTTCAAAGATTATTGACAATGTTTTAATGGCTATGCCCCGCGTAGATCGAGGTTTTTTCTCTTTATATGATAAAAAAACGCAATTACTCACGCCTATAGCTAGTGCTGGATTGAAAGACTCTATTTATTCCTTCAAAACAAAAGTTGGAGAGGGGATTGCGGGGAAAATATTTGAAGAAAGAATTGCCCGTTCATACACTCCAGAAGAAGCTCAAGAGGCTATAATAAATTTATCACCAGAGAATCGTCAGAATTTAATGGCATCTATTCGTGATCATCAATACCTTGAAAATCAAATTTCAGTGGCGGCCCCGGTTATATTTG
Source organism: Rummeliibacillus sp. SL167 (assembly GCF_007896505.1). Classification (NCBI taxonomy): domain Bacteria; kingdom Bacillati; phylum Bacillota; class Bacilli; order Caryophanales; family Caryophanaceae; genus Rummeliibacillus; species Rummeliibacillus sp. SL167. The sequence continues at coordinate 2,469,531 of NZ_VCBM01000001.1, read as the reverse complement.
ATGACACATGCTACGGCGTACTAGTTGTTCATCAATATTCAAAAGTTCATAACAAGAATGATTTACAACTATTGCAAGGTTTTGCAGACCAAGCGGCCATTGCAATTCGAAATGCCCGACTTTATACCGAATTGAAACAGATGAATGAAAACTTGCTAAAACAACAGCAGATCCATGAGCTATTTACAGAAATGTCTCTCAAAAATTTTGACATTCTTCAAATTGTCATAGCCACAGAGAGATTAATCAAAAAAGAAATAGTTTTCTTCGATATTCATCACATGAAATCTTATCCACATCATGAGCAATTTCAAAATTTTTTGAGGGATTCAGAATATATAGAGTCTACCAAAGATAGTCTAATGGTAAAGTTAGGTAACGAAAATTATTTTGTACAATCTATATTCAATAGTGATTTGCTAGTAGGATATTTTGGGGTGAAGACAGATTATAAGTTAGAAACATTAGATGCGATTATTCTAAAGCAAGCAAGTGTATTAATTACATTAAAAATTGTCAATACACAATCAGAATTGGAAGCGGAGCAATCGAGGCGACAAGATTTTTTTAATGATTTGCTAACAACAAACAACCTGAACAAGCTTTATAAACGTATCAAAGGGTTTGGATTAGAGCCACAGGGAAGTTGTTATGTAATGCTGTGTCAGTTTATTTTTCGTAAGCAAGGCTGGGTGTTTTCGCCAATTCGCATACGCCAATTTGCGGAAAGACTAGAGAACGAGATGCGTGGACCTGTTTTTTTGTTTAAGCGAAAGGATCAATTGACGGTTCTATTGCAAAATGATCAACAGCAATCATTTGATAAGGTGCAGCAAATGGTGACATATTGGGAAGAAACTAATGAATTTGATGTGCGGATTAGTATTGGAAATCAATATGATTCGCTACGTGATATTGGCAATAGCTATGAAGAAGCGAAAAGAACGATGAAGTATTTAAACAAACGAAATAGATTAGGTGTTTTCAAATATACAGATCTAGGAATCAGCCAATTGTTTGTCAATCAAGAAGATGTAGTTATGGAACATTTTGTTCATAATAGGTTAATGCCATTACAAATGCCAAGATATAAAGTGATGCAATTAGAAGAAACCTTACGATTATATATCGAAAATAATCGTTCGATTGTAAAAACCTCTCAGCTGCTCCACATCCATCAAAATACTTTATATCATCGGTTGCATAAAATTGAAGAAATTTTAAATGTAGATTTAAATGATTGGAATGATTTTCTCGAGCTTTCATTGGCAATTCATCTTTATTACTATTAGATAGAAGAAATCGTTTATATTTTGATTCAAGTAGAAGCTGTTATTTCTTATCGGTATGCTAGAATGGCTATTTTTCTGTGTAAAAAACTTTTTCATGGTAACTTGGGGGCAAACGTTTATGAAAATTTATTTTCTATCCCTCTATCCAATGGGTGCACAAATGCAGACTTAAATTCAGAGAGAACTTCCACTAAAGATGTTATGCCCTGTAATAATGCCTAAGAAACCAATATCGTGTTGTTGACATGATGTTTTTGGTGGATAAATGTCACAAAGAAGCTTTTCGGGTAAATTCAAAAAATCCGAACACCATCATAAAAAGCACTAAAAGGTTTAATGAACATCTATTAACAGGCGTGTTGATTATCCAATTTGATCCATGAAAATAGGAAGAATATGTTGATTTCCGCTCCGTCTTGCTCGCTATCCTGCGAGCGATGAGCCTCCTCGCTTCGCTGTGGGTTCTCATCTGTCTCGCTATCCCGCTGGACGTTGAATTTTCTTCCTCGAATAACACCGCACGAAGGAAATGCTTGCATTTTCGAGGAGTCGAGCAAGCCACAGCGAGGATCTATATAGGTGGAGCTGAAAATAAAGTTTTTTTAGAATTACAACAAATATTCATCCCATATTTCCTCTAATCAACATGCTTGATCTATTAATTCATTTTACCACCGCTTCAAGTTTTAGAGAGAATCGAGAAAAAAAAGGAGTGAAAAACTGCCACATGCGCCAGATTGGTTCAACTAACCATCCGTGGGGGGTAAACCCCACGGATGGTTAGTTGAACTTTATCAAAAATGGCAGATTGTTAAGGCCACTGTCAAGGGGCATGGATGTTTTTAGTGACTCCAATGATGTTGTATTGGGGCTGTAATTAAATAGAGTGTGCTGATGGACCATACTACATATAGATATTCTTATCATGTTTTTGGGTATAGATGGGTACAATTGATTGATTTTTAGAGTTGTCATTTTATTCTGGGGTATATTCAAAAAGTATATTGACATAACTAAATTAGAGTAGTATATTGTATAAGTCACTGACAAACGAACAGTGACAAAATATATAAATCATGCTTTTTTTTAAAGTTCTTGACTTTTTGAATGATAATTGATAAGATATAAAATTTCGCTGATGAGCGAATGAAAATGAACCTTGAAAACTGAACAAGCAAGAACGTTAAATATCTTGTTCACTAACCTCCGTTAGTGACAAGAAACAAATAGATTTTATCTTTTTTAAGATAAATCGCTAGCAAAGCAAATGAGCTTTCAAACTTTACTTTTATGGAGAGTTTGATCCTGGCTCAGGACGAACGCTGGCGGCGTGCCTAATACATGCAAGTCGAGCGCATGACGAGGAGCTTGCTCCTCTGATTGAGCGGCGGACGGGTGAGTAACACGTGGGCAACCTGCCCTGTAGACGGGGATAACTTCGGGAAACCGGAGCTAATACCGGATAATCCTCTTCCCCACATGGGGAAGAGTTGAAAGGCGCTTTCGCGTCACTACAGGATGG
>NZ_VCBM01000001.1:2255580-2466707 GCF_007896505.1 Rummeliibacillus sp. SL167 | reverse complement strand
ATGATGGCAAAGAGGTCACACCTGTTCCCATGCCGAACACAGAAGTTAAGCTCTTGAGCGCCAATGGTAGTTGGGGGCTGTCCCCCTGCGAGAGTAGGACGTTGCTAGGCGTATTAAGGTACTGCTAATAATTATTGGCAGTACCTTTTTTTGCATTGGTTTCTATTAAAACTTGAGATATAAAAAAGGCAAGGTTTTATATCTCAAGTTATTGAGATCATAGTTATGAATAGCCATATAAAGTCTTGAAAAAAGAGAAAATATAAAATTCTTTTTTATCTTGGACTATGCTAATTAATATTGTTAATGAATCACAAGCATGTTAATTAGGAAAAAATAGGTGACAAACTTGGCATAATTCTAGAAAAACATGTGTTTTTAGCTCCTATTTATAGATATCTTCACTGTGGTTTGCTCGATTCCTCGAAAATGCATGAGCGTTCCCTTCGTGCGGTGCCCGTTCACTGAGGTCCATTCAACGTCCTATGGGAAAAGCGAACAGTTAAGACCCAGCATGAGCAATTAAAAAAATGAGTTGTGGTGGGCTACTCCTGCGGAAATGACTCCTTGACCAACGTCCTCTTGCCCCATGGAGGCTCAAGCTGTGCCCACATGAGTTTATGCAAGCCGTAGTGGAAATCACTCGAATACACTATATTTCGTGGAGAAAATTGGATAATAAACATACTCGAATAAATCATTATAAATAAATAATATTCAATATATTTAAAAAATAACCATTTTTTATATTATTAAACTTATACTCTTCATTTAGTAAAGAAAAATTATTTTATTCCTTTCTCACGCGTGTTGATTTGACAAAAATTAGGTCGTCTGTGGCGTAATTTTTGAGAAAACCTGTATTTTTCGGACCATTTATATAGATCTTCGCTGCGGCTTGCTCGTTCCTTTTTGTGTAGCACATATTCGATAAAAAAACAATCCAATGTCCTGCGGAAAGAGCGAATAAATCTTTTGAAAGAGCAAATAAAATCCCTGAGAGAGCAAATAAATTGTCTCAAAGGGCGAATAAATCTGCAGAGAGCGAATAAATCTTTTGAAAGAGCGAATAAAATCCCTGAGAGAGCAAATAAATTATCTCAAAGGGCGAATAAATACTTTATGGAGAAAATCGGATAATCAACATGCCTGTTCCTTTCTTTCAAAAAATCTCATCAAATTAAAAATATCTATTTGAAACTCGGGTCTCTTTTATTATCTAGACTGGTGTTTTTTTAGCATTTGCTATAAATAAGGTTCTGACTTACCTTTTTGGATACTTAGGTTTTTCTAATCTTTACCTTTTAATTGTTTACCAATATAAACGATTTGCCCAATATGATAAGCATAATGAGCTAATTATCTTTCAATGGCTTCTATTACCGAATGACTTTCACCACGAATAGATACATTCTTTAATAAATCCTTTTCGCTTAGGTTATTTAATGCTTTAAAAAGGGTGTTCCATTCCTTTTCTAAAGTCTCTCTCAACTCAGTTTTTGATGCTATGTTATCTACAAATTCTTGCTCACGATTCCGATTGGGCTTCTCCCCATCGGAATGTAGGAAATCTGTCCATCTTGATACCATATTCCCACTTAAATGCGTTACGATAATGGCAACACTATTTGATTCTTCATTTAAAGTCCAATGAATATCATCTTCAGATAGTTGTTCAATTGTCTTATCTCCAAGACTTTTAATGATTTTAAACCTTTCTGTTACAATCTTTAAATAGTCAGCTTCAATATTCATTAGTGCCCTCCCATTCCAATAAATAATAAAAAGTTATCCTTATTTTACCACAGGTTTCTGTACTTAATCTCCGTTGAACAATAGCAGCTAATGTGGATAATTTCTGAATGAGTGATAAGTTTCACCAGTTGAAAACAAATGATTTTGACTATTATTTTATAGACGCATGATCACTTCGATTTTTTATAATATCGAGGAATTGAAATTAATTTAAATAAGCGGTCGAGGTGTTTGGAGCAATACCATTAAAGTGTTGCTCCATTTCTTTAACTGGACAGTTTAGTTGAAAAAAATTGTTTAAAATAATTATCATTATTAAAATGAACACCGTGATAGTTTTTCTTGATTATGGTACAAAAAAATATAAATATTCGCTGTTCAGATGTTTTATTAATGGATAGGAAGATATAAAACAAGTGAGGGATTCAACAAAATGATTAAATTGGTATCTCCTAAGCCTTTTTTCTATAAAGGCGGGGAGAAAGCTGTACTGTTATTACATTCTTTTACAAGCAATACGAGGAGTGATACGTTTGGTAGTTTTGTCAATAAATGAACAGGTGAATAAAGCCATTTGCGAAGTCTGGTTAGAAAATCTTAAAGATGATTATCATAATTTTTCCTTATTAAAAGAAGATACTATGAAAAATTCGTTTTACTTTCATTTGAGAAATAAATTAGGAGAAGATTTTTTAAATGCTAATAATTTACGTATATTTACCGAATATTATATCGATGGTGAACGTATTGATTTAACAGTAGTTAAAATTGATCCTATTAAGGCAACAACTAGCTATTTAGGTGATTGTGTAATAGAAGTTATTGCAGCTATTGAAATGAAATATAAAGGTTATCAAGTTAAAGATGAAATTTTTTTGGCAGATGTTAAAAAGGTAGTATCGTATATTGAAGAATGGGAATCTAACACCCATTTTTATGTGGCATTTATTAGAGAAAAGTATGTAAATCTTTCAGATGCAGAAACATGGCTAGATTCATACTTAGGAAAAGAACTAAAAGGAAATTTGACTGAGATGTACGCTTTTTGGAATGAAGAAACAGATAAAATGGATTGGATGTTGAAAAATATCAAATAGATTTTATATGAATCAATTTCATAAATCATTTTCTTCTTGAAAAATGCGAACATTTAATAAAGACTCATTTTAATTATTGTGGAGTGGAATGGTGACTCCTCGGAAATGCATGTGCATTTTCTTCGTGCGGTGTCTATTCAGGGAAGCTTATTTAGAGTCCTGCAGAAAAAGTTTGAGTGAAAGCCACAAAGATATTCGCTTTGTCGAATGTCTTTTTATTTTTAAATTGCTAGATGAATGATTTTTTTGTTTGGTAATTTACTTGTGAGATTAACTGAACACATGATTAAAAGCAATTGCTCCAATTGTATTGAAAAGGGTCTGAAAGAAAGTTCATTTTTATGTAAAAAATAAGTTCACACATACAACTGATAGAACAAATCCGTTTTAGCCGCTATAATATAAAAAAGATTCAAGTCAGGAAGTGATAGAATGACTAAAAAACAATTATGGTTTGAAGTAGAAGAAACAGAAACAATTGACGCATGTTTGGAAAGAATGAAGAAACAAGGATATATGCCGGTCGGTCGAAAAGAAGAACCGCTTTTTCAAATGGTGAATGGAGAACCCGTTCCTATTCGTCAAATTATTAAATTTAAAGGATTGTTCATCGAAAAATAGAATAAAAATTATTTAAAATACGAACGATATACTTTTTGCATATTTCAATGTTCGTATTTTATGGTTGACTTGTGTTCTTTCTCTTGTTAAAATGTGAGAAGAAAAAACATTGAATCCCCCATATATGCTAGAGGATTGGCTCTAGTGTCTCTACCCGGCACCGTAAATGCTGGACTATGCGGGAAAGCAACTAAACTATAGGTGTATACATAGGCGAAAAGCATTTATGGAATGCTTTCATAGCCATGTTATCTATAAATCCTTAGGTATCTGCTTTTCACGCGTAGTAATAATGTAGTGAAATGGGTATCTGAGGATTTTTTATTGGATGAACTTCTTTCATAAATGTAGTTACAAAGCAAAAGAAGTTAAACCTTAGGCTGATGTCACAGATTTAGAAAGCGTAAAAAATTATTCATGGTCTATCTGAATGTCATTATGTCGAAGTGTAATTATAGGAGGCACATACATGAATCCGAAAATTGGCGTCATCATGGGAAGTTCAAGTGATTGGGGAACTATGAAATATGCATGTGATATTTTAGATGAATTAGAAATCCCGTATGAAAAAAAAGTCGTTTCTGCTCATCGTACACCTGATTTGATGTTTGAATATGCTCAGCAGGCACGTGGTAGAGGATTACAAGTCATTATAGCTGGTGCTGGCGGTGCAGCTCATCTACCGGGAATGGTGGCTGCTAAAACAACATTGCCTGTTATTGGTGTTCCAGTTCAATCTAAGGCATTAAATGGACTTGACTCTTTACTATCAATTGTGCAAATGCCAGGTGGTGTTCCAGTAGCTACTGTTGCAATCGGCAAAGCTGGAGCAACGAACGCAGGGCTGTTAGCAGCACAAATCTTGTCTATAACCGATTCAACCATTACAGAAAAAATAGAGGCGAGACGACAAGTGATGAAAATGAAAGCTTTAGAAAGCACAGGTGAGTTACAGTGATGAAGACGATTTTTCCTGGCCAAACAATTGGGATTATTGGGGGTGGTCAGCTTGGACGTATGATGGCACTTGCTGCAAAAGAAGCGGGTTTTAAAATTGCCGTATTAGAGCCAACAATGGATTCACCATGTGGTCAAGTAGCTGATATTCGTATTGTTGCACCTTACAATGATGAAACAGCTCTTGAAGAATTGGCTGAAGTCAGTGATGTCATCACGTTTGAATTTGAAAATATCGATTATGATGGATTAAAAAGATTAACAGAGATCGCATATGTACCACAGGGTGCTGAACTCATCAAAATTACACAAGATCGAATCCAAGAAAAAATAACCATCAGTCAATCAGATTGTCCTATCGCAAATTATATTGCTTGTCAAAACTTTAATGAGCTTGTGCAGAATATTGAAAAGGTCGGTTATCCTTGTATCGTGAAAACTGCACGTGGAGGATATGACGGAAAAGGGCAACAAACGATATACTCAGCAGATGACTTAGAGCTTGCAAGTCCATTATTTGAACATTCAGCTTGCGTAGCTGAAGCGTTTGTACCCTTTACGAAAGAAATTTCAGTGATTGTTCAAAGAAATGTTCAGGGTGAAACTTATTGCTTGCCAATAGGTGAGAATATTCATGTTAACCATATTCTTCATGAAACAATCGTACCTGCGCGCATTAACAATAAGACAGCTAAATTAGCGGTCGAAGCAGCAGAAAAAATCGCAGACTATCTTCAATTAATCGGTACATTGGCTGTTGAAATGTTCGTTCTTGAAGATGGGACTATTGTGATTAACGAATTAGCACCAAGACCACACAATTCTGGACACTACTCCATTGAAGCTTGTAATATATCGCAATTTCATCAACATATCCGCGCGATATGCGGTTGGCCATTACGCAAACCAAAGCTTTGGAGTCCTTCCGTTATGGTCAATATTCTAGGACAACATGTGATGCCGGTAACGAACTCATTGTCAAAATATCCAGATTGGTCTATTCATCTTTATGGAAAGCAACAAGCGAAGAAGAATCGGAAGATGGGGCATGTTACAATAATGACGGATAATCTTGATCATACTATTAAAGAAATTAATGATTCTGCCATTTGGGCGGAATAGAAGGAGACAAACATGATAGCACGTTACACTCGTCCTGAAATGGGCGCAATTTGGACAGAACAAAACAAATACCAATCTTGGTTGGAAGTAGAGATTCTAGCTTGTGAAGCTTGGTCAGAGCTTGGAGATATTCCAAAAGAAGATGTAGCCAAAATTCGTGAAAACGCAACTTTTGATATTGATCGTATTTTAGAAATTGAAAAAGACACTCGTCACGATGTAGTAGCATTTACTCGTGCCGTATCCGAATCACTTGGCGAAGAACGTAAATGGGTACATTATGGGTTAACTTCAACAGATGTGGTTGATACAGCTCTTTCTTATCAATTAAAACAAGCAAACGAAATCTTAAGAAAAGATATTCACAATTTTATCGACATAATTGCTGCAAAAGCAAAAGAACATAAATACACAGTCATGATGGGCCGCACACATGGTGTACACGCTGAACCAACTACTTTTGGATTGAAGCTTGCATTATGGTACGAAGAAATGAAACGTAACTTACAACGTTTTGAAGCTGCAGCCAAAACAATTGAAACGGGTAAAATTTCTGGTGCTGTAGGTACTTATGCAAATATTGACCCATTTGTGGAACAATACGTTTGTCAAAAGCTAGGACTACAGGCTGCACCGATCTCCACTCAAACATTGCAACGTGATCGTCATGCTGAATATCTTGCGGCTCTTGCATTGATCGCTACTTCCATCGAGAAATTCGCGACAGAAGTTCGTGGACTTCAAAAATCAGAAACACGTGAAGTAGAAGAATTCTTTGCAAAAGGACAAAAGGGATCTTCTGCAATGCCTCATAAACGTAATCCAATCGGTTCTGAAAATATGGTCGGTATGGCACGCGTTATCCGTGGTCATATGCTAACTGCATACGAGAATGTTTCTTTATGGCATGAACGTGATATTTCACATTCATCTGCAGAACGTATCATTTTGCCAGATACAACAATCGGCTTAAATTATATGTTAAATCGCTTTGGCAATATCGTGAAAAACTTAACAGTATTCCCAGAAAACATGAAACGCAATATGGGTCGTACTTTTGGATTGATTTATTCACAACGTGTGTTACTTGCATTGATCGACAAGGGTCTTGTACGTGAGGAAGCTTATGATACTGTTCAACCATTGACTGCAAAAGCATGGGATGAACAAATTCAATTCCGTGAACTTGTCGACGCAGATGAGAAAATTACTTCTTATCTATCTAAAGAAGAAATAGACGATTGTTTCGATTATCACTACCATTTGAAAAATGTAGATATGATTTTCGAACGTCTAGGCTTAAACTAAATAACTAAACCTAAACCGGGGGTATCAACAGTGGAAAAAGGTCAACTTTTGTATGAAGGAAAAGCAAAAAAATTGTATGCAACAGAGGATGAAAAAATCCTTTTCGTTGAATACAAAGATAGCGCTACAGCATTCAACGGTGAAAAGAAAGCAGAAATTGCAGGCAAAGGTGTTTTAAATAACAACATTACGTCATTGATCTTTGAAAAACTAAAAACAGCTGGCATTGACTCGCACTTCGTTGAAAAAATTTCAGATAACGAACAACTTGTGAAGAAAGTAGATATTATTCCAATCGAGTTGGTAGTACGTAATATTGCGGCTGGTAGCCTTGCTAAACGATTAGGCATTGAAGAAGGAACACCTCTTAAACGCCCAATCGTAGAATTTTATTACAAAAATGATGACCTTGGAGACCCAATGATCTCGGAAGAACATATTGACGTATTGGGCATTGCTTCTAAAGAAGAAGTGAAGGCCCTTTACGACAATGGCTTAAAGATAAATGAAATCTTGCGCCCATTTTTCGAAGAGATCGATGTCATATTAGTTGATTTTAAATTGGAATTTGGTCGTGATGAAAACGGTCATGTACTATTAGCAGATGAAATTTCACCTGATACATGCCGTTTATGGGATGCAAAAACAAAGCAACATCTTGATAAGGATGTATTCCGCCGTGATCTCGGCGATTTAACAGAAGTCTATAAAATCATATTATCCCGTCTAGGAGGAGTAACTAAATGAAAAAAGTGAAAATCTATGTAACACTTCGTGAAAGTGTTTTAGACCCTCAAGGAACTGCTGTCAAGGGTTCACTACACACAATGGGCTATAACGAAGTGGCAGATGTTCGCATTGGTAAATATTTAGAATTGCAAATCGATCCTTCAAAACGTGATATCGATGGCATAGTAAAAGAAATGTGTGAAAAGCTACTAGCAAATACAGTAATTGAAGATTACCGTTATGAAATCGAGGAGGCTAACTAGAGATGAAATTCGCAGTACTCGTATTTCCTGGGTCAAACTGTGATTTAGATATGTATCACGCGATTAAAGACGAACTCGGAGAAGAAGCAGAATATGTATGGCATGACGCAACAGACTTAAGCGGATATGACGGTATTTTATTACCAGGAGGGTTCTCTTATGGGGATTATCTCCGTTGTGGTGCAATTGCTCGTTTTTCTAATGTAATGACTGAAGTAGTCAAAGCTGCAGAAGCTGGTAAGCCTGTACTTGGTGTATGCAATGGATTTCAGATTTTAACGGAGGTAGGATTACTTCCAGGCGCTTTGTTACGAAACAAAAATCTCAAATTCATATGTCGTACGGTAGATTTGAAAGTAGTCAACAATCATACATTATTTACAAACCAATATGATGACAATGAAATGATTCAAATACCAATCGCTCATGGCGAAGGTAACTACTATTGTGACGAAGAAACCTTACAAAAACTAAAAGACAACAATCAAATCGTCTTTACGTATGAGGGTGAAAATCCAAATGGTAGTGTTGAAAACATCGCTGGTATTATCAACGAAAAGGGAAATGTTCTTGGTATGATGCCTCATCCAGAGCGTGCAGTGAATGAATTGATCGGTGGTATAGATGGCCTTGCCTTATTCAAATCAATTGTTAAACAGTGGAGGGAATCATATGTCCAAGCTTGAACCAACAACTGAGCAAATTAAAGAGCAAAAGCTATATGCGCAGATGGGATTGTCAGACGAAGAATTTGCTTTAGTAGAGAAGATTCTAGGACGCACACCGAACTGGACAGAGACAGGTCTTTTCTCTGTTATGTGGTCTGAGCATTGTTCTTATAAAAACTCCAAACCTGTTTTACGTAAATTCCCAACGAAAGGGCCTCGCGTATTGCAAGGACCTGGAGAAGGTGCAGGGATTGTTGATATCGGTGATGAGCAGGCGGTTGTTTTCAAAATGGAATCACACAATCATCCTTCCGCAATAGAGCCTTATCAAGGTGCTGCTACAGGTGTTGGCGGTATTATTCGTGATGTATTTTCAATGGGTGCAAGACCTATTGCTATGTTGAATTCTCTACGTTTTGGAGAACTAGATGCATCTAAACGTGTCAAATATCTATTTGAAGAAATTGTAGCCGGGATTGCAGGCTATGGGAACTGTATAGGGATTCCAACAGTTGGCGGTGAAGTTCAATTTGATCCTTGCTATGAAGGAAACCCACTAGTGAACGCTATGTGTGTTGGTTTAATCGATCATAAAGATATCCAAAAAGGGATTGCATCTGGCGCAGGTAACACAGTCATGTATGTGGGTGCAAAAACAGGCCGTGATGGTATTCATGGTGCAACGTTTGCATCAGAGGAATTAAGTGAATCTTCAGAAGAAAAAAGACCAGCTGTCCAAGTTGGAGACCCATTCATGGAAAAATTATTATTAGAAGCTTGTCTAGAACTTGTCAAATATGACTCTCTTGTAGGGATTCAAGATATGGGTGCTGCTGGTCTTACTTCATCTTCAGCAGAAATGGCTTCTAAAGCAGGTTTTGGCGTAGAGATGAATTTGGATTTAGTGCCACAACGTGAAACAAACATGACACCTTATGAAATGATGCTTTCCGAATCGCAAGAACGTATGTTGATCGTTGTGAAAAAAGGGCATGAACAGGAAGTTATCGACTTATTTGAAAAATATGGATTAGATGCTGTAGCAATCGGTCATGTAACAGAGGATAAAATGCTACGTTTGATCCATAAAGGAGAAGTAGTCGCAAATGTTCCGGCAGATGCTTTAGCGGAGGATGCACCTGTTTACCATAAACCATCTGCAGTGCCGGCATACTTTAAAGAATTTCAACAAATGAAAAATGAAGAGCCTACTGTAGAAAATTATAAAGAAACATTACTCGCATTATTAAAACAATCGACTATTGCTTCAAAAGAATGGGTCTATGACCAATATGATTACCAAGTGCGTACATCCACTGTTATAGCTCCAGGATCTGATGCGGCTGTTCTTCGTGTTCGTGGTACAAACAAAGGACTTGCGATGACAACAGATTGTAACTCTCGTTATATTTATTTAGATCCAGAAACTGGCGGTAAAATTGCCGTTGCGGAATCTGCACGCAATATTGTTTGTTCTGGTGGACAACCCTTAGCTGTTACAGATTGTTTGAACTTTGGTAATCCAGAAAAACCAGAAATCTTCTGGCAAATTGAAAAGTCAGCAGAAGGTATCTCAGCGGCGTGTGAAGCATTGCAATCACCTGTTATTGGTGGGAACGTTTCTCTTTATAACGAAAGAAGCGGTGTTGCTATTTATCCAACACCAACCATTGGTATGGTAGGTCTAGTCGAAGATTTATCACATACAACAACCCAAAAATTAAAAGCAGCAGGCGACTTTATATACCTAATTGGCGAAACAAGAACAGAGTTTGGCGGTTCAGAATTACAAAAATTGCAAAATGATGGTCGTATTTTTGGCTTAGCACCAACCATTGATTTAGAGGTAGAAGCAAAGAGACAAAAATCTTTGTTGAATGCTATCCAACAAGGTCTTGTGGAATCAGCACATGATTTAGCAGAAGGTGGATTTGCAGTTGCGTTCGCAGAAACAACATTTGGAACTCCATTCGGTGCAGATGTGACAGTCAGTGGTTCTGCAGCTACAGCATTATTTAGTGAATCTCAATCCCGTTTCTTAGTTTCTGTGAAAAAAGAAAATGCAAAAGCATTTGAAGAGATCGCTCAAGACGCAGTGAAAATTGGTAGCGTATTGAACGAGCAACAATTGATCATTCGTGGTGAAAATGACGAAATCTTAATTCAGGGCTCTGTGAAAGAATTCGAAGATGCTTGGAAAGGAGCTATCCCATGCTTGGTGAAATCAGAGGCTTAAATGAAGAATGTGGAGTATTCGGTATTTGGGGACATCCTAATCCTGCTCAAATAAGTTATTATGGCTTACACGCTCTTCAACATCGTGGGCAAGAAGGGGCTGGCATTGTTGTAACGGATGGAGAAAAATTGCAAGCTGTAAGAGGCGAAGGCTTGGTCAACGAAGTATTTACAGGGGATAAATTAAGTAAACTTCAAGGAAAAGCGGCCATTGCTCATGCTCGCTATGCAACAGCTGGCGGCGGGGGCATTGAAAACGTACAACCATTGCTTTTCCGTTCATCTACAGGCAGTCTTTCGATTGCTCATAATGGGAATTTAGTAAATGCTAATCATTTGAAAAAACATCTAGAACGACAAGGAAGTATATTTCAAACTACTTCTGACACAGAAGTGTTAGCTCATTTATTGAAACGAAGCGGTTTTGGTTCTATGAATGATCGTGCTAAAAATGCATTAACGTTGTTAAAAGGTGCATATGCATTTTTAATCATGACTGAGGATGAAATGCTGGTTGCTTTAGATCCACATGGTCTACGTCCTCTATCCATCGGAAAATTAGATGATGCTTGGGTCGTTGCTTCTGAAACATGCGCTTTTGATATTATTGGAGCAGAGCTTATCCGTTCAGTTGAACCAGGCGAACTCATAACGATCAATGATGAAGGATTAAAATCAGAAAAATTTGCCTATCCTGCCGAACGTGCTATCTGTTCAATGGAATACATCTACTTCTCTCGCCCAGATTCTGATATTGACGGTATTAACGTTCACATGGCGCGAAAACGTTTAGGAAAACAACTTGCGAAAGAAGCAAATATTGAGGCAGATGTTGTAACAGGTGTTCCTGATTCCAGCATTTCAGCAGCCATTGGTTTTTCCGAAGAAAGTGGTATTCCTTACGAATTAGGTTTGATCAAAAACCGTTATGTTGGTCGTACATTTATCCAACCTTCTCAAGAGATGCGTGAAAGAGGCGTTAAGATGAAGCTTTCACCTGTACGTCAAGTAGTACAAGGCAAAAGAGTGGTAATGGTGGATGACTCGATTGTACGCGGTACAACTTCCAGAAGAATTGTGAATATGCTGAAAGAAGCAGGTGCCAAAGAGGTACATGTTGTCATTAGCTCACCGCCTATGACGGACCCCTGTTATTACGGTATTGATACATCTACACATGAAGAACTCATTGCATCTAATCATAGTGTAGAAGAGATCCGCGAAGCAATCGGTGCTGATTCATTGACTTATTTATCAGTGGACGGATTGATAAAAGCCATTGGTAGAACAGATGAAGGTCCAAATTGTGGTCATTGCTTAGCATGTTTCACTGGAAAATATCCTACTGAGATTTTTCCAGATACAATCTTGCCGCATGAAAAAGAATTGGCACGTTAATTTTAGGAGGAAAAAATCATGTCAAAAGCATATGAACAAGCAGGCGTGAATATCGAAGCAGGTTATGAGGCTGTACAGCGTATGAAATCTCATGTAGAGCGTACAGCAAGAAAAGGTATTTTAGGTACATTCGGTGGCTTTGGCGGTATGTTTGATTTGTCCGAATTGAATTTAAAAGAACCAGTTCTTATTTCTGGTACAGATGGTGTAGGAACAAAATTAAAACTTGCTTTTATGCTGGATCAGCATGACACGATCGGTATTGACTGTGTAGCTATGTGTGTAAATGATATCGTAGCACAAGGAGCTGAACCACTGTATTTCTTAGACTATATAGCAGTTGGTAAGGCAGAGCCTGCCAAAATAGAGCAGATCGTGAAAGGGGTAGCAGATGGTTGCGTGCAATCGGGCGCAGCATTAATTGGTGGAGAAACTGCTGAGATGCCAGGTCTTTATGATGTACATGAATATGATCTAGCAGGTTTTGCAGTAGGTGCTACTGAAAAAGCCAATATCATTACAGGTGAACGTATTGTGGAAGGTGACGTGTTAGTTGGCCTTGCCTCAAGCGGGGTTCATTCCAATGGATATTCATTAGTACGTAAAATTGTATTTGGAGATGCAGGATTGACACCAGATACTATCGTAGCTGGGTTTGAAGAACTTGGACCAATAGGAAAGGCGTTGCTTACACCTACTAAAATTTATGCAAAGCCAGTACTAGAAATGCTCCAAAAATGCGATATTCATGGTATGGCACATGTCACAGGAGGGGGCTTCTATGAAAATCTCCCTCGTATGATGCCAGCAGGATTTGCAACTGCCATTGATTTGGGCACATGGCCTGTACTACCTATTTTTGAATTTTTAAAACAACAAGGTAACTTACAACAACATGATTTATACAATGTTTTTAATATGGGGATTGGTTTCGTATTAGCAGTGCCCGCAACTGAAGCTAAACGTATTAGTGAAATTGCTGAAGCACACGGTGAAAAAGCTTATACAATTGGGCGCGTCGTCAAAGGAGAAGGAGTTATTTTCAACGGTGATCATGATGGGAGCTTGGCATAATGGATAAACAAGTATCTATTGCAGTATTTGCTTCAGGAAATGGGACAAACTTCCAAGCTATTCAAAATGCCATTGAAAATGGACAATTACGAGCTAAAATTGAGTTAGTGGTGACAGACCAACCAAATGCATATGTCATAAAGCGTGCAGAAGAAAAAGGTATTCCCGTATTAGCGGTGAGTCCAAAAGATTTTCACACGAAGGAAGCTTATGAAAAAGAAATCTTACGCAATCTGCAAACGTTAAAAGTGGAATGGTTAGTGCTTGCAGGGTATATGCGTTTGATCGGTCATACATTATTAGCCGCTTTCCCATCAAAAATTGTAAATATCCATCCATCTTTATTGCCATCTTTCCCAGGAAAAGATGCCATTGGACAAGCAGTGAAACATGGCGTGAAGGTAACCGGAGTCACTGTTCATTTTGTAGATGAGGGGATGGATACGGGGAAGATTATCATGCAAAGAGCTGTTCATGTGGTTGATGGTAATCTTGAAAAAACCGAACAAGCCATTCATGAAGTTGAACATGTACTTTACCCAGCTGCATTACAGTCGTTATTTGTCTAATCATAGTGAATATCGCCATAATCTACATACCAACAATGATGATGTTGGCATAAACTCAAGGAGGAAATTATTGTGTCAAAACGTGCATTAATCAGTGTCTCTGATAAATCAGGAATCTTAGAATTTGCAAAAGAATTAGAGGCTTTAGACTATGAAATCTTATCAACTGGTGGGACAAAAAAACACTTACAAGAAAATGGAGTAAAAGTTACATCTGTAGAGGAAGTAACGAATTTTCCTGAAATCTTAGGTGGTCGTGTGAAAACATTAAACCCTATGATCCATGGTGGTCTTCTTGCAAAATATGATGACCCAGAACATCAAGCACAAATGCAAGAACATGGTATCGAACCAATCGAAATCGTATGTGTCAACCTTTATCCATTTGTCGAAACCATTTCAAAACCTAATGTTGAATTTGCTGATGCAATTGAAAATATTGATATTGGCGGTCCAACAATGCTACGTTCAGCTGCCAAAAACCAAAAATACGTAACGGTTATTGTAGACGCTAATGACTATCCTAAAGTATTGGAAGAATTAAAAGCAAATGGTTCTACAACATTGGAAACACGCCGTCATCTAGCAGCAAAAGTATTCCGCCATACGGCAGCTTATGATTCATACATTTCAAATTACTTAACAGAATACTTAGGCGAAGAATTCCCAGAGCAATTAACACTAACATACGAATTAAAACAACCACTTCGTTATGGCGAAAATCCTCATCAAAAAGCCGCATTTTATCAAAAACGTCTTGGTTCCGATTTTTCCATCGCATATGCAGAACAACTACATGGTAAAGAACTTTCTTATAACAATATTCAAGATGCGAATGCCGCACTTCAAATTATTAAAGAATTCAAACAACCAGCCGCAGTTGCAGTGAAACATATGAATCCATGTGGTGTTGGGGTTGGAGAAACGATTGCACAAGCATTCAATGAAGCATATGAATCTGATTCAACTTCTATTTTCGGTGGGATTGTAGCACTTAACCGTGAAGTGGATGCAGAAACAGCAGAAAAATTAGCTAGTATTTTCTTAGAAATCATTATTGCACCAGGATTTACAGCAGAAGCAATTGAAAAATTGACAGTTAAGAAAAATGTCCGTCTACTAAAGATTTCATTTGAACAACAAAAACGAGATCAATTCAACACCGTATCTGTTGAAGGTGGATTACTTGTTCAAGAACCAGATCGTAAAGGCTTTGAGGATGCAGAAATTACTGTTACATCTGAACGTCAACCTACAGAAAAAGAATGGGAAGCCCTAAAACTTGGATGGTCTGTCGTAAAACATGTGAAGTCCAATGCAATCGTCGTAACAGATGACAAAATGACTTTGGGCGTAGGCGCAGGTCAAATGAATCGCGTAGGCTCAGCTAAAATCGCACTAGAACAAGCAGGCGACAAAGCGAAAGGTGCAGCCTTAGCATCTGATGCATTTTTCCCAATGCCTGATACAGTAGAAGAAGCAGCAAAAGCAGGAATAACAGCGATTATTCATCCAGGAGGCTCTAAACGCGATCAAGATTCCATCGATGTAGCCAACAAATATGGCATCGCAATGGTAACAACAGGAGTTCGCCACTTTAAACACTAATCTTGATGGCAAGAAAATTCCTTGCTTCAGATACAAAAAGAATTTTGCCACGCTCATAGAAACATCCATCTGTAATCTGTAGCGGAAAAATACAATTTGAGTATAAAAAAATTCATCTTTTAAAAAATATTGATAAAATTGGTTTAAACAAATCCATTTCATAATTCATAGATTTAATATAAAACATGAACATTGAGAAAATTGTTATATGCTATATTTTTTAGAATATTGTCTATAAAGCGGAAGATGGCGACTCCTGCGGGAAAGCGAGACAGGTGAGACCCCGCATGTAGCGTAAGCGAACGAGGAGGCTCAACGCTCGCCCGCGGAAAGCGCCATCTGTAGCTGCATATTAAGTAAAAATAGTATATATGGATATAAAACGAACTGTTTATCCCGCTTTAACGGGCAGTAAGACCCCCATCTTAAGATTTAGAGAGAAACGAGAAAGATAGATGGGGGGATTAACTGCCTGTAAAAGTCCGATTGGTTTGGGCCAACAAGATGTTGGTCCCTCAGGTATTGCCACAGGACGTGGCGCTTTTCACCTGAGTTCTTCTAGCTCAGTGGGGGATGAAGAAAACCCCCACTGATGGAAGCTTCACTTTATTTAGAAATGTTCTTGTTTTTGTCTAGAAAGGTATTTATGAAATTAATTTAAACAATAAAAAATAGATTAAACGATTTTATAAGTTTTACAATAGTTCATAAAAAAGAACACGCCCGTATTTTGAGCGTGTTTTCTTAACATAAGGAGGATTATCGTTGAATATTTTAGTCATAGGCAGTGGTGGGCGAGAACATGCCATAGCAAAGCAATTTGCTCAATCTTCATCTGTTCAAAAAGTATTTGTTGCACCAGGAAATGATGGGATCGCACAAGATGCAACCTGTGTCGATATTGCTGCAACAGACTTCGATGCATTGATTGCATTTGCAAAAGAAAATAATATTGATCTAACATTTGTAGGACCCGAACAGCCATTGGCAGAAGGAATCGTCGATGCTTTTCATGCAAAAGGATTGCTGATTTTCGGGCCGACTCAAGCGGCTGCGCAAATTGAAGGAAGTAAATCTTTTGCAAAAGAATTAATGAAAAAATACAATATCCCAACTGCAGCGTATGCTACATTCACAGATGCACAAGAAGCGGTTTCATATATTCAAAAAATGGGTGCTCCAATTGTGGTGAAGGCAGATGGGCTTGCCGCTGGTAAAGGTGTTATTGTGGCATCGACAGAACAAGAAGCAATTGAAGCTGTTCGAGATATGATCGGCAATCAACGTTTTGGTGAATCCTCCTCGCGTGTAGTGATTGAAGAATTTTTGGATGGAGAGGAATTCTCTTATATGTCATTTGTCCGTAATGGGCAAATTTATCCGATGGTTATTGCACAAGACCATAAACGTGCCTATGATGGTGATAAAGGTCCGAATACAGGTGGTATGGGCGCCTATTCTCCAGTACCACAAATTTCCGATGAAGTTATTCAGCGTGCATACCATGAGATTGTTGAGCCGACTGTACAAGCAATGATCGCGGAAGGGACACCTTTTACAGGTATTTTATATGCCGGTCTTATTTTGACAAAAGATGGTCCGAAAGTGATTGAGTTCAATGCTCGCTTTGGAGATCCTGAAACGCAAGTAGTTTTACCAAGAATGACTTCTGATTTTGGCGAATTTATGATGGCTTTAATGCGTGATCAACCATATGAGCTAACATGGTCAGATGAAGCGATGTTGGGAGTTGTTATTGCTTCTGAAGGTTACCCTGGTCATGTAATAAAAGGAAATTCGTTACCATCTCTACAAGAAATTTCTCAAGAATTTTCAGTGTTTCATGCAGGAACAAAGTGGAACAATGGCCAATATGTAGGTAATGGTGGTCGAGTTCTATTAGTAGCCGCAAAAGCATCCTCACTAAAAGAAGCACAGGAAAAAGTATATCAGGGATTAGCAAAAGAAGATTGGAAAGGCTTTTTCTATCGTAAAGATATAGGATGGAGAATTTAAAGTAGTGATCCATTCTACGACGAATACTGAAACTCTTTGAATCCAGAAAACTTTTAACCTTTTAACAACAAAGTGAAATGGTTCCAATAGTTAGTAAGCTAGCTTACTAATAGTGGGATGCATTATTCGAGAATCTTGTGTTGCCTGTCATCTTGCTATTGTAAAAATTGTAAAGATAAGATGAACTTGTTCAAAAAAGGTGGTCTAGTGATAAAACATCGGCTACAATGACTAGTAGACTTATGACTCTGTAGGCTTCTGATTGGAAAGTACGATTCGTAACATAAAAACTGCCCGAATCATTTTCGGGCAGTCCACTTTACGATTGTCCTGTTGAACCCTTTGAGGTGGATTGCTGATTAGAATTGGCTTGTTTTGCTTTACTTTGAGCTGAATTGGACATCTGATTGGGCTTATTTTGTTGACCAAGGTTGGATTGTTGTCCAGAGTTAGAGGCTTGATTGGAATTGGATTGAGTATTAGGATTCGCCTGTTGTTGATTTTGTTGTTGATTAGTTGACGTATTGGGCATGGCTGCACTTGTAATGTCTTTCACTATTTGAGTAACACCAGATAGCGGATTTGACTGAGAAGAAGAAGTTCCTCCCATAACTGCAGAAGCCATCGCACCCAATGTAGATCCTGTTCCAGAATTTGAACTCGATTTTGACGTGGATGCCATTCCAGAGTTTGTTCCTGCAGTAGAGGTTCCAGAATTACCCGTTTGCAATTCGCTTAGGATAGAAGAAAGGGAACTGTTTAACATCGCCTTTGTAGGACAATATTTTGTCACACCTTCTGCCATCTTCATAGCTCCAAATAAAATCATGGCTCTTCCTCTAATACAATCAGGTTTCCGCACAAGCTTACTAATACCAATTGCTGTACAACTGGCACCACAAGCAAAGCGAGCAAATGCATTTTTAATACTTAAGTTTTCTTCTAACGCCATCCATTTGACCTCCAGTTTGTCATGAATTTTAAATCTTACTTGTTTACTTGGCTTTCCTAAAGTGCTATGATACGATATAAATTATAGTTTAAAAATTTTGATAAAATTTTCATCTACAAAATAATCGTGCTAAAAAAGCACACACTTTAAAAGAAAGGAGATGGATGCAATGATTGATCCAGCTTGGAAAATTGGGGAAATTCGTCAGCAAATTGCTGTCATAGATGGTAAGATTGCACCCAGCATTGTTTTAATCAATGCACGTTATCTACATAGCATGTATAAACGATGGGTGCAGGGAAATATTTGGATTTTAGAAGACCGCATCGTTTACGCTGGTCCTAAAATGCCTGTAAATACAAAAGGGACAGAAATCGTAAATGTGAAGGGACAAACAATTGTTCCAGGCTATATTGAACCACATGTACATCCATTTCAACTTTATAATCCCCAAACATTAGCGGATTATTCTGCACAACTAGGAACTACTACATTCATTTCAGACAATATGTCGTTTTTTTTAGAGATCAATAATAAGAAAACGTTTTCAATTTTAGATCAGCTAAAACAATTACCTTTCACATTTTATTGGTGGGTTCGATTTGATTCGCAAACAGAATTACTTCACGAACATGATCTATTTACGACGACAACCCTTCATGAATGGATGGAACGTCGGGATGTATTATTAGGAGGCGAGTTAACTGGCTGGCCAAGATTGGTAGCAGGCGATGATCAGATGCTTTATTGGTTACAAGCGGCAAAAGCATATTGTAAAAAAATTGAAGGACATTTACCGGGAGCCTCTTCTCGTACATTAGCACGCATGAAATTATTTGGTGTAGATGGAGATCATGAGTCAATGACTCTTGAAGAAGTAGAGAGCCGAATTCTACACGGTTATTTTGTTACATTAAGACATTCTTCTATTCGTCCAGATTTACCAAATCTGCTAAAAGATATTTTAGATAAGGATTTAGATATTTTCGATCATTTAATGATGACAACAGATGGCTCAACACCATCTTTTTATAAGAATGGAATTATGGATCAATGTATTCAAATCGCCCTTGATGCTGGGGTGAACCCGATTGATGCCTATCAAATGGCTTCATACAATGTTGCACGTTACTACAATATGACGGATATTCATGGTTTTATCGCAACGGGTCGTTATGCAACATTGAATATTTTACAAGATGAGTATCATCCTGTTCCCATCAGCGTTTTATCAAAAGGAGTTTGGTTAAAACGGGATGGCAAAAAGATACAAACATTGGAGGGTGTCGATTTTTCGGCATTAGGCTCTTTAGACTTAGATTTTGATATAACGGAAGAAGATTGCCAATTTTCCATTCCATTCGGCATTGAGATGGTCAATGATGTGATTACAAAACCATATAAAGTATCGATTCATACAAATGAAGGGCATTTAAGCGAAGAACATGATGAATGCTATTTAATACTGATTGATCGTCATGGCAAATGGCGTGTGAATACGTTGATCAAAGGATTTGCAAATCACCTTCAAGGTTTTGCTTCTTCTTATTCTTGTACGGGAGATATTATATTGATAGGCAAAGATGTTCAAGCGATGCTTCAAGCCTTCCGAGTGATGAAGGAAATGAATGGTGGCATAGTGATTGTCGAAAATGGAAAAGTCATAGAAAGTTTACCGTTGCCACTTGGTGGAGGCTTATCGATCGAACCACTAGAACAGCTAATGGAGCAAGAAACAGCATTAAAAACAGCATTAGCAGAGAGAGGCTATCCATATGGAGATGCGATTTACACTTTGTTATTCTTACAGTCCACTCATTTACCATATATCCGAATTACACAGCGAGGTATTTTTGAGGTGATGAAGAAAAAGGTTTTATTTCCATCTGTTATGAGATAGCAGTACTTTAAAGCGTTAAATTGAAATCACTGTATACATGATGGTAAAATATAAACGATAATATATCGATGTTATTGGGGGAGTGGCGTACTCGTAAGTCTGCTACAAATGTCCATCATGGATCATCTTAAACCTTCCAATCCTGGACGAAAAAGTTGCTAGGTACCTGAACTGATAAGGAAGGAGGCAATATTTTCATGCAAATTGAAAAAATAAAGGGCCATCAAACAGACCAATTATTTAAAGCTGTTTTAAAATTAAATAATCTGGATGAGTGCTATAAATTTTTTGATGATTTATGCACCATCAGTGAGATTCAATCATTAGCACAACGTTTTGAAGTAGCACATTTACTCCGTTTGAAAAAAACATATGAAACGATAAAAAAGGAAACAGGTGCATCTACGGCAACTATTTCTCGTGTACGCAGATGTTTTGATTATGGCAATGACACATATGATGAAATGTTGGGCCGTCTTTATCCAGACGAAAAGCCCTTTCAAGCACCTAAATAAGCTATATTTTCGAATTCATAAAAATGAGGATGAAGGAACTGGACAGATTCTGTTCAGTTTTTTCCTTTTTCAGGCTCTATGCTAAATGTTGAAGTATAGAATTTGACGTGTTTATCCCGTTTTAACGGGCAGTAAGAACCCATCTCAAGAAAAGATGGATGGGGGATCAACTTCCGCATGCGTCCGATTGGTGCGGGCGGGATGTTGGTCACTCAGGTGTTACCACAGGATGTGACGCTTTTCACTTAAGTATCACAGCGGTAATCAATCTTTCGTCACTCATCGCAATGTGCGTTTTGAAACCAAAAAATGAAGAATCAGCTGTTTTATGACCGATACGTGCATCTGGGTCTGTACAGAAATGGAACTGTTCTGTGTAGGCTTCAACCACTTCTTTCAAGACATTTAATTTTTCTTGAACAGCTGGGATATAAGCAATCATTGCCATGAATGGGCTTAAATTAAGGGTTTCTTGGTTTGAACTCATTGGGCAAACCACCTACATTTACTTCAATTAGTTATACAGAAAAGGAGTTTCTTTTTTGAACGAAAAAATCAATTAAAGAAGGAGAACATAGTGGATTGGAGTGGAAGGCAGCGACTCCAGCGGGAACAGCGCGAGCTGAAAGCCCCACAGGAACGAAGTGACGAGGAGATTGAAGCCGTGCCCGCGGAAAGCGCCTGCCTGGAACGGAAATCCACGGCTTCAAATGAAAAAAGCGAGTAGGAGAACGATCAATTTGTTCTCCTACTCTCAATAAAAATCAGAAAGGACTTTTTCAGTGGCCCCCACTGATAGAGTTTCACTTCATTAGAAAAAATCTTAATATTTTTGCCAAAATCTCTTTCATAGGTTTAAAACAAATAGATTGGTAGAAGCCATAATAGCTATGATTTGTGTATACTATTAAGTGATAGAAATTTAGAATAGGTGGGTAATGGATGGAAATAAAAAACTGGCAGCATGTCTTCAAAGTGGACCCAGCAAAAAATATTTCAGATGAAGCATTAGAAGCATTGTGCGAATCAGGTACGGATGCCATTATTGTCGGCGGAACAGATGATGTAACGCTTGATGGAGTACTAGATTTACTTGCTCGCATTCGTCGTTATACAGTGCCTGTAGCATTAGAAATTTCAAATATAGATTCAGTAACACCGGGCTATGACTATTATTTGATTCCTTCTGTATTAAATAGTACAGATACAACGTGGATAAAAGATTTACATCATGAGGCGATCAAAGCATATGGTGATGTGATGGTGTGGGACGAGCTAATTGCTGAAGGCTATTGCATCTTGAACAGTGATTGCAAGGCTGCAAAAGTAACCAGTGCAAAAACAGATTTACAAGAAGCAGATGTGATCGCATATGCGAGAATGGCTGAAAATTTCTTTCAATTGCCTGTTTTCTATATGGAATATAGCGGCATATATGGTGATCCACAATTAGTGAGATCAGTGAGTCAAGAATTACAACAGACACAACTGATTTATGGCGGAGGGATCACTTCTGAAGACAAAGCAGAGGAAATGGCAAAATATGCGGATACAGTAGTTGTTGGAAATATTATTTATGATGATTTAGACACAGCATTAAAAACAGTAAAAGCAGTGAAAGATAAAAAATAATCATGTATAATTAGGAACGAATGTTTGTATAAAGGTGGTGCGTTATGGAACAGCTTACGAAAAATTTATTAAAAGGTATGAACAAAGAACAACAAGAAGCTGTCAAAACGACAGAGGGCCCACTACTTATCATGGCAGGTGCAGGCTCTGGTAAAACACGCGTGCTTACACATCGGATCGCTTATTTAGTTATTGAAAAACAAGTATATCCATCTAAAATTTTAGCAATCACATTTACGAACAAAGCAGCACGTGAAATGAGAGAACGTATCGATGGATTACTTGGCAATGGTACAGGAGAACGTATGTGGGTTTCCACTTTTCACTCTATGTGCGTGCGTATTTTACGCCGAGAAATCGATCGTATCGGTTTTAACAAAAACTTTTCAATATTGGATACATCTGATCAACTAACAGTCGTTAAAGGTATATTGAAAGAACTCAATATCGACCCTAAACGTTATGATCCACGTTCAATGCTCAATGCAATTAGTTCTGCGAAAAATGAATGTGTCGACGTAAAGGACTATCAGGCACAGGTAAATGAATCCAATCCATATGAACGTACGGTAGCACAAGTATATGAAAATTATCAAAAACGTTTACGTAAAAATCAAAGTTTGGACTTTGATGATTTAATCATGGAAACCATTCGGTTATTTGAAGAAGTACCAGATGTTTTAGAATACTATCAAAACCGATTCCAATATATTCATGTCGATGAATATCAAGATACAAACCATTCACAATATCGATTAGTTCAAATGTTAGCCAAAAAGTTCAAAAACATATGCGTGGTTGGTGATTCAGATCAATCCATTTACCGTTGGCGTGGAGCGGATATCCAAAATATTTTATCTTTTGAAAGAGACTATCCAAATGCAAAAGTCATCATGCTGGAACAAAATTACCGTTCTTCTTCTCGCATCTTGCAAGCGGCTAACGACGTCATAAAGAATAACACCAGTCGTTATCCAAAAGTACTTCGTACGGATAACGAGGAAGGTGAAAAAATTTCCGTTTTCCGTTCATATGATGAAAAGCAAGAAGCTCAATATGTTGTGAAAACAATCCAAGAGTTAATGGAAAAAGAAAATCGCCCATTAGATGATTTTGCAATTCTTTATCGTACCAATGCACAGTCGCGTGTAATGGAAGAAATGCTTGTAAAATCAAATATGAATTATACCATTGTCGGTGGAACAAAATTCTATGACCGTAAAGAAATTAAAGATTTACTCGCATATTTACGCTTGATTGCTAATAATGATGATGATCTATCTTTAGCGCGTATTATCAATGAACCAAAGCGCAGTATTGGGGCAACTTCATTTGAACGTATGGCGCAGTTTGCAATTGACCAAGATAGGTCGATTTTCGATGCACTAAAAGAAGTCGATTTTATGGGGTTATCTGCAAGAGCTACAAATGCGGTGATTGCTTTTCGTACAATGATTTCGAATTTCACCCAAATGCAAGAATACTTATCAGTGACAGAATTAGTTGAAGCGGTGCTCGATCAATCAGGCTATCGTGAAATGTTAAAAAATGAAAAAACGATCGAAGCAGAAAGCCGTTTAGAAAATATCGATGAATTTCTAACTGTTACAAAGGCATTCGAAGATCAAAGTGATGATAAATCATTAGTAGCATTTTTAACGGATTTAGCACTAATTGCAGATATTGATTCACTTGATAAAGAAGATGAATCAAAGGGCTCTGTCGTCTTAATGACCATGCACTCTGCAAAGGGTCTGGAATTCCCAGTCGTCTTTATCATTGGTATGGAAGAGAATATCTTTCCACATTCACGATCACTTCAAGATGAAGATGAGATGGAAGAGGAACGCCGCTTATGCTATGTAGGCATAACAAGGGCGGAGCAACGATTATACTTAACATGTGCACAATGTCGCACCATTTTTGGACGTAGTAGTTTTAACCGTCCATCGCGATTCTTGCAAGAAATTGGCACCGAAATATTAGAAGAAGTTTCTACACATCAGTATTCTACAAATGAATATCATGACTATAGTTCATCAAATCGCCGTACATCTGGGTATACTAAGCTACAGACACCTAAAACGATTGTTACGTCAACATACCAACAAACCGGTGGTGACCATATTGATTGGAAGGCTGGAGACAAAGCTTTCCACAAAAAATGGGGAACTGGTACAGTTGTTGCCGTAAGAGGGGAAAGCGAAAATATGGAATTAGATATTGCATTCCCAAGCCCAACTGGTATCAAACGATTATTAGCGAAATTCGCGCCAATCGAAAAAGTCTAAGCAAATATACGGAGGAAAGTAAATGGATAGAGTTCAATTGGAAAAGCGTGTAGAAGAGTTGAACAAGCTTCTTCATGAATATGGGCATGCTTACTATGTATTAGATAATCCGATTGTATCTGATGCAGTATATGATCAACTTTTACATGAACTAATAGCAATAGAAAAGGAAAACCCGGACTTGATTTATCCAGATTCACCTACACAACGAGTGGGTGGTGAAATTTTATCTGGATTTAGAAAAGTGACACATCAATATCCAATGTTAAGTTTGGGGAACACATTCAATGAAGGCGATTTAAACGATTTTGATCGCCGTGTGCGATCTGTTATCGGCGATGACTTTTCTTATGTATGTGAGTTAAAAATTGATGGCTTAGCTATATCTTTACGTTATGAAAATGGATTATTTGTTCAAGGATCGACTCGAGGAAATGGCGAAATCGGTGAAGATATCACAGAAAATCTAAAAACCGTACACACAGTACCGCTTCGTTTAAAAGAGCCTGTTACAATCGAAGCGCGTGGAGAGTGTTATATGCCTAAGCGTTCCTTTACGAATTTAAATAAGGCACGTGCAGAGAATGGTGAAGAACTTTTTGCAAATCCAAGAAATGCGGCGGCAGGTTCTTTGCGTCAGCTCGATCCTAAGATTGCAGCAAGTCGTAACTTAGCAACATTTATTTACGGGATCGGTGGTAGTGGTCAGGCTTATGGTTTAACATGCCATAGTGAAGCCCTAGATTATATGGATCACTTAGGTTTTCAAACAAACCATGAACGGCGTAACTGTGCAGATATAAAAGAAGTGATGAGCTATATTGATGAATGGACGGAAAAAAGACCAACATTGCCATATGAAATTGATGGAATCGTGATCAAAGTCGATAACTATGTACAACAAGCAGAGCTGGGGAACACAGTAAAAGTTCCTCGTTGGTCCATCGCTTATAAATTTCCAGCTGAAGAAGTTGTGACAAAGGTATTAGACATAAGATTAACAGTGGGACGTACAGGTGTTGTAACACCAACCGCTATTTTAGAGCCTGTGCAAATTGCTGGAACTACTGTACAACGTGCGACTCTGCACAATGAGGATATTATTATTGAAAAAGATATTCGTATCGGAGACAAGGTCATTATTCGTAAAGCCGGCGATATTATTCCAGAAGTGGTTTCGGTATTATTCGACCAACGAAGTGAAGATAGCCAACCTTTTATGATGCCGACTCATTGTCCTGTATGTGATAGTGAGCTTGTTCATATCGAAGGGGAGGTCGCATTACGATGTGTGAATCCACAATGTTTCGCGCAAATTTCAGAAGGAATGGCTCATTTTGTATCCCGTAATGCGATGAATATAGATGGCTGTGGTGAAAAGGTAGTCGAACAATTATTAAAATCACACCTTGTCAAAGACGTTTCAGACCTCTATCATCTAAAGGTAGAAGACCTTATCTCACTTGATCGTATGGGAGAAAAATCTGCGATCAATCTTGTTAATGCGATTGAGGAATCCAAAAAGAATTCACTTGAGCGATTATTATTTGGATTAGGAATTCGGCATATAGGTGCCAAAACTGCAAAATTGGTAGCTGAAGAGTTCGAAACAATGGATCGATTAATGACCGTAACAGAAGAAGAATTGATCGATGTATTCGATATTGGAGAAAAAATGGCAGATTCTATCGTTTCTTATTTCGATAGTGAAGATGTAAAAGCGCTAATCGCACGTTTGCGAGAATCCGGCGTGAATATGAAATACTTAGGAAAAAAAGTAAATGCAGAAGAAATCGCTAGTGCGTTCTCTGGAAAAACAATTGTACTAACTGGTAAATTAGAACAATTGACACGTCAGGATGCAAAAGAGAAAATAGAAGAGCTAGGTGGAAAGGTGACAGGTAGTGTTAGTAAAAAGACCGACCTAGTCATTGCCGGAGCAGAGGCAGGATCAAAACTCACAAAGGCTGAACAACTAGGCATTGAAGTGTGGAATGAAGACCGCCTTATGGAAGAATTAAATAAGTAAAGGAGTTTTCAAAACAATGAACCGTCGCTTTATACCAGCTATGGTTGTAACAGCTATGCTAGCAGGTTGTAGTTTGCCTTCTTTGACAAAAGATTCAACCGTCGTACAGACAAATCAATCAAAAGATAAAGAAGAAACAACCATCATTCCTAGTATGCAAATCGATGACCAATACTATCGGACACTTTTACCATATAAAGAAAGCGCAAGTAGAGGTTTGATTGTTTCAAATATTCATACAAAATATGATGTCAAGGAAGCTGAAAGCGGTCTATTGCGTTTATCTCAACAAGCTTTTGATCCAGACACATATTATTTTCAAGAAGGACAATACTTAGATAAGGATACGGTTACTTCTTGGTTAGCAAGAAGTAATCAAGATCCCGCTGGACTAAATCCAAAAGCGACCAAAAGTATGACGCCAACAGAACGAGCAAAAAAAGCACCGATTTACTTAGCCCATATTGTGGAACAAAACTATTTACAGAAGACGGGTAAAAATAAAGTAAAATTAGCAGGTGTCTCTATTGGACTGGCTTTAAACTCAATCTATTACTATCAAAAAGAAGATTATGGTGCAACTTATGAAGAACCAATCGATCAAGCTACTTTAGATAAGGAAGGTAAAAAAATCGCTGCACAAGTAGTGAAACGATTGCGCCAAATGGATGGACTAGCAGAAGTTCCTATCATGATAGGACTATTTAAACAACAAAGTCGTTCAGATATTGTTCCGGGAACTTATTTTGCATATACTGATGTAGGTCAAGGTAGCGCCAAAATTACAGAGTGGAGAAAAGTAAATGAAAAATACGTACAATTCCCAACAAGTGATACAAATACTAAATATCGTGATATAAACGAAAACTTTAATAATTTTAAACAAGATATTGATAAATATTTTTCTAATTATACGAATATCATCGGGACAGGATTCTACCAAAATAGCAAGATTCAGAAACTAGATATCCAAATTCCTATTAAATTTTATGGATCTTCCGAAATCATAGGCTTTACTCAATATATGGCTGGCGAAGTCATGGATCAATTCCCAAAAGGTCTTCAAGTGGAAGTAAACGTTACCTCTATCAATGGACCAGAGGCATTAGTGGTCAAAGAAGCAAATACGGACGAGCCGTATATCCATATTTATAATGACTAGTGAAAAAGAAGTTGCCCCAGACCAATAGGGAATAGGGCGACTTCTTTTTCTATATGGATATGAATGTCCACCCTTTAGTCATGTCATTAAAACGCCATATGATAGGAGTTACTTTACACAGTAAACGAAGGCTTCCTTCTTGTAAAAGGATAATTCTAGGAAGCAAGATTGATCTTTTTTGCTGCTCAAATCTAGATGAACATAAAGGTGAAGAAAAACTCTGCTATGCGAAGTTTCACTTTATGCTGAGAAATTGTATAATTTGTAAAGAGGCAATTTTCTGATTGAATTTTCGATATAATGGAAATTACACAGCCTATTCAATGGTAAAGGAAATCAAACCCTTTGTTTTCTAGTGTTTAGACGCACTTTAGTGAATGGAAGTGTGTTGCACATTTCTTTAGAATAATGATATTATTATCGGTATGGTTATCGATTTCGGAGGTGTGGAAAATGGAGAAACTTTCAAAAGAACAAGTAAAGCACGTAGCGAATCTTGCTAGACTAGCAATTACAGAAGAAGAAGCAGAAAAATTCACTGCTCAACTAGGTGCAATCACTGACTTTGCTGAACAGTTAAATGAACTAGATACAACAAATGTAGAACCTACAACTCACGTATTGCCATTAGTCAATGTATTACGTGAAGACGTGGCAGTTAAAGGTTTAGACCGCGAAGTCATGATGAAAAATGTCAAAGATCAGCAAGATGGCTTAGTCAAAGTACCACCAATCATTACAGAATAAGACTTTAGTAGGGAGGGACAAGCATGTCACTATTTAAAAAATCAGCGGCAGAATTACAAGAGCTATTACATAGCAAAGAGGTCACAATCGCTGACTTAGCGCAAGAAGCCTATAACCGCATTGACGCAGTTGATGGCGAAGTAGGTGCATTTTTAGCATTAAATAAAGAAAAAGCATTAGCACAAGCAAAAGAAATGGATGAAGTACCATTTGAAAAACGTGGTCCACTTTATGGGCTACCTATCGGGATAAAAGACAATATCGTCACAGAAGGATTAGAAACCACTTGTGCTTCTAAAATCCTAGAAGGTTTTAACCCCATTTACAATGCAACAGTTGTAGAGAAGCTAAAAGAAGCTGGCATGGTCACAATTGGTAAGTTGAACATGGATGAATTTGCAATGGGCTCAGCAACTGAAAACTCTGCGATCAAGCCCGTTCATAACCCTTGGAACTTTGCCCATGTACCTGGTGGCTCTTCAGGTGGTTCAGCTGCAGCAGTAGCAGCAGGAGAAGTACCATTCTCATTAGGTTCCGATACAGGTGGTTCCATCCGCCAACCAGCAGCATATTGTGGCGTTGTAGGGATGAAACCTACATATGGCCGCGTATCTCGTTATGGTTTAGTGGCATTCGCATCTTCATTGGACCAAATTGGACCAATCACTCGTAATGTACGCGACAATGCTTTAATCCTCGAAACAATCGCAGGCGTTGATGAGCATGACTCCACTTCAGCAAATGTAGAAGTACCTCACTATGTGGACCAATTAACTGGTGATATCAAAGGTCTTAAAGTGGCTGTACCAAAAGAATATTTAGCAGAAGGCGTTAGTGATGGTGTACGCAAAGTTGTACTAGCTGCCATTGATCAATTGAAAGAGCTAGGTGCTACTGTAGATGAAGTATCACTTCCTCACTCTAAATATGCTTTAGCCGCATACTATATCCTATCTTCTTCCGAAGCTTCATCTAACCTATCACGTTTTGATGGTATCCGTTACGGTTATCAAGCGAAAGCATCGAATTTAGATGAACTTTATACGAAAACACGTGCAGAAGGCTTTGGAGATGAAGTAAAACGTCGTATCATGCTCGGTACTTATTCATTATCAGCAGGTACTTATGATGCTTATTATAAAAAAGCGCAACAAGTTCGTACTTTGATCAAACAAGACTTCGATCAAGTATTTGAAAAATATGATGTCATTGTTGGTCCAACAACACCAACTACTGCATTTAAACTTGGTGAAAATATCGATGATCCAATGACTGTTTATGCAAATGACATCTTAACTGTTCCGATCAACCTAGCTGGTGTTCCTGCTATTTCAATTCCATGTGGTTTTGATAATGGTCTTCCAGTGGGTCTACAAATTATTGGTAAATACTTCGAGGAAGGCACAGTTTACCGTGTAGCAGATGTATTTGAACAAGCTACAGACTTCCACGAAAAAACACCTCAAACATGGGAGGTAAAATAATATGAACTACGAAACAGTCATCGGTTTAGAAGTACACGTTGAGTTGAAAACAAAATCTAAAATTTTCTCTCCATCTCCAAACCAATTTGGTTCTGAACCGAATACCAATACTTCCGTCATTGACCTTGGCTACCCAGGTGTACTTCCTGTTGTCAATAAAGAAGTTGTCAATTATGGTATGCGTGCAGCGCTAGCATTGAACATGCATATCAACAAACAGACGAAATTCGACCGTAAAAACTATTTCTACCCTGATAATCCGAAAGCTTATCAAATTTCACAATTCGACAAACCAATTGGTGAGCATGGTTGGATTGAGATCGAAGTTGGCGAAGAAAAGAAACGTATCGGTATTACTCGTATCCACATGGAAGAAGATGCCGGTAAACTATTCCACGGTAAAAATTCTTCTTTAATAGACTTTAACCGTCAAGGTACACCACTTCTTGAAATTGTATCTGAACCAGATATGCGCACGCCAGAAGAAGCTTATGCTTACCTTGAAAAACTAAAAGCGATCATCCAATATACAGGTGTTTCAGATGTACGTATGGAAGAAGGGTCATTACGTTGTGATGCCAACATTTCTATTCGTCCTTATGGTCAAAAAGAATTTGGTGTTAAAACAGAGCTTAAAAACTTAAACTCATTCAGTTTCGTACGTAAAGGTCTTGAATACGAAGAACAACGTCAAGCGGCTGTATTAAATGCTGGGGGCGAAATCAAACAAGAAACACGTCGTTTCGATGAAAAGACGGGTAAAACGATTCTTATGCGTGTCAAAGAAGGAACAGATGATTATCGCTACTTCCCAGAACCAGACTTAGTGGATATCGTGATTGATGATGAATGGTTAGAACGCGAAAAAGCATTGATTCCAGAACTTCCTGATGCTCGTAAAGAAAGATATGTTTCTGAATTCGGTCTACCAGCATATGATGCGCATGTATTAACACTTTCTAAAGAAACAGCTGACTTTTTTGAAGCAACTGTAGCGACAGGAGCAGATGCGAAATTATCATCTAACTGGTTAATGGGGGAAGTTTCAGCTTACTTAAATGCTGAACAAAAAGAGCTTTCAGAAACAGCCCTTACACCAGAAGGTCTTGGCGGTATGATTAAATTAATCAGTGCCGGTACAATTTCTTCTAAAATTGCGAAAAAAGTATTCAAAGAGCTTGTAACAAACGGTGGCGATGCAGAAAAGATCGTTAAAGAAAAAGGCCTTGTTCAAATTTCAGATGAAGGGGCTCTTCTTAAAATGGTTACAGAGGTTTTGGATAACAATGCACAATCTATCGAAGACTTCAAAAACGGTAAAGACCGTGCAATTGGCTACCTAGTGGGACAAATTATGAAAGCTTCTCGTGGACAAGCAAACCCACAATTAGTCAACAAACTTCTTTTACAAGAAATCCAAAAACGTTAATCAACATCACTTAGAAATAGAGTCAACCTTTTGTTGGCTCTATTTTTTATGGCTTAATTGACGATAAATGATGGCAAGGATCTCTTCTTTCGACATGTCATTTGTAAAAGAAGTTTCACCTTTGGTACCTAAATAATCGTTAGGATTCCACCAACTGTGCAATTCTTCGTAACCGAATTCCTTTGCCTTTTCACGAGAATTGTGCCTTTTCACGGTTTCTTCGAAAGACAAATTGAAATAATAGATAAACGCTTTATGATCAAAATATTCAATGAGTGAACGCAGCATTTCTCCATATATATTTTGGGCTAATATTCCTTCAACAATAACGTATGCACAATTTCCTTTACCATATTTAGCAATCGTACTCATTAAATCAATAGATAGATTCCCATCTCTATCATGGACTTTCAACATATCACGCCGGATAACATCCTGTGAAACAAGTAGATTTCCTCGTCCAAATTCTTTTTGTAGAGCCTTTGCGATTGTTGTTTTGCCACTTCCTAAATTTCCTCTTAAAATAATCAATTTTGAATCCATAGTAACCTCCTTTCATGAGGCAAATGAAGATTCAATCTAGCTAATTTCTATAATAAGGGATGAAGCGCTGCTGTGTGGAGTTTTGCTTAAAAATAGATAGTTTTTCAGGTGTATTGCTTAAATAAGGATTAGATATAATCGTACAGGCGTGTTGATTATCCAATTTAATCCATGAAAATAGGGGGATTCGTTGATTACAGCGAAGGCTTGCTCGCTTTCCTGCGGGCGAATGCTGGGGGCAACATCGTGTTGACCCGAGGCGATTGAAGCCAAGCCCGTGGAAAGCGCCGTCTGTAGCGGAACCAAAATTTCTGAATATTAATTTTCATGTTGATTTGAAATTTTGTGTTTTTTATCTGAATTTTGCATTATGAAATTGATTCATTTAATAATTTTTAAATTTAATATCAGTTATTATACAGAATTTCTTTTCTTTTGTTGAAGTAATAAACTGATGCCGAATACCCCTGCGGTAAAGGAAATAGCCGCGATGGTGTAATAGAATATATGACCACCAAATACATGATAAAGAAATCCGCCGAGTGAGGAAGAAATAATTCCAGAAATTCCAAAGAACAATAATGCTAAAACTGTTTGACCAGTTGCTCTCCATTCTCGAGGAACAATCTGATATAAATATTGAATGGCAGCTGTGTAATAGATAGGAAAAGTGAACATTTGCAGAATTTGAATAATTGCTAGTAAAACCGGATCTTCTACTAAACCCGATAAGAAAAAGCGAAGTGCATAAAAGAAGATCGCAATCGTTATAATCAGTAACTCTTTTCCTTGACGCAGCCATAGGTAACTTAAAGCAAATACGATGATTTCACTAGCGGCTGAGATAAAAAATGCCATCCCGACTAATGAAGTATCTCCACCCAAGTTATTGATATGGATACCTAAAAACGTATCATTCATACGCGCTGGTATGGAGCTAGCGAAAATTAAAAGCAAGAATAAAATCATTTGCTTATTGGTTAAAACTTTTTTCAGACCATCTATCGTTACCGGTCTAGAAGAAGTAGGAGCATCAGGCAATTTCCACATGATGATGAAACAAACAATACCAAGAAACACAAAAAGAATGGAAACACTATTCATCCCAAACCATTTCATCACATAACCAACGATTAATGATAAGACCGCATACCCTAGTGCACCATATGTACGAACAGAACCATAACTTGTTCCTGAAGCTTCAGTCATTGTATAGTTTAAGCTTTCCGTTAAAGGATCAAGAGGCATCAGGAAAAAGTAAACAAGCATAGCTGTAAAAACCAATAACCAAAAGCTCTCCATATTAAATAAAATAAAACCACAGACAGCAGCTAGAAGGATTAATAGAAGCATGACTTTTCGCAACGTTTTTGTCTTATCGCTAATCAGTCCCCATAAAGGTTGTGCAATGATCGTTATAAACCCACCTGCTCCAATAACTAGACCAACTTCACTCGTGGTGAAGCCCTGTTCCTTCAAGAATACAGGCAAGAATGGAATGAAAAGAGCCAGTAAACCAAAGAACAAAAAGTTGTGTGCTTTTAATAGAATTTGAACTTTCAACAGATTTCATCCCTTCCTTAATTTCATTGAATAATATTACAGAATTATAGAGGAACAAACAAATGACTGAATTTTTCCTCATTTCATATCCCATTTTTGCGAAAAGAAATGAAACCCTTTACACTGATGAAAGGAGGGATTTGAATATGAAGACGGAGCAACAATATTTTCATGAAGGCTTACCAATCAAAAGCTATATGGACCAAATGAAAGTGCATAAGGATGAAAGTTTTAACGTTTATCAGAATTTCAAGCTACCATATGATGAAAATTTTATCTCTCTATTGAGTGAAAGAAGACCACATATTTTAGTCATTACAGAAGAATGGTGTGGAGATGCAATGATGAATAATGCAGTTCTGCGCCAGATTGCAGAAAGAGCGGATATAGAAGTAAGAGTCGTATTGCGCGATCAAAATATAGAATTGATCGACCGATATTTAACAAATGGAGGACGTTCCATTCCAATCTACATTTTACTGGATCATCAAGGAAATGTTATCGGTAAATGGGGACCGCGTGCACCACGGCTTCAAGAATATGTGGTGAAAAGAATGAGTGAATTACCAAACAAGGATGATCCTGCATTTGCAGAGAAACAACAAGCACTATTTTCGAGTATTACAAGAGAAAACGCAACGAATGAACAGTTCTGGGGTTGGGTTTATGAAGACATTAGCAGAGCCCTCATTTTAGCCCTTTCACAATAAGGAGATTTGCAGAACGTAGCTATTTCGGTATAAAATAGATGAAGATGAAGCCTTAGGCGGATGTCACGGATTTTGAAAAAAGCTTAATTTAGACTGTTGACATTTATGGATCGTTTATTTGAGATGATACACGTGTTTTATGCTGCAAAAGCAGAGCGGCAGCCGCAAATGTTTCAGTCACGGAAACGAGGTGACAGTAGCACATGTTTTATGTATGAAAGCGGAGTAAAGTTACAGGTGTTTTAATGAGCGACAGTCGCAGATGTTTTTGATGACGAGAACGAAGTGGCAGTCACAGATATTTTTACGTGAAAGCGAAGCGACAGTCGCAGATGTTTTTGATGACGAGAACGAAGTGGCAGTCACAGATATTTTTACGTGAAAGCGAAGCGACAGTCGCAGATGTTTTTGATGGCGAGAACGAAGTGGCAGTCACAGATATTTTTACGTGAAAGTGAAGCAACAATCGCAAATGCTTTTGAAAACGAAAGCGAAGCGCTAACCACAGTGATTAACAGACTTACTTTTAAGTATGATTTAAAATCCTGACACAATTACACTGGGGTGTAATTGATAAATCGAACGAATTCTATATATGGCTGCCTCTATGTGTGTAAAATGAGACAGCTTGTTTTCTGCTTTTATCCCGCGTTAACGGGCAGTAAGACCCCCACCTCAAGGTTTAGAGAGAAACGAGAAAGATAGGTGGGGGGATCAACTGCCCGTAAAAGCCCGATTGGTTTAGCTAACCATCAGTGGGGGATGAAGAAAACCCCCACTGATGGAAGCTTCACTTTATAAAAGTACTATTCAATTTAATGATCAATAAAAAGTAATAGCGTCATCAAACGTGTTGATTAGGGGGAAAATAGGATCTATATTTGCTATAGTTTTCCAAGAATCATGTATTTTTAGCTCCATTTGCATAGATTGTCGGAGGCTTACTCGAGTCCTCGGAAATACCTGCGCATTTCCTTCGTGCGGTGTGGATTCAGGAAGCAAATTCAATGTCCCGCGGGATAGCGAGCAAGTCGGAGCGAAAATCAACAATTACCCTACCATTTATAGATTGAATTGGATAATCAAAACATCGGGGCAGTATCCTTTAGCATAGATAAGCTTTATTTAATAGTGACTGTGGGACAATGAAAGCCCTTTATTTTGATTCACTTTATCAAAAAAAGCAGGAACTATTTCCTAAAGAATTCGTTATTATATAGTTAGAATAACTAGAGTAGGAAGGTAAAACAATGAAGCGAGCACGTATCATTTATAATCCTACTTCAGGTCGTGAGATTTTCAAAAAACATTTACCTGAAGTATTAGCAAAGCTAGAAGTTGCAGGGTATGAAACATCTTGTCATGCGACAACATGTGCCGGAGATGCAACTACTGCTGCCAAAGATGCAGTAAAAAGAGAATTTGATATTATCATCGCTGTAGGTGGTGATGGCACTCTAAATGAAGTCGTTTCAGGGGTAAGTGAATTTGAAAAAAGGCCTAAAATTGGATTAATCCCAATGGGAACTACAAATGATTTTGCCCGTGCAGTCCATATTCCACGTGATATTGAAAAAGCAGTTGATATTATTATTGCAGGGAATAGCATCCCTGTAGATGTTGGTCGTGTAAACAATGATCGCTATTTTATCAATATAGCTGGCGGCGGTAGAATTACAGAACTAACATACGAAGTCCCAAGTAGATTAAAAACAGTACTAGGACAACTTGCTTACTATTTAAAGGGAATCGAAATGCTGCCATCTATCAAAGCC
Organism: Rummeliibacillus sp. SL167; assembly: GCF_007896505.1. NCBI lineage: Bacteria > Bacillati > Bacillota > Bacilli > Caryophanales > Caryophanaceae > Rummeliibacillus > Rummeliibacillus sp. SL167. The sequence goes on along the minus strand of NZ_VCBM01000001.1, from coordinate 2,430,555 downwards.
ACGAAAATGCGTATTGAATTTGACGATCAAGTATTTGATGATGAAGCGATGATGGTATTAATTGCTTTAACCAATTCAGTGGGTGGATTTGAAAAGCTTGCGCCAGATGCAAGCTTAAATGATGGACTATTTTCAGTCTTTATCCTAAAAAAATGCAATGTAGCGGATTTCGTCAAAATCGTAACTTTAGCGAGCCGTGGAGAACATATGAAAGACCCTCATATTATTTATACAAAAGCGAGTAAGCTAAAGATTACATCAGATGAAAAGGTACAATTGAATTTAGACGGCGAATATGGTGGAGATGCACCAGCCGAATTTGAAAATCTAAAATGTCATATTGAATTGTTCGCACCTATTGATGAAATAAGAGGAATCGATCAATAATAAATCTAATATCTTGCTTAAAAAGCTAGAAAGTGTAAAAGCACACTCTCTAGCTTTTTTTAATTTTTAGGCGTTATTCAAATTTACTATAGGCAACTGAAAAACTATAGTATCACTTTTTTACAGGCGTGTTGATGATCCAATTTAATCCATGAAAATAGGGGAATTTGTTGATTACAGCGAAGGCTTGCACGACTCATGCGGGCGAATGCTGAGGGCAACAGGATGTTGGTCACGGAATCGTTGCCACAGGACGTGGCGCACTACAATTCCGTTCCTTCAATCGCTTCGCTGCGGGGTCTCATCTATTCGCTTTTCCCGCGGGAGCAAGCCACAGCGAAGATCTATATAAATGGTCCTAAAAAATGCAGAGTTCTTCAAAAACTATGCCAAACAGACATCTCCAATTTTTATCAAATTAACACGCGTGTAAAAGTCCATCTTTTCTTTCATTTGAATGAAGAAGGTTCATTTTTAGAGTTGAATGGACTTTTTTAATAATCCAATTGCGGTTAGTTTTCGCTACAAGAGAATATAGAGAAGGTATTCCATTTTATCATCTAAAAACAACAATGCACATGATAAATCCTATTTTTAGAAAAAAGTCGAAATTATTCTACATTATCACGGTAAAAACTGAGCATACTAAGCTTATATGATTGAATGTTTAGTTTTTATTAAAAAAGCAATCGTCATCTCATGTATTCACGAATCATTTCATATAACAAGAAGGACATGGCTGTTAAAGGAGAAACCATATTGTACAAAAAACAAGAAAAAATGCTGATATGGATTAGCTTTATCGTCGCGGGCATTATGCTGCTATCAATACTAGGAAGAATGATTGGACACTAAGGAGGTTTAACAATGGTTAATGAGCATGCGGTTTTTTTTAGCCGCCTTCTAACAGAGCTTACTTTAACATTTCACATTATTTACGCCACAATTGGTGTCGGTGTTCCACTGATGATCATGATTGCTCAGTGGATAGGGATCAAAAAGAATGATGAGCATTACATTCTATTGGCTAGAAGAATGACAAGAGGATTTGTGATTACGGTAGCCGTCGGAGTTGTCACCGGGACAGCAATCGGCTTGCAGCTGTCACTATTATGGCCAAATTTTATGCAACTAGCCGGTAATATTATTGCGTTGCCTCTTTTTATGGAAACATTCGCTTTCTTTTTTGAAGCCATTTTTCTAGGAATTTATTTATATACATGGGACCGCTTTAAAGACCAAAAGAAACACTTCCTGCTTTTAATACCAGTCGCTATTGGTGCATCGGTATCCGCTATTTTCATCACTATTGTGAATGCTTTTATGAATGCTCCTCGAGGATTTGATGTCGTTGATGGTCAAATCGTCAATATCCAACCGATCATTGCTATGTTCAACCCAGCTATGCCGACAAAGGTCGGACATGTGCTATTAACAGCCTATATGACATCAGCATTTGTGCTAGCTTCAATCGCTGCTTTCCGGATGTTGAAGGGCTCTAAACATATCTATTATAAAAAGTCCTTGTATTTATTTATGAAACTAGGATTGGTCTTTTCGATCGGCACTGCCATCGTTGGGGATTTTTCTGCCAAATATCTGGTCGAATATCAACCGGAAAAACTAGCCGCTGCAGAGTGGCACTTTGAAACTGAAAAAGGTGCGTCATTATTAGTATTTGGTCTAAGGGATGGGGAAGATGTGAAATATGCCATTCGAATACCATACGCTTTAAGCTTATTAGCGCATAATGATCCCTTTGCTGAAGTAACAGGTTTAAATGAGTTTCCAGAGGATGAAACGCCACCACTCTATATTCACTTCTTATTCGATTTGATGGTGATGATTGGTTTCTTCATGGTAGGTGTATCTGCCATTTATGTGATTGGAAAGTTAAGAAGATGGCGCTTTATCCATTCCAGATGGTTTAGATGGGTGGTCGTAGCTGGTGGACCACTATCGATGATTGCTATTGAAGCTGGTTGGTGGCTTGCAGAAGTTGGTCGTCAGCCATGGATCTTAGTACATTATATGAAGGTAGCGGAAGCAGCTACTTCGAGTGATCATGTAGATTTAATGTTATTGATATTCTGTATCGTTTATCTCATCTTAGGAATCGGAAGTGTCGTTGTGCTTCGCCGCATGTTTAAAAGAAATCCTATCGAAAAAGAAATTGCAGATCGTCATGCTGAAAAAGGTGGTGGTATCTCATGAGTTTGGAAGTGCTAGGCATCTCCGTATTATGGCTATTCTTATTCGGCTATGTCATCATCGGTTCAATCGATTTTGGCGCAGGTTTTTTCAATGCATACAGTCTGATCACTGGAAGAAATCACATTTTAACCAATATCATTCAACGTTATTTATCACCCGTATGGGAAATCACGAATGTCTTTTTAGTATTTTTCTTCGTAGGAATTGTCGGTTTCTTTCCCAAAACCGCTTTCTTTTATGGCACCACTTTACTCGTACCTGCTAGTATTGCACTTGTGTTACTCGCCATTCGAGGGAGCTATTATGCATTTGAGTCATATGGTTCGAGGGGGCATAAAGGGTATTCGTTCATGTATGGTGTATCGGGACTATTAATCCCCGCGGCATTATCGGTGGTATTGACAATCTCTGAAGGAGGGTTTGTCACCGTTATTGATGATCGACCTGTATTAGATTATGGTGCGCTGTTTACGAGCTCACTTACGTGGAGTATCGTTGTGCTAGCACTAGCGGCTGTTCTTTATATTTCCGCCACATTTCTTACTTGGTATGCCAATAAAGCGGGCGATTCGGCGGCCACCAGTTTATTGCGAAAATATGCATTGATTTGGGCATTCCCTTTAGTTATCGCAGTGATCGGGATTATGGTGGAGCTAAGAAAGCACAATATTGAGCATTATAATAGAATGATTGACTTTTGGTATTTATTTGCTATTTCCGCAGTGATGTTTGTAGTAACAGTTTGGTGTATCGCTATGAAACGACATTATGGAGTGGCCTTGTGGCTATTGATCGGTCAATTTGCATTTGCTTTCTTTGGCTATGGCATTTCGCATTATCCATACTTACTGTACCCATTCCTCACATTATACGATTCGTTTACAAATCAAGCGATGGCCATTGCCTTAGTCGTTGCCTTTGTTCTGGGACTGTTATTACTCATTCCATCTTTGTATTTAGTGCTGAAATTATTCCTATTTAACAAAGATTATGTAAGAGGGAAAAAAGATCATCACGCGTAAGGAGGAAAAGCCAAATGGAAAGATTTCTGATTTTCTATGCACCGTTTATCGTAGTAATTGTCGCCATTGTCATTGGCTTTTATGTCGCTTCTAGAGATAGCGCTGTTACAAGGAATGAAAAATAAATAAAGTGAAGCTTCCATCAGTGGGGTTTTCTTCCTCCCCACTGCAATAGAGGAACTCAGGTTAACAGCGCTACGTCCTGTGGCAATATCTGAGAAACTAACATCCTGCCCACTTAAACCAGTCAGACTTTTACGGACAGTTGATCCCCCATCTATCTTCTCGTTTTTCTCTAAATCTTGAGGTGGGGGTCTTACTGTCCGTTCAAGCGGGATAAATAAAATGAAATCCAAGGGCAATAGGGGCTCTTGGATTTTTTCTTTGCTTGCGTCATGATACAATAGAAGGACTGAAACGGAGGATGCACGAATGACAGCACCAGTAAAGAAAAATGACCAATTATCGGTTGATATAGAAGATTTAACACATGACGGCGCGGGTGTCGCCAAAGTAGATGGCTACCCACTTTTTATCCAAGGTGGACTGCCTGATGAAAAAGCAAAAGTCCATGTCTTAAAAACATTAAAAAATTATGGTTTTGCCAAAATTGTGGAAATTGAAGTGGCTTCACCAGATCGAGTAGATGCCCCATGTCCCGTATTTTCACAATGTGGTGGTTGCCAGCTGCAACATCTTTCTTATAAGGCACAGCTAAAATGGAAGGAAAAAATGGTTTGCGATGTCATGAAGCGCATCGGCAAAATAGATGCACCTGTTCATCCGGTAAAAGGAATGGACAACCCTTGGCACTATCGAAACAAAGCACAAATCCCATTCGGTTTGAACGGGGATGCACCCATTGCAGGTTTTTATAAAACAAAATCCCATGCCATCGTCGACACAGACCGCTGTCTGATTCAAACACCAGAGGCAGATGCCATTTTAGCAGGCTTAAAACCACGTCTTTGGAAATTAGGCATCAAACCATACAACGAGCAAACGAAACAAGGGATGCTACGCCACGTAGTTGTCAGAAAAGCTCGAGCAACTGGTGAAGTGATGGTCGTTTTAGTCACAAAAAAACGCAAATTCCCACAAGCAGAGGAAGCGATTGCCCTTATTCGTAAGCTTGTCCCAAATGTAACATCGATCATGCAGAATATTAATCCTGAAACCACAAATGTTATTTTTGGCAATGAAACCATCCATCTGTGGGGACAAGACACGATTGAAGATCATATCGGTGGTGTTCGCTTTGAAATTTCAGCCCGATCCTTTTATCAAGTCAACCCCATTCAAACAGAGGTCTTATACAAACAAGCCCTTGATTATGCGCAACTAACAGGCAAAGAAACCGTGATCGATGCCTACTGTGGAATCGGCACCATCTCACTCTTCATGGCGAAAAAAGCAAAATACGTCATGGGTGTCGAAATCGTCCCGCAAGCCATCGAAGACGCCAAACGCAACACCAAACTAAACGGATTAGACAATACTTATTTTGAAGCAGGTCCAGCCGAAGAAGTCATCCCGCGCTGGTACAAAGAAGGCAAAAACGCAGACGTCTTGATGGTCGACCCACCAAGAAAAGGCTGCGACGAATCCCTATTGAAAACCATTTTAGAACAGCGTCCAAACCGCATTGTTTACGTCTCCTGCAACCCAGCAACACTAGCAAGAGACTTGCGGATTTTAGAAGACGGTGGTTATAAGACACAGGAAGTACAGCCAGTGGATATGTTTCCGCATACCGGGCATGTTGAGACGGTAGTATTGATGTCAACGGTGGATAAATAGAGGGCTGAAAGTACCTGCAAATAAAAGGGTTTCCAGACATTGAACTTTTCTTTTGGCTGTTTAGCCTGAAGTGTCAATGTAAGGAAACCCTTATTTTTATTGTTTGCGGGAACATATCAACTGCCATGAAAATATAGAGTTGAGTTACCAGATTAGATAACCGCCTTCTTTACAGGGGGTTGAGGAGACAGATTGGTTGTATAATTTGATTTCGCAGCATCATGTATCATAGCCATTATTATATATTTATTATGTCTCTTCCCAATTTGTGGTAAATAGAGTGTGAACTATATCGTTAAGCTCATTTTCATACTTTCTAATAAGTGTACTGTTTCTTGGTTGCTTTTTCATCTCCAAGTGTATATCTTTAGAGATTCTTGCAATGTCAGTATGCAACTTATTCTTAGAGCTATATTGGGGAATAGCCAAATATTTTAATACATCAATACCTCTATTAGTTGAGATAGCATAGCCATCAATAACATTTCTAACATTTGGTGAATTTAAGATACCTGAAACATAGTATGCCTCAAGTTCATCATATACAGCAAGCATGAGAACTTTAGAATCAACAACAATCGGTTTATCATTATCAAATAATTCTAAATCAGCGTTTGGAATAGATTCATAATATGAGCTTACTGTTACAGCAGACATACTTCCTGTTTGTTCTTTCCAAAGGACTTTATAGGGTGAAAAAGTATATTCTCCTACATTATCTAATCTGTAAAATGGCTGAGTCTCGGGATTATAAAACTTACCATTTTGAATTCTACTTGCTAATAATTCTTCACGATAGTAATCTAACCATTCTATGGTTAGTGGAGCAAGAAGCTCTAATTCTTCTTCGGGTATCCCATATTTATATGTTGAAGAGTGAGGTACCAGCATAAACTCATTAGATTTTACAGCCCATCTTTCGATATTTCTCCCACCTAGCATTGGATAGACATAATCACTTTCAATTATTCCTTTATGAACCCCTTTTGCTAAAATGTCCTTTCTTCTCTGGCGAGAAATATCGTTCTCAATTTCTAATAATCCCTCCTTGGTTCTTTTGGGCTTTTTTAGAATATAGACCCCTTTTGCCCCTGCAGGTTCAATCCCTTTTCTACCTCTATAATATCTAGGTTTTGAGCTATCAAGAATATGGTTAGCAAAATTCATATCGGGTAAAGTTAACCAGGCAGATTGTATATCAGAAGGATCTACAGGCTGTGCATTCATGTTTTCATAAGTTAATCGAGGTAGTACATCAAGCCACTTTTCATGGGAATCAATTACTGATTTTCTACCCACTTGTGTCCATACTCTATAATTTGATAATGGGTACTTCATAGGGGTACCTTTTTTAAACTTTACAGCAACCGTAGGTATGGTAAAGAGTCTAACATTAGAAAAATCATCAACACGTTCTATAGAGAAAGGAACATTTTGACTATTTCGAACAATTGATAGCTTTCTAAAACCTTCTCCACCTTTAGTTGACTTTAAAAATGAAGCTGGCAATAAAAAAACCATATCACCTCCAACTTTAAGATATTGATCTATGGCAACATACGTAACAGCCATACCAAAATCATCATGAGTTGTTTTTTTATCATAGGCATTTTTTTCGAAGATACCATAGCTTTGCCAAACTTCTAAAGTTCCTTCACGATAACTTTTGCTCATTGATTTCCAAGCTATCCATGGTGGATTACCTACTACGAAATCAAATTTATCCCCAATCATTATTGGAGCAAAACTATTCCTTAAGATGATAGGCCAGAAAGAATCTTTTCCACCTCTATGAAGAACATATAGCCGATCAAATAACTTTTTAATTATATCTTTGCTTGAATCCTCAATTAACCCCAATCTTATAACTTTATTCCAGAAACGATTAAAGTTTGGTTTTTCATGTATCGCCAAGCTAAGCTGTTTTAAGAATTCACTAGCGTCACAATATTTCTTGAATTTTGGTATTTCAAACTCTCCGATAGATGTCTGAATAACAAGTGTATCATCGTTTTCTTCAGAGTATACAACTGGAGATAGAATAGAATCCGCAATATATATTGGAATGCTTACCGGCTCTTCAAAATTACTTTCAATCTCATCAAAATATGCAGAGAATATAATTAATATAAAGTTCGCTTTTGCTGAAACTACTGATATTGGATTTATATCAAAACCAACTAAATTATGTGTTATTTTTTGAATATCCTCATAGGTTAGCTTTCCACCGCATTTACTAATAATTCTTTTAAGAGCCTGTGTCAGGAAAGTACCTGAACCGCAGGTTGGATCTATTAAAGTTTTGTCGATGCTTCCATCATAACCAACCATATTAAGCGCATGTTCTACAATCCAATCTGGAGAAAAATATTCACCCATTAAATGACGCATTTCTGGTGGAATTAATTCCATGTACACTTCTTGAAGAATGTCCTGTACTTCCTCAGGCTTTAATACATATGTTCCTAAATCAAAATTACTAATTAATTCAAGGGTTCTATTAATTAGATCTACCTCGAAACTACTATCTGAATATGTGAACCATTCAAGGAAGTGGGCTTCAAAGAAATTGTTTATAATCTTATTTTCTTCCTCGTCGTTTCCGTCAAAAAGCAAGTCTATCTGAGCCTTATCAAGTACAGTTTTTGTTGTGAATGCTGGACTAATAAGTTCAGAAAGGAATGAATAAATCAAAAGCTTAAGGAAAATATTAAAAAAGGTTTGCATTGAGAAAAGGTACATTTTGCTGTTTAATTCAAAACTTTCTTCGAATCCATAAGCTTCTTTAATAGCGGGAGATACAGCATTAAATTCAGTAGCTTCTGCATCCTCGCCATACATAACTCCAAACACTCTATCCCATTCGTTATAAAGTGTTCTAATTCGATCACTCCCACTTAAGTCGTTAATATTGTAATCAAGTTCATTGTAAATGGACTTGATACTCTCTCGTACAAACGGGCTTTTTGTATTGATTAAGGCCAAAAGATTCTTTTTTGTCAGTGCAATTTTATTTTGTTGCTTAAGTAATAATACCAATTTCCTTAAACCAGAATCGAAATCTTTTACTTCATAATGGAACTGAATGTTCAATTCTGGAAGATCGCCGATGGTTGTTTTTGAAGTATCGAGTTTTGTTTTTTTAGGTGATTTAATAAATCTGGCAAAAATAAATGTCTTACCATCAAATCCAACGCCAATATTGTTGGTTATTTTTTGTGTGATAGTATCAACATCATCATTTCTAGTAATGCCTGAATCACTTATAATGTAATCATATAACCCATGATCGTTTTGGTTCTTTCTTCCGTATAGAGCTTCATCGATTCCTGCCATTGAATCAAAATAGCCATATTTTTTATATTCGAATGATATATTCTGGAATGTTGCATCAGTTCTGCCTCCAGATAATAATCGATTCTCGCTGCTATATTGGTTTGCTCTAAGTGGATTTACAACTCTTAAAATTGGCTTTATGATATCTGAATGGAAGTTGATTTTTACATCGTCTTCATTCTTAAAAGTGTTACTGAGAAAGTTATTCTTTAATTCTATTAAATTTAAATTTTTTGTCATGCATATCCTCCCTTTTAAGTGCTTAATAAAAGTATATCCAATTTTTATATAAGCGTCAATGAAAACTCATTGGTCAATGCGATATTTAGGAGTTTTTTGGGTAAAATTCGCTAAAAATAACTCATTGGTCAAATAGATTTCGGTTTTTTACATAGTGGCACTATAATCATTATGTAGCTAATGTTATGATAAAATAATATCATGTGAATTATCAATTGAGGTGCTCTGAAGGTACATGAAGTTTCTTTAGATTTTTTAAATCGAAAAGAATGAATATTATAAAAGTTTCTTGAAAGAACATGCATCAAGATATGGCAAACCGTATTTATAGTATATATAAATCTGCATCATTCAGTTGCACTCTTAAATTATTCATTAAAATTATTGAGGGGGAGTTTTAAAGTCGGCAATCGTCTATTTACAGATTATATTCCAAGCAGGTTTAGTAATGGTTCTACTCAGTCATAGAAAAAAGCAAAATTGTGAGAACTAAATTGTTGATGATGAAGATATTGAAAAAAATGATAGAGTATCTTGAACAATACAAAAATTACATATATGAGGCTCTTGCTACATTTTAAACGGTGCAATTTGCTCGACAAGCATAGTGAAAACACTAATAAGGAGGTGGCGATTGCCACTCGAATATCAAATATATTAATGAAAGGTGGAGAAGCATGGTAAAAAGAAATCTAAAATCAAATTAGTTTTTATCATCAATAATTTCCATAATATCTGAAATATCACACTTTAATGCCTTGCAAATCTTTACAAGCACATCAGTTGTTACGTTTTCGTTTTTTCCGAGTTTTGCCATAGAAGATGTACTAATACCAGCCGCTTCTCTTAAATCTTTCTTTTTCATATCTTTATCAATTAAGAGTTTCCATAGTTTTTTATAGCTTACGGCCATAATTGTCACCTCGCCTTGTAATATAAAGAATATCATAAAGCTGGTTAAAACACAACAAAAATTTGAGTTCGCAAATTAATTATTGTGTTTTTCGCAATTTATGCTATAATTTACATAAGGAAATATTTGGTCTGAAATGATGAAATGTAATCAGGGAGGTACGGTATGGCAAGTGTCAGCTCGTTCAGAGATGTTATTGCAAATATGTATTATAATGATCTCTTTAACGAATTGTCCGAGTATATAGAGGACAACCCGGATAAGCTTGAATCCAACTCATATCGTGTGCAATCACCGGATGAAGCAGCATTATCCGATTTTGACATCATAATGATAGACATAACTGACTCGCCAGGTAACAGTATTTTATTTGACGTAATTGTTTCTGCCGAAGTTGAAATTGCAGAAACAGTACGAAGGAATCGCGAGACTGATGGTATAGAACAATGGTTCCGTATCTCCTGTAAAGCTGACCTTGATGACGGGATTCAGAATTTTCAAATCAACTCTGTTTCAATATACAACAAGTACAGAGAAAGCAAATTAGGCCGACTGTCTGAGTATCTAGTGCCAATTATAGAAAAGGAACAGTTTGACGATGTTGCTACCGATTTTCTAAGTGAATTTTGCCCGGAAGCATTAAGTACTCCTATACCTATTCCGGTAGACGAAGTAGTGAAAAGAATGGGGCTTAAGGTTAAGGAAATCCAGTTAACAAAGCATTTCACTATATTCGGTCAAATAGTTTTTGGAGATTGTACGATAGAATATTACGACAGAAATGAAAGAGCATATAAGCCTTTGGAAGTTTCAAGAGGAACAATTCTCGTGGATCCTAATGTGTATTTCATGCGAAACATAGGGTGCATGAACAATACCATTATTCATGAGTGTGTTCACTGGTATAAGCATAGAAAATACCATGAGTTAGTTAAGACATATAACAGCGATGCTTTACTCATAAGCTGCAGAGTAAACGAAACAACTAAATACAAAAAGCAATGGACGCCAGAAGACTGGATGGAATGGCATGCTAACGGAATAGCACCTCGCATCCTTATGCCTAAATCAATGACCATTAAAAAGATTGAGGAGCTAATTAAAAAGAATGAGCTCCTTTTTGGTACTCACGACAGGCTAAATATAATGGAAAATGTCGTGTATGAATTAGCTGACTTCTTCCAGGTGTCAAGGATAGCAGCCAAAATAAGGATGCTTGACCTTGGATATAAGGAAGTTGAAGGTGTATATACCTACGTAGATGACCATTTTATCAGCAATTATTCATTTAAGGCGGACTCATTACATAAGAATCAAACATACAGTATTAGCCTAAGCGATTCCTTTTTTGAATACTATGCAAATCCGGAATTCGCAAAGATTATAGACAGCGGTAATTTTATTTATGTTGATGGTCATTACGTTATTAACGACTCCAAATACATTAAAAAGTTAGAAAATGGAAGCATTGATCTTACAGACTATGCAAAACTGCATGTAGATGAATGCTGCCTTCTGTTTGATTTAAAATTAAATAAAGCCTCAAAAATGGACATTGTAGTATACCTCGATTCTATAATGTTCCGTAAAGCTACACCGGATTATAACAGAGTGCCGACATTTAATCCGGACAAGCATAATATGGAAGTATTTAATCGTTCAGAAGAGCTAAAGAAATTTCACGAAGAACTCGTCGAAGAAAGTCAGCATTTGAGCCGTACAACCCAGACATTTTCCCAAGCGGTATATGGACATATCAAAAGAAAAGGTTACAATAAGGTTGTTTTTATAGAAAAGACTTTGCTTTCAGGAAAAACATATGACAGAATAAAAAACAACGAACTTAACAATCCAACTTTAGAAACTGTTGTTGCAATCTGCATCGGATTGGAGCTAAGCCCTACATATAGTGAAGAGATATTAAGGCTTGCCGGCTATACTCTCAATAACACCCCACAACAATTGGCATATAAAAAGCTGATTCATTCGTACAGAGGACATACAATATATGAATGTAATGAAGTTTTGGAAGCCTTGGGGCTTTCCCCTCTTTGTGCAAAGGCATATAAAGAAATGATAAGTTAAAAAATTGTTGGACTTCTGAAGTCCAACTTTTTTTTTTATTATAAACAGGTTATAATACTGAGATTTTCAGCCATTATGCAAAAAAGGTGCAAGAACCTTACTGCATAATGGCTATTTTTTTGCCTAAAACATGGACTTTAGATGTCCAGACAGGCTTTAGCAATTCGAGTAGCATTGAGTCAGAGAGTTGGCCAACCCTCAAAATTGAAGGATGGAGGATATAAGATGCAAGACTCTTTGAACAATGCAAAAGCGCAGCAAATAATTCCAATGCCCATAAAGGGCAGACCATACAAGCATCAAATTCGTGCTTTCAATTTCATCTGTAGTCTATTTGGACTTTTGAAGGGTGGTGGTTTTCCTACCATTTCCGGATGGGGTGCAGCGCTCCTGATGGAAATGGGCTGAACAGCACCGGAAAAACGCTTGTCTCAATCGCCATTATAGGAGCATTGCTTGCTGCAGGAAGAATAAAACGTGTGCTGATTGTTGCGCCACTTTCCATTCTGGGAGTGTGGGAAGACGAGTTTAAACGGTTCGCAGATTTCCCATATCAGCTTATAGTCCTTAATGGCATGATTCAAAAGAAAATCCAACAGCTAAGATTTTTAACTGGCGAAGGTGTCCATGTGGTGGTAGTCAACTACGAATCTGCATGGAGAATGGAAAAGGAACTGGCAAACTGGCATCCTGACATTATCATCGCCGATGAAGGACATAAAATTAAAACTCATAATACAGCGGTTTCAAAAGCAATGCACCGATTGGGCTTGCTTGCCCAGTATCGGCTCCTACTGACAGGAACGGTTATAACCAACAAAGCCATAGATGTATTCAGCCAGTACAAGTTTCTTGATCCTCGTATCTTTGGAAATAGCTTCTATGCATTCCGAAACCGGTATTTCAACATGGTTGGCTATGGCAACCATACGCCAGTGCTGAAAAAATCAATGGAACAGGATTTGATGAAAAGGATTCACAGCATTGCATTCCGGGCGACCAAAGCGGAGTGTCTGGATTTGCCGGAAACCACCGATATTATTCGCCATATTGAGCTTGAGCCTGTCACTTTAAAGAAATATAAAGAGCTTGTCAAACAAAGCTATACTGAGCTGTCAGCAGGAGAAGTAACAGCTACAAACATACTGACACGCTTGCTTCGTCTTTCGCAATTAACCGGCGGCTTCATCGGAAGCGATGACGGTGGGAAAATCGAGCAAGTCAGTGATGCCAAGTTGAAAGCTCTTGAAGATATCCTTGAAAGCAGTATTCAAGAAGGACATAAGCTGGTTGTCATAGCAAGGTTTATCCCTGAAATTCATGCTATATGCAGGTTGCTGGAGAAAAAGAACATCGGCTATGCGTGTATTTATGGTGCGACTAAGGATCGCCAAGAACAAGTAAACCGGTTTCAATGTGATCCCGACTGCATGGTGTTTGTAGGCCAGATTGCAACCGCTGGACTCGGTATTACGCTGACTGCTGCAAGCACAATGGTATTTTACTCCCTTGATTATTCCATGTCGAATTTCGAGCAGACAAAGGCCCGCATCCATAGAGTTGGACAAAAGAATGGCTGCACATATATCTACCTTATTGCCAAGGGTACTGTGGATTCAAAAATCCTGACTGCCCTACGCAATAAGGCAGATCTTGCAAAAATGCTGATAGACGACTACCGCAAAGGAGCAAATCCTTTTGCCCCAGAGGGAGGTGAAAGCTATGAGCGATAATGCGATGTTTGAACTTGCTGACCGTCTTAAGGAGCTTCGCGATGCAAAAAAGGCCGCGGAAGAGGAACTGAAAAGCATTAATGCAGAGATTGACGATGTTGAATACCGCCTGTCTGAGCTGATGATCAGCAGTGAGACGCAAAACTTCACAAGAGCAGGAACAATGTTCTGCCTTTCAACGACAACAAGAGCCAGTGCTGCCGCAGGTATGAAGGAGGAACTGTTTGACGCACTACGCAGTAAAGGCTTTGGAGAACTCATCTATGAAACAGTCAATGCAAATTCCCTGTCAGCATTTGTTAAAGAACAGATTGCGGAGAATGGGGACGAGCTTCCGGACTGGCTGAAAGGCCTTGTGAATGTCTTCGAAAAGACAACAGTAACTGTGCGGAAAGCAGCAAGGTAAATAGCTTCAGAAAGCAATGCTCCAATATCAATGTTCAAGGAATAACTGTTCGAAGAACAATGCTTCAAAGAACAATGATATAGATTACATTTCAAATTCATATTTACGGAGGTATAAAAGCATGAAAAACAATGAACTCGTAACTATTAACGAAAATACAGGTTTTCTTCAGCTCGCTGATTTCAATCTTGACGAGGCAATGGCATCAGAACTTGACGGTCTTGACATGACTTTTGAACGCATAAAAATCCCGTCCGCAGGCAGCACAGTATTCGAAGTACCCGGGGAAAATCCCGGAGAACCTGATACTGTCAAAGAATTCTCAGCGGTAATCCTTTATCATCATCCACTTTATGCATACTACAAGGACAAGTATACCGGAGGCAGTAACCCACCGGATTGCGGAAGCTTTGATGGTATAACCGGCGAAGGAGACCCCGGAGGAAGCTGTGCCAAATGCCCATATAATCAGTTCGGTTCGGGGGAAAACGGCAGCAAAGCTTGCAAGAACCGCCGCAGGATATATGTACTGCGTGAAGGGGAGATTTTCCCGTTGATACTCTCATTGCCAACAGGATCGTTGAAAGAGTTTTCCCGCTACATCAAAAGGCTGCTTTCTAAAGGCAAAAAATCAAACAGCGTTGTTACTCGCTTTTCTTTGAAAAAGGCGACCAATTCAAGCGGTATCACCTATTCACAGGCTCAGTTTGCTGTAGATCGGGATCTGACCGCCGACGAATATGCGTTGATATCCAAGCTTTCCGAGCAGGTCAAAGCATTCAGTACCCGAGTCGGCCATGACACTGAACCTGCCGGTGAAGAGGTAATAAATGTAGACCCTGAATCAGGTGAAATTACTGAGCCGCTTAAGTGATCAAAGTCCCTATCGGAGAGTAACTTCCATCTCCGATAGGGCGGAAAGGAGAACCGCATGGGATACAAATGTGTTTATATGCTGTCTGAAATAAAAGAGTATCTGAAAAACACTGTCCTATTTGCTTTCGATTTTGAAACCTCGCCTTGCGATAAATGGAGGAACGATAAAAGTGCAGCTCTGGATGCTCATAAAGCAGATATTACAGGGATCAGTTTTTCAGTATCAGAAGGGACTGCTATATATGTCCCACTTAAACATCGTAGCGGGCGAAATGCAGAGAATCAGGCGGCAATATGGGATTATCTGAAATTACTATTCGAATCAAAAGATGTAATAAAAGTTGCTCATAATCTGGCTTTTGAGTCTATGTTCCTTTACGCAAGAGGTATCGTCCTTCAAAAGCCTTGCTATGACACGATTGCAGCATCACAGCTTACATTAAAAAGCAAGTGGGAGTTCAGAAGTCTTGCAGACAGCGGACTTAAAACGCTTGCGCCTGCACTCTGCAAAGCAGAAATGACAGAATTCTCAACGGTTACTGATGGTCGGTTTTTCGATGAATTGAACCCTCAGGAGGAGAATACTGTCCGCTACGCTTGTGCTGACAGCGACTACACTCTTCGCTTGTATCATGTTTTCAATCAGTGGTTTGATAGATTTTTACCCAAACACAGAACTATTGTGGAAGAGGTAGAATCGCCTACATCAGTATATGTCGGGATAATGAAGTATAACGGCATATTGGTGGATAAGTCAGCCATGCTGAAGAAACAAGCGGAAGCCGCAGAAAAGATTGTCAGTATCAGAAAAGAGATTGCCGGAATTATCGGCAATGTAGAGATTGGGGCAAATGCTTCAACTTCAGCATTTAAAAAATATCTTTTTGTGGATCTCGGTCTTCCGGTAATGAAAACGACCGCAAAACATCAGGAAGCTGCCGATGATGAAACCATGATCCTATTAAAAGAATGGTGTGAATCCAACAGGCCTGAACTTGCTCGCTTATTTGATCTGGTGCAAGAGTACCGCAAATGGGGCAAACTCAAATCCACCTATATAGACGGTTATCTTCGATTTATTGATGAGGATACCGGCAGGATTCATCCGGACCTTATGCCATTGGGGACAGAGACAGGCAGATTTGCGTCAAGAAACCCGAATATGCAGAATTGTCCGCAGAAAGACAATGACCCAATAGGCGTACGGAAATTTATCATTTCGCCAGCCGGAAAGGTTCTTTTATCTCTTGACTTTTCACAGATAGAACTGCGCGTCGGAGCATTTTATTGCAGGGACAAACGTATGCTGGAAACCTATCGTACTGGCGGTGATATCCATGCTCAGACCACTTCTGTTATTTACCGCATTCCTTTTGAGGAGGCAGCAGACAAAAATGCTCCACATTATAAAGAGCGTAGGACCATTGCAAAAAACTGCAATTTCGGTGTGTTCTATGGCCTGTTTCCTACTGGCTTACAGAGAACACTTAAATTTAAAGCTGGGCTGAACCCAACTTTGTCCGAATGTGAGACCATCATTCAAAACTTGAAATCCGGATACCCCGGTCTTGCCAAATGGCAGGATGAGGTTAAAAAGCGAGCTGCTGTAAGCTGCTATACAGAAACATGGCTGGGCAGGCGAAGATACCTGCTGGGAATTCGGTCATCAGATTGGGGCAAGAAGTCCTTTGCCGAGCGGTGCGCATTAAATACACCTATTCAAGGTACAGCGGCAGATATTCTAAAGCTTGCCTGTGGGCGCATCATCAGTGGACTTCCCGAAAGGCTCTGGCTGAAACCTATACTGCAGATACATGACGAGCTGGTTTTTGAATTACCGGAAGACAAGGCGGACGAAGCAGTTGTTTTTATAAAAGAGTGTATGGAAACACAACCCTTCCCTGAATTTGATGTACCTATTGTGGCAGAGGCTTCGGTAGGGAGAAATTTTGGAGAAATGAAAGAAATGGAGGATTGATGTTATGAATAACTTACAGGTTTTTAAGAATACAGAATTTGGAGAGCTTAAAGTACTCGTTATTGATGGAAAGGAATACTTCCCTGCGGCAGATTGCGCGAGGATGCTTGGATACTTAGATCCCTACGATGCAATTAAGAGACATACAAAGGGGTCGGTAAAACACCGAGTCCTTACAAGTGGCGGTGAGCAGGATATAAAATTTATTCCGGAAGGGGATCTTTTCCGATTAATTGTTAAATCAAAGCTTCCTGCTGCTGAACGCTTTGAAAGATGGGTCTTTGATGAAGTGCTGCCCACGATCAGAAAATATGGAGTTTATGCTACAGATAAAGTTATCGAAGAGATGATTTCTAATCCGGAGTATGGCATCAGGATTTTCTCTGAACTAAAGGCAGAACGCGACAGGCGGAAAGCTTTAGAAATAGAAAATGCAAAGAATAAACAGATTATCAGTGAGTTGAAGCCCAAAGCGAGCTATTATGATCTCATATTGCAAAATAAAAGCCTTGTGCCGATCAGCAAGATTGCCAAGGATTACGGAATGTCTGGCCGCGCTTTCAATAAGCTGCTTCATGAGCTCGGAGTACAGTACAAAATGGGAAATTGCTGGCTTTTATTTCAGGAGTACGCCGATCAAGGATACACGCAGTCCAAGACTCATGCTATTGATGCAGAAAGAAGCGTAATGCACACATATTGGACACAAAAAGGAAGGCTATTTATCTATGACCTTCTTAAAAACAAGAAAGGTATATTGCCTGTAATCGAACGTGAACAAAAAAGCGCATAGGCAGGGGGTAATACCATGAGTATCAGCAAGTTTAACGCAGAAGGATATTACGACCCCACACCTTATGAAGCACTGCTTAGGATTGAGCGAGAGGCCAGGAAAGCGCCTTACAGACCGATGGTATTTATCTGCAGCCCATATGCTGGTGATATAGAACGTAATATCCGTAAGGCTCAGGGGTACTGCCGCTTTGCAGTGAGCAGGAATTGCATACCTATTGCTCCGCACCTCTTGTTTCCGCAGTTTATGGACGACGATGATGAACAAATGCGAAATCTGGGCTTGTACTTTGGCATGGTATTGATGTCAAAGTGCTCAGAAGTGTGGGTATTTGGCAGAAAAATTACTAAAGGGATGTCCATTGAGATTGAAAAGGCAAAGCAGCGCAGCATTCCGATCCGGTATTTTAATGAACGATGCGAGGAGGTGCAGTGTAAGTGAGCATCTCATTCCCTAAAGAATTAGCAAACCGGAAGCAATGGATCTGCTGGCGTCTGGAACCAAACACAAAGGACGGAAGAGACAGTAAAATCCCTTACAATCCCTTAACCGGTAGAAAAGCCTCAAGCACTAACCCAAACGACTGGTCGACCCTTGACGATGCGATTGCGGCAAAAGAACAATATCTCTATACCGGATTAGGTTTTGTATTCGCAAAAAGCGGAGGTTTAGTAGGGATAGACATAGATCACTGCCGCGACAAAAACACTGGGGAATTAAGCGATACCGCCAAGGATATCCTTGAGCGGTTTCCGTCCTATACGGAAATCAGCCCTTCAGGAACTGGGCTTCATATTTTCTATAAAGGGGAGATGCCTGCCAAGGGCAATAAAAACACTAAAACCGGCGTTGAAATGTATGCCCACAGCAGATACTTCACAATGACTGGCGAGCGACTGCCAGGGACTCCTGATTACATTGCTGAAGATAATGGAGCACTGGCCTGGATACATGAGAACTATATCAAAAGTAAAAAGCGGAAAGGGAAAAGCAGAAAAGACCGTAAAAATTTTAAGTTAGAGCCGCTTACAGACGAAGAAATTCTGGAGAAAGCCCGGACAGCCGAAAACCATAAGGAATTTGATCTGCTATGGGAAGGAAAATGGCAGGAAGCAGGGTATCCCAGCCAGTCCGAAGCCGACCTTGCCCTTTGCTGTATGCTGGCTTTCTGGTCAGGCAAAAACAAAGAGCAGATGGACAGGCTGTTTAGAAATTCCGGGTTATTCCGGGAAAAGTGGGATACGGTACATCATGCAAGTGGAGCAACATATGGGCAGGAGACACTGGATAAGGCCATTGAAGTTACAGAGAACGTATACAGCCGCGAAAGCGAGTCAGTTATCTTTGAACATGAGGGCAGGTATTACCGCACCAGAGGCGAAAGCGTGTATCCTATAACAAATTTTATCATTCAACCGGTGGAGATGATTGTATCGGAAGATGAAACGCAGATGACCGCCGATCTTATTACAACCCGCGATGAAATATACCGCCAGACCTTTATGACCACCGACTTCAATAATATTCAAAAGTTCAAAAATATCTTGAACCGCCGCACAATATCCTTAGGCTATTTTGGCTCAGAAGGAGATTTGGAGCTGCTGAAAGGTTATATATCCGAAATGGAGTGGGTACGGAAAACAGGGGTCAAGGCTCTTGGAATTTATGAGCATGGCGGACGGATGGTCTATGTTTCAACGGATGGTGCCATTGAAGCGGGAGGCAGCATTGTTGAAGATATCGTGCAGCTTGATAAGTATAAAAGCATAACAACCGATATCCTTACCTTTGAGCCATTGACAAAGGAACAGCTTATTATGCTTGGAGAGTGGATCCTCAGCTATAACGAACCCATAAAAACGGTGTCAGTGATGGCCTGGGTGGCCGGATGCTTTATTAAACCGCATCTTAAAAAATCAGGCATTAAGTTTCCGCACTTATTGCTTGTCGGAGAACAGGGCAGCGGAAAGAGTAATACATTGGAGCGGGTTATTCTGCCTGTATTTTCATGCAGTAAAATTCGCGCAGCTACACAGGTTACCGCATTTACATTGATGAAAGAATCTGCATCATCGAATCTGATACCACAGCTGATGGATGAGTTCAAACCGTCAAAGATAGACAAGTTAAGGCTAAATGCCTTATACAACCATCTTCGTGATGCATATGACGGCCATGAAGGTGTCCGCGGTAGGGCGGATCAAAGTGCTGTTACTTATGAACTGTTGGCGCCTATTATTGTAGCTGGTGAGGAATCACCGGATGAAGCGGCTATCAGGGAACGAAGCATAGAATTGCTTTTCAGCAAGAAGGACTTAAAACCAGCCAGCCATAGGCAAGCATTTTATAAGCTGTGTGCAAAAGCGGATCTTCTTGGCAGTTTCGGTCGGAGCCTGCTGGATATAGCACTCAGAGTATCGGATGCTGAGGCAGAGAAGTGGTATGAGGAAGCAAAGTCAGAGATATCTGATGAGTTTCCATCTCGTATCGTCAATAATCTCGCCTGTTGCTATGCCGGACTGATCCTAGTAAACAAACTATGTGAATTCCTTAATGTTACATGGTCTGAAGTGTTTCCCATTAACAAAGGGACATGTATTCGATATCTTCAAAATGGTGTGCAGGAGTACTTGCTGGATGGCGGCAGCAATAACAAGACCATTGTAGAACAGACGTTGGAAATCATGGCCCGGATGAAACTGGCTCCGAATCAAGACTACACTTTTGATAAAGATGGCAAGGTTATCGGGATTCGTTTCTGTGATGTATATGACCGCTATACCAAGTACAGACGCGATTATGCAATCACAGGTGAATGTCTTCCATATAACCAGTTTCTGAAGCAATTGAGGCAAAGTGACTTTTTTATAGAGAGCAATAAAACGATGCGTTTCGGGAATGAAACAAAAAAAGCGTGGGCTCTTGATTTCTCGATACTGAAAGAGCGATGCGATGTGAGCGGCTTTGAGATCACAGATATTGAGCCTCTTTAGTATCGAAAAAGGTAACAAGGTAACAAAAAGGTAACGCCCGAAACGCTGATGAATAGCCACTTGTTACCGATGTTACCTTTGTTACCTCAACTTTATATATACGCGCGATAGTACCATTGCTTTTTAAGACTAAAAAATATAAAAATAAAAATATTTGTGTATACACCTACCCCAAAAAGAGGTAACAAGGTAACAAAATGCTGAAAAGCGCTTGGGAAGCGGATTTATGAGATGCCCTTCTTGGATGTTACGAGGTTATAAGAGGGAAAAAGGTAACATTTTTGGAGGATGAGCGGTTATGTCTGAAAAAAGTATTGTGACTAAAGTACTGCGGTACTTAAAGACAGTACCGGGGTGTTTCTGTTGGAAGGAACATGGTGGTATGTACGGGACAGCGGGGATACCAGACATTATTGCCTGTGTAAATGGACGGTTTATAGCTTTTGAAATAAAAACCCCATCGGGAAAGACAACAAAACTGCAGGAAGCTACCATTAGGAAAATCCTCAATGCCGGAGGAGTGGCAGCGGTTGTCCATTCGGTAGATGAGGTGAAGGCTATTCTGGAAAAGCATGGCCTTCTATAAAGAACGAAGACATAACGAACAAGGAAATAAAGCACTGCAAAGCAACGCAAAAAAGCACACTGCTTCAAAGATCAAGGTTTTTTATCTTGATTTTTTGGAGGTGCGATATGCTGATTGCATGGCAGTATTTAGATAAAAAAGCGGCTGCTGTTGAAGCTTTGAAAGATTATAACAGCATGCAGTACATTATCGAACACAGTGATGAGGATATATATGAAGTTGAAACCCGTATGACAAGCCCTCACAGTGCAAAGATTACCGGAGTTCCGGGCAAACACAATCCCAAAAGCGGCGAAGAACGCCTTGCTGCTTGCCTTGACGAGATTGATGTGTTGAAAGAACGTTACAGACGGGCATTAGAATATATGGAGTGGTTCAAGCCTGCTTGGGAAGCCCTGTCGGAGGAAGAACAGTTTATACTGACAGAATTTTTTGTTAATGATGTGAGCAAGACAGAAGCTGTAGCAAACATCGGAGAGAAGCTGTTTCTTGAAAGAGCACAGGTGTACCGTAGGAAGGATAAGGCACTTAATCATCTGGCACTGCTTTTATATGGGAAGTAGTAATGAGATTTTTATGAGATGCAAAACACAGATAACCCATATATAATGATATCGTGAAAAAATGACATTAAAACGCATAAGCCCTTCGGGGCTTTTTCTTATGACATAAAATGGGAGTGAAGAAAGATGTACGATAATTGTTTTGGCAGTAACGGAAGGAATGGCTGCAATATCCTGACTGTACACAAGTGTCAGCAAGATAAATGTTCCTTCTATAAAAGCACCCAGGAGTTAGAGGAAGATAGAAAAAAGGCTTATCTTTTGCTTGCAGCTTTACCACCCGATATGCAGCGGTATATCTCCGATAAGTATTATAACGGTAAGATGC
The DNA here is from genome assembly GCF_007896505.1 of Rummeliibacillus sp. SL167. Lineage (NCBI taxonomy): Bacteria > Bacillati > Bacillota > Bacilli > Caryophanales > Caryophanaceae > Rummeliibacillus > Rummeliibacillus sp. SL167. Next base: position 2,408,302 of record NZ_VCBM01000001.1, on the reverse strand, counting down.
CATGGTCAAATAGCAAATGTGTTGTTCAATATTCCAGATGAGATTTTTATGAGATGAAATTCATTATAAATCCAAATATAATGGTATTGTGAAAAATTATGGATAAGCCTTCATGGGATGAACCTGTGAGGGCTTTTTTTATACCCGTAAAGGAGGTGGCCAGATGCCAAGAAAACCAAAAAGGCCTTGCTCCTTTCCCGGCTGTCCTGAACTGACGGACGGAAGGTACTGCGACATGCATCAAAGGCAAGAGGATGCTTATTACAACAAATACGAACGAGATCCCCAAACAAGAAAACGCTATGGTCGGAGATGGAAACGCATCAGGAACAGATATATCTCAGAGCATCCGCTTTGCGAGGAGTGCCAAAAGTACGGAAGGCTTACACCAGCCGAAGAGGTACATCATATTATCCCTTTATCCAAAGGCGGAACCAATGCAGACAATAACCTTATGAGCCTGTGCAAACAATGTCACTCATCGATCACTGCTCGCGAAGGAGAACGATGGGCAAGACGGTAGGGGGGTCAAAATCTCTGGTGAAGCAGTTTTGTGCAACGGGCGGGGGGTCACGCGCGAAAAATCGCAGTTTCAAACGGGGTATATCCCCTGTTTATTTTTACATGAATCGAGGTGATGTGTATGGCAAAGGACGGTACCAACCGCGGCGGGGCACGTATCGGTGCAGGACAGAAGAAAAAACCTCTGGCGGATAAGATTTTGGAAGGAAATCCCGGCAGACGAAAGCTCATGGTAATGGAGTTTACGGATGCTGCGGAACTGGAAGGAGAGAGCATGCCGCCACCGAGGGATTATCTTGCTGCAAAGCAGAAGAACGGAAAAACAACACTGGCGGTGGAAATATACGAAAAAACATGGCAGTGGCTTAAGGAACGCAGGTGTGTTCACCTTATCCCTGCGCAGCTTATAGAGCAATATGCCCAGAGTGTGGCGCGGTGGATCCAGTGCGAGGAATGTATCACTGAATTTGGCTTTCTTGCTAAGCATCCGACAACTGGCAATGCCATCCCGTCACCTTATGTGGCTATGAGTCAAAGCTTTATGAAACAGGCCAATAACCTGTGGTATCAAATTTATCAAGTCGTGCGGGAAAACTGTGCTACCGAATACAAGGGGGCTACTCCTCACGATGATGTGATGGAAAAACTACTGACAGCCAGGAGGGGTGGCTGATGCATAAAGCAAATTCAATCTTTCTTAGGGAACTAAGAAAATATGAAGACCATTTAACGAAGCAGCAGTTTAAGACTCTGCGGGGACAAGTAATAAACGGAGATTGTGAGGGTGCTAAAAAGGGTCTTAAGAAAATATTGAACAGGAGAATGCAAGATGAACATACAAAAAATATCTGTTGAAAAACTTAATCCAGCAGCATACAACCCACGCAAGAATTTAAAACCTGGCGATAAGGAATATGAAAAGCTAAAACGGTCAATAGAGGAATTTGGCTATGTGGAGCCTGTTATCTGGAACCAAAAAACAGGTAATGTGGTAGGCGGGCATCAACGCTTAAAGGTTTTGCTGGACTTGGGACAGACAGAGATAGATTGCGTCGTTGTAGATCTTGACCCCCAGAGGGAAAAAGCGCTCAATCTTGCTCTTAATAAGATTCAGGGAGAGTGGGACGAGAATAAACTGGCTGAACTGATGGCTGAGTTGGACGCAGGTGCATTTGATGTTTCGCTCACAGGATTTGACGCTTCTGAAATAGACGAACTGCTCAACCGATGGTATGCCAAGGAAGCGGTGCAGGACAGCTTTGACATAGATAAAGCGCATGAGGAAATTGTGCAGTGCGAGCCTGTAACGAAGCGGGGCGATATCTGGCTTCTCGGGAATCATCGCTTGATGTGCGGCGACTCTACGAAGGATGAAGATTTTGAGAAGTTAATGGACGGGTGTCATGCACAGATGGCAGTGACTTCCCCGCCTTACGGAGTGGGCAAAGAATATGAGAAGGCCGGAATCGAGCCGTGGTTTGAAACCGTCCGCCCGGTGATCAAAAACCTTTGCAGGCATGCGGATATTGTCTGCTGGAACCTGGGTGATCTCTACGCCACCGGCTCCCAGTTTATTGAGCCCACCAGCGTATACAGCGTGAATATGTTTCTGGACAACGGCTTTCGCCCCATATGGATCCGCATCTGGAAGAAGCAGGGGCAGAACTTCGGAGTAGGACCCTATCACCTTGTTTCCAACAAACCGGTGCAGCAGTATGAGTATATTTCAGCCTTCAGCAATAAAGGCGAGGCTGAGGAATATAACGATCAGGAATATGTATGGCTTTCGGCCTTTGCGGGACACAGTTATAAATTTGTGAAACGGCTTACAAAGGAAGAACGTAAGAAATGGGGCTATGCTGGCATCTGGGAGATGACGACTGTCCGGGCAAACAAGGAACATCCGGCAATGTTCCCTGTGGAGCTTCCATGGCGGTGCATCAAAATGCACAGCGACAAGGGCGGTATTGTGCTTGAACCGTTCTCCGGCAGCGGAACCACTATAATTGCTGCTGAACAGACCGAGCGCAAATGCTATGCGATGGAGTTATCGCCTATTTACTGTGATTTAGCTGTTAAGCGCTGGGAGGACTTCACCGGCGAAAAAGCTGTCAAACTGGAGGGTTAAGATTTATGGATATACTGAAAATACCAGCAGAAAAGTTAAAACCTTCGAAATATAACCCGCGGAAGGACTTAAAACCGGGCGATCCTGAATACGAGAAACTCCGCCGATCCATTGAAGAGTTTGGATATGTAGAGCCGGTCATATGGAATAAACGCACCGGGAATATTGTCGGCGGACATCAGCGTTATAAAGTACTTACAGCTTTGGGGTATAAGGAGATCGACTGTGTTGTAGTTGATTTGGATGAACAGCGGGAAAAGGCGCTCAATGTCGCGCTGAATAAAATCAGTGGCGAGTTTGATATTCCGCTTTTGACCGATCTGCTTATGGATTTAAATGAAGATGGTTTTGACGTTTCTCTTACCGGGTTTGATGCTTCGGAAATTGATGAGTTGTTCCGTGATAAAACAACCGCTAATGTCAAAGAGGATAATTTCGATACAGAAAAGGCAATTGCAGAGATTAAAACTCCGGTTACCAAAAAGGGCGACATATGGGTACTTGGCAGCCACTGTCTGATGTGCGGTGATTGCACCATGCTTTCAGATGTGCAAAAGCTGATGAACGGACAAAAGGCGAGATTTGTTTTCACCGACCCACCCTGGAATGTTGATTACGGTTCAGATACAAGGCATCCAAGCTGGAAGCCAAGACAAATTCTAAATGACAATATGAGCACCGAAGAATTCGGCGCTTTTTTATTGCGCGCTTTTAAATGCATGAAAGAGGTTTCTGAAGCCGGATGCATGACCTATGTGGTAATGAGTGCTCAGGAATGGGGCAGTTTGATGAACGTCATGCGGGAGGCAGGGTATCACTGGTCGAGCACAATTATATGGAAAAAAGACAGCTTGGTACTATCAAGAAAGGACTATCATACCCAGTACGAGCCGATCTGGTATGGTTGGCTTGAAGGAACACGCCTTTGCCCGCTTAAAGACCGTAAACAGTCAGATGTTTGGGAGATACCCCGTCCTAAAGTATCGGAGGAGCACCCTACCATGAAGCCGGTATCGCTTGTAGCAAAGGCAATGCTCAATAGTTCCCATATTGGAGATTTAACTCTTGACCTGTTCGGTGGTTCTGGTACGACAATGATTGCGGCACAGCAGACCGGGCGGGTTTGTTTTATGATGGAGCTTGACCCGAAATACTGCGATGTGATTGTAAAGCGCTATGTTTCACAATTTGGCGCAGATTCAGTATTCTTGGTAACAGGTAGTGAAAAAATACCTTACGCGGAAACACAGATTGATTAAAAATGTCCTTGCTTTCCCCTCAAAACAGAGCGTTAATGTACCCCACCAAAAAGGAAAGGTGGGATTTTTTATGGGAATCAAAAATGTTTTAGCTTATTTGAGGGGAGGTGTATGGCATGAGCAATAACAGCTTTCGCTTTTCACAGAAGATTGTCGGTCAGGAGAGAAAAGCCATTGCCTCGGTCATAGCTGAAGCCCTTGAAGGCCAGGTGCGCTATGCCGGAGCACCGGAGTTTTTGTATGAGATTAAAGACGAAAAATCTGCTGGCAGTTGGACGATTGACAGGGACAGTGTGGTTCACTCACCGAAAATCAGTCTCAATGAAATAAAAACCATCCGTTCAGTTATTGACACGTTGAATGTGGAGGGCTTTTCAGCAGAGGGGACCATGACAATTACTCTTTCGTTGGAGGGCTTTAGCGCGATTAGCCTTGAAAACCTAAATAATATGCTGGCCAGCAAAGAGACATTGATAAAGAAGGCGATGTTGATTGAAAGGGAACTTGCAGTCTTAGCTGAAAATGATGAGATTTCCTTCCCTTTCTGGAACGCGACTTTAAATGCTGATGAAGTGCAGACCTATATAACGCTGGCAAAGCAGATGGCAGAACAGGCAAAATTACAGAAGCGAGTACTACGAAAAGAAAAACCAACAGATAATGAAAAATATGCTTTTCGCTGTTTCCTGCTTAGGTTGGGGTTTATAGGTGATAACTTCAAAACTGAACGCAAGGTGCTGCTTTCAAGGCTGTCCGGTAACGGGGCGTATCGGAAAGGCAGAGCAAAGGCGGTGGACGAAAATGAATAATTTTCATAGCACCGCCTTCTTTGTCAAGCATCCGTTTAGAATAGAGGATTAAAAAGTGCCGCATCGGTATGAGACGAGGAAACGATTTGTAGTTGTAAAAACTATCGAGCTATCAAAGATTGATTATGATAACTTCGTTGCCGACCTATGTGTTGATCGCATTTTCATTGAGGAAAATAAAGGGCTTTGTCATGTTAATGAGGATGGAGTGTGGCGTTGCCTGCTGGTTAAGCAGCGGGGACGGTCTGATGGAGTGTTGGTAATGCCGGATGGTAGAGATTACCCAAAGTATGCCGCATATTATCCTGGAGAGGAGGACGAACTATGAGTGCAAGAGGCTTCCCTTCAAAAGAAACAGTCCTTCGCATTAAAGAGCAGTATCCGCCGGGTACACGTGTTGAGTTTATCTGCATGGATGATCCGTATTCTAAGCTGAAACCGGGAGACCAAGGAACAGTATCTTTCGTGGATGATATCGGAACTGTTCATATCAACTGGGACTGCGGTTCTTCTTTGGGTGTAGCCTATGGTATAGATGTGATCAGAAAGCTGTAAATGTACACAATTCAGGATGTGTAAAATTGTTCAAAATCCAGTGGAAACTCACGCAGAATTGCCTTGCTATCCTGTGTTTTCAATGGCCTAATGTACACTGCCAAAGGGCAAAAAACACAGAGAAAGCGAGGAGAAAGCGCAATGCTTACAACGAGATTTGGAATCGAGGTAGAATTGACGGGGATGACAAGAAAACAAGCGGCAAAAACTGCAGCAGCTTTTCTTGGAGGGAGGGTTGAATCCAGCGGAGATTATTACGATACCCAAAAGGTTATTGCACCGGATGGACGGATATGGAAATTCATGAGCGACGGGAGCATCCGGACTCAGAAAAAGGAAAACGGCAGGATTGTGGCGGCTGGCCGGGAATATAGCGTCGAGTTGGTAAGCCCGATACTGACATACCGCGAGGACATTGAAACCCTGCAGGAATTGATAAGGAGGCTTCGCAAGGCTGGAGGTTTTGTAAACACAAGCTGTGGAATTCATATCCATATAGACGGTGCAGACCACACACCGCGAAGCATCCGTAATTATATTAACATTATCGCCAGCAAGAATGACCTTTTCTATAAAGCATTGCAGATTGAGCCGGACAGGATGCGGTTTTGTAAAAAGATGGATGAGGCACTGGTTGAGAAGATGAATCGGCGTAAGCCCAAAACCATGGCGGCGATTGAGAGCATCTGGTACGAAGGTTACAGCGAAAGCCGAAGCACCCATTACCATAATAGCAGGTACCACTTTTTGAACCTGCACAGCTTTTTTAATGGCAATGGGACAATTGAGCTTCGAGGCTTTAACAGCGAACTTCATGCGGGAAAAATTAGAAGCTACATAGTGCTTGCCCTTGCGTTAAACCATCAGGCATTAACCCAAAAATGCGCTTCCAGCAAGAAACCACAGGTTGAAAATGAGAAGTTTGCCATGCGGACATATCTCAACCGCATAGGACTTATTGGTGATGAGTTCAAAAACTGCCGGGAGCATCTTTGCAAACACCTTGATGGTAACGCAGCATGGCGGTTTCGGGCAGCATAGATAGACAAGCGCAGGGGTGGATCTCCGCCTCTGCCTTGGTAAATACAAGGAGGATGATACGATGAGCAAAGAAAAAGGAACCATATATTTAGCATACGGAAGCAATCTGAACTTAAGGCAGATGGCATACCGCTGCCCAACGGCAAAAGTGCTGGGGAGTGCAAAACTCACAGGATACCGGCTGTTATTCAGAGGAGGGAATGGCAGCGCAGTAGCGACAATAGAAAAACAAAAAGGTGAAAGAGTACCGGTACTGCTTTGGAGAATCATGCCTAATGATGAGAAGGCGCTGGATAGATATGAAGGTTATCCGCATCTATACCGGAAAGAAACGGTTAAGGTACGTTTCAAAGGGCAGTGGGTACCCGCAATGGTGTATATCATGAATGAAGGTAGACCTTTGGGAGCACCGGGTCGTTACTATTACGAGGTGATTCGGCAGGGCTATATAGATGCGGGTTTTGATATTTCGTTTCTCAATAAAGCGGTAAGAGATTCAATTTCAGCGGCAGAGAAGTCAGAGGTGTAGGACATGGGTAACGAGAATCTGATAACTGATAAGATTTATCGGCAGATTATAGCCATACGGGACAGCGGTGCCTGTAATATGTTTGACTTGCCAAGAGTACAGGAAGAGGCATATAAAATGGGGTTTTATGAATTAGTAGTATTTCTTAATGAACACAAGAAAGAATATGCCGAGTTTATCCTGACAGGCAAACGATAACGGTTATAACGTAACAAGTTTCATAGAAATCCACTTTAGAGAGGAACTTCATCCATGAGGTTCCTTTTTTCTTGCTCAATTTTAGGAAAGGAGGCGGCAAAGCTGCGGAAGTTAAAACGATATAAACCAACCAAGTTTATGGCGGAAGGTTCTCGATATGACAAGGAAGCGGCGGATGCCGCTGTTACTTTTATAAACTGCCTGAAGCATACCAAGGGTGAATGGTATGGAATGCCTTTTGAATTAATTGACTGGCAGGAACAGATTGTCCGGGATATATTCGGAATCTTGAAACCTAACGGATACCGGCAGTTTAACACTGCCTATATAGAAATTCCAAAAAAGCAGGGTAAGAGCGAACTTGCAGCGGCAATTGCTTTATATCTTACCTGCGGTGATTTCGAGCATGGCGGCGAGGTTTACGGATGTGCGTCTGATCGTCAGCAGGCATCCATTGTTTTCGACGTTGCAGTAGATATGGTGGAACAGTGTCCGGCATTAAAATCTCGAATTAAACCAATGCTGTCACAGAAGCGGCTGGTATATAAACCGTTAGGCAGTTTTTATCAGGTGCTTTCAGCGGAGGCATATACAAAACATGGCCTAAACGTTCATGGTGTGGTATTTGACGAACTTCATGCTCAGCCAAACAGGGATCTTTATGATGTAATGCTTCACGGATCTGGCGATGCAAGAAAACAACCGCTGTTTTTCCTGATCACAACTGCTGGCACAGACCGCAATTCCATCTGCTGGGAAGTGCACCAAAAGGCTGAGGATATTCTTCAAGGGCGTAAGATAGATCCGACTTTCTACCCTGTTATCTACAGCGCAGCCGATACCGATGACTGGACAAGTGAAAAGGTATGGAGAAAGGTTAACCCGTCACTGGGCATTACAGTTGACATCGAAAAATTGAGGGTGGCTTGTGAAAATGCCAAGCAAAATCCTGCAGAGGAAAATTTATTCCGTCAGCTCCGCTTAAATCAGTGGGTGAAACAATCGGTGCGCTGGATGCCAATGGATAAATGGGATAGGTGTGCGTTTCCTGTTGATGCAGAAAAATTGCGCGGCAGAACCTGTTACGGAGGACTTGACCTGTCATCTACTACCGATATTACCGCCTTTGTGCTGGTGTTTCCACCGCTTGATGAATCTGACAAATATCAGATTCTACCTTTTTTCTGGATACCGGAGGAGAATATTGATCAGCGTGTGCGGAGAGATCATGTACCTTATGATGTCTGGGAGAGGCAGGGCTTTTTATTTACCACTGAGGGTAACGTCGTGCATTATGGCTTTATCGAAACCTTTATTGAGGAACTCGGAATGAAATATAACATTAAGGAAATAGCCTTTGACCGCTGGGGCGCAATTCAGATGACGCAAAACCTCGAGGCTTTGGGGTTTACGGTTGTTCCATTCGGTCAGGGTTTCAAGGATATGTCGCCGCCTACAAAAGAGTTGATGAAGCTGACATTGGAAGAACGCATCGCCCATGGTGGTAACCCAGTACTGCGGTGGATGATGGACAATATCTATGTCAAAACCGATCCCGCCGGAAACATTAAGCCGGATAAAGAAAAATCCACCGAGAGAATAGATGGTGCGGTAGCGTTAATTATGGCGCTTGACCGCGCGTTAAGGCATGACGGGGATGAACGCAACGGATCAATTTATGATGAAAGGGGGCTGTTGATCATATGAGTGTATTTTCCCGTTTGTTCAAAGCAAGGGATAAGCCGAAAAACAGCCTGTTCGGTAATGCATATAGCTTTTTCTTCGGCGGCACATCCAGCGGAAAAGCTGTCAATGAGCGGACTGCTATGCAGACAACTGCAGTGTATGCCTGTGTAAGGATACTTGCAGAAGCCATCGCCGGGCTTCCGCTTCATGTGTACCGCTATAAAGAAGACGGTGGCAAAGAAAAAGCGTTGACCCACCCGCTCTATTATTTACTCCATGACGAACCAAACCCTGAGATGACTTCATTCGTGTTCCGAGAAACACTGATGAGTCATCTTCTTTTATGGGGAAATGCTTACGCTCAAATTATTAGGGACGGTTCCGGACGAGTGCTGGCGCTTTATCCACTTTTGCCAAACAAAATGACGGTAGACAGGGCTCCAAACGGAGAACTGTTTTACACTTATCGGCGCGACAGCGATGAGAGCATGGTTAATCCAAAAGCAGGCCTTATATACCTACGAAGTGATGAGGTTCTTCACATCCCGGGACTTGGTTTTGACGGACTGATCGGATACTCCCCTATTGCTATGGCCAAGAACGCCATAGGTATGGCTATTGCCTGTGAGGAGTATGGTGCATCCTTTTTTGCCAACGGAGCAAATCCGGGTGGCGTTCTGGAACATCCGGGCGTATTGAAGGATCCGGCAAAGGTGCGAGAAAGCTGGAACGCTGTCTATCAGGGCAGCGCCAACGCCCACCGCATTGCAGTTTTGGAAGAGGGCATGAAGTTTCAGCAAATCGGTATCCCGCCGGAGCAGGCGCAGTTTCTGGAGACAAGGAAATTCCAGATAAACGAGATCGCCCGGATATTCCGCGTGCCGCCCCACATGGTGGGCGACCTTGAGAAGTCAAGCTTTTCAAACATCGAGCAGCAGTCGTTGGAATTTGTCAAATACACCCTCGACCCGTGGGTGGCGCGCTGGGAACAGGCTATCCAAAAGGCGCTGCTTTTGCCGTCGGAAAAACGGACATACTTTGTCAAGTTCAATGTGGACGGCCTTCTGCGCGGGGATTATGCCAGCCGCATGAACGGCTATGCCGTGGCACGCCAGAACGGCTGGATGTCGGCCAACGATATCCGCGAACTTGAGAATATGAACCGCATTCCTGCGGAACTGGGCGGCGACCTGTATCTCATCAACGGCAATATGCTCCCGCTGTCGCAAGCAGGAAATTTTTATGATAAGGAGGCAGATAAGAATGCAAGCAAAAACGCGGGCAGATAAGCCCAAAAACCCGCAAAACCCGGAGCGCGGATTGGGTCCAGCGTCACGCTGGTGGAACTGGGTGCAAAACGATGACGGCAGCCGGACTTTGTACCTCGACGGGCCTATAGCCGAGGAAAGCTGGCTGGGAGACGAAGTAACTCCCAAACAGTTCAAATCAGAGCTGTTGTCCGGAGAGGGTGATATAACGATCTGGATCAACAGCCCTGGCGGAGATATATTTGCAGCTAATCAAATTTACAACATGCTTATGGATTACAAAGGCAAAGTGACGGTAAAGATTGACGGTATTGCAGCCAGCGCCGCTTCGGTCATAGCTATGGCCGGAGGTGACGTCTTTATGTCACCAGTCAGCATGATGATGATTCACAACCCCATGACAATAGCCATCGGTGATACGGAAGAAATGGAGAAAGCTATCGCAATGCTGGAAGAAATAAAGGAATCCATCATCAACGCTTATGAGCTGAAAACCGGACTTTCCAGGGCAAAAATATCGCACTTAATGGATGCAGAAAGCTGGTTTAACGCAAGAAAAGCGGTGGAACTTGGCTTTGCCGATGGAATCTTGTTTATGGAGGATGAATCATTCCCATCCGAATTTGAAGTATCAGGAGGAATGATCTTCAGTAGGCAGGCAGTAACAAATTCCATCCTGCAAAAGCTTAAACCAAAAGAAAAACCAAAAGGAACACCAATTGAGTCGCTTGAAAAGCGGCTTTTTTTATTAAAACCTTAAGGAGGATTTGATTATGAGCAAAATACTGGAACTGCGTGAAAAACGCGCTAAAGTATGGGAAGCTGCTAAAGCTTTCCTCGACAGCAAACGCGGGAACGACGGACTGCTTTCACCGGAGGATACCGCAACTTATGAAAAAATGGAAGCCGACGTTATTGCGCTGGGCAAAGAAATAGAGCGTCTTGAGCGTCAGGCTGCCATAGATTTGGAACTGTCAAAACCGTTGAATATTCCTATTACAGACAAACCCACTTCCATATCTGGCAACAATGAAAAAACCGGACGTGCCAGCGATGAGTACAGGCAGTCTTTCTGGAACATGATGCGCGGCAGGCGCAAATATGACGTACACAACGCACTGCAGATTGGAGAGGACACCGAAGGTGGATATCTTGTTCCCGACGACTTTGAGCGTACTCTTGTGGAAGCACTGGAGGAGGAGAATATCTTTAGGCAGATTGCCAATGTTATTACCACGTCCAGCGGTGACAAGAAAATTCCTGTGGTGGCAAGCAAGGGTACTGCATCTTGGGTGGATGAGGAAGGCCAGATTCCCGAAAGCGATGACTCCTTTGCACAGGTATCCATCGGCGCATATAAGCTGGCTACTATGATCAAGGTGTCAGAGGAATTGTTAAACGATAGTGTATTCAACCTTGAACAGTATATAGCCAAAGAATTCGCCCGCCGAATCGGGGCGAAAGAGGAGGAAGCATTCTTTATCGGTGACGGATCTGGCAAGCCAACCGGTATCTTGGCAGATAACGGCGGTGGTGAGATAGGAGTAACTGCGGCGAGCGCAACAGCCATTACCCTTGACGAGATCATGGACTTATTCTACAGCCTAAAGTCTCCGTACCGCAGGAACGCTGTATTCATTATGAATGATTCGACAATTAAAGCTATAAGGAAGCTCAAAGACAACAACGGTCAGTATCTCTGGCAGCCTTCTGTAACTGCTGGAACACCGGATACTATCCTCAATCGTCCAGTTAAAACTTCTGCATTTATGCCAGCCATTGCCGCCGGAGCAAAAACGATTGTATTCGGTGATTTTTCTTATTACTGGGTGGCAGACCGTCAGGGCAGGGTTTTTAAGCGGCTTAATGAGTTGTATGCTGCGACCGGACAAGTTGGATTCATGGCAACCCAGCGTGTAGATGGCAAGCTGGTGCTGTCTGAAGCAGTCAAGATACTGCAGCAGAAATCAACTTAATGAAAACGGAGGTGCTGCGGCATGGAACTTTTGGAGAAGGTTAAAGCAAACCTCATATTGCAGCACAGCGAAGATGACGCACTTTTACAAGAGTATATCAAAGCCGCAGTGGCCTATGCGGAAAGTTACCAGAAAAAGCCGGAAGGATATTATGCCGAAAACCCCATGCCGCCTACTACTGAGCAGGCTGTCATTATGCTGTCGAGCCATTTTTATGAAAGCAGGGATGGCTCGACTGCTGGCTTTTTTGGGGATAGTGTGCAGGCTGGACAGCAGGTATGGAATACAGTTAATCTATTGCTGCGGCTCGACCGGGATTGGAAGGTGTAAATATGGGCCTTGGGAAAATGAAAACTTTCGTGGACATTATCTCAGTCAAGCCGGTTAAGGATAGTGAGGGTTTTGCTGAAAAAGGTGATGTTATTCTTGCTTCGGTAAGGGCATACAAGGAAGACAGGCATGGCAGTGAAAAATGGGCAAACAGGGCGGCGTTTTCGCAGGCGTCTGCCCTGTTCCGCTTCCGTAAGATACCTAACCTGGAAGTTACCACAGATCTTGTACTCGTTTGCAGCGATGGCAGGTACAACATTATCAGTGTAGAGGATGTGAAGGGACGCGGAATGTATATTGAGGTGCTTGCGGAAAAAGTGAAATCAAGCAAAGCATAAAAGGAGGGGCTGCAACGTGGCTAAGGTGGAAGTTAAATTGCCGGAAGAGTTCTTGCTCAAGTTATCCAGACTTGGAGAAAGAACAGACGAAATCATACCTAAGGTGCTGGAAGCAGGCGGAGAAGTGGTTCTTTCAAAAGTGAAGTCCAATCTTCAGTCAGTTATCGGGAGCGGCACTAAATATCCGTCCAGAGCAACCGGTGAATTGGTAAATGCTTTGGGACTCTCTCCTGCCAAACAGGACAGGAATGGAAACCACAACATAAAAATCGGCTTTACTGAACCAAGGAAGGATGGGGAAAGCAATGCGAAGATTGCTAATATTATTGAGTATGGTAAGTCCGGGCAGCCTCCAAGGCCCTTTTTGAAACCGGCAAAATCAGCTACAAGGAAGTCCTGCATCGAAGTAATGAAGTCAAGACTGGAACAGGAGCTGGGTCGTATATGAGCATATTGTCAGAATTAAACTCGTTATTGGATGGTTTGGGTATCCCCATTGAAACCGGGGTATTTAGCGGTGTACCGCCAGATGAGTACCTTGTCATTACTCCTATGACAGATACATTTGAAGTTTTTGCAGACAACCGGCCTCAGGTAGAAACCCAGGAGGTAAGGTTGTCTTTATTTATAAAGGGAAACTACACTGCCCGTAAAAACGAAATAGTGAACACATTGCTTCAAGCAGGCTTTACCATTACCGACAGGCGGTATATAGGCCATGAGGACGATACCGGCTATCACCACTATGCCATTGATGTGGAAAAAGAGTATGAAGTAAAGGAGGAATGAAAAACATGGCCACAATCGGACTGGACAGGTTATATTATGCCAAAATAACTGAGAATGAAAACGGAGAAGAGACATACGACACGCCTGTTCCGCTGGCTAAGGCTATTACGGCAGAGCTTTCTGTGGAGCTGGCAGAGGCGACGCTTTATGCCGATGACGGGGCGGCAGAAGTGGTCAAGGAATTTCAAAGCGGCACCCTGACTCTTGGCGTTGCAGACATCGGAGTAGCCGCTGCAGAGGTTTTGACGGGAGCCACTCTTGATGACAATAATGTGCTGATTTCTGCCAGTGAGGATGGTGGCGCTCCTGTGGCAATCGGCTTTAGGGCCAAGAAAGCTAACGGCAAGTACAGGTATTTTTGGCTTTATAGGGTAAAATTCGGCATCCCGGCGACAAATCTGCAGACGAAGGGCGACAGCATTACCTTTTCGACACCCACCATTGAAGGGACAGTCATGAGACGTAACAAACCAGATGGCCAGGGAAAGCACCCTTGGAAGGCGGAGGTCAGCGAAGACGATCCCGGTGTATCGCCTGAAACTATTACCGGCTGGTATACGGAAGTTTATGAGCCGGTATTTGCTGTGGGAGGAGGCAGCGAATAATGCAGGATAATGACAGAAGCGCAATTATCAAAATCGGCGATGAAGAATATCAGCTTATTCTAACCACTAAAGCGACAAAGGAGATTGCAAAAAGGTACGGCGGTCTTGAAAACCTCGGCACGAAACTGATGAAAACCGAGAACTTCGAGATGGCTCTTGACGAAGTGGTATGGCTGATTACACTGCTGGCTAACCAGAGCATTTTGATACACAACCTTAAAAATCAGGATAAGCGTGAACTCCTGACTGAAGAGACAGTAGAACTTCTCACATCTCCTTTGGAACTGGCAGCATATAAAGACGCTATCATGGAAGCAATGTTCAAGGGTACCAAAAGAAACGTTGAAAGTGAGGATGACTTAAAAAACACACCGGCCGAGTGAGCGATGAGGAATTGTTCACTCGGCTTCTATATTACGGTACTGTCCAGCTCAACCGTTCAGAGGATGAAGTATGGCTAATGCCTATTGGGTACCTGCTTGATTTATGGGAGTGCCATAGACAGTTTTTAGGACTGTCTAAACCGAAGCGCATGCTGACCATTGATGATGTGATACCTTATGGAATTTAAAAATTTTGCAGGAAAGGAGGCGGTTATGTGGCAGACAATTTTGGCTTGAAGATCGGGATTGAAGGCGAAAAGGAATTTAAAAACGCCATTCGCGAGATCAACCAAAGTTTTAAGGTACTGGGTAGCGAAATGAACCTGGTCGCATCTCAGTTTGATAAGCAAGATAAATCAGTTGAAGCTGTTACTGCAAGAAACAAGGTGCTTAACAAAGAGATCGAATTGCAGAAAGAAAAAATTGCTACTTTGGAGAAAGCGCTTGCCAATGCCGCCTCATCTTTCGGAGAAACCGACAGACGTACTCAGTCGTGGCAAATACAGCTTAATAATGCAAAAGCCGAACTGAACAAAATGGAGCGCGAGCTCGAACAGTCTGCTGAAAGTGCAGACGAGCTTGGGGACGAATTGAAGGAAAGTGGAGACAACGCCGAAAAATCCAGCTTGAAATTTGAGAAGCTGGGCAGCGTTCTTAAAGGTGTTGGCGCGGCTATGGGTGCTGCAGCGGCCGCAGCGGGCGCGGCTGCCATCAAGCTGGGAAAAGAGGTCGTGGAGCAGTTTGGTGAGCTTGAGCAGAACCTTGGCGGTTCTGAAGCTGTGTTTGGCGAATATGCTACACGTATCCAAAAAACGGGAGAAGAAGCCTACAAGAATCTGGGCTTGTCTCAATCCGAGTATCTTGCCACCGCCAACAAAATGGGCGCATTGTTTCAGGGTGCTGGTGTCGATCAGCAAAAAAGTCTGGAGCTTACTGAGAAGGCCATGCAACGGGCGGCAGATATGGCTTCGGTTATGGGTATTGACATGCAGACTGCCATGGAATCCATCGCTGGCGCAGCCAAGGGTAACTTTACCATGATGGATAATCTGGGTGTCGCCATGAACGCCACTACCATTGAAGCTTATGCTCTTGCAAAAGGGCTGGATTTTGCCTGGAATAGCGCAACCAATGCCGAAAAGGCCGAGATCGCCATGCAGATGTTTTTTGAAAAAACCGAACAGTATGCTGGAAACTTCGCAAGAGAGTCTACCCAGACCATCAGCGGTTCTATTGGTCTTTTACAAGCCTCTCTAAGTTCGTTTATAGCAGGACTTGGCAATGCGAACGCTGATATGACGAACCTAACACAAAATCTTGTGGATGCCTTTCAGGCTGTAGTTAAAAATATCGTACCGGTTTTGGAAAATATAGTGGCTGCTCTGCCGGAGGCAACCGGTGCGATTATCTCAGCAGTCAAAGATCTGCTTCCCGTGCTGTTGCAAACTGTAACTGAATTGTTCTCTCAGGTGCTTCAAACTCTCTTGAGCCTGCTGCCGGAGCTGATTCCAGCAGCAGTAGATGCGGTCATGACCATTGTCGGAGCACTCATTGATAACCTGCCTTTACTTATTGATGCGGCGGTGCAGCTAATCACAGCGTTGGTAATGGGGCTTGGAGAAGCATTACCGGAGCTAATTCCAGCAGCGGTTCAAGCAGTGATCACCATTGTGCAAGGGCTGCTGGATAATATGGACAAAATCCTTGAAGCTGCTTTTACATTGATTCAGGGACTGGCGCAGGGACTTTTAAATGCATTGCCAGAACTAATTGAAGCACTGCCGAGAATAATTACAACAATCATTGACTTTGTGACGAACAATATGCCGAAGATCATAGAATTGGGAATTACGCTTATCGTACAGCTTGCTGCCGGGCTTGTGAAAGCCATTCCAGAACTAGTAAAGTCTTTACCTCAGATTGTTGCGGCTATTATAGAAGGTTTGGGCAAGGCGGTTGTTTCAGTGGTTGAGATTGGTAAGAACATTGTAAAAGGCATCTGGGAAGGTATTAAAAGCCTTGGTAGCTGGATTAAGGATAAGGTTTCCGGTTTCTTTTCCGGTATTGTTGATGGAGTAAAGAATTTTCTTGGAATCAGATCTCCGTCCACTGTTTTTGAAGGTATTGGCGGCAATATGGCACTGGGTATTGGTGAGGGATTTGACAAGGCTATGGCCAGAGTGGCAGACGATATGCAAAATGCAGTGCCGACAGATTTTAATATATCTCCTGATATTAGTGTAAGTGGAAGAGGTGGATTTAGCGATTTAGCTTCTGGGCCGCTTGTTGTGGTGCAGCAGATGATTGTTCGTGGTGAAGAAGACATACGTAGGATTTCACAGGAGTTATATAACCTGATGCAGACAGGTTCAAGGGCGCAGGGACGTTTTATAACAGCGTAATGGAGGGAAGCATATGGGATTTATCTACAATGGAATATCGTCGCAAAGTATGAAAATACGAGCAAGACTTACCAAATGGCAGGTCTCCCCTGCCCTGCGCAATTCCTTTGAAACTGTGCCGGGCAAAGCAGGTATTGCAGATTTTGGCTGCGACATATCAGAACGAAACATAATAATTAGCTGTAGTGTGCTTCCCCAGCGCAGTTTTGCTGAGCTTGTATCGGTTCTTGATAATGTTGCAGAATGGTTAAATCCGGAAAACGGGCTTAAACAACTTGTTCTAGATGATTTGCCCGACCGATATTTTATGGCTCGCTTATCAGAAGCGGTTGACTGTGAGCGGATATTGCGGACAGCGGGCAGCTTTGAACTTCGGTTTGTTTGTCCCGACCCGTATGTTTACGCGTTGGAAGATGAGATATTTGTTCTTTCTGAAACAGGTCTGCATGAGTTGGAGAGGGTTAAAGGAAATACGGATTCCAATCCGGTTTATCTCTTGAAGGGTTTGATATCAACGTCCTCATCAAGCTATATTTCGCTTATTACAAACGGCGAGGAATTGCGAATTGTTGGTTCATTATCTGAAGGTGAAACTCTGATTGTCGACTCCGGCATGGTAACAGCTAAGGTTATTGATGAAACAGGCGGAACCTTGAGAAATGGCCTTCCCAGCCTGCAGGATCTGAATTTTCCAATTCTCAGGAAAGGTGTTAATCATATTGAGATTGCCACAGAAAACGCGACCTTTACTGAGTTAAAAATACAGGCAAAAAGCAGATGGAGGTGATAACATGGCGATAAAATCAATTCTAACGAGCCAAGAGGATTTTACCGGTGAGTTTCCTGTAACATCAAGGACGTCTGCTTTATGGCGATTTAATGAAAAAACACCAGACGAAAATCTTCAGCTTATGGATTCATCGGGACATGGCAGACATTTTACCATCTCCGGCTGGTCAGGTACATCAGCAAACCTTATTGCTGGAAGATTCGGAAGATACTTCAGGCAAAATATTGTTAATCCGACTTCTGAAAAGACCCATCTTATAGCAGAAAATGATGGGAGTTTCTTTAGCAATCTGGGCGAAAAGATTGTTGTAGGCGGTTGGATTAATCCTACCACCTATTCGGTTGGCCAGACATATATACCCATATTCAATACCCGCCAAGGACCCGGTCAGCCAATTTTTTATGTTTCACTTTATCAAGGGAGACTTAGGCTTATGTTGTATAACTCCTCCGGCACACTAATCTACGACCAGAGTGAAACAGCTACCATTACCTTGAAAAACGGCGGCTGGTATTTTATCGCCTCCATCATTGAAGTAAGCAACAAAAAGGTACAGAACATCATATGCGATCGCAGCGACGGGGCAACCTGGGTGTCGCCTGTGCGTTCCTTTTCGGGAGAATTGAATCGGGAATGTATAGCAGACATTATTATGGGGATGCATGCAAATACCTACTACTATGCCGGAGGCTTCGACGACTGGTTTCTGGAAACGGACTCACAGCTTACAGCTGATGATTTGCTGTTATATTTTAAGTCGTCTTTACATGCAAACGGTGGGGATGCGGCTTCGGATGTAGATGCTTTGGCAGAGCCTGGCGCAGTCACCCTTAAAGCAACAGATGGCGAGTATCCTGCAAGTGGCGTACTTTATACAAGGGCGGTTCCATGTGCATTATCGGGCAGCGGTCGTGTAGCTGTGACAAGCGAATATACTGCAGGTGTTACTTCAGTGTCTCTAGTAGAGACCAGCACAAGCGATGATCTTGAAGAATGGTCTGCATGGCAGGCTGTGGGAACCAGCGGTGAACTTCAATCGCCAAATCGGCAATATATAAGGTTCCGTGTTACCCTTACCAGCAGCGATCCGTTGAGGACGCCAAAACTTCTGGAAATACAGCTTCATGATATACCGAAAGCGCCCTATGAGAAATTAGGCTTTGCCCGTCCTGTGATTTTGGACAAAAACGGAGCATGGGAAGCTGTTCTTGAAAATGCCTTTGATATCATTGTCACTGGTGAGGTGAACGGCGCGGATACGCTGGAATTCAAGCTTCCGTTCCATGATCCAAAAAGAAGCACACTGGAAAATGAAAAACAAGTGCAAATCGTAAATGACATTTACCGGATCCGAACCTTAACGGACAATAAAAGCGAAGATGGGCGTGTTATTACGCAAGTATATGCTGAAGCGGTATTTTACGATCTGTCTTTCAGTGCGGAAAAAGAACCTAGAGAATTCAATGCAGATACTGCAGATGTTCCGATGCAATATGCACTTTTGGGTACAGGTTGGACAGTAGGAAATGTTACTGTCACTACGAAACGGACATGGCAGTGTACAGAAAAAAATGCCTTATCCATCCTTCGCGCCGTACAGAATATTTATGGCGGCGATCTGGTGTTTGACAGCGCCAACCGCCAGGTACACCTTTTGACTTTTAGTGGTACTGATAGCGGAGCGCTTTTTTCATATAGAAAGAATTTGAAAAGTATTCAGCGGGTAGTCGATACACGCGAATTAGTGACAAGGCTCTATGCTTATGGAAAGAACGGATTGACCTTCGCTTCAATTAATGGAGGTAAGGAATACGTGGAAGATTACACTTTTTCCAGTGAAGTGAGGGTGTCGACGCTTGATTGTTCGTCGTTTACAAATCCGTATCAGATGCTGGAATATGCAAAAATGCGGCTTGCAGAATATTCGAAGCCTCGCGTTTCTTATGTACTGTCTGCAATGGATTTATCTGCGCTAACCGGTTATGAGCACGAAGCATGGAAACTGGGTGATATTGTAACGGTAGACGATAAGGAACTAGGCCTTTTGGTAAAGACTCGTGTTGTGAGAAGGCAGTATAACTTGCAGGAGCCATGGAAAACAGTGATTGAGCTTTCAACTAAACTGCGGGAACTCGGCGATTCTTCAGCACAGTGGGACAAGGCAGCGGATGCGCTGTCCTCAGCAGAGTTGATAAACCGTCAGGAAATTAAAGATATGGTACCATTCAACCATCTGCGCAATTCCAGAGCGGATGATGGTTTTGCCTACTGGGTCAATTCCGGCTTTGAAGTGGATACTGAGAATGGTGTTTCGGGAACTGCTTCCTTCAAGGCTGTTGGTGTACCTGGTATGACAAAGAGTCTGTCACAGACGGTATACCCAGCAACACGTAAAAGCTATACATTTTCAGCGCAGATTGCTTCAGAAAACCTTGAAAAGGGCGAAAACGGCCAAGTTGGTGTTGAGATAGTCATTGAATACGAGGACGGTACAACAGAAACAAGATTTATAGACCTAATTTGAGGGTGATGATATGGCATATTTCAATCAGATTGCACACAGTATTTCTCCCAAAAGTATCAGCAGAGTCAAATCTATCACCATCAGGCTGTGCGTCACTGACTGCACCGGCACAGTGTACTTTACAGACTTATTGCTTCAGGGCGGTTCGGTTTCCACTGGATGGATCGGGCATGTATGCGAAATTCAGTGGACATTGGACGGATAAATAGGAGCAGGAGGTATTAATATGGTATAATTTGTTTGATTTATATTTTTGAAAGGATGTGCCGAAGTTGGATAATAATAAAATTAAACGGTTTCCAATAACATATTCACAACGCCGAAAAAACTCCCTTGGACCATTGCATGTAGAATGTCAAATCTCTGGGAGGTATTTAAAGTTTTACAAAAACTCATCGATGTTACAAGGTGGCGAATTCATTACTCTGGATGTAATGGCGACGCCTACTGAAGATGGGAAAGCATCAAAAAAGATATGTCAAATGATTGTAACGAGAGAAGATTTAATAGAAGCTTTAAATAATATAACTCCTAAAGAATAAGGCATTGTAAAAAATTAATCCAGTTTTGTTATAAGAGATCGCATCAGCGGTCTTTTTTATTTTATCTGGAGTGTTGACGATGGCAAAAAACAGCTTTATCAGGTTCGCAGAAACGTTAATGATTAAGAAAGAAATGCGCGTGGTCAGTATCACAGTTCGTCTGATGATCACAGATTGTACCGGAACTATATATTTCACCGACCTGCAGCTTCAGGATGGAGATCAGTTGACAGGCTATACCGTCCACACGAGCAAAATGCTAACGAAAATGAAGGAAAACGGGCAGCCAGTTCCGCCCCGGCATTATAACGGTGTGGTGCGAACAGCGGAGACTGTAATTTTATTCAACCTGGGTAAAACTTCTGCTGGTCTTGACTGCTATATCTATCCTATACAGGATATGGCCGCAGGAAGTATTGAAATATCCCAAGGTATGGGCGCGCATAAGGTAAGGTTTCTTGACTCGGTTAACGCAGGCGATGAGCTGGCGCTCAAGGCTTCCACCCGCCAATGCCTAAAAAACGGAAGTCAGACTCCTAAGGATGGGTTTTATCAATATTCTGCGGCATGGGACAGCAAACATACAGTGAAACTGGAAGAGAGAAAATCGGCGCGGGTGCTCTTTGAATTTCAGGAGATGCAAGAAGGCGGTGACCGGTTGTGAGGGATTTCTTAAAAGGCAAACGTTGCATGGTGTGGAGTTTTATGGGTAATGCCCGAATGTATGAAGCGCTTAGAGACTACGGCGACCGCTTTGATACGGTAGGCATTTTTACTTTTGAGGTTGACGCAACAGGTACAATCACTGAAACCGGTACCAGCATCAGCAGCATGCTTCCGTATATTCAGAAATGGCCGCACATTAAGTGGTTGCTCACTATTATGAATCATGGAATAGCCAATATTTTTACTGCACTTCGCAACAACGAAAACGGTGCAAAGGATAAGTTTCTCACTGAAATCATCCGAATAATGAACAAGTATCCATGGTGCGCTGGGGTAGATATTGACCTTGAGCGCGGTGGAGGTTATGAAAACAAGGATGCGGCGAATGCTTTATTTAGGGATATATATAATACAGTTAAGTCTTATGATGCAACAAAGCTTGTCAACATCTGCCTGCCTGGCATGACCGGCGTTCAAGGCTCGGTGGGCGGTGAAAACTGGTGTGTTTATGCCGATCTTAACGACTATTGCGATACCGCCGCCATCATGAGCTATGGCATGGCATGGGCGGGCTCTGCTCCCGGCCCAGTATCTCCTCGTGACTGGCTTGAGGGTATATATGATTATGCAGTTTCCGTTATGTCTCCGGACAAGATATTCATGGGTTTGCCTGCCTATGGCTGGAACTGGAGGATCCATGACACACCTGAAAACCTTGGAATAACTTATCGTGGAGTGTCTAATACCTATTATGCGGCTAAATACTGGATGACTGGAGTTTACAATTTCACAGGCGATGCACCGCCCCAGCCGTTTATTCCAATTGTGGCTTACTGGGATGACTATAACAAAGTACCTTGGGCTCTTCCTCATGTATATGATTATATGGAAGGATGGGATGCCGTATCTTGGGAATATCCGCTGCTAAAAGGGGTTTATAACAGGCGGAGATATTTAACAAGTTATGGCAAGGAGCAGAAAGCGGAGTTCGGAACCATTTATATTGACAGAAACGGAGTTCCGGATGAATACGAAGGAAATGTCATTGTTACTGATGAGATGGCCTCGCTGGGAGATGATCAGGCTTCGGCAGAGTACCAGTTCGAGATAACTAAAGCGGCATATTACGATGTCGCAGTACGGCTTTGCTTTCCCTACTGGGACAAAAATGCAATTGTAATTACCCTCGACGGTGACTCAAAGACATTCAGCGAAAACCGTCTGTGGTGGCCATACTGGAGAAGAATTTGTTGGTTGACACTTGCAAAAGGTGTATTTCTCCAAGAGGGAACGCATGCTGTCAGCATAAGCGGTGGTGTGCCGGGAGTCCAGTTTTACGGTTTTAGGGTTTGCAGTGGATTTTCGGAGTATCCCTTTGCCGGTGAAGCCAGCTTTATGCTCTCTCCTCGTCGGTTCAAGGATGTAAATGGTGTGATGGTTGAGCCGGATCGAGGTTTTAAACTGACCTTTGAAATGTTGCGAAGAAAACCCGACTCGGCGCTTATTTGGTATGAGGATTTTCGGGACAGGAACATCCTGCCTGAAAATTATTGGACTGTGCTGGATGGCGAATGGGATGTTTGGCAAGACCCAGACAGCACAGAAAGTCGCCCATATTCCCAACTCGAGGGATATGGCAAACTTGCATGGAAATACGACGGGTTTTCCGACATCCATATCCGGGCAAGGCTGGCCTTCCCTCAAAATAGCAGCGGACGGGCTGGGGTGTTCCTTGGTGATATTTTCTGCTGCTTAAATTATGACACGCAAAGAGTCGAGCTTTATCAAGGTAATTCCTTGCTTGGTAGCTACTCCACCAGTTTCTCAAAAACTGCAGATGCCGATCTTCGTGCTAATCCGAATATGTATACTATAGAGATGCGAAAACGCGGCAATAAGGTAAGAGTATATTCTGGTGCAGCTTCAACCCTGCGTTTCACAGTGAATGTAATCGGTGGTAGTGGTTATGCAGGGTACTGCTCGGACAACCGGACGGTATGCGAGCTGCTGCGGCTGGGCGATGCGTGGGTATATGAACCATACGAGCGTTTTGATGTGGAACTCCCGGATGGAACTATAACCAGCTTTGGCAGGCTTGCTCGCACTGGTGTCACGTGGGATGATGAATTTCAGGTGTTTTCAGTAAATAACGATGTGGAGGAATCGATAACTCGCAGTGAGGACATTTCGATGGACTATGACTTCTTCCACTCACAACTTTTGGCTCTTTCTTGCGGTAATGACTATGAAGTAAAGATTATACCGAAAGACATCAATATCTGGATATCCCGTCTCTTCCTCGGAGATGCAGATGGTTTTTCTATTCTGTATTATCAGGATGTGGATAGCCTTGTTTACTGGGCAAACGAAGCGGCTTATCGATGGAAACTGCGAGGTATAGCTATCTGGTCTCTTGGGCAGGAGGATATGCGACTGTGGGAGGCGCTTCCGAAGCAAATATAGATTAGAAGTTTTAATTTTCAGCGCTTTGCTTTAAGGCAGGGCGCTTTTTTATATGCAAAATTCAAGTTGAACGGAGGGTTAAGACAATGAAAACAGTATGGAACTGGGTGCAGGCGGTTTTTACTGCTATTGGCGGATTTCTTGGCTGGTTTCTTGGAGGGCTGGATGGATTTTTATATGCGCTCATCGCTTTTGTGGCCATTGACTATGTGACCGGCGTGATGTGTGCCATTGTAGACAAAAAGCTTTCGAGTGAAGTCGGAGCCAAGGGCATCTTTAAGAAGGTACTTATTTTTGTACTTGTGGGTGTGGGACACATAATCGACAGCCAGGTGCTCGGCAACGGCGGGGCAATCCGGACAGCGGTTATTTTCTTTTACCTGAGTAACGAGGGAATTTCAATTCTTGAGAATGCAGCACATATAGGACTGCCCATTCCTGAAAAGCTGAAGAACGCATTGGAACAACTGCATGGCCACTCAAATGAGGAGGATGAAAAGAAATGAAGCTTTTTACTAAATACATGACGCGAAACGATTGCTATACAGCTGGTCGAAAAATCACGCCTAAAGGAATCATGGTACATTCGACGGCTGTGCCGGGTGTAATGGCGGCTGAGTGGTTTTCCCGTTGGAACAAATCTTACAAGGCCGGCGAAATAAATAGGCAGGTATGTGTTCACGCTTTTGTAGACGATAAAGAGGTTTGGCAATACCTGCCTTGGGATCATCGCGGGTGGCATGCGGGAGGAGCAGCCAACAATACCCATATTGGCTTTGAAATCTGTGAGCCTGCTGGGTTTTCGTATAAATCCGGGTCGGTAATGGCGGGTTATGATGCAGCAAAGCAGGAAGATTATTTCCGTAAAGCGTGGCAGAATGCTGTTGAACTCTGCGTTATGCTCTGCAAGAAGTACGGTCTTAATGAGAATGACATCATCTGCCACTCCGAAGGATATAAGCTCGGTATTGCCAGCAACCATGCTGATGTGATGCACTGGTTTCCCAAGCATGGGGAGAATATGGACACTTTCCGTAAAGCAGTAAAAAAAGCGCTGGAGAACAGTACAGATATCAATACTGATATTGGAATTGGAGATATGGTGGAGTTTAAGGTCAGTGTAAAGAATTACTACCCCGGCAGTGTAGAAGTTCCAACGTGGGTCAAAAATGACTATTACCACAGGGTCACACAGACTTTATACAAAGGCAAGCCGGTCATAAAAGGCGGCAAAGAATGTGTTTTGCTTGGCAAAAAGGTTAAGAAATCCGGCGGTCAAGAGATTGCAGGCATAAACACTTGGGTAGCAAAAGAAAACCTTGTAATTGTAAACAGCATTCCTGATAACAAGGGCAATAGAACCTATACAGTGCAAAAAGGCGACACCTTATGGAGAATAGCGGAAAAAGAACTCGGCAGAGGAACAAGATATCCGGAGATTAAGGAACTCAATGGCCTGACTTCAGATACTATTTACCCCGGACAAGTTCTGAAATTGCCGGAATAACGATAAAGGACAGCCAATCGCGGCTGTCCTAAGTTTTTATAGGAGGTGCTTGAATGATAGAAGCGGCTAATCATTTACCATATAACCCGCAGGAAACGAACTATACAAAGATAACGCAGGAGGAAATTCAAAGAGAGGTAGATTACTGGCGGGCATATAAAATCCTGCAAAAGATGCTTAAAGCGGGACTGATTTCAGAGGAGGAATTCGACAAAATCGATAAGTTAAATCTTAAAACTTTTTCTCCAATGTACGCACAGCTTATGGCCTAATTAGCTTGCTATTAGCGGCACACAGAGGTAACATGTCACATGCCCAAAGGAGGTGAAAACAGTGAGAAAGGTAACAAGGATTGATGGAAACAATGCTCTCCAAGCTTTCAAACCAAAGGTAAGAGTGGCAGCTTATTGCAGGGTTTCAACCGATAGTGATGAGCAAATGGCAAGCCTGGAAGCGCAAAAGGACCATTATGAATCCTATATAAAAGCAAATCCTGATTGGGAATTTGCAGGGATTTACTATGATGAAGGCATATCAGGCACAAAAAAGGAAAACCGAACTGGACTTTTGAGACTGCTTGCAGATTGCGAAAACAAGAAAATTGACTTTATTATAACCAAGTCGGTCAGCAGATTTGCCAGAAACACAACCGACTGTATTGAGATGGTGAGAAAACTTACCGATCTCGGTGTTTTCATCTATTTCGAGAAAGAGAATATAAACACGCAGCGCATGGAAGGCGAATTGGTGCTGACAATTTTGGGCAGTCTTGCAGAAAACGAGTCATTATCCATTGCAGAAAATAGTAAGTGGTCTATCAGACGTAGGTTCCAAAACGGAACATACAAGATTTCATACCCTCCCTATGGTTACGATTATATGGATGGAAAGCTATTTATCAATAAAGAACAGGCTGAAATCGTAAAGCGGATTTTTTCCGAGGCTTTGGACGGTAAAGGCACACAGAAAATTGCAGATGGGCTAAATTCGGATAAAATCCCAACAAAGAGAGGTTCACACTGGACAGCGACAACTATCCGCGGCATTTTAAGCAATGAAAAATATACTGGGGATGTCCTTCTGCAAAAAACCTATACAGATGAGAATTTTAAGCGGCATTATAATCGTGGGGAAAAAGATCAATACATGATAAAAGATCATCATGAAGCCATTATATCCCATGAGGAATTTGAAGCCGCCCAAGAGATATTAAAGCAAAGAGGAAAAGAAAAAGGTGTAATTAAGGGAAGCAGTAAGTATCAAAAACGCTACCCTTTCTCTGGGAAAATCAGATGCGCAGAATGTGGCAGCAGTTTTAAGCGTCGAATTCATGGCAGCGGTAACCGTAAATATATTGCATGGTGCTGCACAAAGCATATAAAGGACGCATCAAGCTGTTCCATGAAGTTTGTCAGAGAGGATGCAATCCATCAGGCCTTCGTTGTAATGATCAATAAGCTTATTTTCGGTCATAAATTCATTCTAAGACCATTGCTACAAAGCTTAAAGAAGACAAATTACTCAGATAACATAACAAAGATTCAGGAGATGGAAACAAAAATCAAAGAAAATACAGAGCGAGTTCAGGTGATTATGGGACTTATGGCCAAAGGATACCTGGAACCCGCTCTTTTTAATACACAAAAAAATGAGCTGCTTAAAGAAGCAGCCATATTAAAAGAACAAAAAGAAGCCATAAAACGCGCAATCGATGGGAGTCAGACTATCCTTGTTGAGGTTGAGAAGCTTCTTAAATTTGCAACGAAAGCTGATAAGCAGATTGATGTATTCGAAAGCGAAATATTTGAGGATTTTATTGAAGAAATCATTGTGTTTTCACAAGAAGAAATAAGTTTCAAAATGAAATGCGGGTTGAACTTAAGAGAAAGGCTGGTGAAATGATGAGCCATATACCTTTTGGATATACCATTCAGAACGGTAGGGCTGTAATTAATGAAGAGGAAGCAGTTAAGATTGAGAAACTATTTGAGGCTTACCTTTCCGGTCTTTCTTTAACCGAAGCAGCCCAAAAAGCGGGCATTAAGCGCTACCACACATCTATTGCAAGAATGCTGGCAGATAAACGGTATGTTAAGGATAAATTCTATCCGCCAATTATCAGCAAGGACACATTCGAAAAAGCACAACTGGAAAGACGCAGGCGAGCTGAGGTGCTTGGCAGGATTTATGAACATAAAGGAAATGAAAAGAAATGCCTGAATTTTAAGTTTCATGCTTCAATGCCAGATAATCTATACGATGATCCGTTTCAGCAGGCAGAGTATGCTTATAGTCTTATTAAGAGCGAGGTGATTTTAGATGACAACCAGGAATGTTACGGTAATTCCTGCCCGTAAGCGAATTGGGAATAGTGCAAATGCCGAGGAATTACCTAAGCTTCGGGTAGCAGCTTACTGTCGTGTTTCTACGGACAGCGAGGAGCAGGCAACCAGTTATGAAGCGCAAATCGAGCACTACACAAACTATATCAAAAGCAATCCCGAATGGGAGTTAGCAGGCATATTTGCAGATGAAGGTATTACCGGAACTAACACAAAAAAGCGTGAAGAATTTAACCGGATGATAGAAGAATGCATGCAGGGCAAAATCGATATGATAATTACGAAATCTATCAGCCGGTTTGCAAGAAATACGCTGGACTGCCTAAAGTACATAAGGCAGCTTAAAGAAAAAAATATTCCGGTTTACTTTGAAAAAGAAAATATAAACACATTGGATACCAAAGGAGAAATCCTGTTGACCATTATGGCATCTTTGGCACAGCAAGAAAGCCAATCGTTAAGCCAGAATGTAAAACTGGGTATTCAGTACCGATATCAGCAAGGAAAAATCCATATCAATCACAACCGGTTTCTTGGCTATACAAAGGATAAGGATGGCAATTTAGTTATCGTACCTGAAGAAGCTGAGATCGTCAAACGCATTTACAGAGAATATCTTGAAGGTTCCAGTATGCTACAGATAGCTAGGGGTTTGGAGGCTGACGGAATTCTGACGGGTGCAGGCAATCCCAGATGGCATACCAGTACCATCAATAAGATTTTGAGGAATGAAAAATATATCGGTGATGCGCTATTACAGAAAACCTATACGGTAGATTTTTTATCAAAGAAAAGGGTACCCAATAATGGTATTGTTCCACAATACTATGTAGAAAACAGCCATGAGCCTATAATCCCGCGTGAAATTTTTATGCAGGTTCAGGAACAGCTTGTCAAAAGAAGATGTGTGCATATAAGTAAGAATGGAAAGAAAAGAAACTATAGCAACAAGCATCCTTTATCACAGATGGTTTTCTGCGGCAACTGTCATGAAATATTTCGAAGGGTTCATTGGAATAACCGAGGAAAGAAATCAATCGTATGGAGATGCGTCAGCAGATTGGAAAACACCGGTTTATTTTGTACCGCTTCCACTATACTTGAAGATACGCTTAAAGAGAAAATTGTAGAGGCCATCAATGTAGCGGTCAGCGGAAAAAACTCTTTTCTGGCTATACTGAAAAAGAATATTGAAACCGTATTAAGCGTGGATTTGGATGAGACTACAGCAGACATTGATAAAAGGCTGGAAGAACTCCAAACCGAGTTGATCCAAAAGGCAAATTCAAAGGAAGCATACGATAATATTGTCAACGAGATTTACCGACTACGTGATCTAAGGCAAGAAACTCTTTCGAGAAACGCTCTCCGCCAAGATAAGAGGGATCGGATTGCTGAAATGACGGACTTCCTTAACACGCAAACCGGTGATATTACGGAGTTTGATGATAAACTGGTCAGAAAACTAGTTGAAAAAGCGATTGTATATGATGATAGGTTAGTGGTTGAGTTTAAGTCGGGGCTGGAAATAGAAGTGAAACTATAGGATTTCAATATGATTGCTGCCAGTTGAGGAGGAAACCCTTCTTAATTGGCGGCATTTTGTTTTATAAAAAAACATTTTTTTCTGTATAATTGTAACGGCGTGGTTAAATATGGATGTTAAAATATACAACTTAATTTCTTCAATCCAACCAAAGGCGGGCCCCAACGTTTATTATATGAAATGTGCAGTAAAAATCCTCAACACAATAATGCTGATGTTATTGTAGGTAAAGTATGGCTTTGGAAGATCTTACGCGGCTGCTATTGAGTTCTGCTACCTCATTTGCTTTCTCCAACAAACGGAAATTAAAAAGATTGGCCAGTTCATTTCATCTCATGATCCTGTTCTATACGAAAGAAGAGCAGAAATTAAAGGTTGCTTTTTTTGTCGTGTTGTAATATAATTAAAAAAGAAAAAAAGGGGAGCTTGCTTTAAGCAGGCTGAGAGTAAGCTGTTTGCTTAGACCCTTAGAACCTGTTGGTTAACACCAGCGTAGGGAGTATATCGATACTTTTGTATTTGAAGGACGCTTTCTACACGGGGTGTCCTTTTGTTATAACTAAATATTGTATTACTATATTTGCGAGGGAACTGAACAAGTTGAAAAAGGTTAAGACCTGACCTCTGGACCTGTCGGTTAATACCGGCATAGGGAAGCAATTTCTTATGCCGTATTGCGGCTGAAAGAGCTTCCAATCTTATTTGGAGGCTCTATTTTTATTTATAAACAGGAGGATATAATCAATGCCATTCATGGACGAAGTATTGAAAAGGAACATGCCAATTTGGGACAAATGCATTGCTACACCTTTTATCACCGAACTGCAAGCAGGCATATTGCCGTTTGAGAAGTTTAAGAACTACATGATACAGGACAGCATTTATCTAAAGCACTATGCCCGTGTTTATGGGAATGCCATGTATCACTCCACCGTTCTCAAGGATATTCAGTTATTTTATTCCGTCTTAAGTTTTCTAACGGATACCGAGTCTGCGGTGAGGTTGAACTACTTAAAGCAATTCGGAATGACCGACGACGACATAGAGCTGATAGCTCCCTTGCCAGAAAATAAGAAATATATCGATTTTTTACTTGACGCTGCGGAAAGTGGCAACGTTTGCGAAATGATTATGGCTGTTCTTCCCTGTATGTTGAGTTACAGCTACATATTCAGGAAGATCGCCGCTATGCCAGGAACCGCAAATTCTAGGTATTGGGATTTCATTCAGGACTATGCCGATGACGGATATTTTGAAAGCTGCAAGCTCTGGAGCGCATTCGCAGATAGCAAATGCTCGGCTATGCCGACGAAGGAACAGGAGCGATTGATGCATGTATTTGAACAGGCCAGTTTACTTGAACTTGATTTCTGGGAAATGGCATACAAGGAGTAAGCCATGAAAAGAAAGATCTGTTATGTTGTCGGTGCTGGGGAAAATTACGGCTTGGACTTCACCGCTTGTCCGGCGGATATGATTATCGCCGTTGATGCGGGCCTACGTTACATAGAGCAAAGCGGCATGACCGCCGATCTGGTGATAGGCGACTTCGACACTTTGCATTTCAAGCCGGAGCATCCAAATGTTATAGAACTGAATGCCGAAAAAGATGATACCGACATGTTGGCGGCTGTTCGAGAAGGCATCAAAGCAGGATATGAGGTCTTTCATATCTATTGTGGAATGGGCGGGCGCGTGGAACACACAATTGCAAATATCCAGCTTTTAGCTAAACTGTCCCAAAACGGCAAGCAAGGATTTTTATTCGGTAGGGACTGTATTATAAGTGCTATTACAAACAAGACTCTATTCTTTAATCCACAGGCTTCTGGCTTTGTGTCGGTATTTTCATATTCTGAAAAATCAGAGGGCGTTTATATAAAAGGCTTAAAATATGAGCTTCATAATGCCACATTGACGAACTCTTTCCCTATCGGGGTCAGTAATGAGTTCATCGGCAGAGAAAGCTCAGTTGTTGTAACAAACGGGACACTATTGGTTGTTTACCCAAAAATAATAACGGAGGTTTTTATTCTATGAAAAAGGTATTGAGTATAGCGGGATCTGATTGCAGCGGCGGAGCAGGTATTCAGGCCGACCTAAAAACATTTTCAGCTCATGGCGTATATGGAATGAGTGTCATTGTTTCTGTAGTTGCGGAAAATACGAGCCGGGTAATTGACATTCAGGATATAACGCCGGATATGATCTCAAAGCAGATCGACGCCGTATTTGAAGATATTGAGGTTGACGCCGTTAAAATTGGTATGCTCTCCACGCCACAATGTATGTGCGCGGTTGCTGAAAAGCTGCGGGAGTACAAACCTCACAATGTTGTAATAGACCCGGTGATGTACGCCAAAAACGGCTGCGCCTTAATGAAGCCTATGGCTGTTCAGACCTTGATTGATGTTATTATTCCCCTTGCCGATGTGCTTACACCGAACATCCCCGAAGCAGAAAAAATCGCTGATATGAAAATCACCTCTGTTACAGATATGGAGGCCGCTGCCCGAAAGATATACGACATGGGCTGTAAGGCCGTTGTCGTAAAGGGCGGTCATGCGGTTGGAAATGCTTTGGACGTTCTTTTTGACGGGGAAAGTATTTATCACTTTGAAACAGCCCGAATTGCCACGAAGAACACACACGGCACAGGCTGCACATTTTCGTCTGCGATTGCTGCACAGCTTGCCAAAGGATTGCGTATCAATGAGGCGGTCGCGGCGGCAAAGAAATATGTCACAATGGCTATTGAACACTCCCTTGCCATCGGAAAAGGCAACGGGCCTACCCATCATTTTTATGAGTTATATAAGTACGGCTTGAAAGAAAGTGAGGATATCTAACGATGGAAAGAGATTATTCGTTATATCTCGTAACTGACCGTAGCCTTATGACCACCGACACATTATCCGAAGCGGTTGAACAAGCCATTTTAGGCGGTTGCACAATGGTACAACTACGAGAAAAGAACATTTCATCCCTTGACTTTTTTAAGCTGGCAACAGAGATCAAAGCGGTTACGGATAGTTTCGGCGTTCCTCTTATTATCAATGACCGAATAGATATTGCTTTAGCTGTTCATGCGGCTGGCGTACATATCGGTCAGAGTGACATTCCCGCCGCCATTGTAAGGGAAATCATCGGTGATGATATGCTCATGGGGGTATCTGCATCTTCCGTTTCAGAAGCAATACAGGCACAAAAGGATGGAGCTGACTATTTGGGCGTTGGCGCGATGTTTCCCACGGGTACGAAAACAGATGCTGCTATCGTATCAATAAAGGAGCTGCAAAACATCCGGCAATCTGTCGCTCTCCCTATCGTGGCGATTGGCGGGATCAACAAGGAAAACGCTGGGCTGTTTCATGATATGGGGATAGACGGTTTAGCCGTTGTGTCTGCGATTATCGCACAGCCAAATATACGGCAGGCGGCCTCCGAGCTGAAGCGGATATTTCTGGAGGGGACAAACCTATGAACTTTCAAGCTGCAATTTTTGATTTAGATGGAACACTACTTAATTCAATGGACGTTTGGGAACAGATTGACATTGATTTTTTAAAAAAGCGCAATTTGACCGTACCGGAAAACTATGTCGCTGAAATCTGTGCCCGCAGCTTTGAGGAAGCGGCGCAATATACGATAGACCTGTTCGGACTGAATGAAAGCATTCCCGCAATTGTTGAAGAATGGAACTGTATGGCAATATCGAAATATAGGAATGATGTCGGCTTGACACCTTATGCGCTGGATTACTTACTTCGCTTAAAAGCCGAGAACATCAAATTGGCTATTGCCACGGGTTTACCCGAAGAATTGTATCTGCCTTGTCTGCAGAGTAACGGTATTTATGATTTATTTGATGTTATTTGTTCAACTGAGCAAGTCCCGTATGGCAAAGAGCGCCCAGATGTGTTTTTGCTTGCAGCGAAAAAGCTTGGTATTTCTCCTCAAAAATGTATTGTGTTTGAAGATGTGTTGCCAGCCGTAAAGAGTGCAAAGCAAGCTGGAATGATTGTTTATGGAGTGTACGATAAATATTCTGCACACCATCAATCCGAAATAATGGCGATTGCCGACGGTTATCTGCTTGATTTTCGTGATGCGCCATTACCGGATAAAGAGGTGTAAGTATGCCGGAGCTTTGGGATTTATACAATGAAAAAGGTGAATGCACAGGGATAACGCATGAGCGCGGGCAGCCCATACCACAAGGAATGTATCATCTTGTCGTTAGTGCTTGGATAACAAATAATAAAGGTCAGTTTTTATTATCGCAGCGTCACCCCGACAAACAATATCCACTTTATTGGGAATGTACTGGCGGCTCTGTGCTGGCTGGAGAAAGCAGTTTGGACGGAGCGATCAGAGAGGTTAAGGAAGAACTGGGGATAGATTTAGACCGCTCTACGGCTCGACTGCTGTTTCAAATCCGGCGCGACAGTATACAGGATTTTTATGATGTGTGGCTGTTTCAAGCCGATGTGCCTATTCAAGACTTAAATCTTCAATCGACAGAGGTTGTCAACGCTCGATGGGTAGACAAGGATGAACTGCTTGATATGTTCAGAGCAAAGAAACTACATCCGCTTATAGACTATATTTCAGCATATAAAATCTTCTCGAAATGATAGGGAGGAAGTATCAGTGAATTACACCATTTAAAATGTTACAAATAAATATGAACTTGACCGTGTCCTTATTTTTGCGCAACGGATATTTGACAAGAATGAACCTGGCTTGATAGTTAATTGGTCGGGTTAGTAGTAAGAAAAAGTGAACCATTAACTATTTAAAATATGAAGGACGATATCTTGCAGAATATTGGGTAAAATGCAAGGTTTTTTATATAGAGCTATGTTATAGTTATACTGAGGTGAAGGTTTTGGAGTGGATTGATAATCTAAATAGAGCAATAGGGTACATCGAATTACACTTGAAGGAAAAGCTGGATTATGAGGAAGCAGCAAAGATCTGCTGTTGCTCTCTGTCCAAATTCCAACAGATATTTCTGTTGTCAACCGGTGTAACACTTTCAGAATATGTGCGATACAGACGTATGACTATTGCTGCACACGAATTAATCAATACGGACATTAAGGTAATTGATTTAGCATTAATGCTCGATTATGATTCGCCAGAAGCGTTTACACGGGCTTATCAGTCGTTCCATGGAGTTCCGCCGTCTGTTACAAGGAAAACTCGAACCTTCGATGAATACGACCGGATTGTATTTCAAATACAAATTTATGGAGGGAGATCAAAAATGGGAGCAAACAAAATATTACGTATTGAAACTGAACGGCTTATTATCAGGAAGTTTGTACTGGATGATTGGAAAGATTTACTGGAAATTGCCATATCTAAAGAGCAATCACAGTTTGCTGATTGCGACCATACGTGGCCAACAGATGAAGAAGGAATTAAAGGTGCTGTCGAGTATTTTTCGAAAGAGCATCAGTTTTGGGCTGTTGAAATCAAGGATTTACACAAGGTAGTTTGCTTAACCAATTTTAACTTTATGGACGATGAGCAGACTCTGGATATCGGTCATGTTATAAATTCAGCATATTTTGGCAATGATTATGAATATGAGGCTCTTAAAGCTCTGTATAATTATGGATTTATTCAGCTGGGTGCCGAAAGAATACAAGCTTGCTGGGCATTGAATGATAAGGATAAACTTGCTCCACTTTTAAAACTCGGTATGAAGGTTACGGAGACAGGAATAACTAATAAATTCAGACCTGACATAGACGGGAGAATTTCGCAATTTGAAAGCTGCAAGCTTATCATTACAAAAGAAGAGTGGTTAACAAATCCGGCAAGATAAACTAAATTAACTTCACATATACTCATATTATGTAATTTAGTTGGTTCGTTATATTTATAAAATGCCCAATAGTGATTAAAACTGGTTTAAAACTGCATATCAGTATATATGGCCTGTTGAGAAATCAGCAAGATCTTTTTCCGTTATAAAAGCGAACAACCAAAGATGCTAAATGGTAATTTTGTTGTAGAAATTGATAATAATTTGAATATACTGACGGTTTACAGACAATGAAGGCACTTTATGAAAAAATGAAGAACTTTTTCGGATATCATTCTGACTCGTTGCATAGGGGTGATGGTAGGAATATTTCAGGTATCGGGTTGCAAGAGATGGAAGAAATAATACAGAACACGTTTCATAAATATCTCGAGTTGTGTAAAACAGCACTTCGAAATACCCCCTCTGTTACAGAAGGTAATGTCAAGAATAATAAAATAAATGACCTGAAATCTACTATCCAGCTGACTACACTCGCTGATACTCTTCCTGCATAGACATGTTTCCACATACGGATGATTTTTCAAAAATGACCGAAAAACCCATTGACATGTTCCCGCGTACAGATACCATAAAAAATGGATATCAGACATCAATTCCATCAACTCAAGCCATGTGGAGACGGTAGTATTGATGTCGAGGGTGTAAGCTTTGATATTACTGGAGTTGCTGGATAGCATCTAAATCGACTACTCAACCTAAAATGTGTTTTTTATGTTTGTGAAAGCATGTCAAAGTGTAGAAAAAAGGCCATAAAATGAAATAGGGTTGAGGAGACAGGATAGATGATGACTGCTTTTAAAGGGTTAAGAAAAGATATGATAAAAGTAACGTTTTTAAAATATGGTTATTATTAATGCAAATAACATGCGTGTGATATGTAAATATAGATGAAGTAAATAGGTGTATTAACTAGATACATACAGGAAGAGGAGGTCACTTATGAAAATTAAAATACCAAGTATTAATGGAGAAGAAAAGTACATCGTAGACAAGCAGTCGATTGTTTTAATTGGAGCTAATGGTTCAGGAAAAACAAGAATGAGTATTTGGATTGATGATAATAACGGTGAGATACCAATTCATAGAATTTCGGCTCAAAAGTCTTTAAATATGCCAGCAATGGTAAGTCCGACTGAATTAGAGATAGCAGAAGAAAAGTTTTTATACGGAAACACAAGTAACGATAAAAAATGGTTAAAAATCTATGGAAAGAAAAATAATAGGTGGGGCAATAAGCCTGAAACTCATCTATTGAATGATTTTAATATGCTAATGGAATTACTCATGACTGAGAACTATGAAAAGAGTATAGAATATCGCGAGAGTCATAAAAACGGAAATGTGGAGTTTGATAATGAAACAAGACTAGAAAAAATAAAATGTATTTGGGAAAATGTAATAACTCATCGTAAGTTGAAAATTAGTGCGGGCAAAATAGAAGTTTATGATACAGAATCGACAGAAGAAAGTGAATATTACAATGGTAGTGAAATGAGCGATGGAGAAAGGGCAATCTTCTATTTTATTGGAGAAGTTCTATCTGTACCCTCAGGTAGCCTAATAATTATTGACGAGCCCGAAAACCATTTACATAAATCTATATTAGTTAGATTGTGGAATGCTATTGAAGTAGCAAGACAAGACTGTACTTTTTTATATATTACACATAGTTTGGAATTCGCAAGTTTAAGAATAAACACACAAATCATCTGGGTAAAAGGAATAAAAAGTAGTTCGCAATGGGATTATGAATTAATTGAAGATGTTAATGCTACGGACAATTTAAAGCTTGAAATACTAGGAAATAGACAAAAAGTGCTTCTTGTTGAAGGTACGCCTAATAAAAGTATTGACAGGAAGTTATATGCAATATTGTTTCCTCAATATAATATTATTCCTGTCGAAAGTTGTAACAGTGTTATACAATACACAAAAGCTTATCAAAATTTAAGAGGTATTCATTACGCTGAAGTAAAAGGAATAATTGATAGAGACAGAAAAAGTGACGAAGAAATTTTTAGTCATAATAGGAATAACATTTTTTCTCCTGATGTTGCAGAAATCGAAAATTTATTTTTACTGCCTGAAGTAATTCGGATAGTCTGCATAAAGCAAAATAAAGAAGAATATGAAAGTATCCTTACAGCTGTTCAAGATAAAACTCTTGAGTTTTTAGAAAAAGAGATAGAATCTCAGGCACTACTATTTAGTAAACAGAAATGTCAAAATAATATTATTAGAATACTTAATGATAAAATAAATACAATTGAAGAGTATAAAAACAATATATATACAATTAAAGATGTAGTAAATATTGATGAGATTTATAATGAATCTAGACAGGAGTTAAAAATGATTGTAAATAATAGGGATTTCCTAAGAGCTTTAAAAGTCATTAATAATAAAGGATTATTGCCATATACTCAATTATCAAATTTCTTTGGTTGGAAGAAGGTTTATTATATTGATTATGTACTTCGATTATTAAATGGTGGAGATGAAATGAGTGGTGAGTTAATCTCAGCGCTCAAAACATATATAAGGTTAGAGGTATAAAGAGAGGTTCTTTTAAAATCTAATATTGGTACTTTACGGAGTATATTTTAAATATATATTTATATTTATCCGGTTGTAGCCAACATTAACCAACTATAGCTATGGTGATTAGATCAAGGATGGTATGACTTGCAAATGTAAAAGCCAGACATTAATTTCAGGATAATGATTATTCGGGCGAATTTGGAGGACAGTCAGTGTATTTTGGAAATAGATCGATATGTTTCCGTCTACTGATAGTGCCAAAAACTCAATGGATATGAGTTTTTTGGTCAAAAGTAGGAGTTTGAAAATCGTGATTTTTTCGCTACATGGGAATATATCCAAGAAAGTGGATTTGATAGTCAAGTGGTCAAATTAGATATCATAGTCCGGTGATAGTGCAGGTTAGGTGCTAGGCTCTTGCGACAGAGCAGTTTGGATGTTTTATTTGACGAGTGTCGAGTTGGATGTGAGGAATTATACTTATAAATATAAATGTGTTGTTAAAGTAATAATTAGATAATTCTACGTAATCGGGTCTATAGTAACATGCTAAGAATGGAGGTCAAGAAATGAAAATAGTATCCTTGTTTAACAATAAAGGCGGAGTTGGAAAATCAACGTTAGGTTTTCACTTGGGATGTGCACTAGGAGAACTCGGGAAAAAAGTTCTTCTAATTGATTTAGATCCCCAATGCAATATGACTATTTCTGGTGTATTTGAGGACAGTTTGCACCAGATTTGGCAAGATGAAGACTTATATATAGATGATTATGGAGCAGCCATTGAACAATATGGTTTAGAAAAAATATTAAGTAACCCTAGGTCAATTCACTTTCTTCTTAAACCTACAGAGGACGGATTAAATGAATTAACAAAATATCCACCTGTTATTAAACTCTATGATAATGTGGACCTAATCCCTGGACGACTTTCCTTACATAAATATGAAAATAAACTTGCAGAGCGTTGGAGTGGATTGTACCAAAGTGATAATTTGAGTATTAGAACAGTGACGAATATTCGCAGAATATGTGAAGTATATGGAAAACTTAATGGATATGACTATGTACTAATAGATACTTCTCCTAGTTTGGGGATTTTAAATAAGGTAATTATTTCAACTGTTGATGGCTTTATAATTCCGGCTTTACCAGATATGTTTAGTGTATATGGTATTCGCAATATAGGAAATTCCCTACAACAATGGCAAAAGGAGTTTGAGACAATATATAAACTTATATCAGAGGATAAAAGGACAAGATTCCCTGAAAAGTTTGTACAATTTCTTGGATATACGATATATAATGCAAAAAAGCAGTCTAAACAGTTGAACGAGTATGATTTGGCAGTTGCACATTATGCATACGCAAAAGAAATGCCCAAAACCGTTGAGAAATACATTGTATCTAAAAACAGAGCTCCTGTTGCTGACATTATGAGTCCAATCGGTGGTATTGCGGTTATGCATTCTCATAACACATTCCCCTCTGTAGCTCAGGCACTTAAGTGCTCAATGTGGCTTGTCCCTCAAACTTATAAAGATTATAAGGAAAATGATCCGGAACTACTGGATGCGTTATTAGTCGAAGAGCCTAATCCAGGCCATTTTAAAAAGTATAAAGAAACTCAGGAAAATTATCATGCTTTTGCCAAGGAATTTATTGAACGGGCGGAGGTGCTATAAATAACAATGGGGGCATCAAAAAGGAAGAGATTGTTGAGGTTGAAACAGTGAATACGGTAATTGAATTTTATCAACATGGGCAGACACAATTTCTAATTCAAGTAAAAACCTTTTTTGAATTAAATACAGCTTTACATAATATTTCCTTTCCGATTG
Organism: Rummeliibacillus sp. SL167; assembly: GCF_007896505.1. Classification (NCBI taxonomy): domain Bacteria; kingdom Bacillati; phylum Bacillota; class Bacilli; order Caryophanales; family Caryophanaceae; genus Rummeliibacillus; species Rummeliibacillus sp. SL167. The sequence continues at coordinate 2,368,880 of NZ_VCBM01000001.1, read as the reverse complement.
TTCATTCTATCAAAGTTAGATTAAAAGACCCGGAGCACTTTCGGTATAAACTGAAGCGCAAATCCGAAAAGCGGATTACAGTTACAGAAAATTCTTTGTTTTGTGAAGTTACAGATCTTGCTGGAGTACGTGTGTTGCATTTGTATCAAGATCAGTTTGAGATGATACATACAGAGATTATGAGGAAGGTTGATAGTGGAGATTGGGTTTTGGGAGAAGAGATGAAAGCCTATACTTGGGATACTGAAACCTAAACCTTTTTTAACCACTTAGGTATTTCAACAGAAGTTCGAGATTCATATTATACAAGTGTTCATTATCTTGTGAAACCCAATAATAAAAGCGATATATGCTGTGAAATTCAGGTAAGTATAGGAGTCAAGCACTCAAACAATCATCACAAAATCCATCAGCCGATTTGCTAGAAATACGTTAGACTGCCTTAAATACATCCGTCAGTTAAAGGATAAAAACATCGCTGTATTCTTTGAAAAAGAGAATATCAACACCATGGATTCTAAGGGTGAAGTCTTGTTAACCATTATGGCATCCCTTGCCCAACAGGAGAGCCAATCCTTAAGCCAGAACGTAAAGTTAGGTATTCAGTATCGCTATCAGCAAGGTGAAGTCCAAGTCAACCACAAGCGTTTCCTCGGATACACTAAGGATGAAAACAAACAACTAGTCATTGACCCAGAGGGAGCCGAGGTTGTTAAACGGATTTACAGAGAGTACCTGGAGGGGGGCAGTCTTTTACAGATTGCAAGAGGACTAGAAACTGACGGTATCCTTACAGCGGCAGGCAAATCCAAATGGAGACCGGAAACACTGAAAAAGATACTGCAGAATGAAAAGTACATCGGTGATGCCCTTCTACAAAAAACATATACGGTTGATTTCCTTTCTAAAAAGCGAGTCAAGAATAACGGCATCGTTCCTCAGTATTATGTAGAAAATAGCCACGAGCCTATAATTCCACGCAAGCTTTTTATGCAGGTTCAAGAAGAGATGGTTCGAAGAGCGAATCTTCGGGGCGGCAAGGGCGGTAAAAAGAGAGTCTACAGCAGCAAGTATGCTTTATCGAGTATTGTTTACTGCGGACAGTGCGGCGATATTTACCGACGGGTACACTGGAATAACCGAGGCTACAAGTCTATTGTTTGGAGATGCGTCAGCCGTTTAGAGGAAAAAGGGTCTGAATGTACGGCCCCTACCATAAACGAGGAAACATTGCAGAAAGCAGTTGTTAAGGCTATTAACGAACTTTTGGCTAACAAAGACCCATTCCTCAAGGTGCTACAGAAAAATATAGCTACTGTATTTAATGAAGAAATTGATAATGCTACTGATGACATTGATAGCAAATTGGAAGAATTACAACAACAGCTTCTTATTCAAGCAAAATCCAAGAATGACTATGAAGATGTGGCTGATGAAATTTACCGCCTTCGAGAATTGAAGCAAAATGCACTTGTTGAAATTGCAGAGCGAGAAGGGAAAAGGCAACGAATCACAGAAATGACTAATTTCTTGAATGAACAATCCTGCGAGTTAGAGGAGTATGATGAGCAATTAGTAAGGCGGCTTATTGAAAAAATAACAATTTACAATAGTGATTTAACTATTGAATTTAAATCAGGAATTGAGAAGCAAATAGAAATGTGAATATAATCTACTTAAGCCCATGTTAATGAATACATGGGCTTATTTGTGGATTAAATTGACTGAAAACTATTGCAGATATAAAATTAAGCAAAGGATGAAGAGAGGGAAAAATAATGCTATCAATCTCGAGAAAAGATTTATATGAAAAGCTATGGACTATTGGTATCACTAAAACTGCTAAAGAATTAAATGTACCCTATAATAAACTGAAAAACGCATGTACTGGTAATGATATTCCATTACCTACAGCATCTTATTGGAGTAGTTTACATATGGGGAATGAGAAGCCAGTCCAACCGCCACTACCAAATCCAAATAATAATCGAATAATTGCCATTGAAAAAGCTAAAAAACAAAATGCAGGGGTACCTAAAAGAATTACAGTAGCCGTAAATGACAAAAAATCCAGTAGCACCCATGATGAAAAAATGCCGCTTCATCCACAAAGAAGATAGAAAAGGAAAAGCCGTCTCACTTTCCTAGCTTAGAATCTGATCAAGAAAAATTAACTAAAATATACAACACATTAAAGGTTAATAAGTCTTTATCAAATAAACCCCATAAGGAAATAGTGTCATACCGCAGAAAAACTCAATCATATAAAGAAGATAAATTAAGAATTAGTTCTGCTTCGGTGAAATCATTCCAGAAGTTTTACCTTTCATTGATAGTTTATTTAAAGCGCTTGAAATGGCAGGAGCAAAAATCGTTAGTAAATATGATGAAACACAAGTATTGTATAAAAAGTATACATTCAATTTAAATTTTAAACTCCCCTGTAAAAAAGTCACATTATCCCCAGATGATAAAGCCTATTCACGTTACAATACATTTAAGTATGAAACAATAGGAAAAATATATGTTGAAGTGGGTTATAAGTTGTATTGGCTTAAATGGAGTAAACATGAAAAGTTAATTAAACAAACGAAAACTATGACACCTGAAGATCTATTAAGAAAGGTATTCTTATACATATTTTCACTTCCGCCAATCATGGATGAAGCTGAAAAGGCTCATATCCTAGAGGAAGAAAGAAGATTGATAGAAGAACAGGAGAGGGAGTTACTTAGAGAACGGAGAGAAAAAGAACATAAAAAAACCGAGGATTTGTTGATTAACTCGATAAACTATTTTTACTCGAAACTAATAAAGGAATACATTTCTGCTGAGCTGGATGAAACAACAGATGAATATGAATGGGCTATGGGCAAGGCTAATTGGATTCAGGATTCTAGTAAACATCCAGATGATTTGTTAACAGAAAAAGATAAAGAAGAATTATTCAACATAAAAACGACGAATAAATACTTTTTATGAAAAAAGATTAAAAATAACTCATCAAAGATTTTTTGAATAGCAGTGATGAACTGTGACTTCTATAAATCTGGCAGAGATGAATGATTTGCTTGATTTAAGGGAATTAATAGAGGACTTTTTCTTGTACGTACAGGTTAATGCAGTAGATATCTATAATGAATTTAGCCTCTAGCATGAGCAGGGGATACTCCCACTTAAGAAACTTACCTTGTGGTGGAGTGTATATGACAAATTGTTTGCGAGAACGCATTCCAGCCGATGGCTTCTTTGTGTTCGGTGGTAGTTAAAATTAATTTAGGATTTTATTATAAACGTGGGAGGTCAATATGAAAAATGCAGACATTCTGGAAGACATTAAACGCTATTCTGGATTAGGAAAATTATCTGTATTCGTTGGGGCTGGTATTTCAAGATTATCTGGTTTTCCTTCTTGGAATGGATTAGTGCAGGATATGGCAGATGAAATAGGATACTTATATAAAAAAGATAAAAATGGATATGCCAATTTTTCACCAGAGGAATTATTAAAGATTCCGCAGATGTATTATCTTAATAAAGGCGAGGATATATATAGAAAGAAAGTTGAGAAAGGTTTTGAAAACAACTGTACCCCCAATGAGATACATGATTTAATATTGTCATTACATCCAAATCATATGCTAACCACCAATTATGATACATTGCTTGAAGAAACGGCCATTAAATTTGGGCGTAACTTTAGTGTTTTAAATTCAAATAAAGTAGTAGCCAAAGCAGAAACTTCAAATTATATCATAAAGGTGCATGGTGATTTTTCGAATGATTTTGTATTAAAAGAGCAAGATTACTTGGATTATGAAAATAAGTATCTTCTAATTGACAATTTGGTCAAAACGATATTTGCAACAAATCTCGTTATATTTGTTGGTTATGGCTTAAATGATTACAACATTAAGTTAATTTTAAATTGGGTCAAAAATGTGCAGTCGGATTCCTTTGTAATGCCAATTTTTATTCATACTGGGGAAAGGTTAAGTGATATTGAACTTTCATATCAAGAAGGCCGTGGATTAAGAGTTCTTGATTGTAATGATTACACTGATAATACAGATTATCTGGTCAAGTATCGTTCCGTATTGAAAGACATACTAACATTTAATAATGAAACTGATTTAGCAGATAGAGTCAACAAATTGCAATATATTTATGAAAAGGTATTTGGTGTAAAGGAATTTGGATTATATTCGAAGAGAGGATTTTAATAGTATATTCAAAGGAGAGTACGAATTAAATGATAAATGGAAAATTGTTAATAAAACAAGAACCCATGATGCAATATTAGATGAAAACAATCATTTAAAAACACTTTCCAATGTACGGTTAGATTATTTTGAAGATTTTTGGGAGAATGAAGAAGAATATAAATTAATCAATGAGGAGTGGTATATTACTGTAAAGAAATTCATAGATAAAGCTGAAGTTAAGGGAATAGAGACTAAGAATGGTTTTATCTGGCCTCATATTAATATAACAAATCCTGCTTTTACATCCGAATATGAAGTTATGAGTGAATTTTGTTGTGTTGAATATACAAGTATAAAAGAGAATTATAAAAAAGCATATTATTTGGCACAATTAGGGCACTATACCACAAGTTATAGCTTATATACAGATATTCTTAAGAAAACAAAAGAGGCAAGACAATGGGATATATATTACTTTTCACAGATTAATAGACAATATCTGTTTTCGATTATTAAACAAATGATAACCCAAACCACAGGATTTCAGGGAGCAATTAATTTCGGGAAACAGTTAAAAGTATTCGATGATAGCTTTATTGAACATTTAAATTATGAAATGGGAAATCACCAATTAGAAAAGCAATTTTCTGAACTGCCATATGAATTTAAATCTCAATATACATTTTTAATTGATTTTTCTAAACGAAATTGTTTTATAGATAAATACTATGAACTTACAAAAGAGAAGTATGAAGTAGAAAAGTCACTTCAAAAAGATACGATGTATTTTGGCATGTCTAAGTTTGATAAAGTTAAACTAACAATGTTGGAAACAACGAAATTTATATATGATAATATGATATTATTTACTGGATTTGATGAGAATAAACTCTACATAAAAAATGCAATGGTATCGTGGTTGGAGGCTTATTCTAAAGAAGTATCAAAAAGTAAGAATGGGGCATTTTCCATGATATCAAATACTCGTTGTAAGTTTACTCTTACAGATATAATTTTGATAGCTAAGAATTTTAAAAAAGATGATATTGATTATCTTGTCAATAAAATTAATTTAAGAAATTTGCCATTTGATGAAAGTTCTGAGTTAGAGATTTACATAAAGAAACAATTCAAAAGTTATAATAGTATGTTTGGGGAAACTTTAACAGGAGGGGAAATTTTCCTCTGGAAGTTTTACAGTGAAGAAATTAAAATGCTTCTTTCTATTGCTCCGTATTTTGTAACTGATAACGAATGTAAATTAGATGCTGTTCAATTTATTATTAATATGCGAGATGGACATTTTGATATTTCTGATAGGATAAGAATAATAAACAAATGGGTGAGAATAGCAAAGGTAGAGGGATCCTATTTAATGATTGAGAATTGGTTACTTGAAAAAATCATACCTATTCTAAAAAATCAAATTCCTCCAATAGGAATTGACAGTGCAATCTCTGATATTTCAATGATTGCTCAATTATTATCAGATATAATAGAAGTAGATAAATGTAGCATGGATAATACAATTTCTGGGCTAATTATTGATAACAGGGACAATTTAGTTTACGTTAAGCCTTGTTTGGAATATATTTACCCCGTGTTGAATGCCGAGGCTAAACAGATTATAGATCCTATATATACAATAGAGAATGTCTTTCAGTTAATGCAAAGAGGTTATTCTGGACATCTTCCAAAGAACTGTGATGAGTTTCATATAGTTGAATCATATTTAGAAGAAAAGGTTAAAGAGAACGGAAAAAACAAAGAACTTGGAATAGAAAAATATACGATTCCAAGTGCAGAAGAACATATTGGAGAAGTTGCAGCATATATGTTTATGCGTAATTTTCCTGCTTCTATTACGGAAAAATATCGTGGTATTTGTGAGGAATATGATTTCTTATTATGCCCTTCAGAATTTAAGGCAGATACTTTTCAGCTAGAATGGTTGCTAACTTATTCTGACAACCTGTGTGAAAAACTAAAAGAATGTAATGTGCAAAAACAAATAATTATTGAGTCAATAGAACAAGCATTTGAAGGGACTTCGCTTAGTCAACCTCAGTTAAAAAGATTGTTTAGATTATATCAGATTATGCAGAAACATTGATATGTTCCCGTCTACCGATAGCACCAAAAACGCAGTGGATATGTTTCCGAGAACGGGCATACTCAAATGACATTCATTCTGTCCTCTCGAGCCATGTGGAGTGCGTTGCCTTGATGTCAAGGGTGGAGAAATAGAGGGGCTTTAAAAGCCTGTAAATAAAGGGCTTTTGAGATTGAGAAGCATTCTGCCGGTTGTGCGGTGGATGTTCTTAACCTTGGAAACTCTTGTTTTTATTAAGGAAATATATCGACGGAGGAAATCGGCAGAGGGTTAAGGAGATAGAATGGATGATTTTGTAGGGGTGTGGAGATAGAATGGATGTCGGATAGGTCAAAATATCTGAACTGATAGAAATAATCTACCAGAGGAAGGTATGTAGATTATCAACAAATAGCTGCGTTTATGCAGCGGAAAATAGAAAAAACTTGAATTATTGCAGCACACATGTAAATATTGAGACAGTCATGATACATGTTATAATTTACCTATGAACTAATATTTGGAACAGGAAATTTTCTTAGGATATGATTTTCATATGGGTAGGGAGAGTATTATGGCAGGTAATCGTTCATTTACAAATTATATTGCAGATAGATTTTATAATGAGATGTTTTCTACCATATAAAGGATACTTTCATGGCCGCACTTAAGGATTTCCACATAGGTGAGAGGCGCAGATGATATTCAACTAAGCGCTTCGGATACACGGTGTGTGATGGTACGCAATGGGAACTAGAATCTGAATACAACAATGGTCATAAACATGTTAGATTTGATGGTGATAACTCATGCCCATATAACTTCGATAAGTTCAAGATGTTATTTGGCATTGACGATACTGAGGAGGACGAGGATGGGTAAATACGATATTTTGACAAAATACATACCTATAATCCAGGAAGATAGCATTGGCGAATGGGTTGTTGATAAAGAAAACGATGGAACACCGGAGCATCCAATGCAGTTGCCTTTTGTAAGTTATTCCGAAATGGTACATAAATTCATCAATGATGTTTACACCTTTGAGGAAAATAATAAAGATATGGAACTTACCCGCTATGGAGATATTCTCAAGGATAACGGTCTTGAACGGGGTGCAAAATCTATGAAGAATGCTGACGTTTCAAATTTGAATGCACAGTGTGTGCTTGCGCTGATTATGGGTGTTGTTAGAGCCGAGCGCTTTTGCGATGGTGCATTATTAGATTTCTTCAAAAGTGGTTGCATATTGAAGTGGCTTGAGAGATTAAACAGTATGGAGTAAAGGAGGTTGTTTGACTTTGGATATTAATAAAATGAGAGCTTTACCATATGATGAGCTGCGTTCTTTATACAGAGAATTCTTAAATAGTCAGAATATTTCAAAACTAACAATCAATACCGCTTATACGGATACCTTCTACCTTTGGAGGAAAGGAAGCAAAGACCTGTTCTGGAATGCAGTGACTGCTACTGATTTCAAGAATGCGGCAAAGAACGAGTTAATAAAGACTCTTTCTGAGAACTCGACAGGTAATGTTAAATCACTTGCTAATAGCTACCTGTCTCATCTAAGAAGGTTCCGCCTGTTCTTAGCTACTGATGGAATTGCCGATTCATTATCCACATCTAAGCAGGACAAGACTGCTTACCGTACATATACTCGTAAAAAGAAAATGGACGTTGATGTTCCTAATCCATCAATCGAGCAGGTTGAGATTTATCTTACAAAGTGGGACGACCTTGAGAACTATCACCTGCAGGAGGATGCACTTAATAAACTGTTCTTTGAGCTATGCCCGAAGAATACAGACGTTATCGATATTCTATTAAAGGCATCAACGCTTAATGATTTTTATAGTACTAACATTTTCTCAATCTACCCAATGGCTAAGCATATATGCGATCTGAATATTGATGTGAGGCTTAAGGCCGGTGATGTTACCCTGGTTCGGGATATCCAGTATGTAACTATCGGTGATACAGAGAAGAATTTTTACTCCTTTGCTTCAAAGTATTGTAGCCATCACAATCCACTTGATTATCCGATTTATGATAGCTACGTTGATGAGGTGCTTCGTTATTTTAGAAATCGTGATAACTTCTCAGATTTCCAAGATGGTGATTTGAAGGACTATGTTAGATTCAAAGGTATACTGATTGATTTTCGCTCCTTCTATGGATTGGATAACTATAACTTGAAGCAAATCGACCAGTATGTTTGGCAGCTTGGGAAGGATTACTTCCCAAAGAACTACGGAAAGAAAAAGAGAGGAGACAAATAGTTATGAAGATTCATTATTTTCAAAGATATCATGCAAAAGAAAATGTAGCTACGGCAAATACGATGTTGCTGTTATCTCGCCTATATCAATATTCTTCAGATAAGTTTTTTCGCTTTTTAAAGTCGGAGTTTTTCTCTGATTCCTTTGAGCCAGAAATCGTATTTAACTTACAAGAGAAGAGTGTTGATAGTGTTCCTGATGCGACCATCACACAGGAAAGCTTTAAGATTGTTGTTGAAACAAAAATGTCTGACTGGTTTTATTCTGATCAGCTTATGAGACATTTGAATTCTTTTGGTGATGAGAAGTATAAGGTAATGATTACTCTAGCCCCTGAGATAATGGCAGAAGATAAAAAGAAGATTTTTGAACAACAATTAAAGGAATATAACTCTGCACAAAGTAAACCAGTCATTCATATCAATACAACATTTGAAGGTATAGCAAATGCAATACAAGAAGTGATTGATGATAGGGATTATGAAATGCAGGAGGTTTTGGATGATTATCTGAATTACTGCTATAACGATGACCTCATTGCTGTTTCTGATTCATGGAAATTTATGAGGATGCAATTGGCAGGGATCACTCTTGATTTTAACGTAAGTGAAGATATTTACTATGACAATGCTGAGCGTGGCTTCAGGGCACATGACTATTTAAGTCTATATAAAAACAAAAGTGTGCGCGCAGTCGGCAAGGTTTGCGCTCGTATTTTAGCAGTTGAAACTAAAGACGGTATGCAATATGAGACAGAGTATGGCGAATTAACTGAGGAAAGAAAACATAAAATTCTTCTTGCAATTACAGATGGTGATGAGCATGGCTATGATTTAAGAACTATCAAGCACAGATATTTCTTTGTTGAGAAGTTCTATGAAACTGATTTTAAGAAAATTACACCAAGGGCACCTATGGGCTCACGTATATTTGATTTAACACAAATTCTGGAGACAGAACATCTACCTGAAACTAAGGATATTGCAGAGTTGTTGAAAAGTAAGACATGGAGTTAATTGTGGGAGGCTAAAATTATATGGAATACATATTAATTGGAATTTGCATCGTAGTTATTACTGCTTTCTTTCTAACGATATTCATGAAAAAGAAAGCAGATAATAAAAAACTAGAAAATTCCATGATTGTTTCGGGCATTTCACCATTTAAAGCCCCTACTAAGAAGGCAGATAAACCATATGGATCTGCAATTCAAATGGAGATGCTTCCAGTTGGAACTAAAATTGATGAGAGTAGACTAGTTGAAATTAGAAACAGTAAAGTTCTGGCACATGTAAACAATCTTGTTCCAGAATTAGCACAGGTCGTGAATACAGTTAATAATGCAATTCAAGCAGTACAAGCAAATAACGAGGTTTTATATAGAGCTATAATTCCAGCAGGTGCAAAACTCACTAACTCGAATGCAATGGAAAATGCTGTTCGAGGTATTTATCATGGCGCAGATGGGATTAAAGGTCATGCAAATTTAGTAGCAATTGAGGCGCAAGAAGGGACGGGCGTTGTGGCAAATACCGCAGCTACGGCTATGGGAGTAGCATCGATAGTTGTTGGCCAGTATTACATGACACAAATTAATGCTGAGCTTGGCTTAATAAGCGAAAGAATATCTAAGGTTTCAGATTTTCAGGACAATGAGTATCGTAGTAGAGTATTTTCACTTATGGTCCATGTTAAGAAGATAGCAGACTTTCAAGTTGAAATCCTTGAAAACAATGAGTTGAGACTTAGTAAAATTTCTCAGCTTGATAGCCTTGAAGAAGAGTGCACTCAACTTTTAGGACAGGCTAATCTGACACTTGCTGGATATGCGAAAAAGAAAGATATTGATTACAAGACTTACGAAAGAGAATTAAAAGGGGCTCAGAATTGGTATTTGTATCAAAAGTCTTTGCTGGATGTGATGTATAAGATTTCTGACCTAAGGTATACACTGCATCTTGGTGCTGTTTCTCGCGAGCAGTGTGTGGCTCTGCTTCCTGTATTCAGACAGCAGGTTATTGATTCACAAACAAGGCTCACTAACTGGCATCAAGATACTGCAAAAAGGTTGAACATTGATATAGATGAAAATCGCCGCAAGAGAGATGGATTTGACGGAGTAATTCATTTCTTTCCAGGCTTAATAAGAAATGAGTTGAATTTTCGTACAATTGATGAGAGCGTAGCAAATATAATAGATGAACAAAGCTATGGTAATGGCAGTAGTTTTAAATACGAACAATCAGAATTATATCTTGAAGATGTGCAGATAATTGCGAAGGATGGAAAAGTATATTATTTACCAGAAAACAAAGCAGATTAACCACCTTCTAAAATCTTCACTTGTTTGTATAAATCAAACAGTAAAAGAGTTGATATTTTCCCTCATACGAAAACCCTCAGTGGATATCTTCCTCAAGGTGAATTTTGTACAAAAATATTCAGCCTTCTAATTATTGACAGCTATGAATACCTCTTAACACATGTTGAGTGCTGTGCATGGCTTGAACTAGTTGACTAAATCTAATTTAAGCGTGCTTTTCAACATATGCTTTAATAGGATGGTTCTTTGGGATATCTGACTTAATATTTGTTGAAACATAAAAAGCAAACGGTTTAGAAGTGCGATAATGCACCTCTAATTGACTGTCTGCTTTTACTATTATTTTATGGATGAACCGTGCTAATAAAGATGGCGTTAGCTCTGTTAAAAGTTGTTTGGGGTTTAAATGTTATAAAATGTCTGCTTTTAATTCAGAGACATTTACAGTTGTATTATTCTCCTCATATTGTAATAAATTTAGTTGTTCAACTAGCTTTTCAATTTGAGGATTTAAAGTGGCCATCATACGCATCTTGATCAATTTTATCTTCAAATAGCTTATCAAGGGCATTTTGTTTCTTTGCACGTAGACTAGTAAGCTGATTTTGATGTTTTTTAATTTCATTATTGGGATTAGCTTGTAGTTTTTTCAGTTGTTTTTCTAAAAGCTTTTCTGTAGATTTTTTTGAGATTTTAGAGAAGTAGAGTGTATTTAAGTCATTTAAAATAGCTTGAGTTCATTTTTCCTCAATAGGATGGAAATTATCAGAGCAAGCCTTTTTTTCATGCTGTTCTGATGCCCACACATATATCGATCTCGTTTAAAATACATTCCAGCATCGCAATTGCCACAAATCAGTAGTCAAGTAAAAAGATGCGAACTTTGTTGAGAACTATACGTTTACGGGACTGAATTAGTTGTTGAACTAATTCGAAATCTCCTTTACTAATGGTTGCTTCATGAGTATTTTCTCGTACAATTCAGTCTTCTGGTTTATTAATAATACGTTTGTTAGTTGTCGGAGAAATTGTGATGTTTTCTTTGCCACTAAACAGCCAGTATAAATTTGGCGTTCTAAGATTTGATGAACAGTAGAACCATGCCAATACACTCCGATTGTGATTATGAATGGTGTCTAATATAGGTGACCAGAGCTGTTTAGGGTAACTTAAAATCGATGTAAAAGCAGTAATACCGATTTTTAAAATTTTTACTAATAGTAGTGTCTATTAGTAAAATTATATATTTTGAGTAGTTGCCTCAAAAGAAAAATTGTAAACCCCAAGTGCCAGGCACCCAAATGACAACATTGAGTAAGACCCCCATTTCAAGATAGAGAGAAACGAGAAAGATAGATGGGAGATCAACTGCCCGTAAAAGTCCGATTGGTTCAACTAACCATCAGCGGGGGAAGAAGAAAACCCCCACTGATGGAGTTGTGCGCCCGGCATGAGTGATTACTTGGTGGTAAAAGTCCACTACAGGCTTGGCAGTAGGAACTGTTAGTGGTGTGAGAGGTCGGCTAATCAATTAATGGTTAGCCTCCTACTCGATTCACTTTATTGCTGTATCAAATGGAAAGAAAACAGATATTATAATCATGATAAACATCTTAAACCCTAAGAATCTTCAAATTCCTCTGTGATATATGGTAAACGTAGTTGTTTATATAATTGTTCAATCACTTCACTCATGACCAATTTTCCCCGATCCACTTGGTTGTCAGAACTTGGGTGTCTGGTACTCAAATAATTATAATAATTTATGGGGATATATGGAGTTATTTAGAATTCAAGAAGTCCTTTGTGAGAGCAATCTTGCAGAATGTCTCTTTTGTTTTGTGCAAAAACTGAAATGTCCAAATAGTGATTTGAGAAAGAATATAAATAATTGAATCCAGCTAGGTACTCATTCAAAGTATCTGGACAAATTTCGTACAGATATTCGATTCTATCGACTAATGAAGAACGAGATGATAGAATAGCGAGAGTAACATACATAAAGTAGGTGGCGGCTGAACTCCCTTTTGGAAGGGGGTGAGGCGAGATGAAGTCGTATGAGGTACTAAGTTTAGTTGCTCAATTTAACATTGTGTTGTTGACAGCTTTGACATTAATCGTGACGATTATTTTTCATCTAAATAAAAAGAAATAGCCACCTCGCACGACCAAATGTTAGGTGACTATCTCTTGATATAAACTTATGAACTGGTCAGCCGCTACATTGCGGCATGTGTGTTACAATCGGCTGAGTGTTAGCGCACTCAGCCTCTTTTTATTATATATTCAGTTTATCATATCTATACGTAAAATCAAAGGATAGGTAAACCCCAAGTGCTAGGCACCCAAATAAAGGCTTTTTCTCTATGCTTGTGAATATTTGTTGAAATCAAAATGGATAAATATTGGGAATAAACGCAAATGTATAGTTTAGATAATATAATACAAAAAATGATTAAGTATATATTTTTCGTCATTTAACACTTATTTTAGATAAAAAAACTAAAATTCACAAAGAAAGACAGTGAACCTATGGGAGAAATGATTGATTCACCGCAGGCTATCTATCCACAGATATTAGCTGAAATCGATAAATTACTTGATGCTCTTGGAAATCAGAGTGACAACCAAGAAATAGAAGAGTATCGAAAATTGTGTGAGTGCCTGCGCTTAAGCAGGAAGGAATGGAATTATGAAGAAAAAATGGTTTGTGATGTATACATTGAGTAGTTTTCTATTTGTTGAACTAACAATGAGTGGAACAGTATATGTTAAAGAAAATCATACATCAATCTTAACAACAAACAATAGCTATAGTTAGAATGGACATCAAGCGTGTTGATTATCCAATTTAATCCATAAAATAGGGGGATTGTTGATTTCAGCGGAAGGCTTGCACGACTCATGCGGGCGAATGCTGGGGGCAACAGGATGTTGGTCACGGAGTCGTTGCCACAGTGGCGCACTACAATTCCGTTCCTTCAATCGTTACGCTGTGGGGTCTCATCTATTCGCTTTTCTCGCGAGAGCAAACGTTGATATAACAACATTTTAAGAGGGAGTGTGTCCATACATTATATTACATCCAATTTTTATAGTAATGTATTGATATAAAATAAATTACATACTTTTTGGTTAACATAACTACCATTCTGAGTTTGATAGTGAGATTATTTATTAGCGTTTTTAATAAAAACTTGATATTGATGATTAGAAAGCTTAGCTACATATATCTGTTCATCTTCTTTAACAGTATAGATTTCCGTTCCAACCTCTAATGCATTAGAAGTAAGTTCCTGTGTTGGCTTGGCATCTGCATCAGTTTTTACTTGGATTTCTCCTATTTTATCTAGAAGCGTGTATTTATCGCTATCTACAATTTTTTGCCCGATTAATTCCTCACCATTTAAATATAATATTGCTGCATTGGATTCCTCTGAATTATTCGAGCATGCGATTAATAAAAAGGCTAGTAATAACAAATTCAAATTTATAAGTAATTTTTTCACTTAATAGCCCCCTTTTATTTGAGTATTAATCCAAAGCAGTTATATCGTCAATAACAAGTCTCATAGTACTTTCGTGTAGATGCTTGGGGCTTTTGTTAAAAAGATGCTATTCGTCGTGCGTACCATGAAGGAGTGCTTATTTTTATATTTTGGGCTTACTAAAAAAATAACAAAATTGCCATGAGGGCATCCTGCTTACTTAGGTGGGATGCTTTTTGTATCCTGAATTGTAAATTTATAATAATAATATTTTATATGATTGCAATTCGCATGCTAAACGCATACGATAGTGTTAGGAGGCGATTATTATGGCAAGAACATCAAATGTATTTGCACGAGTTGAACCAGAAGTAAAAGAGCAGGCTGAGGCCGTCCTCAATCAGCTCGGCATACCTATGTCAAATGCAGTCGGCATGTTTTTAAGACAGGTCGTTTTACAAAGAGGAATTCCTTTTGAAGTGAAACTTCCATCAGAAGCACCGCTGGCTTATGGTTCTCTGACAAAAGAACAATTCAATGCGGAAATAAATAAAGGAATGGCCGATATAGAAAATGGCAGAGTTTATTCAGCTGATGAAATCGAGCAGAAATGCTAGACAAACATGGGTGTAAAGTTCAGGTGCCAGGTACCGAAACAAAAAGCATGTTCGTCCTATTCCCTTGCACGGGAAAAACGCTAAACACAGATCCAACATCAATCTGATTGGCTCGTTGCACGTTGAGTGTATGGCGTGATATCTAAGTAGAAATAAAAAAGGTGGAAGAGACTTGAAAACAGGTCTTTTGCGCTATCAGAAGTGGCATGATATTCAGATCGACAACCCAACATAATGCTCAACGGAAACAGCGTAACAAGGGAAAAATAGTAAAACAGCTGTATAGTTGAGTAGCCGGATTGGATGTCGCATATTGAGATAGTAAAATTAGACGACAGCCTGCGATTAGATGTCGTAAAACGGATAATTGAGTAGTTGATTTGGTTGTCGATAGTTGAGTATTTGGGATAGATAATATTGAAGTTGTAAAGGAATGCAATTCAGTTAAGTTAATCATAACAAATGAAACTGAAGAACATATTACACATAATATCAATTACACGTGCGAGGTAAAAATTGAAGATATATTGGTCGCCTGAACCTGAAATTTTAGCTAGTTATGATATTACTGAATAATAAAGACGTAACCTTACTAAAGGCTAAATAAGGTTATTTAGCAGGCTCAAATGTCTATGTTTACAGTTTGATATAAATTGTATTCGGAAGTATATTCTTTTACAAAGCGATCAGTGGGACTTTGCGACATTATTATTGTCCAAACAAGGTATACAGAAACGGTTGTTGAATTATATCATTTATGTAATAATGTGGTTGCTTTTATAGTTAGCTTATTTTTGAGTGAAGTATAGGAGTTTGGAAATATATGAAAATAAACGTATACGCATTAAATTCTTTTGCTAAAACAAAAGAAGGCGGAAACCCAGCAGGCGTTGTTATGAACGCAGATTCATTATCCGAAGAAGAAATGAGAAAAATCGCTGCTGTTCTTGGATTCAGTGAGACGGCTTTTGTATTACAATCAAACGCGGCAGATTTTAAAGTGAGATTCTTTACACCGAATGAAGAGGTGGACTTATGTGGTCATGCTACAATTGCCACCTTTTACGCAATGTCAAATCTGAACTTGTTAAAACAAGGTAAGTATAAGCAAGAAACCAGAGCAGGTATACTTGGCATTGAAATTCATAACGATAGTTTTGTTATGATGGATCAATCTATTCCTGTGTTTTCGGAAGTTATAGATAAAGATGAAGTAGCAGATTCTTTGAACATCAGTACTTCCCAGATTTCATCAGACTTATTGATTCAAGTTGTGTCAACAGGACTTCGAGATATTATGGTTCCTGTAAAAAGTATTGAAATTTTAGATGCGATTAGACCGGATATGAACAAAGTAAAAGAAATCAGCCAGAAGTACAATACCGTTGGATACCATGTTTTTTCTTTGAAATCCTTACATGGCGCCAACGCTTATTGTAGAAACTTTGCTCCTTTATATGATATCCCGGAAGAATCTGCAACAGGAACATCAAGCGGTGCCCTTGGTTGTTATCTGTACCATTATGGAAAGATTAACGAGAAGCAAGCTTCAAATATTATTTTTGAACAAGGTTATGCTATGAAAAGGCCATCTGAAATCCGAGTGTCTTTAGCTGTAAAAGAAAATGAAATTTTTGAAGTCAAGGTCGGAGGAAGAGCGATGAATTTGACTTTAACAGAAGTTGAAATATAAAATACGAGTAAATTATCCTGCCCCAAGGCCTCACCAAGCTTAGAAGGCCTCTTTTTTGATCGTTCAAGGCACTTTGAGACGATAAGTATTGGTGTCAAAAAAGGATAAATAACAGCCAGAAAGTGGCGTATTTCTGGACTTTTCCGATATGGAAGAGTCCAGATTTCTGTTATCAACATATCTAGGAGAAAAATGTTCTTACCGTTTAGGCTGCGGATTAGATGTCGCTAGTTGAGTGATATTGATTTGGCGTGTTGGCGGATTGGATAACAGAGAAAAAATTAGAAATTTTCTACTTTTATAAAGTACATATATTCTTAGAAAATATCGAGAATAAAAAGATGGATAAAGTTAATATTATGACTTGGAATGTTGGAATGACAGAGTGAAATCAATCAAAAAATAATGATAATTTAGTATGATAGAATATCTAAATTTTGTAATTATTGCAGACTGTTCCTTGATGAAATCTTGCAATTTATTGATGCGATGGAGCTGCTCATTCCGTGCGGGGCAGTATCAATGAAGGTCTGCTGTTTTCACTCACGAAGCTTGAAAATTTCATCGGCAATGGCGTCGTAGATCTCTTTGGTCTTTTGCCTTCTTGATAAGTTTTTACTGAAGTTTCAAAAGTTTTTCGTTGCTTCCAAAGCGTATATGCTGATGTATCCGCAGAAGATTGTTCAGATGTTTTTCCCTCAACATTTGTTTTGTCTAAGTTTCATGTCAAAAAGTATCAAGTATAATCATTTTTCTGACCTATAAATCCAAAACTATTTACTTTTAGGGCTTTTGGGTATAATAGAGATAAGAATTTAGGAGGTGTGTTTATGCCTGAACTTATCAACCGTCCTGAGTATTTACAGCAGCTTATTCAACATAAAGATGTTGATTTGGTTAAAATTGTTACTGGTATTCGTAGATGCGGCAAATCATCGCTGCTTGACCTATTTCATCAATATCTAAAGGAAATTAATGTGCCTGATTCCAATATTATTCACATAAACTTAGAATCGTTGCGTTATCGTAATTTGACAGATTATCTGACATTTTATGATGATGTCAGTGTCCGTATTCCGACTGAAGGAAAAACTTATCTGATTTTTGACGAACTGCAGGCGGTGGAACACTGGGAGAAGGCAATCGAATCTTTCAGAATTGACTTTGATGTCGATATCTACATCACTGGCTCCAATGCTTATCTGTTATCCACTGAATTTTCGACTCTACTTTCCGGCAGATATGTGGAGATTCGTATGCTGCCATTGTCTTTTAAGGAATTTTTGACCTTCTATGAATTTGAAACAGCCATGACAATGGAAGAAAAGTTCCAGAAATATTTGCAGTTTGGCGGAATGCCAATTCTTAGAGAATATAAGTTCGATGAGGCAAGAAGCAATCAAGCATTAGAGGGGATCTATTCGACTGTTGTGTTGCGAGATATTTTACAACGCAACAACAAAGCGGACCAAAATATGCTACAGAAAATCGTGCTGTTTCTTTGCTCGAACATTGGTAGTATCACTTCTCCTAACCGTATAGGAAATGTCCTTTCTAATGAAGGAGATATCCAAAATGGCAAAGGAAAGAATGTTGCCGGAAAAACGGTTGATAAATATATTTCTATGCTACACAGTGCGTTCATTTTTTATTCTGTAGGACGCTATGATATAAAAGGGAAACAACTTTTAAAGACCCTTGGCAAGAATTACATTATCGACTTGGGATTCAGGAATATACTACTTGGTTATCGCGATGCTGACCGTGGACACATCCTTGAAAATATCATTTTCTTGGAATTGATTCGCCGGGATTATCGCGTATATATTGGTAAAGTAGGTGAAACAGAAGTAGATTTTGTTGCAGAAAAGCCAAATGATAAGCTATATATTCAAGTAACAGAAAGTATGCAATCCCCGGAAACACGAGAGCGTGAACTCAGACCATTACGTATGATAGCGGATAACTACGAAAAAATCGTATTGTCGATGGATAGAAACTATATCACTTCATATGAAGGAATCAAATCCTTGAATTTGATTGACTGGTTGCTGTCTTAATTGTCAATAAACATTGATGAGCATCTAGTTTTGTTTTGCAGCTTTAAAGTCGTATAGAGACTGAGAAATAAGTGATTGAATGAAGAGAAAACCGGAACTATGGTTTAAAGAGGAAGCCTAAAAGGTGCGCATATTTTTTATATTTCTTACTGTATATTTGAGTAATAATTGTTTTTAATAGAGTTTTTTACGACTATATTTTATCTGTAAAAGCTACTAACAATTAATTGCCGAAGAAATGACCAAAATCAATTGTACCTAATTTAAAGTTCAGGTGCCAGGTACCGAAACAATATTGTGTGGATGCTTGGCACTTTTATTGGAGGAGAAGATTAATATGAGGAAAGAGAGGAGTTATTATCCAACAAATGCCCCCTCTATCACTACAGACGAATGGTTAGATATGCTTAAAGAAAATGATTGCTTTACACTTATTTTACTTGAAGCAATTTATACTTTGGTTTTTGAAATGAATGGCAAAGGTTCTGCTTTAAATATATCAGAAATAACAGGACGACCTCATCAAGCGTATAATTTGTCACTATGGAGAACAATTAAACGATTGAGAAAACGTGGTTATACGTTTGTAGCAGATATAAAAAAGGATGGTAAGGAAAGGTACTGGAGTCATTTTTTTAAGGGATACTCTGAAGATGGTGCATTTATTTGGGAAGTAAAAGATACTTTGCGTAAGGCATTTATAGAATATGTTGAGATGCCTGATAGAACGGTTTCATTCGTTTCAAATAGTGGAATAATAGCCAAAGATGAAAGTATTGAAGGTATGAGACGTCAACGAATTCATTTTCAAATTGAACGTAATTCGGCGATTGTAAATTTAGCCAAAAAGAATTTCCTGAAAAAGCATGGCACACTTTTTTGTGAAGCATGTGATTTTTCATTTAAGCAGACATATGGAATTGATTTTATCGAAGCCCATCATATTCTACCTTTATATAAAGGGACAAGATGGACTAAAGAACAAGATTTAATCATGCTATGTGCAAACTGTCATCGCGCTGTACACAGTGAAAGGTGGCGTGAGAGACCTATCGATGATTTTTTAGAGTACATACGCAAACGTACTAGTAAATAATAATTTGTATGTTTCTGTTAAAGTTCAGGTGTCAGGTACCGAAACAAAATATGCTATGACTTTAGTAAATGAAATGCCAATTGAAATCATCGCGACAATATTAAGCGAAAGAGAAATATGTGGGGATTCATTTTTAAGGACTTAGGATGGCTTGTTATATTCCAAAAATGTGATGTGATGTATAATTACTAACAACAAATATTGTAGATGAGGGCGATAGCATGGCTAATCTATTTGATGGTGTGGGAAAAATAGCGAATAATATCAGTGATAAACTTAAAAGTAATTCAGATAATGCAGTAAATATTACGCAAGAAAAAATGTTGCAAACTTTGGACTGGGCATATGAAAAAACTCTAACTGGTTTGCCTGGTCAAAAAAATATTCAAGAATTAGTCGAAGATTATCTTTCAAAGTATGACAAAGAGACTGCAATCAATAAACTGATTAACTTTCAAACAACCAAAGCAGCAACTTCTGGATTTATAACTGGTTTTGGTGGTGTCATCACTATGCCAGTCTCCATACCGGCAAATGTAACAACAGTAATATTATTTCAAATGCGTATGATTGCAGCTATTGCTTTGATTAGAGGATATGATTTAAAAAGCGATCAAGTTCAAACATTTGTCTACGCTACACTCGCAGGAAGTTCAGTTTCAGATATCATGAAAAAGACCGGTATTGTTATTGGAAATAAAATGTTGTTGGGCGTTGTGAAGAAAGTTCCTGGAAAAACACTAACTAAAATTAACCAGGCTGTTGGGTTTAGACTAGTTACTAAGTTTGGAACTAAGGGAGCTATTAACTTGGGGAAAGCTGTTCCATTTGCTGGAGCCATCGTTGGTGGAACATTCGATACTGTTACGACAAGAACTATTGCTAAATTGGCGAAGAAAACTTTTACAGAAATTGGGATTGATATTGGTGATGGAACAATAATCAATAAAGATGAATTAGATGTTATTGAATAAATTACTAAGCCTTCAAGTTAGTTTTGTGGGCTTTTTTGATGCAAAGAAAAGCTATATAACGGATGGATTTATTGTAGCTGTAATGATGCTATACATAAGATTAAAAATGATAATTCGAGCGAGTGACGTGACGTATGCAGCAATGTGCATGATGCTATATATAAGATTAAAAATGATGGTATAAAAAGCAAAGTTGGTACAACTAGAATGGTTAGATTCTTTTTGTATATCAGGAGAATAGATTTATTATATAGATTTAAATAAAGAAATTTAAACTAATGGCAAAGGAAATAAATGCATTAAGAAAGCCAAAAATCTTCAATCATGTCAAATATCAAATGGCTGGATATATTACAAAACATCTAGTAGTATAGTATGTAAAGTAAAAACTAATGGAACAAAAAATAAAAAGATTATTTCTAATGTTTTAGCTTATAATGTCAATAATGGCTGGATTTATTACTCTAGATATGATAAAGGTTTTTATAAAACAAAAATTAATGGAACTTCAAAAAAGAAAATATCCAAAATGAACCCTTCGATTATTAATATTCTAGGCGATTCAATTTATTTTAGTAATAGCGTAAATCGTATATGGTATCAGTGGGTGATGGAGAAAACCCCTACTCATGGAATTTCACTCTATAGCTGGCATACTAAAGCATTGGAACAAGTTAGAGTATCAGAAAATCCAATGGTGATTTCATTTATCGCTTATATTTTTCGTTATTGCTTATTTTATCGCTTGAAAAACGAGCGATAAATTTTGGGATGGTGTCAGATACCGAAACAATTGTATTTTAGCTGTAAAAGCTACTAGCAATGAATTAGATTTGCGGGAATGTCTTAAGCAATATAATGGGCGAGCTAAGTCTAAGGTTGAGCGGTTTTTGGATGAAGTGTTGCCGAGAGATATATGATTCTAAAAGCGGCGTATGTGTCGTCGATGATTCGAGCATGATATTCGTTGCCGAGAGATATATGATTCTAAAAGGTAATTGTATTGCTGATGTGCTTACAAATATGTCTAATGTAATTAGATAATTTTTGAAAGGAACACAAAATTATGGCAAAAACTTCAAATCTTTATGCTCGAATTGAACCTGATGTAAAAGAACAGGCAGGGAATATCCTTAACGCACTTGGTATATCAGCATCTAATGCCATCAATATGTTTTATAAACAAATTATTCTTCAAAGAGGCATTCCGTTTGATTTGAAAATGCCAGCACTAAAAGTTTTAGACGCTTCCTCTTTAACCGAAGAAGAAATGAATAGAGAACTTGAAAAAGGTTATGTGGATATGTTGGAAGGAAGAACCAAGAGTGCAAAAGCTGCGTTTGCTGACATTCGCAAGGACTATCGTTGATGAGTTTTGAAGTAAAAGTAACCGAACAAGCGGATAACGATTTACGGGGGATTTTCGAATATATTGCTTTTGAATTAAAGTCTTCTGGCAATGCCGCGGGTCAACTTGATCGACTTGAAAAAGGAATATTGAGTCTAGAGGAATTTCCAGAACGATTCCTCAATATCAAAAGGAACCATGGACATCTCGCGGACTAAGATTTATGCCAGTTGAGCTTGCTCTATAGTCAATATTCCAGCAAATCTAGTTAATGTGATTCGTGTCATGTATGGTGGTCGAGATTTAGAGCGTGAATTAAACGAAAAAACAAAATATTAATGGTAATAGCTATTTAGGCACTTTGAAATGAAGGTGTCTTTTTTCGTGCTTAAAAATAGCAGGTGAAGTTCTAGGGTAGATAAAAGTGCCAGGTACCCACACAATTGAAGCTCAATTATTAAACTAGAATTGTTTCAATACTTGGCACTTTTATTCATGTAATCATATAAAAATACTAAGTTTTCTTTGACATAGGCTTTTTTTGATGGTAATATAAAGTCAATTAAATAAATCTTATCAAGAGTGGTGGAGGGATAGGCCCGATGAAACCCGACAACCAGCACAGATTTAATGTGTATGGTGTTAATTCCCACAGATTAAAAGTCTGAGAGATAAGAAAGTGAAGCCGAGCGGTAAAGCCTTTTTCTTATCTTTTAAGAAAGAGGCTTTTTAGTTTCCTCAAAATAAGATTCTATTTAATCCAAATTTAATTGATTGAAGAGGAGCGATTTTAATGAGCGAAGAAGTAAGAAAATTCAGTTTTGAAACATTGCAAGTACATGCAGGACAAGTACCAGATCCTACAACAGGTTCACGTGCTGTACCTATTTATCAAACAACCTCTTATGTGTTTAAAGATGCGGATGAAGCGGCTGATTTCTTCCAACTTAAGAAACCAGGTAATGTGTATGGACGTATTATGAATCCAACGCAAGATGTGTTTGAAAAACGTATCGCAGAACTAGAAGGAGGAACTGCAGCACTAGCAACAGCTTCAGGTGCATCAGCTATTCTTTACTCCATCTTAAACGTTGCGAATGCCGGAGATAATATCGTTGCAGCCAGCACATTATATGGTGGTACATATGAATTATTCCATGTTACTTTAGCGAAAATTGGGATTACAGTTAAATTTGTTGATCCAGATGATCCGGAAAACTTCCGAAAAGCGATTGACGATCATACAAAAGCTCTTTATGGTGAAACACTTGGAAATCCGAAAATCAATGTGCTTGATATAGAAGCGGTAGCGAATATTGCACATGAAAATAAGATTCCGTTGATTATCGATAATACATTTGCAACACCATATTTGATTCGTCCATTTGAATTTGGTGCAGATGTAGTGGTTCATTCTGCGACTAAATTCATCGGAGGACACGGAACGACTTTAGGTGGAGTACTTGTCGACGGTGGTAAATTTGACTGGCGTGCAAGTGGTAAATTCCCTGATTTCACTACACCTGATGAAAGCTATAACGGCTTAGTGTATGCTGATCTTGGCGAAGTTGCTTATGCGCTTAAAGCACGAGTACAATTACTTCGAAATACAGGTGCGACTCTTAGTCCACAAAATGCTTTCTATCTTCTTCAAGGACTAGAATCTCTATCATTGCGAGTAGAACGTCATGTTGAAAATGCACGTAAAGTAGTGGATTTCTTAGTCAAACATCCAAAAGTTACTTGGGTTAATTATCCTGAACTTGAAGATAGCAAATATAAAAAATTGGCAAATAAATATCTACCGAAGGGTGTTGGCTCTATTTTCACATTTGGAATTGAGGGTGGAGTAGAGGCAGGAAAACGTTTCATCAACAACGTAAAATTGTTCTCGCTACTTGCTAATGTAGGGGATTCTAAATCATTAGTTATTCATCCAGCTAGTACAACACATGCTGAATTATCACCTGAAGCTCAATTAGAGGCAGGAATTACGCCTGACTTGATCCGTTTATCTATTGGGGTAGAAAATATTGATGATATCATTTGGGATTTAGAGCAAGCACTTGCGAAAGCGTAATAATATTAGTTAGAATATTCGATTAAAAATAGTAATGCTTTATTTTGAAAGTACAGAATAAAGTATTACTTTTTTTGTGTTGTAGGAGAATACATAATATTTGTTAGATTTGGACGTGTAAGGAACTAAATCAAATTCTTTCGATAAGACTTCCCTGTTAATTCCGATTTACTTGTGTAAAGTAAGCAGTATGTTAAAGATGAAAATTTTAATTTTGGATTATTCAGTAGAAAAGGTGGAGGCTAAAAAACCCATTAATCTATAGTTCTGAAAAGCAGGAGAATAGCTATTTATCCCATGGAGTTAGATTTTGCTAAAAGATTCAAACAGCAATATCCATTTGTTAAATTGTATAAAATTTATGTGATACCGTATGTAGAGTGTGTGGGATTGATATCAAGGAAATTGTGACCAACCAATAAACATTTTCAATACTCTTTCTACAACTTATCAGCAGTAGGAAAAAGTTTGTTTAAAAAAAGAGGAAAAAGCCCACCAAGCCCGATATATCAACAATCGTGGGAAAATGAGATGGTTTTTAGAAAAAATGTGCAAAAAGCGAGAGAAAATGATAAGTGCCAGTTACTCAAACACTTCAACTAACAGGCGATTTAGTTTTAATAAGGATTTGATAGAAAAAATAGTATAATAACTTCTAAAAGGAGTGCAGAAAATATGAGATTAAAAATTTTAGATTCAACTTTTTCCGTTGTGAAATTTCATCAACAGAAACAATACCATTGTGGGCATTAGACTCCAATATATTTTCTATCACACGAACAGGTGAGGAACTATCTATCGTGTGTCCTTTCAAATGTTTATCCCACTTTAACAGGCAGTAAGACCCCATCTCAATATATACAGAGAAACAAGAAAGATAGATGGGAGATGAATTGCCCGTAAAAGTCCGATTGGTTCGGGCCAACAGGATGTTGGTCACTCAGGTGTTGCCAAAGGACGTGGCGTTTTAACCTGAGTTCTTCTATTTCAGTGGGGATGAAAAAACCCTCCATTGATGGAAGAGACCACTGAAAAAGTCCATTCGTCTTCAAAAATATGATAAAAATCAATTTTTTCAGATCATAAAATGAAAGAAAAGATGGATTTTTATCAATGAAAATGACAATTCTATAGTTTTTCAGTGGCCTCCTGATGGAAGGGGAAGGTTCAGATGAACGAAGCATTTAAGGATGTTGAAAATGTATAAAGAAAGAGGGAATTTTAGACATTAACTTAACTGGAATATTATCTTCATTAGCCAAAAATAAAATCAGTATCTTTGCCATTTCAACCTTTAATACGGATTATCTCTTTATTTAAAAGCCATTCAATTGAAATGGTCAAAGTCGTGGCAGAGAATGATGGTCACATTTTTATATAAATACTTTATTGTACAAACGGGTGCGTTAGTGGAAAAAACTGTTTGGAGATAAATAAAAAAGGCTAGGTTCTACTATGGTAGGGGCCAGCCAATTACTTAAACCCACCAGCATCCATGCGTTGCCATATACACTCGACACATGTGAAGTGTGTGTCTTGGATGAAGTTGAAGTAATATAGAACAGAACATTGATTAGAAAATTCAACTGAGAAGGTGTTTTTTATGAAAAATATATGATTAGATCAAAATCTATAACGAAAGGAAGAAAAAAATAAATTGACAAATAAAACAGTTGTCCGTTCAATGGACATATTAAATCTATTTATCGAACATGCTGAACTATCATTCCAAGAGATAATCGATTTATCGGAGATTCCTAAAACCTCTGTTTTTCGAATGTTAAAATCTTTAGAGGAAATAGGATTTTTAGAAAAGGGAATTGATGCAAAATATAGATTAGGCATTCTTTTCCTTAAGTTTGGGCATCTAGTATCCATGCGTCTAGATGTACGAAAAATTGCATATCCAATTATGAATGAGTTACATAATGATGTAAAGGAAGCAATCAATTTAATTGTTCGTGATGGTAACGAAGCCATTTATATAGAAAAGATAGATACGAAGCAGAAAGTTCGTCTCTATACAGCAATTGGTAGAAAAAGTCCTTTATATGCAGGGGCGTGTTCTCGCTCAATATTATCTTTTTTATCAGATGAAGAAATAAAAGAATATCTCGAAACGATCGAGCTCAAATCATTTGCAATGGGGACGATTACTGATAAGAAAAAGCTTTATGAAACGATTTTGCAGGCAAAAGAACTTGGTTATACAATTAGTCATTCAGAATTAGAAAACTATACATCTGCAATTGCGGCACCGATTTTCAATCACAAAGGAGAAGTTATTGCAGGTTTGAGTATTGCTGGATTGGAAGCTAATTATCATGGAGAGAATGTCAAAATTTTTGTTGAAAAATTAAAGAAGGCCACAGCAACGATTTCTAAACAATTAGGATATGAATAGTTTTAAAAAGAGGCGATCTTCAGAAGATTGCCTCTTTTTTTACTCACATTCTTTGTAATCTTTTAAACGAAGTCCTAGTGCTAACTTATTTAGTTTTTTTTCTTGTTGAATTAGTGCCCATTGAGCTTCTTCAAGAGTGACCTCTTTAAAATATATCCGACCATTTGCTTGCATTTGTGCTAATGAAGGTAAATCTGCAGAAATCACTTGACCTATTTTCGAGTATCCGCCAGTTGTTTGACGATCCGCCATTAAAATGATAGGTTGCCCATTGGATGGTACTTGAATTGTTCCAAATGTAACTCCCTCAGATAATAATTCAAATGGTTCTTTTAATTGAATGGCTTCTCCTTCTAATCGATAGCCCATTCGATCTGCATTTGTAGTTATAATGTAAGGAGTTGAAAAAAATTTTTTTAGACTTTTCTCATCAAAAAGCTCATATTCAGAACCTCGTATGATACGGATTATTTGAGATTTTTTTAATGCAACAAAGGATGTGTAGTAAACTGACCAGGAGACGTAAGTTGGCTTGTTTTTTAGTTGTTTAAAAAGACGCTCTCCTAACTCTGTTCGTTTATCACATTCAAAGATATCATTCTTTTGTAATTTTCTTCCTTCAAAGCCCCCGATTTTAGCACGCATGTAAGTGCTTTTACTGTCCATCACTTTGGGTATTTGAATACCCCCACTAAATGATAAATAGGATCTGCATCCGCTAATCGCAGCATTGAATTTTAAAACGGATCCTTTTCGAATCAAAATGGGCCGCCACATGGGAACTTCTTTACCGTCAATTGTAGGTTGTAAATTTCCACCTGTAATTGCAATTAGCTCATCACTTTCGAATAAAAGGGTGGTTCCATATAGTGTCACCTCAAGTAAGCCTTCTCCTTGAGAATTTCCAACGAGTAGATTCGCAATTCGTAAAGAAATTGAATCCATTGCTCCTCCAACGATAACACCAAATTTTTGAAATCCGTATCTTCCTAGATCCTGAATGGTTGCTAAAATACCTGGCTGCAATACTTTTATTCCCATGATTTTATCTCTCCATCCATTATCTTATACTGCTTCAATGAAATGGGTGTAAAGCGAATCCGGTCCCCGGGCTGTAATAAGGTTGGAGGAGACTGTTCAGGTAAAAACAAACAAAAAGGTGATCGTCCAATGATTTGCCATCCACCTGGAGTTTCTAAGGGGTAGATACCAGTTTGATTTCCCGCAATTCCAACAGATCCAGGAGCAATTGCTAAACTAGGGTTTTTCTTACGTGGTGTTGCAATTTGTTTATTCATCCCCCCCATAAAAGGAAAGCCAGGAGCGAAGCCTATCATATAAACAAGGTATTCCATGGAAGAGTGAATTTGAATGACTTCACTAGGTGTTAAATCGTGATACGATGCAACAAACTCCAAGTCTGGTCCCATTTCGCCACCATATACTACAGGAATATTTATAACACTTTCTTTTGTTGTTTCGCCTATATGGGATTCATTCATTAACGAAAGAATTTTTGTTTTTACTTGTTCGTATGGCATTTTTATATTTTTTTCTGTAT
This sequence comes from Rummeliibacillus sp. SL167, assembly GCF_007896505.1. Classification (NCBI taxonomy): domain Bacteria; kingdom Bacillati; phylum Bacillota; class Bacilli; order Caryophanales; family Caryophanaceae; genus Rummeliibacillus; species Rummeliibacillus sp. SL167. The sequence continues at coordinate 2,340,654 of NZ_VCBM01000001.1, read as the reverse complement.
TTGAAAAGTATACATCAATTGGATTGTAATAAATCGTTATATTATTATAGGCAGGAACCGCTTCTATGAATCCCTGAAATGGATACTTTTCTAATAAGCTCAATATACTTTTTACTTTTTTGTGTATGATTTCATTAATTCCCTCACCAACTTGAATGACAAGTGCAGAATCACCTAAAGGTCTTATTTGTACATTCTCTTTTAAATCAAACATAAAACCATCTCCTAAAGTTTCGAAATTCGGTATTATAGTTTTGAATAACGGATTATTGTTATATTATAATTTAAGGATAAACAAAAACAAGTTTAATTTAAATGAAAAGTTCTAAAAAAAATATTTTTCGAAAAATTTCAAATTTATTCTTTTCAGTAAGAATAAACTATGCTAAAATGTTTTTGAATTTCAAAACTGAAGTTCCGAATAATGGAATTGAATAGAGGCATATTCATTTTAACTATTAAGGGGAAAATGGGGGAAAGAAGATGTTTAGGATTGATTTAAACTGTGATCTAGGGGAAAGCTTTGGGCGTTATCGGCTTGGGGAGCAAGAGGAGATTCTAAAATATGTAACATCCGCCAATATTGCTTGTGGTTTTCATGGTGGAGATCCAACGGTTATGAGAGAAACAGTCAAGTTAGCCATTGCTAATGGTGTGAAAGTTGGAGCACATCCAGGATTACCCGATTTAAACGGCTTTGGAAGACGAGAGATGAATATTACACCTCAGGAAGCCTATGATATGATCATTTATCAAGTTGGAGCATTGCAAGGTTTTCTAACAATTTTTAATGAATCCATGCAACATGTTAAGCCACATGGAGCGCTTTATAATATGGCTGCTAAAAATCCAGCGATTGCAGAGGCAATCGCACAAGCCATTTATGATATTTCACCTTCAATTGTATTATTTGGTCTCTCTGGAAGTGAGTTAACAAAAGCAGGGCAAAAAATGGGGCTTCAAACTGCTCATGAAGTGTTTGCAGATCGTACCTATCAGCAAGATGGCTTTTTAACGTCTCGCCAGTGTCCTAATGCATTGATTACTGATAAAGAACAAGCTGTTCATCAGGTTGTAAAAATGATAAAAGAAGGGAAGGTGTTATCGGAGCAACAAATACCAGTCTTATTACAAGCAGATACAGTTTGTATTCATGGGGATGGAGAACATGCTGTAGAATTTGTAAAACATATTTATACAAGATTAACAGAACATCAAATATCCGTACGTTCAATCAAGGAGGGGTAATTCAATGGAAGAAAGAATTGATATTAACGAGGACAAAAAAATAGATCAGAAAGAAAAAGGTAAGTTTGTTAAGAGAAAGGCAAATAAAAGTGTATTGCTAGGAGCAGCTTTTTTAATGGCTACTTCATGTATTGGTCCAGGGTTTTTAACACAAACAACCGTCTTTACACAACAATTAGCTGCTAGCTTTGGATTTGTAATTTTAATTTCATTGATTCTTGATGTTTTTGTACAGGTTAATGTTTGGCGCATTATTGCTATCTGTGGCATGCGTGGACAAGAAATTGCTAATAAGATATTGCCTGGTTTAGGTGTAATACTTGCGATTATGATAGTTATAGGTGGTCTAGCCTTCAATATTGGTAATGTAGCTGGTGCTGGACTAGGTTTAAATGCATTGTTTGGCTTAGATTCAGTTACTGCTGCCGTTATTAGTGCACTGTTTGCTATTTTTATTTTTGTTTATAAAGAAGCTGGAAAGGCAATGGACAGGGTTGCGCAAATTGCTGGTGGTGTTATGATTCTACTGATGCTTTTTGTAGCTTTTAAAACTTCACCACCCATGGGGGAAGCACTTGTCAATACCTTTGCACCTGAGAAAATTAGTTGGTTTGCAATCGTAACCATAGTAGGAGGATCAGTTGGAGGATACATTACATTTGCAGGCGGTCATCGCCTTTTAGATGCTGGCATAAAGGGTCAAGAATCTTTGCGAGATGTAACCAAAAGCTCTGTATCAGGAATTTTGATCACAGGTATAATGCGTATTGCCTTATTCTTGGCGGTGCTTGGCGTTGTTTCACAGGGATTAAAAGTTGATAGTAGCAATCCGCCAGCATCTGTTTTCCGATTAGCTGCCGGAAATATTGGTTATCGTATGTTCGGTGTGATTATGTGGGCAGCAGCGATTACTTCTATTGTGGGGGCGGCTTATACATCCGTTTCTTTTATCCGTTCATTCCATCCTTTGATTGAGAAATATCATAATTGGGTGATTATTACATTTATTATCTTCTCAACGGCCACTTTTGTTTTTATTGGACAACCTGTTAAAGTGTTGATTCTGGTAGGGGCATTAAATGCACTGATTTTACCCTTAGCACTAGGAACCTTATTAGTTGCTGCACACAAAAAAGAATTAGTTGGTACATATAAGCATCCTCTTTGGCTAACTATTGGTGGTACACTCGTCGTGATAATAATGGGATATCTTAGCATTATCACACTAATTGAACAAATTCCCAAATTATTTAGTTAATCTAGTATAATCCATGAGTATTCTTCTCATGGATTATTCGTTTATAAGGAGTGAATGTCAATGACAATATATAGTTCTCTAGAGTCAAATGAAATCCGCAAATGTATTCGAAGACAAGAAATTACTGGACCAACTTCTGGAATGGCAGTTGGTTTTACACAGGCAAACTTAGTGATCCTAAAAAAGGAGCTGGCTTTTGATTTTCTACTATTTTGTCAACGTAATCCAAAGCCATGTCCATTATTGGATGTAACAGAACCAGGATCATTTATACCTTCTAAAATTGCTAAAAATGCAGATATTCGCAAGGATATTCCTAGATATCGTATATATCGTGATGGTATTTTGACAGATGAAGTATTAGATATTACAGATTATTGGGAAAATGATATGGTAGGATTTTTAATAGGTTGTAGTTTTACATTTGAAACACCTCTTCTTGAAGCTGGAATTCCTATCAGACATATTCAAGAAAATTGTAATGTACCAATGTATAAAACGAATATCCCTTGTGAAAAGGCAGGACGATTTAAGGGACCAACTGTTGTTAGTATGCGTCCTATGACACCAGAGGATGCCATTCGTGCAATTCAAATTACCTCACGTTTTCCAAATGTACATGGGGCGCCTATTCATATCGGTAACCCAGAACAAATAGGTATTACAGACATTTCAAAGCCAGATTTTGGTGATAAAGTATCTATTAAGTCAGGAGAAATACCAGTATTTTGGGCTTGTGGAGTAACCCCTCAAGCAGTTGCAATGGAAAGTAAACCATCGATTATGATTACTCATGCACCAGGTCATATGCTAATTACTGATATAAAAGAAACAAGTTTAAGTATACTTTAAAATATGTTCGTAATTTAATCATACAGGCTAAGATATTTCAGTTTGTATTTATCTGAATGGCGAGAAGTAGATGTTGTATCTGATGAATTTTATGCAGGTTGGCAATGGGAAAAAGATGGCATTACATTTGGAGTAGCAGTTTTTGTTAATAATGGGGATTTAGACTTTTTAGTGGATTGTAGTACATCAAAAGCATTTCCTTTTTATATAAAATCGGAGAAAAGATTTATGGGGGCGTATCGTTTTTCACTCGCTATTAAAGATTTTGTATCTGACGAAGATTTATCTGTAGATTTTGCTTTAGATTTTTGGGGGAGTGAGATGCCGTAAATCGATATATTATTCCTACAAAAGTACATTGCTAAAGTTTACCCAATGATTTATTCATACAGACATCGTTATCAATCCTGTACGCTTAAGCCATGTGGAGGGCAGGGCATGGTTGTACTATAATAAAAATACCATTTCGGACCGATTTTCGTTAAAATAAACATGGCGATTTTCATAAATGACCAGTATTCAAATGTACTAGTGTATGATAGCAATTCAGGAAACATGGTATCAGTGTAAAGAAAGCGATACATTTGTTTTATCCCGTATTAACGGGCAGTAATCCTTCCACCTCAAAATTTAGCGAAAGCAAAGAAGTTAGGAGGGGGATCAATTGCTCATAAAAACGATTGGTACGGATCAACAAGATGTTGGTCACTCAGGTGCTGCCGCAGGATGTGGTGCTTTTAACCTGAGTTCCTCCAGTTCAGTGTGGGACGAAGAAAACCCCTACTGATGAAAGTTTCGCTTTATATTTTTGGACCAACAGACAGTTTAAAGTTGTATCCGTAATGAGAGGATTTGAGTTTGAAAATGATTGATAATTTTTGGCGTGATTTACCACGACCATTTTTTGTACTTGCGCCAATGGAAGATGTGACAGATGTTGTTTTTCGCCATGTAGTAAGTAAAGCAGGTAGACCAGATGTATTTTTTACAGAGTTTACAAACACGGATAGCTATTGTCATCCTGAGGGAAAGAACAGTGTTCGTGGTCGTTTATTGTTTACAGAAGATGAACAGCCGATGGTGGCACATATCTGGGGAGATAAGCCCGAATATTTTCGACAAATGAGTATTGGGATGAAAGAGCTCGGATTTAAAGGTGTAGATATCAATATGGGCTGCCCTGTACCGAATGTGGTATCGAGAGGGAAAGGTAGCGGTCTTATTCTGCGTCCGGACGTTGCGGCAGAACTTATTGAAGCAGCAAAAGCGGGTGGACTGCCTGTCAGCGTGAAAACACGACTTGGCTATAAGGATGTAAATGAGTGGGAGGAGTGGCTAACGCATATTTTAAAACAGGACATCGCGAATCTTTCTATTCATTTACGTACAAGAAAGGAAATGAGCCAAGTAGAGGCACACTGGGAGCTGATTCCAGAAATCAAGAAATTACGTGATCGTGTGGCACCCAATACGCTACTAACCATCAACGGAGACATTCCTGATCGTGAAACGGGACTGAAGCTCGTTCGTCAATATGGTGTGGATGGGGTTATGATTGGGCGAGGTATTTTTAAAAATCCGTTTGCCTTTGAAAAAGAGCCGAAAGAGCATAGTAGTATGGAATATCTCGATCTTCTAAGATTGCACCTTGATCTTCATGACAACTATTTAGAAGAATTGCCACGTCCAATCACTGGGCTCCATCGTTTTTTCAAAATATATGTCAAAGGATTTCCTGGGGCAAGCATGTTAAGAAATCAATTGATGAACACAAAGTCAACGGATGAAGTGCGTCAATTACTCGATCATTTTGAATGTGGATAGGGACGGAGACAGTGAAATGAGGTAATGCTTAAAAGTTAGAGGGAAAATGAATCCTATCAACTCATATGTGGCAATCCTGCATATGCGGAGTATGAAAAGCCTGAAAATAATGAATTTATGAGTTTGCAAATTGAAAGTTAGAGCTTGAAAATCTGATTTTTATTCCTCTATAGAATTCTGTTTATGGAAGCAAATTTAATAGTTAAATTAAAGTACAATAAAATAGTTCGTTTCGATGTAGAGGATAAATCAGAATATGAAATAAAAATAAGGGAGGTAAATGATGTGAAAGATGATAGGATTCTTAAAAATTTAACTGAACTAAATACACCTATTGGTACAATAACAGTTAAGTGTTCTAAAGAGAATATTCCATTTGACGCTGTGCCCGACAGTTATTTTACAGATTATGAGATTTTTGATGAAGATAATGAAACTATACTGGCGCATATATTCGCAGATGCAAATTATCAAATACGTATAGCAACAAGTAATTTGAAAATAGCGGAGAAATATATAATTAAGTTTAATGGGGGAATTTTTGATTATAATGCTGGTGATGAGCACACGATTTCGTTAACGGGAACATTTGGAGGATATTCCATTGGATTAAGTGCATATGATCCGAATGATGATGAAAAAATGGAACAAGCTTATGCCTATTCTAAGGAAAAAAGATACCTTGAACAAAACATGATTGTGGAACCAACAAAATATGATATAAGTAAATTCGCACAGTATACCTTAGATGTTTTAGAAGACATGTCGGGTTATTCTTTTACACTAATTGATAGAAGTTGTGAATATATTTTTTTCTCGGTAGCATGGATACGTCTGGATACATTTGATGCTGACACGTATGAAGCAGCAGTAGATTTTTGGATTTCTTGATAACCATCTCTAATTCTGTTTGCACAATTACGCGAAAAGGAAAGTCTACATGCTTTGGCAGATTGCTTTTTGGATGAACACCTACAAGACGGTACAAACTTAGAATTCATAAGTATTTCGCGACTTCACGTCGATTGAATGGTATAAATCCAGAGATCTTCCAACATCTTTTTCTCAATTTAGTTGGGCAAATCCACACCAAGACACACTATTCAAAGAGAGTCATGACTTTGAAAATGCCTTGGTTTATTCAGACCACAACGCATTCATCTGCATCTACAGAATATATATACTACTTTTACAGTGGCTTCCCCCAGCAGAGATCGGCAGAATTCTTTGTTCTTTTGATCCGTGTATGTCATGTGCAACTCATGTATATAGTCTAAGAAAACAAGTAAAAACGATAAAGGTGTTTTAATGGAAAAAATAATCGTTTTAGGTATTGGCAATCGATTAATGACAGATGATGGAATCGGTATTTATCTCATTGAGCAACTATCCAAGCTGAATTGTACACCCCATGTATCTTTTCTGATTGGAGAATCCGATATTGATTACTGTATGGATCAAATCATGAAAAATACATTTGTCATCATTGTGGATGCTGTGTTTTCAGGAAATAAACCAGGAGAGATTACCATTTATCCACTTGCCGATTTACATGAATATCAAACGTTAGACATATCAGCGCATCACTTTCATTTATTTCAATCATTATATTAACAGAAAGAATCGATAAAGGGTTTTCTCATAGGAGTGGAGCCTCACGAGATAAGGTTCTATATTGGACTAAGCAAAACTTTAAAAGAAAAATGGAAAACGATTTTACAAGAGGTATCACAGAACATTGATAGATTGATCGCAAAGAATTGAGTGTGTTATATAGATCTGTAGATTATAAATTAACAAGCGTGTCGATCAGGAAAAAAACAGGCAATCAATTGGGCATAATTCTAAAAAGCCATGTATTTTTAGCTCCATTTATGTAGCTCGCTCTTTGTTGCGGCTAGCTCGTTTCCTTCATGCAATCATACTCGATGAAGACAATGCAATGTCCTGCGGAAAGAGCGAATAAACCTTCTAAGAGAGCAAATAAACCTTCCGAGAGAGTGAATAAAGTCTCTGAGAGAGTGAATAAGCCTTCCGAGAGAGCGAATAAATCCTCCGAGAGAGTGAATAAAGTCTCCGAGAGAGCGAATAAATCCTGAGAGAGCGAATAAATACTCTGGGAGAGCAAATAAACCTTCCGAAAGAGCGAATAAATCCTCCTGGAGAGCAAATAGCCCCATGAAAAGAGCGAATAAATTCTCGTGAAAAACAAACAGTTGAAAAAACGCAGCTTCGCTAAGTAGGCTCGAGACATGCCTGCAGGAAAGCAAGCACGTCGTAGCGGAAATCAAAAGTACTATATTATGTGGGCAAAATTGGATAATCAACGGGCTTGATAAATTAATTTAAATAGAAGAATATTCCCTATTAAAGCATAGTCATATGTTGCTTTTGTAGATTTGTGAAGGAAATGAAAAAATAATGTCCTTAGTATGTATCTATATCAATACCATTATTTTGTTAATGCGCCATTGTATAACTATGAAAGATAGCCTGTTTACAGAAATATTCTTAATGGTACTATCCAAGATGATTTTAAAGATTATGACCCAGAGAACCATTTAGAGTCCATTTTAATGAGGCTACGAAGCAAAACAAAACCTATTGTACAGCTTTATGGACAGGGAACGTTTGCAAATTGCTTTAATGAGTTTCAATGTTGCCAAAGATATTGGTTTGGAAATGTATTCTAACGTTGATCAATTCTTACGTATTGAACAAGGGTAGGGATTGTTCAAATGGACAAGAGTAATGATAATTTTGACTTTGAAAGAAATATCTATGACGATTTTGCAATAGATACAAGAGCTAGGCACTGTAATATAGATAATGGGGTGTAAATGATGTCCTTAATCTCTTCAGAGGTTAAGGATTTTTTCTATAGATAGCCTTAGATATAGGTACCAGTAATTAGTTTATATTTCCTATTTTGTATTGATATAAATAGGCAAAAATAATCTCAATAGTATGTTTTTTACATGGTATAATTGATAAATATTAACATGTAATATGCTTTGTTTTAATGGAATATAGTTACTGAATAGATAGGAAATGATGATGAAATAGTTATAGAGTGGTAGATATAGCGGTTGCTTTAACTAACGCTCAGTGAAACACAAAACGACATTAAGTTGAACGAAACGTAAAGGAAGGTGGATCGTTATTACAAAAGTACTAGATGTGGCAGGGTTACAGAATGGCATCGAGAAAACGCTCAAGTCCTTAAAAAATAAACAAACTGAGATGGCGGCGATTGAAAAAGCGGTACAAGGGATACTGGCGCTAGAAGATGCTTTTAAAGGAGAAAGTGGGGAGGCAATTCGAGCCTATTATCAAGAAGTACACCTGCTATTTATCTCCTATTACCAAGCTTTTATAGCCGATTACGAGAGTCAACTAAAGGCCATGGACCATGAATTACAAAAGCTAGAATCCGCCGAAAATGGCCGGATCGACGAAGCGTTTTTAACAGAGGACTTAAAAACTAGCCTCCAAAACACAGCTAATCGTACCATCACCCTCACAGATGAGGCCAATCAAACCATTCTTTCCATCCAAGATATTGTGGCAACACCGTCATTAAATGATGCCTCTTTTTTGGAGGAAGTGACGGACGCTCAAAAACAGATTCAGTCTACGGTAGAAAAAGTTCACCAATTTGATTACAATCAAAGTAAAGCTTTTGAAGAATTATCCAATGATGTGTCGAACATGCAAAACTACATAGATGGCATCCAAGCGCAGATGAAGAGTGGAAAGCTGCAACTAGAAAACTATACAAGCGGCACATTAAGCCAGTATCAGCTAGATAGCTGGTTGAAGGATGAGGTGGGAAGCACCTGTTCAAGAGTAGAGACAGAAAAAGTGGATCGAATCGAAGAATTGCAAAAGAAACTCGCAAAAGCTTCCACGCCAGAGGAATATTTAAAAATCGCGAAAGAAATAGGCATTGAAAATCTCGATGATGACCAAAAACAAATCGTCACTATGCTGGAAACCGCGGAGGGCATCTCAAAGGGTCTCCTTAAAGCGGGAAAAGACTTTGTAAAAGGCATATTTGACTTCGCCACTCATCCCGTAAAAACAATAGAAAGGACAATGGATGCCATTGCTCATCCCATCGAAACGTACGATTATCTTTCGAAATCCATCGCTGATTCATTTGAACGAGATGTCATCAATGGAGATGCCAAGTCACGTGCCGAGTGGATCTCCTATGCATTAGGAACCATCGGATTATCCGCAGTGGGCACCAAAGGATTAGGGGCTGTATCAAAAACAGGAATGACCACAGTCAAAGTCACTGCTAAAGTAGGCGTCCACAAGGTAAAAGGTGCAGCCCAAAAAATCCCGACGCTTGACCTATATCCGTATGCGCCCCAACATCAATTAGCCGGGGTGAACGCAGGTATTGTGCCTTATAATACGGTGAATAGCGTTCGCTTGAGAGATCAGTTGATTTCTATGGCGAAGGTGGAGGCGAGAGGTAGCGGTACGGGTACTAAGGGTACGGGTAAAGAAACTTATCAACATCTAAAGGACTATAAAAATAATAAATTTTTCACTAGAAGTGTAGAGTATAATGCAGGTAAAGATGGCACAGGATTTACTTATAAAGTATATCAAAGAGGAGATATTAATTGGGATATGGTCCGAACAAAAGGTGCTAAAAAAGGTCGCGGGCTAACAAATGCTGAAGCATCTGCGAAATACGGACTAGCCCCTATTCTTGATGAAGCAGGTAGTGTTGCAACATTGCATCATTCACAACAAAAAGGTGTTGGACCATTATATGAAGCTTCAACAAGGTACCATAATATCGCTAATGCTAAAAGAGCTCCACTACATCCTTATAAAGGAAAGTTAAACCCATTTTATCCAATGGATGAGACAACTAGAGGAGCGTTTCAAAAAGTAGATTCTATTAATTATTGGAAAATACGAGGAGAAGAAGCTTTAGGAGGAAGATAATATGAGCATATTGCCTGAGAGACTAGATGAAGTTCTAGGAGAAGAAATATATAAACGTGAAGATAGCAATCTAGTACAGGATGCTTTAATAAGGCTAGGTGTAAACGTATCGGATACTTTCCAAGAATTTTATATCCAGTATGCAGGACCTTTTTGGGAAGAGCATGTACCCTTTGAATTACTAGATATAGCAGATGAAGAAAACAATATTGAATCATACACACTCATCTCTAGAAAAGAACATGGTTTTCCGAAGCAATATCTGGTTTTAAGTGAAATGTCAGCAAATGCTGTATTAGTACTGGATACTGTAACAGATAAAGTTTATATAGTTAATTTTGAGGGTGGAGATGAACTACTTATTAAAGGTGAGTTAAAGGAAAGTTGGTCATCGTTTTTTGATTTCTTGAAGGCATATTTTAATTGTTAATTATGGTCCAATAAAAGTTAATTCAGAGAAACTTAAAACCTTGATTGGCTTAATATGCCTTCAAGGTTTTTTGACTTTAAGAACTTTATGGTTAAAATATTATCACTTTTGAATCAAAAACTCATGATGGTTAGCAAACTTACGAGATTGGTTGCAGTGACATATAAAAAAATACAACCACACTTACTACTTGGTTCAAGTTCAAGTGCCAGGCACCCACACAATTCTGACAATAAGCTACAAATAAAGTCTTTAATCTCTACAAAGATTGAAGGCTTTTTAAATCCGAATTATTTTAATTGGATTCATTAGCATTTCAGCGGGATGTCATCAATGGGGATGCCAAGTCGCGCGCCCAGTGGATCTCCTACGCATTAGGAACCCTCGGATTATCCGCAGTGGGCACCAAAGGATTAGGCGCTGTAACGAAGACAGGAATGACCACAGTCAAAGCCACTGCTAAAGTAGGCGTCCACAAAGTAAAAGGCGCAGCCCAAAAAATCCCGACGCTCAACCTGTATCCGTATGCGCCCCGACATCAATTAGTTGGTGTGAACGCAGAGGGTGTGCCTTATAATACGGTGAATAGTGTTGGCTTGAGAGATCAGTTGATTTCTATGGCGAAGGTGGAAAGAAAGGGTACGAGTAATGGTATTACAAAAGATGAATATAAAAATTTGAGGAAGAAGACACCAAGTAACGATATAAGAAAAATGGTTAATCCAGATGGTCCTAAAGTAGACCCAGTATATGGTTATGAAATTGATAAATTTGAAGCAGACCATATCGTTTCAATGAAGAAAATAACTGAAATGGATGGATTCAGTAGGCTAACTAGAGAACAACAGATAGAAATTCTAAATCTAAAAGATAATTTTATTGGTCTTGGAAAATCTTCTAATGCATCTAAGGGGGATCATAGTTGGGCTGATTGGAAAGGGCATTCTAAGATGGGAGAGGTTCCTGTTAATGTTAGAATGGAAATGCTAAAAAAAGAAGAACAAGCTAGAGAAGCTCTAAAAGTAGCCATAGAAGAGAGGTTGAAGTAATGAAGAAATTTGAAAAGATTATTACGGGTAAAACTATTATAGTGACTGCCGAAACAGAATTAGAACCTCAAGTAGAAAATTTGTTTGCTATATTAGAACAGGTAGATCCTAATAAATTAATTCATGGATTCTCTTTTCAAGTTGGTTGGTCCGTCTATTATTTACATGAGAGAGAAACCGGAAAATTTATAATGACTACTCCTGATTATTCTAGAAATCCATTTGAAGATACAACAGAAGATTTAACTTTAGCATTGTGGGTACAACTAGAACAAGGTCATTTTTTGAGAAAGATAAATGTCGATGGTTTAACAATAAAATTTAGTGATAAAATCATACTTTCTAAAGGTGTACTAGAACTCGAGAAAATATATTTACAAAGAAATGGAGACGTTGAAAAAGGGGATTCAGGTTGGTATATAGGTCCTGTAGAGGATAATAATACTACAGAGTTGCATGCTCTATATGCTTATCAGCTTCTAAAAATTAAACCAGAAATCATTCAAGTTCTTGCTTTGCCAAACGACTATATAGTTGTTTTTGAAGGTAAAGAAATAAAAGCAGTATTAAACGAAAACGATGTAGATGTTTATAAAGGCTTTAAATAGGTTTTAATTACTGAAATCTTAAGTTACAAAGCTTAATCTCTACAGAAAGTTCAAGTGACAGGCACCCACACAATTCTGACAATAAGCTACAAATAAAGTCTTTAATCTCTACAAAGATTGAAGGCTTTTTAAATTTTGTTTATATTAATTAGATTCATATGAACGAGATATGGTGAGTGGTATAATTCCTATTCACGTGCCACCTACGCATTAGGAACCCTCGGATTATCCGCAGTGGGCACCAAAGGATTAGGCGCTGTAACGAAGACAGGAATGACCACAGTCAAAGCCACTGCTAAAGTAGGCGTCCACAAAGTAAAAGGCGCAGCCCAAAAAATCCCGATGCTCGACCTGTATCCGTATGCGCCCCGATATCAATTAGTTGGTGTGAACGCAGAGGGTGTGCCTTATAATACGGTGAATAGTGTTGGCTTGAGAGATCAGTTGATTTCTATGGCGAAGGTGGAAAGAAAGGGGAGTATTAAGGTTAATGGTGAAAAGCATGATTACTTTATAGGAACTTTAAAAGGAGAGAAAATTCATTTAAAAGGTGTAAAGGTAGAAGAAATCACTTATATTAAGAGAATTCCAGTAGAAACAGCTAAACTTAGAAAGGAATTTAATAGTTCTGTTAAGAAGAATTTTCTTAAAGAATTTGCCAGCGATCCTGTAAGAGTTAAACATCTTAGAAAAGCTGGTTTAGATGAAGCTGATATTGCTAGAATGAAAGATGGACTTAACCCTAAAGGGTGGCAAGTGCATCACAATTTACCTTTAGATGATGGTGGTACAAATGATTTCGCTAATTTAGTCTTGATAAAGAATGACCCTTATCATAAAGCGGTTACCAATGAATAAAACTCTCAAACAAGAGGATTAGTCCCTAAACAAAGTAAAACGATAAATTGGCCGATGTTTGAGGATGATATTTACCCATCAAAACCTTTTAAAAGGAGGGAATAGTAGATATGCCCCAGTGGAAAGACTTGTTGATAGAAATAGAAAAAATTGAAAAAAAATATGGAAGTTCACTCAGAAATCCTGCATCATATACAGAAATCAAAAAAATGAATCATAATATTCAGCGGAAATTAGGAAACATTGTGTTACCTGAGTCATATATCGAATTTCTAAGGAGAATAAATGGGTTAGACTTCAATGGATTGGTAATCTACGGCGTTGATGAAGTTCTACTTGATAAGGAAGTAGACGAAGATATCCATGGATTTATTGAGACAAACGAGCTTTGGCATGAAAATGATTGGCAAAAGCGGTATCTATTTTTTGGAGACTCTGATACAGCATGGTATGGTTATGATCTAAAAGAGAGTATATATGTAGAACTCGACAAACCCTCAGGAACTCTAATTCAATCATTTGAAAGTTTTGATTCTATGTTGATTGATGCACTTGAAACAATTCTTTTGTAAGCTCAAGTGACAGGCACCCACACAATTAAATTGAACACTTCAAACATAAAAATCTTGATGAACTAGAAGATTATTTTTTTAGACCAAATAGGAGAACAATTACACCGTTCACGACTTAATAAAATTTTACGTGAACATGGACGCAATGTGGGGGTTAGAAAAGAAATAAGATGTTCTCCGCATGATTGCCGCCATTATTTTGCACAAAAGCAATTAAGGAATGGTATAGATGTATAAAGTTTAAGTCGTTTGGTGGGACATTATGATACACAAATTATATCTGAATATTTAAGATTCCTGATTGGTTCAAAAAAGATAATACAGCATCAACAATGGATTATGAAGCTAAATTGAAAGAAATAATGGCAAGATTAGGCTAATAAATTATAAAAATTAAAGCGTAGTATATTATTCCTTAATATCTATTTTTTGTATAGTTAAATTGAGAGTTTAAATATAAAAATGGTATACTTTAATTGTAAATAAAGTTAAATGTTTTTATTTTAAAAAGAAGAAGGCAGGTAATAAGATGTTAAAGATAATTTTTTCTAATCGAAATTTAGCAAGTTCATCATTATTTTTAGGGTTGCTAATATTATATGATGTGTATTCTGATTTTAAAATAAATATAATAGTGGCACTAATTTTCTTCCTATTATTTCTATTTTTAAATGCTTTTTCTATCAAAAGAGATAATGACCCTAAATAATTACATTTATTTCTATTTATACTAACATTTACTTATTTCTACTTAAAACCCTTTATTCCCTAATATAATTGTATTATTTTAGGGAATAAGGAGGTGATTTCATGAAATTACTAAAAAAGTGATAGTTTCTTTGATGTTATCTGTAATTGTATTTTCATCTGTAAGTCCATTTCTTTCAAATGATGAACCAAAAATAGTTGAAGCAAAAACAAAGTATAAATACACTGGTTGGAAATACCATTCTACACTTTTCTATAACAAAAAAGTGAGAAATTTAACTGTTGCAGCTTTAAATATTTATTTTATAAGTATATTACCTAATTATTTTGAAAAAGCGAAAGCGCCATTGCAAATAGCTAATTTAGTTTATCAAGCTAATGCTTCAACAACGTACAGTAAAATAGTGACATATAGAAAATATGTTAAAACTAAGAAAACTTTTAAACCACTTGCTGGTGAAAGAACAACAATTTATGTTTATAAAGATAAATCAAAAAAGAAATTAATAACTAAAAAGACTAAATATAAGTATACCAGTTTTTATAAAAAATAGTTGCTTGTGCAGTATTCAAAAGAACGAAAAAACGAGAGGTTCAAAAAATTATTTTGAGTCTTTTCAATATTATAATAGACATGGTATACGAAAAAACAGCCTAAAATTAGGCTGTTTTATAAGTATTAGCTTTATATTTGATTGTGATATTGTTTTTATCTATATTTTTTTCAACTTTACTAAACCATTTTTCTTCAGAAAGTTCAAGTGCCAGGCACCCAAACAATTCTGAAAATAAGCTACAATTAAAGTCTTTAATCTCTACAAAGATTGAAGGCTTTTTAAATCCGAATTATTTTAATTGGATTCATTATCATTTAAACGAGTTGTCACCAATGGAGATGCCAAGTCACGTGCCGAGTGGATCTCCTATGCATTAGGAACCCTCGGATTATCCGCAGTGGGCACCAAAGGATTAGGCACTGTAACGAAGACAGGAATGACCACAGTCAAAGCCACTGCCAAAGTAGGCGTCCACAAGGTAAAAGCCGCAGCCCAAAAAATCCCGACGCTCGACCTGTATCCGTATGCGCCCCGATATCAATTAGTTGGTGTGAACGCAGGGGTTGTGCCTTATAATACAGTGAATAGCGTTGGGTTGAGAGATCAGTTGATTTCTATGGCGAAAGTGGAAAGTAAGGGTACGGGTAAAGTTCAAACTGGTGGTAGAGAACTTTCAGTAGATGAATATTTAAAACGACTTGATGAAGCGGATGATATGTACGAATCCTTTAGAAAATCCAAAACGGATGTAAATTCTATTGCTAAAAATACAGGAATGACTGAACAAAGGGTACAAAGAATCAAAGATCATTTATTGTTCAAAGAGCACATTAAAGAACATGGAGTTGGACGGTTTGATTCAGATTATGAAATTGCACAAGCGTGGGATAGGCTCCAAAAAGGGACCCACAAAAAGAATGATATTGATTTATTAAATCATGAACTTTTTGAGTTGAGATTTGAAGGGATATTTAAAACGGACTATAGGACGGCCCATGATAAAACAGTAGAGTCTGGGCGTCCATGGTATCCACCAGAGGAGGAATAAAGTTGGCTTCATACGTTTTATTACTAAAAGAATATGAAGATAATGAAACTGTAGTTTACAGATTCGGACCTAATGAAAATATTATGGGGAAAATTGAGTTAAATAAATTTACTAGAAAATTTTCAGAGTTAGAAGTTATCCCAGATAACAATTTTCCATCTAAGTTTTATTATGATAGAGCTGCTCAAAGATTGGCAGTTTGCCTAGTAAAAGAAGGTGGTGTATTTCCTGATAGAACAGCTTTCGAATCATAGTAACTTAAAATTACCTTGATTGGCTAAATGCCTTTCAAGGTTTTTTACTTTGAATTTCAAGTGACAGGCACCCAAACAATTCTGACAATAAGCTACAAATAAAGTCTTTAATCTCTACAAAGATTGAAGGCTTTTTAAATCCGAATTATTTTAATTGGATTCATTAGCATTTCAGCGGGATGTCATCAATGGGGATGCCAATTCACGTGCGGAATGGATCTCCTACGCATTAGGAACCCTCGGATTATCCGCAGTGGGCACTAAAGGATTAGGCGCTGTAACGAAGACAGGAATGACCACAGTCAAAGCCACTGCTAAAGTAGGCGTCCACAAGGTAAAAGCCGCAGCCCAAAAAATCTCGCCACTTAACCTGTATCCCTATGCGCCCCAACACCAATCAGCGGGTGTAAATGCAGGTATTGTGCCTTATAATACGGTGAATAGCGTTGGCTTGAGAGATCAGTTGATTTCTATGGCGAAGATGAGTGGTAAAGGCAAAGACGATATTTCTAAACAAGTAAAATATAGAGAGCATTTCACTAAAGACAATGGTAAGAAAGCATTGAAACCTAATATTGAGTATACAACTAAAGAAGGGTACCAGTATAAAACCGATGGTAGTGGAAGAATATCAAATGTAGAAGCGAAGTTAGAACTTGGCAAAGCAGAACGTAATCAATATGCGCAAAGGACTGTTGGTGGAGAGGACAGATTATCTAATGATGATGGAGGACATTTGATAGCAAGCATTTTTAAAGGCTCGGGTGAAATTGACAACTTAGTACCAATGAATGCTACTCTTAATAGGAAAGAGTACAAAGCATTAGAGACTTCTTGGAAAAAAGCTTTAGAAGAAGGAAAAGAAGTAACAGTTAGAGTAAAGCCTATTTATAAAGGGAAATCTTCTAGACCGACTGAATTTAAAATTAGCTATACAATAGAAGGTAAAAAATATTCGGATAGATTAACTAATTATCTAGGAGGTAAGTGAGATGGAAACTAAGTTAATGGAACAGATATATCAACGAATTGCAAATACATTAGTAAATATAGTACCTGAAGAATGGGAAAAAATTTTTTTATATGCTGAAATTAGAGAAAATTATAAAAAGGTATTTTTTTACTATTATGCTCAATCTAGAGTAGAACCAGTGTATAGCCTTGATATAACAGATTTGTTTAGTATTTCTGAAGATGATTATGATGAATTGGAAAATGAGCTCTATAATTGTTTTACGAGATTGTGGGAGGAATTTAGGGTACAAGAACAAGAGCAGTGGACTAGTTTAACTTTTATTTTAGATAGTACAGGAAAAATGAAAATTAACTATGGATATAAGGATATTTCAGAACTCAGCCCTATAGAGAAACAAGATAAATGGGAAGCTGAATATTTAGTTTAATCAAAAAGTTCAAGTGACAGGCACCCACACAATGAAGAAGTGGATCGCATCGAAGAACTGCAAAGGATAAGTTTTGGTGACAGGCACTCAAACAATTAACGCAGGGGTTGTGCCTTATAATACGGTGAATAGTGTAGGCTTGAGATATCAGTTGATTTCTATGGCGAAGATGGAGGTAAGAGGTAGTGGTAAGGGTACTGGTGAAATTAAAAATGTGTATAATTCTATTAAACAAGCACCTAAATACCCATCTGGATTTAAGGCGGTACAAAATGGTACTAAGAAAGTAAATGTAAAGAACCAAGATGTATTAGAAAAGTTAAGAGAAGTAGAGTCAGGACAATGGAAAAAGATATATAAGGATGGGTATGACTCTAATGGTAAAAAGATATCAATACATTATTTTGAAGGTCAATCTGGAAAAGTCTTTGATGTGAAAGTTAAATCAGGCTGGAGTAATAAATGAATTTGGGGTGTTATCGTGGAAATAAACATTAGCATTTCTGGAAAAAGTGAAAGCGAAAGGTTAGTTTCTATAATTCAGTTAGGATTATTATCTGCTTTAGAAAAACAAATAATCAGTATTGAAGAAGCTGAGGGATATTTATTTAATCCCCTTACTGTTAGTAAACTAGAAATGTCTGGTTTAAGTGAAGAAGTGATAGATATAATAAGGGAAGGTTGTGAATTAGAAGATATTCAAAGTTTAATGCCTGAAAAATTGTTGCCAAATATTATCAGGCTAAAAGAACAAATACTAAGTAACATTACTACTATCCAAAGCCCTGAACCACCAACGGAGAAAATTATTAAATAGATGAAAGCTATTGCTCTTGAATATGTTTGTTCAAGGGCTTTTTAGTGGGTGGAGTGCCGAATGAAACGCTTATTACTCAAAGTAAGTTTTGGTGACAGGCACCCACACAATTAAATGGAGACTGAGTGGGCCAGTGCATTAAAAGAGGTACCGCCCAAGAAAGTCTCTGTTAGTATTGAACCGATCTACTCTAATAATTCAATGAGACCGGATTTCTTTATGGTCGAATATGAAATTGAAGGCCAATTGCCAGTGATTCGCGAGATTGCAAATAAATCAGGAGGCTGATATTGATGAGTTTTGAAACAGAATTAAACGAGTTATATAAAGAAATTGCACAACAGGTTAATGATATGATTCCAACTGAATGGGATAATTTCTGTTTTAATGGTGAAGTTAAGGAGGGTGAAGGAGGAGTTTTCTTCTTTTTTACGCCAAAAGGTGAGGAACAATACATTTTTTCACATTATATTCCAAAATTATATAGTGTAGATAAGAAGGCTTATAATAAAGAACTACATAAATTATTTCAACTAACTGTTGAACTCAAAAAAGTTTTTACTGATAATGACCAGGATCCTTGGTTTTCAGTTACATTAATTTTAAATGATACAGGTAAATTAAACGTACATTTTGATTATACAAATTGGGATGAAAGTGAATTTGGTCCAACAGATAGAATTAAGTATTTTGAATATAAATATATAAGTCAAAACAAAGAACAGCTAGATTTAATGGAGAGAATGAAGGAATTTGAAGAAAAGTAAACAAATCAAAACCACTAGTTATACTGGTAGTTTTGAGAAAGTGTAATTTTTGTAGTTATATTAGATGAATCAATTTCGTGAATTGTTTTTCACAGAAAAAATACGAATTTTAAAGTTCAAGTGACAGGCACCCACACAATTACTCAGGTGTTGCCACAGGACGTGGTGCTTTTAACCTGAGTTCTTCTATTTCAGTGGGGATGAAGAAAACTCCCACTGATGAAAATTTTGATGCCAGGCACTCAAACAATTATCAGTCTTACTAAACTCAAAACAACGATGCTATCCACGGGAAATAACGTTCAATCCATGGGAAATGCTGTCCAATCCACGAAACTTACGCCTCTATCCACGGTATTCTCCGTCCAATCCACGCAAAAATGAATTGTATCCACGAATTCGAATTTTAGTTCTGAGGGGATACGTGAATAGTTCAGCTTCAATTATATTATTTATGATATTTTCTAAAAATTTAGAATAATTTATTTACTTAATATATAATATATAGTATATTATGAATAAATTACTAGAATGGATGGTACTATGAAAAAGTCGTTAAGTTTTATTATGTTACTTGCTTTATTGATTACCATTGTGCCAGGTAAATCATTAGCTGAAGAAAGCACCAAATTACCAACTATTGGTGAAGGATCAGAAATAATCATTACTGAAGAAAAAGAGCCATCAGTTGACCCTGATACTTTATCAAACACAGCGACAACTATTTATGGACCTGAATCATCTTCAGGTATTCAAAGTATTATTAAACCATTAGGATTGAGTTTTGCAGGTGGTACAATTGCTTGTTATACTCTTGGTAAGAATGCTTATTGTCCTTGGACAATAAAAGTAAAGGGAGGTGTGATTACTTATAGTAAGGTAATCGTCTACCTTGAAAAGGATTATGGTTTTCTAAAAGGTGGATGGAAAGATTATTCTACATTTTCTTTCAAATATAAAGTATCTTCACCAAGTACACATATTAGTAATGAAGCAAGTTTTAGATTGTCAAAAGGAAGTTATCGAGCACGTCTTGGTGGAAGTTTTATCACACTAGAAAATGGTCCTTATAGTGCAATAGCAAATGGTGCATCTTATTTTGAAATTAAATAAAAAGTGGTGGAGTTAATGAACTGGTTAGAAGAATGTTCTGTTGATTTAAATACAGCATCTATTCAGGATGATGTTGATCTTAAGATACAACATATTCGGAATATTGACGGTGTCAATAAAAATTTTTCTGTTTTAACCGAATTTTTTGTGTCGAATACAGCTAAAGTACAAAATTCTTTAATATCTATTTTTTTAGATGAAGACAAGATACCTGAAGATCTTCTAAAAGATGTAATTCCACATTTTAATAATGTGAAAATGGTGTCACAAAATGATGTTCTAAAAGAAATAATGCTAAGTCAGCCAAAAGATTACTCAGTTAATTATGTTAAAGGTCATTCTAAAAATCCGATAATTCAAAATATTTATAATATAGATATACCAATTAATGCAGATGATAAATGGCAACAGAAGAAGGTTTATAAAATAAGGACTGAAAAAATTGAAAAATATGAAAATAGGGATTTTGATAAGATCTTGCCTTATTTAAATCCTCCTTATAATATGCCTTATGTTTTTCTTAGTTTATATGATTGGATACTAAATGATGATTTAAAGAACTCCCCAGCCATAAAATATTTCACTCATAAATTTAAAGAAGTTTATCTTTGGGTAGATGAAATACAGAAAGTAACAGAAATTCAATTTTTAAAATAGATGAATTTCAGTGCCGGACACTCAAACAATTCTGAAAATAAGCTACAAATAAAGTCTTTAATCTCTACAAAGATTGAAGGCTTTTTAAATTCGAATTATTTTAATTAGATTGCGAACGTTTCTCAAGCCAAGTGAATATCTAAAAATCGCGAAAGAAATAGGCATCGAAAATCTCGATAATGGTCAAAAGCAAATTGTCGCCAGGCTGGAAACCGCAGAGGGAATCCAAAAGGGTCTCCTCAAGTGGGAAAAGACTTCTTCAAAGGAATCGATGATTTTATCCCGCGTTAACGGGCAGTAAGACCCCACCTTAAGGTTTAGAGAAAAACAAGAAAGGAGAGGGTGGGGATCAACTGCCCGTAAAAGCCCGATTGGTTCAGCTAACTATCCGTGGGTATGAAGAAAATCCCCACGGATGGAAGCTTCATTTTATACCAATATTCATTGTATAGTTGCCTAACATTTTTGCCTAAAATGATCGCAAGCATTCATCTTGAAATTTTATATGTTAGATTATCTAACATACTAATGGTCTCATCATTTCTATTATGTTATAGTAGTTGAAAGTAAATGATTTTACAGAAAACTTTTTTCTCCGTTTTGCAATTGAAGCATAGCTGAAAGGAATTCTATCAACATGGATAATTCGTTTTGTTTGGAGGATGTCACCATCTTAACAGATGAACAATGCGGGATCTTATATGATATGTTCAACAATCTTCCACTAATTGCCGATCTCACTCAAGCAGATATTTTCATAGATTGTCTGTTAAATAATCAGGATGCTGCTATTGTGGTGGCTGAAGCAAAACCCTGCACCACACAATCATTATATAAAAATTCTGTAGTCGGTCAAATTGCATATGAAGATTCTGAACCGGGTGTTTTGTTTAGTTTAAAAACAGGAAAACCCGTCATTGGCTCGAAAGGCATATCTCAGGAAAATGTTGTTATGCAACAGGATATTGTCCCGATTAAGGATAGCTTTCATCAAACGATTGCTGTCTTAATAAAAGAGCGAGATATTTCACAAGAAATTTTAAACGAGCAAAAAGTGAAGACCTTAATGAATAGTAAGGATAATAAAGAAAAAGATGACGTATTCCAATCAGTGATTGTTCAAGAGATACATCATCGCGTGAAAAATAACCTGCAGATCATTACAAGTTTACTGCGACTGCAAAAAAGACGATGTTCTTCTTCAAGTGAAGCCGTTGAAGTATTACGTGATAGTATATCCCGAATTTCAAGTATGGCAATTGTCCATGATTATCTGGCACAGCATGGTATTGAAAAAGTAGATACGAAGTTTGTAATGGAGCAAATTTCAGCACTATTAATTTCCTTATCGAATAACCAGGAAAAAAAGTTTAATGTTTCTGTTCAAGGGGAATCCTTATTTTTACCGTCGGATATTACGACCTCCGTTGTCCTTGTTGTGAATGAATTGGTTCAAAACTGCATCAAGCATGCATTCCCTGACCAGCAGGAAGGAAAGATTGAAATCAATGTGAATTCTCGAAAACAAATGGCATACATTACCGTTAAAGATAATGGGCAAGGTTTAAAAGAGAAAAGGTCTGACCTAAAGACATCATCTCTGGGTTTGCAATTAGTTGAAATGCTGGTTGAGGAAAAATTACAAGGGGATCTATCGTTTTTTTACTCCAAACGGGGAACAAAAGTTTCTTTAACATTTCCAATTTCCGATAAGGTGATGTAATGATGTCAGAAAAAATCATGATTGTCGATGATGAGCCGATTACCAGAATGGATATTAGAGAAATATTAGAAGGAAGTGGATATGATGTTGTAGGAGAAGGACGAAATAGCGAAGAAGCGATTGAAAAAGCTTATTATCTGAAACCAGATTTAATTATCATGGACGTAAAGATGCCAAAGGTTAATGGGATTAAGACTTCGTCCGTGATTAGAGGTTTTTCAGATTGTGCTATTTTGCTGTTAACTGCCTACAGTCATCATAAGTTGATTGAACAAGCGAAAGATGCAGAGATTAATGGATATCTCGTTAAACCGGTAAGTGAACGCGAGTTGCTGCCGGCAGTTGAAATGATCTTAAGTGAACGATCCCGCTTTAAAGCTCTTCAAAAAGAAATATTTAGGTTAAACCAAAAAATGGAGGAACGGAAGATTATCGAAAGAGCGAAAGGAATTTTGATGCAGCAGTTATCCTGTTCGGAGTATGATGCATACAGAAGTATGCAAAAGCATAGCATGGCTACTCATATTCCTTTAGCGAAACTTGCGGAGCAGATAATAATAGATCACAAAAGTAAATAATGATATAGCAATGGCGCTTTGAACACTCTGTTAGATGTATGAGGACTCAAAGCGTCTTTTTGTTTGTCCTATGTTTGAAAATTCCATAAGGAAGGGAGAGGGGAGAACATGCCTGAAAATTGGATAACTAGTATTGGACTCGATATCGGCACAAGCACGACAAAGTTCATTGCTAGTCAATTACTTATAAGTGAAAGCGGTAATGGATTTAGTCTTCCAAGCTGTCAAATCGTGGATCGTCGGGTCACATATTCTAGTCCAATCTATACGACTCCTTTAATAAATGATTACAAAATTGATATGGATAAAATTACATGCATATTGGAAAGAGAATATGGGAACTCACAAATAAGAATGGAAAACGTCAAAGCCGGTGCCATTATTATAACGGGTGAAGCTGCTCAAAAAGAAAATGCACAGTCTATTATCCACTATCTAGCGGATAGAGCTGGTGATTTTGTGGTTGCCACAGCTGGCGCTGATTTAGAAGGAATATTGGCAGGCAAAGGATCAGGAGCTCTAAGACGATCTACTCAGGTTGAGGGGATCATTGCAAATATCGATATTGGTGGCGGTACTGCTAATGTGGCGTTGTTTCAGAATGGAAGAGCCATACAAACTATTACTTTCAACGTTGGTGGTAGACTTATCAGACTTACTGAAAGCGGAAGAATTGTATACATTTCAGATGCCATACAATTATGGCTTAAGAAGAATGATTTTTATTTGGAACTTGGAGACACTCTCACCTTTCCTCAAGTACAGGAAATCTGTAACAAGATGAGTGACAGCATGTTTTCTTTTCTGAGTGGTTGTCCTCAGTATTCGGCAGAATTACTATTACTAGATTCGCAGCCAACTGAGATTTTTCCAATCGACGAAGTGATTATTTCGGGTGGAATCGGGCAAATGATGAGAAACGGTCCTCCTGCCACCATCAGGAATGTGACCAAATACGGGGACATTGGGCCACAATTGGCTCACTCCTTAAATGAGTCGATCCACGCCTGTTCATTCATTTTCACACAAGCTCAAGAGACCACTAAAGCAACAGTTATTGGTGCGGGAATGCAAAATACAGAAGTGAGTGGAGCAACCATTTATGTTAATGAAGCATTATTACCAATCAAAAATATTCCGATTTGTACGATTCCAGTAGTGGAAAAAAATCATCAGTGGGAACCGGAGAGCTTTCAGATAAGATTAGGGGATTTATTGGAACAGGCAGGTAAAATCTATCATGCTAAAGAGAATGAACCGCCCATTGCATTAGCTTTATCGAATATTCCTAATTGTACGTATCAAATCTTGCAAGAACTGTCAGCTTCAATCCTAGAACAATTTCGGAACAACTTTCCTTCTTCTCATTGTTTGGTCATTCTCTGTGATTCAGATATTGCAAAAGCACTTGGCCAAGCGATTGCTAGAAGATGTCACGGCACATTAGATATTTTGTGTATCGATCAGATTGATTTTACTTATGGAGATTATATTGATCTCGGTCTTCCGGTTGCCGGAGAATCCATCTCGATATCGGTCAAAACATTGGCTTTCTAAAAAATAAAGGGGTGATAAAGATGTATAAAAAAATAACTTTATTAGGGAACATCTATCAATTTCATAGTTTAAAAGAAATCATGGCAAAGGCGAATGAAGAACGATCTGGTGATATCCTAGCAGGTATTAGTGCTGAGAATATGAAGGAACGCATGGCTGCAAAAACCATTTTGGCAGATTTGCCTTTGAGTGATTTTCGAAATTATCCGTTGCTGTCACCTGAGGAAGATGAAGTAAGTAGGGTGATTGAGGAGGGGATGGATACTGAAGTTTACAAGAAAATTAAGAACTGGACCGTCGCTGAACTGCGTGAATATATCTTGGATGAAAGTCATGAAAGTAATGATTTATTAACCATCGGAAGAGGTTTGACAAGTGAAATGATCGCTGCCGTGGCAAAGTTGATGTCTAATCTTGATCTAATCCAGGCGGCTTCTAAGATTGAGGTCATAACCCATTGTAATACCGAAGTCGGTCATAAAGGGGTGCTAGCGGCGAGAGCACAGCCTAATCATCCTTCTGACAATTTATTAGGCATGAGGGCATCCTTATATGAAGCATTAAGCTATGGAGCCGGTGATGCAGTCATTGGTATTAATCCTGTCATAGATACAACGAATAATATCTATGGACTTTTATGTGAAACAAAAGAAGTGATGGAGCAGTTTGCGATTCCAACGCAAAATTGTGTCCTTTCACATGTGACAAGCCAGATGAGAGCGATCGAAAAGGGAGCCCCTGCTGATCTCATTTTTCAAAGTTTGGCGGGTACCCAGGCGGGGAACGAATCATTTGGAATTTCAGTTTCTATGCTGGAAGAAGCCACAGCCCTCATTTTTGAAAAAGGGACGGCTAAAGGACCAAATCGCTGGTATTTTGAAACAGGACAAGGCTCAGAGCTTTCTGCTAATGCCCATTTTGATATTGATCAGGTTACACTGGAGGCCAGATGTTATGGCCTTGCCAAAAAATTTCAGCCGTTTTTACTAAATACGGTTGTAGGGTTTATTGGTCCAGAGTATTTGTATGACAGTAAGCAGGTCACTCGTGCTGGTTTAGAGGATCATTTTATGGGAAAAATGCATGGTCTGCCTATGGGAGTGGATGTTTGTTATACCAATCATATGAAAGCCGACCAAAATGATATGGAAAATTTAAGTATGCTGCTTGCCACTGCTGGGGTCAATTACGTAATAGGGGTTCCGATGGCTGATGATTGCATGCTGAATTATCAATCGCTGAGTTATCACGATATCGCTACATTGCGTAGTATTTTTCGATTAAGGCCTGTGGCTGAATTTGAAAAATGGATGGAAAAATACGGGATACTCGAAGATGGTAAATTGGGTCTGGCTGCTGGTGATCCAACACTGTTTATGAACAGAGCATAGGAAGAGAGGGATGAAAGATGAATAAGGATTCGCTTTTAGCTTTAAAAAAGTCTACACCTGCACGGATTGGAGTAGGCAGAACGGGAACAAGACCACTAACGAAGGACTTTTTATTATTGCGAATTGACCATGCGGCAGCCGTCGATACGGTATATGGTGAAGTATCAGCCAAATTACTTGATCAATTTAATTTGTTTACAGTTGATACGTGTTTTGAAACAAAAGAGCGTTATCTGACACGCCCTGATTTAGGAAGGATTTTTTCAGAAGACGCACAAGCACTTATACTAGAAAAATGTGTGAAAAGGCCGGTGGTCCAGATCGTCATTTCAGATGGTTTAAGTTCCAATGCGATTGAAGAAAATTTACGTGATGTATACCCCACGTTGTTAGACTCTCTTGAATCTTATAATCTAACAACAGGAACACCTTTTTTTGTTAGAGGAGGGAGAGTCGCTTGTATGGATGTAATTGGAGAATTGCTTGAGCCAGAAGCTTTTATTCTATTGATTGGGGAGCGTCCGGGCCTTGTTTGTGCGCATTCTCTTAGTGCCTATATGTGTTATAGACCAAGAGTAGGAACAAAGGAATCCGATCGAATGGTCATTTCGAATATTCATCAAAGGGGTACCACACCGATAGAGGCTGCTGCACACATGGGTACGATGATTCACAAAATGCTAGAACAAAAGACAAGCGGTGTTAGTTTGGTTATGTAAAGAGGAGCATCTAAAAAATTTTTTAAAGTCATAAAAAAACGGGTCAAATCGTTGATATATCGACATTTATAGAGGGAGTGAAAAAAATGGAAAAAAGACAAGAGTTGAAAAAGTTTTTGAAACCTGTTCATCTATGGGCAATTGCAGTTGGAATGGTCATTTCAGGACAATATTTTGGTTGGAACTATGGATTTAAAGAAGGAGGAATTCTTGGACTTGCGGTCGCTGCACTGATTGTCACGGCTTTTTATACAACCTTTATTTTCAGTTTTGCAGAGCTTACCACTTCGATTCCACATGCAGGTGGACCTTCTGCATATGCCAAAAGAGCGATGGGGCCTTTCGCTGGATTCATGGCAGGGATTTCCTGTTTAATAGAGTTTGTGTTTGCTCCTCCTGCCATCGCAGTATCAACTGGGGCGTATCTTCATTTCCTAATACCAGCAATCAACCCGGTTTATGCGACGATCGGTGTTTTCATCCTATTCATATTAATCAATTTAATTGGTGTAAAAGAAGCGGCGATTATTGAATTGATCGCAACTATTGCAGCCTTGGTCGGGTTGGCAATCTTTTATGTGGCAGGCCTGCCGCATATTGAAATAAGCAACATCATTAATGAGAACTCATTTTCTAATGGGGGTACAGGAATATTAGCGGCTATTCCTTTTGCGATTTGGTTCTATTTAGCTATTGAAGGTGGAGCGATGTCAGCTGAAGAAGTAAAAAATCCTAAAAAAGATATTCCAAAGGGCTTTATTAGCGCCATTTTGACATTAGCGGTTGGAACATTTTTCACCCTGTTTGTAACTGCAGGTTTAGGTGGTGGATTAGGGGAACTGGCCGATTATCCATTGCCACAGGCGCTAGAAAGCGTTTATGGTGAAGGAAGCTTCATTCCAACGATTGTAGCCATTATAGGTTTGTTTGGTGTTATTGCAAGTTTGCATGGAATTATTATTGGGTATTCACGTCAAACCTTTGCATTAGCACGTGAAGGATATTTGCCTCGTTTTTTATCAAGACTTAACAGTAGAGGTGTCCCTGCTTGGGGGCTAATCTTCCCTGGTGCTATTGGCGTTATTTGTGCCGGCTCTGCGACTTTTGCTAATGCCCTTATTATATTAGCTGTTTTTGGAGCAGTCGTTATGTATTGTATCAGCATGGTATCCTTGTTTATTCTGAGAATAAAGGAACCTGATCTGGAACGCCCTTTTAAAGTTATGTATCCGATTGTACCAGGAATTGCCTTGATACTAGGAATTGTTTGTTTATATAGTATCATTAAATATAGTATATTAACGACTTCTCTTGGGGTGTTTGGCAACGAAGTTCCATTACTTTACGTAATCAGTTTTATCTTCATTGTCTCAATTTTATATTATGTCTTATATGGAGCAAAACGGGTTCGAATCATTTCGGATAAGAATGAAGAAATTTTGCGTTACAATGAAGCTTCGAAAGTTGCTAAAGATTGATAGAAAGAATATAGAGATGGAAGAAAATCAATAAATAATAGTAGAGTGAGGAATAAAGAAGGCGAAGCTACATATGTCTTGATGATCGCCCCACCAATAAAAAGCTGTGACAAATCGCTGTTGAAGACAATTTTAGAACAGCGCGTCTAAAGCCGTATTGTTTATGTATCTTGTGACCTATTTACACTGGCTCGGGACTTGAAAGTTTAGAAGGTGGTGGGTATAAGACAAAGAAATGCAGGTTTCCGAGAGACTTTTAGTAGAACTTTACTATGTTGGTACAGAAGTATGCTCAATGTGGGCTTGTGAGTGATTAAGATTTTTCGCTAGGTGTTTGAAACGTAAACAGTTGCGTTTTCGAACATCTGGCGTTTTTTTATTTTTGAGTTAGATTGATTTAAAGAACAACAGCGATGCTATCCACGGGAAATAACGTTCAATCCATGGGAAATGCTATCCAATCCACGAAACTCACATCTCTATCCACGGTATTCTCCGTCCAATCCACGCAAAAATGAATTGTATCCACGAATTCGAATTTTTAAGTCCTAATATAAGTTTAGCTCGAACACGAA
This sequence comes from Rummeliibacillus sp. SL167, assembly GCF_007896505.1. Lineage (NCBI taxonomy): Bacteria > Bacillati > Bacillota > Bacilli > Caryophanales > Caryophanaceae > Rummeliibacillus > Rummeliibacillus sp. SL167. The sequence goes on along the minus strand of NZ_VCBM01000001.1, from coordinate 2,311,639 downwards.
ACTCACTATAGGTGGAATTCATACTATATCCATCCACCCAACTTAAAACGTAGTATGTGTGAAAAGCTATCGAATAGATTAGCATAGCCATGTAGAAGAAAAGCACTATTTATAGTAAGTTTGAATATAGATGATATGATGGGAACAATAAGAAATTAATTATTGAAACAAGTTCATATCATCGGTATGTAGGCAATTTTGAAAGTTATAAGGAGTGAAGCGTATTCTTAATCTGTTGCATTATTAGAAAGTATTAATAGATCCATACAATAAAAAATTTTTAAAAAGTTATTAAAAATGGGCAAAATGTTGATATATCAGCATTTATAGAGGGAGAGTGATCATTTTGTTTCGCATCAATTATATTGAACCTATTATTATGATAGCTACATTATGTCGTTGGTTTATATTGGCGGTCATAACAGGTTCAGTTGTTGGATGTGGTACGACCTTATTTTTAAAGGGGTTATATAGTATTCTTGGACAAACGGCTTCAATTCCTCTGTGGGTACAGATGGTCATTTTACCTCTCGGAGGATTGTTAAATGGCTTGATGCTTTTTTATGCGTATCGTCATGTCAAGTCAGGAAATAAAGATTCAGTAGTTGCCGCAGTACATGAGCAAGAAGGAAAATTACCGATTAAGACAATGCCCATTAAACCGATAGCGGCTATTATTACACTAGCATCTGGTGGGTCTGCTGGGAAAGAGGGACCATGTTCACATATAGGGGGCTCGCTCGCTTCATGGATAGGGCGTATTTTGAAACTTGAGCCAAATCTCCAAAAAAGAATGGTTGCATGTGGAGTGAGTGCAGGTTTTGCTAGTGTGTTTGGGACGCCCATTGCGGGAGCTATTTATGGTATTGAAATTTTAACGATCGGACGTTTACGGTATGACATCATTTTTCCAGCCATTATTTCAAGTATTGTATCTTTTGAGATTAGTAAATGGTGGGGAATGACTTATCGCTATTTTCCCATCCAAGTACCGCCCCATTTTTCTGAAACGTTGTTTTTAAAGGTTATTGTCATCGGTATTCTGTGTGGCTTGTTAGCGTGGTTGTTTATTGAAGTATTTGAAAAAACAACGACTATTTTTCATCTTCTCCAAGAAAGGTTCGGAATATGGCCTCCTTTTATGCCCTTTATTGGAGGCATTATAATCGCTCTTCTTATTTTTGGCATTCCAACGTTAACCAGCTATTTAGGTTTGAGTCTTCCAATAATGGAGGAAGCTCTTGACGGAAAATCAATCCCTTATTCAAGTATATTTTGGAAAATATTATTAGTATCTATTACATTAGGTTCGGGATTTTATGGAGGAATTGTTACTCCTCAATTTGTTATTGGAGCTCTTTCAGGCAATATGTTTGCCAATTTATTAGGTGTAGATTCTGCGTTTGGAGCAGCAATTGGCATGGTAGCTGTGGTAGCCTCTGCATCGAATACACCATTATCTGCAGTTTTCATGGGTTATGAGCTATTTAGTGGTAACATAGGAATTTATGTAGTAGGTGCTTGTATCACCGCTTATATTGTTATAGGGCATAGAAGTGTATATCCTGATCAATTAGTTGCGTTCTCAAAATCTCTTTGGATGCATATTACGCCAGGTATTCCATTACAAAATGAAAAAATTCATGTTTCATATGGATTGCTGAGAAAGATGGAACATGTAAAAAGAAAATGGAAAAGTTAAGTAAAGTAACAAGTTGCATAAACAGATGAAATGTTAAATGAATATCATTGTGATGAAATGATGCCAGCTTATCAAATATTGAATAAAATCGAATTGGGAAAACTTAAATTGTATGGGTGCCTTCAATTTAATAATTTTAAAAACATAATAAATTCTAGCGTTAATTAACTTATAAAAATTATGCATTCATACACGACTTTGTTACAATATATAGAAATAATCCCCAGGTAAACAAAATGAGGTGAAGAGAGTGTTTGAAACCATTAATCAAAAGAAAGCGCAATTAGATGCTTCTCGTCCATTGTCTCAATATACACTGAAAAGTCTTAGAGAAAAGCTATTTCTAGAGTGGACGTACAATTCTAATGCGATCGAAGGAAATACACTCACAATGAACGAAACAAAAGTGGTCCTAGAGGGGATAACGGTTGGCGGTAAAACATTGAGAGAGCATTTGGAGGTCATTAATCATCGTGATGCCATTCGTTATGTTGAAGAAATTGTTCAAAAGAACGAGGTGCTCTCTGAATGGCAAATAAAAAATATACATCGTTTAGTATTAAAAGGAATTGATGATGAATACGCTGGAATTTATCGTAAAGAGCAAGTTTTCATAGCAGGTGTCAAACATACACCACCACCTCATTTTCTGATTCAAGAAAAAATGGAAGATTTGTTGCATTGGTATCATCATAGAGGAATACATTTACACCCAGTTGAACGTGGAGCTATGTTACATGCTATTTTTGTTGGAATCCATCCATTTATCGATGGAAACGGGCGGACTTCCAGGCTTTTACTTAATTTAGAATTAATGAAGAATGGGTTTCCTCCAGTAATTATTAAAGTAGAAAATCGATTAGCCTATTACGAAGCACTTGATAAAGCACATACAACAGAAGATTATAGCGATTTTATCTTACTAGTTGAACAGGTAGTCGAAGAATCTCTTGACTTATATTTAAATGCAATTTGTTGAGTAAAAGATCTAAACTATGGGGAAAAGTAACAACTACCAACCATCGAGATAAATTAAGTCATAAACAGATATCATTTTGATGAAATGATGATATCTTATCAAATATTGAATGAAATCGAATTGGGAAGACTTAAATTGTATGGGTGCCTGGCACTTATGTTTTCCATAAGGCAATTATAAGCGCGCCAATCATTCCGGCTATCAGATCTGTCATCGTATCTGTATTGTCTTTCTGCATAATCACACCGAATAATCCACCGCAACTGAACTCATAGATTTCCCATAAGACACCGCAAAACGCGGCAAAAGACAAAATAAAAAGGAAAAGGAACCCTGAAGAAACCTGTCCATTCACCCTTTGAAGAACCAGCTTTTTGTAAATAGCGATCGCGAAGAAGGCGATAATCATACCACTTAAGCCATGTAGTAAAAGATCCCACCAGCTAAAATTATGGTACCAGTTCAGAATTGACCCAAGAAATTGCGATCCAAACAGAAAAATAAGATAAGTGATGACGAGCGGCAGATCCAATTTGAGACGAGTCAAAATCGTCAGCAGGATAGGCACCGCTCCACACAGAATACCGGCAAGACCGACTGATCCTGAAAATTGATTCCCGGTTTCAAAAGAGTAAACGGTTACAAAGATCATGAAAATTACGTAAAGAGAGCTTAATAAAATGATATACTGACGTTTTGCCATCGTTTGATCCGCCTTCTTCATCGAAAGATAATTTGGATGCGGAGGGTTAATCTCTGGCAATGATCCGTTACTCCTCCGCAAAATCCATAGTTTAAAATAGATTATATCACAATTACTATTTTGGTAAACATAGGTTCTTTATGTACCATTGGTTTGATGATATGAAAAACTAACGCCTCCACGTGTGATCACATCTGATGGTGAAATTGTTACAGGTGAGTATAAACGAGAAAATCTCCCAACCAAAGCTCGAGAACACTGAAAAACTATAGAATCTCTATTTTCATTGATAAAAATCCATCTTTTCTTTAATTTTATGAACTAAAAAAGATTATTTTTATCATTTTTTTGAAGATGCATTGACTTTTTCAGTGGCCTCCCCCAAAGCTCTTGTGGTCTACCTGTTTCTTCCGGAGTGATAGAGCGACGAGCATGTGTTATCTTAAACATAGAAGGTGCTGATCTAGAAGAGGGAGCCATATTAGTACTACCTTTACGAACCCTAGTTGGACACTTCTATTTGTATCCATAAAAGGCTTAGTCACCGAAGTGGGTGGGCTGATGACTCATGGAGCAGTGATCGCACGTGAATATGGTTTACCCATAGTTGTCGGAGTAGAAAATGCCACCAAACTGATAAAAGATAGGCAACGAATTCGTGTACATGGAGCAGAAGGGTATGTAGAAATCCTTTAAAGGGGAAGAAATTTTCTATTCTGACGTGTTTTATACAAGGTAAACGCGTTAGTGGATGAACTGAAGAAAGGTTTGGTCAAAGATTCTGACGTGTTTTATACAAGGTAAACCCTTTGATAAGTAGAAATTCTATAAAGGTAGAGATTTTTCCTCCTCTTGAAAAGCTAAACAAAAAAAGGAAACTGGAAAGGCGGCTTAATTAGGGGATTTTCATTTGAATAAAAAAGGAGGTTTAATGAGATCAGTCAATTTCATAATGCCGTCAGTAGTGAAAGATGGGTCCTCAGAATTTTGCATCACTTTTAAAAACTCAATCGAGTAGTATATATTGAGACGTTATAAATTATGATAATGAAGAAAAGTGAAGATAAATGATATATTGAAGAAGAATAAAAGCTAAACCTTGGAAATCATATTCTAAACAAAGTTCAATGCTTTAAAAGACAGTAGAAAATATAAAAAGTTTAAAAATAGAAAGATCACACTCTATTTAACCATAAACTTTTTGTAATAGAAGATGGAGTGTATAGTTAAGTTCAAGAGATGGGATTAAAAAGTGCTAAGAATGAAGTCATTTTGAAAAAGTAATTCTAAACATATTATATGGAGAGGTTTTAGTATGGAAAAAGAAAAGAAGAACTTGTCACCAGAACAATGTGAAGAAATACTCGAAATATTGAGAGCTCGCTTTGAGGGAAACATGAATCGTCACAAAGAACTTGAATGGGCTCATGTGCAAGCAAAGCTGGAAGCCAATACTGAAAAACTATGGTCACTGAATGAAATGGAAAACACTGGTGGTGAGCCAGATATCGTTAGCTACGATAAAGAGACAGAAGAATACATTTTTTATGATTGTTCAGCGGAAAGTCCTAAAGGTCGAAGAAGTGTTTGTTATGACCAAGAAGCGCTAGAGTCTAGGAAGAAAAACAAACCAGAAAACAACGCGATTGATATGGCAACGGACATGGGCATTGAAATTTTAAACGAAGAACAATATCGCGAACTACAAAAACTCGGAAAATTCGATTTAAAAACCTCAAGCTGGATACAAACACCACCTCATATTCGAAACCTCGGTGGCGCCATCTTTTGTGATCGTCGCTATGACGCCGTTTTTGTCTACCACAATGGAGCAGATTCCTACTACGCAGCTAGAGGTTTCCGCGGATTGCTAAGGGTCTAAATTGTAGCCTAGTTAATGCTGAAATAGTAATTAAAAAGCGCAAAAATGTTGTTCCACCAACATTTTGCGCTTTTTCTGATACTAGTCGCCCAACGAATATACTTAAAAAAGATGCTATCCACGGGAAATATCGTTCAATCCACGGGAAATGACCTCCCATCCACGGAAGAAGAGGTTCTATCCACGGATGAAGCTCTTCTATCCACGCAAAAACGAATTGTATCCACGAACGAGAAATTTTAAGTCCTACGATAACAGAGATTATGACAGATCCATGTTACGAACAGCTTTTTAAGGCTCAAATTATTCTAAATTTAATGATATCTCGTCAAATATTGAATGAAATTTAATTATATGGGTAACTGGCATTTTTTAAAACTTTGTCGTAATCGATCACGAAAATCTCTTGGTAAAAAAGGTATACAAGGCTTTTTATGAACAACTGTTGCACTTAATTTGATAAATCACCATTAAAAAGAATAATTTCTGATTTTTCTGCATACAATGAAACAAAAATGCTATTTTGTATCAAATGTGTTATTCTAAAATAAAAGGAGGGATACGCAATGATTGCTCTACGACCCAATGGTACAAAGCATTCAATTGGAGAGATTAATCCGAATATGATAGAGAACAATGAATTTCTTGACAATCAAGGCACGTTTTATAAACTTGCATTTTTTATTCAGCTTAAATTCCGAGATTTTATCGTCAACATTACTCACAGTGAAAATACCATTTTTTCTAATAAAGATGTAGAAGAAATAGATATCCTTGAAAATTTACGGAAAGCCGCTTCTAGCGATATATCAGTTAACAATTTTGCTCTCGTGAAATATTATTTGGAGAAGTTGTTTTATGAGATGACCGAGACAGGTGTACTTGAATTTTGCTATCGAAGCAATTATTTAGTTTCAAGCAAGGAATTAGGAGAAAAAATGGGAGTATCTCGCGCGACAATCAAACGGTATGTTGATAATGGTATGGAGACAGTCAATAAAAAAGGAATAGGTCATAAACATTATCCAAAGCACAATGCTTTTTACTGGAAAGATAGTGTTTGGGCATTACGTATTCAAGCCTTACAACAAAACTTCAAATTGCGGGATCAAAGTAAAACAAACTTAATTGAAGAAATCAAAAAGGAAATACAAGAATATGAAAAGCAATATGGTGGGCCGTTCAATAAGGTATTTGCAGATGTCGTTAATGGAAAATTAGATATTTACGACTTAGATGAGCCAGATGATTATAAGGATTGGCGAGATTTATTAAATGATCTTGAAAAGGTTCAAGGGAATAATCTTTAAATGAATGTCGTTCAACAGCAAAGAATTAGCGAGATTCAGCGCTTATTCGAAGAGAATCTTGATGTATTTGATAGAAAAAATCCTTTAATGGTAAAAATCAAAGCCAAAGGTATCAGTAAAGTCGTAGCAACATTGCCGTTAATCAACCATCCAAAATATAGTGCCACCATTTTAAATATTTCAGAGACTTTAGATGATGATGGAGAAATCACGTCATATCACTATGGTTGGGAACTCTCCCAAGAGGTAGAAAAACTAAGTAAGCAAAGAAGACATATAACTGCATATGGGAATGAAGATCATTCAGGTCCACCCATGTTTGAAAAGGATCAATATCACCATCATCATATTCCATATGATCCGGCTAAACGTCAACATACGAATGTTAAGAATTTAGAAACAGTAATTGAGATTTTGAAGAAATACATTGTTGAAGGCAAAATTTACAATCAATCACATTTATTTTAATAAAAGATCAGTAGTCGATCAATTAGATACTGGTCTTTTATTTTTTTAATAGAAGATAAAAGTCTTTGTTAAGAGTGATAAGTGCCAGTCAATCCAGCCTTACTTTCATAACCAAAAAATAATGCTATCCACGGGAAATATCGTTCAATCCACGGGAAATGACCTCCCATCCACGGAAGAAGAAGTTCTATCCACGGATGAAGTTCTTCTATCCACGCAAAAATAAATTGTATCCACGAACGAGAAATTTTAAGTCCTATAATAACAGAGATTATGACAGATCCATGTTACGAACAGCTTTTTAAGGCTCAAATTATTCTAAATTTAATGATATCTCGTCAAATATTGAATGAAATCGAATCCATAAGACTTAAATTGTGTGGCATTTTTTCATCATTTATTAGGAATTACATTGTCATAAGAAATTTCCGCAAACACATTTGTGATTTGTTGCCAAATACGTCGTTCGCTTGCCCGAATGCTACGAACCGTTTCAAGCAACTCACGGAAGTAATCTTTACCAAAGACAACTTCGCCCTGTTTCATACGCTCAACATCAATCTTGAAGCCCTTTTGAATATATTCTTTTAAGACATCAGCTGCCCAGATACGAAACTTCGTCGCTTTTTGCGAATTGACACGGTTCTCTAAAGAAATAATAGCATCCAGGTTATAGTACTTAACTTTGTTTGTCTGAGTCTTTCCCTCGATTGCGCCATGTTGAGTGGTATTTTCCAAAATGGAAACAACCACTTTTTCATCCAACTCGCCTGACTCAAAAATATTTTTTAAATGCTTGCTGATTGCAGGTACACCAACATCAAATAGTTGAGCAATTGATTTTTGAGTCGCCCAGATAGTTTCATCTTGAACAATAATTGTATGGGTGCCTGGCACTTATCCTAATTGGGCTGTCGCTTTACAGCAGTTAATCGAGCTTCTTGAAGATGCCCTAAAAAAGACAAATAAGAAAATACAAAAACTAATCAAAAATCAACTACAGCTTTGGGTGGACGGTCTTCCCAGCTACATCAAGGCTTATTTGCCGATTTCACTCTGCGAAGTTTGAGTAAAAAAGTATAAAATAGCTAACCATAAGTGCCAGTCTGGTATGATTTCAAAAAGGCTGGTACTTTTTTTAATAAAAATGACTCTCGCTTTATATAAGCGTAAGTTATAAAATGATAGAATAGAGATTTTCATACTTATTTTAGTACTTAACTGTCACGAAGGAGGAAATACATATGTCTGAGAATATTTCAAAAACACTGTACCAAGCGTTATGGAATTCAGCAGATATCCTACGTTCAAAAATGGATGCCAATGAATATAAAAGTTATTTATTGGGGCTAGTCTTTTATAAGTATCTATCAGATAAAATGTTATATCATGCTGCTGATTTATTAGAAGAATCAACAGCTGATTTAAACGAAGCACAAAAAATCTATGAAGAAGCGTATCAAGATGAAGAGATTAAAGACGATCTTTTAGAAAATCTTCAATATGACTTTTCTTATTCTTTGGAGCCCAATCTAACATTCACTTCACTGGTTCAAAAAATACATAAGGGTACTTTCCAGCTAGAGGATTTGGCACAAGGTTTCCGTAATATTGAACAAGCCAGTGAAATATTTGAGAATTTATTTGAAGATGTTGATTTATATTCTAAAAAATTAGGTGCAACTGCCCAAAAACAAAACCAAAGTATTGCAGATGTGATGAAAGAACTGGCGGTTTTAGACGTTGCAGGACATGATGGGGATGTGCTAGGCGATGCGTATGAGTACCTCATAGGACAATTTGCCTCTGATTCTGGCAAAAAAGCAGGAGAATTTTATACTCCTCAGCCGGTTTCAAAATTAATGACTAAGATTGTCCTTCACGGTAAAGAAAATCAAAAAGGTTTTTCCGTATACGACCCGACATGTGGGTCAGGTTCATTGTTATTAAATGTTAAAAAATATTCGGAAGAATCAGGAACAATTTCCTATTTTGGGCAAGAGTTAAATACATCAACGTATAATCTTGCTCGTATGAATATGATTTTGCATGATGTCGATATAGCTAATCAGCACCTGCACAATGCCGATACGTTAGATCAAGATTGGCCTACAGAAGAACCCACAAATTTCGATGCCGTTTTAATGAATCCGCCCTATTCTGCGAAGTGGTCAGCGGATAAAGGCTTTTTAGATGACCCCCGCTTTTCAATGTATGGGGTATTGGCACCAAAATCAAAAGCAGACTTTGCATTCTTACTGCACGGTTATTACCATCTGAAAGATACGGGTGTCATGGCAATTATCCTCCCTCACGGTGTACTCTTTAGAGGAAATGCTGAAGGCAAGATTCGTCAAAATCTATTAGAAAACGGCGCTATTGATGCTGTGATAGGATTACCTGCCAATATCTTTTTTAATACATCCATTCCAACAACGGTTATCGTTCTAAAGAAAAAACGTCCGACAAAAGATGTATTATTTATTGACGCATCTAAAGATTTCGAAAAAGGGAAAAACCAAAACCTTTTAAAAGATGAACATATTGAAAAGATTTTAAACGCTTATATAAAGCGAGAGGATATAGAGAAGTATGCGCATGTAGCAACTTACGAAGAAATTGTGGAAAATGGGTACAATCTTAATATTCCTAGATTTGTCGACACTTTCGAGGAAGAAGAGCCCATAGATATTGCCCAATTAAGCAAAGAAATACTTGAAACTAACAAAAAAATCCAACAAACTGAAAAAGAAATTTTGGCGATGTTGGATGAACTTGCGGTAACTGATTCCTCAAAAGATATCATCGAAATGACAAAGGCGGTGTTCCGTGGTGAGTAAGAAAAAGGTCCCGGAACTCCGTTTTAAAGGGTTTTCTGACGATTGGGAGCAGCGTAAGTTGGGTGAAGTTGCAGATATTATCGGTGGTGGTACTCCAAGTACGAACAATGAAGAATATTGGGACGGCGATATTGATTGGTATTCTCCTGTTGAAATAGGAGAACAAATCTATGTAGATGAAAGTCAAAAAAAAATCACAAGGTTAGGATTACAAAAGAGTTCAGCAAAAATTTTACCAGTTGGGACAGTGTTGTTCACATCTCGTGCAGGTATTGGAAATACAGCTATCTTGGCGAAAGAGGGAGCAACTAATCAAGGATTTCAATCTATTGTGCCAAGTCAAGGTAAATTAGATAGTTACTTTATTTACTCATGCACTCACAAATTAAAACGATTTGGTGAAATAAACGGAGCAGGCTCTACTTTTGTGGAAGTGTCTGGAAAACAAATGGCAAAGATGCTGTTATTAATTCCAAATATGGACGAACAAAAGAAAATCGGTAACTTTTTTAGACAACTTGACCATACTTACGCTCTTCTTCAGAAAAAATTGGATCAGTATCAAACCTTGAAGAAAGCTTTTTTGCAGCTGATGTTCCCACAGAATGGGGAAAGTGTTCCTAAAATCAGATTTGCAAACTTTGAGTCTCGATGGGAACAGCGTAAGTTAGATCAACTTGTTGATAGAGTTAAATCTTATTCTTTATCTCGTGATGTTGAGACTAATGATTATACAGGATATAAATATGTACATTATGGTGATATACATACCAAAATAGCTGATAGAATTAATGAGAATAGTAAATTACCAAATATAAAAAAAGGAAATTATGTGTTTCTTGAAAAAGGGGACTTGATTTTAGCTGATGCTTCAGAAGACTATCAAGGAATAGCCACCCCCGCTATAGTTACTATAGATACGCCTTATAAACTTGTATCTGGGTTGCATACGATAGCTTTAAGACCCAAAAATGTCGATTCTTTATTTTTATACTATTTAATTCATTCTCCTATCTTTAGAAAATATGGTTATAGAACAGGAACAGGTATGAAGGTTTTTGGTATCAGTGTTTCAAATTTATTAAAGTTTGAAAGTTACTTTCCTTTAGTAGAAAACCAAATAAAAATTTCTAGATTTCTAAAAAATTTTGATGAAATTATCAATTTTCACCAATTAAAGATTGGGCAATTTCAACTACTAAAAAAAGTATTACTACAAAAAATGTTTGTATAAAATCTTTCAAAATAAAAATAATAAGCATGCTACTCCCCAACCAATCATATTTTAGTGAAAGTACACGCTTATTATTTTTATCTTTATTCCTTGCTAATTAAATTTTCTTTCTACATAAGCGTTGACAAATGTCTCATAATTTTATCGCTGTCTTGATTCTCTAATTCCCGAATAATGTGCAAATAGGTTTCTTGTGTTGTTGTCATACTGGAATGCCCCAATCTTCTGGCTACACTTGCAATGGAAACGCCTGCAAAAAGTAGGAGTGATGCATGTGTGTGACGTAGTCCATGAATCGAAATAACAGGAATTTTCGCTTTTGAACATAGTACCTTTAATCGGTTATTGACGGTAGAATTAAAAACTCGTCCTTTGACAAAAATAGGTTTATCCGGTTCCATATTCTTTACTAATTGAGAAAACTGCATGGCGGTTTTCCAATCCAACTGAATCTTTCTTTTGGAAGATTCATTTTTCGTTGGCTGAAATTCTCCTTTTGTCTTTTTATAATTCCATGTTCTTCTAACAGTTAATTTTTGATTTTGAAAATCAAAATCCTCTGGTGTAAGTGCTAGAGCTTCTGAAAAGCGTAAACCAGTTTTTGCAACTAAAAGGATAAACCAGTCCCAATTTATTGTGTCTTTAAGATTTAGCTGTTTGAAAAGTTTCTGTAATTCATACTGATTTAAAAACTTCTGTTTTTTCTCTCTAGGGGCTTTTCCTTTAATAATTATCTTTCGCGTTGGATTTTTTTCAATTACCCCTTCTTCTACTGCATCAAGAATAGCGCTCTTTAATTGATGATGAAAGTCCATTGTTGTTTGCTTTTCATGAGTTAATGCATAATGGTTCAACAGTGTTTGGTAATTTCTCCGATTCAGTTCCCCCATTGTCAAGTTAGGTGCTAGCTCCATAATCTTTTGCTGACTCATATAATATTTTTGAAGCGTAACAGGTCGAATAGCCCCCACCTTGTACAACTCAATCCATTCTTTAAAATACTCATGAAATAATTGTTGCGATTTTTTCTTTCTTGGCATAATAAAATCCTCCAATATTATGATTTGTGAATAGCTCACTGACTCTAATATTAGAAGATTTTTATATACAAAAAACTTTACTAGACAAACATTTTTTGTAGTAAAAAGCGTTTGAATTTTTTTAATTGATCGAGTTTGTTTTGATGAAGAGTGATAATGTTGTCCAATTTATCTAAAAAGATACCAATTTTGTTTTGTTCCATTTCTTCTGGTAAGCTAATAATTGCATCTTTTAAGTCTCCTGAATTTATAGATTCAAAGGTAGATCCTGTACTATATTTTGCCCAAAAATTTTTAATTTTCATTCTACTTAAAGATTGAAAAATAAATTCATTTCCTTTGATCCCTGCAACTCCTCGTCCAAGAACGACATTATACTGTGTTTTTCCAATGTCTCCTACAGGCGCACGAACACTAATAATAATATCTCCCTTATCTGCAAATTTTGTAATCTGAGTAGTCCAAATACGTGGTGCAACCCAACCATTTTTAATATCAGCATTACCTTGAACTAGAATATGGTCTTTAGGATTTTCAGTATAATTTTCTCCTTTTGGGGATTGACCCATTGTAATTTTAACAATATCTCCTAACTTACGCTGTTCCCATTGAGAGCTAAAATGTGCAAATCTAACCTGAGGAACACTTTCCCCATTCTGTGGGAACATCAGCTGCAAAAAAGCTTTCTTCAAGGTTTGATACTGATCCAATTTTTTCTGAAGAAGAGCGAGAGTCTCATCGAGTTTTTTTAAAAAGTTTCCAATTCTCTCTTGTTCTTCAATTATTTTTGGCACAACTATTGTTAGATTGATGAAATCCTTTTTATTCAGAACACGATTTCGACCTGCTCCTCCAGGCGAAATTAAATCCATTTTACGTCGAAAAGACTCTTGAGACACTACATAATGAATAAAATTAACATCTGATTTATCAATTAAAAAAGTTGGAAAACGATGGGATACTAGTAATCCATCATCATCTTTTTTTGCTACAGCAATAGCGTGTTCCCATGCAAAAGTAATATTTACAATTAAATCATTTTTCTTTACTACATATAATTTATCCATTGCTACTGTTTTAGGATCCTCAACTTTTTGATGAAAAGTTCCTTTAGCGTGAGATCTTACTGAAAGTCTATTGTAAGGTATATTTGGTTTTGGAACTTCCCGAACAACTGGCGATACTAAATCTTTTAACTTACGCTGCTCCCAAGCAAAAATATTCTCTTTTTTTGCCAACTTTGAAAATGGTATACTAAATATGAGCAATGTATTTATATACGAAAATTTTATCGATTCACACTTTACATAAAACACAAACAGCTGAATTGGATGAGGTGATATCAATGAATAGAAGTGTTACACCGGAAGCGGTTTTGGAAGATAATTTGATTAAGCAATTAATCAGTGGGGAATCACAATGGACATATCGAGAGGATTTGCATACAGAAGAGCAGTTATGGGCGAACTTCAAAGAAAAGCTAGAGAACAATAATAAGGATGTGCTCAATGAGGTTCCTTTGACAGAGCAAGAATTCCGTCAAGTTCAAAATCAGTTGAATTTTGCGAATTTTTATGAAGCTGCTCGCTGGTTGGTAGGGGAAAATGGCATTGCCAAAGTGCAAGTGCAAAGAGAGGATGCGTCTTTGGGAATCATTCGATTGCGTGTCATTAATCGTGCAGATATAGCGGGTGGGATGTCTTCTTATGAAGTGATTCATCAATTTGAAAGCGATAAAAAGACATTGGAAGATCGCAATCGTCGCTTTGATGTGACGTTATTGATGAATGGATTACCAATGATTCATATTGAACTAAAAAGTCGGAATCATTCCTATATGGATGCATTTCGGCAAATTAAGAAATACTTAAAAGAAGGTAAATTTACAGGAATCTTTTCTTCCTTACAGATGTTTGTCGTGTCGAATGGAACGGACACACGTTATATCGCAACAGCAACAGATACCAAGTTAAATGAACAATTCCTCACAAAATGGGTAGATAAAGAGAATCAACCTGTCAATGATTATTTAGAGTTTGCTCGTGATGTACTATCCATTCCGCAAGCTCATAAAATGGTGACACAGTATACCGTGATCGATCAAGAAAAAAAGGCGCTCATTTTATTACGACCTTATCAGGTTCATGCCATTGAAGCTGTAAAAGAGGCATCGAAACGGCAAGAGTCTGGTTATGTGTGGCATACGACAGGTTCGGGGAAAACGTTGACTTCCTATAAGGTGGCACGTAATCTTTTACAGATTCCATCCATTCATAAAACAATTTTTATCGTTGACCGAGTAGATTTAGATCAACAAACCACAAACTCGTTCACCTCCTATGCGGTAAATGATGTGATTGATATTGATGAAACTGATAATGTCAGTGATTTGATCAAAAAATTGTTATCAGATAATCGCACGGTCATCGTCACAACCATCCAAAAATTAAATCATGTCATAAAACGCTTTAAAGGACAAGAAGAAACGAAACGTTATCATAAGCTTACCCAATTAAAAATCGCATTTGTAGTGGATGAATGCCATCGCGCTGTTTCGCCTCAAAAAAAGCAGGAAATTGAACAATTTTTTGTGCGCTCCCTTTGGTATGGCTTTACGGGAACCCCCATCTTTGCGGAGAATGCCAAACAAGCACTTGGCAATTTACCACGAACGACGGAACAACAATATGGCAAACGATTGCATGAATATACAGTAAAAGAAGCGATTCATGATGGAGCAGTATTAGGTTTTCAAGTTGAGTATCAGAGTACCTTTTCAGAAGAAGAACTGGATCGTACTATCCTCAAATTAGCAGGTATAGACGAAATCGATATGGATGAAATGGCACTTTCAGATAAAGAAGCTCGCTTACCAAAGTATGTTTATGAAGATGAGAAACATATGTTAGAAGTCATTCATTCAATCGTGAATAAGTCTCGCAAAAAATTAGGTTTTCAAAAAGGCGTCGGTCAAACTTATGGGGCGATTTTGACGACGTCTTCCATTGCACAAGCACAGCGGTATTATGAATTATTGAAAGAGGTGAAAGCTGGTACTTCAACCGTCCAAATTGACGAGAAGACCAAACGAGTTTTGCCTGATTTTCCGAAGGTGGCTATTACCTACTCCATTTCCGAAAATGAAGAAGTGTCGATAAGTAACCAAGAGAAGATGAAAGAATCATTACGTGATTATAATGAGGAATACGGCACTAGTTACACACTAGAAACGATTCGTGCCTATAATCGAAACGTCAATGATCGTTTGGCGCGAAAGAAAGATAAATATAAAGCCCGTTCGGAGCAGCTCGATCTAGTGATTGTCGTAGATCGTCTTTTAACAGGATTTGACGCACCGTGTCTTTCTACTCTATTCATCGATCGTCCGCCAATGAAGCCACATGACTTGATTCAAGCGTTTTCAAGGACGAATCGTTTATTTGATAAAACGAAAAAATACGGACAAATTGTGACTTTCCAAACACCGAAAATTTTTGAAGAAAAAGTAAAGCAAGCTTTACTGTTATATTCAAATGGCGGGGAAAATGATGTATTAGCCCCAACATGGGATGAAGCTAAACAAGCGTTGATCGAGGCTATTCAAGCATTGCGTGAAGTAGTAGCAACGCCAGCGGCAGTAGATGAATTAAATCGTGGACAGCTAAAGAAATTTGCGAAAGCTTATCAAACATTGGATAAAGCCTTTGCATCTGTCCAAGTTTATAGTGAATTTAAGGAAGAACAACTTGGTTCACTCTTTTCAATCACCCTTGAAGAAATAGAAGAATTCCAAGGAAAATACGTCAATGCACTGGAAAAATTGAAAACGTCTACTGATCCAGTGGAAGAAATTGATATTGATATTGAATATGAGCTGGAATCCATTAAAACAGAAGACATCAATTATGAATATATCTTGATGCTTATCCAACAATTTGTACCATCAGGAAACGATGAATACGAATTGATTCCGAAACAAGATGAAAAAGCAATCCATGAAGTGAATCAATACTTGCGTGATTTAGAGCGAAATAACCCAAAACTTGCCTATTTGATGAAACAACTATGGGACAAAATCCAAAGGGAACCAGAAGAATATCGTGATCAAAATGTATCGATTTTATTAGAAAATATGATCCAAAGTACCAACTATACTTTAATTGAAGATTTTTCAAAGAAATGGTGTGTCAAAGAAGAAGCACTCAATTTCATGGTATCGAACTATAACCCACGCCAAGAAAGACAAAACGGCGAAGCGGAACTGAAACGAACGAGTAATTACGAACTATATCGCACACATACGGAAAAACCGCTAAGTAAACTAAAATACTGGAAAGGTGTACGAAAAGATTTTGATTACATGATGAAAGATGAGATTTTACCATTGCAGAAGAGAAAATAGCAAACAAGATACTGAAACAGAAAGGGCGAAGGAGAGATGAATGCAGAAGAAGTGTGGGGAAAGCTTGATTGTAAGTGGTTTAGAAAAGCCAATAGAACTTAAAACAAAGAAGGGCTTCATTTTAATTTAGTTTCTAATGGTAAGCATTTAACTGTACGCCAATCAGATATACAACCTTCTAGCAAATTAAAAAGTCCACGTACGATTTACGAGAACACTGAAAAACTATAGAATCTCTATTTTCATTGATAAAAATCCATCTTTTCTTTAATTTTATGAACTAAAAAAGATTATTTTTATCATTTTTTTGAAGATGCATTGACTTTTTCAGTGGCCTCACGATTTACAAAGATAACTTTATAAAAGTCTTTCCTTACTATCCAAAATGGTTGGCTCATGAAAAGGGAATTAGTACAGAAATCACAGCTATTACAGACAACGCTTCATACATTATGGCAGCCATAAATGATCGATGATGAATGCAAAAATAGTTAACAAAAAGGCAAAATGTTAAAAAAGTCAGGTAACCAAGCAAGTTAAGATATAAATTAACACTAATCTGATGAAATGATGCTACCACATCCAATATTGAATGAAATCGTATCCATAAGACTTAAATGGCATCGGTGACTGGCATTTTTTCAATTGGAGGAAAATATGAGAAAACGAAAATGGCTATTGATTAGCCTTTCATTCATTACTGTCGTTATAATTTGTGCAGCTATTTTACCAAGATTTATATTATATTTAGCTTATTCTCCAAGTCATACTAATGGACAAAAATTAGTTGAAAATCTCCCTACCGAATCAGAAACGCTAAACACTAAGGGGAAATATCTTATTGCCTTTTCTAAGGTAGGGAATTTTTCACCTGAAAAATCAGGCGCCTTATATGTAGTAGATGAAAATGGTGATTTCGTATCACAAAGTAAAAAAATAAATATGCTTGAACCTATTGGTATGGTGAATGATGGTGAAAAAGCGTATGTAATCAGTAATAGATCTGCAGGACGCTATCAAATAGACTTACATTCAGGAAAAATTGAATCTATGAATGCTCCAGATTTAAATATCAGTCATTCATTTTCCTTATATGCAAATAAAGACTATGTACTTTATGATGTGGCAGATGATTTAGAGAATGGACAGACTTTGGTTTACTGGAAAGGAAAAAATTCTGGTCAAAAGAAAACTTTAGTCATTCCTAATGGATTTTTACATTCCGTATATATTAAAGGAGATACCGCATTTATCATCACAGAAGATCCTGATGCTGTGGCTTATATTAATCGATGTAATTTAAAAACGGGAAAAGTATTATCTACTAAAAAACTGGATCTTCCAGAAGACCAAAATAATTATTCAGGTTTACCAAGCAATCCTTCCCTCCTTTTATATCATAACTATTTATATTATCCAATAAGCGGAGGAATTGATGATAGTAAGGAAAATGGGAAAATCGTAGTAATAGACCCCAAAACTTTGAATACTATAAAAAAGATTCATATTCCTGATAAATATTTTAGACCAGATTCGCTTGATATAGTAGATGGGCAATTAGTGATATTAGATGATTATAACTATGCTTATAAGATGAATAAAAAAGAAAAATTCACAAAACTAGAATTTGATATAAACGATAAACAAAAGAACTTTTTATCAAATGATATAACATTTACTGAAGGGATAGAAGTTAAAAATCACATCGCTTACATTCAGACGACTTATAGAGTCAGAGATGAACAAAAAGATATAGAACGCGGAGAAATAAATGCTTTCGATCTAAAGAACGGTAAGCATTTATCTAGGACCATCATCAAAAGACCATTTTCAGATTATTTAATTACATCATTCACTGTTCTTGATTGATGGGAGCCAATAAACAAATATATTCAGACAAGTTATTAAAAAATAGAGTTGCATCTCTATAAATTTATATGTTCATAATATCAATTTACGGAGCTTTTTATTTAATTGAGTAAGCACCAAAAGAGGTTTATGTAGTGATGTCTCCGCCTCTTTTAATAATCTTATGATGAAAAGTGTAAAGTAATGAACAACAGCTGTCCGGCATATAAACAATTATTTTTCAACTGGTATGATTGTCCATACATTTTCTAAGTGTGTATTTGATAAAAAATAGCAAAAACTAATTTATGAAATTTTTTGTTTCAGCAAGAATTTATTTTTCTTCATTTCTTCTATTTTTCTTTAGTGACTTTGTTCTCCTAGTTAATAAATTCCTCATCGTGACTTATCATTTTTATCTGATTTTTATAAAGTATCCTCAAAAAATTGCATAATATTAGTATTTATAATATAATATTACAAATAATGCTATTTTAGGAGGTTTATAGATTTTATATTATCAAGAAATGATTATCATCATAACAAATTTAAGTCGTACTCATGTTTGTATTCGGCAGAAGACGTTTACCTCTTACAGGGGGAATAATTGATCAAAAGGGGAATATAATTGAAAAAGATATTGAAGATATTGGGGATTGGATGTTTATCTACAACGATTCTTTTTGTCAGCGTAACCGTTATTTTAGTTTTTGTTGGTGTAAATATAGTAAAGGATCGCTTTGGATATTCAGATAAAGAATTAATTCATTATGTAAAAGAAAAGCATGGTGTGAATGTGGAGATTATTAGCAATCCCGGAAAAGTACCAGGCAGTGCCGGATTGATTGTTGAAGATGCCCATGTTCGTACGCTGGATAAAGATCAACTGGAATTTGACATCCATATTAGTTTTATTAGTATGATTACGGGTGATACATACAAACAAGTAAAGAGAAAACATGACTTAAACGACAAATATCGAAGTTCTGATATTTTTAAAAAGCTAAAATCAATAGGCTTTAAAGATATCACTTTTGGAAAGGAGGTAGAAGACCCACCACTATCTCTATCCTTACCAGATGACATATATTTGGCTAGTACTCAAAATTTTGCCATGCTATTTAAGGCTTTACCTATACTAAAACAACTCAAAGAAGAAACAAGAGAAGAAGAGAATTATGTTATGAACAGGGTATCTATTTATGGGGCTATGCTTGATTTGAACAAGGATTATAAATCATCGGAAGATTTAGGAAACCGATTAGCTGCTTCTAATGTTGAAGAGTTTTCCTATCAATTTACCGATGTAACGGAGCAAGAATTGAAGAAAATGGAACCTCAATTATCGAAATATGGTTTTACCGAAAGTGAAAATAAGCCGGAGCTTGAATGCTATCAAATGGTTACCTATCATGATTGTCATTCCTATGCATTAGTGATATCTGCGGATAGTGAGGATGATCCTACTAATGCTTTGCGTTACGATCGTGTTAAGGATAAGAAAGTAATCTTTAAAGTGATCGCTAAAGCAAAAGGACTTGAGATCCCTGTAAAGAAAATCATTATTCATAATATCTACGTACCAAATAAGCCTCAATATCAATATGAGTCAGAAAGCAAATTAAAAGAACAATATGAGGATGTAGAATTTTATTATGAAAAAGTGGAGATAAGGAATCTAGATGCAATTGATAAGATCGAGGATATTCATTTTTTCTATTGAAATATTGAAAAAGAAAATAAATAGATGCCGTAAAATTTTTGTGGTGGAATAAGTTTAAAGGCATAATTACTTTTTTAGAATATTTCATTGCATAAATGACGTAAATAATTGTCAATAAAATACCTATTGCCATAAACTCAATGGTCTTTAAATTATTGAAGTTTGAACTTGAGGCAGCTTTTGTGATTCCATAAATAAAACTTGCTGAAAGAGTACCTAGCAATAAGATGCCAAACCAATCCAATTTGACTTGTTTATTGGCTGCGGCAAAATTGGGTAGCTTTTTATGGATTAAATAGAGCGCTATTATTCCAATAGGGATATTGACAAAGAAGATCCATCTCCATGACAGATACTCTACTAAAAAGCCTCCAATGACTGGCCCCAGTATTGGTCCAAGAGTGATAGGTACGCCAACGATAGACATCAATTTCCCCATGTTATCCTGTCCGGCATTTTGGATCAATAATGTTGTTAGTAATGGAATAATAAGCCCAGCGCTAAAGCCTTGAATAAGACGAAAAGCAATCAGACTCTCAATATTCCGTGAAATCCCAAAAAAGGATGGAAATTATCAAAAAAAGGAGTTGCGAGATGAAATAAATATTTTTTCCATCAAAACGGTTGATGAGCCATCCCGAAAAGGGAACAGCGATCCCTGTTGCTAAGACATATCCTGTGATTACCCATTGAATCGTATCAAGAGATGTATGAAAATCTTTGCTAAAATCATTTAATTCTATATTTTACCATTGTTGAATCTAACATTGGAGCAATTGCACCCAAGACAAGAACAAGGGCAATTTTTATCAGCTCTTTGGGTAATGTTTCTTTCTCTTTATGTGACACATTGACCCTCCTTTTAAGATACATTTTGTATCTTAACGCAAATGGAGTATACACCTTATGAATATAGAGTCCAATATGTATCTTAAAAATATGCTAAGATTAATTGTAGTCTTCTTTGCTGAAATATGTACTTGACGAAATGAATGGGCATATTTATTGCTTAAAAACAGTGTTGAATAGTTCATTTTAACTTCATTTATATAGATTGGGGCGGAGTTGCTCGAGTCTCCAAAATCCTTCGAGTGATATGGATTTAGAAGGTATGTTCAATGTCCCGTGAGAAAAGCAAACAAGCCGCAGCGGAAACCTGTGGACTATCTAATTTTTATGCCAAGAACAGATTTTGGTGTAGAGCCATTAATTAATTGTAGTAATGATTTGGGAGGAAAAGACGTGGCAAGTGAACGAAAACGAGGAGATCAATTGGAAATAGCCATTTTAGAGGCTGCAGATGAAATTATCCAAACTTTAGGATATGAGAAAATGACATTTCAAAATGTTGCTAAACAAGCAAACACCAGCCGAACAGTTATTTACCGTAGATATGAAACCCCTGTCGATTTGTTGCATGGGCTGGTACAGTATAAATCTAAACAAATCCTTGGCGGGAAAATGATGGATCTATTTGAAGAAAAGGAAAGTTTGCGTGCGGATTTAATAGCTGTAATGGAGATCTTCCAAAGAATTGTTGAAGCAATAGGCCCAAAAGTACTGAGTGCCCTGTTGTTTGAATTGCGTCAAAGAAATGAAAGTTTGCAATTATGGTTAAATGAAGCACAGGAAAGTAATATGAAGCTGATGAAGAGAATACAAGATTCAGCTATAAATCGTGGGGAAATTAAACATGAATTCTCAAAAATACAAATGATCCTCCCTTTTAATTTATTGCGTCTAGAAAATGTGTTAAGTGGTGGCAATGTAACAAGAGCGTATATTGTCCAATTGGTAGATGAAGTACTGATGCCAGTTTACTTATCCTAAGCAGTAAGCCTGCCTCTAGACACAATAGTAACAAGAAGAAGGAAAATGCCCTTCGAGAGCGAATAAATCCTTGGAGAGAGCAAATAACCCCTCGGAGGGAGCGAATAAACTTGGAGAGAGCGAATAAACCTCCAGAGAGAGCGAATAAATCTCCAGAGAGAGCAAATAAACCCTCGGGAAGAGCGAATAAACTTGGAGAGAGCGAATAAATCTCCAGAGAGAGCGAATAAATCTCCAGAGAGAGCAAATAAATCCCCAGAGAAAGCGAATAAACCCTCGGAGAGAGCGAATAACCATCCAGAGGGAGCGAATACCCCCACAATACCTCACCAAAAAAGCCCATCCGAAAAATCAGTAATAACCAACCAACTGACTTTTCGAACAGGCATATCCTTCATCCGTTATCCTCGGATTTCTTCATAAAAATGGTTAATCGCATTTTGATTATAAGCACGATAGTCGAATTCTTTAAAGGTTATATCAGGTTCAAGATAGATTTTCTTCATTGCCTGATAGATGCTTTCAACTGAAGTATCTTCCGTCAATAGGCCATAGTCGCCATCTGCCAGGGCTGCACGATTGGCCACAATATCCGTTGCTACAATTTTCATCTTCAATGTTAATGCTTCCAATAACACCATTGGCTGTCCTTCATACTTGGAAGAAAGAACGAAAGCATCACATTGCTTCATGAATGAGAAAGGATTATCAAGTTGACCTGTTAAAAATACAGAATCTCTTAATTTCAACTTTTGAACCAATGTATCTAAAGGTTTTCGTAATTGACCATCACCGAGCAAGTATAGCTTGGTATTTGGGAACTCCTCATGAAGCTGAGCAAACGCTTTGATCAATTTATCTTGTGCCTTCTCAGGAGAAAGGCGCCCCATTGTTACGAATTTAAAGGAATCATCATTTTCAAGCGTAATAATATGGTTATGAATATCGATCCAGCAGTTATATGGTGAGGTAGCATCTTTATCCACCCAGCCAATCTTAGTATCGCCATCGTAGAGCAACACAGAATAACCATGTCCTGTACGCAATTCTTTTTGGATAGTTAATGGTTTCAAATACAGTTCATCTGGTAGGATAAAATCGCCACTATCCGCAGTAGTAGGCAGTTCCTTGTAGACTTCGATAGCTGCTCTTTCAACAATTGCAGGATACGTCATTTCTTTTTCAGAGATAAATTCTGAATAATCGTTTGGCACTAGTCGAATACAACGACTATCGATCCATCCCTGAATGATCGAGCCCTTTTTTACATAATAATAGGTACGTTTTTTATAAACTTTTCTTTTGTGTACAAATAACACTTTTCCACGTAGATCCTTCTTATGTCGGATCACTCGGCTGTCAGGATGCGTAGGAGGATGCGTCAAAATTTGATAGCCTTCAATATCTTTCAAAATATATCCATATTGCTTCACATTTTCTTCTAAAGAAGCAAGTTCACTTACGGTTCTAAGTGCGGCGTGATGTTTTTTGTGATTTGCTTGAATATATGAATTTGCCGCAAGTTTTGTTAAAGGATTTGTGAACATTGAAGTCAGGTTGTCCATTAAAGTAACGGCACGATAGTCAATCCAACCAATTTCTTGTTGGTCAATTTCAATCAGATAATAAGTGGAACGACTTGTTTTAGCCACTTTCGGAATATAGACAATGACATCTTTGAACAAGGAAATATCAGACTTCTTATGAGCATCAGGAGCGCCAAATGGTAAATCCCATAAGTAGTACTTAGGAGAAACATTGTCCAATCTACCAATTGCATGCATATCCTCATATAAAATCTGTTCACCCTGTTCCTCGCTAGTATCAGTACCTGTCATATTTAGAGAAGAAGCATTGCACCAGCCTACATAGATATCGTTGATCGCTATTTTATAATAATCCTCACCATGATAATGATTATAAGCAAACACGTGAATCTGATCATCAGCTTGAACAGTATATGGTGTGGCAGGTTTCCCCTCATTCAATTGAGCCAAAGTACGATAAATAGCAACGGATTGAATGGACGAGTCCCATCTGCCGGTTTTATTGACCAAAATAAGTTGGGAAGTTTCATCCTTTTGGGTAACCGTTTTCTTAGGAGGATTTAAAATCCGATTTGGATCAATCGTATTCATACAATAACCAAATTGCTCGGTCGTTGTGAATTTACCCAAATTGGATATATTTAGTTTCATCGTTGCTTCTGAAACCGCCAATAACTTATCAAATTTATGATAAACGGAGAACATCGTCAGTAAATTTTGATAGTGAGGGCGAACCCCATCTATAACTTTTTTTCGATCTGCTGCCATATCACTATGCAAAAAACAAATTTTTCGATCGCTATTCGCCGCCAATACTAATTTTGTCCAATAATAGCTATAACCACTAAAATCGATGGCGTAGTCAAAATGTACGCCGCCTGTCAATCTGCGCATTTCACGTTGATAGGCTTTGTCTGGATAACGGGATTTTAGCTTTGATGTTAATCCATGTGAACGAATCAAGCGGTCTGCTACAGCCTCCTGAAACCTATAAACAGGGATGCCCGGTTTAAAAAGCAGACGAACTTTTGGATGAATCCGATTTTGATTATCAAGGATGTCTTCGTGATGAGAGGCACCTAAAAAACAAGTGACATCATAGCGATCATAATCGATATTATTGGTTAGATTGATAAAACTATTAGTAATCCCATTATTTAAAAGGCCGCCTGGATAGATCAATATTTTCTCTTTATCATTTCTCAACTGAACGATCTTCACATGGTCAACGTTTTCCTTACAAAAGACTAGGTGATACAAACGTTCAGCAACATTTCCATCATCATAACCAACAAACCTTTTTTTGGCTGCTTGATAGACACTTTGATAAGAAGCTTTTACATCTTCAATATGAAGAATCGCATTTGCTACCTCATCGATATGCTCATAAATCGGGCCAGGCAATTCTTTCTCATTTAAATACATCCCACGATCCTGAGCATACAGATCCTGATCCCATGCGTAAAATAAAATAGGACGATCCGTTACTAAATAATCAAAAAATACACTAGAATAATCGGTGATTAAAATATCGACGATACTTAGCAACTCATTCATATCCATTTGATCGGATATCAACCGACTGCGAGCTTCCGGATAGTTTGTCGCAATAGTATACAAAAATGGATGGACTTTAAATAGTACATGATATTCAGGGCCAAGCTGTTCAGCCAAAAAATTCATCTCTGCAATGATTTTCTTCATATTGTCCTGAGCATTCTTTGTATCTGTCCCTTTCCAAGTAGGAGAATACAATACAATTTTTTCGTTAGGCGAAACAGAGAGGCCTTGTTGATTTAATGTTTCCACAATTGCCTGACGATTTGAATGAAAGGTCAAATCATTACGAGGATAGCCCATTTCCAAAATGGTCCCCTCATAAATGCCCTCTAAACGGAACGCTTTTGAAAAAATTTCTGTTGTATGAGCATTCGGACTAATAATATAATCCGCATTCAAAAAATTACGAATCACGTTTTGACTTCCAGCTGGGTTGCCGGGAATATCGTAGCCCATATGTTTTAAGGGGGTTCCGTGCCATGTGTTAATATATGTTTGTTCAGGGCGAGGAACGAAGAAAGATTGAAAAGTAGAGTTATTCAAAAGATACTGTGCTTGTGCAAGCCATTTTAAATAATCCTCACTATCACGCTCTACAAAAGTAACATTTGACATAGCAAGGTAAGGAGAAATCGCTTTCTCTAGCTCTTCAGAAGATTGAATAGACCAAATATGTTGGTATTTTTTCTCCTGATCGTGTTCTAAAATATATTTGAAAAGAGCAAAGGGAGAGTCAGTTATACTTTGCCCATCTCGAACTTCATATAAAATGGAATGATCCACGATTGGCAAAGTGTCATAGAACTTTGCATATAATTGATTTCTTCGATGTTGTTCTTTTTGTGAACGATCATCTAATACTTCTTTGAAATTTTTGTAGAATTCATTCAAAATCATTGGAGATCACCTCGTTTACTAAAAACTATACCTATCGTATAGTAGCATTTTTTTTAGGCTGGCAAAATAGATAGTTGGTAGCATATATTCTTTATTATAAGCGAAACTTCACACAGTGAGGTTTTTCTTCGACCCATTATTAGTGTTAGTTGAACGAAACAACCTTATACAGGTAATTGCTCCCCGTTCTAATCGAGGATAGTGAAAAACTATGGCATGTCCATTTTGCTGATAAAAATCTTCTTTCGTTTTGGTGATTTAAAAAATTGATTTTCATTATATATGGGGGATCAATAGATTTTTTCAGTGGTCTCTACCTAAGCTATATGGGTTGCTTGTAGGGAACTTTGAGGAATAAAATATCTTCATTTAAATGACATGAGTATGTCCGCTTATCACCGTTTAAAAGGCAATATATACGAATTGAAACGTTGCTATTACCGTCTCTTAAGGATTGATGGACGTCATCAACTATGTTATGATAATTGGCAGATTAAATTTTTACATATAATAATACTTCCTCCCCATCAATGAGGTTTTCATTTTGATGCAACTTTTTAATACCATATGAAAGAGTGAAAAGATAATGTTGAAAAATAAAACATTTAGAAAGTATTTTGGTAAAGCCTTTCGATTTATAGGTCGAAAAGCGCCGCGTATAAAAAACTTAGTTATTTTCGAAAGTTTTCACGGAAAACGCTACAGCGATAATCCACGCGCGATATATGAATATATGAAGGAACATAATCCAGAATACAAACTTATTTGGAGTGTTGCTAAGGATAGTATCCCTTTGTTCCAAGAATTAGGCGTTCCTTATATGAAACGTTTCACATTAAAATGGTTATTCACTTTCCCACGCGCTCAATATTGGGTGAATAATGTACGCTATCCAAAATGGATGACGCGACCAAAGGATACGACCTATCTTCAAACATGGCATGGTACACCACTTAAAAAGCTAGGAACAGACATCGAAGAAGTGCATATGCCAGGTACAAAAACAAAAAAATATCGTAAGAATATCAAAGCTGAATCTAAAAACTGGAGCTATTTAGTAGCCCCTAACCCATATACACATGAAATTCTTGCACGAGCATTCCATTTCAATGGAACAATGATTGATTCGGGCTATCCACGTAATGACGCATTACAAAACGAAGATACAGCGAAAATTGCAAAGATTCGCAAGTCGCTCAATATTCCAGATGATAAGAAAATCGTCCTTTACGCACCGACATGGCGTGATGACCAATTCTTCCAAAGAGGAAAATACAAATTCCAATTCCAATTTGACATTCAAAAATTAAAAGATCAATACGGTGATGATTTCGTACTGCTGGCACGTATGCACTATCTTGTATCTGAAAACTTTGATTTCAGTCAATACGGTGACTTCATCAAAGATGTTTCAAACTACTATGATATAGCAGACCTATACTTAATCAGTGATTTGTTGATCACAGACTATTCATCCGTATTCTTTGACTATGCTATCTTAAATCGTCCAATCATCTTCTATATGTACGATCTAGAAGATTATCGCGATCGTCTCCGTGGCTTCTACATCGACATCGAAGCGGATGCACCAGGTAAAATTGTTCAAAACGAAGCAGATCTATTTGAAGAAATTGGACGTGCCCTAAAAGAAGGTCACTATTCACAAGAACAATTCGACCGCTTTAACGAAAAATTCTGCGTTTGGGAAGACGGTAAAGCAACAGAACGTGTCGTAAACCAAGTGTTCGGAAAATAATTCCTAAAAGCCCGCCAAGATTGGTGGGCTTTTCCTATGAGAAATCTATCCGTGGAAGAGGTGGGGCTATCCACGGAAGAAGAAACCCCATCCACGGAAGAAGAAACCCCATCCACGGAAGAAGGAGCCCCATCCACGGAAGAAGAGACCCCATCCACGGAAGAAGGAGCCCAATCTACGGAAGAAGGGACCCCATCCACGGAAGAAGGAGTCCCATCCACGGAAGAAGAGACCCCATCCACGGAAGAAGGAGTCCAATCTACGGAAGAAGGGACCCCATCCACGGAAGAAGGAGTCCAATCTACGGAAGAAGGGACCCCATCCACGGAAGAAGAAACCCCATCCACGGAAGAAGAGACCCCATCCACGGAAGAAGGAGCCCCATCCACGGAAGAAGAGACCCCATCCACGGAAGAAGGAGCCCCATCCACGGAAGAAGGAGCCCCATCCACGGAAGAAGGAGCCCAATCCACGAAAGAAGAAGTTCCATCCACGGAAAAACGAATTGTATCCACGAACGAAAAAATTTAAGTCTTAAAATCCAACTAAAATCCCATCAAATCCATCCAAAACTCAACCATTCAGCCTCAGAAATAAAATATCCAATGCACTTAGGATTCTTTCACAAAAAATCAGCCCAAAAACCTCAATACTCTACTTGCATAAAAAAGCAAATAATCCAAAACAACTCACAACCAGAAAATCATTTGAATCACATCAATTTTACGATATTAAGATTTCCATTACTGATCCATTATCTATGCTTTATCCCAAAATTCAATTTCTCGTAACTATTAAAAAACTCTCATCACACGCTCGGAATATTTTCCACTAATATGTTATACTATGTGAAGTGTTTTTCTATAGGTACCAACGAATTACTTAAAAAAGTTTCATTTGAAACGATATCCTATCGAAAATAAAGTATATGGAACATAAAATGCAAAGTAACGTTTTATGTTAAGAAACGTTCAGAAGCGTTAAAAGGCGTTAGAAAACAGATCAATGAAAAAACTCACCTAAAACAATAGAGCTAAATCCAAAGAAATCTTACTATTTCTTTCAAAAAGATCATAACTAATAGAAAGGTTATGAAAAGTTACCAAATTAGCTATACTAATAAAAAAACACAAAACTACTAGTTCAGAACAAATTCAATATATGAATTGAGGAAAGAAACGAAATGAGAGCACTTATTAAAATTATAAAAGAACAATTCAATTCATTTTATTTGATCATGCGCTTAGCAAAATTCCAGTTACGGATCGACAATCAGAATAACTATTTAGGCTTTGCGTGGGAAATTCTCAATCCCGCAATTCAAATGGCAATGTACTGGTTTGTCTTCGGCTTTGCGATGGATCGTGGTGTAATGGAAAGCGAAAACGGTCTTGAGAAGGTTCCTTATGTCTACTGGATGCTCGCTGGGATTTCGATGTGGTTCTTCATCAACAAAGCCATTTTAAATGGCTCCAAGGCTATTTATCAAAGATACGCAATGGTCGCCAAGATGAACTTCCCACTATCCGTATTGCCTAGCTACATCATTATGGGGAAATATTATGGGCATCTCGTACTAGTTGGTGCCATTATAATTGTCTGCTGGATTGGAGGTTATCCCCCAAGTATTTACTATTTACAGTTAATCTATTTCTTAGCGATGAGTTATATTCTGGCATTTGCTATCACACTGTTAACATCAACATTAACGGTTGTAGTTCGTGATATTCAAATGCTGATCCAATCATTATTACAGGCAATGTTCTTCCTATCCCCGATTCTTTGGGATCGTACAACAAACATGGCAGAATGGATTCATCAAATTTTAATGTTAAATCCGTTTTATTATTTAGCGAACGGCTATCGTGCGTCATTGCTATTTCATGATTGGTATATCGTGTCCCATTGGGAACTTACACTGTACAATTGGGCGCTTATCTTTGTCCTATTACTCATTGGCTCGAAAGCACATTTCAAATTCAGAAATCGCTTCTCTGACTTTATCTAAAAATAATATGGGAGAGAATTTACATGGCGGAATCAGTCATTATCAAAAATGTAACCAAAACATATCGTATGTATAAAACAAAGGGCGAACAGCTAGGTGATTTAATCTTCCCAGGTAAAAAAGGGAGTAGCTTCAATGCGATCGAGAACATTTCATTTGCAGTTGAAAAAGGGGACGTTGTCGGTCTTGTTGGCATCAATGGCTCAGGAAAATCAACGCTTTCGAATATTATCGGTGGAATTATTCCTCCTACTTCTGGCGAGGTCATCGTCAATGGGGAAGTCAACGTCATCGCCATTAATGCCGGTCTTAGCAATCAACTAACAGGCATTGAAAATATCGAATTTAAATGCTTGCTTATGGGCTATAGCAAAGAGAAGATCGCTAAAGTGTTGCCTGAAATCATCGAATTCTCAGAGCTAGGGGACTTCATCTACCAACCTGTGAAAAAATATTCAAGTGGTATGAAGTCTAAATTAGGATTTGCTATCAGTGTGACGGCAGATCCTGATATTCTCATCATCGACGAAGCTCTTTCTGTAGGGGATCAAACCTTTGCGGACAAGTCACTTGAGAAGATGAATGAATATAAAAAACGCGGTAAAACGATTTTCTTCGTCAGTCACAACTTAAGTCAAGTACGTAGTTTCTGCACAAAAATCGCTTGGATTGAAGGTGGGCATTTAAGAGAATTTGGCCCAACAAATGTTGTGATGCGAAATTACGCAGCTTTTATCAAAAAATATCACAGACTACCTCCAGCGGAACAAAAAGCATTCCGAGATCAATTAGCAGACCGACGAAAACATAGCAAAATAATGAATCCGGATAATCCGGATGAATAAAAAAATCTGAATATTTACCATATAATTAATGATCGGCTAGGACATAAGTTGAAAACTAATCGATTTTAGCACAAGTCTTGAAGATAGAACTGTATTAAAACATCAGGCGTGTTGATTAGGAAAAAATAGGTAACAAATTTAGCATAATTCTATAAAAACATGTATTTTATCTCCATTTATGTAGATAGGAGTGGTGGCTTGCTCGACTCCCGCGGGAAAAGCAAATAGATGAGACCCCACAGCGTAGCGATTAAGGAACGGAGTTGTAGTGCGCCACGTCCTGTGGCAACGACTCCGTGACCAACATCCTGTTGCCCCCAGCATTCGCCCGCATGAGTCGTGCAAGCCGTAGCGGAAATCAGCGAATACACTATATTTTATAGGAAAAATGGATAATCAACATGCTTGTTAAAATATTTGATTTCATACGGTTTCTTCATTTTTAATGGTCTTGTCCTAGCCTCTTCATTTACCATTTACATATCGCAAAAGGATGTGAATTTTCCAATGAAAAGAACCATATTTATGACTGCATGGGACATGGATGTTGAAAAAGGCGGCGTCAACAAAGTCATGCTTCGCCGTTCTGGACTATTCTCAAACCAAGACTATCGTTCAGTCCTTCTAACAATGGATTTTAAAATGAATTACCCAGAAATTGAAGCAGAATTACGCGCAACAGGTCAGCTAAAACAAGATGTCAAAATCATAAACGTCTACGATTATTACCGTGAACAATTTTCTTCAAAAGAGGTTACAAGTGAACAAAAAGAACAATACGCACAAAATATCAAAAAATATGAAGAGGATTACTGGGTACAAGACGGAGACTATTTTGCACGTTATTTCAGGAATGGAACTTATATCAAATATAAACAATGGGACAACGATGGTATCCTGAAATTTATCGATTATTTCGATGAAAACCGTGTTCGTATTCGCCGTGAAGAATATCATCCACAAGGCTATAAAATTCGCGAAACATTGTATCATCCGGCAAACAACAAAAAAAACCAAGAACGCTACTTCACACCGGACGGATTTTGTTTTTTAACGATGTGGTTCAATCACCAAACGGGGAAACAACAACATATCTATTTGTTCGAGCCGACACATAAAAAAGTAGTGGACTTTGCCAACCGTAGAGACTTCCATACGTTCTGGTTAGAAGAATTATGCCGAACCGAAGTCGTAAAACCTGTAATCATCGTTGACGGAGCAGCAACCGCAGAGCGTGTGATCAATATGGATGATGATTTAGCATTTAAAATTTTCATGCTCCATTCCAATCATTTCGAAAAACCGTATACACTTGGAAGCCCATATCGAAAAGCCGTACAGCCGATTTTAGATATTATTCCACAAGGTTATCCAGTCGTCGTATTAACGGAACAGCAACAACTTGACCTTCACAAGGAAATCGGTAATCGTGGCAATATCCACGTCATCCCAAACTGTGTAGATATACCAGTCGTAAAAGTTGAAAAAGATCCACTCCTTGTGTCCATGGTAGCTCGCTACGCCAAAGAAAAACGAATCGATCAGGCCATCGAAGCCTTCCTAGAAGTAGCACGCGATGTGCCAGGCGCCAAACTGGAAATCTATGGAGCAGGCGAAGAAGAAGAAGAGCTCAAAAAACTGATTAAAAAATTAAAAATAAATCGCAGTGTAAAACTAAAAGGCTACACGAACCGAACCGATGAAGTATTCGCCAAATCAGCTGTTTCACTCGTAACATCCACAGCAGAAGGATTCAGCCTAGTGATGCTTGAATCGTTCGCTAATCGTACGCCAGTCGTCAGCTACGAAATCAACTACGGTCCAGCCCAAGTCATCAAAGACGGCGAAACGGGCTATCTCGTACCAAACGGTGACATCGAAGCCCTAGCCGATCGCATCAAACGTCTACTAGAAAACCCAACAGATGCCGAACGAATGGGCGATAGCGCCTTTAACCTAATCCAAGAATCATACACACCAGAAACCTACTACAACCAATGGCGCAAACTAATCGAACAAACCATTGCCGAAAACATGCAAAAACCACTGCTATAAAAGGATAAAAAGACAGTCTCAGTCGCAAACTGCACCCCAATTGTTAGACACTATCTAACAATTGGCGGTGTAGTTTTTTATCTGCTTTTAATTTATTGAAAATCTATGGAAGAAGGGTGCCATCCACGGAAGAAAGGGTTCTATCCACGGAAGAAGGCTCCCAATCCACGGAAGAAGGCTCCCAATCCACGGAAGAAAGGGTTCTATCCACGGAAGGAGGGTGCCAATCCACGGAAGAAGGTTCAATCCACGGAAGGAGAGGCTCCATCCACGGAAGAAGGATTCCAATCCACGGAAGAAGGATTCCAATCCACGGAAGAAGGATTCCAATCCACGGAAGGAGGGTGCCAATCCACGGAAGAAGGCTCCCAATCCACGGAAGAAGGGTGCCAATCCACGGAAGAAGGTTCAATCCACGGAAGAAGGCTCCCAATCCACGGAAGGAGAGGCTCCATCCACGGAAGAAGGCTCTCAATCCACGGAAGAAAGGGTTCTATCCACGGAAGAAGGTTCCATCCACGGAAGGAGAGGCTCCATCCACGGAAGAAGGGTGCCAATCCACGGAAGAAGGTTCAATCCACGGAAGAAGGCTCCATCCACGGAAGAAGGCTCCCAATCCACGGAAGGAGAGGCTCCATCCACGGAAGAAGGGTGCCAATCCACGGAAGAAGGGTGCCAATCCACGGAAGAAGGCTCCCAATCCACGGAAGAAAGGGTTCTATCCACGGAAGAAGGGTGCCAATCCACGGAAGAAGACTCACACCAATCCACGAAAGAATCCCTCCCATCCACGGAAAAACAAATTGTATCCACGAACACAACAACTTAAGTCGTTCTATTCACTTTCTCCATTCTCTACAACCATCTCATTCCTCGTATCTAATCTAACTGATATTACTAATATTCCCATAAAACATATCACCGATCATGAAGCATATATTTAGCACATCTATTTTTCCCCACCCTTATTAAGTTCATATTTTGTATCATTCTATAAGATTGATTTGGATTACGGATGCCAAGAAATTCTCGACATTCTGTATTAGTAATAGAATTATTAATTATTCTTAAATAATCATATATTGCCTTCTTATGAGCATCTGCACTCTTATGGCTGCAACTTGGACATACCCAATAACGAGGAATCCTTTGCATGCCGATTTTTCCACACTTTTCGCAAAAAACTCCATTTAGTATATCTTTGCGTAAAATATTATATCGATCAATTAATGGGTATGGATCAAAATCTTTATGATGACTCAAAAAATAGTTTTTACAAGATTCTAGATCATTGTCAGTTATAGACTCAGTATTTACAGGTATATTTCGTATAAAAGATTTCAATTCATTTTTCCGCAGAATTGTTGTTTTGTTAGAATTTTGCTCGATGAAACTTGATGTAAAAGGAAAAACTATTGCGCCATATACGGGGATGTTCAATCCCTTATTCAAAAAGAAATTTTTGAGTTGATACATATATTCTTCTAGCTGGGGCTCCGGACTGTTAAACACATTAACTTCTCCATTAGGTAATGTTCGGACGAGTTGGCTTGGATTTTGCCTTAATACAACAGTCCCTTTAATATTTTTAACCTCTAAAATGATAATATAATGTGCAGTCAAAAACAAAATATCAAATTGGACACGCGTTTCTAGCAATAAAGAAAGATTGTGAAATACATAAAAATGATAAGGAAGTTGAAGCTGTTCCAATACTTCTATCACGACCTTCTCACCAAAATCCCCTGCCTGAATATGGTTATACTCATCTATTAATGCTTCCCGCTTCGGATTTAATGTCGAAAGCCGTTGAATCATCCTATCTAGTGCATCCAAGTAATGTGTTTCAGAAAAAGCCTTACCAATCAAGAAATCCCCTCCATCGCTTCTATTTTTAAATAGAATTATATAGAGGAGCCAATTTTTATGCAAAACCGAAATTAATAATGAATAATCAAAAATGATAATATTTTAATTAAATTAACTTAACAATGCTGCAAAAATATTATAAAAATTATTCAAAATCTAATTTCGCTCATTTTTTATAGAAATTATGAAAATTTTTCGACAAATAAATGTGTTTAGAAAAAATTCAACATTCCTATTTACGAGAAACAAGTTCCAATCCACGGAAGCAGAGATTCCATCCACGGAAGGAGAGGCCCAATCCACGGAAGGAGAGGCCCAATCCACGGAAGGAGAGGTTCCATCCACGGAAGTAGAGGTTCCATCCACGGAAGCAGAGATTCCATCCACGGAAGGAGAGGCCCCATCCACGGAAGGAGAGGTTCCATCCACGGAAGCAGAGGTTCCATCCACGGAAGTAGAGGTTCCATTCACGGAAGCAGAGATTCCATCCACGGAAGCAGAGGTTCCATCCACGGAAGTAGAGGTTCCATCCACGGAAGCAGAGGTTCCATCCACGGAAGCAGAGATTCCATCCACGGAAGGAGAGGCCCCATCCACGGAAGTAGAGATTCCATCCACGGAAGGAGAGGTTCCATCCACGGAAGCAGAGGTTCCATCCACGGAAGTAGAGGTTCCATCCACGGAAGGAGAGGCTCCATCCACGGAAGCAGAGATTCCATCCACGGAAGGAGAGGCCCCATCCACGGAAGTAGGAGCTCCATCCACGGAAGCAGGGGCACCATCCACGGAAAAAGGATCCAATCCAAGGAAAGGAGATTCCATCCACGGAAGAAGAGATCCAATCCACGGAGGGAGCCTTTCCATCCACGGAAGAAGACCCCCAATCCACGAAAGAAAGGGCTCCATCCACGAAATACCCCCTCCCATCCACGGAAAAACAAATTGTATCCACGAATCAAATAATTTAAGTCGCCTACTTCACTTTTTCTCCGCCTCCTCACCTTCCGCCTCTCCACAACCATCCCCCAACTATTCATTCAAAAAGCTATAATTCGTCACTAAAATGCATTTTTTTCAGAAAAGGATATTAAAAAAGAACGTTCTTGGCAAAAATAGTTATGTATAATTCTCAAAATTTTTCAGAACTAGTCTGAAATACCCGTTCACCTGGAAGAATTATTCCTATACAATAATCTTATAAGGATAGACGGAAAGAAGGGGAGACCAAAAATGAAAACCAGTATTCAACGTATAGGCTTGATTCTCTCAATCCTATTAGCAGCGATTTATATCACAAATGGACAAGTCTCTGCAAAAGAATCAACATCTTTTGTCAAAACAAAAATCAACGAGATTGCGCACATCAAATCCAAAGTTGATAAAATCTACAAAAGTCCTGATGATAAAAACAAATTTAAATTGGCGAACACAACCTACACAGGGCGAGCCTATTACGCAAAAAGTAAAACAAAAATCGGCAAAACAACGTATTACCAACTTTACCAAGGCTCTAAAGAAATAGGTTGGGTTGCTTCAGGCGACCTAAAGCTCAATAAACGTACGCTCCTCAACACGAAAAAATCCACTGCATACATATCGGGATCAGGAACAGCTTATGACATACCATGGGGCGGCACCAAAAACAAAAAGTACACATTAAGTAACTATCGCGCAAAAACATTTCAAATAGTCCGTACCGAAAAAATAGGGACAGCAACTTGGTATCAAGGAACACTAAGTGGCAAAAAAGTTTGGATTTCAGCAACAAATATCGAAACAAATCCATACATCGCACTGAACCTTCGAAAAACGTCTAATATGACAGCGAAGGAAATGCAGACCTTTTTATTAAGTAAAGGAAAATTACCAAACAACATCCTTTATAAATTAGCTCCAACATTTATCACATTGCAAAATGAAGCGGGCATCAACGCACAATTCATGTTTGCACATGCTATCCTAGAAACGGGATGGGGCAGCTCGACCATCGCAAAATACAAAAACAACTATTTTGGCTACCAAGCATATGACACCTGTGCGTTAACATGCGCAAAATATTTTCCAACAGGGAAAGCTGGCTTAAGTGCCTATATCTACAAGATTTATCGAGATTATCTAACAAAAACAGGTGCTTACTATAACGGGCCAACATTACTAGGCATGAACGTCAAATATGCGACGGATAAAGGCTGGAGTGAAAAGATCGCCAACCTGATGAAGCAAATGAAACCATATAGCAGTTCCTATTACAGCAAAAAAAGTGCAAGTACAAAAGTATTCCCAGCACCAAAGGAATACGATAACGTCATTCCGTCATCAAAGGCACAGCCAGAACAATATCGTGCCATGCCATCAGCGATTACGGCAAAAGTTAATGTCACGGCAGGGGCAACGGTTTATAGTTTGCCATATATCTATTCATCGCGCTATGGCATATATAAAAAAGGAAAATCTATCACACTAAAGGCTTATCACACGGACGTCCGCGATTTCAAAAACGCAAGCGGTAAAGTGGTTCGCTGGTATCGAATTAGTTATAGCGGCAAACAAGCATGGGTACGCAGTGATCAAATTGCAGTCGAAAACTTGGCATTCACAACAAGTGATGGATCAAACTTAAGAGCTGGTGCTGATACAAAATATACAAAAGTTGCATCCGTCAAGAAAAACACACCTGTTAAATTGGTGAAAAAAGGAAACAAATTTGTCACAAAAAAAGATAAAAATAAAAACGTATGGTACCAAATCTACAAACCAGGCACCACCAAAAAAGTCTGGATTAGCGGTTCACTCGTTCAAATGTACAACTAATTCAAATGACACTGGGACAAAAGTATTTCAGCTAATAAAAAATCCGAACTACGAAACGAAATTCTAATCAGAATTTCACAGTAGTTCGGATTTTTTTATTATAGTTCCATAAGTTCAATTATTTGGCTTTAGGAGAGGCCTGTTTAGTTCTGGCTCAACCCTTTTTCTATCCATAAAACCCCCATCCATTCATTAAGCATTACTACAGATTACAAAACAAATTTCTCCCCATCAACTAATAAGTAACCTCACTACAGGTCAGCTCCTACTGATGATTTGGTAAAATTCCGCTACTACGAATCAATCCCATTTATGAAGCGACCAAACTCCGTTATCTACGGATTGGCTCAACCCCTACCATTACAGATTAGCCTACCCTATGAATCAACAAATCTTCACTGGCTCAAATCCTCTCAATAAATTGACCAAACTCGTTATCAGTTGATCAACTCTCACCAATATATGGACAAACCCCTGTTGCTACAACCCATTCAGCTCAAAGAATCGACGCTCCCCTCCACTGCTACAACCCATCCACCCCAAAGAACCGGCGGACTCTCCACTACTACGAATCAACTCCTCTCAAAGAATCGCCCAAGCTCCACTATCACCAATTGACGCTCCTCCAAAAAGAAATAACAGTTGACGCCCACTCTTCCTAACACTACAATGAGTAATGTAACGATGTGAGGTGTCCAATATGAATATTCGTAAATTTAAGATGCATGAAAGTGGACTCAATCGTTTCTTTGGGCCGCTTGAAGCCAAGATTATGGACATATTGTGGAATCATGATGAAATGACCATCAAAGAAGTCCAACATATTCTTGAAAAAGACAAGACGAAAAATTTTAATACGGTCATGACAGTGATGAACCGGTTAGTAGAAAAGGGGATCCTTCAAAAGAGAACCGAAGGAAGATCTTCCCTGTACAAACCCGTTCAGTCTAGAGATGAATTTCTCAATGTGCAATCCAAAGAAATGACCACTGAGCTGATGGATGAATTTGGCAATGTCGTGGTCAGTCATATGCTCGATGCGCTAGAGGATGTTGATGACGAACTAGTGGCCAAACTTGAGATGAAGATTAAAGAACTAAAAAAGGAACGATAACATATGGAAAAACGCCAAAAACGCATATCCGG
Organism: Rummeliibacillus sp. SL167; assembly: GCF_007896505.1. NCBI lineage: Bacteria > Bacillati > Bacillota > Bacilli > Caryophanales > Caryophanaceae > Rummeliibacillus > Rummeliibacillus sp. SL167. The sequence goes on along the minus strand of NZ_VCBM01000001.1, from coordinate 2,273,184 downwards.
CATGATGTTAATCGCCACATTTTTGATCTCTGGAACGATCTTCTTACAGATGGCTTTGTATGTCATAGCTATGACTACTGGTTGTGCAAGTTTAAAATTCCACAACCTTGTTGAAGTATGCCATGTGACATTAAAGGCGATCGGCTTATCATCATTTGAATACCTTCTTGATACCTTGGTTGTCTTTACATTACTATTTGCACTATGGAAATTAGGTTCGGAAATGGTCCGCTACTTCACGTTGAAGATAAAATTCCGTCTATATCAAAATTCTGCATTAACGAAAGAGTTAAACAAAAAATGCGGCGCAAAAAAAGAATCGATCATCGTCATTTCTTATCCTGTTCCACTTGCCATTACAATGGGATTTTTATCACCTAAAGTGATCATCTCAACAGGTCTTATGAATTTACTGAATGATGACGAACTCGACGCGGTTATTTACCATGAAATGCATCACCAAAAAAACCTCGATCCGCTAAAAATCTTTTTGCTATCATTTTGTGCATCATCATTTTTCTACATTCCGATCTTAAAATGGTTTAGCAGTCAATATCGAATTATTCAAGAATTATTGGCGGATAATTTAGCGATTGAAAAGCAAGCCACACCGTTGAATATTGGGAGTGCACTGTTGAAAATGCTGAAAGTAGGGAAGGCAGACGCAACGCCTTTGGTTTACGTATCATTTGCGGATACCTCGATCAATTACAGAATCGAATATATGTTAAATCCCTTAAAAGATTTTAAACTGAAAATCCCAGTAGACATAGCTTTCAAATCGGTGATGATTTTTAGCTTGATCTGCATCGTATTTATTTACGTGCTTGCGTAGTGCGTAAATTTTTTGCACGATTGCACTACATTATGTAGTTATAAAGACTGGACATCAAGTAAACTTTTGGAATGTCAATCATAAATTGCACTACATTATGTAGTAATAAAAGGAGAGAAATCATTTGTCTAAGAAAATATTTTGGATGATAGGCGTTATCGCGATCTGCCTAATCGCTCTAATTGTACTAAATGGAAAAAGTGATAAATCCGCAGCTTCAACCATCGATTATAAGGATCAGCCTTATATTGGTAAAGAGTCTGCACCAGTAGAAATCGTTGAATTTGGCGATTATAAATGCCCTCACTGTGCCGAATTCAATGAAAGTCTACTGCCTTACATCCAACAACAATTTGTTGAAACAGGAAAAGCAAAATTATATTTCATGAACTATGCATTTATTGCACCGGATTCAACAACAGCTGCACAATTTGCTGAAACAGTCTATCAACAACTAGGCAACGAAAAGTTTTGGAAATTCCACGAATTACTATTTGCGAACCAAACAACAAAAGCCGGCAAAGAAAATCAAATGACTGAAGATTTCTTGAAAGCCGTATTAGGTCAAGTTGCTAATAAAGCTGAAACTGAAAAAGTAGTAAAAGCATTCGAAAAAAACAAAGCAAAAGATGCTTTCAAGAAAGATATGAAAACAGCAAACAAATTAAAAGTACAAGCAACACCAGCGATTTTCATAGGCGGTAAGGAATTTAAGGGAAAGACAATGGACGATTTCAATAAGATGGTAGATGAGGCTTCCAAATGATCAATAAACCATTATTGCTTGCATGGGTCACGTCCATTATCGCTATGGGAGGTAGCCTATTTTTTAGCGAAGTGATGGACTTCATCCCATGTACCCTTTGCTGGTATCAGCGAATTTTAATGTATCCGCTTGTCATCTTTCTAGGAATCGCTTTTTATCATCAAGAAAAAACCATTTACAAATACATTTTACCGATATCCATCATCGGGATGGCAACTTCGAGCTATCATTATGCGCTCCAAAAGATCCCATCCATGCATGAATTCGCGACATGTACAAGTGGCGTTCCATGCTCTGGTCAATATATTAATTGGCTTGGTTTTATCACCATTCCATTTTTAGCATTGATTGCTTTTACCATTATTACGATTTCCATGCTTGTACTTTGCAAACGCAAATAAGGAAGGAGATCAACGAAAAAACGATAACATTGCCACTTTTACGATAAAAATATATCTTTTTTGTCATTGAAAAGCTGATTTTTATCATTTTGTTGGGGATGAATGACTTTTCAAGCACCTTGCAAATAGGAAAGGAAGGGGATTATGAATAAGAAAAAACGATTCTATCTGCGCCTAGTTATTTTGCTTGTCCTTTTCGCAGCCATTGTGTATACCATTTACAATACAGCAACGAAAGATCAGGCAGAGATAATAAAAGTAGGCGATAAAGCACCTGATTTTGTGCTAGTCGATATGAACGGGAAAGAACATCAATTATCAGAATACAAAGGACAAGGCGTCTTCCTCAATTTCTGGGGAACTTGGTGTAAACCTTGTGAACGGGAATTTCCATTAATCGATCAACAATATCAAACGTACAAAAATCAAGGTGTTCAAGTATTAGCGGTCAACATCGCAGAACCGGAACTCTCTGTCCAAAAATATATCGATCGCAAGGAATTAACTTTCCCAGTTCTCATCGATCATACCAAGTCAGTAATGAGAGCATACAACATCGATCCGTTACCAACAACACTGCTCATCAGCCCAGAAGGCAAGATCGAAAAAATCATCACCGGCCAAATGTCTGAAAACGATATCGTAGCCAATATGGAGCAAATCATGCCAAAATAATGAAACAAGCCAGAAAAGTTGAAACACCGGCATTTCTGGCTTTGCTTTTGAACCAATTTCAAGGATGTCCATTCGATAGAGAATGATTCGAAAAAATATTTTAGCTTGCTTTTGAATCAATCTCAAGAAAGTCCATTCGATAGAGAATAATTTGAAAAAAATTTTAGATTTGTTTTGAGTCAATCTCAAGAAGACCCTTTCGATAGAGAATGATTCGAAAAAATATTTTAGCTTTTGCTTTTAAATCAATCTCAAGAAAGCCTATTCGACAGATGATAATTTGAAAAAGCATTCTAGCTTTTCTTCTGAATCAATTTCAAGATACCTGACTTATCCTCAAGGTCAATAAAAGAATCTAGCTATATTTCACACTAGTCTCAACTTCATCACAAATTGTATAAATCAAAAGATCCTAGCCATATCTTACGCCCTTCCCAGCTTTTGTTTCTAATCTGTGAAAATCTGTTCAAATCACTCAAATATATGCTATAGTTAGTAAAAATCCACTATTTTAATAGGGAGGAAGATTATAGATGTTTACACGGCAAAAGTCTCATAAAAGACTCACGACAGCGGTCATATCAGCAGCCATGCTCGCATCAACTGCGACAATGTATTTACCGGCACTAAAAGCAACTGCAAAAACAACAGTTACACAACCGACAAAAACCGTCAAACAAACAAAAACGAGTAGACTAGGCAGACTCAAAACTGAAAAAGCTATCATTTATAAAGCACCAACCGCTAAAAAGGGAACAAAGGCTGGTGCTCAAAAACTACAACTTACGTATTACATAAATAAAAAAGCCGTTTACAATAAAACAACATATTATCAAATCAGTAATTACAAAAGTGCATCCCGTACGGCAATCGGTTGGGTGAAGGCAAAAGACCTCACAACAAAAGCGCATCAATTACTCAAAAACAGTACAACTAAAAGATATATATTAGGCACTGGCAAAGGTTACACAAGACCATGGGGAGGATCAAAAAATATCCTTTTCATTTCTCTTAGTACGGATAAAAACACCTTTTTTAAAACAAAAACAACCGAAAAAGTGGGTAGCGATACATGGTATAGCGGCACGTTAAATGGTCAAACCATTTGGTTGAAAGCGAATCAATTAACCACGAAAAAACCTTCAACGACGATTAAACCCGTACTAAAAAAGGTAAATAGACTTGGTCGTATCAACACCCAAACTGCTAAAATCTATTCAGATATCAATAACCTAAAAAAATCAGCAGCCGCAACATCTAAAAAGACGGAAAAAACTTATTACATCAATCAACAAGCAACAATTGGAAAAACGATCTACTTCCAACTGAGCACATCTCAAACAGGCACAACTTCTATAATTGGTTGGGTCAAAAGCACAGATCTAAAAAGTGTAGCTCAAACAACTGCTAAAGTGCCAACCACTCCCCAAGTACTAAAGGGTACGGGCAAGGGCTACAACATTCAATGGGGCGGTACGAATAACATTGCCGAAAAATCATTAGCGAACTACAAAGATCAAAAATTCACGATCAAAAAAGCGATCAAGGCAGGCAATGAAATCTGGTATCAAGGTATAACACCGAACAATAAAAGCATCTGGGTTTCATCAACACAAGTAAAAAATGCTCCATCAACGAATCCGGAAACGCCCGTTCAACCAGAAACAGCAGCCATTACGAAAGTAGGTATCTTGAAAAGTACATCAACTAAAATTTATCAAGATCTAACAGACTTGGCTACATCACAACAAGCAGGTACGATATACACAAAAGAAAATTTCTATGTATACAAACAAGCAACCATTGATAACAAAACCTATTACGAAATCAGCCGAACAGATGGCACCTCAACAAAAGCAATCGGGTGGGTAGAAGAAGGGCAGATCACTCTGTCTAATATCACTTCATCTACTACATCCAATTTAAAACTGTTCTTAACAGGGTTCGGTAAAGCTTATAATATCTCAAACGGTACAACGAACAATGTGGTATATGACTCACTTGCAGACTACCGAGCAACCGCTTTCACAGCTAAGAAAACGGAAGTCATCAATGGCAATACCTACTATCAAGGAACCATCAGTGGTAAAACCGTCTGGATTTCACCAGAACAGACCGGGAATAGCTATATAGCAGAAAACTTGCGAAAAGTATCGAATATCACGCAAAAAGAAATGGAAGATTATTTGGTAAAGAAAAAAGGAACGAGCATCCAAACAAACAACCTTTACAAAATGATTCCAGCATTTCTCAAAGTCCAAAAAGAATATGGCATCAATGCGCAATTTATGCTGGCCCATGCTATTTGGGAAACAGGCTGGGGAGGTTCAGCCATCTCACAATACAAAAACAATTTCTTCGGCTATCAAGCCTATGATTCAGCACCATTTACCTGTGCCTTATATTTTCCATCTGGACAAGAAGGGCTCGAATACTACGCAGACGCCATCTACAACAAATATTTAAAAGCGGGCTCCATCTATAACTATGGTGTCAACATTGCCGGGATGAATACAAAATATGCAACAGACACAAATTGGGGACGAAGCATTGCTAGGCTGATGGAAGAAATGAAACCATACGACAGCAAATATTACACGGCTCAACCAGTTAGCACATTAAATCCAGCGCCGATCACCAAAGTCTATAGTCACATTATTCCAGCAGACAAGCCACAACCAGATACGTTCTACACATTCGATCAAGGAATCGTGGCATCTGCAACATTATTAACACCTGTCTACTCTATGCCATATGCTACGTCTGCTAGACAAATCGGGACACTAGCATTAGGACAACAGATTACTATTTTAGGACATAACGCAGACATCAAAGATTATAAAGACAGCAACGGCAATTTCAAAGGACGCTGGTTCCGTGTCAGCTACAACGGCAATGACCAAGCATGGATCAGAAGCGACTACTTAAACATTCAAAATCTAGCCGTCACCAATTATGACGATTCAAATGTCCGTAACAAAGCTACAACCAAAGATTCAACCGTCATCGTAAAATTAGAAAAAGATACCTACCTAAAACTTGTAACAGATGCCAAAGGAGCGGTAGCAACATCAACAGACGAAGCCGGAACAACATGGTATCAAATCTTTATCCCCGGCAAAACAACAAAAGGGTGGGTCAGCTCCACAATCGTGACAAAATTCTAATGATTCTAGTGATACTAATTTCTAATGATACCAAAGGCAAATTCAAACACCATCTGATGGATCAATCACAGATGGTGTTTTTTAATGAGCTTTTTTCACAAAATATCAGGTGGGAAGAGAGGTGGCGTGGACAGTGAGGGGGATTTTCTAATGGGATAACGCTATCGATAAGAGTAGCAGTTCTACTCGATAGAGCAACACTTCCTAATTTAAAGGAGGATTACTTTATTTTGGTAAAATAATTCATTATTTTGAGCCCTGAATAAGCGATCAGGGGACGTAAATATTCTCGTTCGTGGATACAATTCGTTTTTCCGTGGATGGGAGAGCTTCGTCCGTGGATAGAACCTCTCCTTTCGTGGATGGCAGGTCATTTCCCATGGATAAGCGAGTATTTCCCATGGATAGAAAGTTTCTCATTCGCAGATTGTCCTTCTTCATCATGGGAGAGTCTTATCCCATAAGCAGAACTAGAACCCTCTCCATTTTCATGGACAGAAAGCTATTTTCCCAGATAGAGGTTCAAATCTTCGAATAGGAGATCGCCTACAGGATCAACAGCCCTTATCCTAATTCCAAAGAAAAAACCTTGATTACTCTTATTTTGGAAAAACCAACCATCATTTGGAGCTCTGAGTAAGCAACTTAAGACTTAAATATTCTTGTTCGTGGATACAATTCGTTTTTCCGTGGATGGAGGAGCTTCATTCGTGGATAGAACCTCTCCTTCCGTGGATAAAGGTCTATTTCCCGTGGATAAGAGAGTATTTCCCATGGATAAAGTCCATTCGCAGGGAGTCCTTCAATCCTGGCTCCCTCCCCAATAAATAGAACCCCCATCCATAAACTCCCACTATTCTCATAGACTAAACCGCATGCGCCATCTCTCATAGTTACTTAGATAGCCAAATCTCAGCCATTTTGACCAATTGCCAATAAAGAAAAATATTTTTCAGTCATAGCTACTAAAAAAGCCCCATATAATGAAATGGCTTCAATTAAACATTAGAGGAGGATACACACTGCTATACAATAAAAGACTACTGTTATTAATACTATTAGACTCTACTATCGTTTTTACAGCAATATTTTTGAGCTATTTGATCGTTTATCCTGCATTACCATATACCGCCATGTCATTCTTGTTGGTTAGTTCCATCACATTACTTACCAGTCATCATATATTTGCTGCTGTGTATCGGATGTATCGCAACACATGGGAATATGCAAGTATTCGAGAATTACTGGCGATTATAAAGGCGATTACATTTTCGATTTTAACAACGATCATCGTTCAGGTGATCGCCTTTCGAACGATAGATATACGGGTATTAGGCATTACATGGATGATGCATATGCTACTCATTGGAGGCTCCCGATTCTCATGGCGATTATTTCGTGATCGTTTTATCACACTGAACACCGATAAAAAGCGGACACTCGTTGTTGGAGCTGGCTCTGCGGGTTCGATGATCGCTCGGCAATTACTCAAAAGCACTGAAACGGATCTCTATCCGATCGCCTTTGCAGATGATGATCTAAAAAAGATGAGACTCCAAATCTATGGGGTAGAGGTAAAAGGGACCATTCAAGACATTCCACAGCTAGTAGAAAAATTAAAAATAGAAAACATCATCATTGCTATTCCTTCATTGAAAAAATCCGAACTCAATCGAATTTACAAGGAATGTGCGAAAACAAAAGTGAATACCAAAATCATGCCATCCGTTGAAGACTTTTGCACAGGGAAAATAGCTGTCCATCATATTCGTGATGTACAAGTAGAAGATTTACTAGGACGAGAACCTGTAGAGCTTGATATGACGAGCATCTCAAAAGAGCTAACAGGCAAAATCGTGTTAGTAACAGGTGCGGGAGGATCGATCGGCTCCGAAATATGCCGGCAAATCTGTAAATTCCAGCCTAAAAAACTACTCCTTTTAGGGCACGGTGAAAATAGCATTTATAACATCGACATGGAACTAAGACAAGCCTATCAAAATGAGATTGAATTAATCCCGATCATTGCCGATATTCGAGATCGAGATCGAATATATGGAATCATTGCACAGTATGTACCAGATGTCGTCTACCATGCCGCAGCCCATAAGCATGTACCATTAATGGAGTTTAATGCTACGGAAGCAGTGAAAAATAACATCTTTGGTACGAAGAATGTAGCGGAAGCAGCAAACACATTTGGGGTCGGATGCTTCGTCATGATTTCGACCGATAAAGCCGTCAACCCATTGAATATCATGGGCGCAACGAAACGCTTCGCAGAAATGATTGTTCAAAACCTAGCAAAAGAAAGTAGTACGAAATTCGTAGCCGTGCGTTTTGGCAATGTGCTGGGAAGCAGGGGCAGCGTTATCCCTCTCTTTCAAAAGCAGATCGCAGCGGGTGGACCCGTAACGGTGACCCATCCAGAAATGACCAGATACTTTATGACCATTCCAGAAGCATCACGGCTAGTTCTTCAAGCAAGCACATTGGCAAGAGGGGGAGAAGTATTCGTCCTAAATATGGGGGAGCCCGTCAAAATCGTGGATTTGGCTCGAAATCTCATCACACTGTCCGGTTATACAGAAGAAGAAATTGGCATCAAGTTCTCGGGCATCAGACCTGGCGAAAAACTATTCGAAGAACTATTAAATGAAGATGAAGTCCAAAAAAAGCAAGTATTCCCGAAAATCTTTATCGGAAAAGCAGAACCCATCGACAAGCAAAAACTCTATCAGATGCTCGATTCCATACTAGAGCAGGATACCGATACACTAAGAGAAACACTCATACGAATAGCCAATGCCAAAACAATCACCCCTCCACCACCAAATTTAGTAGTAGTGAATGGAGGCAAATATGGATAAGATTCCTCAACAACGGAAAGGTTGTTGGGGTTTTTCTGATGAATGGATCTGAATGTTCATAACCAAAGTCCTCAAATCGAAGACACTATTCGTTATAAGAGCAAATCCTCCTCAAAATCACTAGTCGAAAAGAAATGGCATAAAAAAAGTAATCTAAATTACTAAAAGTGTAATTCAAAAGAGAAAAAATCTATTAGCGATCAAATATTTAATCATTTAGAATGAACGTGAATTTTCCCATACAGACGACAAAGCTTTCTTTTGAAAATAGATGATTAAAAGATACATATCAACTTCCCCCTAAAATCGCTTATTAGTAATCTTCATTATAATAACTTTTACTCTGAAATATTCTTGCAGATAGAACCAACACGCAAATTTTTACATAAATTTAGTATTTATCGGTATTTAACAAAAAATATATGATAGAAATTTAATAAAAAAGAAAAAGGCTCCTCAACATAATCTGTTATTTTATTACAAACTTCATTGTTTTCGTAACATTTGTAACAGTCGTACCAAAAGATGGTATGGTAAAATCAAGGATAAAAATAGAGGTAAAAATAATAGTATGCAAAAAAATAGTTATATATAAAGGAAGAAACTCAAAATAAATAGCAGAAAAAGTAAGGATCATTCTACGGCTTTAAAAGAATGCGTATATTTCATTTTTATATAAATATTACAAAGTTATTTGATGTAAAAAACACTCAAAAATAGCAAATTGCTAATCTATAAAATGATACTTTAAGACTATTAATAAAGATATGATGATAAAAATATCATTTATTTTGTAATAAAAAATCATAAATGAAAATATTGGATAATATTTTTTTGATTATTTTATAAAAATATGATATTCGGATTATTATGTTCAATAATTTTACAGAAAAAAAGGTGGAAATTCTCCCTCTGATAGTCGATAATTAGGCTAAGCATGATTAGCTGATGAAACTTATAACCAGCAAAATGCTAATCATATTCATAAGGGAGGATTTTTATTCATGGCAAATTTCAAATTTGTTAAATCAGCAACAGCGGCTGTACTTGGTGCTTCTGTACTAACTACTGCTGTAGTAGTACCTGGCGCGGATGCTTCAGCAAAAACTACTTACAAAGTGAACAAGAACGGTACACTTGTAAACGCAAAAACTAACAAAGCGGTGAAAGGTTACAAAACTTATAAAGGTAAACTTTATAAAAACGGTAAAAAATTCACTGGCAAAACTTCTTCAGGTGTTTACTATGTGAAAGGTAAAAAATTCACTGGTAAAACAAAATACGGTTACTACTATGTAAACGGTAAACGTTTCACAGGTACAACAAAATATGGTTATTACTATGTAAACGGTAAACGTTTCAATGGTAAAACAAAATACGGTAACCTTTATGTAGATGGTAAACGTTACACTGGTACAACAAAATACGGTTACACTTACTACAATGGTAAACGTGTTGAAGGTGAATACAAAGGTAAAGTTTACACTAACGGTAAATTAGTAACTGGTCTTTACAAAGAAAAACTTTACAATAAAGGTGTTCTTGAAAAAGATCTTGTTCTTTATCAAGATAAACTTTATAAAGATGGCGTACTTAACGTAGGTTATGCTCTTTACAAAGAAGATCTTTACAAAGATGCAGCTAAAAACGAAGGCTTCGTAGCAGATCCATTAAAAGATGGTAAAGCTTACAACGATACAAAGTTAGCAAACGGTACTTTCGATGTTGACGGTGTCGAAAAGGCATACGAAGACGGCGTTGAAGTCGGTGCTAAAGTTAAATCGGTAGAAGCGATTAACGCTAAACAAGTTAAAGTTACATTTAACAAATCAATCGATGAAGATACTGTTCTTGATTCAAATTCAAAATTAGTAGCAGGTACTATTACTTTTAAAGAATCAGCTTCAAATTCTACTGCTACAGTAACTGCTGCAAATGCAACTGGTGAATTTACAGATGCTAAAACATTAGTAATTACACTTGGCACTGGTGAAATTTTTGATGGTGCATACACTTTAAGTGCAACTAAAGCAGTAAAAACTACTGGTAAAGAAAGTATTGAAGAATTCTCTAAAGCATTCTCAATTTCTGATAAAGTTGCTCCAACTGTAGAATCAGTAACTGCAAACACAAATGCTACTATTGCAACTTCTGCAAAAGTAAAATTCTCTGAACCAGTTTCAGCTGCTGTTGTTAAAATTGATGGAACAGTTTACTCAGCAGCTAGTGGTACTGGTACTGATGAATTAACATTCAATGGTTTATCATTAAGCACATCTTCAGAACACAAAGTAGAAGTTCTTAATGCAACTGACTACAATAATAATGTAACTCCATTACAAACTAAAACATTCACAGTAAATCAAGATACCGTAGCTCCAGTTGCAACAACAGTAGCAAGTGGTGACCATGCTATTCTATTAACTTTCGATAAAGATATGACTGTAAGTACTGTAGCAGGTGCTGTTAAAGTTCTTGATGAAAAACTTGGCACAGTGGGTTCTACAGTAACTCAAGTTGGTACAAGTAAAACAAAATTCTTAGTTACAATTAACGGTACAACACTTTATGATAATGCTGCTTCACGTTCATTAACAGTAGTTGTTGATGATGCTGCTAAAGATGCACTAGGAAATAAAGTTTCAACAACAACTAAAGCAGTAACTTTAACAAAAGATGTAACTGCTCCAACTGCTTCTAATGTTGTTGTAGAAAATGATGCAAATGGTAATGCTAAAACTCTAAAAGTTACTTTCAGTGAAGAGTTAAAAGCTGCACCTACTGATTTATCTGGTATTTCTGCTAAAGATGCAAGTACTGGTACAACTGCAACAGTTACTGATTTATTAGATGCTACAGCTATTAAATTATCTGATGATAAGAAAACTGTTGAAATTGGAGTAAAAGCAGCTGCACAAGGAAATAAATATAACTTTGCATTTGGTAAAGCATTTGTACAAGATACTGCTTTAACTGCAAATGATTCAACTGCATTTTCTAAAACAGTAGCATTTGATAAAGCAGGTTCTGCTTTCAAATTAGTACAAGGCGATTTAGATACTACTACTCAAAATACTATCAAAATCACTTTTGCTAAAGAAGTTATAGGTGACTTCGGTGCAACTGCTGCTAATAACCCAGCAAACTATACTTTAGCTGGTCAAGCTCTTCCAGCTGATACAAATATTGATATTGACTCTGCTCGTAAAGTAGTAACAATTACATTACCTTCTGATTTTGTTGCAAAAACAGATTCAAATGCTGTATTTACTGTTAACAATGTAAAAGCAGCTGATGGTTCTGCATTATCAGCATTCGTTGGTTTCGCTAATGTAAAAGATAACATTGCTCCACAACTAAACAAAGTTGTTTGGAATACAAACGGTTCATTCACATTAGATTTCAATGAAAATATTTCAACTCTTGGTGCTGAAGCAGGTTATGAAGTTAAAGTTAATGATACTCTAATTCCAACTACAGCTTACACATTCACTGCTGGTACTGGTTCAGATGCTGGTAACATTGTAGCTACATTCAATTATGAAAATGATGCAACTGCAGGTAATTATATCGATGTTGATGGCGATAAAACATATACTGCAGGTAAAGATATCTTAGCTGGTACAATTGCTAAAGTATCTGTAAAAGTTCTAGGTACTGGTAATACTACAGCTGATGCAGCTGGTAACGTTGCTAAAGCTGGATTAACAGCTTCTGCTTCAAAATAATCTACCAGATTATTAAATCCACCCCTTACCTTATTGGGCGAACGGATTCAAAGACTCCTATCTTCTTCGGAAGATGGGAGTTTTTTTGTTTCATAGTGTTTGGATTCTCTTTTTAAATATATATTATTATCTTGAATTCTAGCTCTCATGTATTCCGTACATGGGAGCTTTTTTCGTTAGGAGGGAATGGAATGATGGCTCTCAAAGCAACATACAGTACCTAAAAAGCTATTACTTTTGAACGAGCCTAAGAAAGTAAAGGGTTTTAAAAGTAATCGTTTTACCCGTCTATTTCAAGGTTTTAAGAGAAAAGGAGAATCCAAATGGAAGAGATTTTTGTGAAGGAATGGTTTTCAAAACAACTAAGACAGATATTTCATGTGTACCCACTAAGTTCAGGTGCCAGTCACCCAAACAATTCTGACAATGAACTACAAGTTAAGTCCTTAACTCTTTCCTAGGGTTAAGGACTTTTTTTGCCTATTTACTTATAAATATCTCACAAATACTTATTCCAATATTCAATATATTAAGTTCAAGTGCCAGGCACCGAAACAATTTAAGTCCTTAACTCATTCCTAGGGTAATTGCTAGGTGCCAGGCACTGAAACAATTCTGACAATGAACTACAAATTAAGTCCTTAACTCTTCCAACGGGTTAAGGACTTTTTGTATGGTTAGGATGAATTTGGTTGTTGTGTTTGTGTTGTTTCTTTTTTCCATGAAATGGCTTCTTCTATGGCTGTATCTGTGAGGTCTTTTGTTCCTGCTTAAGTTCAGGTGCCAGGCACTGAAACAATTCTGACAATGAACTACAAGTTAAGTCCTTAACTCTTCCAACGAGTTAAGGACTTTTTGTGGTTAGGATGGATTTGGCTGTTGTGTTTGGGTTGCTTCTTTTTTCCATGAAATGGCTTCTTCTATGGCTGTATCTGTGATGTCTTTTGTTCCTGCAAGGTCTGCAACACCAAGTTCAGGTGCCAGGCACTGAAACAATTCTGACAATGAACTACAAGTTAAGTCCTTAACTCTTCCAACGAGTTAAGGACTTTTTGTGGTTAGGATGGATTTGGCTGTTGTGTTTGGGTTGCTTCTTTTTTCCATGAAATGGCTTCTTCTATGGCTGTATCTGTGATGTCTTTTGTTCCTGCAAGGTCAGCAATGGTTCTTGCCATTCGGATGATTTTAAGTTGTGTGCGGTTGCTCCATTTTTCGTGAAAACAGGTAACGGCTAGTTGATCGCGTTGTTGTTTGGTGATGCCACAGAGCTGTATAAGTTGATCAGATGGTACTGTGCTATTTAGAAATGATGGACGATAGCGCTTATTTTGTTGATTTCTCGCATCTGTTACTCGTTGTCGGATGGTATTTGAGTCTTCACTTGTTTCTTGATGTGAGAGGTGAACACTTTGTAAAAATAATTGAAAATCGAAACGGTCAAGCAATGGACCGGATGCTTTTAGTTGATATTTACGAATTTCGTTCGGTGAGCAAGTACAATAATGATCGTTTGAACCATAATAACCGCACGGACAAGGATTGGTTGCTGCAATGAGTGTAAAATCAGCAGGGTAAGTGACTGTTTGTCGCACACGACTGATGCTGACCACACCTGTTTCCATTGGTTGACGCAACATATCAAGTGTTTTTCGTGAAAATTCGCCTAATTCGTCTAAAAACAGTATGCCTCGATGTGCTAATGAGATTTCCCTAGGCTTTGGATATGTTCCTCCTCCGATTAAAGACGTAGAGGAGGAGGAATGATGTGGCGCTCTATAGGATGGACGCATCAAAAAGGTAAATGGTTCTTTGGCTAAATGATAAATGCTGTATACTTCTAACATCTCTTCTTGTGTTAACTCAGGAAAAATGGTTTGAAAGGCATCTGCCAACATACTTTTCCCACATCCAGGAGGACCATTGAGCAGAATATGATGTCCACCTGCTGCTGCAATTTCCAATGCACATTTGGCTTTTGCATGACCAAAAATCGCAGCAAAGTCCGTTCCTTTATTCGGATTGTCTCTTTCTCGTATAAAAGGTTGGATCTTAGTATCTGGTAAATGTAAAAGGGTTTGTCCCTTTGCGTATTGTACAATTGTTTCGGTGCCTGGCACTTGAACTTAGTATAAGTAGTGTAAGACAAACGATGGTTACCTATGAATACCAAAAATATCAAAAATTTATGATGGAAAATTGTGAGACTTTAATTGCAAAATAGATATATAGCCTAACAATAACTAAAAAAGGAGAATATAAATGCTCAAATTTTGGAAAAGAATTCTCGTTTTTATGATTCTTATTTTCCTAATAACACCCAATATAGGAGATGTTATGGCAAAAGGGAATAAGACTCGATATTCTACAACTTTAAAATCTTCATCTGGAAAACAATACAAGATCAAACTGGCAGGGATAAATGATAAATCAGGTATTGCATCATGGAATTCGGACAAACCATATGAGATAGTTTGGGCAGGAGCAAACGAGGGAGACCGAATTTATTATGGAAACTTTCAATTTTATGTGAATAACATAAAAAGCTCACAAAAATTAAGAAACTACACCTATAATAAGACACAACAGATGGTTTACAAAATTTCTTCAAAATACAAGGGACAACCAGATTTACTACTTATCTCATCAGCAGAAACTAGTAGTTATCGTTCGACATCAGTCTACTATATGTATAACGGCAAACTAAAAAAGGCTAAGAACGGTTTAGGCAATACCCTAAGGCCCAAAAATATTGGCAAATATAAATTTAAAGTTGCTATATACAACAATGCATCTAATCCACCGGGATATATAATTAATTATTATCAACTTAATGTAAAAAAAGGGGCTTTTAAAAAATATAAAAGTATTTTTAGAGAAGGCGGTTATCTTAAATGGTAGTTTAATTATCCCTCTCTCTTAAAAGTAGAGTTTATGTGAAATAGAATAGACTCTACTTTTTATCAACTAGTATCCCTTTTTAAGTTCAGGTGCCAGTCACCCAAACAATTAAATGGAAAAAGCATTAGTAAGATGCAGAGATAACTGTTTATTGCAAAATACAGATAACTTCATAAAATAAAAAATCACCCCTCTACCGATTGGCAGAGGGGTTTTAATTATTTCGATTTAATATTCTCATGATTATTCACTTTAAATTTCTTGAATAATTTTCTTAATAAGAAAATCACTAAAATCAAGACCAAAGTAGTAATTATAAGCCCAGGAAATCCAAAGCTACTTAACATTATTAACAGTACCCTCCTTTAATCTGGATTTACTGTAAAAAATATTATTTATATCATGTTTAATAGTACCTTTAACTGATACTGTAACACCATCTACTGTTCTAGATTCAGAAATATACTTTGAAGCAAATAAGGTCATTTCTGAAGATGCTGGTTTCTTTGCATACATTTCAATAAAAGTTTGATCCTTTAACGAAAGTTCCTCTCCCACATCATATTGTTGATCAATTCTTTCATAGTTAGAAACTATTTCATCTTCCGTCAAACTCGCGAATTCATCTTGATATTTTGCTTTTTCGTTCGCATTTACTGATTCTATTGGATTAGAAGAATCCTCCTCAGCATTAGCTAAAATATTAGATGATAATCCCACGACTAAAGCAAAAGGTAAAGCTAATAAAACACTTTTTTTAACATAACAATATATTTCTTTATTAGAATTTATTATATTTTATCATATTTTAAATAATTTAGTGTGTCAACTTTGTTAAATTATGTATTTAATTGTTTTTATTTCTTTGATAACTGTTAATTTTATCAATTTATGATATATATATTAAGTTCAGGTGCCAGTCACCCAAACAATTGTATAGTTTAGTGTTGACAAACTATTTTTGTAAAAACATAAAGAGTTAACCATATTTGGCTAACCCTTTATTAGTTTATTCTTTATTTGAAATCTTTTATAGGTGCTAGTAACTATAAATACCATATTAAAGCTGCAATAATAAGCAAAATAACACCTATGGTTCCAAAGCATAAGCCTACCTTTTCTCTGCTTTTTCTGTATTCTTTTGTTTCAGAGAAAAAATTCGCTCTTTGCTCAGGTCCTGAAGTCCATGCTCCAATGCTTAATCCTGAAACGACAATACAAATAATCCCCATAATTACTAAATATCTAATAAAAGCATCTCCTTACAGCGAACCTTCTAATTAAAGATTTTTCGATACAAATTGCTTATTTCTCTTCTAATTTTTCCAAAATCTTATCTAATTTTTGATTAATGTTTTGCTTTTGCTTTTTTGTGTCAGCAAATAGCCTAAAGAATATTATAATTAAAGAAATGATTGATATTAAAGTGATAAAGATGGCTAAAGTTACTAAGATATCACCTATATTTATGTCCATTTCTATACCTCCTCTAACGACTTTATTTTAACATAAAACTACTTTATAGTATAAATGTAGAATAAGCATATCGTGCAACCAATTTAGATATACTGACTTTGTTCACCTCACCATATATAGTAGTGATGGCGTATCTTGGTGATCGTACTCTTCATCTTTTGGCTAAATACTTAGAAATACCTATTTATCCATATTTAACTTTTGTTGTGTTTAATATTGCAATTTAGCTCATAAAAAAAGAGCAACCAAAACTATACTTGGTCACTCTATTAATTTTTTAAAACTATTTTATATAACCATCAAAATCTTGATCTTTGCCTTCAAAAACAATATAAAACTCGGTATCATGTTTTATATTACTAAATTGAATTGTTGCACTCTTTTTGCCTGATACTTTTGTAGATGCATATGTTTTTAAAAGTCTTTTAGCTGTTATTTCTATAGGCTTTTTAGATCGATTATTTACCTTGATTGTATAAGAGGTTTTTCCCGTAAATTTATAATTTGTATACATATCCGCACCACCAGATACACCTGCAAAATTATATTTACCTTTTTTTGCTATATTCCATACTTTATCTGGACGGTTTACCCCAAACGGAACAACTGCTAAATCCGGATTTCGATCAGATATGCCAAAAGTAATATTATATTCTAAATCGATAGGGTCGATTAGTCCTTCAGATACATCCCAAACCAAGTTCAGGTGCCAGGCACTGAAACAATTCTGACAATGAACTACAAGTTAAGTCCTTAACTCTTCCAACGAGTTAAGGACTTTTTGTGGT
>NZ_VCBM01000001.1:1240084-2254380 GCF_007896505.1 Rummeliibacillus sp. SL167 | reverse complement strand
CTGACAATGAACTACAAGTTAAGTCCTTAACTCTTCCAACGAGTTAAGGACTTTTTGTGGTTAGGATGGATTTGGCTGTTGTGCTTGTGTTGTTTCTTTTTTCCATGAAATGGCTTCTTCTATGGCTGTATCTGTGATGTCTTTTGTTCCTGCAAGGTCAGCAATGGTTCTTGCCATTCGGATGATTTTAAGTTGTGTGCGGTTGCTCCATTTTTCGTGAAAACAGGTAACGGCTAGTTGATCGCGTTGTTGTTTGGTGATGCCACAGAGCTGTATAAGTTGATCAGATGGTACTGTGCTATTTAGAAATGATGGACGATAGCGCTTATTTTGTTGATTTCTCGCATCTGTTACTCGTTGTCGGATGGTATTTGAGTCTTCACTTGTTTCTTGATGTGAGAGGTGAACACTTTGTAAAAATAATTGAAAATCGAAACGGTCAAGCAATGGACCGGATGCTTTTAGTTGATATTTACGAATTTCGTTCGGTGAGCAAGTACAATAATGATCGTTTGAACCATAATAACCGCACGGACAAGGATTGGTTGCTGCAATGAGTGTAAAATCAGCAGGGTAAGTGACTGTTTGTCGCACACGACTGATGCTGACCACGCCTGTTTCCATTGGCTGACGCAACATATCAAGCGTTTTTCGTGAAAATTCGCCTAATTCGTCTAAAAACAGTATGCCTCGATGTGCTAATGAGATTTCCCCAGGCTTTGGATATGTTCCTCCTCCGATTAAAGACGTAGAGGAGGAGGAATGATGTGGCGCTCTATAGGATGGGCG
This sequence comes from Rummeliibacillus sp. SL167, assembly GCF_007896505.1. Taxonomy (NCBI): domain Bacteria; kingdom Bacillati; phylum Bacillota; class Bacilli; order Caryophanales; family Caryophanaceae; genus Rummeliibacillus; species Rummeliibacillus sp. SL167. The sequence goes on along the minus strand of NZ_VCBM01000001.1, from coordinate 2,253,591 downwards.
CATCGAAAAGGTAAATGGTTCTTTGGCTAAATGATAAATGCTGTATACTTCTAACATCTCTTCTTGTGTTAACTCAGGAAAAATGGTTTGAAAGGCATCTGCCAACATACTTTTCCCACATCCAGGAGGACCATTGAGCAGAATATGATGTCCACCTGCTGCTGCAATTTCCAATGCACGTTTGGCTTTTGCATGACCAAAAATCGCAGCAAAGTCCGTTCCTTTATTCGGATTGTCTCTTTCTCGTATAAAAGGCTGAATCTTAGTATCTGGTAAATGTAAAAGGGTTTGTCCTTTTGCGTATTGTACAAGCTGATGCAAATCATCTATCGTGATGAATTCCACATGAGGTACTTTCCCAAGAAAATGTAAATCAACTGCTGGTAAAATGATCCGTTTAAATCCTAATTCAATCGCCTGTTGTATTGATGGAATCATGCCATGAAAAGCAACGAGCTTACCGTTTAATGTTAATGCAGCCAATACACATGTGTTTGCATCTATTTGAAGAGGCATATCGACTAATTGTTCGATCACTGCTAAGACCATTGCTGCATCATAGCCGGTTCCTGTTTTTCTTTTATCAGATGGAGATAGCTGCAAAGTGATTTTTTTCATGGATAGATCATAGTCAAGTGCGTGTAAATTACTCAAAATCCGTTCTTTCGATTCTTTAATCGAAGTATCAGGTAGTCCAATGATCGTACATATTTCCTTTTCTGTTCGAATATTCGCCTCAATCATGACACGATAACCTCGCATCCCTTCAAGGCCAACACTCCATATAGTCATAAATAGCTCCTTTCTTTATCCTGCCATAATGGGCAGTAGACATATTAGTCATTCATTTCTTTCTCATCTTGCTCACAAAAAAGACAGTAATCTTCAATCGTTTGTTTGGAGTATACAGGCATACAAGACGGCAAAAATGTAGTTGTCATATAGGGGATATTGTGGGGTTGGTTGGTTTTGTAAAGATAATAGCTACTATAAGGATAATGCTCCATTCGCTCGACCATTGGATTTTTCGTCGCAATGGGGTTGCGATGAATATAGCGACTAGCTGCAAGAATTCCCTTTGCATCCATCGTAGCTTCAGCAAAATATCTACTCTCATATAAATGACCACAATAGTGATATTTTCGCTTGAAATAGTCACTGTATCGCTTATTCAGCGTACCCATGACCTTACTCAAAGACTCATTTGGGGAACGAATCAAAAGGTGATAATGGTTATTCATAATACAATACGCCACAATCTCAAAAGGATACCGATCATACGTATAATAGAGCGAGCGAAAAAATTCCGCATAATCCTCCGCATGTTGGAAAATCACCTGTCGATTATTGCCACGCATCACCACATGATAAAACAAATCAGGATTCCAGATCCTTCTTTTTCTAGGCATATATAACCTCCTTTCTTCTGATTATATAAGATAGAAAAGGAATATACTAGAATAATATATTGAATATTGGATAAATTTTTGCTGGATATTCATAAGCAGAATAAGCAAAAAAACCTTCACCCTAGAATGAGTTAAGGACTTAAATTGTTTCGGTGACTGGCACTTGAACTTACCAGCCCCTATCTATCCGAAAAGCCTCGCATCGGCTTCAGCAATGGCCTATATAATGAATCAAAAATATGTGGAAGGCATGCCACTTTATCGTCAAGAAAAACAGTTAGAACGACTCGGTGTATATCTATCACGTCAAACCATTGCCAATTGATGGTCAAGGTGGATCAAAAGATATTTGGATAGTTAAATCCAAAAATAAATTAGTTAAAACTAAGGCTGGTACTTTTAAAAATGCCATACACATTTATAGCAGTACTCATAAAACCACTTATTATTTAGCACCAAGATCGGGTATCATAAAAGTTGTGACTAAGGGTAAAACCACTTTTGAACTTATCTCAAGAAGATAACATTGATGTAGTCTAAAATATTAGATACTAGATCACAATTATATGAAAAAGATGATGTCTTCATTGCAAGACATCATCTTTTTTAATCGTTTAACGTTTCATCATCTCTTTTGGATGAACGGCTATTCCAAATAGTCAAGGACTTAATTTGTGTTAGTGCATGGCACTTGATTTTAAATAACTGCAGATGCCATAGACTAAAACAATTCAAATAATAAGATGGCAATGATGTCCTTCATCTCTTCAGAGGTTAAGGATTTTTTTCTATAGATAGCCTTAGATCTGGGTACCAGTACTTAGTTTATATTTCCTATTTTGTACTGGTATAAATAGGTAAAAATAATCTCAATAGTATGTTTTTTACATGGTATAATTGATAAATATTAACATGTAATATACTTTGTTTTAATGGAAGATAGTTACTGAATAGATAGGAAATGATGATGAAATAGTTATAGAGTGGTAGATGACCCGACTGGTTCAACTGCCACATAATAATATATAAAACGACATTAAGTTGAACGAAATGCAAAGGAAGGTGGATCGTTATCACAAAGGTACTAGATGTTGCAGGTTTACAGAATGGCATCGAGAAAACGCTCAAGTCCTTAAAAAATAAACAAACCGAGATGGCGGAGATTAAAAAAGCGGTACAAGGGATACTGGCGCTGGAAGATGCCTTTAAGGGAAAAAGTGGGGAGGCAATCCGAAATTACTATCAAGAAGTACACCTGCCATTTATCTCCTATTACCAAGCTTTTATAGAAGATTACGAGCGTCAACTAAAAGCTATGGACCATGAATTACAAAAGCTAGAATCCGCCAAAAATGGACGGATCGACGAAGGTTTTTTAACAGAAGACTTAAAAACTAGCCTCCAAAACACAGCCAATCGTACCATCAACCTCACAGATGAAGCTAACCAAACGATTCTTTCCATCCAAGATATTGTGGCTACACCATCATTGAATGATGCCTCTTTTCTGGAGGAAGTGACGGACGCGCAAAAACAGATTCAGTCTACGGTAGAAAAAGTTCACCAATTTGATTACAATCAAAGTAAAGCCTTAGAAGAATTATCCAATGATGTGTCGAACATGCAAAACTACATAGACGGCATCCAATCGCAGATGAAAAGTGGAAAGCTGCAACTAGCCAACTATACCAGTGGCACATTAAGCCGGTATCAGCTAGATGGCTGGCTGAAGGATGAGGTGGGAAGTACCTGTTCAAGAGTAGAGACAGAAGAAGTGGATCGAATCGAAGAACTGCAAAAGAAACTCGCAAAAGCTTCCACACCAAGTGAGTATTTAAAAATCGCGAAAGAAATAGGCATTGAAAATCTCGATAATGGTCAAAAACAAATCGTCGCCAGGTTGGAAACCGCGGAAGGAATCCAAGAAGGTTTCCTCCAAGTGGGAAAAGACTTTTTAAAAGGAATCGATGATTTTATAGACGATCCTGGAAAATCAATAGAGGGTACCATCCAAGCCATTAAACATCCGATTGAAACCTACGATTATCTTTCCCAATCCATCGCTGATTCATTTGAACGAGATGTCATCAATGGAGATGCCGAGTCACGTGCCAAGTGGATCTCCTACGCATTAGGAACCCTCGGATTATCCGTAGTGGGTACCAAAGGATTAGGCGCTGTAACGAAGACAGGAATGACCACAGTCAAAGCCACTGCTAAAGTAGGAGTCCGCAAGGTAAGAGGCGCAGCCGAAAAAGTCCCGACACTCAATCTGTATCCTTATGCGCCCCAACATCAATTAGCTGGTGTAAGTGCAGGTATTGTGCCTTATAATACGGTGAATAGTGCTGGGTTGAGAGATCAGTTGATTTCTATGGCGAAAGTGGAAAATAAAAGTAGTGGTAAAAGTACTGAGAGAACGGGGCAGAGTATTAAGGGTAGTTCAGAAATTGTAGATAATATTGTTAAACAAGGACACAAAGCTTTAAATAATTTTGATATTAATTCAGCTTATGTTAAACCAAAACATTTATCTACCAGTGGTGGTAATGGCGCAAAATTTTTAGGAGAGACAAAAGAAGCAGCTGAAGCAATATTAAAGGACGCAATGAATAATGGAAAAGTCCAATCAATAGCTGACAATGGGTTAACAAAAATGGGACAACAAAGTTATCAAATTGTTATTAATGCAGGAAAAGAGGTTGGAATAAAAGGGGAAACATTAATTAAAATTGTTATTTCAGAAGATGGTGGAATGTTAAGCGCATATCCAGTTAAATAGATCAGGAGGTAAAATATATGAACGTAATAGAAGGATTTTTGCAATCAGAAATTAATACCCAAGGTTTATATGAGGATATTATGAATTTTATAACTTCATATCATATTAGAAACGGTGAATTTGAAGGAAATGAATATATAATTAAAAAAATGGATCAGACTAATTTCATTATTTTTCCTGAATATGAGGATGAGGATGGAGAGCGTGAAATCCATGCGGCAGAAGCTGTATACAGAGGAAATCTGATAAAAAGAATTAATGAATATGCTTTAACTAAAGATATAAAATTACATTATAAAGAAAAAAAGTAGTCCTAATATAAGTTCAAATGACAAGTGCCCACACAATTCTGATAACCCGGGGTTTGGTAATTGAATACAAGTTAAATAAAGAAATATATATGAAAATGATGGAGCGGAACAAAAATTTCTGAATTCTGAATATTAATGTTCATGTTGATTTAAAATGTTCATGTTTTTTATCTAAATTTTACATTATGAAATTGATTCATCTATAGTATATTAAAGTTTCCACTTTTTACAATATAAAGTATCTATTTAATTTTCAAAGAAAAAAGAAAAATTAAGTGCTAGGCAAGCAAGCTGGTAATGCTAATATGATATTAAAAACACTTGGAGATATTGCAAAGGCATTAGATACAGATGTATCTAAACTAACTTTAATAGATGGTTCACCATTTGATAGTGAACCATCCAAATCAATCCTAGCCAAAAAGTCCTTAACCCTTCCAAAGAGTTAAAGACTTAAATTGTTTTGGTGCCTGGCACTTGATCTTAGTCCTTTAAAGACTGGACAGTAGGTGTTGTTATTTTTTTGTGCCGTTTGACAGGGTCTAGTCTTCGTTCAATAATACCGAGGATCACATCAGTAAGTACAGCCATTAATGCAGTGGGTATTGCACCGGCAAGTATAATCGCTGTGCCATTTGTTGCGTTGGTCCCTCGAATGATAATATCACCGAGTCCACCAGCACCGATAAATGCGCCAATAGCGGTTACGCCAATGGCTACTACTAATGCAATGCGGATGCCAGCAGTTATAACGGATAGTGACAGTGGGAGCTCGATCATATAGAGCACCTGAGTACGGGTCATGCCCATTCCTTTACCAGAGTCGATCAAGTTTTTGTTGATATTCTTGATCCCCGTATAAGTATTTTTAATAATGGGCAACAACGAATAAAGGAATACGGCTACTATTACAGTTTGTTTACCAAGCCCCATGCTTAGCATTAAAATAGCCAGTAACGCTAACGCTGGTATGGTTTGGATAATGTTGGCGATCGTGATGATAAAACCAGCCAATTTACTATATTTGGCGATTAAAATACCAAGTGGAATGCCAACGATGGCTGCTAAAAGTACGCCGTAAACGGAAATCAGAAAATGTGCTAAAAATTGTTGAAATACATAGGTCCCATTCTCAGAAAAGTAGTAGAGGAATTGCTGAAACGTATTCATATCACTCATAAGTTATTCCTCCTTTTGATCTTCAAAATAGTTGTTTTTCTCCAAAAAACGTTTAGCAACAATTGCGGGTTCGATTAAATTATTGTCTGCCTCATAGTTCAGTTTTTGCATTTGTTCCGTTGAAATCTTGCCGATGAGCTTTTCAATGGCTTTTTTAACTTGTGGTTTTTCCTCTAGTAATTGATTGACTGCTAATGGGCTAGCATCATAAGGAGGGAAGAAGTGCAGATCATCCTCCAAGACGACAAGATCGTAGCTGGCAATACGACCATCTGTTGTATAACCTAGAACGATATCCATCTTATTGGCCGCTAAAGCATCATATACCAGACCGATTTGCATAGGGTAAACATTCTTAAAATCAAATCCATAGGCTTTCACAAAATCCTTATAGCCATCGCCAGCACGATTGACCCATGAGGAATCGACACCAGCTTGTAAGTTTTTGGCGATATTTTTTAAATCACTTACTTTTTTAAGATTGTACTTTTTAGCCGTTTCTTTGGTCACCATAAAAGCGTACGTATTGGCAAACCCATACGAATCAAAGAATGTTTGATCAAAACGTTCTTGGAATAATTTTTGTACCAATGCCATGGCTTGTTCAGGATCTTTGAGGGGTTTTTCTTTTAAAGCGCCAGTTAAATCCGTACCAGTGTAACGTACGGCTGAAATATTCGCATCGCCATTTACCATGGCTTGATGTAATACAACACTAGAGCCAAGATTATTAATCATTTCGACATCTTCATCCGTATAATGTTCAATCATTAGTTTGATCATATTTCCCATAATGTTACTTTCGGTTGTTGTCATTGTAGCTATTTTGACTGTTTCTTCGTCATCTGAACGATTCCATGAACAAGCAGATAAAACTAGCAGCAAACTAGCAAGGACAATGACAAGCATTTTCATCTTTTTCATCTTGTTTGCTCCCTTCTACCGTTCAATTTTTAGTCCTTTTGGTGTTGCTAAGCGTTCGATTTTAGCTAATATAAATTCAGCTAATAAAGCTAGCAAAGTGACAAGAATTGCACCACCGATGATGAAATCAGGTTGATATAGATTTAATCCATTAAAGATAAAATCTCCAAGTCCACCAGCACCAATATAGGAGGCTAAAGTTGCCCATGAAATAACATATACAGCGGATAGTCGAATACCTGACATAATAACAGGAATGGCTAATGGGAGTTCGACCATGAAGATCGATTGTACACGAGTCATTCCCATACTGATGCCTGCCGCTTTAAGATCTCGATTGACATTATTTAAACCAATATAAGTATTATTTAGAATAGGCAAAAGTGTATAGATAAATAATGCGATAATGGCAGGTACTTTCCCGATCCCTACAAACGGAATCATCATAGCAAGGATTGCAAGGGAAGGAAGCGTTTGTAGGATACTTGTAATACTTAAAACAATCTTCGCTATTCTTGGTGTTTTAGTTAAGATTACACCCAACGGAACGGCAACAATAATACCAAGAAGTAGAGAGATTGCAGATATATAGAAGTGCTCCCAAGTTTTCTGGATGATGGCATCACTATTGTTGGTGATAAAATCGATCATCTTCTCATATCCCTTCTATTTTGTTTCTTATTGTTCTTGTTGTTGGTTTGATTGACTTTCATCCTCATCTCCCCAAATGGTGTCATAAACAATATCTACAATATTTGCACGAGTGACAAGACCTAATAGTCGATGTTCATCATCGACAACGGGGATGTTTTTTAAATTACGTTTTAAAATACGACGGACAGAATCTTGAAGTTTCGTGCCATTTTTGACATAGAAAATTTCTTCTTCCATTGCGTCCGAAACAGAGTTCGTTTTATGACGCGCTGCTGTCAATCCTTCTACGTCGATCAATCCTTTTAAATGATTCTGCCCATCTACTACAAATAATGTATCTACACGTTTCTTCACCATTGTACGGATGGCATCATCAATACTTTTTTCAAGAGAGATTGAAACGGGGGTGATCATAACATCGTCCACTATTTTGGCGCTCGGTTTTTCTTGGATTAAACGGTGAGAACCAATAAACTCGCGAACAAAGTCATTTGCAGGGTGTGACAAGATATTATCGGGGGTATCAAACTGTATAACTTTACCATTATGCATAATACAGATTCGATCTGCTAATTTGATGGCTTCATCCATATCATGGGTAACGAATATGACCGTCTTCCCAAGACGTTGCTGTAAATCCTTGATAAGGTCTTGTAAGGTGTCTCGCGTGATGGGGTCTAATGCACCAAATGGCTCGTCCATTAATATGAGGTCTTGGTTTGCGGCAAGTGCACGAAGTACGCCGATCCGTTGTTGCTGTCCACCTGATAATTGTACTGGATATAGGTCAAGATAATTTTGTGGTAGATTGACCAATTCTATCAATTTTTCCGCTGTTTGATCTTTCTTTTCTTTTGACCATTTAAGAAGTCGAGGTACTAGTGTAATGTTTTCGCGGATCGTCATATGTGGCATCAATCCAATTTGTTGGATTACATAGCCAATGCTACGTCTTAAAGAAACTGGGTTTTTTTTAGAGAGGTCTTGACCATCTACGGTGATGGTTCCTTTGGTTGGTTCGATCATTCGGTTGATCATACGAAGCGCAGTCGTTTTTCCACTGCCACTTGTACCGATAAAAGCGACAAACTCGCCACGCTCAATTTCGATATTCATATCATCAACCGCTTTTTTTCCTCCCTTATAGATTTTAGATACATGTTCCATTTTTAGCATGAAACTCACTCCTTATTGTTTTTCACATCAAATTACCCTGATTTTTAAAAATATTACAAATAAAATATGGAAAGGTAAGAAAAGTAAGCGCTTTTATCCCGCTTTAACGGGCAGTAAGACTCCCATCTCAAGATATAGAGAGAAATAAGAAAGATAGATGGGAATTATCCACTGCCCGTTAAAGTCCGATAGGTTCGGGCCAACAAGATGTTGGTCACTCAGGTGTTGGCACGCGCTTTTAACCTGAGTTCCTCTAGTTCAGTGGGGGATGAAGAGAACCCCCACGGATGAAGTTTCACTTTATAAATAATTATTTACAAATCAGGGGATGTTTAATTTAAACATTCATGAGCTTTGGGTTTTCAATCCATGCATGAAATATAGAAAAGGAGAAGGCGTTCTAACTCACTGGAAGAAGCATTCTCATATAAAGTGTATCAAAGATTTCCATTTAAATAAAGGGATGGGGGGTACCCTGTGGAAATATGACACTTTAAAAAGTCAATAAAAGTTAACAAAAGGTCCTAAAAAATCACAAAAGTTTACAAAAAAATCAGGTGTCAGTCAGAGTATCTGAACCATTCATCTCCTTTGCTAAGGATTTCATGCTGCTTATGATTAAAATACAAGTTGACGTTCTTCTGAGAGTGAAAAATGTATGTTGTATATTTTTTCTTCAATCCCTTCTACATTTGATGGCATAATTGTCCAAATATAATAAAGGAGGTTCAATAATTAGACGGTTTTGTTTCTGTATTCGCTTTTATCCTAACGATTTTAGTGATCCTATTATATTTATCTGTATTACCTTTAATTTTATGGTAAAAATGATAAGAAAATCGAATAACTTCTAAATTAATATCTGTCAAGCTAAATCAAAAAGATTAGAAGGGGAAACGCTTTTTTGTCATAACATTGGCATATAGTACATGGATATGGATTATCTTCGTTTTCCTCTAAAATCTGTAGGTGATAGGCGCTGAAATAATTCAGACAATAGGGTGCAAATGATGTCCTTCATCTCTTCAGGGGTTAAGGACTTTTTCTTTAGATAGTCTTAGATTTGGGTACCAGTAATTAGTTTATTTTTCCTATTTTGTATTGAAACAAATAGGAAAATTTAATCTCAATAGTCGGTTTTTTACATGGTATAATTGATAAATATTAACATAATCATATTTTATTTTTAATGGATGGTACTTATTGAATGATTCTGAAAGAGTTTAGAGAACTTTTGTTTTTTATAAAAGGGGGGAGGAACCTATGTCTTTAGCGTATTACTATGCACTTTTAAGTGAAAAGCAATATCAACTTCAAAGGCTTCAGACCTGTAGCAATCAGCTACACATATATCAACAAGAATTGATTGGGTATGAAAAAAAGCTGACGCAACCTGACCTCTCCAGTCATACCTGGCAAGGGGTATTAGCTAATAAGTTTGATCAAACTCGCCATGAACAGATGCAGACAAAATATCTTGAGCTAGACACGCAACAATTTAATGCTGTTTATAAGGCCATAAGCGACAAAACGAGCAGCTTACAAAGTGAAATCAGTACAATCAAGCAAACGATTCAAAGTCTGGAAGAAGCTCTTGCCGCTGAAAAGGAGAAAGAGAAGGCAAAAGCAAAATAACTGAAATCAAAGGAGACGCGATGGGATGAGTACGGAAATTAAAATCAAACAAACGGACATTGACCAAGCCCTTTCTAAGATGAAATCTTCCACAAATACGCTTCAGACTTCGCTCCCTTCTGCAATCGGTGAGGATAATGTTCTAACGGTCATCCAGAAATGGAAGGATCTCCATCAAACGATCGGACAAGTGTTAGAATCCTACAAAATTTTATTAATACAAAACGAGAAAACCAGCCGACAAGCTGTTCAGAGCATGATCGAACTGGATGAAAAGCTGGGAGATCACCATCAAATGCTGAAATGAGTTGTTTATGCTTATGAAGGGGTAGAAGAGGTAGGAAAATCCATTTCATTACGAAGTAGTAAAAAGTGGTGGATATCCCGACCGGTTTAGCTAGCACACATTGAAACACAAAACGACATTAAGTTGAACGAAACGTAAAGGAAGGTGGATCGTTATTACAAAAGTACTAGATGTGGCAGGTTTACAGAATGGCATCGAGAAAACGCTCAAGTCCTTAAAAAATAAACAAACTGAGATGGCGGCGATTGAAAAAGCGGTACAAGGGATACTGGCGCTAGAAGATGCTTTTAAAGGAGAAAGTGGGGAGGCAATTCGAGCCTATTATCAAGAAGTACACCTTCCATTTATCTCCTATTATCAAGCTTTTATAGCCGATTACGAGCGTCAACTAAAAGCTATGGACCATGAATTACAAAAGCTAGAATCCGCCGAAAATGGCCGGATTGACGAAGCGTTTTTAACAGAGGACTTAAAAACTAGCCTCCAAAACACAGCCAATCGTACCATCACCCTCACAGATGAGGCTAACCAGACGATTCTTTCCATCCAAGATATTGTGGCTACACCGTCATTAAATGATGCCTCTTTTTTGGAGGAAGTGACGGACGCCCAAAAACAGATTCAGTCTACGGTAGAAAAAGTTCACCAATTTGATTACAATCAAAGTAAAGCCTTAGAAGAATTATCCAATGATGTGTCGAATATGCAAAACTACATAGATGGCATTCAAGCGCAGATGAAAAGTGGAAAGCTGCAACTAGCAAACTATACCATTGGCACATTAAGCGAGTATCAGCTAGATGGCTGGTTGAAGGATGAGGTAGGAAGTACCTGTTCAAGAGTAGAGACAGAAGAAGTGGATCGAATCGAAGAATTGCAAAAGAAACTCGCAAAAGCTTCCACACCAAGTGAGTATTTAAAAATCGCGAAAGAAATAGGCATCGAAAATCTCAATGATGACCAAAAACAAATCGTCACTATGCTGGAAACGGCGGAGGGCATCTCAAAGGGTCTCCTTAAAGCGGGAAAAGACTTTGTAAAAGGCATATTTGACTTCATCACTCATCCCGTAAAAACAATAGAAAGTACAATGGATGCCATTGCTCATCCCATCGAAACCTACGATTATCTTTCGAAATCCATCGCTGATTCTTTTCAGCGGGATGTCATCAATGGAGATGCCAAGTCGCGCGCCCAGTGGATATCCTACGCATTAGGAACCCTCGGATTATCCGCAGTGGGCACCAAAGGATTAGGCGCTGTAACGAAGACAGGAATGACCACAGTCAAAGCCACTGCTAAAGTAGGCGTCCACAAAGTAAAAGGCGCAGCCCAAAAAATCCCGACGCTCGACCTGTATCCCTATGCACCCCAACACCAATTAGTTGGTGTGAACGCAGGTATTGTGCCTTATAATACAGTGAATAGTGTTGGGCTGAGAGATCAGTTGATTTCTATGGCGAAGGTGGAGGCAAGTGGTAGCGGTAAGGGTATGGGGAATAAGATAGATTCTGATACAATAAAAAAATACATTAGAGATATAGAAGGACGAACAGGTAGAGAGTTACCTAAAAACCAAATAGAGAAGTTGAAGGAAGCCTTAAGAGATAAAGAATATAAAAAAATGTCACCAATAGGAACAGCTAAACATAGGGCAGAATTTGATAAAGTAAAAAATAAAGTAATCAAAGAATGGGAAGAAAATACTGGGCAACAGTGGCCTGTGTATAATGAAAATGTTATTTCAGAAAAAACCGGTAAAATAATTAGGAAACAAGGAGATAAGTATGATGCTCATCATATAATTGAAAATACTTTTGGGGGAGAACATGAATGGTGGAATATACATCCTGCAAAATTCCCAAATGAGCATCAAGCTGGTATTCATGGAACAGGTTCACCAGCAAATACACTATTTAAAGGAGGTAAAAAATAATGAGTTATGAGTTTATTAAGGCGAACCAAGAGAATAATTTTTATCCAGTGACTGAAAACGAAATAAAGGAGGTTGAGAAGGAACTTGATTTAAAATTTCCTAAGGAATTAGTTAATTTTTATTTAGAGGTTGGCTACGGATTTATTAAAAGCTCAGAGTTTAATATTAATCGTATTATGGATCCTTATTCAGTAAGAGATTTTCGATTGAGAGTTAATGATTTTGAGTTTTATCCCGACATAGAAATCTACGATGAATTTGAGAATAACAAACTAATATTTTTTGAAGGCAGTGAGTCAGCTTTAATGTCAATAGAATTGAATGAAAATAACAGAAGCTCAGTTTACTATTATGATATTCAAATTGCTACGTCTCTTGAAGAATTTTTAAGAAAGATAGAAGAAAATGATAAATATTACTTGGAGTTACTAGTTGATTAAAGAACGATAATAAAACTTATACTTTGAATGATTTTACGCATTTCAAGTTTTTTTACTTTAATTTACTCAACTTTCGTACATAGAAAAACTCAATGAACTTTTGATGGAAGTTCAAGTGACAGGCACCCACACAATTCTGACAATAAGCTACAAATAAAGTCTTTAATCTCTATAAAGATTGAAGGCTTTTTAAATCCGAATTATTTTAATTGGATTCATTAGCATTTCAGCGGGATGTCATCAATGGAGATGCCAAGTCACGTGCCGAGTGGATCTCCTACGCATTAGGAACCCTCGGATTATCCGCAGTGGGCACCAAAGGATTAGGGGCTGTAACGAAGACAGGAATGACCACAGTCAAAGTCACTGCCAAAGTAGGCGTCCACAAAGTAAAAGGCGCAGCCCAAAAAATCCCGACGCTCGACCTGTATTCGTATGCGCCCCAACACCAATTAGCGAGTGTGAACGCAGGTATTGTGCCTTATAATACGGTGAATAGCGTTGGCTTGAGAGATCAGTTGATTTCTATGGCGAAGATGGAAGCAAGCGGTAGTGGTACTAAGGGTTCGGATAAAATTGAGAAGGTATTAACGAAAAATGGAGCATTTAGGGATGCAAAGAGAAGGGCGGGAATACCTAACTCTACTCAGCACAAGAAACCTGTCGATGTTTATGATGGAACAACTGAAAATAGAAGAGTATATGAATTTGAAGTAGATGGCAAGAAAAAATATATTATAGAGTACCGAGAGGATAAATTCGGGAGAGGTCCTCACTTTCATGGTGCTGACGATTTAAAGGGAAGCCCATTGGAAAAAGGAAGATATAATCAGTATCCTGGACATTCCCCGGAAGATTTTGTTGGTTATAAAAAGAAGGGTCGACCATGAGAAAGGTGATTAATTTGAGTGACGAAAGAAAAACAAAAATGGAGCTGTTAAAAAGACAAAGTAGAAGAAAGAATTTGGTAAAAGAAATAAACTTCATGAATCTTACAGAGGAACCTTTTTTAGATATTGAAGATAATGATTTATTTTGTAAGAATGTGTTTTCGCTACTTAACACAAGGGAAAATAAGATTCAATTGCAAGGAGATAGCTATAAAGAACATATTCAAAAATCAATACAATTGTTAAATGATACTATTGATAATATCGAAATAATACCAAAACAAGGAAGACTATTGTTTTTTAGAGAAAATGAAATAGAAGCAGTGTTGGTTAATGTTAATGAAGTATTTAGTCACTTAAATGAAATTATTGAGTTAACAAAGTTTTCAGTTGGATATGGAGATTTTATTCTAGTTGCAGAAGATTTTAATTTTGGTTTGTGTATTGAACGAACGGAATATTTTTATGAGTTAAGTGTTTGGGGATTATCATGAGATTTTGGTGCTAGGCACTCAAACAATAATAGCGTTGGCTTGAGAGATCAGTTGATTTCTATGGCAAAGGTGGAGGCGAGAGGTAGCGGTACTAAGGGTACGGGTAATGTAAGACGTTTAGATGATATACCTAGAATAAAAGAAGTTGAAGTTAATTTTAAAAGACACCAGAACAACTAAAAAATACTTATTTGAATGTGAAATTAACACATTAGTGGGAGGAATTTAAATGGAAAAATATTTAAAAGATTTTAAATTCCATAATAAAGTTCCTAGTGAAATCATTGAAAAATATACGAAACTGGTACCAAATGAAATGATAGATTTATGGAGTAATTATGGATTTGGTACATTTATGCAAGGGTATTTTAAAAGTGTAAATCCAGAGGAATTTAAAGAGATTTTGGAGGAGAGTAGTCAAAGATACAAGGATTCAGTTGTGTTGTTTGCTACAGGTATGGGTGACCTAGTTATTTGGTCAGATGGATATGTTAGACTACTTAATTACAGGTATGGTGTGGTAAAGACAATTATGTTTACATTTGAATTTTTCTTTCAAAATATTAATGATTTGGAATTTAAAGATGAAGATTTGTCTTGGCAACCTTATCCCGAAGCCCTTAAACAATATGGTGATTTGGATTATGATGAGTGCTTCGGCTATACACCTTTATTAGGCTTAGGTGGAGCAGAAAAAGTAGAGAATCTAAAAATAGTCAAATTGAAAGAACATATTCTTATTATTACTGAATTTATGGGACCAGTTCAGTAAGTTTTGGTGACAGGCACCCAAACAATTAAATAAAACTAGGAAAGAGAAAAAATATAAGAGTTCCACAAGGATATAATTTGGCACATAGACGCGGTTATGAAGCAAGAAAAGGTTATGGATATGAATATAGTGACCTTCAAACTATAAGAAGTCATAGAACTCAGCATAAACATGATGGCTATGGAAAGAGGACAAAATAGAGGAGGTAATGTTATTGAATAACAAAGAGATTGAAGTAGTCAGTAAACTCCCTGCTTCAAAAAGGTATGAATACTTTATAAAGAAAGTAGCTGATTTTGAGAAAGTTTGGGGATTGCTTGATGTTGGGTGGGCAATCTCAGAAGATGATAATGGAAATTCTCTAATGCCCTTTTGGCCGAAAAAAGAATTTGCAAATTTATGTGCAGTTGATGAATGGAAGAATTATAAAGCAGAACAGATAGAACTTGAGGACTTTATGCAGGAATGGTTACCTAGTATGAAGAAAGATGGTATAAAACCTTCAATTTTTTGGAATAATGTAGACTCTGCAGTACTAGATATTGATACATTAATCTTAGATTTAGAAGATGAATTAAAAAAATATTAATTATTAACTCTAAGTTTAAGTGCCAGGCACCCAAACAATTCTGAAAATAAGCTACAAATAAAGTCTTTAATCTCTACAAAGATTGAAGGCTTTTTAAATCCGAATTATTTTAATTGGATTCATTATCATTTAAACGAGATGTCACCAACGGAGATGCCAATTCACGAGCGAGATGATCTCCTACGCATTAGGAACCCTCGGATTATTCGCAGTGGGCACCAAAGGATTAGGCGCTGTAACGAAGACAGGAATGACCACAGTCAAAGCCACTGCCAAAGTAGGCGTCCACAAGGTAAAAGCCGCAGCCCAAAAAATCTCGCCACTTAACCTGTATCCGTATGCGCCCCAACATCAATTAGCCAGTGTAAATGCAGGTATTGTGCCTTATAATACGGTGAATAGCGTTGGCTTGAGAGATCAGCTGATTTCTATGTCGAGGGTGAGTGGTAAAGGTACTAAGGATATAGGTAATGTAAAGCATTTAGATGATGTATCTAGAATAAAAGCAATTGAAGTAAAATTTAATAGAAATTTAAAACATGCCCCCGAAGAGTTTGCAAGACAATTAAAGGATCAAGAAAAAGGTATGAATGAATTAACGGTTGACGAGTATTTGAAAAATAGAGACAGATATATTGCTGAGGGAAGAGCGTTAGAAGGTAATGTTGCTCAACAAACGACTCGAGAAGAGGCCTTTTCTGATAAGATTGCAGCATTTATGGGTAATGGAAAATCATTTGATGAAGCAGAAAAAGAAGCTAAAGAATGGCTAAAAACCCAAGCAGCACTCCATAATCCAGATCAAATTGCAGGTGGAAAACCCAATAATATTGGTGGAATGGGGCATAAGGGTATAAATTCGTCAATTGGTTCTCAATGGAGATATAGAATTGATGATGTTGATGAACAAATAAGAGAAATGGCAAAAGATATGACACTTGAGCAATTAAAAAATACCTATTTGAATGTAAAACTGACACACTAAGGAGATTTATATATGGAAAAAATATTAAATGATTTTAAGATAAACAGTAAGGTTTCTAGCGATATAATAGAAAAATATAAAAATCTTGTTCCAAAGGAAATAATAGACTTGTGGCAGGAATATGGATTTGGAACATTTATGCAAGGATATTTTAAAAGTGTTAATCCAGAAGAGTACATTGATATTTTACAAAAGTGTAGTCAAAGATATACAAATTCTGTAGTGTTATTTGCTACTGGTATGGGAGATTTAGTATTATGGGCTGACGGTTATGTAAGATTGCTTAATTTTAGATATGGAGTACTTAAAACAGTTATGCCAAACTTTTTGTATTTTTTCAAAAGTCTGGATTCAGAAAAGTTCCGAGATGAGTATTTAAAGTGGCAACCATATCCCGAAGCTGTTGAAAAGTGGGGAGAAATATCTTATTATGAGTGCTTCGGCTATACACCTCTATTAGGCTTAGGTGGAGCAGAAAAAGTAGAGAATCTAAAAATAGTCAAATTGAAAGAACATATTCTTATTATTACTGAATTTATGGGACCAGTTCAGTAATATTCGGAGTATGTAAGTTTTGGTGACAGGCACCCACACAATTCTGACAATAAGATACAATTAAAGTCTTTAATCTCTACAAAGATTGAAGGCTTTTTAAATCCGAATTATTTTAATTGGATTCATTATCATTTAAACGAGATGTCACCAACGGAGATGCCAATTCACGAGCGAGATGATCTCCTATGCATTAGGAACCCTCGGATTATCCGCAGTGGGCACCAAAGGATTAGGCGCTGTAACGAAGACAGGAATGACCACAGTCAAAGCCACTGCTAAAGTAGGCGTCCACAAAGTAAAAGGCGCAGCCGAAAAAGTCCCGACGCTCGACCTGTATCCCTATGCGCCACAACACCAATTAGCTGGTGTAAATGCAGGTATTGTGCCTTATAATACGGTGAATAGCGTTGGCTTGAGAGATCAGTTGATTTCTATGGCGAAGATGAGTGGTAAAGGCAAAGACGATATTTCTAAACAAGTAAAATATAGAGAGCATTTCACTAAAGACAATGGTAAGAAAGCATTGAAACCTAATATTGAGTATACAACTAAAGAAGGGTACCAGTATAAAACCGATGGTAGTAGAAGAATATCAAATGTAGAAGCGAAGTTAGAACTTGGCAAAGCAGAACGTAATCAATATGCGCAAAGGACTGTTGGTGGAGAGGACAGATTATCTAATGATGATGGAGGACATTTGATAGCAAGCATTTTTAAAGGCTCGGGTGAAATTGACAACTTAGTACCAATGAATGCTACTCTTAATAGGAAAGAGTACAAAGCATTAGAGACTCTTGGAAAAAAGCTTTAGAAGAAGGAAAAACAGTGAAAGTTAAAATTGAACCTATTTATAAAGATAATTCTTCTCGTCCTTCAAAGTTTGAAGTAGAGTATAAAATTAACGAAAAGAAGTATGAAGTTAATTTAAATAATTATAATGGGAGGTAGCTAAATTTGGAGACAAAAAACATGGAAGTCATCTACCAAAAAGTAGCGAATATTTTAGTTGAAATGATACCAGAAGAATGGGAAAAGATTTTACTATATGCTGAGGTTAGAGAGGGATTTTCTCAAATCTATTTCTATTACTATCCAATAAATCAAAAACAACCAGTATATAGCTTGGATATTGTAGATGTTTTTAATATCGATAAAACTTTGCATAGAAAATTAAAACAAGAACTGTACGAATGCTTTGAAAAACTTTGGAATGAATTTAAAGTTCAAAGCCAAGAACAGTTGGCAAGTTTAACATATATCTTAGATAATATGGGGCGAATGAAACTTAACTATGGGTATGAGGACATATCAGAAATTAGTTCTGAAGAAAAACAGGATAAGTGGGAAGCTGAATACTTAGTGTAAACACCAGTAGGTTGGTCGATTGACTTTTAGGTTTAGGTGTCTGTCCCCAAAACAGCCAAACCACTACCAAAGTAGTCGTCCACAAAGTAAAAGGCGCAGCCCAAAAAATCCCGACACTCAATCTGTATCCCTATGCGCCACAACACCAATTAGCTGGTGTAAATGCAGGTATTGTGCCTTATTAAGTTCAAGTGCCAGGCACCCAAACAATTCTGAAAATAAGCTACAAATAAAGTCTTTAATCTCTACAAAGATTGAAGGCTTTTTAAATCCGAATTATTTTAATTGGATTCATTATCATTTAAACGAGATGTCACCAACGGAGATGCCAATTCACGAGCGAGATGATCTCCTACGCATTAGGAACCCTCGGATTATTCGCAGTGGGCACCAAAGGATTAGGCGCTGTAACGAAGACAGGAATGACCACAGTCAAAGCCACTGCTAAAGTAGGCGTCCACAAAGTAAAAGGTGCAGCCCAAAAAATCTCGCCACTTAACCTGTATCCGTATGCGCCCCAACATCAATTAGTTGGTGTGAACGCAGGGGTTGTGCCTTATAATACGGTGAATAGCGTTGGCTTGAGAGATCAGTTGATTTCTATGGCGAAGATGGAAGCAAGCGGTAGTGGTACTAAGGGTTCGGGTGGAAGTAATACTAGATTAATACCGGGAACTGAAGGTGTTGTTACTGGAGGTGATTCTACTAAATTAGGAAAAAATATGATGGAGTCAATGGGACAAAAAAGATCCACCAAGTGGACTGGTCATCAGGCTCAGCATATAATTCCTTCTGAAATGAAAGATCATCAAATATTACAGAAGATTGGTATGGATTTTGATGACGCTTCAAATGGCTTATTTTTACGAACACCAGCAGAGGATGTCAGCGCTATGTCAAGACATAGAGGATATCATTCTACCTACAATGAATTTGTAAAATCACAATTAGATGCTATTGATATTACTCAAGACGTTAATGCATTGCAACGACAAGTATTAGATTTGCAGAGCAATTTGAAAAAATTGCAGCAAAGTGGATTGCCACTTTACCCGAATCAGGGTGCATCAGTTGATTTGTGGCAACGGAGTTTAAATAGAATTAAGTAAAGGAGTATGTGCTATATGAATGAGGAAAAAGAAAAAATTATTCAGCAAATGTTATATGAAAAAGATATTGAGGAAGTATTAAAAGAATTACCCTCTATCAATGACTCTGAATTACTGTATGTGTATGCCTACAATTATAACTGGGGTAATGGATTTAAGATACCTAAAAAAATCCTTCTCAAAGATTGCTGTGATTTAAGTACAGCATTAATGATTTTTTATTCTGCGGATGGAGTCAGATATTTGCAGAATAAAGATGAAAAGAATGATAACCTAAAGGAATGGTCTGTTTTTATTAAAGATTTATATGATATGATACTTGAAAATAGATTCATAAAAAGTGATATAAAATTTGTCCCTCCTTTAAGCAAAGTTCAAGTATTTAAATTGAAGAAGGATTTGGTTAAAGAGGAATATGTGTTTTTGGAGAATATAGGATATAATGATTTGAATATAACTTTGTAAATACATTTATTAGCCATAGCACTTTATGATTGTTAAGATTAATTGTTAAATGTGCTATGGCTTTTGTATGTTTTTAAGTTCAAGTGCCAGGCACCCAAACAATTAAATCCGAATTATTTTAATTGGATTCATTAGCATTTGAACGGGATGTCATCAATGGGGATGCCAAGTCGCGCGCCCAGTGGATCTCCTATGCATTAGGGACCCTTGGATTATCCGCAGTGGGCACCAAAGGATTAGGGCGTTGTAACGAAGACAGGAATGACCACAGTCAAAGCCACTGCTAAAGTAGGCGTCCACAAAGTAAAAGGTACAGCCCCAAAAATCCCGATGCTCGACCTGTATCCGTATGCGCCCCAATATCAATTGGTTGTAGTGTTGGCTTGAGAGATCAGTTGATTTCTATGGCGAAAGTGGAGGCGAGAGGTAGTGGTACTAAGGGTACGGGTGAAGTTACACCTAAAAAGAAGTCTGTACCAGATTGGCTTAAAAAGCGTTGGGAAGCAGGTAATAATTTTAATAAGGAAAATCGTCCTCGTTACCCTTATAATGAGATAGAGTTGGAAGCAAAAGAAGTAGGTGGCAAAAAGTACGTAGTTGACTCATATGCACCCAATAAGGAAATAGTATCGAGAAAATTTACTCAACTTAGTGAAGTGCAAGAAAAGACAGCTAAGAGTTACTTAAATTAAATTACAAAAAAATATTCTTCAGGTTCTAAAATATCAAATGGTACTTTTAATCCTAGCGCTCTCAAAGGAGGGCGACTTAAAGGTGAATTAATATTAGAAGTACCAGTTCAAAATAAACCAATTCCACGAACAATTCTTGATGAAGCAACAAAAAACAGGATTATTATTAGGGATATTAAGGGGAAGGTGTATAATTGACTATGAAAGTTTATTATTGTGACGAATGGTCGGACATTAAAAAGAAGCCTTGGAACATTCTTGATGACCGTACTGCATACACATATCATCAAAAACATAAACCATATACGGTGGTATTAATAGAAGATGAGAAACCTAAGTATATTGTAAATGTTACAAATGAATGGGTTTCGGTGGGGTTTTATGATGATCTGATTCGTAAGTATTTAAATTATGATTTTGAAGTTATGAGTGATGGTAAGATTTTTTTAAGAACAGCCATGTATTGGGAATATGCTGATGAAACTGACATGGAAGTAAGCAGCTTGATTTTGGGCTTCCGAGAAGATGGCTGTATAGCAATGGAAAAGAGAGATTTAAAGACCGGTTCAGTCGAGGAACGCGAGACTAGCGATACCCTTGAAAGAAACTGGGATGTATTTCCTGAATTTGGTCAGTACATTCATTTGTGCAGAGAGGAAAGGTGACGTGTTAAAGTTCAAGTGCCAGGCACCCACACAATTCTGACAATAAGCTACAAATAAAGTCTTTAATCTCTACAAAGATTGAAGGCTTTTTAAATCCGAATTATTTTAATTGGATTCATTAGCATTTGAACAGGATGTCATCAATGGGGATGCCAATTCACGTGCGGAATGGATCTCCTATGCATTAGGAACCCTCGGATTATCCGCAGTGGGCACCAAAGGATTAGGCACTGTAACGAAGACAGGAATGACCACAGTCAAAGCCACTGCCAAAGTAGGCGTCCACAAGGTAAAAGGCGCAGCCCAAAAAATCCCGACGCTCGACCTGTATCCGTATGCGCCCCAACACCAATCAGCGGGTGTAAATGCAGGTATTGTGCCTTATAATACGGTGAATAGCGTTGGCTTGAGAGATCAGTTGATTTCTATGGCGAAAGTGGAGGCAAGAGGTAGCGGTAAGGGTATAGATAATGTTAAAGATATAACTAAATTAACTGTTGATGATATACCAACTGCAAATAGTGGAAATTTTAATAAATTCTTCAATTTACTTACAAGTAGTGAACTAGACGAACTTTGGAAAGATAAAAAGATTAGAAAGAAAATTGAACGTCAACTTAGAGAACCTGGAGGTTTACATGAGTGGCATTTAGTTTCAAGGGCTCCGCAATTTAAGTATTGGAATATTGGTGCTGAAGAGATTAAAGATTTAAGAACAGCTATATCCGATGTCAAATTTGTCAATCCAAACGGTGTTCATGGAGGATTAGGCTCAACTAAAACACATAATGAATTGTTAGCAATAATAGATACTTTTAGCGACTATAATACATTTGTTAGACGACTTAATAATTGGGCTAATTATAGATTAGAGGGTGGAGTTTCGTCTTTACCACAAGGTCTAAGATTAAAGTAGGAGGATACTATAATGGAAAAACAAGGATGGGTTTCAATTTGGTTAGGAAATATTAACGATGAGGACTCAATAGGAGAGTATGTTGATTTAACGTATGATGAGGATGGCGAGTCTGTCCCTTCCCAATTCTTTATCGATTTTAATATTGATATGGATGAAACAGATGAGGATACTATAGAAAAAGCGGTCTATAAGAATAGTAGTAGTGATATTTCGGAATTATTAGATGGGTGTTCGTATGAAGAAATTGTCATCCCAAAAATCCAGAAAAGTATAAACCTAAAGAAATCATATAATGCAGTAATTTTAATATATAATTTTGAATATAAAAATGAAATTAGTTCAACAGGTGCTTTTGATTTTATTGCTGCTACAAATTATGAGTAAGAGAAATCTTAAGGGATGGAGTAGATTTTGGTGCCAGGCACTCAAACAATTCTGAAAATGAGCTACAAATAAAGTCTTTAATCTCTACAAAGATTGAAGGCTTTTTAAATCCGAATTATTTTAAATGGATTGCAAACGCTTCCCACACCAAGTGAATATTTAAAAATTGCGAAAGAAATAGGCATCGAAAACCACGATGGTGTCAAAAAACAAATCGTCACCATGCTAGAAATCGCGAAAGGCATCCAAAAGTGTCTCCTACAAGCAGGAAAAGACTTCCTAAAAGGGGCCTGGGGTTTCGTTGGCCCATCTCGATGGAGATTTAATATATATGGCAAGGAAATAAACATAATAAAATTTATGTATGTAGTGGTGTTGTTTCTTATTTTTATTAATTATTAATACATAAAAAACAAATAAATTCTCTTAGTATAAAAAAATATATGAGTTAACGAAAAAAATGTGAATAATTTAGTTAATATGGTTATAATGAAAAAAAAGGGGTGACCATTATGGCAATTCAAGGCTTGCTGCCACTTCCAATAGGTTTAGAAGCAAAAGATGCTTTGAAAATATATAGAAAGCTATCTGAAGTAAGTAGCAAAATCGGACGTTTAGACGAAAAATTCAAGCATTCTATGGTTGGGGAGAGTTTAATTCGAATCTTTTCTTTAAGCGAATCCGTACAATCGACGAGAATTGAAGGTACACAAGTAACATTTTCGGATATGGTAGAAGAACAAGATGATCGAAATCCGAGATGGGAAATTATTGAGGTTATGAATTATCAAAAAGCATTACTAGAGGGTTTTGAATATATTCAAAACGGATATCCGATTTCTACAAGACTTATTAAAAATTTGCATCATACATTAATGGATGATGGAAGAGGAACCAGTCAGGCAAGTGGTGAATTTCGTAAAATCCAAAATTTTATCGGACCCACTAAAAAAATTGAAGATGCCTCCTATATACCTATTCCCGTACATGAAATATCAAGCTATATGGAAAATTGGGAGACCTTTATAAACGGTCACCCATATGGGAAAAAGTTACCTTTACGTCATTTAAATGCCGATCAAGAAATTATAGATGAAGAAAGTAACCCTTTACTGAAGGCAGCCATTATTCATGCCCAATTTGAATCCATTCATCCATTTTTAGATGGAAATGGCCGATTGGGGCGTATTATTATTGTTCTTTATCTGATTCAAGCTAAAGTGATTTCTAAACCGATTTTCTTTGTCAGTGAGGAACTAGAAAGAGAGCGTATGAGATATTATGATTTACTAAATGGTATACGTGGTAGTCAACCAAATTGGGGAAATTGGCTTCACTTTTTTTTAAATGCTTGTGAAAGAATGGCTGAAAAACTAAATCGAAAATTAGATTTAGCTGAAAATTTAGCAATAGTTGGAATGAATAAATGCGATAAAGATTCTGAAAAAAAAGTTTGGATGTACACATTTACAGATCCAAATACGACTGCAGCAAAGGTTTCAGATATACTTGGTATTTCTCAAAATACCGCTCGTACAGCATTAAAATCTCTCGTCGAAAAGGAGTTAATCTACACAGATCAGCAGTCAAAGCGAAACAAAAGATACAAAAATTACGATTTAATACGGATTTTAAATTAAATCCCAATAGGCTTTGCCAACTTAGCCAAATCGAGTACCAGTTGCCAACCTAGATTTTGAAATTTCCTACAGTTGAAACTCTAACTAATTAAGCACATATGGAAAGAGGATGTCTCCATCGTGATGACATCCTCTTTTTGCACGTTCCTTATATTGGGATGATCGATATCCTTTGTCAATCCACGAGAAAAAAGGGTTTATCCACGGGGAATGCAGTTCAATCCATGAGAAAAAATGGTCTATCCACGGGGAATACAGTTCAATCCACGAGAAAAAATGGTCTATCCACGGGGAATACAGTTCAATCCACGGGAAATACCGCCCAATCCACGCGAAATTGGTTTCAATCCATGTTCAAGATCACTCAATCCACGATAATCCGAAGTTGATCCACGTTTGAGAAAATTTAAGTCCTAAAATTTAGCGTAGGATATAAAAAACTTAATTGTTTAGGTGACAGGTACTTAATCTTCATTCATAAGTCTTAACGTTCGGCAATCAGACAATTCTGAAAACAAGCTACAAATAAAGCCTCTGCCTAGGTTGAAAGCTTTTTCAATCCATTTATATTAATTTGATTCGTTTCAGCGGAATGTTATTCAACGGAAGTCATGTGCAAAGTGGATAACCTCGCATTAGGAAACCTCGGATTATCCGTAGTGGAAACCAAAGAATTAGGAGCTTTATCGAAGACAGGAATAATCACAGCCAAAGCACTGTCCAAGCAGGAGTTCACCATTCACCAAGTAAAAGGAGCAGCCGAAAAAATCCCAACGCTCAACTTGTATCCCTATGCGCCACCATCCATGGAAGAAAAAGTTCCATCCAATATATACTCCTTATTTCTACCTCATCAACACGCCTGATGTGCGCCAACACTGAATATGTAGTGAAATCCACAGGGAGAAATTTAAAATCTAATCCAGTAGAATTGTTGTAGTAAATAGACTATGCAAAAAAAGTATGTCAGGAAATATAACATACCATATTTACAAAATCTATTATAAGATCTATAATTCAATCATTCAGAATTTTCTATCAATAAAATGAATGACAGTCATTCATTTTATTGATAGGTGTTATGGTTCGTCACTTTGGTACGTTTTCTTAGATCTTATAAAATAGCGGATGCCTTTGTGGATGGAATTGGATCATCAACAATATGTTTGTAAGACAATACGACCATGGAGTGAGGACCATGTCAGGAGGTGTAAAAACGTACTTATTATTTGAGAAAGGTTTCCGTCTATAAATTTGCGAGTATTTAGACAAGTAAAAAACATATTTAATCTTTGAAAAAGAGTAATAACTTTTGGTTTTGCAAGTTTTTTTGTATGACAAGCGTAGCAACAAGTACAGAAGATTGCTACCTATTAGATCATGAGAGGAATGTGATTTTATTTTTTCCAATTTAGTGAGGGATGAAGAAAACCCAAACTGATTAAAGTTTCACTTTATGTCCAAAATCATTTGAAAAGGGGACTTGATAGATGGAAAAAGCTGCTTTAAAACGATCATTAGGATTATGGGCCATTGTTGGTCTTGGATTAGGTTATATGACCCCTACGATTGTATTTGACACTTTCGGAATAGTGTCCGAAGAAACAAATGGACTTGTTCCATTAGCCTATTTACTGGCATTGGGCGTGATGTTTTTTACAGCTGTGAGTTATGGGAAAATGGTTCAAGTATTTCCAAGTGCGGGTTCGGCATATACATATGCAAAAGAAACGATTCACCCGTATTTAGGTTTTCTTGTTGGATGGGCAGCGCTATTAGATTATCTCTTATTACCATTAGTGAATGCTCTTATTATTCGGATTTATATGGAATCAGCTTTTCCAAATGTTTCATCTTGGATTTGGGTAGTCGGTTATGTTGCCATTGTTACCGCCATTAATGTGTGGAGCATGAATAAAACTTCTAACATTAATTCAATACTGGTAGTCTTTGAGTTTGTTTTAATCGTAGCATTTCTTGTGTTATCCTTTGTAAGACTATCACAAGGAATGGGGCAAGGGACTATATTGACATTTGAGCCACTTTTCCATACCAATATAGAAATCGGCAGTATTCTTGCTGGAGCCACAGTCGTATGTTTTTCATTCATAGGGTTTGATGCTATTACCATGTATACAGAAGAAGCTGTCGACCAAAAAATAATGCCTAAAGCCATTATGTATACAGTGATGATCGGCGGAGCGATATTTTTTATTGCAAGTTATTTCACTCAGGCATTATTCCCAAGCGTTTCAAACTTTAAAGTGATAGATGATACACTTCCAGAAATCGCATTTAAAGTTGGTGGACAGTTATTCCAAATCGTTTTTCTTTCGGGTGCTTTTGCTGCTACAGTAGCTTCAGGGCTTGCATCTCATTCGAGTGTTTCTCGTTTACTGTACGTAATGGGGAGGAACGGGATGCTTCCACGCAAAATATTTGGCTACGTGCATCCTAAGTTTAAGACACCTGCACGGAATGTCATTATTGTTGGGATCATCTCCTTACTTGCCATTGCCCCAACTCTTGAATTGATTTCTTCTCTCATTAATTTTGGGGCTCTTATTGCTTTTACTTTTGTCAATTTATCTGTCATCGCTCATTTTGTTTTTAAACATAAACGATATAAAACAAAGAAGGATATTTTGGATTATATTATAATGCCTATGTTGGGTGCCGGGTTGACAGGGCTTCTTTGGATCAATTTATCGACTGAATCTTTTCTTGTGGGCATTGCCTGGACAGGGATTGGTTTCGTCTATCTATTATTTTTAACTAAATTTTTCACGAAAGATGTTTCTTCTTATGACTTCGGAAAAATGGAAGATCCCCAAATTATCGGAAATGTTGCAGAACAAACAAAAGGGGAGCTTGCAGAACAGTATAGGGGAGTACATTGAGAAATAAATTAAATATAGGGTTCAATTATTTTTTTAAAATATAAATGACTGACATTCAGTCACTATCAAAAACAAAAGGAGGAATTATAATGAGTATAGAAGTTCAACAAGAAACATTAAAAAGTACAAATGTGACAGAATATATTGGAAAAGTTTTAGGGTTAATTGAAAAAGAGAATTTGACAGTTGAAGAGGCAAAATGGATCACTGAGGAAACTGTTGAAGGATTTCGTGAAAATATCAATCCAGGTTTTTTAGAATATCGCAAAACTGTCACATTAGATAATCAGTTTGCCGCTGTAGAATGGTCTGATGAAGGCTCTTGTTTCAAAGATGTGAATGGAAAAGAATATATTGACTGTCTAGGTGGTTTCGGCATTTACAATGTTGGACATCGCAATCCCAAAGTTTTAAAAGCTGTTCAAGATCAATTGCAACATCAGGCTCTTCATAGTCAGGACTTATTAGATCCACTTCGAGCTATGCTAGGAAAAGTGCTAGCTGAAATCACACCGGGAGATTTAAAATATTCGTTCTTTACGAATAGTGGGACCGAGAGTGTGGAAGCTGCACTGAAAATTGCCAAAATGTACAGTGATCGCACCACTTTTATTTCCACAACGCGTGCTTTTCATGGTAAAAGTTTAGGGTCGTTATCTGGAACGGCCAAAGGAGTTTTTAGAAAACCATTTTTGCCACTGATTCCGGGATTTCGTCATGTACCATTTGGTGATATTGAAATGATGCGTAAAACATTTGAGGTTTGTCAATTTGTCGGTGAGGATGTAGCGGCTGTTATTTTAGAACCCATCCAAGGTGAGGGAGGTATTATTTTACCACCACAAAATTATTTAAAAGAAGTAAGGGCACTTTGCGATGAATATGGTGCATTGCTGATCCTTGATGAAGTACAAACAGGAATGGGACGTACGGGTAAAATGTTTGCGGCTGAACTATACAATGTAGAGCCTGATATTTTATGTTTGGCCAAGGCTTTTGGTGGTGGAATTATCCCAGCGGGTGCCATCATTGCGAATGAAAAAACATTCAAAAGTCTATTTGATAATCCTTTTATGCACACAACCACATTCGGAGGAAATCCACTTGCATGTGCAGCCGCATTAGCAACGATTAAAGTTTTAATCGAAGAAGATTTGCCTACACGTGCGGCAGAAGTAGGAAAATATCTATTGAGTGGGTTAAGAGAAACAACTGTAGGGTATGAAGATAAAGTTATGGAAATTCGTGGACAAGGTCTAATGATTGGAATCGAGTTCCATTCAGATGAAGTAGGGTATGAATTTTCCAAAAAAATGTTTGATGAAGGAGTTTTAGTCGCGGGTACACTTGTCAATTCCAAAACGATCCGCATCGAACCACCTTTAACCATTTCTTATAGTGAAGTAGATCAAGTAATCGCCACCTTTAAAAAAGTTTTAAGTCAACTACGCTAGCTGATTGCAAGCGATAATCTAGGAAACAATAATACGGGGAACAATCGTTGTAAGATCACTATGAACGATTTTCTACATGAAATCATCGTATAAGCCTTTGAAAGATACTGAAAAGTAGTTTCCTTCAAAGGCTTTTTTTCTATGGAGCGGGAGAAGGTGACTGACTCGATTATACTTGTCTATTTCCTTCATGTGATGTCGTCCGTTCAGAGAATTTGTTCAAAACTTGTTACGTCAACATGCCTGATATTTTTATCCGAATTTTGCAGGATAAAATTGTTCGTTTTTTCATTTAGATCCTGCATGATGAAATTGATTCTTTCATTTCGATTTAGTACGATAAGTTAAGATAACTTAATGGAGGATATGAAATGAATAATGAAGATAAGTATGAAAGAATAATAGAATCGGCAATTGAAATCATTTCAGAAAAAGGTTTTCAAAAAACGGTTGTTTCGGATATTGTCAGAAAAGCTCAGGTTGCTCAAGGGACATTTTATCTATATTTTTCTTCTAAAAACGCATTGATACCTGCTATTGCTGAGCGGCTATTAAAAATGACATTATATAAAATAAAAGAGTCTATGTCAGAAAGTAAGGATTTTTGGCACGCACTTAAAATTTACATTGACGAAACTTATAAAATTACTGATGAATATAAGGATGTACTGATTCTTTGCTACTCAGGATTGGCCTTTGAATATTCGATGGAAACATGGGAAAAAATATATCAACCTTATTATGAATGGTTCGAGCAAATTATTCATAAGGCGATCAGTCATAAAGAAATAATTGCTAACATAAATGTCGTGTCGTATGCCAAATTACTAATCAATTTAGTAGAAAACTCCGCAGAGCGTTTTTATATTGCAAATGACCAAAATCTTACTGATGAAGAATCTAAAAAGGAATTGTTTTTATTTATCCAACGTTCCTTAAAGTGCTAGGCATCGAAACAATTCAGAAAATAGAATACAAATAAAGAGGCTGGGACAAAAATATTTTGGCTAATGAAAAATCCGAACAATGAATAGAAATTCTAATAAGAATTCTCTACTTGTTCGGATTATCTTTTTATCACCATGCTATAGAATTTAATGATTCGGCTTTGGGAGACTCTAATTCAGTTCTGTCCCAGCGTCTTTTCTTTCATTAATAATTTGCAGCTGAAAGATCCTCCAATTATCCGCGGCAGGTATTACTACATTTAACAAGTAACCTTGCCATACACAATGATTTTGAGCAATCGGGGAACGGGGTCGATCGAGTGACAAGCACCGAAACAATTGAATTTATTTACAACTTTTTCAGTAATCTGTTCGACAATACAAGTCCAAGAGCCCCAATCGTAATAAAGACAATCGCACGAATGGACAAGTCGAGATTTGACAAGTCGGCCAAAATCAATTTACCAATGGCTAACATGAGAAGTGTAAAACCAGATTTTAGCATTAACTGCCAGCCATTCTTTCTTCCTTGAAAAATAAAGATTACAGATAATGCAAACAATAATCCAGTCGTGATAATAATAAGCATGTAGCGTTCAATTTCTGATGTAGAGTATAAAAAGTGAGCAAAGCCCCATAAATTTAAAAGTATGATAAGCCAACCACCGATTAATAACTTTTCATAATATAACGCTAACCATTTTTTATATCGCTGATAAATAGCCCCTTTGTAATACACATCAAGTAACAATGCCATCCATATAGCTAAATAAATGAAGCGTGTTGCCATCTGAACAAGTAATGGTTGAGAGATATTAGTCGATAACCAAACAAGTAATGTACAAATGATGAGCAAGCCCAAAAGTACCATTGGTAAGGTTGAACGAACGATTTTTAGTGGTGCAACCAGCGCAACTATACTACTTAGTGCAATAAACGTATAGGTCAAATAATATTCTCCCAATGTTTCTAACGTATACTCGTTTTCTAGCTTAATAACAAAAATAAGTATAAATACATAGGTTACAATACGCACAATATCTGGCCAAATTATTTTTTGTAAGGAAATTTTAACTTGTTTTGTTGTTCTTTCATTATAAAAAATACAAATGACCATCGAAAGAATTGCTATAATATGAGTTAAAATCTTCATCGGTTGGTATACATTTTGTAGTAAAAAAACAAAGAGCGCTGTTAAAAAAAGTAAAGCAATATTTGTTATTTTCATCGTTTTTGCTTCTAAACGAATTGCTAAAATAAAGCCGATTGTACCTGATATAAATAGAAGTATTAGTCTCCAATCATCATCCATTTTCGAAGCAAGAATCATATTTATAACACCAATGATGACAAGTGCTGCAAAAATATCGACTGCATAATGAATACCGCGTTTTTTCTCCCATAACACAGTACCCACCAAAAATACGGTCATAAAGAAAAAGAGAATCATCTTATCTACAGTCAACTGCTCAAATACCTGCAAAGCTGTTATACCAGCAATGCCGTAACTATATAGTAAATTACAGTGTAAAGTAAGTCTTTTTTCTTCCTTCTTCATGAAAATCCAACTAACAAAGAACGTTATAATTGCTACAAATGCCCCGTAAGCATATGTTTCAGAAGTTACCTCGCTCATTCCATACAAGATGAATATGGATAAGCCTACAAAAAGAGTAGTTACATACAATGCGATATACTGACGATGTTTAATAATTGCATATTGAATCGCTACATAAAGTAACACGATAAAGCCAACAATAACTAACGCATTAAATGACATATATTCTAGTAAATAAGGTAATAGTAACGACGTAAACATAACAAAAATGGTGAGTCCTTCATTCCCTTTTCTTATACATAGTGCAATCCCATAACCTATATATACTAAGGCAATCCAAAGAGCAACAGTAGTTGTCATGACATCATATATAAGTACTGCAGCAGCTGTTGCTAATATCCCTATCGTAAAAGAGCCACTATATAAAGCTAAGTGAATAGTCCTTGAACTCTTCCCTTTTTTCTCAAGAAATAATGCTAAAGCGCCGATCGCAATAGAGGTACAGTATGCTAGTAAAACTTTCATCTGATTCCCCAACATCCCATAATCGCTCATAAGTTTCAATCCCCATAATACGCCCAGCACGAATATTAGCATAAACACTTTCGGTAATATTCCTATCAGTTGTTCCTCAAATGTTTTTTTCGGAGCCTTTTGATATTCTGACTCCTTTACTTGAGGCTTTACGACCGGTTTTTTTCTAGTATCCAATATACTTTTACTCGTTTTTTGTGATTGTTCTTCCATCACTTTTTCCATTTGTTTATTACTCTGAACCTGCTTCATTTTTGAAATCTCTGCTTTTAACGATTTTACTTCTTCTTCTAATTTCTCAATCCTATGTTGCCAGTGTTCATCCATCATTTCAATCCTTTCTTTATGAACTTAATCTCTTATAGAAAAATTATAACATTTAGCTAATATTCAGTAATCATATTAAGTACCAGGCACCGAAACAATTCAGAAAATAGAGTACAATTCAAGTCCTTAATTTCTCAGGTTAAAGACTTTTCTCATTTAAAGTTTGCATTAATAATACGCCTAAGAAACATAAGAAAGAGCATTTTTATTCGCTAATTTCGATGATTTATTTGCTCTCTGAGCACATTTATTCGCTCCATTTCAAATTGTATTCGCCCTCTCAGCAATTTAAGTCTTCCAAGTTCTCTAGATTGGGTGCCGTGCGTATCGTGGTTATTAAAAAAACGAAAATTGTGTTGTAATCGAAATGCCAGGATTAGTGCTATACTTGTGGGAGAATACCTGAAAGGAGTTTGAACATATCTTATGAAATACGTGAAATCTCAAATGAACCGGTTGGTTAAAGAAAATAAAGAGTTGCAAAAGCACTTAAAAGAGTTGATGGTAAACCTTGATCTTGAGAAAAACTATGCGCTTAAGGCTTTGTATCATTCAGAAGTTGCCGATGGGGGAAAGTATCAGTTAGCATATCAAGAACTTGACTTACCCAAAGAATAAGTCAGGATCCAGATGCCGAATCAATTCAAATAATAGCCTTCAGAGAGTCCTTAGCTACTTCAGAGATTAAGGGCTTTTTAGATAGAATAGAATTCTCACTCAAGAAATATTGTATTTATGAAAGTTCTAATGTAGGGATACATTAGGACTTATTTTGTTTTAGGAGATAAGTTCAGATGCTAGGCGTTATTACATTTAACGTCGCTGCACAATCTGCTCCTGCCATATGAAGTTCGCTAACACCTGAAAGGGAAACTGGCGACTTTTTGTAGTAAAATCATCGATCGAGCGATAACAAAAAAAGCTCATAAAGTGGGGAGTAAAGACATTTCTTCACTTTATGCGGTATATAGGATCGTATACGTCTGGTGATGTGAGAGGTTGGCTGGTCAAGTAATGATTGGCCTCCTGCTCGATTTGGAGGAAGACGCCAATTGGCGATCCACGATAATCTGAAATACATCCAATAATTCTGTGAATGTAACCACTACTATAACCTAAAACGAAAAGAGGCCACGAAATGATCCGCAGCCTCTATTTACCTGAAAATTTTGGTGCCAGGCACTCAAATAATTAGAAAAACGGGTCTATCCACGGGAAATACAGTTCAATCCACGGGAAATACTACCCAATCCACGCGAAATTGGTTTCAATCCATGTTCAAGACCATTCAATCCACGATAATCCGAAGTTGATCCATGTTTGAGAAAATTTAAGTCCTAAAATGGGGCATCAGATATTAAAAAGACTTAATTGTTTTGGTGACAGGCATTTAATTTTTACAGGCACTTAATTTTTACAGGCACTTAATCCTTATTCAAATAAATCTGTAGACAAGTATCTCAAACCTGTATCTGGAAGAATTGCCACAATTCTTTTACCGTTATGTTCAGGGCGTTTTGCTAATTGAGTTGCAGCCCAAATAGCGGCTCCCGATGATGTGCCGACTAGAATGCCATCTGATTTTGCTACAGCACGTGCAGCCTCATTTGCTTGACTTGTTTCGACTTCAATTATTTCGTCAATCACGTCTCGCTGGTTGGCTACAGCTGATTTGGTGTCGGTTCTCGCTTTTAGCAAACCAGCAAGACGTAAATTGCTAAGAAAGTGAATAACAATTAAAGATAAACTTATCAAATTAACAAATAAACCCTAATAGAGAGCGAATAACCCAGTCAAACTAGCAAACAAATCGTCCGAGCCAGCGAATAAATCCTATCAAAGAGCGAATAAACGCCAAGAACGAAGTACGATACAAAGAAGACTTAGACCATCGATTTATTATCGCAAGTAAGAGCTCGATATCCAAAACATTTCATAAACATATCAGCAATCTCAGAAATTATGTTTCATCCCAATATCATCTACCCTAGAAGTTGCCACTCCATTCGCGAATCGAAGGTCTCTTACCGTTATTTCCAATCTTCTTCTGTTCGTATTAAAATAAAGGAAATCGAGTAAAAGAGGTAGATAAATATGTTTGATGACAAAACTATTCAGCTTATTCGAAGCCAAGTTGTCCAAATGGAAAAGCTTGGACAGCTGACTCCGGAAGTTCTTGAAATTATTTATGAAAAGCGTTTGTTTAAATTGTTTATTCCTGATGAACTGAACGGGAGAATGACATCATTTCCGGAAGCGATTCAGCTCTTTGAGGATGCGGCTTGGATCGACGGAAGCTTTGGCTGGCTTGTGCAAATCGGATCAGGTGCTGGATTTTTTGTGACGACGATGAAGGAAAAGCTGGCAGCAGAAGTATTCACCAAACAAGATGTGTATATTGCAGGCAGCGACCGTCCAAATGGTATTGCCAAAAAAGTAGATGATGGCTATATTGTCACTGGCAGTTGGCCATTTTGTAGTGGATCGATGCATGCTACGATTTTTACTGCCAATTGCATTCTTGAAACTGATGATGATAGAAACGGAACGATACAGGCCTTTGCGTTCACACCTGAACAAGTGAAAATTGAACAAGATTGGCATGCATTTGGACTGAAGGCAACGAATAGCTACACAATTCATGTGAAGGACGCATTTATTTCTGAGGAAAGGGTATTTGATGCCTATCACCCACATTTTTATTATGATGATCCGGTATTTCACTATCCGTTCGTTCCTTTTGCTGAGGCAAATATTGCTGCAACAACTATCGGTATTGCACGACACTTTTTTGACGAAGCGAGAGCGTTTGCGTTGACGAAGAAAAAAGCGTGGGGTTCTGCACGTTATACGTTTGTAACGAACAAAATAGAAGAAATGGAGCTCCCTTTTAATGCTGCTGTTCGTGCGTTTCATCAAGCAGTGGAACAATCTTGGATGACCCATGTCTCTGGAAAAGAATGTTCTGAGGAAGAATTGCAAGCCATTAGTAAGCAAAGTAAGGTAGCTGCTCAACACGCTGTACATGGAGCACAGGTGTTATTCCGATATCTTGGAATGGATGCCATTATGGAAAATACGAACATCAATCGAATATACCGTGATTTACATACGGCATCACAGCATAAACTGCTCGTGTCATATGATTAAAATCAGGTACCAGCGTATAGCACAAATAAGTTTTTTTAAAGGGCACAAATCGCGAGAGAGCAAATAAATGAGGCAAACTAGCGAATAATACCTGGCAAAGAGCAAATAAGTCTTCCGTACTAGCGAATAAAACCAAATAAAGAGCGAATAAATATCAAAGACATTTCCCAGCCAGTCAACTCAAATAATTCAGAAAACAGGCTACTATTCAAGTCCATAATGCTGTATATAATAGAAAGAACACAAACCAACTTAAAAGGAGGCCGCCGAAAAAATCATTTCATCTCCAAAATTTGATAAAATCAGCCTTTTGGCTAGTAAAATGAAAGAAAAGATTTTATCAATAAAATGGGAATGTTCTTGTTTTTCAGTAACCTCACTTAAGGTTTGTGTTTCTTTGTCGTAATCGCCGCTTTAATACATGACTAAAACAAATGCTTTGAATAAGTCATCATAAGCGCTATTCATATCTTCGTCTGTTGTTTGAATGTTCCATTTGCCATCTTCATTTTTCAGCGTAAGTGAAAAATCACGAGAGTCGTCGTCTAGTTTAGTATTGTTTAGAATTTGGTCAATTCTAGTAAAGATATAAACTAAAGCATCTTTTTCTGCTTTATCGTATTCATCATAAGAATATTTATTTTGATTTTTCTTCGAGAATTGATCGCCGACTTTTTCAGATTGCTTGTACAGATCAGAAGTATCAAAGTTTTTGAATTTTACCATCACTTTTGCTTTTTTGGTATCTGCGTATTCAATTTGGTAAGTTGGCTTGATCTTTTGGTTCAATGCTTTACGGTATTTTTCAATAAATATTTTCTCTGTCTTTAAATCTGGTGTATAATCACCGAATCCTTCTTTCAGTTGATTTCCAAGTTCTTCATCAAATTTTTGACTGTCTTTGAGCACATCATTGGTAACTAAAGTTTTAAAATCAGGGTTTTCTTTGCTTAGGAATACATTATCGACGTATGCCTCTAGTGCTCTTTTCGCATTTTCATTGTCATTTTTATATTTTGACGGATCTACTTTTACAACTAATTCTTTCGATTTTTCACCTTCATCATTATAAATATGCGGTTGGAAATGAAGTTCATATTTTTCCTCTGGATTGATAGGATATGCCAGATCACCAGATGCCTTTTTTTCTGGTGAAACGCTTCCAGATAATTCTTCATAAGATTCTTCATCTGGCGGATTGACATAAACCGTTTCAATCTTCTCATCATTTTTATCATAAAGACTGAAATCTGCACCCGATAAGGAAACTTCATTTTTAGATTTATTATGTACCGTTACGTTCAACTTGAGGTACGTTTTTTCTTCGTTATCATCATATTTGGTGATGGTTATATATTCACCTGAGTTGACTTTGAATCCAACGTCACTTGATTCTTGCTTCGAATCAGAACCACTGCTACTTGAACCACATGCTGCTAGAAGCAGTGAAAGTACTGCAAATAAGCTAATGAGTGCCCACCTTTTCTTATTAATAACAAATCCCTCCAATTATAATAATCTCTAGATGAGATTATAGCACTCCCTGCCATATTTCGTGGGTTAAAATGTAAAAATGAAATAAAACTACCAAATAAGGAATGGTTATAAAGGAGTATGAAATAAGTAATCATCCATTGATTTGATGAATAATTACCTATAAATGAAGAAAATAACTTGTTTTAATTTTTAAAAAAATAAAGTTTTGTCGAAATATAAGGGATTTTGCATTAGATTGTCATTCTATATGGATAGATAAAGAAGAAATAAATTAGGTAGAAAAAACTAATAAAAAATGAATATTAGATAAAAATTTTACTTTTGATATGAATGTTTGATTTTTGAAGGGTTTCACTTTATCTAACAAAAATATTTCGGAGATGTTCAAAAAATATAAGTGGCAAATGCTAATAGTAGCCTTTTCTGTTTTCTCGATAAATTTTTCTATAGTTGTTTCTAAAAAAATGCCCTTTTTAGGACTTGTCACTTTTGTTTCGAAACATATCGTTTTTTTTCTTTGATGCCTTTACTACAAAAATTGTTGAAACAATAACACCAACTAATGCAGACAAAGAAGAAGTCAAAACTACTATAAACATAAGACAAACACCTCTGTTATTTTTAAATTTGCATTATTCACTAAGACAGCTTATTTTTCTTTAGATTATTATTCTACAAATATTTCCAAAATCCTTGTTGCTGAGCATATTTTATCTAAACTAAAGAAATTCGAACTCATCCATATACAAGTAAAGATGTTGTCCAAAACTACAGACAACATCTTCCTGGAAGTATACATTATTCAGTTAGTGAATAAATGAAATAAAATAGTAAATTTTTATTTATTCATCAAATGAAGTAAGTGATCGTATTTTCTAGGAAAGTCAGCGCCTAATTTTTCTATTTCTATTTTGGCATTTTGAATGAGTTTTTCGGCTTTCCCTTTTGTTTGATCATCTAATTGAAGAAATTGTCCTCTTTTTTCATGATGTTTTGGGGGCAATACAATGCCGAATTTTTTTAGCTGGGCATCAGCTTCTGCTTTTGTGATCGTCCCGTCTTTTCGCTTTTTGATAATTTCCTTCACTTGTGCCTTTGTTTTTTCATCTAAATTTGCAAATAAATGGTGTTTCGAATGATGTTTTGGAATATCAATTCCCAGTGTTTTTAAATCTGCATCTAGCTTCTGTAAAATCGTATCCACTTTTTGTTTTGTAGCGGCATCCAGTTGTTTATTTGTCGTATTGGCTTGCTTATTTTCTGCAGTGGTAGCAGCGGAAGTTGAAACAGCTGCGCTACTTATAAATCCTAGCGTTAATGCAAATGCTAGGGAAAGAGTTCCCCATTTCTTCTGTATTTTCATTTACAATCACTCCTTTATTTAAAATCGAATTTGACATTAGTCAATGTATAACCATTAATTTGATTTGTTTGTTTTTTCATCATCCTTTCTTTTTAAGGTTATTTTTATTTATGTTGTCCAGTTAGAAAAATTTTAAAAGCATTGAATTTCTTTTCGTTTGAAGAAATGCATCGAAGGAATTTTATTTGGGCTACGAATAATAGAAGAAAAACGATCAAAATAGACATTCTAATGTAATCTGCGTAGAAAATTAGGCCTTTGGGATTAGTGAAAATGGTGATTTTGACATATCGATGTTTTTCCTAATACGCAGAATGAGTTGTATGGATACGAACTAACCGTACAAATAAAAAATTAAAAATTTGTTTAGCTAAAGTCTAACGTTAATTCATTAATAAAAGGACTAAAAGATCATCTGAAATATAAAAAGATAAATTTATATTATAAATGAATCAATTTCATAAATCATTTTCTTCTTAAAAAATACGAACATTTGATAATAACTAATTTTGATAGTTGTGGAGAGGAGGACGGCGACTCCTACGGGAAAAGCTTGAGCTGAAAGCCCCGCAGGAACGTAGTGACGAGGAGATTGAAGCCAAGCCCGTGGAAAGCGCCGTCTGGAGCGGAACAAAAATTCTGAATATTAATGTTCATGTTGATTTAAAATGTTCGTGTTTTTTATCTGAATTTTACATTATGAAATTGATTCAAATTAATAAAAATAATATATATACATTATTTTCTATCCTTCGCAATCAATCTACAAAAAATTCTAAAAACTTTCAATAATTCATAATTTCCATTCGAAATCCATTGACACATTTTTAAAGTTTGGTATAATTCTTAACATAGTATGTGAGAAAATCTGACATAAGAAAGGCATTTTCATGAAAAAAATTGAAGCAATTATTCGAACTGAAAAGTTAACTGAAACGATTAAAGGATTAAAAAACATAGGTATTACAGGATTCACAGTATCCCAAGTAGTTGGGAGAGGGAAACAGAAAGACAATCAGGGTGTCTATCGTGGAAAAAATTATAAAGTGACCCTCCATCCAAAGATCAAATTGGAGATTATCTTATCAGATCATATGGTGGACAAGACCATCCAGCAAATTGTTGATTCTGCTCAAACTGGAGAAGATGGCGACGGTAAAATTTTTGTTTTTCCAATTCTCGAAGCCTATAACATTCGAACAGGAAAGGCAGATTATGATATTGATGATCTGTTAAACCAGGAGGAATAACGAACGTGGAATTAATGTATATAAATACCATATGGGTTGTATTAGCTGCGGCAATGGTGTTATTCATGGAAGGTGGATTTAGTTTACTTGAATCTGGCCTTGTAAGAACGAAAAATGCCGTAAACGTAACAATGAAGATTTTTGTGGATCTAACAATTGGAGCTTTAGCATTTTGGCTAGTTGGTTTTGGGATTATGTTTGGGCACGATACCTTTGGACTATTTGGTACTTCATTGTTTGGAAGCCCAGAAAAAATTGATCTTGCTTTAAAATTACCAAGTGCAGCATATGTCCTATTCCAAATGGGATTTGCCGTAGCTTGCATCTCCATCGTTTCTGGTGCAGTCGCAGAACGTATGAACTTCAAAGCCTATATTTTAACAGCTGCATTGATTTGCATTGTTGTTTATCCCATTTCAGGCCATTGGATTTGGAATAGCGATGGCTGGTTGGCTAAATTAGGGATGAAAGATTTTGCAGGTTCTGCCGCTATTCATGCAGTTGGAGGATTTGCTGCATTTGCAATGGCAAAAGTACTGGGACCAAGAAAAGGGCGATTTAATTCAGATGGCAGTACGAATGTTTTTGCGCCAAGTAATATTCCTTTAGCTTCTGCTGGAACGTTTATCTTATGGTTTGGTTGGTTTGCTTTTAATGCCGGAAGTACGTTGGATGCTTCTAACACAGCCTTAGCAACTATCGCGCTCAATACGATGCTTGCAGGCGCAAGTGGTGGTACAGCTGCATTATTGATAACGATGAAAAAGTTCGGAAAAGTGGACCCTAGTATGACGATCAATGGTGTATTAGCAGGTTTAGTGGCAATTACAGCTGGATGTGCCTATGTTTCAGAGTGGAGCGCCATTGTTATTGGGATTACTAGTGGCTTTATCGTGATCTATGCAACACTATTTGTAGATAATTTAAAAGTCGATGATCCAGTCGGGGCGGTAGCCGTTCATGGTTTCAATGGTGTTTTTGGTACCATAGCAGTTGGTTTGTTTGATACCACGCATGGCTTACTCACAACAGGCAGTTTTTCTCTATTAGGAATCCAACTGTTAGGTGCGGTCGTTGTCATTGTTTGGGGATTGCTTGGCGGAACATTTATGGCCAAAGTATGTGAAAAGACGGTAGGGCTACGTGCAACAGAACGCGAAGAAGAAGAAGGATTGGACATGTCCTACCATGGTATTCCTGCCTACAATGAATTAGAACGTTTCACTGATCTACCTACTAATTTATACGATTTTGAAGAATCGACAGGCGTCAAGGTTTCTCCTACAGTTCCTCCTAAAGAAAGATTCAATGAGTAATGTAGCGTGTTGTAGATTTAGCCGCTGATGGATGATATCAGCGGTTTTTTTGTTTTCATGACGATGTTCTTTAGTATGGAATATCACCTGACTTATACATTATTAAGGACGTTTTCTTTACACAAAACAAGATTTGCGAAGATTATGAGCCTTTTTAATATTGAATTTGGTTTAATGCAACACTAGTAACTCCTTTAATATTCTATATGCCCTTAAGTTCTTATTAAAACATAGAAATATTACATGAATTTTATTACAGGGCATATGTAATACGAAATTAAGTTGAAAATAATAGAAGGCATAAAAAATAAAAGATACATATTTGTAGCTCATTTGGAAAATTGCTGAGGACAATAAAGATTGTTTTAAAAAAATTAATAGTAAGAACAGAATGTTTACTTTCATTTAATAAAAAAACGCTAAATGTAATAAAAAATAGTACTTTTTTGTGCTAGTATATTTGTTGAGGTTGCCAAAGGAGAAATATGGTATTTGTCCATGAATTAAACAAGGTAATCCTTACAAATTGTAACAATAAAAGAGAATAGAAAAATGAAAAATTACACACAAATAATTAAATCTGTAGCGGCGTTTGCTTTGGGGGCTTCTGTTATTACATCTGCAGCAGTAGCAGTTGACACAACGGCATCTGCAAAAACTACTCATAAAGTATTAAAAGGTAAACTTGTGAATTCTAAAAATAAAAAAGTAATCGCAGGTTTTAAAGTTTATAACTCTGTTCTTTATAAAAATGGAAAAACCTTTACTGGTATTTACAAAGGCAAATACTACAAAGAAGGTCAATTGTATACTGGCGTAGTATCTAAAACTTTTTATCAAAAAGGTGTAGCAGCAACAAAAGTATTTAAAGGTGTCTATTATAAGAAAGGGAAATGTTTCACTGGTACAGTAGGTAAATATTATTTTAAAAGTGGGAAAAAATTCAAGGGATCTAAAGAAGGGAAATACTATGTGAATGGTGTTCCTGCAACAGGTGTTTATGAAGTAAACGGAGTAAACGTACAATATAAAAACGGTAAAGTAGTAACTGATAAAGTTGCTCCATTGAT
Organism: Rummeliibacillus sp. SL167; assembly: GCF_007896505.1. Lineage (NCBI taxonomy): Bacteria > Bacillati > Bacillota > Bacilli > Caryophanales > Caryophanaceae > Rummeliibacillus > Rummeliibacillus sp. SL167. The sequence continues at coordinate 2,211,948 of NZ_VCBM01000001.1, read as the reverse complement.
CAAACTTAAAGATGCTAAACAAACTTTTGTGATAAAAAATACTGGTACAGTAACTTATAAAGTTAGAACGGGTGATGTATTCACTCTACCAATAGTAACTGCCAAAGATAATTTGGATAAATCCGTTAAACTTGTTACTTCAATTACTGATTCACAAGGCAATACAGTTGATAAGATTGACACAAGTATAGCTGGTATTTATACGATTATTTACACAGCAAAAGATTTAGCTTCTAACCAAACTACAGTGAAAGTAACTGTAAATGTTGAAGATGTTACATCTGTAGAACCAGCACAAACTGCAGATCAAGTCGAAATATCAGAAACAGCTAAATAATTGTTTAAATATTGATGAGGATTTTATAAAGAAAAATAAGTGTTCTTTAGACTGTAGATAAACTCCAAGAATTTCGAGTTTGTCTATAGTCTTTTTTATAGAGATATTAGATTGTATTAATATGTATGAGTCAAATTGATATGTAAAACTATACAAAAAATTGAACATTTAAGTATGTTCAATCTGGTAATTTCGGGGGGAAGGAAGATGGTTCTAAAGGGAAAAGATTTAGCTGAAAGCTCCGCAGAAATATATTGTCTTGAAAACTTGGTATAGTATTATCCAATTAGGAAATGAAATACAGTTTCCATTAACAATCATATATTTTCTTTTTTTCCATATAGTATTATACATTCTGATTATGGAAATAATAAATATAAATATAGAAGAAAGAGGGATTTCTCATGAAAGTAAAAGCTGCCGTAGTCAATAAATTAAATGGTCCATATGAAATGGAAGAATTGAATCTTGCTGAAATGCAAGATGATGAAGTTTTAGTGAAATTAGTCGCTTCAGGAATTTGTCACTCTGATGATGCTGTTCGTGCAGGTGATTCTCCATATGATTTCCCAGCCGTATTTGGTCATGAAGGTTCTGGCATTGTAGCGAAAATTGGGAAAGCGGTTACAGAATTTAAACCAGGTGATCATGTAGTAGTTTCTTATGCGTATTGTGAACATTGTGATAACTGTCGCTCAGGTTTACCAGCTAACTGTGATCATTGGATAGATTTAAACATGGGACCAGGTACAAGAGCTGATGGTTCTCATGTATTCCATAAAGAAGATGGTACACCTGTTGGTAACTTCTTTGGTCAATCCTCATTCAGTACTTATTCTTTAGTACATGAGTCTAATCTTGCAAAAGTAGATAAAGAAGTCGATCTTCGTTTAGTGGGACCATTAGGTTGTGGTTTCTTAACTGGTAGTGGGACAGTATTTAACGGATTGAAACCAGAACCAGGTTCAACGATAGCTGTATTTGGTACAGGTGCTGTGGGTCTTGCTGCAATGATGGCTGCTAAAATTTCTGGTTGTTCGAAAGTTATCGGTATTGATATCCATGATCACCGCTTGGCAACTGCAAAAGAACTAGGGGCAACACATATTATCAATAGTAAAAATACAGATGTTTTAGAAGAAATCAAAAAACTAACAAATGGAAAAGGCGTTAACTACTCAATCGATACAACTGGAGTTTCGGCAGTTATGCACACGGCCATTGATGTGCTTGCTATCGGTGGTGTAACGGCTCCTGTAGCAGTAACACTTAACTCCATTGATGTTCACCCTTTGGTAGATTTAACAGTGCTTAACCGTTCGATCAAAGGTGTATTAATGGGAAATGCAATTCCTCAATTATCAATTCCTCAACTTGTTGAATTTTATAAAGAGGGAAGATTTGATTTTGATAAATTAGTGAAATTCTACAAATTTGATGATATCAATCAAGCCTCAAGTGATTCACTAACAGGAAAAACAATCAAACCAATTTTAATCATTGATGAAGACTATGTACCTGGAAAATAAGCTTTAGGTCTAACATAAGGGACTTTCCAATAAATGTTTGGAAAGTCCTTTTATTATGGACTTTAGTCTGTTGAACCTGAAGAAGGCTCAACAAAAAACACCTGCTATACGGGTGGGTAATAAGATGTTATACATAGGAAAGTCACTCCCCGATCAAAAGTGAGTTTTGCTTAAATTTTGGAATAAAATATGAAATATCTAGAAATATATTTATTATTAAGCAAAAAAGTTTTTATAATTGAGTTAATTTCATAAATCATTTTCTTCTTAAAAAATACGAACATTTAATAATAGCTAATTTTATAGTTGTGGAGCGGAAGACGGCGACTCCTACGGGAAAAGCTTGAGCTGAAAGCCCCGCAGGAACGTAGTGACGAGGAGATTGAAGCCAAGCCCGTGGAAAGCGCCGTCTGGAGCGGAACAAAAATTTCTGAATATTAATGTTCGTATTGATTTAAAATGTTCATGTTTTTTATCTGAATTTTACATTATGAAATTGATTCAATTAAATATATGTTTTTAACTTTTTATACAATATAGGGTATTTAAATGATATAATATTATTATTCCTAATTATTAAAAATTAAGGGAGAAAGCAGTTATATCTGTGGGTAAAAAGAACTTATTTTTTAAAAGTTTTGTAGTCTTTAGTTTGGTATTTTCAATTTTTATTGCTTCTTCTTTTGATCCATATCAAAATAAAGAAGTCAGTGCAAAGATGCAAGAACAACAAGAACAAGTTAAAGATTTATTAACTAAATCTGATCAATTCAATGAAAAATTTCATGGTGCTAGTCGGTCAATTGAAAAAAAGTTAACGGTAAACACAAAAAAATTAATTTTTGATAATAAAATTAGTTTGGTTACCAATGGAAAATTGGATTTTCTTAATTTAGATGTCAAAGCTGGTGATGAAAATGACATTGTTTATCTTCCTATCGTGTATAAGAATGTAAAAACGGAATTGAATAAATCTTATTTCGCAATTATCTTTGATAAGAATGGACATTTAGAATATTATGCTGAAACTAAGATTATTGGTGATGACGTTAACTATACAGCTGACGTAGAGGTTTATAACAATGGAGATTTAGCCAAAAAAGAACATTTAAAATTAGAAAAAGAGGACTTTGATCTTTCTTCCTCAAATGAGGAAGTTGCTAATAAAGGGCTAACTTCATTTTTCCAACCTGTAAAGGCAAGTGCTGGCTTTTGGAGCGAGTTTAATGATTGTTTAGCTAGCAAAGGAATTGCTGCTTGGGCAATTACAGCTTTATCTGTGGCTTGTGGATTTGCATGTGCAAGTACAGCAGGCGTTGCGTGTATCCCTTGTTTGTTAGGAGCAGGCTTGGCAACTGAAGGCGTAGTTTCTTACTGTGCTTTTAAAGTTAGAGCAGGATAATGAATCTAAATGTAAACTATACGGAGGGATAATTTATTATGGCTAAAAATATTCTTTCAATATTTTTAGTGATTTGTGGATTAATAGTTGGTTTAACCTTACTTGATATTATTAATATACCTTTGTTTTATCCATACGCAGGTATAATTATCAGTACAACAGTATTATTAATAATTCTCTTCAAAAATAGAAAAACTAAAACCAATTCGACTCGGTAATCTTTAACTAAAGTTCCTTCCTCATTTTGAGGCCACTGAAAAAGTCAATGCATCTTCAAAAAATGATAAAAATAATCTTTTTTAGTTCATAAAATTAAAGAAAAGATGGATTTTTATCAATGAAAATAGAGATTCTATAGTTTTTCAGTGGCCTCCTCATTTCGAGAGGGCATTTTTTATTTCTTTTAGGGGGGAGAGCGGTCAGGATTATGCGGATTTACAACGCTAAGATAGCAAACAATTTTATATGGTTATGAAGAGTATCTCAATAGATTAGTTTTGACCATTTTATTTTCTATCAGCTAGATTTACAGGATGAAGATGTTGGTCCTTCCTCTTCATGATGATGACCAAAAGTCTTCTCTATCGCTATTACAATATAAAATATTTTATAAAAGTTGCCTAAAATAATTTAAATGGCACGACCAAAACATATAACATGAAGAATTCACTTGTAGCACAAAGGGTGGTGTTTCTTCAAAAAAGGAAAAGAATCAAAAGTCTTTTTTCCCAAAATAATAAAAAATCACAAAAAGTCCTTAATCTCCGAAGAGGTTAAGGACTTCAATCATAGACCCTGTCAGAATTGTGTAAGCTTTGCATATATACTCAAGCGTAACAATTGCTTAAGCTATAACTATCTTTCACACCATAAAAATCAGATTAGCATATTTCTAGATCTTCTAGTTGATCTTTTAAATAACCTTTTCACACCATAAAATTCGGACAATTCTGACTTGTAGCTACTTCTATATGATAACAATATTTAAGCTTACAATAATCTTTAAAGCCTTTCTAACCATCATAAATGTTGAGATGTTTTGATACCTAGGCAGGCAGGCGTTGTCATGTCATACAGGCAAGAGAAAGTGTTCCTTAAACCCCTTTTGTGTATTACCGTTTGTCATATGCCCTTGAATTTTTAGTAATAAACGTAGTTGTGGGATGTTATTTTTATCAAGACTTAAATCAGATACAACAAAAAGCTGTTCTTTTTCAATCATATCTTTGAAAAATGCTGAATAAAAAGCAGGAACATACCCAACTTTTACATTATCAATAAAAATAGCTACTGCACAATCATCCTGTGGGTTCTCTTTATCTATTTTAAATGTAAGGTCAACAGGTTTTAAGTCCCAGCTTCGTTGTTCCATTAATTTTTGACCTTCGTAATATCTCCAACCTCTTGCAAAAAATTCCACTTTATAAACTATATTTTTATCATCGAATATTATGGGATTTACAAATTCATAATTGTCTGTAGCCAATCTGCCGCCAGTGGCTTTTAAAATCTCCATAGTTGTTGAGTTTCTAGTTAATCCATTTTTTTTCAAGAAAGCGTCATAATCCGGCCTATTTGTGTTGGGTACTCTGCGCGCAAATGGAAGAAATAACTTATTGGATACATAAGTTTTATCTAAATCTTGAAAGGCGATATGTGGCTGATAACCATTTTCTAACGCTTCTTTAAGACCTCTACGCTTCTTCTCCAGCTCGTATGAGAACTGGTAGTAATGATTTTCTTCATTGTAAAGTAGATTACCTACATGGTACCATTGACGGGTAGTTTTATTTTGCCATAATAAGCAAAGTTTTTTATTTTTAGTCATACCAATTTCCCCCTTCGTCAACGAACTGTCTTACCATATTAATACGAAAGAAAAGCAATTTTGATACAAATTTTTTTTGGCTCTCTGACATTATATCATAAGGTATAGACTTTATAATATTATCCAACATTGAAGCATTAAAATTAACAAATTTATACGAAGATTTTTTAAAAACATTGTAATTATATTTGTATAAATATGTAATCAAATTTTTGCTTTTCTGTGTGGGTGACTGGCACCAATCCTCTTTTTAAGAATTATATCAAAAATATTTCCTAATTTCTTCCTAATCAACACGCCTGTATTCGATCTAAAATATGAACATGACTTCCCAGATTCAAATATATGAAAGGTTCCAGAGGTGCTAGTAGGTATCGTTGGAATATTGAAAAAAGAAACACCAACATATCACGTTATTTTCTTTACCATATGTAGGAAATCTGATGTAATATATATGGATACAATTAAACAATATCCTAACAAGATAGTTAAATATGAATATGCCCTGGATGAAGTTTGGAGTGTGATTGTTAATTTCTATTGGAATTTATGTTCATGTGAAACTTATGTGAGTCTGAAAGGGAGGGGATTTTCCATGAAAGCAAATAATGTGGGACAGGTTTTATTAGAAAGATTAGAAAAATATAAAATGGTTGCTGCTATTAAAGACATCAAGAATATAGAGCGGGCGATCAAGTATAAAGAAAATCTAAGTGCCGTATTGCTAATGACAGGTTCTATATTAAATGTTAAGAGATATGTTGACTATATTCAATCTGAAGGATTACCAGTTATTTTGCATGTTGATAAAATAGGTGGACTGGAGATGGACCACGATGGAATTGACTTTATAAAAAAGAGTGTTCGTCCATGTGCAATAGTTACAACGAAGAGTGGGGTTATAAAAAGGGCAAAATTCAGTGGGATTTTGGTTATTCAGCGAATATTTTTAATAGACACTGATGTCTATAACAACTTATTGGAAGATGCCAATCAAATTCGCTCGGATATAATTGAGATTATGCCAAGTCGAGCCCCTGACTTTATAAATAAATTGACAAAGGTATTACCTGTACCTATTATCACAGGTGGATTATTAAACTTACCTCAATATGCAAAGGAAGCACTTGATAATGGTGCTCTTGCGATTACTACATCAAACTCAGAATTGTGGAAAATAGATATGAACGGAATTTGAATCATAAATTTACATATAATTTATACTTGCTTTATATGTGATTAACAAAAACTGTATATAGTAATAGTGTAAAGTGAATAGCAAAAAGGCGCGAGTAGAGAGACCTCAAATAATGTATTTATTACATTTTATTTGAGGTCTTTTCATTTGTGTTTTGAGTGGGCTAATGGAGGTGATTTTAATACATATTCACTATTAAAAGGTAATTGGAGGTCCGAAAATATGGTTGGTGTTTGTGGTAGTACTCAACCTTACTTGTTTTATGGAGTATAAGTAAATCTAATATACGAGGAGGAGCATAATGAAATCGTTCTTAAAATTAGTAAGCGTATTTGTTTTCATAATAATCTTAACAGCATGTCAAAGCTCGGAAACAACTAAATCAAATAATGAAAATGGTAAAAAAACAGTTATTGAGTACTGGCATGTAAATGCGGAAACTCAAGGAGGAAAAACAGTAGAAGAGTTAGTCAAAGAGTTTAATGCACAAAGTGATACTACAAAAGTTGTAGCTAAATACAATCCAGATATGTATAAGGGTTTAATGCAAAACTTACAAGCTGAAGTAGCAGCAGGAAAGACACCAGCTGTCGTACAGGTAGGTTGGTCCTTTTTAGATTATTTTTCAAATAATTTTAATTATGTATCTCCTCAAGAAGTAATAGATAAAAATTATCCAGAAGATAAAACGTTTTTACAAGATCACTTTTTAGAAAATGTGATGAATTTAGCAAAAAATTCAAATGGTAAACAAGTGGGTGTTCCATATTCGTTAAGTAGCCCAGTGCTTTATATTAATAGAGATTTATTAAAAAAAGCTGGATTAGATCCAAATGGACCAAAAACGTGGGAAGAAGTAAAAGAATTTTCTAAAGTAATTAAAGAAAAAACAGGCAAGTACGGTTTTTATTTCCAAGAACCAGCAGATAACTGGGCAACTCAAGCGTTACTTGAAAGTAATGGAGTTCAAATGATAACAGATGGTAAGGCAACATTTGCTTCAAAAGAAGGGATTGAGGCTTATCAATTATTGGCTGATATGATTCTAAAAGATAAATCAGCAGTTCATTTACCTTGGGATCAAGGCGTGCAAAGTTTTATCGATGGCAATGTAGCGATGGCTTATACAACAATTGCACAACGTTCTAATATTCAAGATAATTCAAAGTTTGATGTAGCTACGATTAAATCTCCAGCATGGAATGGAAAAAAAGTGAGAGTGCCAGCAGGCGGTGCAATGCTTGCTATTACAGCAAAGGAAGAAAACCAACAAAAGTCTGCATGGGAATTCATGAAATATCTCTATAGCGTTGAATCAATGGCTAAATGGACTAAAGGAACAGGATATGTACCTCCGAGAAAGGAAGTTGCAGGAGCGGAAAATGGACTTAAAACCTATTTAGAAGAAAATAAAATGATGCAAGCAGCAATTGAACAAATGGATGAAGTTGTTCCATGGACATCGTTCCCTGGAAATGCAGGTTTACAAGCAGAACAGACATTATTAGATGCTCGTGATGAAATTCTAAGTGGCAAAATATCTGTAGAAAAAGGGTTGTCTTCTGCTCAGGATACTATTAATAACTTGTTAAAGTAACGTTTAAATGATTGTTCATATGAACCAGTATCCATAGTAATACTAGTTCATCATTACCCATTTTACAAATGTGGAGGACAAATAATATGAGTACTTTATTGGCTGTAAAACCAAAAGTAATAAAAGAAAATTGGAAAGCTTATTGCTTATTAATCCCGTCAATCATTATATTTGCGTTATTCATGTTTTGGCCATTTATATACACCGTATATTTAAGTTTTTTTGAATGGAACATGATCAGCCCCACAAAAAAATTTGTAGGTTTTCAAAATTATATCGATGTGTTATCCGATTCAAAAAATTATAAAGTGTTAGGAAATACATTTATTTATATTGCTATATTACTGCTATTGAATTGTATCATTCCATATATCTTCTCTTATGTAATTGATATAGTACTAAAAAGATTTAAAGGATTTTATAAGAGTGCAATATTTTTGCCGGCGTTTATATCATTGGTAGTAGGATCGATATTGTTTACTTGGATTTTAAATCCAGTGTCAGGCCCCGTTGCGATTATTTTAGGATGGTTAGGTTTTGAAATGCCAATTTGGAGTAAAACAGATGGATGGGTCATATTAGTTTTAAGTTTAATCACATCTTGGAAAGTATTTGGTTATAACTTTATTGTACTTTATGCATCTATAAATGGTATTTCAAAAGAGTTAATAGAAGCGGCCAGATTGGATAACGTTCCATTATGGAGAATATTTATTAATATTGTTTTGCCTATGAGTAGTGCCACTGGTATTTACGTGATTATTATTACAATTGTTCAAGGATTACAGTACGTTTTTACGCCAATTAAAGTTATCACACAAGGTGGCCCTAATTATGCTAGCTCAAATGCCATATATCAAACATATCACGAAGCTTTTGTACTCTATAGAACAGGACATTCTGCTGCATTATCCATTTTAACTATGGTCATATTCATAGTGTTGTTGATGATTGAATTTAAGTTTGTTGAGAAAGGTGTTTATTATGAAAATTAAACGCTCTGTGTCGATACCTTGGCATATTATTTTTATCATAACAGTACTTTTACTTTTATTTCCCGTGATTTTTGCGATAGGAAATTCATTTAAATCATTAGACAATGCGTATAGTAGCGTTTTAAACATCATTCCATTAAATCCAACGCTTGAAAACTATAAAACTTTTTTTGAGAGTTTACCTGCATTAAGGATTACGATCAATACGTTTATTATTGCCTTAGTTGTTACAGTTTTTAAGTTAGTTACATCTTTTATTTCAGCGTATGCTTTCGTTTACTTTCATTTTAAAGGAAAAAATGTTCTGTATTTTGTATTAATAAGTACAATATTTATCCCATTTACAGTAACGATGATTCCAAATTATTTGATGGTATCTGATTTAGGATTAGGTGATAAGTTATGGGGAGTAATTTTACCTCAACTTGCAGACGCTGTAGGTATTCTTCTAATTAGACAATCTATGAAAACGATACCGTTCTCATTAATTGAGGTAGCTCGATTGGATAATTTGGGGCATGTGCTAATTATGAAAGATATCGTTCTTCCTTTAGTTAGACCAGCTGTTACATCAACCGGGATTTGGTTCTTTATAAATTCTTGGAACGAATATGTATGGCCAGTGTTAATACTAAAAAGTACAGAAAATTATACATTGCCTCTCGCTTTGCAAATGTTCATAAGTTCAGAGGGCGGAACTAATTTTACTGTGGCAATGGCAGTATCAGTTCTGACTATGATTGTCCCTTTAGCTTTATATATCGTTTTCCAAAAGTATATTATCGGTACGTTCACTACTTCAGGAATAAAATAATGGGGGATTATGATGAAAGAAATTAGATTTGAAAATGTGGGAAAGTCCTATGGAAAAACGGAAGTAGTAAAAAATTTAAACCTTACCATTAAACAAGGAGAACGTTTAATTCTTTTAGGTCCATCCGGTTGTGGTAAATCTACCACGTTACGTATGATAGCTGGGCTTGAGGATATTACATCGGGTGACTTATATATGAATGGTAGAAGAATAAATGATATCCCGAGTGGAAAAAGAGATATTGCTATGGTGTTTCAAAACTATGCATTATATCCACATATGAATGTTATAGAAAATATTACTTATGGTTTAAAGGTTCAAAAGGTACCAAAGGATGAAATTAACATCAGGTTAAATGCGGCATTAGAAATGCTTCAACTAAAAGGGTATGAGAATCGACTGCCTAAAGATCTATCAGGTGGTCAAAGACAGCGTGTTGCTTTAGCAAGAGCGGTTGTAAAAAAATGCGATTTTTTTCTATTAGACGAACCGTTATCAAATTTAGATGCTCAGTTGAGGATATCTGCTCGCAAAGAATTAGTAAAGATACATGAAATGTATAAGCAAACAATCGTTTATGTAACACATGATCAAATTGAAGCGATGACTATGGGGGATCGTATAGCATTAATGGACCAGGGTCAGTTACAAATGCTTGATACACCAGAAAATGTATATAATCGTCCGGCAAACATCTTTACCGCAAAGTTTATCGGATCCCCGCCAACAAATTTATTTGACATAGTTTATCATGATGGTGATGTAATTATTGGACAACAGAAATTCCAATTAAATCATATGTGGATTCATTATATACATCAAAGTGGTGTAGAAAAATTTGTATTAGGAATTAGACCAGAACATATAGAAATATATAAAACTCCACAAAGACAGTTATTAACAGGCACTGTAAAATATGTTGAAAACCAAGGAAATAGCTACTGTATTTATATTGATTTAGAAGGAGAAGAACTGATTGTCGTCAATAAAGATAAAAATTGGTATCCGGGTGAAAAAGTATTTATTAGACCAATGATCGACCATATACATTTATTTGATCAAGAAACGACAAATTCAATTGGCTATCCAAAGGATTTAACCACACTAAAACAACAAGTAAAAGAAAATAATATTATTTAGATGGGATGATGAAAAATGATCAGAAAAATCTGTTATTCAGACTTAGCTCTTCTTTCAAATGATATTTTAAAGAATGTCAATATGTTAATAGAACATGGGGCAGATAAAGTTGAACTGCTAATGGATGGAGATAAGTGGGACCAAAGTGAAATGTTATTTCCACAAATTTCATCAAAACTAAAAGATTTGTCTGTTGAATACACGATTCATCCACCAGCATGGGATATTAATCTAACAAGTGAAAATAAGGTAATTAGAGAGGCATCCTATTCAGAATATATGAAGGCAATCCAATTTGCTAGCATGATTGGCGCTAGTCATGTCGTGATTCATCCTGGTTTCTGCTTTTCCCCAGTTTTTGATAAAAAATTAGCACAACAACGTGCGATAGATTATATAAAACGATTATGTGAAGTTGCCAAGCCTTTAAATGTAAAACTTGCCATAGAAAATGTGGGGTATAATGGAAGTTCTATTTTTACCCAAAATGAATTTATTAGTTTTCTAGAAAATATGGATGAAATCGCGGGGTATTTAATAGATATTGGCCATGCCCATTTAAATGAATGGGATATTCCCCAACTATTAAAAGATTTAAAAAATAGGATTCTTGCACTCCATATCCATGATAATGATGGTACCAGTGATGATCATTTACCAATTGGTGAAGGAACCATTCAATGGAAAGAAATTTTTGAGGCGATAAATGAACTTTCATCTGATTGTCAACTAATCTTAGAATATGCTCCTAGGACATCATTAGAAAAACTAGTGGAAGGCAAGAACCTACTGCAACAGAATAAAGGTGGAATGTTAGTTTGGTAAATATTGATGACTTTGATGCGTACTGCTTTGATCTAGATGGAACCATCTATGTTGGTGATGTGATTTTACCAGGTGTAAAAGAAACGATTGACAGGTTAAGACGTTATGATAAAAAGCTTCTTTTTATTACTAATACATCTACACAAACAAGAGAAGAATGTTTACATCGCCTGCAAAAAATAGGGATTTCTGCTGACCTAGATGAAATAATCACGGCATCTTTTTTATCAGCTGTCTATTTTTTTGAACAGTTTCCTAAAGCTCAAATTTATATAGTTGGTGAAAAGGCCATTAAAGATGAATTTAGTCGTTTTTCATTAAAAGTAATAGACAATCCTATGGAAGCAACACATGTAATTGTAGGATTAGATTATTCTTTCAATTATGAGAAACTCAATTTAGCAATGAATGCAGTTCGAAATGGAGCAAAGTTAGTTGCGACTAACCTAGACCCGTGTTATCCAGTGCTTAAAGGGCATGTTTCCGATACACTTGCAATAGCCAAAGCCATTGAAGTAGCATCTGGCAAAAAAATTGATAATATCATTGGAAAACCATCCTCTTTTTATGGCTCTAAAATAATTGAAAAATTAAAAATTTTGAATAACCGCTGTCTAATAATTGGAGATCGGCTTGAGACTGATATTATGTTGGGGAAAACCAACAATTTTCGAACGTGTCTTGTACTAACTGGAGTAACCAACAAGAAAGATGTAGAAAAGACAAAGATTTACCCAGACTATATTGTAGACAACCTTCACTCTTTGTTATGGACTTAAGGATATACAGCCTTTTAATAGATATGTACTGCAGACTATATAGAAATTTACAAAGTCAATAATCAGTGGAAATAACCCATTCTTGAGTTGAACGCTCGGTGGGTTATTTATTTTATACATAGCAAAATTTCAAGAGGAATTTTATTTTCTAAAAAAATAAAAAAGCTTGGTGAAAAAAATACAGTCAATAATCAACATCTTATAAAAAATTCTACTTGAATCAATTTCATAACTCGATTTTTTCAAGAGGTTAGACTAGTCCAATTTCTTGATTTTCATTTTTTAAAATTAGGCAACTGTGTTTTGCTCATTTAGCAGGTGTAGTAGGTATAGAAACCTTTGTTTCAACGTTATCTTGGAGGTGGTGCTGCGGATTTTCATTTTCTGATAAGGCATGACCTCACTTTGTACAAAAGAGTTGGTCATCTTCATAGGATGTTCCGCAATTTTTACAAGAATTCATTTCTTCACGCCTTTTCTAGTTAGGAAGACTTTTAGGTTATAAATAAAAATCTTTTTATCTAATAATATGACAATATTATACCAATTTTTATACTAAAAGTATAGATTTGAGAAACTAGTAGAAATTCTAAATATATTAGCAATTTTAGTAGATTAATGTTTTGTGACTTCCAGAAATGCGTTATCCAATTTAGATTGAGGAATAGGTAAAGGTGTAAATTACAGTACGTTAGATGCGCTATGCAAGTATTTTAATTGTGACGTAGGGGGTATTTTAAATTTGAGGATACAAAGGAAGAATAACTTAGGAAAGGGTGAACAGTGTATGAAAAAGAAAGTAGTATCAATATTAATGGTTGAGCGTTAGGGCTATCTTTACTAGGAGGGGTAGGCTTTTATTTTTTATGAATGGAGAATGTCAGATGGCATTCTCTTTTCGTACATTAATGATATGAAAAGTTCTATGTCTGTCTACTAGTTTATTGCATTATGTATGTTCTCCTCTAGCTTTTAACAGATTTTCCGCTTTGGAATAGATATCTTCAAGCGGTCTTGGTCTTGTGTTGATCCGTTTTCCTACAGCAAAATAATAGTTCGTTTTTGTATTCTCATCCATTTTGAATATTACTCGCATGTCGCCTGTATGAATCTTTGGTAATTTTGAGTGGAATGTCATCGTACGAAATCCTTTTTCATGTAGAATTCCGTACTGACATTCTCTTGAATTGCTATAAGGATCCTTTTCTAAAGTGTCAATGACATGTTGAAACAGCTCATAAAACATTGCAAATTCTGTATTTGTCATCTTGTCTGCTACATGATCAAAAGTATCAAAATACTCCGGATGAAATTTTGATTCATATGTTTGATTGGTCATGTTAATTCTCCATTCCTTTTCTCCATTCTTTGTATTCTTTTGCCGACATATTCTTTGGCATAGTGATGAATTGCTCTTTCGGTGTATTGAAAAATTCTTCTCCAAGTTTGTTTACCATCAGATTTTCATCTACTAATTGTTCCAAACTTTCCACATACTTTTTTAATTCTTCAAAGTCGCTCATTCTCATCATTGTGATTGCCATTTCATCTTTAATGATCAGTCCCATTACTTCATTTTCATCAATCATTTCCTTTAATCTTTTTTGGGAAATTTCTCTTAATTTGCTTGCAGGCATGGTGTTTTTTAGAGTAAATGGTTTCTCTAATAATTTTTTCATGTTTATTTTCCCCTTCCAGATTTCATTTGACATTATTTTCTCCTACCTTTATTGCACTAAATTTTGCACAAAAAATAAAACAAAATTTAGTTCGTTTTTTTATACAGTATATGTATGATGAGCTTAAATAATACGTTCTTGTCTTCTAAGTGAAAATAGCTATCTAAGTTTTAAGAGATCACTGACAAAGTCATTTCATCTTCGGAAGTTTAATAAAAATCAGTTTTTTGTTTGAAAAGTTAAAGAAAAAATAGATTTTTATCTCGCATTAACGGGCAATAATACTCCCATCTTAAAATTCAGCGAAAGTAAAGAAGTTAGGTGGGAGATAAACTGCCCGTAAAAGTCCGATTGGTTCGGACGTGCATGATGTTGGTCACTCAGGTGTTGCCACAGGACGTGGCGCCTTTAACCTGAGTTCCTCTAGTTCAGTGAGGGATGAAGAAAACCCCACTGATTAAAGTTTCACTTTGCCAATAAAATGGAATATTATGATTTTTAATGATCTCAATTTTTTTAAATCCAATTTAATGGCTTCATTTTTAATGTGTTTTATAGGTTTGAGTTGTCCTAGTAAATTGAAATAAGCATAAGATTCTTTTGCAAAAAGAGGTTACTTTATTAGCAAAATTAAGAGCTAAAATTAGACCATCATCAGGTCTGCTGCAATGCTAGCGGCGAAAAATACTCCAAATAATACCACTTGTCGTTCCACTTTTCTTACTCTAAAATAAAAATAGAACGAATGTTCTTGATGGTGTTTCACAATTATTTTGGAGGTGGCAAAAATGAATAAGAATGCAGTAAATCACATTGAATATAGAATCGACTCCAATGATATAAATCCATGGGAAATGTACAAAAATGCGCCGAATCGCTCTATCATTTGCGTTGATATGCGTTGTTTTTATGCAAGCTGTATGGCTATGCTTGCAAAGCTGGATCCTTTAAAAGTGCCCATTGCGGTTGTTGGGAATCTTCAACAAAAAGGGAGTATAGTCCTCGCTGCGTCGCCACCCATGAAAGAAAGATTTAGGATTCAAACAGGATCTCGTCTTTACGAAATTCCGGACCACCCGGATATCAAATTATTTACACCCAAAATGGAATTTTTTATAAAGATGTCAATGGAAATTACGAATTTAATCAATCAGATTGTTCCAAAGGAAGCGATACATGTATATAGCGTGGACGAAAGCTTTGTGGATCTTACCGGTACAGAAAAACTTTGGGGTCCTCCTGAAGAAACTGCGAAATCTATTCAGTCCAGCATTTATAGCCAATTTCAAATTCCAAATGCAGTTGGAATGGGGCCCAATATGCTAATGGCAAAGCTAGCATTAGATTTAGAGGCGAAAAAGGAAGGATTTGCGAAATGGACATATGAAGATATTCCTAAAAAATTATGGCCGGTTGCACCGTTGTCTGAAATGTGGGGGATTGGTCGAAGAACGGAGCGTGCCCTAAATAATCTGGGTATTTATACGGTAGGCGACCTTGCTCATGCTGATTTAAGCATGCTGGAAAATCATTTTGGTGTTATGGGCAATCAGCTTTACTATCATGCGTGGGGAATAGATTTATCCCCATTAGAAGCACATGCAGAAGAACCCATTAGTTTTGGTAAAGGTCAATTACTCACGCGCGATTATGATAGCCGCTGTGAAATTCTTGTTGTCATCTTAGAAATGTGTGAGGATATCGCAAGAAGAGCAAGGGAAGCCTTCCAAGTGGGAAGAACCATTTCACTTGGTGTTCGTTATAGTAAAAATGTATTTGGAGGAGGTTTTCATCGGTCACATACAATAGATGAGCCAACGAATGATACGATGAAAATTTATAAAGTGTGTAAGCGATTGCTCGAAGCCTATTATGTAGAAAAACCTGTAAGGCAGCTTTCTATCAGCATTTCAAATTTAGAATCGGAACATTCCATGCAACTTAGTTTGTTTGATGAACAGAAATGGAAAAAAAGAAAATTAGGAGAGACGATGGATTATTTGCGTTCAAAACATGGATCAACAGCGATTTTACATGCTGTGTCTTATACAGAGGCAGGGACTGCGGTTGCACGTTCAGAATTGATCGGTGGACACCAAAAGTAAGAAAAAACAAGGTTCCTACGTGTTTGAGATAAAGAGGTGGTGTAAAAGTGATTCGAGATCGTGGAAATATCAAATGGACTGCGATGATGATTCCAGAACATGTAAAATTATTAAAGGAATGGAAAGGACAAGATGAAAATGTTGAAAAACCAGAGTTAGACGAGTGGGGATTGCAGGAACTCAGTGAACAACTCCAAATCGCTTACGCCAATAACCTAGAGGTCGAATTAAGCATTTGGAAAGAAAAACGAATTTTTAAAGTGATCGGAATAATCTCAAAGCTAGACACTAAAAGTTCTTCACTCTATTTAAAAGACGGACAAAATTTTCCCTTTCAAGCTATTTTTGGTGTGAGTTTTACGATTTAAATAGGCCTTCATCAAAATTTAGGAACAAAGATATATGCCACTCTATGATAACGGGGACAGATATAGTATTTTAAATCAGAAAAAAAGCCATGCCATCAGTTTTTATATCTATGACATGGCTCACACATATATTTTTAATGGAAGATAGAAGATACGGTACTAACAATCAATTGGATATTTAAATAAGTTAAGCAGATTGTACAAATCCAACCTAGTATACTTACCCAGAGAGGATTTTTAAACCGTTCTCCCATGATTTTTTTAGAACTTGTGAAATAAACGAGTGGAATCATTGAAACAGGCAAAGCAATACTTAAGAATACTTGCGAATAGATCAATAAGTTATCAAGTGCTGTTTCATCTCCGCCAAAATAGATTGTACAAGCTAATACTGGAATGACAGCTAACAATCGTGTAACCATTCGGCGAGCCCACATTGGAAGACGAATGTGGATAAAGCCTTCCATAACAACTTGTCCAGTCAATGTTCCTGTAATTGTTGAGTTTTGCCCAGATGCTAATAAAGCCAATGCAAATAATGTACTTAATATAGGACTTGCAACTGCACCAGCTAATTGTGAATCATTTAATGCATGGTATAAAGAAGAGAAAGTCCCTAATTCACTGCCGTGTCCGAAGAAAAGGGCGCTACCTAAGATCAATAACAAACAGTTAATAATAAAAGCTGCAGATAGCTGAATATTTGAGTCCCATGTTGCAAATTTAACAGCTTTTGCAAGATTCTTCTCATCTCTACGAACATATTGACGCGTTTGAGCAATGGATGAGTGTAAATATAAGTTATGAGGCATAACGGTTGCCCCCACAATCCCTAAAGCCATTGTTAATTGTCCATGATGTAAAACTTGTGCTTGTGGGACGAAACCTTTTAAAACATCTGGAATATTTGGTTGTGAAATAATGACTTCATATAAAAAGACAAGTAAGATAACACTAATTAACGTAATAACAATTGCTTCAATTTTACGGAATCCTAACTTCATTAACAATAATAGTAGTAATACATCGAAAATAGTTAATATAACTCCGACGGCAAGCGGCATACCAAATAGTAGATTCAAGGCGATCGCACCACCGATAACCTCGGCTATATCCGTTGCCATAATAGCAAGCTCTGTCACAATCCATAAAACGTAACCAACTTTTTTGTTTGTATGAGCACGTGTGGCTTGCGCTAAATCCATTTGTGTTACAATCCCAAGTTTAGCCGCCATATATTGTAATAACATGGCGATTAAGCTAGAAATCAGAATAACTGACATCAAAAGATAGCCATATTGTGCACCCCCACCAATTGATGTCACCCAGTTACCAGGGTCCATATAACCAACTGCTACTAAAGCTCCAGGACCCGAAAAAGCCATTAAATTCTTCCAAAAATGATTAGATTTTGGTACAGAAACTGTATTATTAATTTCTTCAAGACTAGGTCCATTAGCATATTTTATAAAATTGTTATTATTTTTGCTATGTTGCATTTGTAATCACTCCATTCCATTTTATTTCAGTCAAACAAATCTTTAAATACGTTTAGTAAAGAGGAGCTTTGTTATGAGCTTATAAACATATTTGACAACATCACCTTTATCAAAAAATAAAGCAAAGTTAGGAATCTTTTTTAGTAATAAATAAAGTATATCTTTCTTATATGAAATTTTAATTCCTATATGAATTTTTATTTCCTTAAGGAAACTTTACGTTTACAGTATAATACGATTTTTTATTTTGTAAAGATATTAGATTAGAATTTCCATAGTTTGGTGATAAAAGTTTTAATCTTCTTTTAAATAAATGGATATAAAAGTAAACTACCATTTTTTATCAATAAGTAGGTTATGTTCCGTGGATGGGAGCCTGTTTTCCGTGGATAGAATACTCTTTTTCGTGGATGGGAGCCTGTTTTCCGTGGATAGAATACTCTTTTTCGTGGATGGGAGTCCGTTTTCCGTGGATAGAATACTCTTTTTCGTGGATGGGAGTCTGTTTTCCGTGGATAGAATACTCTTTTTCGTGGATGGGAGTCCGTTTTCCGTGGATAAAACCCTCTCTTCCATGGATTGGATCTGTTTCCCATGAATAGAGTCCTCTTTCCATCGATAAATCCTTTTTTGTAGATAGAACTGTTCCTATTTATTTCATGGGGATGGCTCTCATTTCTATACTAAACTAATTATAAAGAACCAAGCCTATTCTATATTCATAATTCAAAACACCACCAAGTAAAAATTGGACCACTGAAAAGGTCCATTCATCTCCAAAAACATGATAAAAATGGTGATTCTATAGTTTTTCAGTGGTCTCGTAAAAATGAGGTGGTGTTTGTTTGGTTATATAGGGCTATAGATTTTTTCTTAGTTTTTCAAGTATACGTGACCTTCTTTTTTTCAAGGCGGCAATCGTGGTGTGGTATTTTGTTGTTAATTCTGCATATGAATAGCCTGTAATATAATAGTCGACGAGAAGCTGCCGTTCTTGCTTTGGAAGGGTGTTGAGTAATTCTTTCAATAAGCAAGCTGTTTCGGATTGCCCTGCTGATATGGTGGAGAGTGATAGCAGGACATCTTCTTGTGGCTGGTAGCGGTCTTCATAACGGCTTTCTTTTTTCAGCTCGTCTAAAATACTGCCATGTATGCAGGTGTAAGCATAGGGGGCAAAATCGCCTTGTAGATCATCGTACTTTTGCCATGCTTTCCATAGGGCGATGCGAGCTGTTTGACGATAGTGTTCGTGATTTTTGTAGATACGGCATTTTCGAATAGCTACTGTGATCATTGGCTCAAATTGTTCAAGAATCATTTCAAATTGACACATTTTTTTGTCCAATCTCATTGTGCACAATGGCTGTATTCCTAGGTGTTTTGAGAATACAAATTTGTGACGCTATTTGTAAAATGAGCAAAAAATAGTTTTGAGGGGTTAAAATGTTGAAAAATTTTTTGTCGATGAAATGTCGAGAATTATCGAAACCTTATGATTTCAATGTTCGTAGCCATAATAAAAATTTGATATGACATCAATTTTTATTTAAAATGTGGCGTTTTGATATATTTTTAGAATTTTTATAAAATTCTTTCAATTTTGAATTAATTGTTACAATTGATGAATAAAGTAACTTTAATATCCAAAATAATGATATTGTATAGTCGTAAAGAATCATATGGATATAAACAGGAATGTTGGTAGTATGGAAATCATAAAGGATTTGTACATTTAATCTAAAAGAGGAGTGATTTTCGGATGATTAATGTAATAGGGCTTATTTATGAAGATGGTATCAACAAGGAACTAGAAGACGCATATGTTAGCGACACCAAAAATAATCGATTTGCTGTCATTGACGGAGAATCGGGATTTGATCTTTTTTCTGGAGCAGAGGCTGCACATATTGTACGACGTTTTCTATTAGACAAAACCTATGAAAATGATTCCTTAGATCATATATTAAGGGCCGCCAATATGGAAATGAGAAGGACCAAAAAAGGAAGAATGCTTTGGGATGACTTTGCCGATATAAAAAAGCACACGCGAAATTGTTGTAGTGTAGCCGCTGTTCAGATTAGAGATGATCAGCTGCACTATATTCAAACGGGAAATTGCATGATTTTTGTGCAATATGAAAACGGTACGATCCGAAGTATCACTTATGATCATAAAGCCAAAATGCAGGAAAAGTATATTCGTAAATGGAAGGGAACCTTTAATACTTTAAAAAAGACATTGAGGCGGAATTACTCAGAAAAAAAGTTAGATCAATGTTATGAAAATGCCCGAACATTAATTCAACCCTTCCATATGCAGTATCGTGAAAGTGTCAATACCTATAAAGGATATGGAACGATAGATGGTAGTAGGGAATCCTCGGATTTTTGGGACAAGGGTAGTATTCCATTGATGGATATGAAGAAAATCGCATTGGTAACGGATGGACTTCAATTGCTCAGTCATAAACCACCGGGGTATGAAAGGTGGATGGATACAGCTAAGCATATTTTCAACAGAGGGCTCAAAAGTGCATGCTCGAAAAACATCATTATGGAAAAGAATGATCCTTATTGCCTGCAATATCCAAGAGTAGAAAGATCCGATGACAAAACAGGAATTTTGTTGGAGGTTTTGAGAAGCTGAAGTGATATGAGTTTCTCGTATGCCTAATTCAACCAGTCAACAAATAAGTACACTCATTTCGTATGTATACAATTACACCAAATCTTTTGCTAAACTTTTTCAAACCACATCAATCGCCTATATTCGGATGGTTATTCTTGCTAGTATACGAAAACCTTTGCATCTGGGATCCAATAATCAACCTCGACTCATAAAAAGAAAATCAATCTTAAATACCAACATTAAACGCCACCTTATGACTAAATATAATACAATGCCATTGTGTAAATCAGTTTTTTACATAGTATTCCTTCGTAATTCAGGTATATATTGAGATAATCCATTGCTGAAGATAAACTGATATGACTAAGCCTGAAAAGTTTTGCTTTACAACCAAGAAATACATGATTCAGTTTTCATATAAATAGGGAAATGTACACTGAGATTTAAGGATGTTCGAAAATAGCTATTTGTCTCAAGATTCAGTTTTGTCCCGCATAATGGGCAGCAATACCCACCTCAAAATTCAGCAAAAGGAAGTTAGGTTAGGAAGAACAACTGCCGCATGCGCCCGATCGGTTCGGGGTAACAAGATGTTGGTCACTCAGGTGTTGCCATAGGACGTGGCGCTTTTAACCTGAGTTCCTATAGTTCAGTGGGGAATGAAAAAACTCCCACTGATGAAAGTTTCCCTTTATCCCATGAAAAAATAGAGTACAGATGCTGTTCCATCGGCAATCTGTGCTTTTTCTTTTTCTAATCGTTTCGTGTTTAGCAAAATTCTTCAATCTAGCCTGTATAAAATTCATTTGTGTCATCGTCAGTGTTACATGAGTATTTGTATGAATAAATAATCCCTGTATATTCATTAAAATACATATATTGTATAGTTAGTTTAGGCTCATTAATTTTTTATTTGAAAATATAATTTATTCATAAACTTTTTTGAAATTATGACGACGAACATAGTGAATAAGACACAGATGTAGTTCATATTTGTCGTGAATCATGTAGGAGGTAGTAGGATGAAAGTATTAGCAAAAATATTATTATCAATTCTTAGTGCATGTGTGATCGTTTTTGCAGTGATCATAGGATTCAATCTATACCAAGTTAACCATTCATCTGTCAAAAGCGCAGAAGAATTGGCAACTAAAGAAGGGGAAAAACAAGCTAAAAATGTAGAAAACGATCTTAATTATTCAATTGATATGGCGAAAGGGCTTGCGATTACGCTGAATACGATGGTAGATCAACATAATGCGAATCGGCAATTGACCAATAAAATTTTGAAAAAAACACTTGAAGAAAATTCAGATTTCCTTGGTGTATGGACGATATGGGAACCAAATGCTTTTGATGGAAAGGATAAAAAATATAAAAACAAGCTGGGACATGATCAAACGGGGAGATTTATTCCATATTGGAATCGATCAGGAGAGAAAATCAGTGTATTACCGTTGAAGGATTATGACAAGCCAGGTGCTGGTGACTATTATCTTCTTGCTAAAAACAGTGGAAAGCAAGTCATCATGAATCCTTACAACTATGAAATAAACGGAAAAAAAGTTTTAATGACTTCTTTTGTGATCCCTATTAAAAAGGAAGGACAGGTTATAGGAGCTGTTGGCGTGGATATGAGTTTAAAATCAATCCAAAAAGTAAACGATTCCATTCATCTGTACAAAAGCGGATCTGGTGCGATCATCTCAAATGATGGAACGATTGTAGCTCATCCATCAGAACAATTAGTCGGAAAAAGCAGCGATAAGCTTGCAGGATCAGAGTCAGCAAAAGCCAAAAAAGCCGTTCAGTCAGGTCGAGCAGTATCTTTTACAAATGTATCGTCTAAAAAAGATGTTTATAATGTATATTCTCCCATCTCTATAGGGTCAACGAGTACACCTTGGTCGTTGCTAGTGACTGTTCCATTAAATGAAGTAAAAGAGGAATCTAACACATTATTAAAATCCTCTCTACTTATTGGAATTATTGGTTTAATTATTCTTGTCCTATTGATCACGCTGATTGCCAGAGGATTAGTGAAACCAATCAAAAAGGTATTCGAAAAAGTTCAAGAAATTGCAGATGGGAATTTAGCGACAGAGCCATTAACCATTCGATCAAAAGATGAAATTGGTCAGTTAGCTATGGCAATGAATGAAATGACTGAAAATACACGCACTTTAGTCAAAGATGCAGCAGGTATTTCAGAACAAGTCAATTCTTACAGTGAAGAGTTATCAACGTTTACGAATGAAATGAGTGAAGGAATTGAACAAGTATCCGCAACATCAGAGCAATTAGCCGCAGGATCAACCGGTCAAGCACAATATGCAAGTGATATTTTAGAAAAAGTACAACATGTCAATGGCGAAATGAAAGAGATCACACAGCATATAGAGGAAATGGAAAATGATTCACAAAAAACAGAGGATTCTGTCCAAAAAGGGTTACAAAGTGCTACCCGGTCAATAAATGGCATGCAGACGATCGAAGAAAAGGTTTCCTCTACTGCGACAATTGTGCAGCAGCTAGGTGAAAATTCTAAAGAGATTAGAGAGATTCTCGACGTGATCAATAATATAGCAGTACAAACGAATCTACTAGCTTTAAACGCGGCTATTGAAGCAGCACGTGCTGGAGAACATGGAAAAGGTTTTTCAATTGTAGCCGAGGAAGTAAGAAAATTAGCTGAACAATCCGCTGAATCTACAAGTAAAATTTCAAGCATTATTGACGGTGTATTAAAAGAAACAAAAGAAGTAGAGCAAGCGATGGATGGTGTGGTTCAACAAGTTCAATTAGGGTCTGATTTGATCAAGCAAAATAAAGAAACATTCGATGAGATCAACCAAAATATTCAGGAAATGATTGTTCAAATCAATCAAGTAAATAGTGCTTCTCAAATCATTAAGCAAGCAACGATTGAAGTATTGAGTGATGTAGAAAACATCGCATCCATCAGTCAAGAGTCCTCCGCTGGAACAGAAGAATTATCAGCAACGATGGAAGAACAAAACGCTTCTATGCAAGAAATTAATGGAATGGTCAACAACCTTTCTAAAATGGCAGAATCACTTCATCTAGAATTGTCTAAATTTAGCTATTAGTTGCGAATTATCTCATATCAACAGACAGTAAGCCCTCGCAGCCAGACGCAAGTAACATGGGGACTTACTTCTAATGAAAATCCGATTAGTTCAGCTTCAACCAATGTAATGAAGAAATTTCTACTGGTTGAAGTTCAACTTTCCCCAATGGGTGTGAGAAAACGTATCTAGAGCAACTCTATCAATATATAGCAACAGCATCTAAATGTATCCCATTGAAAAAAGTCGTCCCCTGCATCTTATTAGGAAAGATGTAGGGATTTTTTATCCCGCTTTAACGGAAGAAGAGCGCCAATCCACGGAAGAGGGTTCCATCCACGGAAGAAGAGGTTCCATCCACGGAAGGAGAGCGCCAATCCACGGAGGGAGAGTTCCAATCCACGGAAGGAGAGCCCCAATCCACGGAAGAGGGTTCTATCCACGGAAGGAGAGTTCCAATCCACGGAAGGAGAGCGCCAATCCACGGAGGGAGAGCGCCAATCCACGGAAGGAGAGCCCCAATCCACGGAGGGAGAGTTCCAATCCACGGAAGAAGAGCGCCAATCCACGGAAGGAGAGCCCCAATCCAAGGAGGGAGAGTTCCAATCCACGGAAGAGGGTTCCATCCACGGAGGGAGAGTTCCAATCCACGAAAGAGGGTTCCATCCACGGAAGAAGAGGTTCCATCCAAGGAGGGAGAGTTCCAATCCACGGAAGGAGAGGTTTCATCCAAGTCCAAGGAAGGATGTATTTGATAAGCTAAAACTGAGCCACTTTTATATGAAAATAATCCTAACTTTATAGAGTTAGGAGCGTATAGAGGTGAGCCTCATTTGATGGATTATTCTGCTACAAAAGCTGCTATCGTTGGTTGGACATGTGCATTAGCGAGAAATATTGCAAAACGGCAAATACGTGTGAACGCCATCGCACCTGGCCGTATTTGGACGCCCCTAATTCCAGCTAGTTATTCATCTGATGAAACTGCCCTCCATGGTGGGAACTTATTTGATCGCATGGGGCAACCATTCGAAGTAGCTCCAACATTCGTTTATCTAGCTTCAGACGACTCACGACATGTAACGGGGCAAGTACTTCATGTCGATGGTGGCGAATCGACTCAATCGTGATTTTGAAGAACGTTTGGCGGGAATGCCAAAGCTTAAGAACAATCTATATCATATTTTCATAAAGTTAATGTAAAAGTATTGTTAATAATATACAAAATCTTACAACAAACAATAAAGCTGTACTAAAATAGTCATTAGCAATAAGTGTTGTGAATGGCCAATTTTATCTAATAAAGGAGAAACCAAATGTTTAAAGGTGAGAAAGTATTTGAAGACGAAAAATCGATTCACTATTTGTTTCAAAAATCATATGCGAAGACCAATAGTCTAGTCGTGATTTTTTCAGCATTTCCTACTAAAAAAAAGCAACCAACATACAATTTTATTCGGACATTATCAGGGATTGATTGCAACAAACTTTTTATATTAGATGATTTTGGTAGCAGGGCAAGTTATTATCTTTGTGAAAAGAAAGATTTTGCTATTGAAAGGTCTGTTCGATCTTTAATTGACTTTATTATCAAAGAAAATAACATAAATTTCGTTATTTCTTGTGGCTCTAGCAAAGGCGGCTATGCAGCTTTATATTATGGGATCAAATACGGATTCGATCACATTATTGCGGCCTCTCCTCAATATTTCTTGGGGGATTATTTACTAGAACAAACGAACTCGCAGGATGTGACTGATTTCATGTCTGGCTCTTCAGGGGAAGAAGATCATCAATTTTTGAATGAGATTATGCCTAAAATGATTGAAGAAACACAAAACAAGCCAAATATTTTCATCCATCTAGGAAAAGAAGAACCACATTATGAAAATCATGTGAAGCCTTTATTAACTAAACTGGATGAAAAGCATATCCCGTACGACCTTGACTTAGGAGATTATAGTAAACATAGTGACGTCGGCAAATACTTTCCCACTATTTTAAGAGAAAATATTCGCACATTGCTCCATTACCCTTCTCTTGAAATGATTCAATCAGCAAAAGGAAAACTGCCAATTGGTTCGCAATGTATATTTGAGGTCAAAACGGACTCGAAGAAAAACAAAGTCGCATGGTATGTTTACCAGGATAAAGATCGGATCGATATGAAAAGTTATTCGACAAATCACACACTTTCAGTAACTTTCGACCAAGCTGGCAATTACCATGTAAAAGCGTTTGCCATCAATCATTTAAAACATAAAGTTTCGATCAGTTCAGAAATCATCGAGATTGTTTAGGGGCGAAAACAATTTCCTTAAAGTAAATGACTAAGGCTCAGAATAGAAAATCTAAAACTGAAACGTCTGCGCAGACAGTTCAAAAAAAAGAATTTTAGTATGTTAGAATAAAATAAACATTTCTGAGAGATTGTCCCCCATTATACTGATGAGGCTCAGAAAAGTAGATGCCAATAGCTTGCTAGCAGCTACGAGTGGCTTTTTAACTATAACGTGATAGGACAAAGCATAGTATTGAAGCGTCAGATGATTGCTCCGAACTATACATGAAAAAGTGATTTACGCAAAAAACATTTGGCAGTCGAAATCATGCTGCACCATCTAGTGTGAAAAAGAAAAAGCATATTTTAGCTCAAAAAAAATATATTTTTATTCCATGTGGGCGATTTGTTTAAAGTGTTTTTTTATAAAAATAAAATATTTTGACAAAGTGAAACTTCACATAGCAAGGGATGAAGAAGCCCCCACTATGTGAAGTTTCATTTTATATGAATTTTGTATGATGGGATTGAATTAATTTATAAAGTAATAAATAATAAGAAATACGACAATGCAAAGTAAATAAATAAGATTAAGTGATATAATGTTTTTAATATATATTGTTCTATAATTGATAGAAACGCTAAAAAATTTTTTAAGGGTTCGAATAGATCAGTAGAAATGACAAAATATAAAGGAAATGTGATGAAATATGTCAGAACGAGAATTAAAAGAAAAAAATCAAGAACGAACAATTCCATTTACTTTTCAGGGTTTAGAAGAACAGGCAAGAGCAAAACTTTCAAAAGAAGTATTTGGGTATGTTGCATCTGGTGCAGGAACAGAGCAGACACTTCGGAAAAATTTGGAGGCTTTTGATCAATTAACATTTAGACCTCATACCTGCATGCAGGTTGATAAGGTTTATACAGAAATTGAATTGCTAGGAACAAAACTACCTTTTCCTATTCTATTTGCACCAGTGGGAAACCAAAAACAAGTACATCCAGATGGAGAATTGGCTTCTGCTAGAGCTGCCAATTCACTACAAATTCCTTATATTGCAAGTACAGTTTCTAGCTATACCATAGAACAAATAGCTAAAGCTAATGAAAATGGAAAAAGATGGTTCCAATTATATAGTACTAAAGATGATGAAGTTACCCTAAATTTAGTGAAAAGAGCGGAGCAAAATGGATATAGTGCCATCGTATTGACCGTTGATATGGCGCAAAGTTGGAGAGTCCGAGATATGAAAAATAATTTTCTGCCGTTTTCTAGAGGCCAACAACCATATCCTAATTTAGTTTCAGATCCTGTTTTTCAACAAAATTATCAGGGGAAATTAGAAACAGATTCTCTTGAGAATACAGTGCGAAGCATATTTCCAAATTCAACATTCACTTGGAAAAAGCTTAAAAAACTATCAAAGAAAACGTCATTGCCAATTCTTGTGAAAGGTATTTTAAATCCTGAAGATGCACGTTTAGCCATTCAGCATGGAGCAAAAGGAATAATTGTATCCAATCACGGGGGACGTATGCTAGATGGGTGTATGCCGGCAATTAATGCGTTAACCGATATTGTCAAAGAAGTAGATAGAAAAGTACCCGTATTATTTGATAGTGGTATTCGTTCCGCAAAAGATGTAATGATTGCGCTGATAATGGGAGCTGATGCTGTTTTAATAGGAAGACCATTTGTATATGGACTTGCCTTAAATGGAGAAAAAGGTGTTCAAACTGTATTCTTAGATTATTTTGAAGAGTTTAGGAGATCTATGCGGCTTGCAGGAATTTCTAGTATACATCAGTTAAAAAAACTAAAATTGTATAATATTAAATAAAATATTTTGAAACAAAATGATCTTTTAGTAGGGTGGTTTGGAAAGATATATTGACACCTCTTTACTGACATATTAAAATGAAATTCACCTTAAAGTTTATAAGAATACTGGACTATAGATTTTCATTCATTCTAATAATATTATTAAAAAGGCAAGAAGGCGTATCCAACTATAGTGAAATTCACGTTGATTTGGGTTTGGAACCAAGAAATTTGATATTAGATTAATAAGTTCAAATAGCTGTAGTATTGAGCTTCCAGTTTGGAACCAAGAAATTTGATATTAGAACTGTAACCATGTCTGACAATAAAAAAAGGGAAGCGGGGTAAATTATGAACTATACATTTAGACAGGCGACGCTTCTTGACGCAAAAGTCTTGTTGGATATTTTGTTAAAAGCGTATGAACAGGACAAAAAATTAGGGATCAACTTTGATGCGACACATGCGACATTACCAATGGTAGAGCAGCATTTGAAGAGAAATATATGTTACTTTTTACAAATTGATGGTCAACCTGTTGCAACGATTTCTTTGCGAATGCCATGGGGACCAAATCCAGGTCCAGAAAAAGTCCCTCATATTGGATGGTTTGCAACACATCCAGATTATGAGAAACAAGGTTTAGGAACAAGATTACTTTCATGGGTTGAAAATACTATTTTAAAAGATCAAATGAAAGTTCCATATGTTACATTAGGAACTGCTGATACACATCCATGGTTAGTTAGCATGTATCAGCGTAAAGGATATGAAATATTTACAGAAAAAGATCTTGGAAAAGGACATATAACCATTTATCTTAAGAAATTTTTGTTGGAGGAAGAAAAATAATGAAAAGAAAATTATCTCTTATTTTAAGTTTAGTGTTTGTAGCAGTATTGCTGGTTGCGTGTGGGAATAACGGTGAAAAGTCTAATGATTCAGGTAAAAGTGAACAAAAAGTATTACGTGTCGGTGCAACTGGCTTAAGTTTTCCAAATAGCTATAAAGAAAATGATAAGCTTGTAGGCTATGATGTAGATGTTATTAAAGCGGCCGCCAAAGAACTTGGCTATAAGGTTGAATGGACAACTTCTGACTTTAGTGGTCTATTAGGACAATTAGATACGAAAAAAATCGATACGATTGCCAATGCTGTAGCTGTAACTGACGAACGTAAAGATAAATATAATTTTTCAGATACTTACTCATACGTTGGGATTACAATTGTCACAAGCAAAAAGAATAAAAACATTAACACTTTAGATGATTTAAAAGGTAAAACAGTTTCCGGTGTACTAGGTTCAAATAATGTTACTAATCTAGAAAAATACGATAAAAATAAAGAAATCAAAATTAGAACTTATGAAAATCGCGATGGTGCAATCAGTGATACGATTAACAATCGAGTAGATGGATTTGTCAATGCAGAACCTGCTCTATTAGCTGAAATCAAAAAAAGTAATTTACCTTTAAAATTTGTGGGAAAACCTTTTACCTATGAAGAAGTTGCCTTTCCTTTTGTAAAGGACTCTAAAAATGAAGAATTGGTCCAATCATTGAACAAGGAAATTCAAAAGCTAAAAGACGATGGTACACTAGCTAAAATTTCTGAAAAGTATTTTGGAAAAGATGTTTCTAAAAAAGAGTAATTAAGCGATAAAAGTTAAATAAGAAGGGAATTACGTTCATGAATTTCGAAATAGGATACATCTTTGAGTTAGTACCTAAACTCATTCAATATATTCCGATAACATTGTGGATGGCTGTCCTATCTATGATTCTAGCTATGGTCATTGGTCTTGTTTTAGCTCTTGCCCGTGATAGTGAAATAAAAGTATTAAAATATGCTGCAAATGTTTATATTTCATTCTTTCGAGCAATTCCAATGCTGGTACAATTGTTTTTGATTTACTATGGATTGCCGCAATTATTTCCAGTGTTTACAGGTATGGGAGCTGTGATGGCCGCAATTATTGGATTTGGATTTAAGCAGGCCGCATTTTTAGCGGAGATTTTCCGTGCCGCATTTTTGTCAGTGGACAAAGGACAAATGGAAGCATGCATCACAGGTGGTTTAACAAAAGTACAGGCATATCGCCGCATTATTTTACCACAAGCAGCTAGGAATGCTTTGCCGGCAACGGGTAATATTTTTATCGGTTTAATTAAAGAGACTTCACTAGCCTTTACGTTAGGTGTGACTGAAATATTTGCAGAAGCAAAAATGCAAGCGTCCGATACGATGAGATTTTTTGAGGCGTATCTAGCGGTCGCATTAATCTATTGGATCATGATTATTATTTACTCTTATTTCCAAAGAATGCTTGAACATCATTTAGAAAAGCCATATCGGACATAGGAGATGAAAAAATGATTAAAGTGACCAATTTAAAAAAGCAATTTAATGATTTAGTTGTATTAGATGGTATTGATTTTGAAGTGAAACGTGGTGAGGTACTATCTATTATTGGACCATCTGGATCAGGAAAATCGACATTATTGCGGTGTTTAAACTTTTTGGAAACACCGGATGCGGGTATCATTGAGATTGGAGAAAAAGACAAAGTAACACTTGATGTTTCACATTATAATCGCCAGGATATCTTTCAGTTACGTCAAAAAACGGCGATGGTTTTTCAAAATTACAATCTCTATAAAAATAAAACAGCATTACAAAATGTAACAGAATCTCTTGTAGCAGTCAAAAAAATGTCCATAAAAGAAGCCAATCAGATAGGAATCGATTTGTTAAAGCAAGTAGGATTAGAAAAAAAGGCTAATAATTATCCAGCTACTCTATCTGGAGGGCAACAGCAACGTGTGAGTATTGCAAGAGCCTTAGCATTGAAGCCACATGCTATTTTATTTGATGAGCCGACGTCTTCATTAGATCCAGAACTCGTTTCAGAAGTTTTACAAGTGATTAAAACACTTGCTGAAGAAGATACGACAATGATCATTGTTACACACGAACTAGATTTCGCACGTGAAGTATCTGATCAAATTATCTTTATGGCAGATGGACATATTGTTGAACAAGGGACACCAAAAGCAATCTTCGATTACCCACAGCAGGATCGCACAAAATCTTTTATCAGACAATTCAATAGTTGAAAGAAGGAAAATGGAATATGGGGAATATTGAAAAGGTAAAATTGCAAGAACAACTTGTTTCATATCGACGTGAACTTCATGAAAACCCAGAATTATCATTTAAAGAAGTGGAAACGACAAAGAGGCTAAAAAAATGGTTGACAGATGCGGGAATTGATATTCTGGATTATCCACTTGAAGTAGGTGTTGTAGCAGAGATCAAAGGTGAACTTCCAGGACCAACCATAGCTTTGCGTTCAGATATTGATGCACTTCCAATCGAAGAAAAATCTGGCGTGTCTTTCTCTTCGAAAAATAAGGGGGTTATGCATGCATGCGGTCATGATTTTCATGCAGCTTCCATCATGGGTGCAGCAATTTTGTTGAAAGAAAGAAAGGCTGACATTAAAGGAACGGTTCGTATTATTTTCCAACCGGCAGAAGAAATTGCTCAGGGTGCCGTATATGTGTCAGATAAAGGCGTATTAGAGGGTGTATCAGCCATTTTCGGTATGCATAACAAGCCTGATCTTCCAGTTGGAACGATTGGTGTAAAAGCGGGTTCATTAATGGCAAGTGTAGATCGTTTCGAACTTGATATTGTTGGAGTTGGAGGACATGCAGGTATCCCTAATGCTGTCATTGATCCAATCGTCATTGCGAGTCAAGTGGTTACAGGCTTCCAATCTATTGTCAGCCGAAACTTAAGTCCATTTAGTGACACTGTTGTTTCTGTCACAAAGTTACAGTCTGGAAATACTTGGAATGTTATACCAGATAAAGCCGAATTAGAAGGAACAGTTCGCTCTTTCCAAGAAGCAGACCAAGCATTAGTGGCGGAACGTATGAAAAAGTTGGCAGAAGGGATTGCCGAAAGCTATGGTGCTCACGCCGATTTTAGATGGTTCCCATATATGCCAGTGGTTAATAATGATCCACAATTTGTAGAGGTAGCAACAGAAGCGGCTCTCGAAGCAGGGTTTAAAGCTGTAGAAGCTCAACCTGCACCAGCTGGAGAGGATTTTGCATTTTATCAAAAAAGTATTCCAGGATTTTTTGTTTGGATGGGGGTAGATGGTCCTCATGATTGGCACCATCCTGCCTATAAATTAAATGAAAATGCGTTATCTGTTGCTGCCACATACTTTGCTAATTTAGCAGTGAAGGTATTAGCACAATGGAAGTAGGATTAACGACTCGATTGTCTCAATCGATTTTCCAATCAAATCCTAATGATGCCGCAATTCAGGCTGCCAAAAGTGGTTTACTGGATTATTTAGTATCTAGTTATGCCAGCAGAAAGGACAAAGGCGTTTTAAAATTACTAAAGCTTTTAGAGAAAGAGGGAGGAGCTGAGGTGGCGCCATTAATTGGTCTAGAAAAGAAGGCTACACCTCAACAAGCTGCATTAGTAAATGGATTTTTAGGACATGCGCTTGATTTTGATGATGTTCAT
The DNA here is from genome assembly GCF_007896505.1 of Rummeliibacillus sp. SL167. Classification (NCBI taxonomy): domain Bacteria; kingdom Bacillati; phylum Bacillota; class Bacilli; order Caryophanales; family Caryophanaceae; genus Rummeliibacillus; species Rummeliibacillus sp. SL167. The sequence goes on along the minus strand of NZ_VCBM01000001.1, from coordinate 2,179,477 downwards.
ACAGAAGTACGAGGACATCCGAGCTCTGTTATTTTGCCAGTGTTATTAGCTATCGCAGCTACACAAAATGTCACAGGTCATCGTTTCCTTGCAGCTTACTGTGTTGGTGTTGAAGTCATGGCTAGATTAGGACAGTCTGTTACAAATGATCACTATGAAAAAGGTTGGCATAATACAGCTACTTTAGGCGTATTTGCTGCAACTGCTGCAGGGGCCTATTTATTACAAATGTCTACTTCTCAAATTGCACAAGCATTAGGCTTTGCAGCTACACAATCAAGTGGCTTACGTTTACATTTCGGAACTGAAACGAAACCACTTCATGCCGGTCTTGCCGCTAGAGCAGCTATTCTAGCTTTGCAACTGACAACAGTGGATTTTAAAGATAATGTAAAGAGTTTCGATGGGAAACTAGGATTTTTCAATTTGTATGAAGGAAAAAAACAGGAAGAAGTTTCTCAATACTTATTGAAAGGCTGGGGGAAAAGCTGGAGAATTGTTAAGCCAGGACTGTGGTTTAAAATTTACCCATTTTGTTCTGCAGCTTATTATGGCGTAGATGCCGCTTTGAAAATAGGACCTATTTCCAATGATGTCATTAAAAAAATTCAAATCGTATTTTCAAATAATAGTGATGCTGCTTTAATTCATAGAGAACCTGAAACCGGTGAACAAGGTCGATTTAGCATTGAATATATTGTTTCTTTAATTTTTAGTGGTGAAGAACTAACACTTAGAGAATTTAGAGATTTCCCAATTCCAACAGAAGTGAAAAAAATGATGGGGAAAATTAAACGATCTCATCAACCAATTTTAGCAAATGAAAAAAGATTTACAAAGATTAACGTGTTATTCAAGAACGGTGAAGAAAGAACAGCTATTTCATATTCTCCAAAGGGTTCTCCAGAGAATCGTGTGACAGATGAGGATTTGATCCAAAAATGTCATACTATTTTAAATGATGAGGAGAAGGAAAAAAGATGGTTAGATCTTATCTTCTCTTTAGAAAATTCGGCAAATCTAGAATTATTATTAGAGGAACTGTAATCTTTAAACTATTCAATTGAAACTTATTAAAAAGGAGTCTTTTAAATCATGACAAAGAAGAACGTGAAATTAGGCGTTTTTTTAGCTGGTACGGGGCATCATGTTGCTTCATGGAGACATCCACATGCCATTCCAAATGCTACGATGAATTTAAATTATTTTAAAAATTTGGCACAAACAGCCGAGAAAGGGCTATTCGATTTATTATTTTTAGCAGATAGCCTATCTGTTTCAACAGATTCTCATCCTAACATTTTGACGAGATTTGAACCATTGACATTACTTTCATATTTAAGCGCATTTACATCAAAGATAGGTCTAATTGCAACAGCTTCTACTACATACGAAGAACCTTTTCATGTAGCACGAAAATTTGCTTCCTTAGATCATATTAGCGCTGGGCGTGTGGGTTGGAATGTTGTCACAACATCTCTTAGTTCCACAGCCTCTAATTTTAACCAAACCAAACATTTAGAACATAGTGAGCGCTATAAACGTGCAACTGAATTTGTAGAAGTGGTAAAGGAATTATGGGATTCATGGGAAGATGATACATTAGTGATCAATAAAGAAACAGGGCAGTTTATAGATGAAAGTAAATTCCATGAAATTAATCATAAAGGTGACTTTTTCTCTGTTCGAGGACCATTAAATGTTTGTCGTTCTCCACAAGGTCAACCAGTCATTGTTCAAGCAGGTTCATCTAGTGCTGGGCAAATACTTGCTGCAAAGCATGCCGAAATTGTCTTTACAGCACAAGAAAATAAAAATGATGCCATCAAATTCTATCAACATTTAAAAGGTCAAATGCCTACCTATCATCGTGACCAAACCAGTCTTAATATTATGCCAGGCTTATTCCCAATTGTAGGTGCAACGGAAAAAGAGGCACAAGAAAAATATGAAACATTGCAAGAATTAATCGTTCCAGAAATTGGTCTATCTATTTTAGGACGCTATTTTGGTGAGGTTGATTTTGCAAATATTCCATTGGATACACCATTTGTAGATATTAAATTACCGGAACAGGTCGATGGTATTCAAAGTAAACATGATTTAATTATCAAACGTGCAACAAACGAGCATATGACTTTGCGTCAAGCGTATCAATGGATTGCTGGCTCGCGTGGTCATCATATTGCTATTGGGACCCCAACACAAATTGCAGATAAGATTGAAGATTGGGTAGCGTCTGGTGCAGCGGATGGCTTTAATATTATGCCTGCATTACTACCCGACTCCCTAAATGATTTTGTCCAATTTGTCATTCCTGAATTACAAGAACGAGGTATCTTCCGTACTCAATACGAAAGCAACACCTTAAGAGGAAATCTCGGATTAAAAAATCCAGTCAATCAGTTTGAAAAATAACATCACGCATGTTGATTTTACAAAAATTAGGGATGTTTATTTGGCGTAATTTTGAAAACTCTGTATTTTAGCGTCATTTATAATGATTGGAGTGGAGGCTTGCTCGACTTCCTCTTAAAATGTTGTTATATCAACGTTTGCTAAAGTTTTTTTCGTGTGAAAAAATTTTTTCTTGGTCAAGATAGAGTGAGACTCAGTTTGATAGTCCTATTTGTTTAAATAAATAACATACGCTACGCTAAAACTAATTGGAAATTAGTTTACTTTATTGTCATATATTTTATATACATTAGATTAGATTTCTGCGATGCTCCCGCGGGAAAAGCGAATAGCTGAAACCCCGTAGCGCAGCGATTGGAGGAACGAAATTGTAGTGCGCTACGTCCTGTGGCAATGATTCCGTGACCAAACATCCTGTTGCCCCCAGCATTCGCCCACATGAGTCGTGCAAGCCTTAACTGCAATCAACGAATCTCCCTATTTTTATGGATTAAATTGGACAGTCAACAAGCCTGAAGTAAGATATATCTTTATCCTCGTATTAATGAGCAGTAAGAACCCCACCTTAAGGTATAGAAGAAAGGAGAAAGATAGGTGATGGATCAATTGGCGCATGCGCTTGATTGGTTTGGACCAACAAGATGTTGCCCACACAGGTGTTGCCAACAGACGTGGCTTTTTAACCGTTCAGTGGGGAATGGAAGAAACTCCACTGATAGAATCCCGCATTGCCGTATATGTGACGTCACTCGCTCGAAGAATGAAGAACCCCTCTATTGATAGAAGCTTCACTTTATTCCACATGAACAAGACAGTAGACCCCCACTTCAAAACGCAAGGAAAAAGTAGTGGGGATCAATTGGTTGTAAAAAACCAATAGGTTAACACACATTTAGTTAGGAATCAGGAATGAAGAGAATGGATTCCTTAAACCCCCATCTTTAACAAAAACATTTAGTTTTGGAACTGAAATGTAACCCCTGATGAGTGGAACTTGCCCTTTATCATCCAAAAGAAAATCTCGAGAGAGCAAATAACCCTTCAAAGAGAGCGAATAACCCCTTGACTAAGCCTTTTTAGTAAGTGCCGAATACCTTTCTTTAGGATGGCATTCACTTCGAATCCAGGCCTATTGCCGAGTTAGTGCCAATATCTCTTTTGAAAGATTGATGCTTAATCTAGCATGATAACTCAAAGTCCAATGGGGAAGATAAATAATTTGAATGAGTTCAATAGGCTAAATGTCATATTTTTACCACTAATCATATCTTTTTACAATTTCATACAACTCTTTTACATCTCCTTTATATCGCTGTCATGTTCCATTTTTATAATGAAGTTGAACCAATCGGACTTTTACGGGCAGTTGATTCCCATCTATCTTTGTCGTTTTTTTCTAAATCTTGAGATGGAGGTCTTACTGCTCGTTAAAGCGGGATAAAGGAGGGCGAAGGCTTAAATGGCTAAAAAATTATTGACATCAGTAATAGTAGCAAGCTTTATTTTCTCATCATTAGGACTCGAAGGATCAGGCTTTGATCATGCTTTAGCAGAAGAAAGAGAACCATCGATCTTCATCACTGAAATTACACCAAGTACTGGTAACATTAATGGAGCAGATGGTTATGAATTTATAGAGCTTTATAACAATTCCGACAAAGAAATTTCACTGAAGGATTATAAATTGCTCTATCGCTATCCGGCTTCAGAAAACAAAGCAGATGTAGAGTGGGGGTTTGATGAAGATAAAAAAATACCCGCACATAGCACGATAGTCGTTTGGGTTAAGAATAGTGCCAATAAGGATGCAACACTCACACAATTTAATGAATACTACAACACACAACTAACAGAGGATCAGATTATTTCAATCGAAACAAATGGAATGGTCAACACTGCTGAACGTATCCTTGTCGTTTCGGATGCATACAAAAATGAAATTATTAGTGCGAGATATGAAAAAGCTGATGTCCAAGAGGATGTAGGCATTCAATATAAATGGTCTGGAAAAGATCAAACCATGGACATTCTAAAAAAAGATGAAGGAGTAACACCTGGACAAACCATTGAAGGACAAGTTCCTGAGAATCAGGGAGAAGTCGATGAAGATACGACACCTCCTATGATTACCCATCAAGCAATAACTAAAATAAGTGCAGAAGAAGGGATAAAATTACAAGCAAAAGTAACAGATGAAACGTATGTCAAAAATGTGATCTTGTCCTATCGCTTAGATGACCAAAGCGAATGGCTAGAAGTACCAATGGCGATTACTGCTGATCATAACTATCAAGCTGCTTTGACTGCGCCACAGTTAGTAGGAGATGAACTAACCTATAAAATAACAGCGTATGATGGAACAAATGCAGTGTCAACAGATGAATACCAAGCGGAAATCACCCATACTCCATACAATTCACAAGATGTGCCATATCTTCTAGTAACAGAGGTTGTCCCTGATTCAACGAATGTTGGAGCATCGGATGGTTATGAATATATCGAAGTGTACAATAACTCGGACAAAACATTGAATTTAAAAGATTATAAAATTCATTATCGTTATCCTGAAGAAGGAGCAGAAGGCGATCTTATTTGGGGGCCTAAAGAAGAAAATTTGGAATTGGCATCTGGAGAAACGATGGTCTACTGGATCATCAATGCATCAAATACGGATAAAACGGTTGAAGATTTCAATCAAAACTATCAGACTCAATTAGTAGAAAACAAGAATATCGTAAAAATATATAGCAGTGGGATGGCCAATACAAGTTATCGCGGCATGACCATTTCGACCAATACAGGAGAGGACATTTCTGTAGCTTACTACAATAATAATGGTGCGAACCTAGATACTGCCAAAAATAAAGGAATATACTACACATTTCCTAAAATACTTGGCGACAAAGAAATGAATAAATATAGCAGTAAAACCGAAACAGGGACACCGGGTTCTGTATCACGTTATCAAATACCAAAAGAAAGGGTACATCTTACAGAAGATCATAAGGCGCCTGTGGTTTTAGATCGATCCAACACGGAAGCCGTTACAGATCAAACGGATGTAGGACTCGATTTTTCCATTCAAGATGATCAAACGGTTAAAACTGTCCGACTTTACTATAAAAATAATCAAGAAACTGCTTATCATTCAGTAGATCTACTAAAAGATGCTACAGATGGAAGCTACAAATATACCGTCTACGCTGCTAATTTAATCGGAAAACAATCACTTGAATACTATTTAGAGGCTTCTGATGGGACAAATCAGGTAACTACGGATAAGAAGAAAATCGATATTATTCAGGATGAGAGGAAAGAAGGGCTTTCATTAAACGTCCAAGATGACTCCTTATTATCTCAAGAGGTTTTGCTTAAAGCTTTTCATTCTAAGGATAATACCCATACAAAATTAATGCTTGATGGTCAAGATGTGACAAATGATACCTTTTATACATTGCCAGATCAAGCTTATTTTGCGGTCGATGTAAAGAAAGTAAATCTTTTCTTCAAAAATGGAATTACGATTGGTGATGAAACATTACGAATTTTTGATGATACGATCAATCGCTACACTACATTAACGGTTCCTATCGATCCAAAATATTTTGAAAAAGGAAAAGAAACGAAAATTTCCATACGGTCAGGTACAAAAGTATCTCCATTTGATCACAATTCAGAGGAAAACCGTGATGATTTTTATGTCAAAAATATCCGTCTTGTTTTAAGAGATGGAACGGTCATCTATGATCCACAGTATAATGATCCTACAAAAGAAATAACCGTTGGCGATAGTAGTGGACTAAACCCGGTGCTGGATGCCAGCTTCGTCATACCGGATGAAAAGTATACGGCAAAAACATATAAATGGGATACAACGGCTGCTAAAGACGGTGAGCATCTATTTACGGCAACAAATGGCGGTGAAACATCCAAGGCAAAAGTATTAGTCGATAATAGGGCCCCTATCATTACACCGTCTGTTGAAGAAGGAAAAGAATACAAGGGTGACTTTACGCTGCAAGCAGAAGTGGAAGATCAATTTGCAGGTGTACAGGAAGTAAGTGCTACTTTAGATGGCAAAGATATTACATTACCGTTGAAAACCTCTTCAGCTGATTTATCGCCTGGTTCTCATACATTTATAGTGAAAGCAACTGATCAGGTGGGCAATTCAGCGACAAAAACAACCAACTTCCGTGTAGTAGAGGAACAGCCATATGCACCAAAACTAATGACGCCAAAGGATAAAGCGACAAATGTATCTTTATCACCAAAATTAGAAGTAAAAGTATCAGATCCTACAAATGATCAATTGGACGTTTCCTTTAATCGAGGTTATCAGTATAAGGCCGATCAAAAAGAACATGTGGCGGTTTTTACAAATAGTGTCGATCATGAGCCGCCTGAAACATTGACATCGACTGGTGAAAAACGAGTGACGGCTGTTAACAAGTTAACGAAAGTGGATGGTCAATATATTACGACCAAAGGTATGGAAAAGTATCCATATCATCGTTTTGAACTAAAATTGGATAAAGAAGTCGACCGTACCGATGATATCGAGATTAACTGGGAAGGTAAATCCATTATTGGTCGAAAAGTGTCCATGTATGTATGGAACTACGAAACAAAAAAATGGGAAGTGAAGGAATGGAAGATTGCTGAAAACAGCAAAAACTTTCAACTTCATGCTTCTGTAAAAGGAAGAGAATATATTAAAAATCATAAAGTACAAGTGATGGTACAGGATGAAATCGCTGCTACCAATCAATTTGACTACTCATTGATCTGGATGTCTGATACACAATACTATTCTGAAAGCTATCCTCATATTTATAACAAAATGACAGAATGGATTGCAGCGCAAAAAGCGGCTATGAATATTAAGTATGTATTCCACACAGGGGATTTAGTGGATGACTTTGATCAAGAGTATGAATGGCAAAATGCAGATAACTCTATGAAAACGCTCGATCAAGCGAATGTGCCATATGGTGTATTAGCGGGAAATCATGATGTTAATCACAAAGCAGAAGATTACACAAAATATGGTGAGTATTTTGGTGAAAGCCGCTTTGCGGGCAGAAACTATTACGGGGCTTCCTACAAGAACAATCGTGGTCATTACGATTTAATCAGTGAGAAAGGGAACGACTTTGTCATGCTCTATATGGGTTGGGGTGTGAATGAGGAAGATATGGCATGGATGAACGAGGTTCTAGCAAAATACCCAGAACGAAAAGCCATCCTCAATTTCCATGAGTATTTACTTGTATCTGGTGGGCGTAGTCCGATCGGTGAAGAAATATACAACAAAGTCGTAGTACCAAATAAAAACGTCATTGCAGTATTGTCGGGGCATTATCATGATGCTGAAACATTGGTTGATGAAATCGATGATAACAAAGACGGCACACCAGATCGCAAAGTTTATCAAATGCTTGCGGATTACCAAGGAGGACCTGAAGGCGGTCAAGGTTTTATGCGTCTACTTCAAGTAAATCCAGTAGAAAATAAGATTTATATGAAAACGTACTCTCCTTATCTAGATAAATTTAATTTCTATGATGCAACTGAGTATCCAAGTAAAGATGAATTTATCATTGAAACAGATTTAACACCTAAAGAAAAAGAAGTTTCAACAGATGCAATAGAGGTCAATGTCTATACAGATGATGAAATCGGTAAAAAACGAGGGATTAAAAACAACAAATCGGCATCTGTTATATGGAAAAAATTAAAAGCAAATCAAAGCTATGGTTGGTATGTCAATGTAACCGATCGTTTCAAAGGAAAAGTAACATCCCCCATTTGGACGTTCAAAACATCTAATAAAGGGAAAGGATCAAAAGGCAGATAGTTTTCAGGAAAAGCTACTGAAAGAGTCTGCTTAAAAATACATCGTCATAAAGAACACAGAATATGCTTGTAGATGGATATTCTGTGTTCTTTTTTATAGGAAGAAATTTATGGTAAGAAGATAACAGACCTGAATGCTCTTGTCTCCTGTTAATAGAATGAATATGACATTGTTTTCAAGAGTAAAAGTTGCTTGCCATCATTTCTAAATATATTCAAAATAATTCAACCACTATTTACAGTAGATAAGTATTAATTTAACGAAAAAATAACTAGTTAAAGTGTTGACAATTCATTCTAAAAGTAACTAAAATAAGGAAGAAGTATGAGAAGAGATCATTAATATCAATGGAAATAGATAAGATATTTAAAAAAGCTCTGTTATGAGAACCCTCTCTACAGAGCTTTCCGTATTTCTATAAAATTTTGGCTTACCCGCATGAGTCGAGCAAGCCGTAGCGGAAATCAGCGAATCCACTATATATTGTACAATCAATATATCTAGTTTTTGTATCCAGAACAAATTTTGACGTATTTTAGATTATATGAAAATTACATCATCCAATAGATGTTATCGAAAGAATACTGATATTATAGAAAGAGAGAATATAGCAAAGAACGTTTCAGTAGTTCTATGAAGCAAAAGCAACAAGATTAAAAGGAGACTGTAACATGACATTGAATGTAAATCCTATCAAAGGGATTTTGAAACCAAAGGCGTATCGTACAGAGCTACAAGAGGCAAAAGATTATTCGCATTATAAGTTAAACATACTGCTTTTTTTCTTGCTAAGTATTGGTGTATATGTAATAAGCGCTGCACTTGGAATTGGTACGGAGTCGCTTTCAAGTGAATTATCCAGTATAAGTAATCATGCACTTGAAGCAAGAAAACAATTGTTTTTAATAGGTAGATTATTGCAAGGACTGTTGATTCCTTGTGTATTGATCTTTGGGACTGCCTTATATTATTTTGCGTTTATAAATGGCGATTTTAAGAAATTAGTCATTGTTCAACTAATTGTTTTTAGTATTTTTTTAATAGAAAAGATCATACAGATCCCGCTCTTTCTTTTGCTGAATATAGATGAAACCTCGAATATTTTTTCATTAGGAATTATTGCTCAATATCTGACACATAGCAAAGTCATCATTCATTTCCTAGGGGAATTAACATTGTTTAGAATCGCGATGTTGATTTATTCCTATTACTATTTATCCAGAATAGTAGAAGTGCGTAAAAAAGTGTTGTTAGCAGCGGTCGGTATATTATTTTTACTCTATTGGGTTTTTGTCAGCTTTATGTCTTATATTAAAATAGGTTTCTTTTTCTAAAGGAGGATGAGCAATTTGAAAAAGTGGGGCAAGTATTTGGTTGCTATGATTGTCGTTCTTTTTGTTGGAAGCAATCTTTTCCTCTTATTAAAGGAAGATAGTAAGGCAGCTAGAACAGTGAACATCAATGATTGGACATTTGTCGATCAAGGTGATGTAAAGAAATTGTTATATACTACTGGCGTTACAAAGCCTGAAACTGAAACACATGTGTATTTTGACGATCAAAAAGGTTCCTTAGACAAGATTTTGGTGAAAGAAGGAGATGTCGTAAAGAATGGTACGCCTCTTTTTTCCTACGATTCTCAAAAGCTAGAAGAAAAGAAAGCAGATTTAGAGGATGAGCAAGGACGTTTGCAGGGCGAAATGGATAGTATCGATCAAGAAATTTCTTCATTACAGCAAATTGAAACCACTGGAACTCCGGATGCAACGAGTACGACATCCGATGATCAAAAAGTGAAGGTAGATGTTGATGTAGATACGTCCGCCATTGTAAACGGAAATGTTCAACAAAAAATGGCAGAAGCTGAAGCTGAAAAAGGAAAATTGAATGCGGCACTCACTGCAAATGAAGCCAAAATCTCTAGAGTGGAAGAGCAATTAGCAGATTTAACTGTTAAAAGTGCTGTAGATGGGCAAATCGTGAAGATCAATGCGGATTTAAAAGCCCCCATCATGACTATTGCCTCAACCGCTTCTGTCGTAAAGGCTGTTGTGTCAGCAAAACAAGTTGGAGAAATTGCAGAAGGTCAACCCGTAAAGCTATCTTCAACACTGATGAAAAAAACATATAAAGGGACTGTTTCACAGGTAATTACTTATCCAAACAAAGAAAAAAAGGACAAGAAGGTAGACCCTACGTATTCATTTTTAGTAAAGATCAATGATGAAGCAGAAAAAGGTGGAAAGCAAACAGAAGAAAATTCAAAGAACGAAGCAACTACGGATTCCCCTTCAAATATACAAAATCAAGCTGACCAACCCAATAATGGTAAAACTTTTGGTACACCAGATTTAGATAACCAAACAACCAATGAACAAACACAAGCAAATCAAATGCCTACAGTGGATGACAACAAACCATTGCTCATAGGAACAAACATGAAATTACAAGTGACTGTAGCAGAAGCAACAAATACGCCGGTCATCGATTCTAAATCGATATTAAAAAATGGAAAAAAACAGTATGTTTATCAATTTACGAATAAAGGGATCGTGCAAAAACAAGCAGTTACTTTGGGTGTAGCGTTTAAGGGGAAAAATCAGGTGTTGAAGGGGTTACAAGCAAATGATGTCATCGTCGTCGATCAAGACGCTATTTCGTTAACAGCTCCTTCTAACTTTATCACGCCATTGAAGACTGCTAGCATTCAAAACAAAGAATTTAAAAAAATGACGCAATCTCAACAAGCAAAATATATATTGATGGGCTTATTTGAGGACTAATAATAGATCACTATAGCTTTTGTTCAGTAGTCGCTTTAGGCGTAGTGAAAATAAAATATGCAAATTCAAGCATGTTGATGAGGTAGGATAAATATTGGTTGAGAACAAGGCAATCATCTTTGTTTCTAGTTCACTATAGATAGATGGAACCGATTCTCACAGAAAAAGCAGGCCATCATAGCACAAATCAATTGATATGCCTATGATGGATAGAATTGCATAAATCAACACGGCATGATGTAAATCATCAACAGATAATAAAACCCCATTTCAAGATTCAGGTAAAAGAAGGATCTTGAAATGGGGTTTTAACTGCTTTTATAAGCTCGATCGATTCAGTTCATACGAAGGAAACCTCCACTGGGGAAACTTCCTTGTATCATACCAAACAAGTATTAACGCGTATGGACTTGTTCTCCCTGTACCCATACTTCGCGAATATTTTCTGGTTTAACAAGATACATAATTTTTTGGAAGGTATCTAGTAAATTTTCATGGCTATCAAAAAGAGGGAGCTTCGCAGAATCAAGCGCTGTATCGATGATTTGCACATCCCAAGCATAGTTTTTTTCTAATCTCCCAATCGGTAAGCTCAAGCTTTCACCACCACCTGCTGTTGCCAAGAAGAATGCTTCGTTAATAGTGATCCGTGACTCAGGGACACCACGTTTTTCGGCAGGAAGTTTTGTGTTAACGCCTTCTTCCAACATTCTAGAGGAGATAACAGCTTGTCTAGCATTATCGAAAATACTTGGTGAAAAGCCTGCCGAAATATCTGTACCTAAACCGATTTCCACACCTTTACTATGTAAATGGGCAAGTGGAATGACACTATTGGCGAAATAAGCATTTGAAAGAGGACAATGACCAATAGCAGTTCCTGTTTTCGCAAATAGATCTGCATCATCATCACTTAAAAAATTGCAATGAGCCATAACTGATTTATCTTTTAAAAGTCCAAAGTCGTTTAAAGCAAATGCATCATTTTTTCCAAAGCGATTTCTTACATAATTATGTTCCCAATCACCTTCACTGCAATGGGATTGAATATGGGTGTCATATTTGGCAGCAAGTTTTCCTAAGCCGTTTAGAGCATCATCTGTACAGCTAGGGATGAATCGTGGTGTTACGACTGGATACACACCTTGTTTGGTTGTTTTCGCTAATTCTTTTACAGCCACTATAAATTCTTCCGTATCTTTTAAAGCTGTTTCTGTGTTTTCATCACGATAATAGTCTGGATTTTGGACAGGATCGTCCATTACTACTTTTCCTACCAAACCACGTTGTCCTTTTTGGGCACATATTTTTGCTAATAATAAGCTAGATTCTTTATGAACAGTAGCAAAATACAATACAGTGGTAGTCCCATTGGCCAATAAATGACTGACGAGATCCTCATAAACAGTGTTAGCAAATTCTAAATCTGAGAATTTGGCTTCCAGTGGAAAAGTATAGGTATTGAGCCAATCATAGAGCGGAATATCTAATGCGGTACCTGATTGAGCCCATTGTGGTGCATGAACATGTAAGTCGATAAAGCCTGGTAAGAAAAACTGTCCTTTGGATAAACGGTGAAAATAATCTTTATATTGATAAGCCTCTAGTAAATCCTGATACTCGATATCTTCTGGTGCTACAGTTTTTTCAATCATTCCGTTTTCATCTATACAGAAAAGATAATCTTTTAAGACTTTTACTTCCTTTGGTGACTGGCTTGTAAAAGCGGTACCTTGAAAAATTTGTGTATATTCTTTCATAGACAACACCACACCTTAATGTTCTAATTTGGAATTATACACTATTATACGCATGTGATAGTGAAAAATCTAATGTATATGGCAATAGCTAATTTTATGAGTTGAATTGTCCTTTTCAAAACTAACAATTTGAAAAGCAATTTCATGATTAATGGGAAGACATAGTTGAAATGAGGGATTTTCAACAACGGTTTGAAGTAAAAAGAAGAAAAAGGTCCATGTCTGAAGAAGATGACCACCTGAAATAACAGTTCATTATAAAAAAGAGGTGCAATTCAAATCAATGTTGAATTGCACCTTTTTTGCTTTTCGGACAGCTCCCGTGTAAATTATATCCTATTTCCATTATCCTCTGGCATCTTTTCTTTATCTTCATGGTCGATATCGATCTGTTTTAAATCATCGATTGAAGGATTGTCATGATCATGCTTATTTTTTTCTATGTTTTGAGAGTTATTTTTATCTGCTAGGATATTGTCAAGCTTATTGTCAATAATATCTATGGATGTCGTAAGTATAATTTTTATATCTTTAAATGCCGAGTTAATGGTGGAAGGTGTTGAAGCAAATAGCTCGACACTATTTTTATTCCAATCATAGAGTTTGGTGGAGGGATTATTCATCGTATAATACGAACCTGCCAAAAAAGATATTGTGCCAATAATGGCAACACTGAAAAACTTCCTTATCATTCTTTCCATCTCCTTTTTTAATAGACAGCAGCATTCTTTCCAAACTATGAAGAATTTATAACTAAGTGTTGGAATTAGTGAATAGAAATGGTTAATCAGTGGAGGATGAAGAAACCCCCCACTGAATGGAGGCCACTGAAAAAATGTAGTAACACAATAATTTATAGTATATATATGATATTAATTGAAGTAGAATTAGCTTCGCTTTCCGTGGGCGAACTGCCGAGCCTACTCGTCTAGTCCGTTTTCCCACAGGAGTCTACGCTAATTCCACTTCAACAAAGATAGTAATAGCGAATTTTTATTATAAAAAATTCGCTTTTTTTTTACTTTTTCAGTGGTCTTCACTGAATGGAAGCTTTACTTTATCTTCTTGCTCCATCTTCTAATTGCAAAAGAATAATTGATAAGAAAGATTTTCTGTATAAGTAAGGTAGGTCTCTCTCATAAAAAAATTCTTTTGTGGAAGCCTAATTATAATGGAGGTGATTCGATGAAAAAAGATGAACAAACAAAGTCAGAAAAAAAGGAATTAGAGATCGATGAAGTGATCGGAAAAGGAACCTACCCTTCGGTGACAAATAATGCGATCAAATCAATTGTTTCAGAACTAGGTGGAACTGCCACATCAGCTTATAGTCATCCAGTGAATGACAACAAAACACCTATTTTCTCATCAGAAGGTATTAGTATTCATGAAGCACAAGGACAAGTCATACAGCCACATCCTGCTGAAAACGAACGACAATAGCTAAATGTCAATAAGCTATGAAATGTAATAGAAAAGCCATCAAGGGAGCGAAAGGAAGATGAAAAAATGAGTAACCAAAAACGTACAGTAGTAGGAACAGATATTGAGGCAGTAAAAAGACAAAATGCGGAATCAGGACTTTCTTTTAATGATATAAAAGAACTGGCTGCAAATCATGAATTCGATGATACATCAAATGGTAATATGATCGATGCAGATACACCAAAAAAGTATACATGGACTGGAACGGATATTGAGGAAGTCAAAAGGCTCAATGCTGCATCCGGTCCAAGTTATAACCAGATATTTGAGATGCTTGAAAAGAACTTAGATACGAAGGAATAAACTCATCAAACTTTTAAAAATATAAAAAAATAAAATACGATTTGAAAAATGATTTTTGGGGCATTTATTATATTAAAAAATCACGCTTGTTGATTTCACAAAAATTAGGAGTACCTGCTTGGTGTAATTTTTGAAAAACCCTGTATTTTTAGGAACATTTATATAGATCTTCGCTGCGACTTGCTCGACTCCCTCTTAAAATGTTGTTATATCAACGTTTGCTAGAGTTTTTTCGTGTGAAAAAATTTTTTTCTTGGCCAAGATAGAGTGAGAACTAGTTTGATATTTCCATTTGTTTAAATAAATAACAATGTTAGTGTACGCTCCCGCGGGAAAAGCGAATAGATGAGACCCCGCAGCGTAGCAGTTAAAGGAACGGAGTTGTAGTGCGCCACGTCCTGTGGCAACGACTCCGTGACCAACATCCTGTTGCCCCCAGCATTCGCCCGCATGAGTCGTGCAAGTCTTCGCTGCAATCAACAAATTACTCTATTTCTATGGATTATATTGGATTATTGGATAATCAACACGCCTATTAATGAACCAAATTTTCTCTTCACAAATAAAATACATCATGGGCTGTTTAGAAAGAAGCAAATTCTTTGAGAGTAAATAAAAAATTACAATTTTGTTCCATTGATTTCATCAGATTTTGCTTTGAAATCTATCTTTTAAACATTCTCATGATGTTTATGATTAGAAGTATAAACGGTCCATCAACGTCACCATTCATCTATTTTTACATAATATAAGTCTAGGCAATTCTTTTATGGATAATTAGTATTGCTTATAAGGGGGAAAGGTATGCCTGTCATTACAGGGGCGCAATATATCAATCGTATTAATAAGTTGCAATCAGAAGTATGGATTGACGGAAAAAAAGTTACAGGCAATATTTCTGAGCATCCTGCGTTTAAGGGGATTATGAAAAGTCAGGCACATCTTTATGATTTGCAAAATGATGAAAAGTTAAAAGATGTGATGACTTACACATCTCCAACGACTGGAGAAACTGTAGGACTTTCTTTTTTAATGCCGAAAACAAAAGAAGATTTAGCAAAGAAAAGGAAAATGGTGCAACAGTGGGCAAGGGAGAGCAATGGAATGATGGGCAGAAGTCCGGATTATATGAATACAACATTGATGACCCTTGCCGCTTCTGCACATCTATTGGAAGGCGAAGAAAATTGCTTTCCAGAAAATATAAAAGCTTATTATGAACATGTACGTGAAAATGACTTATGTTTGACCCACACCTTTATCGAACCGCAAGTAGATAGAGGGTTTCAATTTTGGGAAGATTCCACAGAACCTATTGCGGCCAAAATTGTGGATAGAACGAAGGAAGGCTTAATCGTGAAAGGGGCGCGTTTGTTAGCGACACAAGGTGGCATCACGGATGAAATGTTGTTAGTTTCAGTTGGAAAACCATATGATGATGAGAGCGGCTTCGCTTTTTCGATTCCGAGCAATACGAAAGGTCTAAGGTTTATATGCAGAGAATCCTTTGTCGCTGGAGATTCTCCATTCGATTATCCTTTGAGTTCTCGATATGAAGAAATGGACACGATTGTTGTTTTTGATAACGTTTTAGTACCATGGAATCGTGTATTCTTTTATGACAACCTTGATGTGTCGTATTCTTATTTGGGTCAAAGTTCATTTCAACCGTTTGCACTCCACCAAGTACTTTCACGCCAAATCGTGAAAACAGAATTTATGTTGGGAATCGTACAATCCATAATTGAGACGATTAACATTTCCGGATATCAGCATGTGCAAGAAAAAGCGACTGAAATCATTGTGGCATTGGAAACATTGAAGGCTTTAATTATTAAATCTGAAGTAGAAGCAAAACGAAATGAGTCTGGACTCATGCAACCGGATTTTTCAACATTAAAAGTGGCTATTAATATTTTTCCAAAGGTATACCCACGTTTTACAGAAATTGTGCAGTTATTAGGTGCAAGCGGTCTTGTGTCTATTCCTACAAAAAATGCATTTCAATCTCCGATTAAAAAAGATCTAGATCAATACTTGCAATCTGCAGCACACAATGCAGAAGACCGTGTTAAGCTTTTCCGTCTAGCATGGGATGCTACGATGAGTTCTTTCGGTACACGTCAAACATTATATGAACGTTTCTTTTTTGGAGACCCAATACGGATTGCAACGGCACTCTATCATGAATACGATAAGCAACCGTATGTTGAGATCGTGAAGAAAAAGTTAGAAAATTAGAATAGATGCTCAGAGCGTGTGTCATGTAGAAAATATGAAATGAAATAGAAGATTCAAAAGCGAGTATTCGTATTGGAAAAAATAGAGCGCAGGATATGATTCAATCAGCATGTCCTGTGCTTTTTGTATAGTGACATCCTTCTTGCGATGATCTAAGTAAACATAACAAATGGCTCATTTCATGTTACTATTGCGGACTTTGCTTATTTTTAAAAATGAGAATCGGCAAGTTTATCCTAACGTACCTTTATAGACAAGCCTTTTCTTGAGCAAATTTTGGGGGATGGAAAAGAATAAAATCGTAAAACAATCCGATCAAGCATATATTGAAAAAAGACTTGTATTTCCATACAGCCCCATATAAGGGGAGTAAAACTTTTAGAGGAAGGTGGTTACGTCACTCCAAAAGGACGAGCTACAAAAAGGGTTTAGGGGAAAATGCTTTTGGAATAGCGAAGCAGCGATGAAAAAGTAAGTACAGTAGATGAGGAGTTCCAGTTTCGCCAGTGGGAAATATTTGCCTATAACAAGTGAATGATGATGGACCTGTTAAACAAAGCCTTAAAATACAAGTTTCTTCTACATCAATCGAATAACTATATTCTAAAAAAGATTGGATGATGAAAGTTATGGACAAATCACTTCTGCTAATGGTTATTTTACGTTTAATATCTGGAAGTATTGAAGTGACAGCTGCTTTATTTATGCTGAAATTTAATAGCTTGGAAAAGGCATTCTATATTAATACAATGTTAGCTTTAGTAGGACCAACTGTGTTAATCGTTACTACGGCCATCGCATTGTTTGGACTAGCTGATAAAATTTCTGTTACAAGAATGATTTGCCTTTTTGCTGGCATCACACTTATTTTAATCAGCTTAAATGCAAAATAGAGCTGCTTCACTATGCACAGTGCATTCAAAAGATAAAGTGAAGCTTCCATCAGTGGGGTTTTCTTCATCCCCCACTGATGGTTAGCTAAACTAAACCAATCGGGCTTTTACGGGCAGTCTATCTTTCTCGTTTCTCTCTAAACCTTGTAGTGGGGGGTCTTACTGCCCGTTGACGCGGGATAAAATGAATCTGTCAAAAGCTTCATCCGTTTTTTCTAAATATTCTAAGGCTCGCTTTCAAAAAATGAAAGTTGAGTCTTAATTTTTTGTCTTTTATTCACCATATATAGGAAAAAATCTTTAAAAATCAATGGATAAATAAAACTAGAAAATGTAGTTTGCCTGCTATTTTGTAATATTAATTTGATCTTGTTATCATAATATTGTCACATAATCCTTTTATAATGAAACTATAAACATATAAAGGGAGTTAAAAAATGAAAAAATCAGTCGTCTCAGCCATGGCATTAAGTTCGATCATGCTGTTTTCAACAATCGCGGGAGAAACAACTGCATCAGCAGCTACTACTACGTACAAGGTAAAAAAAGGTGATACGTTATCAGGGATCGGAGCCAAATATCATATCTCTTATAAAACACTCATGAGTTGGAATCACTTAAAATCGACTAAGATTAGAGTCGGACAAAAGTTAAAAGTGAAAAAAAGCTCTTCATCTAGTTCTAGTACTAGTAAAAAGAGTTCTTCTACATCCACTTCTACATATACAGTAAAATCAGGTGACACTTTATCTAAAATTGGTAAGAAATATGGTGTGTCATATAAGACGCTCATGAGCTGGAATCACTTAAAATCGACTAAGATTAGAGTCGGACAAAAGTTAAAAGTGAAAAAAAGCTCTTCATCTAGCACTAGCACTAGTAAGAAAAGTTCTGCTGCATCCACTTCTACATATACAGTAAAATCAGGTGACACTTTATCTAAAATTGGTAAGAAATATGGTGTGTCATATAAGACGCTCATGAGTTGGAATCACTTAAAATCAACTAACATTAGAGTTGGTCAAAAGTTGAAGATAAGTGGAGCTACAAAAAAGGTTAGCAGCAGTGTTTCAACAGCTTCAGTTAACACAAAACAAGAAAAAGCTGTATCCATTGCACTAGCGAAACAAGGTGTTCCATACGTATTCGGTGGCTCAACATCTAAAGGATTCGATTGTAGCGGACTTGTCTATTATGCTTATAAAAACGCAGGAGTTTCAGTTTACCGTACAACAGCTGCAGGATTTTATTCTATTTCAAAACCGACAAGTTCACCAAAAGTAGGAGATATGGTATTTTTTAAGAATACATATAAATCAGGGATTTCCCACATAGGTCTTTATATGGGAAATGGCAGATTTATAGCAGCAAGTGGCAAAAAAGTACAAATAAGCTCTGTATACGAATCATATTGGAAAGCACATTTTGCAGGCTATAGACATTTGTAGTCGAATTTGTTAATGAGGTTGCTTGAAAATTTTCGCTTTATGACATGTTATTACCGATTTTAATCTAAAGCGAAGATGAACGACCTCTGTTGAAAAGTCAAGATATACCTTGTTATTCAAAGAATGATGAAAGAAGCCTTAAACAAAGGAAGTACTTACTTGTACATTTATGTGTGATATAGAAGGCAAGGCGTACAATTTAGATGATGTTATGCACCAAACTCTAAAATTGGATTTTTAGGTTTACTTTTTGAGTGCGCATCACTAAATTGTGCTTTTTTATAAGGAATTTTTTCATAAATAGGATAATCGTTTTTGAAAGTTCCTTTTTTAGAAGATGTATTCTTGTTTTTTTCAATAATTCTCGAGGAGTTTTGATTGCTCAATGATGCGGATTATATTTTTCTTCAGATAGTCAAAGTCCCAATTCCTTTGGGGAATGACCCATATACTATGATGAAAAGAAAAATATGCAGAGGAGCGAAAATAGAATGGTTCAACCTTTTGACGGACACGGCAGTTATGGTGATCATCAATGGAAACCATGGCACTCAGAAGATCAATGGCATTCTGAGTCAAAGTGGCATTCAGATGACGATCAATGGAAGTATGGCAATCAGTGGCACCATGATAGTCAATGGCACCAATATTATCCGAGCCATCATTGGCACCCAGGGCAATATTATCCAGGTAGCCAATGGAATCCAGGTCATCAGTATTATCCGAATCATCAATGGTATCCAGGATATCATCATCCAGAAAATCAATGGAATCCAAGTCATCAAGGACAACAATGGCACCAGTGGAATCCAGGACACCCTTGGTTGTGAAAAAATTAAATTAAGAGATGCAATCTAGCTAATAAGAGGTATTTCCTAAGTCCGTTTGAAATAGGACGATGGGAGTGCCTTTTTTTATATAAAAATGTAGTTTTTGGATCTATTTAAATCAATTTCAATATGTATAGGAAAATTGCTATTTCTGAATGGTATAGTCTAAAAAATACTTTAAACGGAGGATTACTTCTATGAAAAAGGGAAAGAAGTTATATATAAATCCTTTCTGGACTTAAAAAGTCAACCTAAAACCATATCTGGTAAGTGAAAGATTATATTATGCTAGAAAATTATTATTTTATTTGAAGTAATAACAGATGTGTTGATTTTACAAAAATTAGGAATATATATTTGGCGTAATTCTGAAAAACTCTGTGTTTTTAAGACCATTCATATAGATCTTCGCTGCGGCTTGCTCGAGTCCTCGAAAATGCACGCATTTCCTTCGTGCGGTGTGGATTCGATGAAGTAAATTCAATGTCCCGCGGGAAAAGCGAATAGATGAGACCCCGCAGCGTAGCGATTAAGGAACGGAGTTGTAGTGCGCCACGTCCTGTGGCAACGACTCCGTGACCAACATCCTGTTGCCCCCAGCATTCGCCCACAGGAAAGCGAGCAAGCCGTAGCGGAAATCAACGAATCTCCCTATTTTTATGGATTAAATTGGATAATCAACACGCCTGAAGAAATAATAATCTTCTAATAGATGATGAAGGAAAAAATAAATAACATTAATATGATGTAAATAACGTTAAAGGTTAATTTAAAGCCATTTTTCATAAAAAATTCAAATTTTAAATAAATAATTTTTGAAAATACAGAATAATTTGACAAACAAAAGAAGTAAATTATAAGATAGTATAAATAGATTATCTATATGTGACAAATGAACTTTATTTTTAAGATAGTTTATTAATTTTTATAGATGAGAGGAGCTGATTAAACAAGAAAAAATACTTATTGCTGATCTTAAAACTTAAGTTGTGGGAGAGAAGTGGTGTTTTAAAATGGAAATTTCACACAGCGTGAGTCATACTGCCTGTTCATGCGGATAAAACTCCGTGTCGTAAATAATTTTTTCATAAGGAGGTTCATTTATGCTAGAAGATGTTTACATAGTTGATGAAAATACGATGGCATTTATTCCGATCTTTGATCATACAGGCGTTGTCAAAACGAATATCCTTGAAGTGGAGTATTTGAAGAAGTGCCATCTTAATCCACTTGAACTTGTGGATCAAAATTTACGATTTTTTGGATCCAGTTTAAAAGGCGCAAGCGAGGGCACTCGTAATATTTTGGGTGAAGTTAATATGTACCCAGTTATTATGAACCTTAAACGTCTATTAGTTTGGCTTCCTACAATGTCCCCCAAAAAGAAGGATTGTGTCTGGCTGGCATTAGATCATATCAAAAGTTATCGGCAAAATCATGATCGAAATACAGAAATCTTATTCACAAATGATTCATCACTCATTCTTCCCATTAGTTATCGTTCTTTTGAAAAAAGAATATACCGCGCATATGAATTGAAATTCAAATTAGAATATCACACCAAGTTTTTGCTTATTCCCCATAGTATCAAAAGAAATTTTCTTCGTTGTGAAATAGTGAAAGAAGTAAATGGTTTAAATTACAAGATTTATAGTAAAGATAAAAATTCCGAAAAAGAATCATACGATAAATAATTTAGTCATGTATAAAGTGAAGCTACCTTCAGTGGGAATTCCTTCATCTATTCTAAATTTTTGTGTCATGGAACTATTCAAGCTTTACTAGGCAGTAGGATCTCCCATATTTAAATCTTAAGAGGGGAGATCCTACTGCCAGTTTATATGAAATAAATCATCGAGAATTTATTTGCTCCTTGAGTGGCTTTCTTCGCTAATACCGAGAATTTATTCACTCATTCGATCATTTACGTCTTCGTTTTCGGCGATGAACTCAGCTGGTAATTTCCTGAAAATTCATAAATTGAAACTTCATTTAGTGAGGAGATCCACCATTCCTACTGGGTGTTTGTTTGACAAATTTAATCATTCAAAAAGTGCGAGTGCTACTCCATTTCCAATCAACATTCTTTCTTTTTGACAGATTTTTTTTCCCATTATGGTGATGAACCCGTTCTGAAAAAAATTTAAATTTTATTCCACTTTTTATCTTTTTAAAAGTACAATGTAATAGAAAAGCCATTAGGGACATCTCTTATAAGAAATCCAACAGATCCTCCGACTGTCTGGATTAACTGGATATTCTATCGGGAAGAACCCTTACTACTAATATACGAGTGAGGGATACTATGAAAATATTACGAATTTTTTGCTCCAGTGTCATAGCACTGTCGCTTTTTTTCACATCATCATTTGTTTATGCAGCGGAGCCTCTAAAAGAAGTCAAAAGCATCGTGAAAGAGTATTACTATCCAAAAGCTCCATCCAATGCATTAAAGAGTAAAACCATTAAAGATTTAATGAAACAATTGGATGCATATTCGGTGTATATGACGAAAGATGAATATCAAACTTTTGAAAATACCATTAAAATGAAATTTGTCGGTATTGGTGTCACCATTTTAGAAAATAAAAAAGGATTGCAAATCACATCGATCTTTAAGGGGGGACCAGCTGAAAAAGCCAGTCTTAGGGCTGGAGATATCATTACAAAAGTAGATGGAAAAAGTATAGCAGGTGAATCATCTGAAAAGACGCTGTCACTTTTAACAGGTAAAGAAAATACGAAAGTAAAGCTAATGATTTTCAGACCAGCTACGAAAAAAACATTTGATAAAACGTTAACTCGTAAAGTGATTCATTTACCAAATGTTGAAAAGAGAAAACTTGCGGGGAAGATAGGTTTTATTCGATTAAATAGTTTTTCAGATCAGAGTGCGAAAGAAGTTCAAAATGCGATTAAGTCAATGCCTGGGATGAAAGGGTGGATTTTTGATCTTCGTAGTAATGGTGGAGGATACGTTAGTACTGCTCAAAAAGTAATTGGACTATTTCCAAAGGCTACATATGCTTTTGTTTATAAAGCACGGCAAGGCAACTATCAGATCTACGGTGCTATAAAGCAAAAAGTACAATGGAATGCACCTGTAGCGATTTTAACAGATGCCAATACAGCTAGTGCTTCCGAAATGACCGTTGCAGCTGCAAAAGATCTTAAGTTAGCCAAAATTTATGGACAAACAACTTATGGTAAAGGGGTTATGCAAGATATCATTCCATTGAGCGATGGCAGTGTTTTGAAGTTAACAACTGCAGAGTTCTTTGGACCAAACTTGTACAAAATCAACAAAAGAGGCATTAAACCTGATATTACGACAGTAAACGGTAAAGAGGTAGAAAAGAGTCACAATGATTATTTGTTAAAACGGTTGAAAAACTATAAAAAGTTATCAGCAATTGAAAAAAATACTTCATCTCAAGCGATTAGCTTAAAAGCTAGCAAAAATCTATCTTGGACTGCAATGAAAAAATCCAATGTATACTTATGGCAAATTGGAGGGGCATCGCGCAAAATTACAGTAAAGCATTCGTCAGGTAAAAAACTTGTCATTACCCCAAGTAAACAACTAAAAGCTGGGACAAACTATTATTTAGTGGTAAAACCAAAATCCAACAATACTAAAGGTGTCTACAGCAAAGTAACAGTTAGAAAATAACCAATCGAAATCAGAATGAAATGAACATCTCGATTAGTGGAGGAATCTTCCAAGTCAATAACACATAAAAAAGTACCAATTTGCCTATATGTTAGGACGAATCGGTACTTTTTGTTTTCAACATCATTCTTCCGTAATGGTTTCATCTAAATCATGATTAGGTGAATCTTGATCATCATCCATTTCTTCATTCATCATTTCATCTATTTTTTCTTTCGCATCTAATGATTTTTTCAATGCCATTGCAAAATCAGCACGATTCATCTTCTTAGTTGGTTGGAACTTTTTCGATGAACTTCCCTTTAAAATATTGTAGGAAGAAGCTGTTGAAATATAGTCAATGTATGAATTACTTGCCGAAACATCTACATACTTTTTACCTGTTTTCATAGGTAATCCAAAGGCAGTGACGAAAAGCTTTGCCGCTTCTTGTCGTGTAATTGTACTCTTCGGATGGAATTTTGAATTATTGTTAAATGCATCGATTGCGGTTAAGGCAATAATATACGAATAATTTGTCGTTTTTTGAGAAACATCTTCAAAATTGATACTATTCGATAATCGAGCTTGATCATCTATGTCAGTTGCTTTTCCAACAAATTTAGCTGCATCTGCTTTCGTTACAGCGCTTTTTGGTTTGAATTTTGCGTTTTTGTATACGTTCATATAATCCATACTTGTGACATATAAGACGGATGAATAAGCAGGATTTTGTTTATTCATATCGGAGAATTTCATGATTATACCAGCACTAGCAGTTGATCCATGAAATAGGCCACTTATCCCAAATAATATAGTAGCTAATAATAGGATCAAACTGTTACGTATGTTATGTTTCATCAAAATCCTCCTTAAGGTTTCATCATTTTCTTTATTATAGCTAAAGTCGATTACATTCTTGTAACAAGTATATTTCAAATTGAGTAAATTTGAGGAGATACAAGTTTTCAAAATGGGTTGATAGATCTAAATCAAACTTTAGAATAATAGGAAGAATTAATGAATCCCCTTAAAAGTGGCGGTTGCAAATCCTGCGAGTTCTTGATCTTCATCATATAATCGCCCTTCCAAAATAATGGTTGAACGTGTTTGAGAGATGACGCGACCAACAGCTTGAATTCGTCCTTTTGTAATAGGCTTTAAAAATCTTGTTTCCATTTGGATTGTAATAACTTGATCAAAGCCTAATGTGTGTGTGGCAATACCCATTACTGTGTCAAGTGCTGTCATAAAGACGCCACCATGTAGAGTACCTACAACATTTGTTAAATCTTCACGATAGTTTAAAGCAATTTCAGCAACTCCATTTTCGGCATGGATATATTCAAAGCCAAGTGTTTGCCAGAAAGAACTTTGCTCAAAACGTTGTTGAACTGTTTTCATTGTTGTCAAAATATTTCCCCCCCTGTACTACAATTATAACTTTTTAAGTCTTATTAGAAAAGCTGTATCAGGAAACCTTCGAAAAAGTTGATGTTCTAGAAAATCTATTTTTTAGCCCTTGCGTTTTATTTCATAAATTAGTAAGTAGATGATAAAATAATAGTAAGTTAGAAAAACATTTATTTATCGGAGGGTATTTTAATTGAAAAAACTTGCAGCAGCTTTATTTGCAGCAACACTTGCATTCTCAACTGTCGGACCGATTGTAATGGATAGTCATCAAGGTACGATCACAGCAGAAGCTAAAGGTTATAAATCTGGAAAACGTGGTTTTAATTCAAACGGAAGTTCAAATAATAATTCAGTGTTCAATAGCAATAAATCAAATACAAACAGCAACACCAAAGACAATAGTAATTCAATCTTTGGTAACAAAAAAACAAATAACAAAACAAATACAGCAAACCCTACAGGCACAAAGGGCGGCTTTCTTAAAGGCATGATGGTCGGTGGTCTAGCTGGCATGCTTTTCGGTGGCATGATGAGTCATATGGGAGCAATGGGGAATATATTTGGGTTACTGATTAATGTGATCGCCATTTTAGTGTTGATCATGCTGGTCATGAAAATTTTCCAAATGTTTACGCGCAACAAAAGAAAAGATGAGGAACGCAACGTATGGAGACGATGATTCTTTCAGAAGATAATTTAATTAACGCTTTATGCATTTATCATGCGAGACAAATCAATGTCATGCCTGAAGATGTAGAAATTGAGCTTTGTTTTGATGATGATGAAGGATATTACGCAGACGCCTATTATAAAGGTCGAAAAGACACGTATCGAGTAGCGAATATGTTAGCGGCCATTCGTGTATTTCTTCAAGAAGAACTAAATGTAGACCCATATGCAGCAAGTATTCGGCTAGAAATCGATGATGAACAAGGCATGATTGCTATCGTCGAATAAAGCTACTTTTTTTAGAATGTACCCTATAGATGGACTTTTATACATCCATTCTATAGGGTACATTTTAGTTTTTCTAGCATATATGGTGGGGAAAATAATAAAGTGAAACTTCACAAAATAGAGGTTTTCTTTATTGTTTCTGGCCCTAAGATGGCAGAGGATACACATTTCCGGCTTACAGACTTCTAATATATAGTAGGGGAAATATGTAATTTTGCTTTGCCATGCATTTCAAAATATGATCTAAATTATCTGTTTCGTGGATACAATTCGTTTTTTCGTGGATAGAGAGGTATTTCCCGTGGATAGAGAGGTATTTCCCGTGGATAGTGATAATTTGATGTGTCTGGAATATTAATTCTATTTTTAATTTCTAGATATTATAAAATAGCGCTAATGTATAGCACATAAAATATTAAATATTTTCTAGCTCTTTGGATAAGAATCTTATATAATCGAGATAGATGGGAGATGACAGCATTAATTTGCCCGTTATTTCTTTCATCAGTATTCCCCAACTAATGTAACCCACAACAATAAGTTTATCCCTGCGGTCAATGAATTTTTGAATGATAGTAGTTGTATTATCATTTGAATTAATGTATAAAATTTTCAGACGTGTTGATTATCCAATTATATCCATATAAATATTAGGTATTCGTTGATTTCCGCTACGGCTTGCACGACTCATGCGGGCGAACGCTGGGGGCAACAGGATGTTGGTCACGGAGTCGTTGCCACAGGACGTGTCGCCCTTAGACTCCGTTCCTTAATCGCTTGCGCTCCGTGCAGGGTCTCATCTGCTCGCTTTTCCCGCTGGACATTGAATTTACTTCCTGTATCCACACCGCACGAAGGAAATGCTTGCATTTTCGAGGAGTCGAGCAAGCCTTCACTCCAATCTACATAAATGGAGCTAAAAATACAGCATTTTTTTAAATGGTACCAAATATTTATCCTAGTTTTTTCCTAATCAACATGCCTGTAAAATTTATGTTTTCTGGTTCATATTTAATTTGTTCGTCTTAGTATCAAATTTTTGACGATAATTATCCTATAAAAATGGGAGGTGTTTAGAATGGAAGAATTCTTAAAACAGCTCATGGAAAATATGACAGAACGTTTTGATAAGATCGAAGAAAGATTGGACGGAACGACAGAACGCTTTGATAAGATCGAAGAAAGACTGGACGGAACGACAGAACGTTTTGATAAAATCGAAGAAGGATTGGACGGAACGACAGAACGCTTTGATAAAATCGAAGAAAGATTGGACGGAACGACAGAACGCTTTGATAAAATCGAAGAAGGATTGGACGGAACGACAGAACGCTTTGATAAGATCGAAGAAAGATTGGACGGAACGACAGAACGCTTTGATAAGATCGAAGAAAGACTGGATGGAACGACAGAACGTTTTGATAAGATCGAAGAAAGATTGGAAGGAACGACAGAACGCTTTGATAAAATCGAAGAAAGACTGGACGGAACGACAGAACGCTTTGATAAAATCGAAGAAGGATTGGAAGGAACGACAGAACGCTTTGATAAGATCGAAGAAAGATTGGACGGAACGACAGAACGCTTTGATAAAATCGAAGAAAGACTGGAAGGAACGACAGAACGTTTTGATAAAATCGAAGAAAGACTGGACGGAACGACAAACCATTTTGATAAAATCGAAGAAAGACTGGAAGGAACGACAGAACGTTTTGATAAGATCGAAGAAGGATTGGACGGAACGACAAACCATTTTGATAAAATTGAACAAAGGCTTGATGATTTACAATTAGAACTACGTAACAATCAAACCGAAAATAGAAGTCATTTTAAACATATAGAATCTAGACTAGAGCAACAACAACACACGTTTCAAATCGTGGCGGATGAATTCAAAAACGTTAAAATTGATATTGATTATTTAAGCCAAAAAACAGGTATCCATGATATGGAGATCAATAATTTAAAACACCGTCAATCTTAGGGAAGATACTGTTTAAAATGTAAAAAGAGAAAAGGCTGGGATAAAACTGGCCCCCCAAAATAGAAAATGGTTCCAATCATTGATTTTGAATGATTGGAACCATTTTCTATGGATTTTATTCATGAACTATTGGTAAATTCGTGTAGCGACCACTAAATAATAGGTGGGCAGCTATTTCTTTTTCATTTAAAGGCTTTCTGGACACTCCCATTGTGTGTTTACACAAGTTTCACTGGATTTTCAAATACAAAACATATATGAGTTTATCCTGTACACTAATGGGATAGTAACACACAGCTTTAAGACGAGAGCAATAGGTGGAACCCAACTGCCTGTAACATGAAACGTGCACTATTCTTGTCCATATGAGATAAAACTTAATCTTGTATTTTTAATTGGGCGATTTTTTCTCTTATTTTTTTCGATTTCAGCTTTTTGTTTGCAGACTCTAAAACTTTTTTAGCTTTTGTTGGATCTCCTTTACCAACATATGAATCCGCTAGTAATAGATAAAATCTTGCTAAATCAGGATGAATTTCTATCGCTTCATCTGTGTAATGAATGGCTTCATCATATCGTCCTAATTTTTGCAAAACTTCAATACGAAGAGCTAATGAGCGATCATATTTAGGTGCTAATTCTATCGATCTGTTAGCTAAATCAAGTGCCCAGCGCAGTTTGTTATGTCTTCGACAATGTAATCCTAAGACACGGTGATATTCCGCAGATTTTCTATGCAGTCTTCGATCGTAATCTGGTATAGGTTTGCCATTTAAAAATAGTGTAACAATCTCTTTTAAAGCCCCAATCTCTCTCAAATAAGTAGGCACACGATGACCAGCATAATCGAATTCTTTGTATATTCCATTCGGATAAGAATGTTTAATCTCTTTCGAAATATAGGGTTGATCAATTCTCTCTTTTGGATCATAACAAATAATTGGTTGTATTTCTGTATTTACTGGATGAGACAATGGATGTAAAAACTTATTATATTTTCTTTCCTTAGTTCCATATATAGGATGAGCAGGATTTCTAGGCGCCATTGATAATATTTTACAATCTGGAATCGTAGAGCCAAGGAATAAAGCGTTATAGCCACCTAGACTAGTTCCATATGCAAATCTTTTGTCATAATAAGGAACTAATTTTTCAATAGCTTGATAGTAGTCTTCTCTTGTAATATCTTGATGATAATTATTTAAGGTCCTACGTCTAAGAGAAATTAAGTCTACATCTTGTTTTTTCAATAGTTTATAAGCAAAAGGTTTGCCGGTTTCTGTTTTATCGATGGCATCAAAGGTCGCAACGAATTTTTTTGTTGGATAAATAGATTTATAAAATTCGATGGAACTTTCGCCATTGTTGAAAATCACTAATTTTTCATAGTTGTCTTTATAAATTTCTGGAAGAAGATCCGCATATCTTTCTCTGCAATATAAGAATTGTTTTTCTGCCTCTTCGAAATGACCTGCAACCATATGAACCATGCCTAATTTCATATGAAGTTTGACAAGCTTCTTGTCATCTTTTTCCAATGCTTTAAGTGTTTCAAAATAAGGAATTGCCTCTTCAAAGTGACAGAATTTCAATGATTGTTGAATAATTTTATAGAGCAAATCAATTTGATGCGGCTTTGTTTGCAATTCTATTTTTAATAGAGCTAAGGAAACTTCATATTGATGATTTTTGAGGAATACCCTTTGGAGTAGCTCAAAAAATTGGTTAGGTTTTTTATCAAAAAGCTTTTTGATGGTCCTTGGTATATGTCTTGACCTGCCATTTTGAATATGGTGTTTTGCATAAAATGTCCATAAGACATGATGCAATGTCATACTCATTGGATATTCTTGTAGGGCTTCTTGCAAAATAACCATTGCATTTGTTGTCTCTTCTGCTTCCTCATAATATTTTGCTAATAAAAGATAGCTTTCTTTATTAGGAATATTTTCTTTTTGTTGTATTACTTGGTTTGCAAGTTGCTCCGCCAAATCTTTTGTATGCGACAGCTTTTTCAAGATGAATATCTCCTTTAGTATACTTTGAATTCAGTAAGTTAAAAAAACAGATGTGTTGATCAAGAAAAAATAGGATAATGATGAACTGATAATAAGACAATGATCTTACTTCTAATTGGTGAAATGTGATTCAATAGATTAAATTGGATAATCAACATATGTATTAAAAAACTTCTTTACAATAATATTTAACCATAAAATTTAGAATATAATGGTGATAAATATAAAAATTAATCGGATATTAAATGGTTAGTTATATTTTTGTCACAAAAAAGAGTGGAAATACATACTTGTAACATTTTTGAAAAATAAGTCTTTGGATATATTTAATAGGTATTAAGAACCCTGCTTCGAAATTCTAATAAAAGGCTACCCATAAGTACTTAATTAATATGAACACCCAACCGGATAAGCAACCTTTCACTTTATCCCACGCTAACGGGTAGTAAGATCCCCCTCAAGGTTTAGAAAGAAACAAGAAAGATAAGCGAGGATCAACTGCCTGTAAAAGTTCGATTGGTTCGGGCCAACAAGATGTTGGTCACTCAGGGTGTTGCCAAAGGAAGTGGCAACACCCTGAGCTCCTCTATTTTAGTAGTGGATGAAGAACCCCACGACTGATGGACTTTATTCAGTAGTTGTTGGCAACTCCATTTGCTTTTTTAAAGTGGCAAGTTTATGGGTGATTTTTGTGGATTTAATCGATTTATCTGCAGATTCCAGTATATCTTTTGCCTTGTCTAAATCGTTCTTTGCAATATAGGTATCGGCTAATAATATATAAAACCTTGCTAATGTTGGATGGATTTGTATCGCTTTGTTTGCATAAACAATACATTCATCATATCGTTGTAAACAAAGTAAAATCTCAATTCGAAGAGCTAAAGAACGATCATATGTTGGCGCTAGCTCTATGGATTTTTCAGCTAAATCAAGTGCCCAGTGCAATTTTTGATGACGTTTACATTCCATAGCTAAAACACGATGGTATTCTGCTGACTTACTGTGTAATTTTCGATCGTAATCGGGAATGGGTTGTTCTTCCAAAAAGCGAGAAACGATATCTTTTAAAATACCAGCTTGTTGTAAATAGAACGGGACACGATGCCCAGCATAATAGAAATGTTTAAAAATAGCATTTGGATAGGAATGTTGGATTTCTGCTGTTATATAATGATGGTCAACCCTTTGTTTCGGATCATAGCATATGATTGGCTGAATTTCTGTATTAACGGGATGAGAAAGTGAATGTGTAAATACAGATTGAACTCTTGCTCTTGTGCCATAATTAGGATGGGCTGAATTTCTAGGTGCGCAGGATAAAATTTTGCATTTTGGAATGGTTGAACCGAAATACAATGCACAATATCCACCTAGGCTTGTTCCATACGCAAATCTCTTTTCATAAAAGGGAATAAGCTTTTCAATAGTATGATAATATTCTTCACGCGAAATATCTTGATGATAATTGGTTACGGTTCTACGTCTGAGAGAAATTAAGTCGACAGATTTCTTTTTCAGAGCCTTATAAGCAAATGGTTTTGCTTTATCTGTTTTATCAATTGAATCAAATGTTGCAACGACGCGTTTCGTCGGATAAATATATTTGTAATATTCAATGGAACTTTCGCCATTATTGAATATGACTAATTTTTCATACCCATCTTTATAAATTTTCGGTAAAAGATCTTTGTATGACTCTCTACAATAGGTAAATTGTTTCTCAGCTTTTTCAAAATACCCCATAAGCATATAAATCATCCCGATTCTCATATTAAGCTTTGCAAGATAACGTATATTGGTCAATTGTGATTTTAGTGTTTCACTATAAGCCAAAGCTTCTTCAAAATGACGAAGGGCTAATGACTTTTGAATAGCTACGCGCAATAAGCCAATATGCCGTGGCTGCTCTTGTAACTGTAGCTTAGTGATGGAAAGAGATTGTTCAAATAAGTGATTTTGTTGTAATACATTTTGTAGATGTTCATAAAATTTAAGTGGTCTTCTTTGAAAGGAATTCTTTAATGTTCTAGGGAAATGTTTGAACTTTTCTTTCCGCTCATTTTGCTTTGTATATAAAGACCAAAGTGTGTGATGTAATGCCATATTAGTTGGATATAGACTGACGCCTTCTTGCAAAATATATTTTGCCTTATTGAGTTTGTCGGATTGTTCAAAAAGATAAGAGAGTTCGAGATAGCTTTTTGCGCTGGGTTTTTTCTGTTGCTGTTGTACCATTCGATCTGCAAGTTGTTTCGCTAAATCTTCTGCATTCGACAATTTGTTCAATTAAAAAAGCTCCTTTAATTTGAGGCTTAGTTTAATAATATTGATATTTCTATAGATGGATATTTTCCGCAAAGGAAGAGATAACTCTGTTTTTGGAAGATTTAGTAAATTGTAAAAATACCAATAGCATTAAAAGCCTACGTTGTTTAAATAGTTAAAGTATTTACTATATTTATTTAAACATAGAAAAATGATATTCAATCTCAAAAAGACAGGATTTAATATAATGTTAAGAGATAGCAATCATATTAACATAAATAATAGAGCTAGAAATATATTTGTAATATAGTTGGAAGTTTATTCTGAACAACAACCGATAGTCGATCGGATATGTATCAATCATATTCGCAGAGGTTTTTAAAAAAGAAACATTCATAAGGAAAAAGCCAGCTCAGTGCAATGGCTGGCTAGCTTTCTTTGATTTCATGACATTTATTAAAAATTGAGGTATTTTCAACATCCGTTTCAATCTTGTTGGTTGAGTGATTAAACGATGGAACCATTCAAGGTTTAGTCTAATGAAGATATCTGGTGCACGATTGACATTGCCTGAGAGCACATCAAAGCTTCCTCCCACTCCCATCATGACTGCATTTGAAAACTGACAGCGGTGTTCTGCAATCCATTCTTCTTGTTTAGGAGCTCCAAGTGCTACAAAGATAAAATCAGGATTCAATGCAGCAGCCTGTTTGGCCACTTCATCTCCATTCCCATTGCCGCCATAGCCATCCGCCACGCCAACGATATCTATATGCGGATACAATGCTTTTGCTTTTTCAGCAGCTTGTTTGGCAATGCCTGGTTTACCTCCATAAAAAAAGAAGCGGTTTTGCTTATTCTTGGCGGTTCTTAAAAAGTCATGCACTAATTCATATCCAGGAATACGCTCTTTTAAAGGGGTTCCAAGAATCTTTGAACCGATAACGATGCCTATACCATCTGCCACGACATAATTAGAATTTAATAGATATTCTTCGTATCTTTTATCTTCCTTTGCTAACATAATAATTTCAGGATTGGCAGTCACAATACAAATGGGTTTCTCAGAGTTTTGTATCTCATCTTCAATGAGATCTACAAATTCATTTTTGGTTGTATCAACTACTGGAATTCCTAATATATCAATCTTTTTCATAATCGAACCTTTCCACATATGTAAATTTATATTTCTTCCTATTATATACTACAAAATGATTTCTTCAAATGCAGCAGTATGGTAATTCTATGGGAAAAATATGAAATGAGGGAATCATGTGATAGATTGATAATAAATCTAAGAAGTGTTGATGATTACATTCCATCCATAAAGAAATTAGGTATTTGCTGATTGCCGCCGCTATGACTTGCTCGATTTTCCCGCAGGATTTTGAATTGACCGCATTGAATAAACAACACACGAAGGAAATGCACATGTATTTTCAAAGACTCAAGTAAGGTCTCGCTCCGATCAATAATTTTCTTATTATCATCATGAAATAGAATTTTTCACAAAAGGAACATTTTTCTAAATAAAATTTATAATTTCTCATTCTATTCTAATAAATATGTGCTATGATAAACGTTGTGAAAAAGGATTTAGCGAATGATTTTCTAATACTTTTTGAAACTTTGAGTATGCTTCATCCGTCTATATATAGTATAAAAATTTTTAATGAATGGAAGTGGATGTGACGTGACGAATAATCGACGATATCAACCAAAAAAAGCATCCATCAAAAGAATAGCTGTTTCTATTGTTTTGTTAATTGCAGTTATTACGGGTGCATACATGCTCGTAGCGAAAAATGATAAAGCAGCAAATGATAATGAGCATATTAAAGTTCAAAATGTCCATAAAACAACGAAAGAAGATCCAACTAAAAAAAAGGATTCTGATCAACAGAATAGTGACGCTGATTCTGATAACCGTGCAGAAGGAACTGTAACAAAAGATATATCATCTAATGATGGGGATACAACAACAAAAGATTCTACCGATGTGATCATGCCTAAAAATGACACATCTGCTATTATTGCAAATGCTAAAACGCAAGTATATACGGTTATTACAGATTTACAACAAGGTTCAGGATTTTTGTTTGATAAAAAAGGGGATATCATTACAAATGCGCACGTTGCAAAAGATGCTTCTTATGTGTTTGTCACAAATGAACACGGTCAAGAGTTTCAAGGACAGGTAATCGGTATTTCCAAAAAAACGGATGTGGCATTAATTAGAGTGCCAGAACTTGCAGGAAAAGATCCACTTGTCTTGGATACAGCACCTGCCAAAATAAATACACCAGTTATTGCAATTGGTAGCCCAAACAATAAAGGTGGCACCTCAACAGAAGGTAAAATCACAAGCATTGGGGCAGAATTTACAGATGAATATACGTATAGCGGACTATATGAAATGACAGCTCGCTTACACGCAGGTTCTAGTGGCGGTCCTCTGATAAATGCACAAACTGGGAATGTCATCGGGATCAACTCGATCATCTTAACGGATCAGCCTGAAATCGGTTATGCTATTCCTATTGGCAAAGTTATGTCTCTAATCACAAATTGGTCTAGCAAAGATGTTAAAATTGATCTTGAGGATGAACAAGATTTTCAAGATAATCATAAAGACGAGGCTTATTTAGGAAAAGCTTTAATAAAGGATTATATTGATGGATATTATGAATTGTTCCCATATGCCATCAAAAACAAAGCACAAAATTATTACGAAACATATATAATGCCGGGAAGTGATGCCATTAATACAGCGAAAAAAATGGTTGAAAGTTATTCAACAAAAGAGAAGAAATATAAGTCTTTGCAACATACGATTAACAAAATGAATATCTATGATGAATATGCAACGGCGGAAGTCAATTCAACATTTGTCTATACAGATAAAGCGACAAAACAAGAACATAAGCTGCATGAAACAATTGTCTATACGATCGTGATTGATGATTATGGTGATTATCAATTTACGAATATCAACATTACAAGTTCGTCAGATGATGGGGTCACTGAATCTAATAATCCCCCTACTAATTCAAGTGGAAATAAAAATACTACAACAGATGATAACGATGGAACTTTAAATAAGCAAAGTGTTAATAAGAATAAGGATACGAAAAATTCAAATCAAAACAGTACCAATGATTTAAAAAATGTACCAGTCAACGAGTAATGATTCTAAGAAGCGTATTTAAAGTTTTAGCTTCAATTTCATCAGTGAAAAATAAGGCATAGAATGCTGATATTGAACAGCATTCTGTGCCTTTTAGTTTTTAAGGGGGAATCCTTGCTTCAAACTTTAGAAAAGCTTCCAGGGACACGTTGATAGAGGGCGTTCACGTTTTTCTTCGATGACTTAAATATAAACATCAAAATGAAGGAAAAGCATATGTATTTCGAGAGGTTGATGGTCGATCACTCCACATAGCCACAGCGCGCGAGAGTTTGTGAAATAGAGTGAAAATATAGGGCTTTCATGATTACGCTAATAGTTATTCGGAGTTTTCCCTATCGCCGCGACCATGTCACAGTATAAAATACGCTGTTATAAGTGTTTGTTATCCACTTATGATTGAAAAAGTTTTTTTACAGAGAAAAATCCCTACATAAAAAACTTTATTTGAAAAGTCCTTTATGTAGGGATTCCATTGGATGTTGTTGAATAGTTGGAATTTAAATAATTTGATTAGCGAACTGTACCATAGCTGTGTACGTAGTATTTCCAGTAAGTGCTCATTGTTTGGTATTGGACATGACTACCAGCAGCATGTACTAACATACCATTACCAGCATAAATAGCAACGTGCGTAATAGCACCGCCACCAACATTGAAGAATACTAAATCACCTGGTCGAGGATTCTTTGTATATTTTACAGCAGCTCGTTGTGCGCGGCTCGTGCGTGGTAAAGAAATGCCGTTTTTAGCATAAACATAACGAGTAAAACCACTGCAGTCAAAACCTGAAGGAGTAGTGCCACCATAAACATAAGGAACGCCAAGATATTTCTTACCAGTACTTACAATATTGCTTAATCCAGCTTCTGCTGATGCTTTTTTAACACCAGAGCCCTTTTTTAGATAGGCAGCTGACATCCAGCCTTTTTTACCTTTAACAGTTACTTTAAACCAAGTCTTGCCTTTAGCAACTGTCTTGTAGCTTGCTTTTACAGTTGTGTTTTTCTTGATGTATGCTAGAGCCTTTGAACTTGTAGTTGCATCTGCACGTAATGTCAATGAACTAGCTGTAACATGATATTTTCCGCTAATTTTTGTTACTTTAGGGTTTGAAACTTTTTGG
This sequence comes from Rummeliibacillus sp. SL167, assembly GCF_007896505.1. NCBI lineage: Bacteria > Bacillati > Bacillota > Bacilli > Caryophanales > Caryophanaceae > Rummeliibacillus > Rummeliibacillus sp. SL167. The sequence continues at coordinate 2,142,848 of NZ_VCBM01000001.1, read as the reverse complement.
ATTGCATTAGTAGTTTTCGCTGTAGTAGATGTTGATTGGTTGTTTTCTGCTGCGTTAACATGACCAAAGCTGATTGTTAATGCTAATGCGCCTGAAGCGATTGCTGTAAATACTGCTCTCTTATTCATCAAATTCCTCCAACTGATTTCAACAATGTTTATGTATATAAAACAATTGTCTATAATTTTTTAATAATCACAGGTATAACTTTATAAAAAATATTGGAGAAAGACAACGCAATTTCATTTACAGTTGTATTACAGTTATGTAACAAGACACAGAGATTTCGATTTTATCCTGCATTGATTGGCAAATCGCTCACGACAGAACTTCAGCCAAAGCAAGAAAGGCCATTGAAAAAACAATATTGTCCTTTTTAGAAGAATAGACATTTTTAGTTGAATTTGTTTTTACAAGAATTCACACGTGATTTATGCTTGTATATCAAAAATAGTATGCTAGGCTGCTTCTAGCATACTATTTCCCTTTAAAACAAATTTTTTAGGTAATATGAAATTAGTCTAGATTATTTTAGAAATCTCTCGAAATTAGTATTTTAAATCATAGAATCGTTTGTAACTATCAAGGTGGCTTTTCCAGTAAGAATCATTAACAGAAGAAACTTGTACATAATCGCCACCAGCATGAACAAATTGACCGTTCCCAATATAGATACCTAAATGGGAAATTCCTTGTTTGTACGTATTTTTAAAGAATACTAAATCGCCAGCTTTAGGTGATGAAACATAGTAGGATCTTGCTTCGTAACCAGCAGCGCTTGTTCTTACAATATTGCTATATCCTGCTTGCTTATATACATAGTAGATAAAACCACTGCAGTCAAAGCCACTTGCAGAAGATCCTCCCCATACATAAGGTATTCCTTGCAAAGAAAGTGCTAGATTCATAGCTGTTTTCACTACTTTGGAAGATGGTTGTTGAACAACAGTAGGATTGGAAACAGTGGTTGTATTTTCTTTTTGTTGTTGGCTAGTTGTACCTGTATTTTTGACCGCTAATACTTGTCCTACCCGAATAAGACTGGAAGTTAAACCATTCCATGATTTTAACTGAGTAACCGTAATCCCAAATTTGTTTGCAATAGTTGAAAGTGTGTCACCAGCCACAACGGTATATTTGGAAGTGGATTTAGAAGTTACCGATGTTTTTTTCTTGGAACTACTTGAAGTCGTACTTGAAGTACTGCTTCCAGGTATTTTTAATAGTTGCCCAACATAGATGGTATTGTTTTTTAGATTATTCTTTTTTTGAATGGCGTCAACTGTCACTTTATATTTAGTCGCGATCTTTCCTAAATAATCACCAGATTTTACTTTGTAGGTGGTTGTTTTTCCGCTGCGTGTCGTGCTAGTAGTAGTTGCTTTTTTGGTAGTTGTTGTACTAGCAACTTTGACTGTAGACGTACCAGGTATTTTCAATGTTTGTCCAACATAAATTTTGTCATTTGTAAGACTATTTGCTTTCATAAGTGATGATAACGAAATATTGTGTTCAGCTGCAATCTTCGCTAAATAATCACCAGACTTCACCTTATAGGTGGATGTTTTTTTCGTCGCCGTTGTTGTATTTTTGTTGGCTGAGGCAGTGCTTACCTTTGAAACTGTTGTATTTTTAGTTTTAATTTTCTGCCCAACATAAATCATATCCGAAGTAAGATGATTCAATTTCTTAAGCTGAGATACTGTCGTATTATATTTTTGAGCAATGACATATAAAGAATCTCCACTTTTGACCTTATATGTACTGGTACTGGCTTGTGCATCTTGTCCATTCACTACTAATGCAGTAGCTCCGAATGCTAGAACAGAATATACAGCTTTTTTCACAAAAATCACTCCCTTTTGTTAGATGAAAGCGTACAAATATTGTTAGTTTCATTGTAGTTAAAAATGAAAACGAAAACAATCCAGATAGAAAAAAAGGGAAATTTGATAGATCAATGAAAATATATTTTTGAATATAGAATCGAAAAAGTATGAAAAAAGGACTACAGATGAATGCTGTTGTTGAATTCGATAAGAATTTGTATCAATAGAGTAGCTTATGTGGATAGAATAAGGTGAATAAGGGGATTTAAGATACTTATTCTACAATTAGTTAAATCAATTTCATAAATCATTTTCTTCTTAAAAGATACGAACATTTAAAAATAATTAATTTTGATAGGTGTGTAGTGGAAGACGGCGACTCCTCGAAAATGCATGCGCATTTCCTTCGTATGGCGTTAGTTCAGGGAGGCTTATTCAAAGTCCTATGGGAAAAGCTCGAGTAACCATCCGCAGGCTCTGATTTTTAGATGAATCAATTTTGAGATGAATCGACAACAAAAAACCGCTAACAAGGGAATGAGCGGTTCTTTGCAAGAGCTGAGGAGGTTAATGGTTTCATGTGCATAGATATTTTATTTCAATATAGAAATAAGCAATAAATAATGGAATAGTATTTTACATGGAGGCGAATATATGCCAATCACTACAGTTCAAGTATGCCCTAAATGAATGAATTCTAAACGTAAACGTTCTTTATTTTACAGATAATTGTGATTTTTCAGCTCGTTTATGCTATAAACATTTACCTTTATAGGGTGTAGTAGTAGAATGTAGTCTAATAATTAAAAACATTCAAAAGAATAGTTCAAGATAAAGATGGAGGAAATGGAATGTCTGTCCAAAATATTATGCGTAATTTAATTGTAGAAACACCTTCACAGCCCGGTAATTTAGCAAAGGTTGCAAAAGCAATTGGGGATCAAGGTGGTAATATAGGCGATATTAAAACGCTAAAAATTGGTACATTATCTACCGTTCGGGATATTTCATGTACATGTGAGGATTTAGCACAGTTAGATGAAATTGTGAAAGCGATTAATAAACTCAAATATATTTCAGTTCGTGCAGTTTCAGATGATGTGATGAAAGCGCATGAAGGCGGAAAAATACACATGACGAGTAAAATCGATGTCCGTTCAGTTGGCGATTTACGTCGAATTTATACACCAGGCGTTGCAAGTGTTTGTCAAGAAATTCATCGTTCACCCGAAAAAGCACATTATTTCACAAGTATTGGAAATACAGTGGCGATTGTGACAGATGGTACGGCCATTCTTGGGTTAGGTAATATTGGTTCAGTAGCAGGTATGCCAGTAATGGAAGGAAAAGCGGTATTGTTTGATCAGTTTGCTGGAATTAGTGGAGTACCCATTTTATTGAATACAAGCGATCCAGACGAAGTAGTTGAAACGATTGGACATATTGCACAAGGGTTTGGCGGTATTTTATTAGAAGATATTGGTTCACCACATTGTTTTGAAATAGAAGAGCGCTTGAAAAAAGATTTGACAATTCCAGTCATGCATGATGACCAACATGGAACAGCGGTTGTCACATTGGCTGCAGCACTGTCAGCATGTCGTTATACGGGGATCAATTTAAAACAAGCAGTAGTTGGTCAAATTGGGCTTGGTGCAGCTGGATTAGCCATTTCTCGAATGTTATTAGAATATGGTGTCAAAGAAGTATGCGGTAGCGATTTACAAGAAAGTTCACTTGTTAGGCTTAGAAGTTTTGGGGGAACGGTGATGAACTCCATTGAGGAATTAATGGAACACTGTGATATTATTATCGCCACTACAGGTGTGAGCGGTTTGATCAAACCAGAATTGGTGCGCAAGGGTCAAATTATTTTGGCGCTGTCAAATCCATTCCCGGAAATAACGCCGGAAGATGCACTTGAAGCAGGAGCAGCATATGCGGCTGATGGTCGACTTGTCAATAATGTCTTGGGCTTCCCAGGAATTTTCCGCGGAGCATTGAATGCAAGCGCACAAAGTATTACATATCCAATGCTACTAGCTGCTGCTAAAGCTATCGTAGATGCTACACATAATGGTGATCTAGTGCCGCATCCATTAGATCCAAATGTTCACGCGGCCGTTGCAAAAGCTGTAGAACGTGTCGCTCTAAAAGAAATGAACGAGAAAGTGACTATATGATAAGAAAAAACTTTTTGAAAAAAAGAAACCACTCAAGTACTTCTAAAAGATATATTCATAAAAAGAGTGTTGTTCCTTCAAAAAGACATACAGCAAAATAATTTACCCTGCATTAACGGGCAGTAAGACAAGGTTTAGAGAGAAACGAGAAAGATAAGTGGGGATGAAGAAAACCTCCACTGATGGAAACTTTACTTTATAACTCAAAAGCACGAATGGCTTGATAATCATATACAACCTCCAAAGTTAAACTAAAATCTGACTTTGTGGATGTGGTACGATTATCAATCAACATTCGTGCTTTTTACTGCGAAGTTTTTTCTCACAGAAATCTAGGGGATAATTCTAGCAATCTTTCTTTTTATCCTATATATAAGCAGGCAGTAAGTCTTCCATTTCAAAATGCAACTTATTTTTGAAATCAATCACTTAACCTATTTGTTTTGCTATTAGATTCTCAACTTTGAACACCCGTCCATAGTCATCTTTGTAGACGATATGTTCGCTATTAAATTTGGTTGGGGAGTCTAAACCAGCTGCTGCTGCTACCCTGAACAAACCCTTCCGCATAGTAATGATGTAGTTGGTCACACGGTATTTTTTTTCTTCAACGATTAAACCATTTTGTAATTTGGGATTCGTTGTTGCAACACCCGCAGGACATTCATTCGTGTGACAACGTTGTGCCATAATACATCCAACTGAAATCATAAATCCGCGTGCAATATTGATTAGATCTGCGCCTAAGCCAAGGATAACCGCTGCACGGTCCGCAGTAATAATTTTACCAGAAGCGATAATCTTAACACGATCACGTACACCATGTTTAACAAGGGCATCATGTAAAAGAACAAGACTAGAATGAATAGGTAAACCAACGCTGTCAGCTAAATCTTGAAATGTTGCACCCGTACCGCCTTCACCACCATCGATTGTGATAAAATCTGGACCTTTACCAGATTCCTTCATATATGATGCAAGCGCTTCTGCATCATCAGGGCTACCTATTACGATTTTAATGCCGACAGGAAGACCGCCAGTTTCTCGAATCTGATCGATAAAATCAAATAGTGATGGTAGATCATTAAATTGATGGAAACGGTTTGGACTATTAATCGTTTTATAAGGTTCAACGTTACGAATTTTGGCGATTTCTTCCGTCACTTTTTCTGCTTCAACATGACCACCACGAGTTTTGGCACCTTGTGCAAGTTTTAATTCAAATGCTTTTACTTGAGGAATTGCTGCTTTTTCTTTTAATAATTCAAAACTGAATTCACCATCTTTTGTACGATAGCCAAATAAACCAGAGCCAATTTGAGCGATGATGTCAGCACCGCCAGCTAAATGATAATCAGAAAGTCCACCCTCACCAGTGTTCATCCATGAACCTTTTGCCATACTAATTCCTTTGGATAAAGCGGAAATAGCATTTTTTCCAAGTGCACCATAACTCATGGCAGATTGGCCGACTAAACTGCGGACAACAAATGGTTCACGACAATTTGGTCCAATCACAATAGCATCTTCTTCTGGAAGCAGCCAAGGTTGCACCGTTATTTTTTCTGTATGTTCTTTACGTTGAAATAATCCATCAGAATCGATAACATATTTTTGCGTTTCCACAGTTTGACTTTGGTCTACACGCATTTCATCCACTTGTTTAGTGAACATCGCATTGCGAATGTAGAATCCTGCTTCTTCAAAATTGCGTTTTGACCCATATCCAATGACATTTCCTAAGTATTTCCCAGGTAATACGACATGTAAAAAGTCTTCACGACTAAATGGTTTACCATCATGATCATCATCAAACAAATATTGTCGAAGTTCAGGTCCTATTTTTTCTGTAATATAACGTGTTCTACCGAGAATTGGAAAATTACGTAGAATTGCATGCTGTTTTTGCCGACGATCTATTATATATAAAATGAATAATAAGATTGCAGGAATAATAATAAAAATAGTTATTAGAATTAATAATATAGTTGAAAACATTTTATGATCTCCTAACCCCTAAAATCTATTTATAATTGTGTCTAGCTTGTGAACGTATCTCAATAACGTATTAAATATATCACATTTTGAGATAGATTCAAGCGTTTAAATTGAAAAGTTAAAGCATGATGAAAAAATATTGCAAATACTTGCTTTAAGTAGAATATTTATCCCATATTAACAGGCAATGGGCCTCCATTTCAAGACTTAGGTAACAGGCAGAAATAATCAGAGGAACAGCCACTTGAAAAAGCCAAATTGATACAACTCAGCACAGTGAAGAAAAAGTTCATTTGCTAACCAACAGGTATAATTTATTGATCTTGATTCAGCAAAGTTTGATGGGACGAAAGCGTTGTGGCAGGGAGCAAACCTTTTTTGTACCGAAAGCGTAAGCGGCAGGTACAGAAGCCTCCCCTATAAGAAGTCCAATGAAAAAGTCTAGTCATCTTCAAAAACATGGCGAAAATTAACTTTTCAAGGTCATAAAACGAAAGAAAAAATGGATTTTATCAACAAAAATGTAGATTCTATGTTTTTTCAGCGACTTTCCTATGAGTAGTTGTTTTTCCTCATCCAGCGAGGTGTATAAATGTCTAGAAGAATAGAGGATCAAATTCTTATGCCCCCGTATTTATGCCGCAACAGCTTCATGGACAACATCGTATTATCTTAAGTCTTCGGTGGATGTCACAGATTTGGAAGAGGAGTTTTTTGAGCAGGATCAAGAAAAAACCGAATGCTGGTTAGCTAGAGGTGTAATTGATATATTTATATGCTAAAAGTTTATTTAGTTTCAAAGGATAGCTGTTAGCTGACAGGTAAAAATGGAAAATATATAGAAAAGGAGGTGGCGTATAAGGAAGATTCAATAATTGAAAAAATTTTAATTTTGGATAGATTAAGCAGCATTTAATGATAGTTCGTGATAGAGTTGTTGGAGGGTGTGGACAAATGACAGTTTCCAACATTAAGCAGCATTTAATGATAGTTCGTGATTTTTATGTAGAAAAGTGGCTGTAAACAGACTCTTTTTACGAGCTTGTTTACAGCCTATCCCATCTAAAAAATCATATTAGAGAGTTGTTACAGAATGGCTATCACTTTTTCTAAACAATGAAATCACGTAGCCGATAACTACGCCTACAATAGCGGGGATTAACCAGCCAATCCCGGCAGAGTAAAGGGGAATATTATTTAGAAAGTTTTCGTAACTTGTCAATGTAATTTTTGCCTGTTTAAGACCATCATAGACACTAACAAAGCCTGTGAAAATCAGTGCAGAAATGTAAACAGCACGTGCATCATTGAACCATTTTGAAACAAGTGTTAAGCACATTAACACGATTGCAAGTGGATAAATGGCAAGTAGTACGGGTAAAGAGATGGCAATTAATTGTTCAAGACCAATATTGGCGACGAAAGTTGAAAAAATCGTGAAGATCCATACCCAACCTTTATAAGAAATAGAAGGGAAGATTTTATGGAAGAACTCAGACGATGCAGTCATTAGTCCGATTGATGTCGTTAAACAAGCCAGTAAAATAACAGCCGTCAATAAGATGTTTCCAAATTGTCCATAAAGTACATTTGCAGATTTTGTAATAATGTCTGCTCCGTTGTCAAATCCGCCGATTGTTTTGAAGCTTGATGAACCAATGTAGCCAAGTGACAGATAAACAAGTGCTAATCCCGCCGCTGCAATGAATGCCGCGAAGATAGTTGTTTTAACAACTGTTGGTTTATGTGTAATGTTTTTACCCTTTAAGGCTTCAACGATTACAATTCCAAAGATCAAGGCGGCGAGAAAATCCATTGTTAAATAGCCTTGTATAAAACCTTCTCCAAATGGATTTTTTACATATCCATTAATAGCCTTCCCAGAACCCTCCATTGGTGAAACAATTGCTTTCACAGCTAGTGCTGCAATAACGATTAAAAGCGCGGGAGTAAGTATTTTACCGACACGATCAATCAGTTTGCTTGGATTCAGCGCGAAAAATATGGTAATCAGGAAGAAAACAATAGAGAAGATTAATAATGGTAAAAATGATGCCGCCGTTCCTTCTGATAAATAAGGTTTGATGCCTAATTCATAAGATACTGTACCTGTTCGAGGCAATGCAAAAAATGGGCCAATTGCAAGATACACAATGGCTGTAAAGATTACACCAAATAGAGGGCTAATGCGTCCCGCCATATCTTGTAGCTCACCACCTGATTTTGCCACTGTAATAACTCCTAATAATGGGAGACCAACACCAGTTATTAAGAACCCAATTATGGCTAAGACGAAATGATCGCCGGATTGTTGACCAAGTAACGGGGGAAAGATAATGTTACCAGCACCTAGAAACAATGCAAATAACATAAAGCCGACTGAAATTTTTTCCCACAGAGAAAGATGTTGATTTTGCATAAAAAAAGACTCCTTTTTAAAATATACTGCATGTAATATTTAGAAATAAATTTAAAACAGTCATACTAATTGTAAAAAAAGGTAATTAAATATTCGTTGTTATCTGAAAATTCTAATTACAATAGTTATGAAAGGCACTTGAATAGATTAACATGAATATGTCAATAATGAAACCTTAAATTTTATATAAAAAGAGAAAATTCAAGTTATTAGTATAAAATATTCATAAATAATCACGTGTGTAGATTTCACAAAAATTAGGAGTACCTGCTCTACTGGGTGTAATTTTCGAAAAAACCTGTATTTTTATGGATTATATTGGATAATCAACATACCTGATAATAATAGAAGATTTAGAATGACCTATACCTTATTGCAAAGACATTGTGGCCTATTTTTGTTTGCAATGACAAGTTCGTTGTTATTATTCCTTAGAATGAACCAACAAATACAGCGAGTACGACAAAAGCTGTATTTAAAGAATATTTAGAGTACAAGATCTTCTTGTTGTCACAAATAACAAAATTGAAAAAATGTAAATGGGAATGAATCATATGTAGCATCAATTGAAGAATGTGATATAATTCATCAGTTGATTCGATAATTGTAGTGCGAAAATCAGTTAATGACACTTATTTTGAATAGATAAAATCGCATAATGAATATGGCTGAAAAATTATATGTGAATCGTGTAAATGAAATATTGAGATCACTATGCATAAAGTGAAAAGTTTAATTTGCTCTTAGGCCCATATCAACAAGCGTAAAATCATATGAATATGTAAAAGTAAAAAACATACTATGAAGCATGATTTCGAAAATAATGGAATATTTCAAGTATCTAATGGGTTAAAATAGTGGGAAGAATCGTATAGTATGAAAATAGTATTGTGTAAAGAAATTACTTGAAACAGAGTGTTATTTTCCTTAAATCATGCTATAATACTTCTTGTATTCAATAATGATTAGCATTTGAATGCGCTTTTATGGTGCATTTATTAATATACGTAGAGTTTTATAAGGAGGATGGGTAATATATGAATTACCTAGCATTAGTTGTGGCCTTTGTTGCTTCAATTCTTTTGACTCCGATTGTTAAACGACTCGCATACCGAATCGGTGCTGTTGATAAACCAAATTATCGTAAAGTGCATAATCATGTTATGCCGCGACTTGGCGGATTAGCTATTTTCATAGCTTTTTTAATGGGAATAGTGATTGCACAACCGATGGATGACTCAATGATTGCCATTCTAATTGGAAGCTTTGTTATTGTTGTAACAGGTATTCTTGATGATATGTTTGAAATTACTCCGAAGGCAAAGCTTATTGGGCAAACAATTGCTGCGGCAATCGTTATTTTCTTCGGTGGTGTTCAAATTGATTTTATCAATTTACCATTTGGCGGTAAATTATTTTTTGGATATTTGAGTATCCCATTAACTTTAATTTGGATTGTTGGCATTACGAATGCGATTAATTTAATAGATGGATTAGATGGTCTTGCTGCAGGTGTTTCCACAATTGCGCTGATTACACTTGCTACAATGGCATTCATAATGTCGAATGTATTTGTACTCGTCATGGCACTAATCCTTGCCGCAAGCACATGTGGTTTCTTATTTTATAATTTCCACCCAGCTAAGATTTTTATGGGGGACACCGGAGCTCTGTTTCTTGGGTTTATGATTTCTGTTCTGGCTTTGCTTGGATTTAAAAACGTAGCATTTGTTTCGTTAGTTATTCCAATTGTGATGTTAGGTGTGCCTATTTCAGATACTTTCTTTGCTATCGTGCGTCGTTTGTTAAACAAACAACCACCATTTAGCCCAGATAAATCTCACTTACATCATCGTTTGATGAGTATCGGTTTTACTCATCGTCAAACAGTTTTACTCATTTATGGAATTGCTACAATGTTCGGTTTAGCGGCAATTATCTTCTCAATGGCAAAACTTTGGGGTGCAATTCTTTTAATTGCTGTGATTCTCATTGCAATTGAACTGTTTGTCGAAGCAATTGGACTAGCTGGACAAAATTATCGTCCATTGTTGAATCTTGTTCGTAAAAAATAAAGTTTTATAAAATATTAGAGTGAGCTAAAAGGTCTAGAGAGGTGAATCTTTTAGCTCACTTTTTTATCTCGCATTAACGGGCAGTAAGACTCCCATCTCAAGATTTAGAGAAAAACGAGAAAGTTAGGTGGGAGATAAACTGCCGCATGCGCCTGATTGGTTTGGGCGGGTAAGATGTAGTTTCACTTTATACAAGTATTAAAATGAAGCCATAAGACTTCCAACCGTAGGAGCTTATAAGATAATCTGAAGAATACTCTCAGGTGTTTGTAGAAAAATCCTCAAACTTCAAATTAGAAAATGAATTGGGGTGTAGTTCAAAGATTGAAGAATATACTGGGGGTGTAAGACAAAACTGTGGATAAGGTTGTGGAATTGTTGATAATTTCAGAATATTTCTAAAATTTATCAACATAAATTGTGGATAATATCCTAAATGATTGTAACAATTGTGGATATACTATTTTACAAAATAAACTTTCACAAGTGATAATTTGCAAGCTAGCATGTCTATTGGTAAAAAAGACATTAGTTATTGTAATGCCTGTCTATCCCTCATTAGCAGGTAATAGTAAGCCTATTTAAGGAAAATAAATCAATTGCCTATAAAAGTTCATTTGATTCATCAAAAAACAGTGAAGGATAAGTCCTCCACTGTTTTAAAAAGCTTCACTTTATTATTGGTTAGTATTTGATGAATTATTCGAATCATAATTTGAGCTAAAATCACTTCCAGAATTAGAACCGCTATAATCTGAATCAGATTGATAATCAGATCCATACCCGCCGCCGCTATTTGTGTTTGTCGAATTTGTATCCGTATCTGTTCCGGTGTCATCAGAAGAATTGTTTTGTGCATTGTTCAGCTCATCTTCAGATAGTTCTAAATGATTTTGCAATGTTTGTTTTATTTCTAAAAGATTGTTGGGATCTAATTTGTAATAGTAAATACCAGTTGACATATTATCAGAACCTTTTAATGAAAGAGAGTCAACTTGTGGCATGCCATTTTTTATATAAGCGGCAAGTGATTTCATTTCATTAAACGTCATGTTTGTTTTCATATTATTACCGACTGCTTCTAATATATCGTCATATTTTGTCAATGATGATACAGACGAAGCCTTTTTAAGAATCGCCTCCAAAATCATTTGTTGGCGTTCACCACGTTTAATATCATTATCTTGATGTCGTGTTCGAGCCAGTGCTAAAGCTTCTCGACCATTAACAACTTGCTTACCGGGTTTTAAATTCACCGTACGTTTATCGTTTTCATCCAATTCATGTAATTCATATGGAACATCCACTTCAATACCACCAAGAGCATCCACGATATCGATGAAAGCATCGAAGTTTACGCGGAAGTAATAGTCTACGGGAACGTTTAATAAATTTTCTACAGTATCAATGGTTGCTTGTGTCCCACCATATGCGTGAGCATGAGTGATTTTGTCTTCATGTCCAACATAAGGAATGTAGACATATGAATCACGTGGAATACTTAGTAATTTCACGGATTTATCTTTATTATTTAATGTAGCTAACATTAAAGCATCTGAGCGGGAATGATCTGAACCTTGTTCACGTGCTTTACTATCATCAATACCGACAAATAGTATGGAGATATTGTCTTTTAAAGGCTCCACTTTTTCTTGCCGCAATTCAGATTTTTCACGCGTATTATTTTTATCCAATGCTTTATCGGCAGCTTTTTCACCTTGTTTGAAAAGGTAAAAGGCATAGGAACCAGCTGTGATGATCATTAAAGCAAGAAGTATTAAGAAGGTTTTTAAAACGACGTGTTTTTTCTTCTTTTTCACTGATTTTTTTGCCTTTTTCTCCTTTTTCGCCTGCACTCTTGAATTTGTCATATATATTCTCCTCTAATATAGGAATACTAAAATTACATATTATATTTGACGCTGATTTTAAATAGAAAGTTTCCGCCTTTTCGTATAACGGATTTAATTATACTATGGAGAATTCAATCAGTAAAATTAATTTTTAGTTACTTTTTTCGAACTCTAAAAATAATATGTCATCACGTGTAATAGTAGCTTGTCCATTTGTCATTTCTACCAGCCATTCAGTAAACGAGGATTCTTCCTCTTTCGGTACAAAAACAAAAAATTCTACTCGATCTGTATAATTTATATTTTTTATGGAATAGGGAGAATTTCGAATTTCGTTTTCAAGCTTTCCTAGCCAAACATAGTCGACCACAATTTTCATAAGATGATGCAGGCGTCGTTCAACAATACCACTAGCTTCAATTCCCGCAGTAGTTGCTTTCCCATAAGCACGGACCAATCCACCTGCGCCTAATTTAATGCCTCCAAAGTAGCGAGTAATAACGACTACAGAATCTTTTAAATGCTGCTTCTTTAATACTTCTAATATCGGGACGCCAGCAGTGCCACTTGGCTCACCATCATCACTGGCTTTTTGAATTTGATCCTGTTCGCCGATCAAATAGGCTGAGCAATTATGAGTAGCTGAACGATGTGCCTTTTTTATAGATTGGATAAAATCAATCGCCTCTTGCTCAGTTTCTACCCTTTTACAGTTCGCGATAAATCTAGACTTTGATATAACTATTTCGCTATTTCCATCTTTTTTTAGTGTTAAATAATTTTTTCGCATGTTACACTCCTCATACAAATGGTATTATTCGAATGAAACCTTTAACATATTTTTGACATCATAATTTAATAGTCTTAGGTCTGATAAATGATATAATAATGCCGGGGGTACAGTAGAAAAGATACAAATTTTAATGTATACTATGTATATTTTTATATGTATTATTTATTCTAAATGTAGCACAAAAAGTAAGGGTGATGTGAATGATGAATGATAAAATCGATTTGAAATCATTAGATTTGATCTTCAATCGAATGGTAAAAACGATTGATGAATCAAAAAATGACATCTTTACGATTAGTGAGCAAAGTCGCCGAACTTTTGAAGAGATGAAGCTTGAATTAGAGGAAGTTCGAACTAAAATAGAGAATTTAATATGTGAAAACGATGTATTAGAAAAGAAATCTAGACTTTCAAGACGTCGTTTAGCAGAAGTATCGAAAAATTTTAAAATATTCTCAGAAGAGGAAATTCACAAAGCCTATGATCAAGCGAATCAAATACAAATTCGTTACTCCGTCCTCCAAGCCGAAGAAAAGCAACTTAGAGAAAAAAGGGATGATTTAGAAAGACGAATGCGCAGCTTACTTGACACCATAGAAAGGGCTGACCACCTGGTAAACCAAGTAAATGTTGTTCTAAATTATTTGACTTTCGATCTAAAGCATATTGGACCAGCACTGGAAAATGCTAAAATGAGAGAAGAATACACGATTAAAATCATTGAAGCAACAGAAGAAGAAAGAAAGCGAATTTCAAGGGAAATACATGATGGTCCTGCACAAATGCTTGCAAACGTTTTACTAAGGACTGATTTAATTAGTCGCACCTATCAAGAAAGAGGTATTGAACAAGCACTTCAGGAAATATTAGAATTAAAGGAAATGGTTCGCGATGCTCTGCACGAAGTACGACGCATTATCTATGATTTGCGTCCTATGGCTTTAGATGACTTAGGAATTGTACCAACTTTGAAAAAATATTTGAATTCTGTGGAAGACTATAACAAAGGAACTACTGTGCATTTTAATTCAATAGGTGAACCAATACGCATAGGTACAAATTATGAGGTAGCTGTTTTTAGGTTAGTCCAGGAATGTGTTAATAATGCTATAAAACATGGCAAAGCGCGTACTGTATCAGTAAATTTTGAGTGGCGCAAAGAACACGTCAATATTACTATTAAGGACAATGGTATCGGGTTCGATACAAATATTGTAAAAAAGAATTCGTTTGGTTTAATTGGTATGCGAGAAAGAGTCGAATTATTAAATGGCGAAATGAATCTAACATCAGCTGAAAATAAAGGTACGCGTATTATGTTTAAAATCCCAATTGATCCAGACAAAGAATTGAAAAAAACGAACCGAATTTAGGAGGATATTTTCATGACGAAAATTATTATTGTAGATGACCACCAATTATTCCGCGAAGGAGTAAAACGTATTTTAGATTTTGAGGATACTTTTGATGTAGTTGCAGAGGGCGATGACGGTTTAGATGTCATGCGTCTTTATGAAGAATACCAACCAGATGTTATATTGATGGATATCAATATGCCACAAAAAAACGGTGTAGAAGCTACTGCTGAACTACTCGAAAAATACCCAGATGCAAAAGTCATCATTCTTTCAATCCATGATGATGAATCTTATGTTTCACATGCACTAAAATCTGGTGCATTGGGTTACATGCTGAAAGAAATGGATGCAGATGAAATCATAGAGGCTATTAAAATCGTAGCTGCTGGTGGTTCATACTTACATCCAAAAGTAACGCGTAATTTAGTGGCTGAATATCGTCGCCTAAGCGAACGTGAAAACAAAGGCTCATTCCATCAAACAGAAATTCGTCGTCCATTCCATCTATTGACAAAACGTGAATGTGAAGTGTTACAACTTTTAACGGATGGACAAAGTAACCGAGCAATTGGCGAAACGTTATTTATTTCTGAGAAAACGGTTAAAAACCATGTATCAAGTATTCTACAAAAAATGAATGTAAACGATCGCACACAAGCAGTCGTAACAGCCATAAAAAATGGATGGGTAGAAGTTCGATAATTATCAATATTTCGGATCAGGCTAGAGTGATGGTGTAACAACCGTTGCTCTAGCCTTTTTCATTTTCCCTCATATGGATAGACAACAAGCTCCCGCTTCAAAACACCAGTAAAACAAGGCATAAGTACGACTAGTGACTTAGAAGGTGTTGTTCTTTCTAGCGAGTACATAGATGAAAACAAGGCGTAAGTACGACTAGCGACAGCCTGATTAGTTCAACTAGCACGGGATGAAGCAACCCTTCCACCATGGTAAAGTTTCACTGTATTTATAAGATTTTCTTTGAATGGAAGTTTTGCTTTGTACTTCAAAAAACACTCTGATGACATAGAAATATATTTTGGATTATACTAATTGAGTGTATTTGAAACTTTATACGTGATATACATATTCGAAACTTATTTATATCTAGTACGTCTTAATCATGGGCGAAATTGTAGATATGACGAATCAGGTGTGTTGATAAGGAAAAATAGGACGAAAATCGGGTGTAATCCTGAAAAACTCTCTATTTTTCAAGCTACCTTATGGGTAGAATTGGATAATCAGCATATTTGATGATGAATTATAAAAAAATATGGGTATCCTAAACTTCAAAGAGAAAGTAGGAGGGAAATCAATGAATTTCAAAAAAATAGCACTGTTCGGGATCTGTGCCTTAATGCTTGTGCTTGCAGCCTGCGGCAATAATGATGATGGTGCTAAAGATAATAATTCTGGCTCTACAAAAGATAGCGATTATGCATCACAAGATAATTCGATCAATCATGGCGTGTCAGATACCAAACAAAACACTGAAGCTACCAAAACGACAGAAAAAGAAGATTCGACAGCAGATAAAAGTGAAGACCAAGCAACATCTGATTCATCTAACGACGACGAAGAAAAAGTCGGTTTCGAATTAGACTCTGATGGTAAAGTAAGTGAGGCCGAATCAGTACCAGCCGATGAGAAGAAGGCCATCCTAGCAGATTTTGACGAATATATAGATGCATTCAATGCTAAAGATATCAATCGTTACGCCAAAACATTAGCAGAAAATCCAAAGGGCTTTAACTATGATGAAGAAATCGATTATACGAAACAAGCATTTAAAGACTACGATGTAAAACGAACTGCTAAAAATGTAACAATAAAAAAATACAAAGAAAATTATGCAGAAGTTTTTGCGAATATTAAAACAGTAGTAAAACAAGGTGACCAATCATTCACACAACCCTTAAATCAAGTAACAGTACTGATCAAGGAAGATGGCAAATGGGGGATCTCAGCTGTCTATGTAATGGGAACAAAAGAATAATCCACTATTTGATAAAAATGTAAGGAACCACATCCTTGCATTTTTTATGGTGAAAAAATTATTTATCGAAAATGATCTATCCACGGAAAGTCGGGAGCCATCCACGGAAAGCGGGAGCCCATCCACGGAATATCGTCTCCAATCCACGGAATATCATCCCCAATCCACGGAAGGCGGGAGCCCATCCACGGAAAGCGGAGATCAATCCACGGAAGGCGGGAGCCATCCACGGAAGAAGAGAGCCCATCCACGGAAGAAGAGAGCCCATCCACGGAAAGCGGGAGCCAATCCACGGAAGAAGAGAGCCCATCCACGGAAGAAGAGAGCCCATCCACGGAAGAAGAGAGCCCATCCACGGAAAGCGGAGATCAATCCACGGAAGGCGGGAGCCCATCCACGGAAAGTCGGGAGCCATCCACGGAATATCGTCTCCAATCCACGGAAAAACGAATTGTATCCACGAATCGGAAAACTTAAGTCCTCCAAAATAGCATTAGAATCATCCAACTCTGTCATCTACAAAATGAAGTAAATAGAGTCATTCCCCATAATAAAGTACTCTCAAAGCATAATCTAGAAAATTGTCTGATTCCTATAGAACTGTCCTCTTGAATTTCCTTAAAATGGGTTGATCTACGGGAAATACGCTCCAATCCATGGGAAATGCCATGCCATCCATGGGAAATGCCATGCCATCCATGGAAAATGGATGGCCATCCACGGAATATCGCCTCCAATCCACGGAATATCGCCTCCAATCCACGGAATATCGCCTCCAATCCACGGAATATCGCCTCCAATCCACGGAATATCATCCCCAATCCACGGAAGTCGGAAGCCAATCCACGGAAAAACAAATTGTATCCACGGACGGAATAATTTAAGTCCTAAAACAAGCGTACAACTCCTCAACCCTCCAAATATAATTCACAGATAAAAATCCCTCATCGAAAAAGTGACACATGTATAGATTCTCTCCATTTCAATAGTGTGATTTGACTTATTGCTAAAAATCAGTAAAACTAAATGCTAGAAATCTTTTTCATTGAACATTCAAAGAGATATACTATAAAATGAAGAACTAGGTAGGAGAGTGAATGAATAATGACAACAGCCGTTGTAACAGATAGTACAGCCTACTTGTCCAAAGCTGAAGAACAACAATACAATATTCACGTAGTACCGCTTAGTGTTATTTTTGACAAAGAGACATATGCGGAGGGCGTCGATATAGACGTTGCTACTTTTTATGATAAAGTTCGAGAAGCGAAGGAGCTTCCAAAGACTTCTCAACCACCAATTGGCGAGTTTGTTTCTTTATTTGAAAAATTAGCAAAAGACTATGACGAAATCGTGACGGTTCACTTATCTAGTGGTATTAGTGGTACATATCAAGGAGCGGTTCAAGCAGGGGAAATTGTCGAAGGTGTCGATGTTTATGGCTTTGACAGTGAAATTGCTTGTGCTGTTCAAGGTTTTTACGTTATTGAAGCTGCTAAAATGGCACAACAAGGTGCTTCAGCCAAAGAAATTATCACCAAGCTTGATGACATGAAACAAGAAATGCGTGCATATTTCATGGTAGATGATTTGTCTCATTTGCAGCGCGGTGGCCGACTTTCTGCAGCATCCGCATTAATCGGTGGCTTATTGCAAGTCAAACCTATCTTGCATTTTCAAAACAAAGTGATTGTCCCATTTGAAAAAATCCGTACCCGTAAACGTGCGTTAAAGCGTGTTGAAGAACTATTAGGTGAGGATGTTGCAGTGCATCCGAATATTGAAGCAACAGTGATTCATGCCAATTGCGAAGCGGAAGGACAAGAATGGCTCGAAACATTGCAAGCAAAATATCCATCTGTACACTTCAAACTAAGTTATTTTGGCCCAGTTATTGGTACACATTTAGGAGAAGGATCGCTTGGGTTAGGTTGGTATAAAAAATAATAGTAAAATATGAATCTCACTAAGATTTCTTAGTGAGATTTTTGCATGATTAAAAGTCAAAAAATTACCTATTATTTAGCAGTAAGAAAGAACTTTTTAAATATAGGAAGGGATAAATTATTGAATTTACATACAGTTAGAAAATAGGAGATCATTAAAAAATGGTGAAATGGTCATTTTTAATGATAATAATTTGCTTTTTAAAATAAATATAATTAATACTAAAAAATCAAATTTTTATTAAAATGAACTTTTTCAACCGCTCTAGAAATTATCTATCTTAGTCTTCAAACTACAATTTCGTAGAACATTAAGTGTATTTAAATCATATTAAAGTGAGACTTCATACAATGCCTGATTGTATGTGATAAATTTCCTCCATCTTTATAATCCATAATAAAATCAAGAGAATTACCTAAAAATCTCTTGCATTGCACCGCATCATTTTGTAATATAAACCCAATCCAACCCCAGAATTGGAGGGAAAACTTGCATTTTAAACTCAACAAGTCACAACCGCTAAAAGATTTGTACGTCCCACACCATTTGATAAACGACCAACTTCGCGACTTCTTAATGGGACGTTTATGGCTTTACGAGCATTTACCTTTCTTAAAGGAAACTATCCACCAACATATCAAGATGGGCTATATTCAAACAATACCAGGTATACGTATGATCCCCACCACTCACAAATTATTCTCAAATAAGAAATACATTTGCAATCGCTGCCACAACGAAAATCCAGAGTTCTTTGCTCATTTCAATTGTGCGAAGTGTCAACAAATCTGCGTATATTGTCGACACTGCATCAAGATGGGAAGAGTAAGCAGCTGTTCTAGTTTAGTCAAATGGATCGGACCACAGCAAAAAAACTTATCATCGCACCAGCCAACATTAAAACGTTCACATTTATTTCAATGGAAAGGTGTTTTTACACCACAGCAGCAAAAGGCATCAGATGAACTGATCGATAGCGTCAAGAAGAATCGAGTGCATCTATTGCATGCGGTTTGCGGATCTGGAAAGACGGAGATTCTGTTTCCAGTTGTAGCAGAATGTCTGATGCAGCATAAGCGAGTTTGTGTTGCTACGCCACGAACAGATGTTGTATTAGAATTAGCACCGCGTTTTCAAAAAGTATTTCCAAATATTTTTATACAAGCATTATACGGAGGTGTAGCAGTAGAAAAACGTTATTCCCCACTCATTATTGCAACGACGCATCAATTGTATCGATTTGAAGAAGCCTTTGATGTTGTGATAGTTGATGAGGCGGATGCCTTCCCATATATATTCGATGAAACTTTACAGCAAGCAGTTGAGAAAGCGAAGAAGCCAGATGCCCCCATTCTATATGTCACCGCAACGCCATCTGCTGAATTAAAGGAAAAGTTGAAAAAATGGAGAGGAGGGTATTCGTTTATTCCAAGGCGATACCATGGTCATCCGCTTCCAGTACCACGCTATGATTCACTTTTCAACTATCAAAAACAAATAACAAAGGGCAAGATACCTAAAAAACTACAAAATTGGACAACTTTAAGGCTGACAAATGAAGAACCATTTCTCCTTTTCTTCCCAACAATCGAACTTATGGAGAAAGCCGTGCCATTATTTCAAAAATTACACCCAGCTATTGAAGCTGTACATGCAGATGATCCTAATCGCAAGGAAAAGGTAGCTGCACTTCGAGAGAAAAAAGTACCTGGGTTACTAACGACAACCATCTTAGAAAGAGGGGTCACTATTCCAAAAGTACAAGTGGCAATCGTTGGCGCAGAAAGTGGTATTTTCACCGCAAGCGCACTCATTCAAATTGGTGGACGAGTAGGGCGTTCTGCCGACTGTCCAACTGGTGATCTGGTGTTTTTTCATCATGGCATTACCTTTGAAATGGATGAGGCACGAAAGGAGATCATGATGCTCAACGATATGGAGGTGCTTATGTAATGCGAGAGAAATTGCCACAGATGACCATCACTCGTTGCTACCTATGTGCCACACTGTTACCAAACAAGCTCACTTGGTGTAAACTACTTACTCAAACAAAGGACCCCGTTATTTGCGAAAAATGCTTCCAAAAATTTGAGCCAGTCACATGTGAACAGCAAAAATACAAGGATGTTACGGCACTATATCATTATAATGAGCCGATGAAAGATTTCTTGCATCAATATAAATTTATGAGGGATGTCGTATTGTCAGAAGTGTTTCGTGAACAAATTTCCCAGCATCTTAAAGATGAAAAAGCAACTATCGTTCCAATACCGATGCATCCTGAAAAATTAAAGGAAAGGACCTTTGCACATATCGATGAATTATTGAATGCTGCGAATATTCCCTTTATGCATTTATTGGAGAAAAAACTCCCCACCACCCAATCAAGTAAATCGAAAAAAGAACGAGAACAATCAGACCAGCTCTTCAGGCTAAAACAGCATGTCACCATCGAAAAGATACATTATGTTTTAGTAGATGACATTATCACAACGGGCACCACCATTAGACATGCGAAGTCATTATTGTTAGAAGCAGGAGCAGAAAAGGTCACAGCCTTTACCCTTATTCAAGGTTGAAGCTTTACAAAGTTCAATCAAACACAAAAGACAGTCGCCAGTCTCGATTCCGTACCAGCAAGTAAATCATTGGACAGTCAATTTATCTTCGAAACATGAAAAAAATCAACTTTTTTAGCTTATAAAATGAAAGAAAAGATCGTTTTGGCTCAATGAAAATACCGATTCTATCGTTTTTCAGAAGACTTATTCAAGGTCGAAAAAGATCCCATTTTTGAAGTGTCTATATTTCCAAAAATCGATCATAAGCCTGAATAATTCACAACTTTTTGACAAAAAACGTAACTTCATAAAGAACATCAATTCTTAATAAGTACCCAAAGTCCTATTAATTTGTTATGATATAACTAGAAAATCAATTTCCTATAAATAGATTATGGAAAATTACTTGGTAATGTCGACAATATTAATAACGAAGACAAGGATATAATAGGAGGAACCAATATGGGGGAATTACGAAATTGTCCAAGATGCGGTGATTTCTTTAATTACACCGGTGTCAGAGAGGTTTGCCCGAAATGTGCGGCTGAAGAAGAAAAAATGTATGAACAGGTGTATCGTTTTTTACGAAAAAGAGAAAACCGAGCAGCTACAGTAGATCGAATTGTCGAAGCAACGGGGGTAGAAAAAGAACTTTTATATAAATGGGTTAAAAAAAATAGATTACAACCAGCTTTATTTCCAAATCTAGGTTATCCATGTGATAATTGTGGTCGTTTAACAACAAAGGGAAAATTATGTGATAAATGTGCAAATGAGCTCAAATCGGATTTGAAAAAATTTGAAGCAGGTCAGGAATTCCGAAAAAATATTGAAGAAAATTCCAAAGCGACTTATTTGGCAGAACGGCGAGATCGATAAAACCTTTTAAGAGCTTATCTATCATGAGTAACGTTTGCGCTTAAGTTTGATAAAGTGTCATCAACTAAAAAAATCACGAACTAATGAAAACAATTGTTTTTGTTAGTTCTTTTTTATTGGTGGATCGGCGTAAATCTCATCGAAAGCATAGCCTTTCAGAAGGGAAAATCATACTTCTAATAAAATTAAATCGTTCCTTGGAAGAAGAAGGTCCCATCCACGGAAGAAGAGCCCCAATCCACGGAAAGAGGGATCCAATCCACGGAAGAAGAGCCTCAATCCACGGAAGAAAGGGTCCCATCCACGGAAGAAGAGCCCCAATCCACGGAAGAAGAGCCTCAATCCACGGAAGAAAGGGTCCCATCCACGGAAGAAGGGACCCAATCCACGGAAGAAAGGGTCCCATCCACGGAAGGAGAGCCCCAATCCACGGAAGAAGAGCCTCAATCCACGGAAGAAAGGGTCCCATCCACGGAAGGAGAGCCCCAATCCACGGAAGAAGAGCCTCAATCCACGGAAAGAGGGACCCAATCCACGGAAGAGGGTCCCATCCACGGAAGAAGAGCCCCAATCCACGGAAGGAGAGCCTCAATCCACGGAAAGAGGGACCCAATCCACGGAAGAAGAGCCTCAATCCACGGAAGAAGGGGTCTCATCCACGGAAGAGGGTCCCATCCACGGAAGGAGAGCCCCAATCCACGGAAGAAGAGCCTCAATCCACGGAAGAAGAGCCCCAATCCACGGAAGAAGGTCCCATCCACGGAAGAAGAGCCTCAATCCACGGAAAGAGGGACCCAATCCACGGAAGAAGAGCCTCAATCCACGGAAGAAGAGCCTCAATCCACGGAAGAAGGGGTCCCATCCACGGAAGAGGGTCCCATCCACGGAAGAAGGGACCCAATCCACGGAAGAAGAGCCCCAATCCACGGAAGAAGAGCCCCAATCCACGGAAGAAGAGCCTCAATCCACGGAAAGAGGGTCCCAATCCACGGAAGAAGAGCCTCAATCCACGGAAGAAAGGGTCCCATCCACGGAAGAGGGTCCCATCCACGGAAGAAGAGCCCCAATCCACGGAAGAAGGGGTCCCATCCACGGAAGAGGGTTCCATCCACGGAAGAAGGGACCCAATCCACGGAAGAAGAGCCTCAATCCACGGAAAGAGGGACCCAATCCACGGAAGAAGAAATTTCATCACGAAACAAGATTCTATTTATCCACGCACCCCACCTTTCGCCTATTTCACAAATAGATCCCCTTATAATAAACAAGTCATAAATCATCCATATCAAAATAGGAACAACGAGCAGATAATAGAAAAACAGCCAGTAGTAAAAGGCTGATTGGTTCAGCTAGCCATCAATGGGAGATGAAGAAAACCCTCACTGATGGAAGCTTCACTTTATCAAATTTTAAAAGGAAAATGGAACTATGGAGCCACTTGAATAATAGGAAGTCTTTCTCTATTCGGTTAATTTACTTAACATTACATAAACTTATCCGAAATAACATATAGAAAACGCTATAGGTGAGGGGGCGTAAGAGATGAAAATATATAATTATGGTGTAAATAAGGTAAATCCTTATCAAAATCAATCATTAAAAACAGAGCAAGTGAAAAAAAGTACTTTCAGTGTAACAGATCAATTAGAGATTTCTTCAGCAGCTAAAGATTTACAAGGCATTAAGAGTTATGCTGATGAAAGAGCTGAGCGAGTTCAACAACTAAAAGAACAGATAGAATCTGGCAATTATCGGGTAGATGCCCAAAAACTTGCGTCGGATATGTTGAAATATTATCGCAAGTAGAAAAGGAGTTTGAGAAATGTCCATTGATCGACTATTAACCATTATGGATAAACTTGAGAAAATGCATAAGAGTCTACTCAAACTTTCTTATCATAAGACTGAACTGATCAAAGTTGGAGACATGAAAGGAATCGATCAAATGCTTAAGGATGAGCAAGCGCATGTAGCCGCAATTACACAGCTCGAGCAACAACGCCAGAAAGTGGTAACGGAATACTTAGGAGCTAAGGGGATTGCTCCATCTGGTCAGCCGACAGTTGCCGATGTTATGGAAGTAGCTGATTCGCCGGAAGAAAAAGCCCAACTGGATGAAGTAAGAAAAAGACTATTATTAACGATTAAGACTCTAAAAAAGCAAAATGACTTAAATCAGAAATTAGTTTTTCAATCTTTACAATTTGTGAATATGACATTAGATTTATTACGTCCACAACCAGAACAAATCAATTATTCTAAAACGGAAGTACGAGGCAATAATATGTCAAAAGTACATTTCGATTCACAGGCATAAGGCTGGAACATGAATTGATTTTAGCCGACGTGTTGCCGATAAATTCAGGCTGGAGATATGCGTATAAACGTCAAAAAACGTCTATTATTCACTTTAGGGTGATTCTCGCTATTACCTACTCGACTTCCACAACGTAACGAAAATTAGTTCCATTTTGTAGGGTAGGGAAAATTAGAAAGTCAATATGCTTATGATTTTCATACAAATACTTGAAAATAAAATCGTATGAAACAAAGTTTATAGATTAGATTTCATACGGTTTATTCATTTTAATAAGGTTTTGTTTAAATAAATAGGAAGTTACGAATATTGTAGATACATCTAAAAAAAACATTATTTTAACCGATTAAAGACATATATGAAACGAATGAATGAAATACAACTACTTTTTGTAGCTAAATTTAGGAGGTAAAATATGTTCTCCACATTTATGGGTTTAGAAACAAGTAAACGTGGTCTTACCACACAGCAATCAGCACTTTATACAGTGGGACATAATATTGCGAACGCAAATACGGACGGTTATTCGCGTCAACGTGTGAATATGGAAGCAACAGCGGGCTTTCCAGGTGTCGGTATGTATACACCGCAAGTACCCGGTTTCTTAGGAACAGGTGTTCAAGCTGGTTCCGTTACGCGTATCCGCGATAAATTTATCGATAACCAGTATCGTCAGGAGTCAACAAAATTAGGCTACTGGTCATCCAAATCAGATGCTATTTCTCAAATGGAAGACATCTTGGCAGAACCGTCTGAATATGGTTTAAACGCAGCATTCGATAAATTCTATGCGGCATTACAAGATTTAAGTACAAAATCGGACAGTGCTGCTACTCGTGCGGTAGTCGCCCAACGCGGTGAACATTTAGCGGATTCGTTTAATTACATCAGTAAGCAACTAACGCAGATCCAAACAAATTTAAAAAATGAAATTAGCGTAGAATCTGGTAATGTCAATTCCATCCTGAAACAAATTGCAGCGCTCAATCAGCAAATCGGTAATGTAGAGCCAAATGGTTATTTACCGAATGATTTGTATGACGCTCGCGATACACTAGTCGACCAGCTATCTGAATACTTTAATGTGACGGTTAGTTATACCCCATCTGGTGGTAACGCATTAGATATTGCAGAAGGGAAAATGAATGTTTCGATTAAATTAGACGATGGTTCATTGGTAAAAGTCGTAGATCAAAACCAAGCGGCTACATTTACTGCGAATGGGTATAAGCCAGATGGTGCAGGTGGTTACACACTAGGAGCTTTTGATAGCTCAGATACGTATACACCATTCACCAACTTTACCATTGATTTGGGCGGCGCCACAACTTCTATCAATTATGATCAATTCGATGATGTTGGATCTGGGAAAATGGCCTCTTTGATTGATTCATATGGGTATGCGGTAAAAAATAATGATGTAGCCTCATCCGATGCTGTAACAACAGATGGCTCAGATGCATGGCTTACAACCATTACAGTAGCAGCTGACAAAAACTTATCCGATGGTCTATATCCAGATAAATTGGAAAAGTTGAATTTGTTAGCGAGAGAATTTGCAAAGAAATTTAATGAAATTCACAAGAATGGCTATACTCTAGCAAAAGATGGTGTTCCTTCAGCTGTAGGAGAAAATTTCTTTGTGGATGGTAACGACAGTCCAAATGATGCAACAATCACGGCCGCCAACATTAAAGTGAGTGCTGATATTCTAAAAGATACTAACAAAATTGCAGCTTCCACAGTTGCGGGGGAAGAAGGAAATGGTAAAAATGCCATTGAGCTTTCTAATCTAAAAACGACAACGATCACAGGCTTAGATAATGCATCTGCCCAAACCTATTACGAAGGATTTGTTGGCAACTTAGGTGTTCAAGGTCAAGAAGCAGCAACGATGGCGTACAATGCAGGAACGCAGCAACTAACCGTTGCTAACAATCGCGCATCTATGAGTTCTGTATCACTAGATGAAGAAATGACCAATATGATTACGTTCCAACAAGCGTACAATGCATCTGCACGTATGATTACAGTTGTAGATGAGACATTAGATAAAATCATCAACGGCATGGGCCGCGTAGGATTATAGGAGGTATAGTCAATGCGTGTTACACAATCAATGCTTTCAAACAATATGCTTCGTAATTTAAATAATAGCAATAGTAAACTAGGAAAATATCAAGAGCAATTGTCATCAGGCTCCAAAATAACTCGTCCGTCAGATGATCCTGTTGCCACCGTTAAAGGGATAGGCTATCGAACAGAATTAGCTAAAAATTCTCAATATACACGTAATATGACGACAGTTAATAGCTGGTTAGATTCCTCTGATGATGCGCTAAAACAAGTGGGAAGTGGATTGCAACGGGTACAGGAGCTTGTTACACAAGCAGCGAATGATACCAATACGGATGAAGAGCGAGAAAAGATTAAAATTGAAATCGATCAAATTCGCCAACAAATTAGGGATGTAGCCAATACACAAGTAGGGGATTCTTATATTTTCAGTGGAACTAAAACACTCAGTCCACTATTTACAAGTTCAACAGCCAATAGTTCAAAAGACGATAAGGATGTTCCACTAAATGGAAATTCACAGAATGTAACGATAGAAGTTTATGACGGTGTCACACTAGATGTTAACGTAGATGGTGCAACGTTGTTCAGAAAAATCGATAATTTAATGGCGGACGTACAAACTGCCTTGAATGATGACGATGCGCTCAATGCAGGTACAACATCTGGTACTGTCATTGGTAATCTTCTTGGAGATATTCAAGATGTTCAAGAAGATGCGTTGCAAGCACGTTCAGTAATTGGTGCCAAACAAAATCGTGCCGATATGATGGCAGACCGTCTAAGTATTCAAAAAATTAGTACAACCAAACAAATGTCTGATAACGAAGATGTCGATTATGAAGAAACGATTACCAATCTAATCACTGAAGAATCCATTCATCGTGCGGCTTTATCAGTAGGTGGACGAATTATTCAACCAACATTAGTAGATTTTCTTTAATCATTCATAATTTTTGGAGGACTCTCACCAGTATTTTGAGAGTCCTTTTCTAAAGGATGTGATAATAATGAAATTAGATCATATTCAAATTCATACAACTGATGCGAAACTAGCCCTAAATATAAGTGACCCTGTTCAGCATATTGAACAGCCGCGTGCCAAACAGCATATTGAGCAACCCGCCGCAACACTTGAAATTCATTCAACACCAGCAAAGCTACTGATTGATTCTTCTCAAGCCTATCGTGATTTAGGACTCTACACACCAAAGGAAGCGGTCGAGGTCAATGCCCAAAAGGGAAAACAAAAAGCAATGGAAGGCATCGCGCGTCGTGCGAGTGAGGGCGATCAAATGATGAATATATCCAAAAATTCTGGTGACGCTATCAGGCGTATCGCAGCAAGTAAAGCGATCCCAGCACCACCTCAAATGGCGATCACATGGAAACCATCTGTTGGCGCTGTAAAAATCCATTATCAAGCAGGTAGTCTTGATATCAACATCCAACGACATCAACCAAAGATTGATGTTCAAATTGGAAAAGTGGTCCATGACTACACACCTGGAGATGTCACTGGAACGTTAATACAAAGACCATCCGTCGAAACAACAGTGATCAAAGGGGAAAATTAAGGTGTATGCTAATCTAGCGTACACTTCTTTTTTGTCATAAAGTGAACCTTTCATTTATCAGTGGATTTTTCTTTATCCACCACTGATGATTAGTTCAACTAATTGGACACATGCGACAGTTGATCGCTCCCCTAACTTCATTACTTTCGTTGAACTTTAAGGTGGACGTATGATTTCCTGAAATTGCGGGATTAATAACAGCCAATACTTACTTCTTTTCTGGAAAGTCTATGATAGAATAATAGTAGAAAAGAATTAGATAATATGTTGAAACGAGGGAGAAATACATTGAAAATAGATACAAAATTCTTAGGACAAGTAGAAGTCGAAAAGGAAAGGTTTATAACATTTGAAGAAGGTATCCCAGGCTTCCCAGACGAAAAACAATTTGTACTGATTCCGTTTGGCGAAAATACACCATTCATCATTTTACAATCAACAAACACTCCTCAAACCGGCTTTGTACTTGCTTTTCCATACTTGTTTAAAGCAGACTACGCATTCGATTTATCCGATGAGGATGTAGAAGCACTTAGCATTGAAAAGCAGGAAGATATTATTACATACGCCATTGTTACATTGAAAGATACATTGCCAAACTCAACGATTAATCTGTTAGCACCGATTGTTATCAACACCAAAAAGCAACAAGGAAAACAAATCATTTTAAACGACAACCATCAAGAACTACTACATTATCCACTCCAATCAGTGACAGAGGGGGCAAAATGATGCTAGTCCTCACACGCAAAACAGGTGAATCCATCATGATTGGTGATACTATTGAAGTGAAAATTATTGCAGTCGAAGGCGATCAAGTCAAACTCGGCATCGATGCCCCTCGCTCTGTTAAAGTCCATCGCTCCGAAGTCTATAAAGCTATCCAAGAAGAAAACAAAGCGGCGCTGAATGCCTCGATTGATTTGTTGAAGGGATGGGAAGGAAAAAAGGATTTTAATAAAGAAAATTAGCCATGAATATCAATTGTTTTCTTTAATCCATTAACAATAAGAGAAAATAAAACATGAAATTTCTCAAAAATAAATAAAAAAATTTAAAAATCGACTAAACAATCTAAAACCACCTACGATATATATTGTGTAAGGCGAAAGCTAAACAACTCCACAGGGACGTGGAAATAAAAACAATTCAAGGAGGAATCTCATTATGAGAATTCAACACAATATTTCAGCTTTAAATGCACACCGTAATTTAGGAATCAACAATGATGCCGCTTCTAAAAACTTAGAAAAATTATCTTCAGGTTACAAAATCAACCGTGCTGGTGATGATGCTGCTGGTCTTGCTATCTCTGAAAAAATGCGCGGACAAATCTCTGGTTTGAACATGGCATCTAAAAACTCACAAGATGGTATTTCTTTAATCCAAACAGCTGAAGGTGCATTGAACGAAACACATTCAATTCTTCAACGTATGCGTGAATTAGCAGTACAATCTCGTAACGATACAAACGATGAAGCTACAAATGACCGTAATAATTTGAATGATGAAATTTCACAACTACAACAAGAAATTACACGTATTGCTGAACAAACAGAATTCAACAATAAAAAGTTAATTGATGGTACTCAATCTACGGACGGTTTAACATTCCAAATTGGTGCCAATAAAGGTCAAACATTGAACTTGAAAATTGCTGATATGAGTGCAACAGCATTGGGTGTACAATCTGGTACAGTTAGCGTTTCAACTGGTGGTAATGCATCAAATGCTATCAAATTAATCGATGACGCTATTAACAAAGTATCTAAAACTCGTTCTGGTCTAGGGGCTGTTCAAAACCGCTTAGAACATACCATCAATAACTTAGGTGTTGCTTCTGAAAACTTAACAGCTGCTGAATCTCGTGTTCGTGATACAGATATGGCAAAAGAAATGATGGCATTTACAAAAAATAATATCTTAACACAAGCTGCACAATCTATGTTGGCACAAGCGAACCAACAACCTCAAGGTGTTCTACAATTATTACAATAAGATAATAATTGATTGTAAAGTCTATATCATTTTAATAAGCAGGAGAAGAGATTTATCATCTCTTTTCTTGCTTTTTTAATGCTACAAATATGGTTGATGAACTTATATTTTTGAAAAATAAACCGATATATACTGTAACAAAGAAAGGAATGTTTTCTATTGCTTGATATTCAAACCGATGTAGCTAAAAATGGAGAAGAAATCATAAAAGTGAATGGAATCTGTTTACACAGCCCCTATAATCCTACGGAAGAAGCGAAATATTTTGTTAAAAAACACTATCGCCCAGCAGATATTCAATTACTAATAGGATATGGAAAAGGATATATATACAGAGAATTATCGAAGCAGAAAAACGAAGACGAAGAAATTTTAGTTTTAGAACCGCTGTTAAAAAATATTCCAGATGTAGTGTATGTAGATGGCGAAAATCAGAAAGAAATAGAAATGACATTAAGATCAGCTATACATGTAACCGATTCTGTTAATATTATTGTTGCACCAAATTATGAAAAAATGGTTGCCTCCAAGATTAAAGATATTCTTTTGTGGGTAAAGGAGCATTTATATTCCAATATTGTTATTCAAAATACACTGAATTTAAACGCTG
Source organism: Rummeliibacillus sp. SL167 (assembly GCF_007896505.1). Lineage (NCBI taxonomy): Bacteria > Bacillati > Bacillota > Bacilli > Caryophanales > Caryophanaceae > Rummeliibacillus > Rummeliibacillus sp. SL167. The sequence goes on along the minus strand of NZ_VCBM01000001.1, from coordinate 2,112,373 downwards.
AAAAATGGTATATGAATTTTTTAAATAATTGTTTTTATGCTGCTATGAAAGATCATCCTATATCTGATCTGTATTATCAACATAATATGCCAATTGTCATTGCTTCAGGAGGACCTTCTTTAACCAAACAATTGGTTTTGCTGAAAAAGTACCGTAATCAAATAATTTTGCTATGTTCTGGTACAACCATTAATTCTTTATTAAAAGAAAATATTGTTCCAGATTATTTATTTTCGGTAGACGGTTCAAAAATTTATTATGAACATTTTAAGAATATTTCAGCAAATTTAAGTCATACGAAAGTAGTATACTCAATGGAACATTATTATAAAATTGGTCCTTTATTAAATTCTTCTGAAGCATATTTTTTCGTTTCTGAGGTTTTTCAAAAATTATCTCATCCATTCTCTTTGTTTTCATCCAAAGACCTTTGTTCTTTAGCAGGTGGAGGCTCTGTTGCTAACTATGCTTATGCCCTAGCATTAAAAATGACGACTGGAAATATTGCGTTTATAGGACAAGATTTAGCATATACTAATTTTCAGACGCATGCTGAAAATAATTTAAACAGAAAAAAATTGAGCGATGAAGAAGTAAAGAAGAGAGGCCTATTTTATACAGAAGGTTATAATGAAGATGAAAAAGTTTTAACCGATCATCCATTTTATCAAATGAAAAAATCCTTTGAAATCTTATGCAGGAGATTTGATGGACAAAACCGTACCTTTAATTGTACAGAGGGTGGTATTCTGATTGAAGAATTTATGAATATACCGTTTCAGCAATTTTTAGAACGTAATTGCAGAAATAATTGTAATGGTCGATCAATATCAAAGACTGCCGTTGAGGCAAGTGTTGATAGAAAAAAAGTCGTACAAGGCTTTGCAACAATTCTTTTGCTATTAGATGAATTGGAAAAAATCTTAAAACAATGTGTTGAGAAAATCATTCATCATTCATTGTTAGATCATGCAATTGTAGATTTTCTAGGTGAACAGGATTCCAAGATACAAAAATTAATGGACCAAACGGGCATTGGTGTTGTTTTTCAAAAAATTGATGCAGTCGTTTTGCAAAAGTTTAGACCAAAATTAGAAGAAACTGATCAGGAAATATATAATCGTGTGTATGATCAAAATTATTATTTGTATAATGAAATGTATAAAAAAACAATCGAAGTACGTGGAAAAGTAAAAAAAACGTATGATTATTATCAAAAGGAAAGATAGGTAATGAAAGATGAATGAAGAACTATATAAATCTTATCAAGAATATGTTTTACAATTAGTCAATAATTTGCCGAAATTTGTTGCTAAATTGAAAGAGCAAAATGAAGAATCATTTACAAAGGATTTTGAAGATCTAATTGAAGGGGTTTCATGGATTAGTCAATATTTAATAGCCTCCCATAATTCAAAACAAGTAGACGCACTAAATGATATATTAAAAAAGATTAATATAGCACTAAGTGACAAAAATTATTACCTACTAGGTGATATTGTAGAATATGAATTACTATTGTTTTTGAAAGAAGAGCTAAATAAAAATTAATTAAAGGTGAATAATATGAAAAAAATCCTAGTAACTGGTGCAGATGGTTTTATCGGCTCTCATTTAACAGAAGAATTAGTACGTCAAGGGTATGATGTGCGTGCTTTTGTCTATTATAATTCTTTTAATTCATGGGGATGGCTGGATCATTCTCCTAAAGAGATTAAAGATTCATTAGATATTTTTTCAGGGGATATTCGGGATCCTTTTGGTGTGAAGGAGGCAATGAAAGGCTGTACGCATGTCTTAAACTTAGCCGCATTAATTGCTATTCCATATTCGTATCATTCCCCTGCAACTTATATAGAAACGAATATTAATGGGGCACTGAATATTGTGCAAGCAGCTCGGGAATTAGGCGTAGAAAAAGTAGTTCAGACTTCAACAAGTGAAGTATATGGAACAGCTCTTTATGTTCCCATAGATGAAGAACACCCTTTACAGGGGCAGTCACCTTATTCAGCTTCTAAAATTGGTGCTGATCAAATTGCGATGTCTTACTATCGTTCATTCGATACGCCTGTTTCTTTGATTCGTCCATTTAATACATACGGTCCACGTCAATCAGCGCGTGCAGTCATTCCAACTATTATTAGTCAATTAGCGAATGGAAAAGAAACGATTCAGCTAGGTGCTGTTAGTCCAACACGTGATTTTAATTTTATCAAAGATACTGTATCTGGCTTTATCTCAGTGATGAATTCAGAAAAGGCCATTGGTGAAGTCATTAACATTGGTTCTAACTACGAAGTTTCCATTGGTGAAACGGCTAAACTAATTGCCGATATTATGAATGTAAATCTAAAAATTGAAACAGATGAACAACGTTTACGCCCTGAAAAAAGTGAAGTCAACCGCCTATGGGCTGAAAATAAAAAAGCAAAAGAATTGGTCGGCTGGCAACCACAGTATGGTGGTAAAGAAGGTTTCCGCAAAGGTTTAAAAGAAACCATTGATTGGTTTACCAATCCACAAAATTTAGCTCAATATAAGGTAGATGTTTATAATATATGATCAATAATACTCAATGGGATGGATTTATCAAAGAAATAAAAGCACATTATCAAAAGGATTTTGTGCCACTTCATGAACCAACATTTGGTGATAAGGAATTAGATTATGTAACAGATTGTGTGAAAACAGGCTGGGTGTCTTCTGTAGGAGCATATGTAACACGTTTTGAAGAAGACTTGGCAAAAATAGTAGGTGTCAAACGTGCAGTGGCAGTTGTCAATGGTACTGCAGCGTTGCATATTGCTTTAAAAGTGGCAGGTGTGAAACCAAACGATGAAGTATTAATGCCGGCTTTGACGTTCATTGCAACAGCGAATGCTGTTTCTTATACAGGAGCTATTCCACATTTTATTGATGTATCTGAAAAATCTTTAGGTGTTGACCCACAAAAATTAGATGCCTATTTAGGAAAAATAGCTGTTCGTCAACATGATGAACTGCTCAATAAAGAAACTGGGAGAGTTATTCGTGCTGTTGTTCCAATGCATACATTTGGGCATCCAGTTGAGTTAGATGAATTAATGTCAGTATGCGATAAATACGGTCTTATTTTAATAGAAGATGCAGCTGAATCATTGGGTTCTTATTATAAAGGGAAACATACAGGTAGTTTTGGTAAAGTCAATGCTATGAGCTTTAATGGCAATAAAATTGCAACCACTGGTGGTGGGGGCGCTATTTTAACAAACGATGAGCAGTTAGCAGATTATGCAAAACATTTAACGACGACTGCAAAAGTACCCCATCGATGGGAATATGTTCATGACGAAATTGGCTATAATTATCGTATGCCAAATATTAATGCCGCATTAGGTTGTGGGCAATTAGAAAATTTGGATGATTTTTTAACAATGAAACGAAGCTTAACAGATTTTTATCAGCAATTAGTTGTCAATCTAGAGGGGATTCAATTATTTAAAGAACCAGCTTATGCTAAAAGCAATTATTGGTTACAAACATTGATACTGGACGAAACAGTTGGACGTGATGAAGTATTAGCGTATTTAAATGATCGTGGCATAATGAGCCGCCCGATTTGGCAACCAATGCATTATTTACAAATGTATAAAGATTGTCCTAGAAGTGATTTATCGGTTATTGAAGATTTGAATAAGAAAATTGTGAATGTGCCAAGTACACCAATGAAGTGAGGAATGTAAATGAAAAAGAGAAGAATTTGTGTTGTTACTGGTACTAGGGCTGAGTATGGTTTGTTAATGAATTTAATGAAAAAGATTCAAAAGGAACCTTCTTTTGAATTGCAAATCATTGCTACAGGCGCACATTTATCTCCAGAATTTGGTCTGACCTATCGACAAATTGAAAAAGATAATTTTGTAGTCAATGAAAAAGTAGAAATGTTATTATCTTCTGACACTCCTTCGGCTGTAGTTAAATCAATGGGTTTAGCAACTATTGGTTTTGCTACAGCTTTTCAGCATTTGAAACCAGATTTGGTTGTGATACTGGGAGATCGATATGAAATGCTAGCTGTAGCACAGACAGCTTTAATTATGCACATACCGATTGCACATATTGCAGGAGGAGAAAATACATTTGGTGCTTATGATGACGCTATTCGCCATTCTATAACAAAAATGGCTACATGGCATTTTACTAGTACAGAAGTGCATCAAAAAAGGGTTATTCAATTAGGAGAGAATCCTAATAGAGTGTTTAATGTTGGTGCCATAGGTATTGAAAATATTTTTAATTTGAAGTTAATGCATAAAAAGGAATTGTATGATAATTTAAATTTAGATTCACAGAAACCTCTATTTTTAATTACACAACATTCTGAGACAAATTCTATATCAAAAAAAGAATCTACTAAAGCAATAGATCATTTATTGGCTTGCTTAAATAATTATGATGTGAATCTAGTATTTACAAAAGCAAATGCTGATAATGGAGGACGTGAAATAAATAAAAAAATTGCTGATTTTGTCGAAAAAAATAAGAGAGCAAAATTATTTGATTCATTAGGGCAATTGAAATATTTAAGTGCTATAAAACATGCACATTTAGTTATTGGTAATTCTTCTAGTGGATTAGTAGAAGCCCCCTATTTAAAGACACCAACTGTTAATATAGGGGATAGACAAAAAGGTAGAGAGTGCCCTAACTCAGTTTTTACTACCGGAGTTACACAAGGTGATATAAATCATGGAATTGTAAAAGCATTAAAGTTTAAAGAACCTTATGAACAAATTTTTGGTAATGGTAAATCTTCCAAAAAAATTATTGAGATTTTAAAATCTTTAAAAACATTTAAAGTACAAAAGGAGTTTTATGATTTATGAATCGAACATATATAATTGCTGAAGCAGGAGTCAATCATAATGGCTCTCTTGAATTGGCTTTAAAATTAGTGGAGGAAGCAGCTAAGGCTGGTGCAGATGCAGTAAAATTTCAAACATTTATTACTGAAAACACAATTAGTAAAAATGCTGCAAAAGCAGAATATCAAAAAAAAACAACGGATCAGAAAGAGTCTCAATTAGAAATGGTGAAGAAATTAGAATTAACTTATGAAGATTTTAAAGTAATTCAAAAACATTGTGAGAAAAATAAAATTACATTTTTATCAACAGGATTTGATATAGATAGTATTGAATTTTTAGATAAAACTTTAAATGTACCATATATTAAACTTCCTTCTGGTGATGTTAATAATGCTCCATTAGTTTTGAAAGCCGCACAGACTGGAAAAGATATATTTCTTTCTACGGGAATGTGCACATTAGAAGATATTCATAATGCATTAGCGATTATTTATTATGGCTATACGAGAAAAAATACTATTCCTAAAGACTTTGAAGAAGTTATAAAAATTTATCAAACAGAAGATATATCAATCTTGAAAGAAAAAGTGACAATTTTACAATGTACAACTGAATACCCCACTCCAGTAGAAGATATTAATTTAAAAACATTACTGACACTAGCTAAAGAATTTCATACAAAAGTTGGGTTATCTGACCATTCTCAAAGTCCACTCACAGGTTCCCTAGCGGTGGCATTAGGTGCTACAGTGATTGAAAAGCATTTCACATTAGATAAAACAATGGAAGGTCCAGACCACCAAGCTTCTTTAGAACCATTTGAATTAAAGGAAATGATTGATAATATTCGTTTTACAGAACGTGCACTAGGTCAATCAAACAAAGTAATAGCTGATTCTGAGAAGAAAAATATTTTAATTGCAAGAAAAAGTATAGTAGCAAATAAAATAATAAAAAAAGGAGAATATTTTACTCCAGAAAATTTAATTATTAAAAGACCGGCCACAGGAATTAATCCACTATTTTATTGGGACTATTTAGGAAAAAAAGCATTGAATGATTATAAAGAGGATGAAATTATAAAAAATGAAAAATAATTTAAAGGATTTATGGATTGTTGGAGCTGGTGGGTTTGGAAGAGAGATTTTATCTTGGGTAAAACAACATCCTGATAATAATAAGAAATGGATCATTAAGGGTTTTATTGATGATCCATTGGTAAATAAAGATTTAAGTGAGAATCCTATTGTGAAGTATTTGGAAAATTATCAATTAATTTCATTTGACCAATTAACAAGTAAAGATATTAATAATGCTTTATTTATACTAGCAATAGGAGATCCTTCTTTAAAAGAAAAGATAGTTTTGCAAATGAAAAAGAAAAAAGTTGAATTCTTAACGTTTATACATCCTTCTGTTATTATTGGGGAAAATATTATATTGGGAGAAGGGGTAGTTGTTTGCCCTAATGCAATTATTACCTGCGATAGTAAAATTGATGATTTTGTTACTATAAATATCCATTCTGCTATAGGACATGACTGTCAAATAGGAAAGTATACAACAATTAGTGGTAATTGTGATATAACTGGTAATTGCACCGTAGGAAAATATGTGTATTTTGGTACACATGCAAATCTGATTCCAGGAACAATTGTCGAAGATTCCGCTGTTATTGGTGCCGGTACAGTGGGAATAAAAAAAGTTAAAGCAAATACAACTATTATAGGAGTACCTGGAAGAAAGCTGGTAGTTCCTAATTTTCTCGAAAAATGATATTTTTATAAAATATTAAGATTTAGTTTAGAGTTTCTTAGTTAATATTAAAATATTTAACAATAACAGGAGATAGATATAATGAAAGTAATTTTTATAACAGGAGCTACGCGTGGTATTGGGTATGCAGCGGCTGTTCAAGCTGCAAAACAACACTGGACGGTTATTTTGAATGGCCGAGATGAGGCACGTTTGACACAAATTAAAGAACAATTAGAGATGGAATATCAAGCAACTGTTTACACATTATCTTATGATGTGCGTGACATAGAAGCTATTAAAGAAGCTTTCAGATGGATTAAAAAAAATGTGGGACATTTGGATGCAATGGTTAATAATGCAGGTATTTTAGACGATGCTTTGCTAGGTATGGTTAATCAAGAACAAGTATCTTTAACATTAGCTGTAAATACAGAAGCAGTTATTTACCATATGCAGTATGCTGCACGCTTAATGATGAAACAACGACACGGTTCGATTGTTAACTTAAGCTCTATTATTGGACGTGTGGGCAATGAAGGGCAAGTTGTGTATGGTGCTAGTAAAGCTGCTGTAATTGGTGCTACTTATTCAGGAGCTAAAGAATTAGCTCATTATAACATTCGTGTAAATGCCGTTGCCCCTGGTTTTATTGAAACAGATATGACGAAACAATTATCAACAGAAAAATATGCACAACGTTTATCTGAAATTAAAATGGGGCGTATTGGCAAAGCTGATGAAGTAGCGAACGTTATTTTATTTTTAGCTTCTGACTCAGCATCCTATGTGACTGGACAAGTTATTGGTGTAGATGGTGGTATGATTGTTTAATATTTTTAATTTATAAATGTAAGCATTCATCTACGTTTGTTATAATAAAAAATAGTATGTTACTCATATATATTAAGCAAAGTTGAGGGATCAATATGAATAATGAAGAAAAATTACGTCAAGTTTTTGCAGAGGCACTTGGTATTGAAGTATCGAAAGTGACAGACAATTTGACATATAACAATATCCCTGAATGGGATTCTATTGGTCATATGGCATTAATTGCGGAAATTGATGATACGTTTGATACAATGTTAGACACTGATGATGTATTAGACATGAGTAGTTTTGAAAAAGCAAAAGAAATTTTAACAAAATATGATGTGCAATTTTAATATTTTTGGGAGTAAAGGGGTGTGGTAGAGGGTACCATGCCTTTTTTCATGAAAGGAGATTTCCATGAGCTTTTTTAATATGGATCGTCAGCAACTAGCTGTTATTACAAAAGAGGGTGGTCATTACAATTATGATGAAATTCCAATAATTTCTTTTAATCATTCACAGAAACAATTAATTTTAATCCTATGTGACAATACGTTGCCAATTTTATCTGCCTATATTTCCGCTATGAATAGTCCACATGCTGTCATGCTTTTAGCAGCGGACACGAATAAAGAATTATTAACATCGATTATTACGAAATACCAACCTTACTGGATTGTAGGGTTAGATGAATGGCAAGGTTATGTTGTGAAAGAAAATTATTTAATGTGTGAAATTAATCCATCTTATATAATTCATGAGGATTTAGCAGTACTATTAAGTACTTCTGGAACAACAGGAAGTCAAAAATTTGTGAGATTATCATATCAAAATCTACAAGCCAATGCGAAATCAATCATTGAATATTTAGAGATTGATGAACAAGAAAGAGGCATTATGAATTTACCCTTATCTTATTCCTATGGTATGTCGATTATTAATAGTCATTTATTGGCGGGAGCTTCAATCATTTTAACAAATGAAAGCGTGATGCAAAAATCATTTTGGAAACTTATTCAAGATGCACAAGCGACATCATTAGCAGGCGTACCGTTTACTTATCAAATGTTGCAAAGAGTTGGATTTGTCAAAATGAATTTGCCACATCTAAAAACGTTAACACAAGCGGGTGGGCGCTTAAATGAAAAGTTGGTACGTTATTTTGGAACATATGCACTAGAAAAAAATAAACGTTTTTATGTTATGTACGGGCAGACGGAAGCAGCACCACGTATGTCATATATTCCGTATGAGCGTGTACTAGAGAAAGCAGGCACAATCGGGATTGCTATACCAGATGGTCAGTTATCCGTTGAAAAAGATGAACTCGTTTATCGAGGATATAATGTGATGATGGGCTATGCAGAAAGTATAGAGGATTTGGCAAAAGAGGATGAAATGCATGGCGTTCTTTATACAGGAGATACCGCTATTGTGGATGAAGAAGGCTATTTTACAATTACAGGTCGTTTAAAACGTTTTATTAAGCTATTTGGGTTACGTATTAATTTAGATGATGTTGAAAAGAAATTAGAAGTACGTTTTCAAACACCTTTAGCTTGTACAGGTTCGGACGATAAATTAATTGTAGTGATTGAACAACAGGAATTAGTTGAATCTGTTAAGGAAGCGATTGAAGAATTATATCATCTTCATCCAACAGCTTTTAAGGTGAAAGTATTATCGATTCCACGTTTTCCAAATGGAAAAACAGATTATATGAAATTGAAGGAGCTATGTTTATGATAGAGCCATATCATTTAGAACAGGCTGACAAAGAACGGCAGTTACTTCAAAAGTTAAATACTTTAACGAAGTGGCATCAAGCACATTGCGAACTTTATCAAAAAATGCTTAAAAAGAGCCATATGAAAGTTGAAGCAACTTGTTTAGAAGAAGTGCCTTATTTACCTGTCCAACTTTTTAAATTAATGGATTTAAAGTCTATTCCAGATAAAGAAGTTGCTAAAGTATTAACTTCAAGTGGAACGACAGGGCAACAAGTTTCGAAAATTTATTTAGATAAAGAAACTGCTATTACGCAAACCAAAACATTGGTCAAAGTAATGAAACCTATTTTAGAAGATAAACGTTTACCAATGATTATTTTAGATACAAAATCGGTGTTAAAAAATCGTAAGTCCTTTAGTGCAAGAGGAGCAGGTATACTAGGTTTTGCAAATTTTGGTCGAAAGCATTTCTATGCTTTAAATGATGATATGACATTAGATGTAGAAGGGTTACAGGTCTACTTAAAGCAATATGAAGGGCAACGTATTTTATTATTCGGCTTCACTTTTATGATTTGGCAGTATGTTTACAAGGAAGCTCGTGATAAAGGATTGCATATTGATTTTGGTAATAGTGTATTGATTCATGGTGGTGGCTGGAAAAAGTTAAAAGATGAGGCGGTTAATGCTGATACTTTTAATCATTTATTAAAAGAACAACTTGGCATTCAAGAAGTGCATAATTATTATGGTATGGTCGAACAAATTGGCTCTATTTTTGTGGAATGTGATGAAGGTCACTTGCATGCACCAAGTTATGCAGATGTGATTATACGTGATCCGATTACATTTGAACCTTTGCCAAACGGTGAACAAGGGGTGATTCAAGTAGTAAGCGAATTACCAAAAAGTTATCCAGGACATTCTCTTTTAACGGAAGATTTGGGAACAGTTTTAGGAGTGGACGATTGTGCTTGTGGTTGGAAAGGCAAATATTTTAGTGTAGCAGGACGTGTTCCAAAAGCAGAGATTCGCGGATGTAGTGATACGTTTGAAGGGAGTGTAAAAGCTTGAAGTTCTTTTGGCCACAAAATAATAAATCATTAGAAGAAACGATAGTATTTTTAAATCAACAAGCTACTTTTAGACCATTTAATGAAGAGGCTTTATCTTTTACACAAGCCCTCTCTAAGCGTTTTTTAAAATTGCGTTCCTTACCAGAAGTAGTTGCGCTTGGTTATTGGTTACGAAAAGCCAATATCAAACAATTACAAACTCATTTTGAAGAACAAAATAGGGATGAAATTATAAAAGCACGTGGAACAGTGTTTCATATTGCACCTTCCAATGTAGATACAATTTTTGTTTATTCATGGTTATTATCGTTGTTAGCAGGTAATCGAAATGTGATACGTATTTCTAGCAAAACAGGTATGAACGAATTATTGCAAATTATTTTAGAAGAGTTACCTCATTATGAAGGGATTTCTAATCGAACGATTATTTGTACATATGATCATTCCGAAAAAGAAGCTACTTATCTCATTAGTAAATATTGTCATACACGTGTTATTTGGGGAGGCGATACAACCATTCAATCGATTCGACAAGTACCATTAGCACCGTTAGCGAATGAGCTGGCATTTGCCGATCGTTTTTCATTAGCAGTTTTAAATGGTAACAAAGTCGCTTCTTTAGATGAACAGCAATTAGATCAATTAGTGGAACATTTTTATAATGATTCTTTTTGGTTTAATCAAATGGCATGTTCCTCACCACGTCTCATTATATGGACTGGAGAAAAGCCTGAAAGGTTTTGGACAACCTTTGAAAAGAAAATACAAGAAAAAAATTATGAATTACTAGCAGCAACTCAAGTGACTAAATATACAACTAGTTTACAGTTAGCTGTAGAAGATTATGTAGAAAATGTGACACCTAAAACATATTTTTCACGTGTTTCATTGGAAGAATTACCTATAGAAGCACGTGAAAAACATTGTGGTGGGGGGCTGTTTTATGAATATGGAATTCAGCGTTTAGTAGATGCTTCCAAAATTATTTCAGACAAGGATCAAACAATGGCTTATTATGGGTTCGAAAAAGAAGAGTTAAATGAATTGATTCAGCATATTTCGACAAGAGGTATTGATCGTGTTGTTCCGATAGGACAAGCTTTGGACTTTGATGATATTTGGGATGGACAGAACTTTTTAACATCATTTACAAGGAAAGTGATTATAAGATAACTGATCAAATTGAAAAAATTTAATTCATTATTAAAAATAATGTTGAGGATATAACTATTTAAAGGCAGAGGTTAAAGTAATTCAAAAGTTTATATAGAGGCTAACTTAATGGTAGTAGCAGGTGCAATTGTCGTAAATATAAAGAGTGTAATTTTAAAGTAATGGGGGTACCCGCTAAGGAAGTGTAAGGTTGAAAAAATTTAATCAAATTATTGTAAATGAAAAGATGTCAATTATTGAAACAATGAAAGTCATTGATAAAAGTGCCCTTCAATTTGTAGCTGTTGTTAATTTAAAACAACAGTTAATAGGAACAGTGACAGATGGCGATATTCGTCGAGGAATTTTAAAAGGAATTTCTTTAGAAAAATCTATTGTGGAGATTATGAATTCTAAACCCATTTTTTTAGAGGAAAATACGTCTATCGTTTACCAGTCCTTTATGAAATTGCATAAACTAAAGCAATTGCCTATTGTAAATAATCAGCATGAAATTATTGATATCATTTTTTCAGATTATCTAAATGATATAAATGTTAAACCAAATAAGGTGGTACTCATGGTAGGAGGATTAGGAACACGCCTTCGACCATTAACGGAACACATCCCAAAACCAATGTTGAAAGTAGGAAATAAACCGATTTTAGAAACAATTGTTGAAGGCTTTAAAAACTACGGGTTTGTAAATTTTGTTTTTTGTGTAAATTATAAAAAAGAAATCATTCAAGATTATTTTCAAGATGGATCAGCTTTTGGTGTACATATTGAGTATGTTGAGGAAAAAGAAAGGATGGGTACGGCAGGGGCTCTTTCTTTATTAACAGAAAAACCGAAGGATCCTTTTTTTGTAATGAATGGTGACTTATTAACACAAATTAATTTCGACCAATTATTAAATTTTCATTTAGAACATAATTCTGCTGGAACAATGTGTGTAAGAAAGTATGAGTATCAAATTCCTTTTGGTGTTATTGAAACAGATGAGCATAAATTAGTTTCGATTTTAGAAAAACCAATGAAAGAAGAATATGTTAATGCAGGAATCTACGTGTTAAATCCAGAGGTTTTAGAATTGATTCCACATAATTCTTTTTATGATATGCCAGAATTATTTAATACTATTATTGAAGCTCAAAAAACTGCAACTGTTTTCCCTATTAGAGAGTATTGGATGGATATTGGACGATTAGCAGATTATGAAAAAGCAAATAATGATTATGAGAGTGTGAATAATGATGAATAGCCCAAAAATTTTAGCGATTATACCAGCACGTGGTGGATCAAAGGGAGTGCCGCGAAAAAATATAAAACTGTTAGCTGGAAAGCCTTTAATCGTATGGACAATAGAAGAAGCAAAAAAGTCAAAATATATTTCCAAATTAATTTTATCTTCTGAAGATGATGAAATTATTAATGTTGCTAAAGAATATGGTTGTGAAGTTCCTTTTAAAAGACCAGTGAAATTAGCGCAAGATAATACTCCTGGGATAGATGCAATTTTACATGCAATTGAACAATGTCCAGGATATGATTACATTATATTGCTACAACCTACATCGCCATTGCGTACTTCAGAAGATATTGATGATTTTATTTCTTATTTTATTAATCAAAATGTCAATGCTTGTGTAAGTGTGTGTGAGCCTTCTAAATCTCCGTATTGGATGTACCAGTTAGGTACTTCCAACAATTTAATCCCTTTGTTGAAAGAAAATGCTTCAATATCTAGAAGACAAGATCTTCCAAAGGCTTATGCATTAAATGGTGCATTGTATATTGCGAATATTGAATGGATTAAACAAACGAAAAATTTTGTAACAGATGAAACTGTTGCCTATGTGATGCCTGTGAATAGATCCTATGATATTGATACAATAGATGATTTTCAAATTTGTGAATACTTATTAGAAAAAAGATTTTCTCATGAGTAATTTAGGCAATACAGAAATGGTGTCTAAATTACTCATAAAAGCCCGATTGATTCAACTAACCATTCGTGGAAGTAAAGAAATCTCACTGATGGAAGTTTCACTTTATATAGATCTTCGCTACAATCAACGAATTTCCCTATTTTTATGGATTAAATTGGGTAATCAACACACCTGAGTAAATAATGTATTATTTCGATTGATAGTGCTAGTCATGCCAAAGGGAGTCGCCACCTCTCCAGTCGCTAGATGTTACTTAAGCTATTAACAATTATAAGTTTAACCACTTAACTAAACCTCGTATTTTAGCTATAGTTGGCGTAACCAGCCATGCTTAATTTCCAATAAAGATAATCATTGTAATCTGTGAAAGAACAGATGATGAGTCTTTTTGCAATATATTTGCTATTTCTTTTTTATAACTAGCGTTGTGGGATAATGATTTAGTATATTTCTGTATACAGTATATGGCATCTTCTATTGTTATTCGATGGTTTGCCTTTGCAAAGCCGATAATTAAAAATCTTAAGATGGAAAAGTCCACACAAATAGTAGTGAAGTTATCTAATAAATGTCGATTTTCACAAGTTTTTAAGTGAGTATAAACGGCATTTACTAAAAAATTCTCTAATATAAATTCATATTTCTCGATAAACGGCATGTAGTAAGTGTCAAATGCATGCTTAACAGTATTTTCAGCTGTTTCATAGGAATCATCATTATTAAGATGTAATGATTCTTTTATAATTTTTGTAAACTGATTATACTCTGCAGTTAAAGAAGTATTAAGTACAGATGAAACGAGTGTTATTTGATTTGTAAAATTCTTAGGCATATTTGCAAAAGCTTCACCTAAATTGGAATTATTTAAAAAATTTATATAATGCTTGATTAAATCGTCCACTTGAGTGTAAGTTTTTTTCTCTAAATTAATATACTTTTGTAAAAACATAGAGAGAATTAAAAGCCTAGTTTCTAACGAATGTTGCCGATTTTGAAGTGTATCAATCATAAAGATTCTTATTTTCCAAAATATAGTGTTTTCTTCTTCGGTTTGATGGTAAATCAATGTGGGAGAGATTAATTCAGTTCCTTCATCTTCTATAAAGTCAATGCCTTCAGGACGATTCAAAACAATTCTAGCAGCTTCAGGGCAGGATAACAGAAGCGATTTCTCAATAATGCCATTTACTTCACTAATTTCACGAGGATAAATGGTACAAGTACGGCAAAGTGATTGCTCACCTAAAACCTTTTGAATATTACAAAGTCCATCATTCGTTAACATTGTACAACAATTGTTTTCATCCAATTTAAATTGACCATAATTAAAATCATTTACAGTATTCGAGCGGTTACGTTTGATATTTTGATGTAATGTATCTTTTATATTCGGATTAGTTTCATTCTTATATTTTTTGAATGTTTTCTTATCTATATCAATTTGCCAACCAGCACAGCAAGTATCTTCACACTTGCCACCAATACATTTAAATTCAACAAAATACGTAGGGATTAAACGGTGTGATGGTTTTCTTGTCATAGTTTTACTCCTTAGTTAATACAATATAGGTTATTATCGGCTTTTCTCATGTTTTCTTGATAAATTAATTTAAAAAAAGTATTATGAAAGAACTTAATACAATAGTGAAAGGAAATCTTTATGAAAAAAGTTATATTACTAAGTGGTAAGTCACAATATGATGTGATGACTACCTGGTTGTTAGAAATTGAAAAATCTTTAATAAAGAATAACGTAGAATATATAAGAATGTTTGATTATAACTTGGAAAATTTCTCTCCTAAAATATTAGAGAATGTCGATCTTATAATAGGTTTAAATGGATGGTATGTGAGAGAAATAAAAAAAAATAATTATTTGAGGCGTATTCCATATTGCCTTTGGCTTGCAGATCATCCTATTGATCATGTGGATCGTATAAAATGTTTGGAGAGTAATGACATTTTAACGGTGATGGATAAAAAGGATTTTGATTTTATCCGTTTTTTAGATATTCCTTGCGATACATATTTTATGCCGCACGCAGCGTTTGAAATTTCACCCATTATTTTTGAAAAAGAACTAGATGTATTATTTTTAGGATCATATCCAGATAAACAAAAGTATATAAATGATATTAAAAAATTAGATATTCCAGTATTTAATAAAATTGTAGAATATATATTTCAACAATGTATAAATGATGACAAAATGTATTATTTTGATTTATTCAAAGAAATTATGCGACAATCTGATGTGAATTTACAATTAGAAGAAAATGAATATTTAATGACTTTAGCAAGATATATAGGGAGAATAATAAACGCTCATAGAAGAATAGAAACATTAAAAAATGTAGCTAATAGTGGAATAAAGCTTAATATATTCGGAAATAAATGGGAAAATTCAGAATTATTTAATCATCCGAATATTAATTTTTATCCCGCTGTAAATTATATTCAAGCACAAGACTTAATGAAAATGTCAAAAATCACTTTAAATATTCAAGGACTTTTATATGATGGATCACATGAGAGAGTGTATAGTGGTATGGCAAATGGATCAGTAACTGTTACTAATAGAACGCCTTTTTTAGAAGAACTTTTTATTGAAAACAAAGAAATCATTTTCTATGATTTTGACAAACAAAATATTGTAGAGAAAATCAAAAATGTATTGAATAATGATGATATACGAGAAGAAATTTCTCAAAACGGTAGAATGGCTATAATAGGAAAACATACATATAATGAAAGAGTTCAACATTTAATAAATATTTACAATGATCGATTTAATATAAAACCGTAATTAAATGATATGTATAGTAACACACAGCACTTTCTACTATAATAGTTTATTAACATTTCAGGAGAAAGTTAGTTGATTTCAGGATGTATAAACAAATATCAGCGAGAACTTGAGAGCTTTGGCATACGGAATAGTTATTCAAAAACAGATCATAATACAAATGAAAGATGATTAGTTTCAGTTCCTAACAATTGAAAGTTTTCCATCTAGATAAATATTTTCCCACTTTCCTCACAGTAGTTAAAAAGATAACAATGATTCCGATAATACTAATGAGATATAGATATAGGTGTAAGAGGAGGAGGATTATGATGAGTATTTCTTCAATAAGCAACACTGATTCTACCAAAAATGTTGAAACTGCTAAACGACAAATATATACAAAAAATTTAGCAGAGGCAGAGGCCATTTCGTCGCAAGAAAAATTAGGGATTTTTTCAGAAATGACGGATGAAAATGGACAACCGACCAAACAAGCCTATCAAACAGCTGTCAATAAGTTAAATGAGTTTATGGAATACTCACAAAAAAACTCAAAATTTGTTTTTCATGATGGACTAGAAAAATATTATGTAGAAATCGTGGATGCCAAGACAGATAAAGTTATCAAAGAAATTCCACCAAAAGAATTACTTGATGCTTATTATGAAATGCAAAAATTAATTGGGAAAATGTTTGACAAACAAATCTAGTTAGGAGGAATTTATATGACTTCAGTTAATAGTACAAGTAGTAGTACACAGTTGGCTTATTCATATTTGCAATATAAAAATAAAATTGGTGGTCTCGTATCTGGTATGGATATTGACTCTATCATGGAAAAGTTGATGAAAGCTGAAAGTGCGCAAATGGAAAAACTTCAGCAACAAAAGCAAAAGTATGAATGGACACGGGATGCCTATCGTGAAGTAAATACTTCACTTTCTGCGTTTAGGGATGGACTTTGGGATAACTATGGGACAAGTGATAAATGGAATACTAAGACTGCTACAACATCATTAAATGATTCAGTTACAGTGAAGGCAGGGACAGCCGCAAGTGGAAATTTAACAATTAGTCAAGTAACAGTAGCTCAGGTAGCTAGTCAAAATTATGATTCTGCATCTGTTACGAATAAAAGAATTACAGCAGATACAAATTTGAGTGATATTGGTCAATTGGGCGTTTCAAGTTTGAAAATTTTTGGGACAGATGCAACAACCGCACAGGGTGTCATCGATCAATTAAAGGCAAATGGTTATTCAGCGGGGATATCTAATGGACAATTTACAATTTCAGCTGGTAAAGATGCTGTACAATTCGATGATGACACACGTACTAGTCTTGAAAAACTAGGTTTTACATTTAATGTAGCTACACAAACATCTGGTAAGTTAACATTTGACAAAGATGGTGAAACACAAACAGCTGCAATTGATACAAAGTTGAGTGACATTGGATTGACTTCAGGTACACTTCAAATTAATGGTGGAGAAACTATTGATTTGAATAGTATTGTTTCTGAAGACCCTGATGCGACAGTAAGCGATTTGTTGATGGAAGTGCAAAAACAAGGATATAAAGCTTATATCTCTGACGGAAGAATTTCGATTGAATCCGAAGATGGAAAAGCCTCTCTTTCTGTGGAATCTACTATTTCATCTGCTACATTCCAAAGTCCATTAGCCAATTCTACAGGCACATCTTTTGTTACTACCTCTGCTGATTCTACACTGCAAAATTCTAGTACGATTCAAGAAGTATTAGGTGGGGCTGCACAAGATGGTATGTTTACATTACGTGCAGTACAAGCGGATGGCTCTACAAAAGACACCACAATTACGTATAAGGGAACGGATACTATTAGTTCTCTCATGAGTAAGATCAATAGCTCAGGTGCAGGAGTTACTGCTATATTCAATAATGGACAGTTAAATATCTCAGCCAACAATACTGGAGTGAGAACAGGTAGTGATGATTTAGCAGAAGTAAGTATTTTATCTACAGTCAAAGATGAAAGTGGTAATGATGTTGAAAATACATCAGGAGCATTAGAACTTTTCTCTAAATTGACAAATCAAACTATGACTGCAGATGGAAATACTGAAAAAGAATTAACATTAGCTAATGGTGGTTCTAATGCTTCGATAACAGTTAATGGCGTTCAATAGGAACAAAATTCTAATGACTTTGATATTGCAGGTTATACGATTACAGCAACAAAAAATTTAGATGCTACGCAAGATCCTGTTAAAGTTACGTCTTCTAATGATGTTGATAAAGCTGTTGAAAAAGTAAAGGCGTTTGTAGAAACGTATAATGGCTTAATTAAAGATTTGAATACACGTGTTACTGAAAAGAAAAACTTGGATTATGCACCATTAACTGACGCACAAAAAGCTGAAATGACAGAAGATCAAATATCAAAATGGGAAGCTAAAGCAAAAGCAGGTCTTCTAAAAAGTGATGATAATATTGAAACAGCATTATATTCAATGCGATCAACATTATCTCAATATGGCAGTGAATCAGGGGATACTTTATATAAACTAGGTATTACAACCACTAAAGAATGGTCAGATAACGGTAAATTAGAAATTGATGAAGAAAAATTGCGTAAAGCTATTGAAGAAGATCCTGATGTTCTTAAGCGAATCTTTAATGGAAATTCAGCTACTGGTGAGAATGGGATTATCGCTAGTTTGCGCGATTCAGCTAAAACAGCCGTTGCAAATATTGAACAAACTGCTGGTAAGGCATCATCAACATCTGATAGTTCCTATTCATTAGGTAGAACGATTTCTGATTTAGATACGAAAATTGACAACTGGAAAGATCGCCTAAAAGACATTGAAGAACGTTATTGGAATCAGTTCTCCGCAATGGAACAAGCAATCCAAAAAGCCAATAGCCAATCTTCTATCTTCTCATCAGGCTCATATTAAGTAAGGTATTCGCATTAGTTAAAGGAGTTGTTCGATTTGTCAGTACAAAATGCATACAATGCATATAAACAAAACAGTGTTACAACCGCGTCCCCGGGTGAACTGACATTAATGCTTTACAATGGCTGCATCAAATTTATCCATCAAGGAAAAAAAGCGATCGAAGCCAAAGATATTGAAAACCGCAATAGGAATATTCAAAAAGCACAGGCTATTATTTCAGAATTGATGGCGACCTTGAATATGGATATATCGATTTCAAAAGAAATGTTTAATCTATACGAATACATGCATCGTCGTTTAACAGAAGCGAATATCCAAAATGATGCGGCTATTTTAGATGAAGTAGAAGGTCTGGTTACAGAATTCCGTGATACTTGGAAAGAAGTCATCAAAATCAATCGTCAAAAACAATTTGCTGGAGATCAGTTATAATGGACCAAATCCAAGAATTGTTACAAGTTTCAGCTCAACTTTACAAGCATTTAACACAGCTTCCAGCAGATAAAGAACGAGATGCTTATATCCAAAAAATTGATGACTACTTGGACAAGCGTGGCATCATCATTGATGAGTTGAAAAAGCTCGATGCCAATCCAATCATCGGTCATCCATTTGAGAAACAATTAAGAGAGCTTGATAAAGGTATTATCGAGCGTTTAAAAAAGGCAAAAGCTGAAATTGCTCAAGATATGAAAAATCTCCAAAAATCCAAAACCTCTGAACGCCGATATGTCGATCCATATGCTAGCGTTCGAGTGATGGATGGTACTTATTTTGATGGAAGAAAATAGCGGCTATTTGCAGTAAGAGATTAGAAGGTTCTCACGAAGTACTATTTTCGTGAGAATCTTTTTTGTGTACACTTGGCATTGTTGATAATTTGGTGTTGGATGCTTATGATAAGTTAAACAGTAGGAACTTTTTAGCGAATAGTAGTAAGAGTATCCATGGTGACGTGATAGCTGAAGAAAACTGGATGTAGATCCTTGGACTAACGAATGGGAATTAGATAAAAGTTACAGTGGAACGGATAAATTTGCTAAACGAGATAAAGTCCAATACCATCTGAATTTCAAACAATAAATCTAGCAGTTGTAGGAGAGAAGGGCATGATTCTTAATCAGTGGAAAACCTTATGGGGACCGTTTCATTAGCAGTTCATCTAGTGAAAGGTAGGAAAATTGTAAGAAGTCAGAAGAGGTCATAGTTAATTTTCTTAGAAAATGAAAGACTGAATAATCTTAAGGCTTGGAAAATAAAGTGGTAACATCAGCGTAAATGCAGAAAACATTTAATGTAGATTAAAAACTGGTAATCTATAGAGGAGATGGCAGAAGGGTATTTTGCAAAAAATAGTACAGCGTGCAGATGTTTTGTGCAGCGTTTTGCAATGGCATATACATAGGACTAAAATGATTTGACATAGAGTCCTTGGGCGCATAGTCTTAGAGACAGGAAGCCGATTATTTCAATAAACGGGCTTTGCTGAAGACAGGCTACAATACGCATCACTCCACGCCCAATCTAGGTTTAACTGTCTATGTATTTTTGGGTTGCAATTTGCAATCAAACGCATTGCCAAACTCTGCACTTTAATTTTGCCATACACAATATCTGAATAGCTTTTTTAAAGTTGGTAATCTGTTTGGAATTTATGACAAGAACCTTAGCATCAAGGCTTTTGAGTGATTCATCGTTAGGCAAAAATATGATGGATGAAAATGATAAACGGATGTAGATTCCAATACTAGTTTTAAAGCTTATTTTGTCCACGGTGCAATCTAGAATACGATCGCGCAGTTGGATGACATCTAGAAGATTGTTAGAGACAGTAAAGAATATAAGCTTTTCACCTTCATCTCTCAAAATACAAACTTTCATATCAAAAGAACTAATATCTAAACCAACAAATAATTTCACGGGTTGTCCCATCCTTTCAAATTAGAAAGCCACTGAAAAAGTTCATTCATTTTCAAAAATAGGATAAAGATCAACTCTTTCAGGTCATAAAATGAAAGAAAAGATGTATTTTTATCGATAAAAATGGCGATTTTATTGTTTTTCAGTGGCGCTTGCCACAGGACGTGGCGCCGCCTTTAACCGGAGTTCCTCTACTTCAGTGGTGGATGAAGAAAACCCAAACTGATGGAAGCCTCACTTTACTTTGTTCTTTCATATATGCGAGTTGTTTTTAAAGTAAAAGGATGACTTTTTTATTCGAAATGTTTTCAAAACTATTTCCCACTTTCCGTTTGGTATAATGTTGGGATGACTCATTTTCGACAGCCAATGGGTGTGTGCCCCTCTGTTACTGTAGGCCATTTTTAATTGACTAGTTTTTTAGAGGGTCATTTTTCATTTGACAAGCAAGAATTTTTCTTTGTTCTGATAACGTTTGAAACTTGGTAAATAATCGAATTCGATTATTAGATGTATAGAGATGATTCTGTTATCATATAATAAAAACGTAAAAAAATTACGGAGGTGTAGAGTTTATGTTGAAAAGGTTTACAGTTTCTAACTATCGGATTTTTAATAAGCCTACAACGATAGACTTTTCAAAATCTCGGGATTATAAATTTAATGGGGAATGCATTAGAAATGGATTAATTAATAAATCAATAATGTATGGAAAAAATGCGGTAGGCAAAACAAATTTAGGTCGGGCAATTATTGATGTCAGATATACCATTCTTCCAAATGAGAGACGCTATCATGAAGATATCGGATTCTTAAATGCAAACAGTGAAGAGAAGGTAGCTAGATTTGAATATGTATTTTTGATTGACCATAAGGAAATCGAATATATTTATGAAAAAAGTTCTAGTTCAAAAATCTATTCAGAAAGTTTGAGTATCGAAAATGAGCTACTTTATGAATTTAATTTTGAAACTAAGCAAGGAAATTTGGAGCTTTTGAAAAAATATCCTGAACTGAAACATTTAAACTTTGAACAATGGGATAATGAAATAGCTATTTTAAGATATATATTAACGAACTCTAAATTAAAGAAATTGAGTATTTTAAAAGATCTGAGCAATTTTATTGAGACAATGGCAATTTTGAGACCAACAGATAATATGGTTCAATTTAAAGGTCCAAAGATTGTTGATAAAAGTATTACTAGTGAAATTATTGAAGGGGGATTAGTAAAAGATTTTGAAGCTTTTTTAAATTCATGTGGAGTGGAGTGTCGTTTAAAAACGGATATTACACCTGAAGGCGAACAAAGATTATACTTTGATTTTAAACGCCCATTGGAATTCATCAACAATGCTTCAAGTGGTACAAAAGCATTAACGGCATTATATATTTTTATAAAAAATTTAAAGGATATTAAATTTTTATTTATCGATGAATTCGATGCTAATTTTCATTATGAATTAGCTGAACAGATGCTTAATATTACAAAAGAAAAAATAGATTGCCAAATAATAATGACGACACATAATACAGATTTAATGACTAATAAATTTATGAGACCCGATTGCTATTTCTTAATGATGCCGAATAAAATAACAACTATAGCTGATGCAACACTGAGAGAACTGAGACAGGGACATAATTTAGAAAAACTATATCAAAGTGGGGAGTTTAAATAAAAGGGGAGAGGCCTTATTAGTACTAAATCAAGAGTTTTATTATTAGTTGAAGGAGAAAAAGAGGAAGTAGAGTTATTTCAGCATTTTTATAATCTATATGGAATGGAAGACATAGAAATAGTAGCATATCGGACAAATGTGTATGCTTTTTATAATCGATTAAAAAAGATTATAGTGATCAAGAAGGAAATATAGAATTTGAATATATAGATCTTCCTCTATTTTTGAATGATTATTTCCAATTTGAAGAGACAGCAAAACTAGATGGATCGGATTTTAGTGATATTATTTTAATATTCGATTTTGATCCACAAGATCCGCAATTTTCAAAAGGAAAATTAGAAGTTCTATTAGATAATTTTTCTAATTCAACAGAGTTAGGAAAACTCTACATCAACTATCCTATGGTAGAGTCTTATAAGGATATAATTTCATTTGAAGAAAAAGATTATCTATATCATTCAGTACATATTGATGTAATCAAAAATAAAAGAAATAATTATAAGAAATTTGTTCATTCAAGAAGCTGTATCAGTAGTATAGAAGCTATTGATAAGACGATTGCCAATTCTTTATTTGATCTCAATGCTAGTAAGTTTAAATTTATTATGAATAGTTCAGAGTATGATGTTTCAATGGAACATGGTGTATTATGTCAAAAACAATTTGAGAAACTTTCGAATGACAATGAAATATGGGTTATTAATACTAGCATCCTTCATCTATACGATGAATATGGGAAGATAAAATAAAACAAAATATTAGATTTGTTCATACCTTTTACTAAAAGTTCGCTAGACTTGTCTAGGTGTCCACTTGAATTTTTTTAGGACCAAACAAAATGAACGCCGCAAGAAGTACAGGATACCCAACGTGAAACAAAATATACTCTTTTAGAGATAAAATATACTTTACTAGATGGGGGCAATATGATTTTTGTCAATATGTAGATTTTCAATGTGGAAATTTTTTATGTATAGGGAAACAATTGCTCATGAAAGCTTTTTAAAATATTTTTTAATGTAAAAGGGAATTATTAACCATCTAAAGTTTGACACGAACAGACAGAAGCTTGATGTGAAAGATAAAAGTTGAGAGAAAAATACAGCCTATAAAAGAACAAATGAGCAGGGAAGCTTGACCAAACTCGAGCTTAGCTTGACACGAACAGGCAGTAATTTCAGTGCTAGGCACTCAAACAATTTTACAAATTTTAATGGAGAAATGCCTTCTAACCATACAAATTTTGGATTAAATCTTAGTGTGAATTCGCATTCCTAATTTATCTTCTATTTTCTTTTTTCGATTTTTAATTTGCTGTAACATCAAGTTTTCGGTATGAGGAGATATTTGATCAAATTTTTCTTGAGCTCTTTTGGCATAAGTAATAAAATTGCCAAATTCTCCTTTGTTTATCCCAAGGTCTGTATACAGGCTGTAAATTCTTTTTCTATAAGGTAAATAATTCATGTTTTGATTTGCTTTTACTTTTTTCGCTTTGTCAATCAATTGATAGGCTTTACGATAAAATTTGTAGGGACTTTTTCCTCTCATCCTAACTGTTTTTCCATCAAATATAAACCCAAGGTAATCCAAATGGTGACTCTTTTGTAAAGTAATATTGGTGATTGTTGAGTGACTATATGAATACAGTCCAGTTTTTTCTTCTTGAATGATGATTCTATTTTTTTTAGCGAGATTTCGAACCTCTATCTCTAATTTTTTAAAATCATTGATAGAAACTTCTTTCTGTCCCTGTTTCTTTGGAATCACTAGTATAAAATCATCTGAATATCTTCTATAAAATCCTAAATATCGATCCGCCATTTTTTTTATGGCTAAATCAAATTCAATGGCATAGACATTAGCAAATACAGCACTGATGGCTGTACCTTGTGGAATTCCAAATATATTTTCATTTTTCTGAGTCGGATTTTCTTTTTGAAATTTTCTGAATTCCATTAGTGTATCGAAATAACTTGTTCTTTTGGATTTTTTCATTTCTTTATCTGTTCCAAATAAATTAGATAAAAATGCTTTTTCATAATAACCATATTTAGTAATCGATTTGTATACGTTAAACCAATCGCTGTACAGTTTTGGCTGATTAAGAACCGTTAATAAATTCTTTTTTAAAATTTTATGATCGATTTTATCGAAAAAATGTGAAAAATCTCCCACTAAAATATATGCTTGTTCGAAACTGATGATTGTATTAATTATCTCAGCAGCAAAATCAATATTGGATTTTCCATTTTTATGATTCCGATAGGCAGTGGAACATTCATCTATTTTATGATTTTCGGTCCATATATTATACGCATCATTTAAACTGTCAGCGTAGTACTTATAAATATAATTATCAAGGTGGCCAGCATACATAATATCGCGGTCTTTTTTCTTGATCGGGCGATTTTGTATTTCAGGGTTTTTCTTCCCTGTATTTTTATAAAAAGAATTTACATAATGGATGAATGGCAAAAAACTATGTTTCATAATTTTTTTTGGATTTGTTACATAGCTTTCAACGGTTTCAATTTTTACTCTATGATCAAAGTGTAAGTATCGTTTTGTTTTATATTTTATAGGATCTAACATCTTCTAACCTCTTTTTGGAGCGGAAGGAATACTTAGATCTGGTTTCTAAAAACTATTCCTTCTGCAGCGCTAGGTCATAGTATCACAGTATTGACCATTTTTTATCTGTCATACACCAGAGTGACTCAACAAGTCTGTTACAATGTTATTGAGTATAATGTTAGTATCAGCCAGGAAGGTGATTTAGTGATTGTTTCACAGTTTCTCGCTCTACTTTGTAGCTTCTTACTTGACATTATCAAACACCATATTCTACTAACGTAAAAATAGTAGGCATTGAATATTCTAGCATTTTCCTTTTAAGAATGCATGCCATTTGAATCTATGTATCATATGATTTTCCACATTTTTCTTCTTTTCTTGTATAATAAAGAGAGTAAATTGGGAATCCTACTGATTAATGAAGTGAGGAGGGAATTAGAATGCCAAATAATATCGTAAAATCAATCCATTTAAAAGACTTTACGGTTTTTCAAGAAAATGATCTATCGTTTGCGAAAAGTATAAATGTGATTAGTGGCGAAAATGGTGTTGGGAAAACGCATTTAATGAAAGCTTTGTATAGCGTGGGATCATGTCTGCAAAAAACAGAGGAATCTACTAGTAAAAGGTTGGAGGAAGAACTTGCGACTAAGTTTGTCAATGTTTTTCGACCAGATCAGCTAGGAAGATTAGTCAAAAGAAAAGCAGGCAGACATAACGCAAATGTACAAATACAATGGTATTCAGAATCTTCTTTATCCCTGTCGTTTGCAACAAGTAGTTCTAAAAAGGTGAATTTGGAGTTACATAAACCACAAGAAAAATGGCCCACAATGGTTTTTATTCCAGTGAAAGAAATGATATCTGCTACAGAAAACTTCACAGGTTTGTATGAAACTTATCATATAGCGTTTGAAGAAACGTACTATGATTTAAACAAGCAATTGCTATTACCTTTGAAAAGAGGACCTTTTGAGCAGAATCAAAAGGAATTACTGAAAATATTGGAAAAAGCGCTATCTGGAAAAATTGTTCAAGAAAATAATAAATTTTACTTAAAACAAACGGGTATTGGAAAATTAGAAATGGGCTTATTAGCTGAAGGGTACCGTAAAATTTCAACGATTGTTCAATTGATTGCAAATGGAACGATTCAAGAAAATACAATTCTTTTTTGGGATGAGCCAGAGTCCAATATCAATCCTAAAATGATTCCAGTTTTGACAAAGTTATTCGTGCAACTAGCAAAATTAGGGGTTCAATTATTTATCTCTACACACAGCTATTTCTTAATGCAAGAGTTAGGATTATTTGCAGAATATGAGAATCATGATAAATTAGATATTCAATTCGTTTCAATGTTTCTAGAAGAGGATGAGGTCAAAATTGAAACGGCTGATCAACTAAAAGACTTGCAACATAATGTGATAGAGGAAGAGTTTCAAAGACTATACACTCATGAGCAGGAGTTGTTTTTTAATGACTAATGTGCATGAAAGTCGTATGAATTTTTCATTTGATTCATCTGTTACAGTGACCAAATTCGATGAAACAACTTTTTTTAATAAGCACTATAAAAAGTTACAAGAGTCAAAAGGGATTGATTTTATCATCTTAGAGGAGAGAGTAAATCGATTTATCATGATAGAGGTTAAAAATTTTAGAGGTTATTTACAAGACTCAAA
Organism: Rummeliibacillus sp. SL167; assembly: GCF_007896505.1. Classification (NCBI taxonomy): domain Bacteria; kingdom Bacillati; phylum Bacillota; class Bacilli; order Caryophanales; family Caryophanaceae; genus Rummeliibacillus; species Rummeliibacillus sp. SL167. The sequence continues at coordinate 2,085,442 of NZ_VCBM01000001.1, read as the reverse complement.
AACAAAAGATAGATTAAAACTCCAAAGTTCCAAAAGTGTAATAGTAGAAACAGCATTAAAAGTTAGAGATTCCATTGCTTGTATTGTAGGAGCAAATCGATGCCAACAAGAAACAGATTTAAGCCCATATCAAAAAGCAATCGATTCAAAGAGTAAGATAAAAGTGATTTTATTATTAGAAGTACCTACATTTTCAAAAAAAGATTATAAATTTTTCACAGATGATTTAAAGAAAAAATTAGCTTGGCTAAATGTTCGAGTGTTAGTGACTAATATGGAAATGCTGCAAGAAGAATTTTCATGGTTGCGTATTGAAAACTTGCCAAATAGTCAATGATTTTTTGCTAAATCAATAATTTATTCATTTCGTTACAATATAAAATGGCAGATTGAATGGATTAAGTCTATCTATTTCCATAAATAAGACGACTAAACTAAAAATGGATTAATCGTCTTTATTTTTATCTCTTGTCGAAAACAATTTGTCTTTATATTTAATCCATATTGGTACGAAATAATGCATGACTACAGGAATTTGAATTTGCTTTATCGATTGATCCTATGAATGCAAACATTTAAGATAATGTTGATAATAATGAAAGAAGTAGGCAATAACAGAGAAAAACTTGAGAAATAACTAGAGAAGATAAAAAAAGCAATACTGAAAGACTAATTGAAATGACGAGAACTGTTAGGAAAAGTCGTTGCTGGAATACTTAGCGTACTTTAGTGACCTTATTTATATAATCGTCAAAGGAGCTCAATCATGCAAATCGAATCACTGTTCAAATCATGGCAAGCACAAGCTGCCAATCTTCCATCCTATTTAAAACAAGAACTAGTAGCGATCGAAAACGACCAACAGGCTATCGACGATCGTTTCTATCAATATGTTCCATTTGGTACAGGAGGTATGCGAGGGTTACTAGGGGTCGGTACCAATCGTATGAACATTTTCACGATTAGACGTGTGGCTTTTGGTTTGGCAAAGAGTATCGCGTTTGATGGTGAAGATGCTAAGGTCCGAGGGGTAGTGATTTCTTATGATTCTCGTCATTATTCATATGAGTTTGCATTGGAAACGGCGAAAGTTCTTGGAGAACAGGGGCTGAAAACTTTTGTATTTGCTGAGCCGCGACCAACGCCGGAGTTATCCTTTGCTGTTCGTCATCTCCATGCATATGCAGGTGTGATGATTACGGCCAGCCATAATCCGAAAGAATATAATGGCTTTAAAGTATATGGAAAAGATGGGGCACAGCTGACTCCTACGCATGCCGATCAAATTGTACATATAATGGAGGACATGGACGATATTTTCGCGATTAAAGTAGCATCGCTTGAAGAGCTTCAGCAAAAAGGGCTTTATACAGAGATTTTGGCAGAAATCGATACTGCTTTTCAGCAAAATCTGCAAACCATTTCTGAAAGAACAAATATCGATAAAGATCTTTCCATCGTCTACACTCCCCTTCACGGCGTCGGTTATGTGCCAATTATGCAGGGGTTAACCAATGCAGGATTTACCAATGTTCATGTCGTGAAAGAGCAAACGGTTCAAGATGGGGATTTTTCAACGGTGGTTTATCCAAATCCAGAAGAGCCTGAAACATTTCGATTAGCGATGGAATTGGGAAAGAAAACGTCCGCGGATCTATTACTAGCAACAGATCCTGATTCTGATCGACTAGGTGTTGCCGTTCGGAATCATAATGGCTATCAATTGCTTACAGGCAATCAAGTAGGTGCACTTGTAACCGATTATTTGATTAAAACAAAGAAAGAAAAGGATATGCTCCCTTGTAATGCCGTTCTTGTTAAAACGATTGTTACGTCTGAATTGGGAGCTAAAATTGCAAAGCATCATCGTATTCATACAATCAATACATTAACAGGCTTTAAATATATAGCGGAACAAATTGAACATTTTGAAAAAAAGAAAAATTATTCCTATCTATTTGGCTATGAAGAGAGTTATGGCTATCTCGTCAAGACTTATGTGCGTGATAAAGATGCCGTACAAATGGCTGTGTTGATCGCAGAAATGGCAGGATATTTTGCATTAGAAGGGCGAACATTATTAGAGGCTTTAGAAGATTTGTATCAAACCTATGGCTATCATCGAGAAGCACTTGTTGCAAAAGTATATGAAGGGCAAAGCGGACAGCAACAAATCGCAACGATTATGGAAAGCTTACGTCAGCATCTTCCGTCAATTATTGCTGGTGTTCGTGTTCTTTGCGTGGAAGATTATTTAACGAGCAAAGCTATTTTTGCGGATGGACATACGGAAACGTTAACTTTGCCAATTGAAAATGTGTTGAAATTTAAATTAGAAGATGATTCTTGGATTGCCGTTCGCCCATCAGGTACAGAACCAAAGTGTAAGTATTATTTTGGTGTTGTAGGTGAAACCGCGGCCATTGCAGAAAAGAAATTAGAAGTACTTAAAAAGGCATTTGAAGCAATCCGTTAAGATAATATTTGGAAGACGTAGGATTGATGGCAGTTGCAGGGGAGTTCCTCCATGTTTTTGTCTAGATAAGACTTATGACATGTCATTCTTTTGAAATTAATAATGATTTTCATATGTAAAGTACTTTTATCCTATTGAATATTTCTGTATAATAGAAAATAAATTTGAGTGTTGTTAAAGAAGTAGTTTTTACCTATTTTTAGGTTCGCCAATAAATTGGAATATCTAAAGGAGACTTTGCTTATTCGATAAAGCCTATTTAGCTTTAGGATCCTTTTCGAAAAAATCTAGGGGAAATATAAAGTGAAACTTCACAGATCAGTGGTTTATCCGCCAATATGTATTAGTTGAACCAAATAGGATTTTTACAGGCAAGTAGACCTCCTCTATGCGCAGTATCTTCTTGCGTCTTGAATTAGATCTTACTTTTATTACCTGTTATCGGGATACAACAGAAGAATTGTTTATCATCTAGATTTTCACTATTAACATGCTCTAAAAATTGTTGAAGATTGAAGGTGCTTAGGAGTGAAATATAAGCGAAAAGAATCCTTTCGTCATGTATTTGAGCGGAATGTGACTGTAGAGTATAAAGTGTTTTCAGAGCAAGGGAAAGGAAAATCTGAGTTTTGTCGTTTGGTAGATCTGAGCCCAAGTGGTGCAAAAATCGCGATGCCTATGAATCTACCTGTAGAGAAACAGACGTTTCAAATCGAATTGGATTTTGTGCTTTATGCCAAGCCTATTTCTGTGAAAGGAACTGTGAAATGGAAACTGACACAGAATGGTGGATATTTGTATGGCATCGATTTAGAAGAAAATGAAGTGGTAGAAGAGCTAATTATTTCAGAGTTGAAATTACGCCGTCGCCAAGAGGTTAAAGAAAATAATTAAAGATGTTCTCACAGAAAGGACGCCCCTTTTTGTGAGAATTTTTTTGCTTTATTTTGTTCAGTTGCGATTCATATGTCATGAATTTACCAAATCTCTTAAAATTTCATCTCTATAGACGATATAAACTATAAGAGATGATTGATATACATTTTAACAAGATGAAATAATGCTAATTCACTATTAGCGATGAAAAATGAACTATTTCAATACAAACAGACAATCGAAAAGGGAGGATTCTTGTGCGTATTAAACCTTTTATATCAATGGGACTAGCTTCGATATTGATCGTGCCAACACTTATAACGGCAGCGAATCCAGAGCTAGCACATGCCAAAACATCTTCAAAGGCTTCATCCAAAAAAATTAGTGCAAAAGCCAAGTCAGTAATTTACAAAATCAAAGCGATTAATCCGAAAAAAACGAATTATATTTCCAAAACAAAAGCAGCTGTTAGTGCTTACAATAAGCTATCGAAAAAAGACAAAAAGATGGTTTATAACTACTCCACACTCAAAAAGCATTGGAGTAAAACGAAAGCCTATTTGAAAAAAATCGACAATCTGAACAAAAAGGTTGCTGCCTTAAATACGAAAAATTATGCAACAAAAATAGCAGCGATTAAAAAGCAATATAGTAGTTTAAATAGAGTGACGAAAGCAGCTGTTCCTAAAACAACTGTTAAAAAAATCAACTATTATGCCAATCGAAAAGCAAACTTAGTCATTGCAAGCATCAAAGCGATTAATCCCAAAAAGTCCGATTACATTGTCAAAACCAAGGCAGCTGTTAGTGCTTACAAAAAATTATCAAAAACAGATAAAAAGAAAGTCACAAACTATGCAACACTAAAGAAATATTGGAAAAATATCCAACCATACTTGAAAAAAATCGACACATTTAATAAAAATGTTTCAACCTTAAATAGTAAAAACTTTACAACCAAATCTGTATCTCTACAAAAACAATTCGACAGTCTAAATGCTGCGATCCAAGCAGCCGTTCCAAGTACCACCTTGAAAAAACTAAGCTATTATTCGGATGTTGTCAGTACGAATAAATTATTGTTGATGTCGGTGGAACCAGATGGCACAACTATTTTAAATATTATAAATGCTTACAAAAAATTATCCGGTGCACAACAATCATTATTAAGAGATTTGGTGGATTCAAGTAAAGAGGCAACTCTAGATGAATATTTAGCTATTGAAGACATTGTAAAAGTTGCGGCTGACATTGAAAAACAATATGCGGCATTATCACCAGTAAGCAAAGCGAAACCACAGGATTTAGTGGCTTTATACAACGATTACAAGGATGTTGAAAATGAGTCTATAGTTTATAAGCTTAAAGATGCATCTGGTAATGAAATAGAGCCGGGGACAGAATACAAGGTAAGTAATTTTGTACCTCATAGTGGGGAAATTAATAATATCGGTTCTGCTTATAAGGATGAAATTGACAATGCAAAAAGTTTCAATGATCTTATTGATAAGTTGGAAGCTAATACTGATTCCAATCCTTATAACACGATTAAAAACGTCTTGCCTTCGTCAGATTACCAAGAACCTAGTATTACAAAAGATTCATTAGGCTATTCAATAAAAATAAAACCTATTGATTTGGCAGACAAGAATGCGGTTGCCACTTATAAAAAATATGTATCAGTACCAGATATAATTGATGGCTTTGAAAATGCTAATTTGCCTTTGTTAAGTTTATCTGCATTATCTTCCGCTAACATTGCCTCATTAGCCGATTTGTTACCGCAATACAATAAACTTGGTGCAAATCAGAAAGCAATCGTACAAAATAAACTGGCGGCAGATAGCAATAACGCGAAAGACTATCTTTCAGAAGGAAAAAATCTTACAAGCGCACAAGCTATTGATAAAAGCTATGAATCTGCTCTGAAAAATAAAGCGAAATCAAGTTATTTTGCTGATTTAAAGAAAGTATACGACACGTATAATGCTGCTACGCCAGAAGTAAAGCGATTTGTTGTGAATGCATCAAATATTAATGACATCACAAAGAACGGTTCAGAGTACAGTAAAGCCTTAGCCGATGCAAATGCCCTTAAACAGGCTATCGAAGGGTTAAATGAAAATAGTACACTTTCTGGTATTAATGCAGTTATAGCAAAATATAAAAGTTTATCAAATCAAATGCCAACGCCATTATCTTTAGTAGATTCAGCAACATTAAAAACATATAATCAATTTGCTGCAATTCCCGATGTGGTGAAATTAGTAAACAAAATACCTACAAAAGCAGAACCAGCAAAAGAAGGCGATGCATACGGCTATAAATCAAAAGATATTAGCAATATTTTATCAGCCATTAAGTCTTACAAAAAATTAGGAAGTACTCAGCAAACAATCGTTGATATTGAAACTAAAATGGTTGATAGTACAAATAGAAACCCGACTATCGCAACTTTAGCTGCAGATCAGTCCAATATCACAGCAGCTCAAAAAATTGATAGTGCATATGCAAAACTGAAAAAATCTAGCAGTACCTATACGAAAGATGCGAAAAAAGTATATGGAGATTATGACGACGCTTCAAATGATGTGAAAAAATATATTGTAAACGGTGGAAGAATAAGCGGCCTCTTAACAGCTATTAAGGATTCTCAAGATATTGCTGATGAGTTTGAAAAGAAAGTGAATGCATTAAGCAAAAAAAGTAAAATTGCAGATGTGGAGAGTGTAGTTGATTACTATAATACGTACATCAGCACGAGCCCTAAAGTTAGCAATTTGGTCGATAAAGCTGTTCTAAAAAAATACAATGATTATGCACCTGTTTCAAATGTTGTCAAATTGTTGAGTCTTATTAAAGAATCAAATGTCAGCTCACCATCTGTTACTCCAACTGATGTGAAATATATACAACAATCGACAATAGCTTATAATGCTTTAAAAACGGACCCCAAAATGATTATAGATGATGCGGATCGCTCTAAGTTCCCATTCTTATATGATGGAAAATATATTACAGAGGCAGCAGCTATCGACAAGGCTTATGAAAAAGTGAAACCGACAGATGATCAATATGAAATAGAGATTTTAGATGTTTACTACCAAATGTATGATCGTGCACCTGCCGTTGTTCAAAAATATGTAGCCAATAAAGCGGAACTGGATAAGATTGGCACACGCTATGCACCACAATTGACCATCGTTCGAGATTTCGAAACGAAAGTAAGACAGATGTCGCATGTCAGTGAAAACGGTGCTACACCAAAGATTGCAAGTGTCCAAAGTCTCGAAAAATATTATTTTGATAACATAAAATATAATAAGATCAATGCTAAATATAATATTCCATTATCCACACTCATTGATCCAGAGGTGATGGAGGAGTATCGTAAATATTCATTGGTTTTACAAATTCAAGATATTGCAAAAACGATATATGTTTTATATGGAAAATTGTTTAATGAAGAAAATGTAGAATTTGATAAAGTAAAAGATGATTTTTATTGTAATGACAAGGGTGATACAACTCGTTGCCATCCTAAATCTGATGAACCTAGTAACTATTATGAAATTTCTAAAAAGGGGTATACTGATTCTGGCAAACGAGATGGAAATCCTATTAAAATCACAAATCCAAACGATATTAAATTGATTTATAAAGCGATTGATTATTTTAAACAATTAGATACACCACAAATTGCTATTTTGAAAAAAGCACCATCGTCACTAAATGACACATATTATAAGGATCGATATGGTGGTAATAATGATCCTAATACAGAATCAGGTGATGTTCACCCATCTATCCCAATGAGTATGGGAGAAATTAACAACTTCCTAAAAGCACAAGAAATTGATAAAGAATATGAAGCCTTGAGTCCATCAAGCAAAACATATATTCAAGATGCGATTGCACTGTACTATAAATTTTATAAAGCCGGTAGACCGGTTCAGTTATATACTGTGCATGAAAAAGATATTAAAGCGTTCAGCACAAGCTATGATACAGCTAGTCTGATTAGTGGGATTGAAAGTTTTATAAACAAAGTGAATTTGCTTTCGAGTACAAGTCTATTGACGGATGTTACAGGTGTTGTTGCTCAATACAATAAGTTAAATGAAGCACAACTCTCTGTACTTGATCAAGGCGTTCTCACCAAATACAATGTCTATGCACCGATTGCAGAGATTAAGGATTTAACAGAAGAAATAGATTCAGATAAAGATGGCAAATACATTACTTCAGATATTGAAAAAATGCTAAAAGCTATTACGATTTATAAAAAATTAACGAAAGATCCAAAAACAATCGTTCAAAACTACATGATTTCGAGCAGTCCATTCTTGAATGATGAAACAGAAATAAAAGCAGCCCAAAAAGTCGACAAAGCCTTCAAAGCACTCGACAAGACAGATGATAAATATGTAACGAAACTGAAAAAAGTGGCAAAAGACTTTGAAGCTTTGGAGAATCTAAAACTAAGTGGACTTGGTAGTAGTGACACTGCTAAAAACTATGTAACTTCTAATATTGGTGAAGCACTTAAATTGGCGATTTACAGCAAACCGAATAATCAAGCAGAACAGTTTGAAAAGTTAATTGTTGGAGATAAAAATGATGAAAATGATGAAAATGCACTGATCAATAAATATCCATTGACTTATGCAGATGTGGAAAAAGTTGTGCAAACTGATACATTTTCATATAATAATTTAAGTTCCAAAGCAAAATCATTAGTCGATAGTGGGGTTATGAAAATATACAACAAATACGCACCGATTGTAGATGTTGTCACAACCTTGAAGGGAATAAATCCACCTACTGATGACCAATTAACGAACTGGACAGCTAACATTGCTAACCTTAATGATAGTGCAGATAATTTCGATTCAAATAAAACTGGAACTGGATATTATAAAGATGATGAAGAAAACAAAATTTTAAATGCTATTCAGTTATATAATAAGTTGGGTGCTGACCAAAAAAATATTGTATTAAATAAGGTTTCTCCAGCTAATGTTGGAGACCCTACACCTTCTAATGGATTAACGAATGAACAAATTGCTCTTTTAAATGAAACCAACAACATCAAAGCAGCACAAGCATTAGATAAAAAGATTGCGGCGATTAAACCAAAATCTTCAGGATATGCAAAAGCAGTAATCGATGCCAATAAAACGCTAGATGTAATGCCACCTGAACAAAGAGTTTATGTTCAAAATGCAACAGTTTTAAAAAAATATGGAGCAACTACCCAAATGAAAAAAGCAATTCAAGATTTATCAAATTTTGAACAGGGTGTTGGAAAAGTAGATGAATGGACATCTCAATTAAAAAATGATGATGGAACTATTGCTAATACATGTAAGGAAAATACTACTGATTCTTCAGGAATGGATTGCAACACAGCTATCAATAATAAAATGGTATATTTAAAAGGCTTATATGACCAACTAAATACACCAAGACTTATTGACGGTGCAGAAACGAAATTAGCGCCATTAATCGACCGAACAGTACTAGCACGCTACCAATATTTCCGTGAAATCTATGATGTGATCGATCAATTATAAAAAGTCATTCAAACATCCATAAACACACTAAATTGACTTCCCTTTCTCCTATTGAGAGGGAAGTTTTTTATTGAATGAAAAATTTTAATAACATAAAAAAATTAATCTCTCCTCCATCATTAATTTAATCCATCTAGACTTTGTATGATTATAAAATTGATTTAATCATAAATATTTCCATTTATTATCTTTACAATTGGTTCCAATCTTATAAAATTACTAAATATTTGCTTCGAAAAACCGATAATGGATAAGAAACCGTTTATATATATATACATAATTTAGGCAGGATGGTGTTTTCAGTGGAATATCGCCGTAAAGAATCGTTTCGACATGTATTAATTCATGAGGTACCAGTTACCTATACTATCCAAAAGGATGGAAGGACCACCTATCAGAAAGGGAAAATCGTCGACATCAGTCCAAGTGGTCTTAAGCTGTTTACAGAGGAGAATCTTCAATATGAGAGAAGGACACTTGAATTAGATTTGTCATTTATACTCTATTCAAAACCAATCAATGTAAAAGGCGATGTTCGTTGGAAGAAAACTTCTGGTGATGGATATTATTATGGTATTGATATGGATAACGTAGAAGAACATCAAGAATTGATTATTTCGGAGCTAAAATTGCGTCGAAAGAAAGAGGTTTTTGAGGAAAAAAGACAAAATTCGTGAAAATCTTTGGTTAAAAATATAAAAAATTTTTATGTTTTAAGAAGGAGTTTTTAGGGAAATGTAGAATATGTATATATGGTTGAATAAAGGAGGAGTTTACATGCTAACATTTAACATTCGTGGTGAAAACATTGAGGTAACTCCAGCAATTCGCAAGTATGTTGAATCTAAAATTCAAAAATTAGAACGCTATTTCAATAATGATTTAGATGCAACTGCTAATGTGAATTTAAAGGTTTACAATGATAAAAGGACAAAAGTGGAAGTAACGATTCCAATGAAAAATTTAACTTTACGAGCTGAAGAGCGTAATAGTGATATGTATGCAGCCGTTGATTTGATAACTGCTAAATTGGAACGTCAAATTCGTAAACATAAAACGAAAGTGAACCGAAAATTCCGTGATCGTGAGGGTGTAGGTTTATATTTCGCAAATGTTCAATCTGAAAAGTCAGCAACCAAAGTGGCAGAGTCAGAAGATGATTTCTCAATTGTTCGTACAAAACAATTTTCATTAAAACCAATGGATCAAGAAGAAGCTATTCTGCAAATGAATCTTCTTGGACATGATTTTTATATTTTCACAGATGCAAAGTCTGATGCCACTAATATTGTTTATAAACGAAAAGATGGTAAATATGGTCTAATCGAAACAAACTAAGTTCATGTGTAACTTTTATCTGTTACTTATATAAAACCCAGCTGTTAAATCAGCTGGGTTTTCATTTACAGAAAAGTTCTTGCATTCACAGGTGTTATGATTTCCTCACGCCAAGAAATAAGTAGTGGTGAGCTTACTGCTTGTAAAAACGGTTAGTTCAGCTCATACACAATGTTAAAAAATCCTATTATCTGAATCTTTACTTTATCTGGAAGGAATCTCTAGATGCTCTTTTAGTGTGTCGGAAACTTGAGCTAATTCTCCTTTATCCATGATGTAATACCAAATTCCATTAACAGTCGATCCTTGCCCTTTTTCAAAATAAATTTGTTGGATGTTACTAAAAGATGGCCGATAGTTTTGCTGTAATTCTATTAGTTGGTCAAATGTGAGGTTTGTTGAAATATTTTTGCCAAGAATATCGAATATATTTTGGTATTTCAATATGGTTTTGAATGACGTTCCTTCTTCGATAATGGATTGAATCACTTGTTTTTGACGATTTTGTCTTCCAAAGTCCCCTTCTGGATCTTCTTTACGCATACGCACATATTCTAACGCAGCTGCTCCATCTAACGTGATCATCCCTTTTTTAAAATGATAATCTCCTTCTTGAAAAGCCATTGCGTTTTGGACTTTTACTCCTCCAATTGTATCGATAATCTGTTCGAATCCTTCCATATTCACTTTCGCTACATAGTCGATCGGGATATTCAATAAGTTTTCGACCGAACTCATTGTCATTTCAATCCCCCCAAAGGCATAGGCATGATTGATTTTATCTTTTATATTTTTGCCAACAATTTGCGTATACGTATCACGTGGAATACTGATCATTAGTGTATTGTTCTTTTGTGGATTCACAGACAAGACAATCATTGTATCCGAGCGACCGACGTCACTTTTTCGTTCATCTACGCCAAGAAGTAAGATGGAAAATGGTTGTTGTTCTGCTAATTTTACGGGTTCAGTTCTTTCTATTGCTGAAGTCCTCTTTAAGGGGGTATGAATTTCTTCAAAAGTAGCTGCTACATTATGATAAATAGTATAAGCTAGGATGCCTATTGCAATAAGGACAACGATGATGATAAGGCTTCCCCATTTGAATAACCTACGTATTTTCAAAAATAAGACCTCCTAGTTTCTAGTACTAAGATATTTTATCAACATCATTAAATTACTTATATTTACGACCTCAGCCAATGATCTATGCAATATCATCAAAATATTTTTATTGATAAAAATGGGGAGAAAAAACAAGAGACTTTCGCTCCATAAAAATAGAGAATCACTCATGGAGGAGAAGCGAGTTCCATCCACGGAAGAAGAGCCCCAATCCACGGAAGAAAGGGTCCAATCCACGAAAGGAGAGCCCCAATCCACGGAAGAAGGTCCAATCCACGGAAGAAGAGGTCCAATCCACGAAAGGAGAGCCCCAATCCACGGAAGAAGGTCCAATCCACGGAAGAAGGGACTCCATCCACGGAAGAAGAGCCCCAATCCACGAAAGGAGAGACTCCATCCACGGAAGAAGGGACCCAATCCACGGAAGAAGGTTCCATCCACGGAAGGAGAGCCCCAATCCACGGAAGAAGAGCCCCAATCCACGGAAGAAAGGGTCCCATCCACGGAAGAAGGGACCACATCCATGAAAAAGCCGTCCCACTCCAACGAACAAACCCTCCAATCCACAAAAAAACCAGTCTAATCCATGAAAAATAAGCACCCCAATCCTCAGAAATAAAACCAATTTCCGAAAGATTGACACCTCTCCAAGAAGAAGAAATAAAATATATTCATCGTTCATTTGCACCAGATCGTTACACAGTGTTAAAATGAGGGTTGAGACTATATAGGATGTGAAAATCAATGCCCAGCTTATTGAATAAAATTTTTGATCCAAATAAAAAAGAACTTAAACATTTAGAAAAAGTTGCAAATACTGTTGAAGCATTCGCTCAAGATATGGAAAAGCTTACTGATGAACAGCTAAAAGCAAAAACGGAAGAATTTTATCAACGCTACTCTGAAGGAGAAGATTTGGATAGTATTCGTCCTGAAGCTTTCGCAGTTGTTCGCGAGGCGTCAAGACGTGTGTTAGGCATGTATCCATACTATGTACAAATCATGGGGGGCGCTACCCTACATGAAGGTAATATAGCAGAGATGAAAACTGGTGAAGGTAAGACGTTAACATCCACTTTACCTGTTTATCTAAACGCACTTACTCACAAGGGTGTTCACGTTGTAACTGTCAATGAATATTTGGCTAGTCGTGATGCTGAAACGATGCGCCCATTATATGAGTTTTTAGGATTAACAGTTGGTTTGAACTTAAATAGTATGTCCAAAGATGAAAAACGTCAAGCTTATGCATGTGATATTACTTATAGTACGAATAACGAATTAGGTTTTGACTATTTGCGTGACAATATGGTTCTTTATAAAGAAGAACGAGTTCAACGTCCTCTTTACTTTGCCGTTATCGATGAAGTTGACTCCATTTTGATCGATGAAGCGCGTACGCCATTGATCATTTCTGGACAAGCCAATAAATCAGCGGCCCTCTATAAACAATCCAACGCATTTGTACGTACGCTAAAGCAAGATGAAGATTATAACTACGATGTTGAAACAAAAGGCGTTACGTTAACGGAACAAGGGATTGAAAAGGCTGAAAGAGCATTCAATATTGATAACTTGTTTGAGTTGACTCATGTCGAGTTAAACCATGCGATTAATCAATCTTTAAAAGCACATGCAAGTATGCATAAAGATGTAGATTATGTTGTACAGGATGGGGAAATCTTAATCGTTGATTCATTCACAGGTCGTATTATGCAAGGACGTCGTTATTCAGAAGGACTTCACCAAGCGATTGAAGCAAAAGAAGGCGTGGAAATTCAAAATGAGTCGATGACAATGGCGACCATCACATTCCAAAACTATTTCCGTATGTACGAAAAATTAGCTGGTATGACAGGTACAGCGAAAACAGAAGAAGAAGAGTTCCGCAATATTTATAATATGTATGTCGTGGTCATTCCGACGAATAAGCCTATTGCTCGTGAAGACCGCCCAGATTTAATCTATGCAACGATGCAAGGTAAATTTGAAGCTGTTGCCAATGATATCGCAGAACGTCATAAAAAAGGACAACCTGTTCTAGTTGGTACGGTTGCTATTGAAACATCAGAGTTAATCTCACATTTATTATCTAAACGTAACATTCCTCATAATGTTTTAAATGCAAAAAATCATGAACGTGAAGCTGAAATTGTAGCAGAAGCAGGGCAAAAAGGTTCAGTTACCATCGCCACAAATATGGCTGGTCGTGGTACGGATATCAAATTAGGTGAAGGTGTTCAAGAATTAGGCGGTTTAGCGGTAGTGGGCACTGAACGCCATGAATCTCGTCGTATCGATAACCAATTACGTGGTCGTTCTGGTCGTCAAGGGGACCCTGGTGTTACGCAATTTTATCTTTCGCTAGAAGATGAATTGATGAAACGTTTCGGTTCTGAAAGCATGAAGAACATGATGACGAAATTGGGGATGGATGATTCTCAACCAATTCAATCTAAAATGGTTTCAAGAGCTGTAGAATCCGCACAAAAACGTGTTGAAGGGAATAACTTCGATGCACGTAAACGTTTACTGCAATATGATGATGTATTGCGCCAACAACGCGAAATCATTTATAAAGAACGTTATGAAGTTTTAGAAACAGAAAATATGCGCGGTTTAGTGGAATCTATGATTGACGAGGTTTTAGTGAATGCTGTCCATTCCTACACTGCTGAAGAAAATGCGAATGACTGGAATTTAACAGGGCTAGCCAATTTTGTAGCTGCTAACTTACTTCCTGAAGGAATGGTAACTGCCGAAAATCTCGCTGGTAAATCTCCAGAAGATATCATTGAATTCCTTCGTGCTGAAGTGAAAAAAGAATATGATCGCAAAGAAGAAGAGCTTTCCCCAGAACGTATGCGTGAATTTGAAAAAGTTATTTTACTTCGTTCTATCGATTCTAAATGGATTGACCACATTGATGCGATGGATCAATTACGTCAAGGAATTCATTTACGTGCATATGCACAAACAGATCCTCTTCGTGAATACCAAGCAGAAGGTTTTTCTATGTTTGAAGCCATGGTGGATGCCATTCGTGCCGATGTTGCGAAATATGCAATGAAAGCTGAAATTCGCAGCAACTTAGAACGTGAAGAAGTAGCAAAAGGTGAAGCTGTCAATCCAAAGGTTGATGAAAATACGCCTAAACGTAAACCAATTCGTAAAAAACAAAACATTGGTCGTAATGACTTATGTCCTTGTGGTAGCGGTAAAAAATATAAAAACTGTCATGGTGCTGGTCACTAGATGGGGTATAGAGAGGATACTGAAAAAGTCAATTTGTCTCTATCATTTTCAGTATCTTCAAGTGTAACTGACAAGGGGGCTGTCCAATGTGATTTTTGGACAACTCCTTTGTAGTTTTATCCCGCATAACGAGCAGTAAGCCCTCACCTTGAAATCTAAGTGAATTTTTATAAGCAATGAACGATTGTTGCCAATCTATATAAATTTTTTCTGTAGAGAAAGACAGAGACTCATTGTGGAATCGATTAACTACAAAAGCATTGAGGATGCGAAAAGCATAAATAATAGAGTTTCTCATTGAGGAATCAATTAACTGCAAAAGTCTGATTGATTCAACTCATATACAGTAGAAAATGGGAAATACTTACTGCATAAAGCCTTACTTTGTAGGAAGGGCTCTAATTATACAGGGATATGTTTTTTTAAGTACGATATTTATCGCAAATGTTCATACTTAATTTGTGGCAGAAGTCGTCTCCTTCTGTAGAATAATGAAATATGAAATTTATCGGAACCTATCAAGAATAATTTTGGAGGAATAAAAATGATCGAATTATCAGATGTTCGAAATGAGTTAGATAATACGGCTAAGAAATTAGCAGACTTTAGGGGGTCTCTTTGACTTAGAAAACAAAGAGGCTCGTATCCAAGAGTTAGACGAGTTGATGCTTGATCCTTCTTTCTGGGATGATCAAAACAATGCTCAAAAAATCATTAATGAATCAAAGGGTTTAAAAGATATTGTCAACGAATTTTATGCATTAGTTGAAACACAGGAAAATCTTGAAATGACATTGGAACTATTAAAAGAAGAACCTGATGAAAGCTTGCAAAAAGAGCTTGGAGATGAGTTGGAAGAATTCACCAATCGTACAGCAGAGTTTGAATTGCAATTACTTTTAAGTGACCCATATGACCAAAATAATGCTATTTTAGAATTACACCCAGGTGCAGGTGGTACGGAATCACAAGACTGGGGTTCTATGCTTTTACGCATGTACACACGTTGGGCTGAAAAACATGATTTTAAAGTGGAAACATTGGATTATTTACCAGGGGATGAAGCAGGTCTAAAATCTGTAACGCTTGCGATTAGAGGGCATAATGCATATGGCTATTTAAAAGCAGAAAAAGGTGTTCATCGGTTAGTTCGCATATCCCCATTCGACGCGGCAGGACGTCGCCATACATCTTTCGTTTCTTGTGATGTGATGCCTGAATTCACAGATGAGATCGCTGTTGAAATTCGCCCAGAGGATTTAAAAGTCGATACGTATCGTTCAACAGGTGCTGGTGGACAGCATATCAATAAAACTGAGTCAGCGGTCCGCATTCACCATTTACCAACAGGTGTTGTAGTGGCATGCCAAGCAGAACGTTCACAAATTAAAAACCGTGAAAAAGCGATGAGCATGTTACAAGCAAAATTATATCAATTAAAAGTAGAAGAACAACAAGCTCAGTTGGATGATATTCGTGGTGAACAAAAAGAAATCGGTTGGAGTAGTCAAATCCGCTCCTATGTATTTCACCCATATTCGATGGTTAAGGATCATCGCACTAATACCGAAACTGGAAATGTCCAAGCGGTTATGGATGGAGACATTGACCAATTCATCAACGCTTACTTGCGCTCACAATTGTAATGTAAAAATGAAGAAGGCTCATATTTCATAACTTTCTCTGATCTATATTAACAGACAGTAAGTCCCCAACATCAATAATCAAGTATAAGCTAGAGGGTAGTTGAGGGAGAGACTGTCTGTAAAAGGAAGAAGAAAGAAAAAAGCAAAATGTTGCCCCCATCAGTAGTTGAGGGAGAGACTGTCTGTAAAAGCCTAATTGGTTTGGCTAACATACAATAAGAGATAAAGAAAATAAATTTTGCTGATAGTAGAAATCGACAATCAAATAAACAAAAAGTACAATTCAGTGATGTGAATTCCAAAAGTTAGGTCGGAAAATCTATCTTTTAAGATTTCACCTCAATTTGAATTGTACTTTTTTACTTTGCGTGCGGATAAATGCGGATGACATCTTCTTACAGCTGACAGGCGTGCTGATTAGGAAAAAACAGATGATAAATTAAGCATAATTCTAAAAAAACACGTATTTTTAGCTCCATTTATACTGATCCTTGTTACGGCTAACCTGTTTTCTTCGAACGGTGCTTACTCGGTGAAGACGATTCAATGTCCTGCGGAAAGAGCAAATATCCTTTCCGAGAGAGCGAATAAAGTTCCCGAAAGAGCGAATAAATCCCCGGAGAGCGAATAAATCCCCAGAGAGCAAATAAATCTTCGGAAAGAGCAAATATCCTTTCCGAGAGAGCGAATAAATCCCCGGAGAGCGAATAAATCCCCAGAAAGAGCAAATAATCCCACGAACGAACAGTTGAGATACCTCAGCTTTGCTAAGGAAGCTCAACGTTCCGCCCGCAGGAAAGAGAGCAAGCCATAGCGGAAATCAACGAATACACAATATCTTGTGGAGAAAATTGAATCATCAACTTACTTTAATGCAGAACTTCAATTAAGAACATCTGTTTCTTTTTAACTTGTCAAAAATTTAGGATCGTTGTAAAATATAAAATAGAACATTTGTTCTTTATTTGGAGGTGGAATGATGTTAAAATTATCAAAAGAAGCAATCCAAATGCTAGAACAGGTTATTTACTTACCAATGGTTTTGCAGATTCTCCAAAGAGACTATCAAGCGTTTGAACAAGGAACCTTTAAATTGAAACAGCCCTATTTAAAATTAGTTGAGCAGACGATCCAATATGTTCAAAAGGAACTTGCGAATACGAAACGCTATTTGCGAAAAAATCAACTACAAGTATTACGTGGGGAACGAGATGACCTGTTTTCAGAATATATTTTTATACACCAGCGTGTACAAGATTCACGCCGTTATTCGAATATCCGTTTGCGTAACCATGTAGAAGAATTATTGTCCTATTATTTAACTAAGGCGCAAGAAATAAGTCAGTGCGAGCAGTAAATAGTAATTCGAGTGGATGATGTTTCCGCAGTATATCATCCATATGACGAAAATATAAAATGGACGCATAGTATTGCTGTCTCGAAAGAGTGACAAAACTAATCTGTTCTTCCGTGTAGACATCGTTCTTAAAATGCAGACCGATACCGTCGTGATCACCAATGATAGAATGCCCTCTGAAATTTTGCCATAAGATCCATGAATTGTGCTTCTTTTTAGGAGAAGCTGTAGGAAAGAAAATATAAAATTGGTTAATAAGCGATAAAACAATAGGGAGTTTAATCATATTTTCCTCTCTACTATTTTTGAGATGAACATTTTTGAAAATGCTGTTGGAATATTCTAAAGTAGCATCTAATTTAGTTCCTAAAGATGCACAAATCCGATTCATTAAACGGATTATTGTGCAGGGTACCACATATGTTTTTTCTAATTCTAAAATGAGCGAATAGTTATGACCATCCAAAACAATTGGTTTCAGCATGCAAATATTCGGTGTTAAACAAAAATCATAAAGATTAACGATTTCGTATTCCATCATACTTTCCTCCTTTGAGATTCTTATATCTTTTGCCAAAGAAATAGGTAATGGCCATTAATCGAATATGAATTGTATATGATATCACCAGCTTTCAACTGAAAATATGATGAGAAAATAAAAAGTTTGCAAATTCTTGATGTTTTTCCTATACTATCAAACAGTATTTGGCACACAAAAATGACAAAAGTAATCATTTAATTGGTAAAAAGGACGGTTTATCTGAACCAAATGAATAGTTTGATTGGAGCGAAAAGTTCTAAATAAACTGTTTTTTATTTGTTTTTTCGCAAAACTTTGCCAAAAATAAATCAAAAATAAATATTGAAATAACCTATATTCCTGTTTTTGGATAATTAAAGTGATTCAAGTAAGAAAGTTGTATAACGCTAAAACATATGTTCGTTATTTTCTCGATATTTGGTAACAGCTATGTTAAAATATAGCCATTAGATGGTAACGTGCGAGGAGGAAGAAAATATGGGGCAAGAATTTGATTTGCATTCGAACTATAAACCAAGTGGAGACCAACCAACTGCCATTCGTCAACTTGTGGAAGGTGTGCAACAGGGTAAAAAGCACCAAACGCTACTTGGAGCAACGGGAACAGGGAAAACTTTCACTATTTCGAATGTCATAAAAGAAGTGAAAAAGCCAACTCTTGTCATCGCACATAACAAGACACTTGCGGGACAGTTATACAGTGAATTTAAAGAGTTTTTTCCCAATAATGCGGTAGAGTATTTTGTCAGTTATTATGATTACTACCAACCAGAAGCGTATGTGCCACAAACAGATACGTACATTGAAAAAGATGCTAGTATTAATGATGAAATTGATAAGCTTAGACATTCTGCTACATCGTCATTGTTTGAAAGAGAAGATGTCATTATTATTGCATCCGTTTCTTGTATTTATGGTTTAGGTAATCCGGAAGAATATCGAGAAATGGTCGTTTCTATTCGAACAGGCATGGAAATTGAAAGAAATCAATTATTACGAAAATTAGTAGATATTCAATACGAACGAAATGATATCAACTTTACTCGTGGTAAGTTTAGAGTTCGAGGAGATGTAGTTGAGATTTTCCCAGCTTCTCGCGATGAACGATGTATCCGAATTGAGTTTTTTGGAGATGAAGTCGATCGAATTCGTGAAATCGATGCACTGACTGGTGAAGTATTAGGCGATCGTGAACATATCGCTATCTTCCCAGCTTCCCACTTCGTTACACGTGAAGAGAAATTAGTAAAAGCCATTGAAAATATAGAAGATGAATTAAAAAATCGATTAGCAAAACTACGCGCAGAAGATAAATTATTGGAAGCCCAACGATTAGAGCAAAGAACAAATTATGATTTGGAAATGATGCGTGAAATGGGTTTTTGTTCAGGAATTGAAAACTATTCACGTCATTTAACATTGCGAGAGCCAGGAGTAACCCCCTATACATTACTAGATTATTTCCCTGAGGATTTTTTATTAGTTATCGATGAAAGCCATGTTACATTACCGCAAATTCGAGGGATGTACAATGGCGACCAGGCGCGGAAAAATGTATTAGTAGATCATGGATTCCGTTTACCCTCAGCATTGGATAATCGGCCATTAAGATTTGAGGAATTTGAAAAACATATTCATAATGCCATTTATGTATCGGCAACACCAGGACCTTATGAGTTAGAACATACGCCTGAAACAGTTGAGCAGATCATTCGTCCAACGGGTCTACTGGATCCAGAGATTGAAGTACGTCCGATTGAAGGACAAATTGACAATCTGATCGATGAAATTCAACAACGTGTTGAACGAAATGAACGGGTACTCGTCACTACATTAACGAAAAAAATGTCAGAGGATTTAACGGATTATTTAAAAGAAATGGGCATCAAAGTTCAATATTTACATTCCGAAATCAAAACATTGGAACGAATTGAAATCATTCGTGAATTACGACTCGGCACTTATGATGTTTTAGTGGGCATTAACTTGTTGCGTGAAGGTTTAGATATTCCAGAGGTTTCATTGGTAACCATTTTAGATGCAGATAAAGAGGGTTTCTTACGTTCAGAACGTTCCCTTATCCAAACAATTGGACGTGCTGCTCGTAATGCGAATGGACATGTTATTATGTATGCTGATCAAATAACAGACTCCATGAGAAAAGCGATTGAGGAAACCAATCGCCGACGTACTATTCAGATGGCCTATAATGAGAAAAATCATATTATACCGAAAACCATTCAAAAGGAAATTCGGGATGTCATTCGTGCAACACAGGCGGCAGAAAAATCAGAATCATACTTAACGAAAGCAACAAATGGTAAAAAGTTAACGAAAGCTGAAAAGACAACATTACTAGAATCATTAGAAAAAGAAATGAAAGAAGCGGCAAAAGCACTCGATTTCGAGCGTGCAGCTGAACTTCGGGATACGATTTTAGAATTGAAAGCGGAAGGATGAGAATGTTGAAAAATCAAGAAATCATTGTACAAGGTGCACGAGCAAATAATTTAAAAAACATCAATGTGAAAATTCCGCGAGACCAATTAGTTGTCATGACTGGGCTTTCAGGTTCTGGAAAATCATCACTTGCATTCGATACGATTTATGCAGAAGGGCAAAGACGTTATGTAGAATCCTTATCTGCCTATGCACGACAATTTTTAGGACAGATGGATAAACCGGATGTAGATGCGATTGAAGGGTTGTCACCGGCGATTTCTATTGACCAAAAAACGACGAGCCGAAACCCTCGTTCAACAGTAGGGACCGTGACGGAAATCTATGATTATTTACGTTTATTATTTGCGCGTGTGGGGAAACCCATTTGCCCGGAACATGGTATTGAGATCACTTCACAAACGATTGAACAAATGGTTGATCGAATCGTACAATATCCAGAAAGAACGAAATTGCAATTATTAGCGCCTATGGTATCAGGAAGAAAGGGAACACATGTAAAATTATTAGAGGATTTAAAAAAACAAGGCTATGTACGTGCACGAATAGATGGAGAACTTCGCGATTTAGATGATCATATCGAATTAGAAAAAAACAAAAAGCATAATATTGAAGTAGTCATTGATCGTATTGTATTAAAAGAAGGAATAGATTCACGTTTAAGCGATTCATTAGAAACGGCATTAAAATTAGCGGATGGTCGTGTTATGGTCGATGTAATGGGGATTGAAGAGTTACTATTCAGCGAGCATCATGCTTGCCCCATTTGTGGATTTTCGATTGAAGAGTTAGAGCCTCGTATGTTTTCATTTAACAGTCCATTTGGAGCATGCCCTGAATGTGATGGTCTTGGTACGAAACTTGAAGTAGATAAGACGCTTGTTATTCCAAATTGGGATGTGACATTAAACGAAGGTGCAATTGTGCCTTGGATTCCTACAAGTTCACAATTCTATCCACAATTGTTAAAAGCTGTTTGCAATCATTATGGAATTGATATGGATATACCTCTAAAAGAAATACCAAAGGATCAAATGGATAAAATTTTATATGGATCAGGGGAAGATTATATCCATTTCCACTATGAAAATGATTTTGGAAATATCCGCGATCAGGATATTCAATTTGAAGGTGTTTTGCACAATGTAGAACGTCGTTATAAAGAGACATCTTCCGATTATATTCGTGAACAAATGGAAAAGTATATGGCACAGCAACCTTGTCCATCTTGTCATGGGCATCGTTTAAAGAAAGAAACATTAGCAGTGAAAATTGCAGGTAGACATATTGGTGAAGTGACGGAATTATCAATCAAAGAGGCTTACACATTTTTCAGCGAACTAAAGTTGTCTGAAAAGGATATGCAGATTGCACACCTAATTTTAAGAGAGATCCGAGAACGCCTTAGCTTTTTAATCAATGTGGGGTTAGATTATTTGACATTAAATCGTTCAGCGGGAACTCTTTCTGGTGGTGAAGCACAACGAATTCGTCTTGCAACTCAAATCGGCTCACGTTTAACAGGAGTTCTTTATATTTTAGATGAACCTTCCATCGGTTTGCATCAACGTGATAATGATAGATTGATTGCAACATTACAAAGTATGCGCGACTTGGGAAACACTTTAATTGTCGTCGAGCATGATGAAGATACGATGCTTGCGGCAGATTATTTAATCGATGTTGGTCCAGGAGCTGGCGTACATGGCGGTGAAATTGTTGCAGCTGGTACACCACAACAAGTGATGAAAAATAAAAAATCATTGACTGGTCAATATTTAAGTGGCAAAAAATTTATTCCTCTGCCATTAGAACGAAGAAAACCAGATGGTCGTTACTTGAAGATTAAAGGCGCCAAGGAAAACAACTTAAAGAATGTAAAAGTAGATCTTCCATTAGGTGTGTTTATTGCAGTTACTGGTGTTTCTGGATCCGGAAAAAGTACATTAGTCAATGAAGTACTTTACAAAACATTAGCTCAAAAGCTAAATGGTGCAAAAATAAAGCCTGGAGAAGTGAAGGATATTGAAGGAATCGACCAATTAGAAAAAGTAATTGATGTAGACCAATCACCAATCGGCCGTACCCCACGCTCTAATCCAGCCACATATACAGGTGTATTTGATGATATACGTGATGTTTTTGCCGTAACGAATGAAGCAAAAGTACGTGGCTATAAAAAAGGACGTTTCAGTTTTAATGTTAAGGGTGGCCGATGTGAGGCATGCCGTGGAGACGGTATTATTAAAATTGAAATGCATTTTTTACCGGATGTTTACGTACCATGTGAAGTATGTCATGGCAAACGATATAATCGAGAAACTTTAGAAGTAAAATACAAAGATAAGAGCATCTCTGATGTGCTAGAAATGACTGTTGAAGATGCATTAGAATTCTTCAAAAATATTCCGAAGATCGCTCGTAAATTACAAACGATTGTAGATGTAGGTTTGGGATACATTAAATTGGGGCAACCTGCTACCACATTATCCGGTGGTGAAGCGCAACGTGTAAAATTGGCTTCAGAGTTGCATAAGCGTTCTAATGGAAAATCTATTTATATTTTAGATGAACCGACTACAGGACTTCATACAGAAGACATTGCTCGTCTATTAAAAGTTTTACAACGTTTAGTTGACAATGGCGATACGGTATTGGTTATTGAACATAACTTAGATGTCATTAAAACAGTAGACTATATTATTGATATGGGACCCGAAGGTGGAGATAAAGGTGGGACTGTTATTGCAAAGGGAACACCAGAGCAGGTAGCTGAAACGGAAGGCTCTTACACCGGCGTTTATTTAAAGAAAATTTTACAACGAGATCGTAGCCGCATAGAAGAGGCAGTGCTAAGCGCCCAAAAATAGTCGTATATGCGACTATTTTGAATGCGATAAACAACGGAGCAACATAACCGCAAAATGTTAAATATTGCAAGGATGATTAACAATCATTCAAGCTAGAGGCAATTTTTGTTGTTTTTAATGGAGAGTATATCAGCAGTAGTCTATCCTTGCATGAACATAGCCCACTGCCAATTACATCGAGATGTAGAAGGGAATCCACTGTCTGAAAAAGCCTGATTGATTCAATTACATCCAGTTGTAAAGAGAAGGCTCCACAGTGAGAAGTTTGGATTTGGATGTTTGAACAACGCGAGAATTTCCTTGGATAATTAATGATAAAGCCATTGACAGGGTTGCTTTAAAAAAGCTCGTGATTGGATTTTGCAAGATAGTATGAAACTTTTTTCTAGGTAATTTCGTAACTATTAGTAATACGAACAAGGAGGCCATTTGGATGCAAGATGAACGTAAACGTATTTTAGACTTAGTTGAAAAAGGCACCATTTCAGCACAAGAGGCACTAGTATTATTAGAGAAGCTAGAACAACCCTCAACACAAGCAGTGGATCGTCAAGCGCAGGATACAAATGTTACAGACTCACAATCAACAACTGAACAATCTCCGTCATATCATGATACTCCATCAGATTCGCATACAAAAGGGGATTCATCTGATTCATCTACAGGGCAACAAGGACAATCGTTTGAAAAAAATCAATCTTCGAAAATTGATGAAACCTTTTTTGAAGACTTGAAAAAGGATTTTACGCAATTTAGTACTAAATTTGTCGATTTGGTCAATACGACTTTTTCAAAAATAAAAGATTTTGATTTTGACAAGACATTTGTAGAACCCACTACTTTTGAAAAAGAAGAAATCATTGATTCTACAGACTTCACCAATATTAGCATTGATATTCCAAACGGCAGTATTGATATAAAACCATCACTTGATGGAGCAGCAAAAGCCGTCTATCGTGTAAGACCTTCTTTTGTAAAATTAAGTGATAATATGGAGAAGGAATTCCAAGAGCAATTTATTTGTAAGAATGATAATGGAACGTTACGTGTCATTAGTACAACCAAGAAAATTCGTGTTGACGTTACTTTATATATTCCAGAAAAGCAATATAGTACGGCAACGATTCATCAATTTAATGGCGGTTTCACTATTCATAATATTGATTTAGAAAAGTTGAAGGTCAAAACATTGAATGGTGGAATTAGTTGTAAATCTTTTAACTTTAGAAGATTGGATCTAGAAACGGCAAATGGGGCTATTGAAGTTAGAGATGCTACTGGAGAAGAGATAGAGGCGGAAACAGTGAATGGTCGTATTTTTATTGACGGAAAGATAGGAGAAATTGAAGCAGATTCTGTCAACGGTCACGTTATTGTGACGACAACTTCTGAAGAGGCTAGAAGTGTTAAAGCACAAACTGTTGCTGGCGCAGTAGAAATTTATATTCCTAGCACCATCTCATTACAAGGCGAAGTGTCATCTAATTTAGGAAAAATGGATGTTCGGTTACCGGATGTTCAACGATTAAATGAACAAAGTCAATTTTTACAAAAAACTGTTCAATTCTCGAAAAAAGTTGAAAATACAGCCACGTTAGTCATTGAGGGAGAAACTAAAACAGGCTCAGCCGTTGTTAGATATAATTTATAAAAGATTTGAAGATCATTATTTTCTGTGATGAATAATCGCAATGAAATATAGCTTTCTAAAAAGTGATTTAAAAGTGCGCAACACTTTTAAATCACTTTTTTCTGTTTAAGTTCCATTTATCCCGCTTTAACAGGCAGTAAGACCCCAATCTCAAGATATAGAGGGAAACGAGAAAAATAGATGGGAATCAACTGCCCATAAAAGTCCGATTGGTTCGGACCAACAAGATGTATGTTCTTTTCTTTTTTTAACAAATTTCCTGTAAATTATCGAATATCTTCTAAGTAAAGACAAAAAAATATATTAAATTGATTTGAAATATTACTGTAATAATAGACAAATAGTTCAATGATATAATAAGCTTGAATGGAATTGGTTATGTTTTACTATAAAATGGGTGGTCAGAAAATGATAGAAATGAAGAATGTCTACAAGAAATACCCAAATGGAGTAGTTGCGATTAATGGACTTAATATAAAGATTAACCAAGGTGAATTTGTCTATATCGTTGGACCTAGCGGTGCAGGAAAATCGACATTTATTAAAATGATGTATCGTGAGGAAAAAGCAACTTCTGGGGAGATTTTTGTCAATGGTATGAATTTATCAACATTGAAGAACAAGGAAGTGCCTTATTTAAGAAGACAAATCGGCGTTGTCTTCCAAGATTTTAAGTTATTGCCAAGATTGAATGTATATGAAAATGTAGCATTTGCATTAGAAGTAATTGAAGAAAACCCTTCAAAAATCCGAAAACGTGTAATGGACGTGTTAGATTTAGTCGGTTTGAAGAGCAAAGTAAGAATGTTCCCAGATGAATTATCAGGTGGAGAACAACAACGAGTTTCCATTGCACGCTCTATTATCAATGTACCGAAAGTGGTTATTGCAGATGAGCCAACTGGTAACTTGGATCCTGACACTTCTTGGGAAATCATGAAGTTGTTCGAAGAGATCAATGCTAGAGGAACAACAATTATTATGGCAACGCATAATAGAGAGATCGTCAATAATATGCGACGTCGAGTTATAGCTATTGAGGGCGGTCTTATTGTTCGTGACGAACATGGAGGTGACTACGGTTATGAAATTTAGCACTGTGGGTCGTCACATCAGAGAAAGTGTCAAATCAATAGGTAGAAATGGATGGATGACTTTTGCTTCGGTTAGTGCTGTAACAGTCACTTTACTATTAGTTGGTGTGTTTATGGTCATTATGATGAATTTAAACAAAGTGGCCGATGATTTAGAAAATGACGTCGAAATCAAAGTGCTCATTGATTTACAGGCAGATGCAACAGCTGAAGAAACATTGCAACAGCAGATTAAGGGTATGACAGGTGTCGAATCAATCAAATATTCTTCGAAAGAGCATGAGTTAAACGGTTTGATCAAGGATTTTGGTGATGATTTAAGTTTATTTAAACAAAGCAATCCGCTACGCAATGTCCTTTATGTAAAAGCAGAAAATCCGCAACAAACAGCAAAAGTAGCGAAAAAAATTGATGCATTAGATAACACATATGAAGTACTTTATGGAAAAGGAAAAATTGAAAAACTATTCCACTTTTTAAATATTAGTAGAAATGTAGGAATCGTTTTGATTATCGCATTACTTTTAACGGCAACATTCTTAATCTCAAATACGATTAAAATCACGATTACAGCAAGAAGAAAAGAAATAGAGATTATGAAATTAGTAGGTGCAACGAACTGGTTTGTACGTATTCCATTTGTTTTGGAAGGTATGTGGTTAGGTTTATTAGGATCAATTATTCCAATGACAGCTGTGTCGATATTATATGCTCAGCTACACAAAGCAGTTGCACCAAGGTTACAAGGAGAAATTTTTCAAATTTTAGATGTTATGCCATTTATCTTCGAAATCGATTTATTGATTTTGTTGATGGGTGTTGTAATTGGTGTTTGGGGTAGTTTCATGTCCGTAAGAAAATTTTTGAAAGTATAATGAAAGGCTGCTCGGTTATTACCTTTCGTATGATTTGTGAAAATAGAATATTTGATAGAGATTAGGGGGTTCACTAGTTGAACAAAAAAGGAAGTAGTTTAACGAGCGTAATTACCGCAACATTAGCTCTAACATTAGTTATTCCATCTATCACAGTTAATGCAGAATCTATCAACGATTTAAAGAATAAGCAACAAGAATTGGATCAAAAAAAATCTGAGTTGAATTCTCATATTCAAGAGAAATCAAACAAGATTGATAATAATGAATCGAAAATGGATGACATGATGGAGCAGATTTCCAAGCTCGATACAAAAATTTTAGAAGCAGATAAGAAAATCTCAAATGTTTTAGGGAAGATTGATGCAACAACTTCGGAAATCCATATCCTTAAAACGTCTATTACGGATCTAGAACAAAAAATAGATGAACGTAACCAACTCCTCAAAAAACGTGCAAGGGCTATCCAGGAAAATGGTGGAAAAGTCAGCTATATCGATGTTGTCCTAAAGGCTAAGAATTTTGCTGATTTTGTCGATCGAGTATCTGCGGTCAATACATTGCTGGAAGCAGACCGATTGATCATACAAGAGCAACAAAAAGATCAGAACAAGCTTGAAGAGCAAAAGGGAACACTTGAAGAAAAGTTACAAAAGCAGGAGCTTTATCGTGATGAGCTTCATTTGCTGCGAAAGACATTAGATGTTCAAAAACAAGATAAAAACCTACTGATAGACAAGTTAGAAAATGAGCAAAGCAAACTAAAATCAGAGAAGAAATTATTGGAAAGTGAATATTCAGAGGCACTGAATATTAGCAAAGAAGTTGAAAAAGATATTGCAAAAGAACAGGCTAGATTAGCAGAGGTAGCTCGAAAACAAGCAGAGGCGGCTAGAAATTCAACTACTACCGTATCTAATGCAGGCGAAACGGGCGATATTCCTGAAGTCGCAAGCGGTACATGGACAAAACCAACGAATGGCAGACTAACATCAGGGTTTGGGTGGCGCAATATAGGGGCAGGCCCTGAATTCCATTATGGTGTCGATCTAGCCAATAAAGAGGGAACCCCCATTGTAGCTGCGGCAGATGGTGTCGTTTTTAGAGCAAGTCCATTGTCTACATACGGAAATGTTATCATGATTACTCATTCTATTAACGGACATACATTCACCACTGTGTATGCACATTTGAGTGGATATAATTCAAAAGTCGGACAGGTTGTAAAAAAGGGACAAGTCATCGGCTATATGGGGCAAACAGGACGAGCATATGGGAGCCATCTACACTTTGAGATTCATACAACGGCATGGCAAGGACAACAAGTCGGTGCAGTGAACCCGTTACGATATATATCATTATAATAAAAGAAGCTATTGAGGATAGGATATGTTTATCTTCAATAGCTTTTTTTATCCCGTGTTAACGGGCAGTAAGACCCCCACCTCAAGGTTTAGAGAGAAACGAGAAAGATAGGTTGGGGATCAACTGCCACATGCGCCCGATTGGTTTGGGCGGGCAGGATGTTGGTCACTCAGCTGTTGCCACAGGACGTGGCGCTCTTCACTTAAGTTCTTCTAGTTCAGTGGAGGATGAAGAAAACCCCCCCACTGATGGGAGGCCACTGAAAAACTATAGAATCTCTATTTTCATTGATAAAAATCCATCTTTTCTTTAATTTTATAAACTAAAAAAGATTATTTTTATCATTTTTTTGAAGATGCATTGACTTTTTCAGTGGCCACCACTGATGGAAGCTTCATTTTATTAAAAATAGAAATTTAAATGAGTTGTTTTTGTTGCAAAATGCAATCATTTAATATACGGTATAGGGTATAAGGTGCGCCTAGGGGGAGAATAATAAGTGCAGATAACTGAATGGTATAACATCAAATCACTTACAATGCCATCAACTTGGGTTTCTTTTCTCCTTAGTATTGTCATAGTTGGTCTGATATTAGGTATATTATATAAAAAAGAAGTTGTATCTATTTTTGTTGATGCGATGCTTGAGCTTATATTAATTTGGAAATTTAGCGTGATTGTCACAGATTTTTCATTAGTTATAAAGCATCCGTTAACAATGCTTTACTTCAATGGTGGTATGATTGGATTAATAATAGGTATGTTGTATATGCTATTGACACTTTGGAAAAAATTACGAAGACGAGGTTTCATAGAAGAAGATTTACAATCCTTATTTTTAGCCAGTATTCTTAGCCAAAGTTTTTATCAAATATGGATGGCTATTTTGAATGATGCTCTATTATGGCAAAAAGCTTTGACAATCATTAGCTTTTCGTGTTGGATGTTGATAGCATTTTGGAAAGGTAAAGCAGGTTCTATATGGCATATGCAATTGTTACTTCTATTCTTTTGTACACATTTGTTCATTGCTTCACTACAGCCATTGGGTATTTGGCAAGTATCTGTATTGGTGACATTGCTGCTCGTCTTATTCAGGATATTTTTGCAACCTAGGAGGATATAACGTTGAAAAAGAAAATTTTTGGATTACTATTAATATTAGCGTTAATTGCGATTGCGTTAACAAATTTAGTGAAATCTAAAGTAGCTGAAGGGGAGAAAATGGATACATCTTCTACTCAAGTTTCAACCGAGGTCAATAATAAAACCAAAAGCGGGATTGAAATTAATCAAATGGCTCCAGATTTCTCTTTAAAAACACTTGATGGAAAAGAAATAAAACTTTCTGATTATCGTGGACAAAAAGTTATCTTAAATTTCTTTGCCACTTGGTGTCCACCGTGCAAAGCAGAAATCCCTCATATGGAAAAATATTATAAAAAACATGCGAAGAAAGATCATGTTGAAATCCTTGCTGTGAATTTAACCAAATCGGACAAAGATGAAGATTATATTCGTGATTTTATAAAATCGTATGAAATGACATATCCAGTTCTATTAGATACAAAAGGAGAACAGCAAAAACAATATGAAATTATGACGATTCCCACTACATTTATCATAGATACAAAGGGAGTGATCCAAAAGATAATTAAGGGGCCAATGGATCAAGAAATGATGATAAAAACGATCGCTTCTATAAAATAATAAAGACGTATCCACCATTTTCAAGTTTTAATTTTTGTCCTCTATTCATACATTTAAATGGATATAGGAGGGACGAGATGAAAAGAAAATGGTGGCTTTATTTATGTATAATACTTTTAGTTTGTATTGGGATTTTTGCCTTTTGGAAGTACCAGAAAACGGACAAGGCCGTAAAAGAGGAACAGGGTATTTTGCAATCTGTTGAGGAGGCATATGATTTAATTCGTAAAGAATCTGTTCATGAAACATCTGAAAATCAGCTGGTTGAAGGTGCTATAAATGGGATGGCAGGGGCGCTGAAAGATCCGTATAGTACATACTATACGAAGGATGAAGCGAAGATGCATAGGGAGCAATTATCGGATGAACGGGTAGGAATTGGTGCGGAAATTACAGAAAGTCAAGGACGTTTTATCATTGTATCTCCTATGAAGGATTCACCAGCTGAAAAGGCGGGGTTAAAATCATATGATGAGATTGTTCAAGTCGGAAAAGAGCGTACGGATGGTAAAACATTAACAGAACTCTTAGCTCTTATTCGCGGTGAAGCAGGCACGAATGTGAAAATCACTGTTTATAGACCTTCTGAGGAACGTCATGTTGAACTAAATATAACAAGGGCTGCAATAGCACAGAAATCCGTTACCAGTAAAGTACTAGTTTCTGAAGGGAAAAATATTGGCTATGTTTCTATTTCAGTATTTGGAGAAAAAACAGCAGAAGAGTGGTATAAAAACACTAATGAAATGATCAAACAAAATGTTTCTGCACTCATTATTGATGTCCGGAGCAATCCAGGAGGTTATTTAAAGAGTGTCGCGCAAATTATTGGTAGTTTGGTCAAACCAAATACAACATTTGCTTATATGGAAGATGCAGTTGGATATCAGGAACCCTTACAATTAGTGAAAAAGGATATGGCATATAAATATAATGAGCAGCTAAAAAAATTACCGACTGTTTTATTGCAGGATGAAGGAAGTGCCTCTGCCAGTGAAGTATTGAGTGCAGCTTTAAAAGATTTGAATCGAGCGGCTATTGTTGGCGTAAAAAGTTTTGGTAAAGGAACTGTACAAGAAACATGGCCATTATCAAATGGCGGGGAGCTAAAGCTTTCTACTCATAAATGGTTAACCCCGCAGCGTGAATGGATTCATGGGAAGGGCATTAAACCAACTTTAGAGGTAGAACAAAATGCACTATATCATATGAACCTACCACCAATGGCAGGGCATTTTGTGGAGGGAGATTTTTCTGAAAGTATTCAAGCTGTTCAAGAAGTACTAAAAGCACAAGGTTATCCAATCAATCGAGTAGATGGCTATTTTGATCGAACAACCGCAGAATCAGTTAGTGAATATAGTAAAAAACATGATTTAAAGAATAACAATAAGGAAATGGATGAATCTTTTCTATTTGCATTGCGTGAGGAAATGGTAAAATATAGAGATGATTTGAATAATGATTTACAATTAAAAATGGCAGTAGGATTTTTAAATCAAAAAATAAATCAGTAAAAAGCTTGCTTGATTTAACTAACACCTAGTGAGGGATGAGGAAAATCCCACTGTGTGAAGTTTTGCTTTATGAAAGTGACCCAAACATAGTTATTTAGTTCGGATATAGAGGAAAAGACTTCGTTTTCAAACGGTCGTTTGGTACAATGAAAAGAACACTATATATAGCAAAAATTTGAAAGGTGATGCAAATTAATGTTTTGGGACATCATTATGGAACTAGTAAAAGGCATCGGCCGTTTCTTTTTAAATCCGTTATTATATGTCGCTATAATTTTCTCTATTTTAATTGGGTATCGCCGGGTAAAAGGAGAAAGAAAATCTTTTAATATACGAATTTTCTGGGGCTGGTCTGATTTTATATTAATGTTCAAGGAAGGTTGGCTATTAGGACTGGTCATTTCGATTATTAGTATTGTGGTTGGCTTAGTTGTGCCAATTCAATTTATCGTATTAAGTGCGGCTGTAGGTGTTTTATGTTTACTCACATTCTATTATCATTTAGCTTCTGCAGCTTACCCTTTAGGGATTGCATTTATCATGATGTGGTATACATATATAACTGATAGTTCATGGCGTTTCTTGAATTGGGATGTAACAAGTGCATCGATGCATATAGGAATGCTCGTCACGATTCCATGTATGATCGGTCTTTTATTGATTGCAGAAGGTTATTTAATTGCCAAAAAGGCATTTAAAATTGCGTCTCCGAAAATATTAAAAACAGAACGTGGCTTACCTTCAGCTGTTTATTTGGCCAAACGATTATGGCTGCTTCCTATTTTCTTTGTATTACCAGGAGGTGCAATCCAAGAGCTTGTGCCATATTGGCCACAATTTACATTGGGGAGCGACTCATTTTCACTGATCCTTGTACCGATAATCATTGGTTTCCAACAACGTTCTCGCAAAATGCTTCCAGTACATTTTTATCCTCAATTGGGCAAAACCGTGCAATTATTAGGGGCACTTGTATTAATCGAAGCAATCATCGCTTATTTCTTCCCTGTTATGGGGATTGCTGCCGTTTGCGTAGCAATTGTTGGACGAGCATTGATCTCCATTATTTATTCGATCAGTGAAAGACATGGCGGCTATGCTGTAACACCACAAGATTCAGGTGTTATGGTGGTTGGGGTTTTACCGGATTCTCCTGCTGAAGCAATGGGCATCCAAGTCGGTGAATGTATTCGTAAAGTGAATGGTGTACCAGTTAAAACAGAAGAAGAACTTTATGAGGCGTTACAAGTTAATGCTGCTCATTGTCGATTAGAAGTACTCGATCAAGATGGTGAAGTTCGTTTAAGACAACATGTTATTTATCGTCACGATCATTTTAGGATTGGTTTGCTCGTCGTAAGATAAGGAGTGAAAAAGATGTCGGTAATCAAATTTTTGATGGCACTTATTTTACCAGGTCTATTAGTTGTACTATTTACGCGAATTACATTTCAACATTATGTAGGTCTAGCACTTTCGGTAGCATTAATGGCTGTGTCCATTTATGCAGGTTACACCCACCCACCCGCTTTGTATGTTGTAGATGCGTTTTCCCTAACGGTTGGTTTCTGGTATGCCAATAAAATGGTGAATCGGAATAAGCATTAAAAGAATATGTTATCTAAATAATATGGCGGCTACTAAAAAACAATAGTATCCCCTTTTTACAGATAAAATTTCGTCTTTTCTTTTATTTTTTATGAACTAAAAAAGCTGATTATTATGTTTTGGAGATGAATTGTTTTTTTCAGTGGCTCCATGATATGCACTCCAAAGTTAGATCAAACAATCTAACTTTTGGGGTGCTTTTTTATATGTGAAGATTTTGTTCACAATACGGTTGCAACTAAAAAAAGAAACGAAAAATTGGAGAAAAAACAGTTCTTTGCACTCTAAAGAATCTTGTATCTATTGTATAATGAATGGAAAGAACTAACGTATGATATACTTGCGATTTTTTGAAACTTATAGGTGTTTAAAGCGCTCCTAATAGACGAGTGATAAAAATCATTAGATGGAAGATTTGAAGGAGGCAATAGGAGTGCCAGATTGGTTATCCATTGAAAATTTTCAAACATTAGCACAACAATATCGCATAATTGGTACTCTCTTAGCCATTGCGTTCCCATTTTTGGAATCATTTTTACCATTTTTGCCATTAGCCGCTTTTGTAGTAGCCAATGCAAGTGCATATGGATTATGGTGGGGATTCTTATTTTCGTGGAGTGGGGCTGTTTTAGGATCATATTGCGTTTTCTTGATTATACGCAAATTTGGAAAAAGTAAAGTTTTTCGTGCGATTACGAAAAAGCATGCAGTCCAAAAATTAATCCATTGGGTAGAATATCAAGGATTTACACCTTTATTTTTATTGCTTTGTTTCCCATTTACGCCATCCGCATTGGTCAATATAGTAGCCGGTTTATCGAATTTAAAGAAAAAGAATTATTTAATCACGATTATGCTTGCAAAATTCATCATGATTTTCATCATCAGTTGGATTGGTTCAGATTTACACGCTTTAATTACAAAGCCGATTCGGACATGCCTAATTGTTTTGATTATCATCCTATTATGGTGGGGCGGTAAACAAGTGGAAGCAAGAATGAATGCAAAAGTAGAAAAAAATATGCGGGAGTATTCGAAAAATAGAAATAAATAAGAACATTTGTTCTTTTTAATGATATAATATAGGTTATACAGTGAAATTTTAGCCAGTGAGTGCTCGATTTTACTGGGTGTCATTGATCCAACCGAAATGATGCAAGCAGTTGTTTCTCTACTTTTGCTAGTGTTTTGAAGTAAGAGGGCATGCTTCCTGCTCATACAGGAATAAAATACGAAAGGAGGGGATTAGATGTCACTGCGTATGATAACAGGACGTTCAGGTACTGGAAAAACGACATTTATTCAACAAGAGATCATGAAAAAGGTGAAAGAGCAACCGATTGGCTCCTACATTTTTTTAATTGTCCCAGATCAAATGTCTTTTTCAACAGAGTATGATATGACGCATGACTATGATGTAAAAGGGATCATAAGAGTACAAGTTACCACCTTTAAACGTTTAGCGTGGCGGATTTTACAAGAAACTGGCGGCATCAGTCGAAAAGAAATAAATGGTTTCGGATACCGTATGCTTATTCGAAAATTATTAGAAAATCATAAAGAAGAATTTGCTCTATTTCGTAAAGCAGCGGATAAACGGGGATTCACGGCTGAAATGGAATCCTTATTAAAAGAGTTTAGCCGATACAGTTTAGACAGTGCTGCACTATCACAATTAGAAGAAAATTTTCAACAAATAGACGCACCAAAAACGTTACAAGATAAAGTCCATGATCTACATCTATTAGTACAAGCAATTGAAGATACTTTGGGAACTACATATATTGATAGTGAAGGATATTATCCGCTATTAACCGCACAGCTAGTCCATTCAGAAATGATTCGCCAAGCGGATATTTATATAGATGGATTTACAGCTTTTACAACGCGAGAATTTGAATTGGTTCAGGAACTATTAAAAGTTGCCCATCGAGTGACAGTTGTATTGCCAATGGAGTCAGAAACGGATGCAGATGATGAACAGGCGCTATTTTATCAATCAGCTCGCACATATGTAAGATTGAAAGAGATAGCTTTTGAAAATGGTATAGAAGTAGAACCGACTGATCATTGTACAGAGCAATATCGATTTCATACCGCTGATTTACGGCATATTGAAAGTCAATTTGAAGTGTTCCCGCCAGTTCAACAAGAAAGTGATGGCAGTGTAGAAATCATTGAAGCGGCTAATCGACGCTCAGAGATTCATGCCATCGCTCGAAAAATGAGAGATCTGACGCAAAAAGGGAAGATGCGTTACAGAGATATGGCGATCGTATATCGTCAAACAGATGTCTATGATCCACTGATCGCAACTATATTTCCTCAATATGATATACCTGTGTTTGTCAGTCAGAAAAAGCCGATGCTTCATCATCCACTTATTGAGTTCAGTCGATCTGTGTTGGAAGCGATTCGCTCTGATTGGAAGTATGAGCCTATTTTCCGGGCAATAAAAACCGATTTGTTTTTCCCTGTTACTTCGGATATTCAGGTTTGGAGAGAACGAGCAGATATACTTGAAAATTTTGTGCTTGCACAAGGGATTTATGGAAAACGCTGGTTTGAAGAAAAGCGCTGGTACTATAAAAAATATCGTGGTTTAGAGTTATTCACCAAAAGACAAACAGATGAAGAACGTGCCTATCAACAAGAAATTGAAGCCATGCGTGCGAAAGTCCGCGAACCATTAAAAGACCTCGAAGATCAATTAAAAGAAGCAAAAACAGGAAGAGAAATGGTTACAGCTTTATATAATTTCATAGAGGGTTTAGAAGTTTTTGATAAATTACAGGCATTAAAAGATTACGAAATGGATAAAGGGCGTTTACTAGAAGCGACTGAGCATGAACAAGCATGGAATCATTGGATAGAGATATTAGATCAGTTTGTGATGCTATTTGGCGATCAAACCATGACATTGGACGAAGCCTATGAAATTTTGGATGAAGGCTTTGATACACTAGAGTTTTCACGCATTCCACCATCTCTAGATCAAGTAACTGTTGCCAATGCAGATATTGCACGTTTGTCAAAGATGAAAGCTGTTTTTGTGATCGGTGTCAATGAAGGTGTTTATCCGAAACGTATGGATTATGAGGGGCTACTGGCGGATTCCGAACGTGAATGGTTTCTGCAAACTGGATATGAAATTGCTCCAACCTCAAAGACAAGATTACTAGAAGAAGAATTTATTACTTACCATGCTTTTACAATGGCATCTGATCGACTAATTGTATCCTATGCGTTGGCAGATGAGGAAAGTAAAGCGCTATTGCCATCTCTTTATATAAAACGTTTAGAAGATCAGTTGGAAAACATCAAGAAAACCATTGCTTTCCTTGATCCTAGTGAATCACTAGAAGAACAGAGTGCATTATCTTATATCATGCACCCACGGACTTCCTTAGCCTATTTGATGAAACAGCTCCGTTTACATCAAGAAGACCATCAAATAGGCTCTGAATGGCTTGCGTTGCAACGTTATTATGAAGAAGATCCCTATTGGAAAACAGTGTTAGAAAGACTAATGAGGCCTTTAAAAACGCATAACAAGGCGGAAAAACTTACACCTGAAATGACAGAAGCATTGTATGGATCGACACTGACCTCTAGTATTTCTCGTATTGAAAAATTTTATCGTTGTCCATTTGCCCATTTTTCGACATATGGTTTGCAACTAGAGGAAAGAGCGGAGTATCGTTTAGAAACGCCAACGATTGGTGATCTATTTCATGCAGCTTTGAAATGGATTGCGGAAGAAACAGATCGTATGAAGCTGACATGGGCACAATTGTCAAATGAGCAATGTGCACTATTAGCGAAAAAAGCCGTGGAGGAAATTTCACCATTGCTGTATCATCAGATTTTACTTAGTACGGCACGTTATCGTTATATTGCGCGCAAATTAACGCATATCGTACAACGCACATTGCAATCTCTGAGCCAACATGCAAAAGTGTCAGGGTTTAAGCCGATTGCGCTTGAAGCTGCATTTGGCCCACACGAACCACTACCACCGCTTGTTATTCAATTGAAAGATCATAAGAAAATGCAAATGCGGGGGCGTATTGATCGAATCGATGCTACAACTATCAACGGCAAACCTTATATTCGTGTGGTGGATTATAAATCTTCTGCACATAAATTAGATTTAAATGATGTGTACTATGGCTTGTCATTACAGATGCTCACTTATTTAGATGTTGCTATTACTAATTCTGAGGAATGGCTACCGATCCATGCGGAGGCAGGGGGCATATTATATATCCACGTCCATAATCCAATGCTGAGCCCCGATAATCGTTTAACAGTAGAAGAAGCTGAAAAAGAACGATTAAAGGATTTCAAAATGCGTGGCTTATTATTAGATAATTATGATTCTATTATTGCAATGGATGATCAGTTGACATCATCTGGAGGCTATTCTCAAGTAGTTCCTGTGTATATGAAAAAGGATGGTAGCACCTCACCCAATCTCTCCTCGATCATTAGTCCAAATGATATGAAATCATTGCAATATTTCGTTCGAAATAAACATAAAAAAGCAGGAGAAGAAATTTTAGAAGGCCATACAGATATCAGTCCTTTTAGGATGAAACAGCGAACAGCATGCGAATTTTGTCCATATAAGAGTGTTTGTCAATTTGATACAACAGATCCAGCTCAACATTATCGCCAATTATACGTAGAGAAGCCAACGGAGATTATCGAAAAAATACGTAAAGAAGGTGGACAAGATGATACAAATTCCTAAAAAACCAGAGGATGCAACTTGGACGGATGCGCAATGGAAAGCTATTTGGGCTTCTGGACAAGACATATTAGTTTCGGCTGCAGCAGGCTCAGGGAAAACGGCTGTTTTGATCAATCGAATGATTGAAAAAGTTATTTCGACTACAAATCCAATCGATGTAGATCAACTACTCGTTGTAACGTTTACGAACGCATCTGCAGCCGAAATGCGTCATCGGATGGCCAATGCACTGGAAAAAGAAATTCGTAAAAATCCACAATCCAAGCATTTACGTAGACAACTTAGCCTCATCAATAAGGCTCAAATTTCGACATTACACTCATTTTGCTTAAATATTGTTCGGCAATATGCCTATCTGCTAGATATTGATCCAGGTTTTCGGATTGCTGATGATACCGAAGCGGCTTTGTTGAAAGATGATATTTTGGCAGAAGTGCTGGAAGCTGCCTATGATAGTGAAAACGCAGAAGATATTTATCGCTTAGTTGATAGTTTTACTTCTGATCGCGATGACCAAGCGATTGAAGTTTTACTCAATAAGCTATATGAAACGTCTAGAGTAAATCCAGAACCGATGAAATGGCTAAAGTCATTGCCAAAGCGCTATGATGTGGAAGAAAATACGACCATCGATGATTTAGATATTACACCCTATATCCAAAAATCTATCTTACATAATATTGATGGGGCCATCTGCTTAATGGAAGAAGTTCATCAATTGTCGATACAACCAGATGGACCCTTTGCTTTTGGAGAAACCGCTCAAAAAGATCTAATCTTGTTCCGAGAAGCAAGGCGTTTTGTAGAAAAAAACTGGGAAGAGGCTTATATCTTTTTTCAAACGGCTAAAATGGATCGCGCGAAACCACAAAAAAAGGGAAGCTGTGATGAAGAGCTATTAAATCTCGCGAAGGAAAAAAGAAGTCAAGCAAAGGCCCTATTTGAAGAGCCTATCAAAACTTTTTTTAAACGCTCTCCAGAAAAATTGTTGGAAGAAATTCGTTTGATGAAGCCGATTATGGAAACACTTGTAAATTTAGCTATCCAATTTAGTGAACAATATAGCAAAGCCAAAAATGAAAAAGGTTTAGTCGATTTTTCAGATTTGGAGCATTTTGCTTTAGCGATTTTAACAGATGAAGTAGATGGTGAGCTTGTCCCTTCTTCAGTAGCTCTTGATTATCGTCAGCATTTTAAAGAAGTGTTGGTCGATGAATATCAAGATACAAACCGTTTACAAGAAGCGATTTTACAGCTTGTGAAAAGCGGTGATACATCAACTGGCAATATGTTTATGGTTGGTGATGTGAAACAATCTATCTATCGTTTTCGTCTAGCAGAACCAACGTTATTTTTGCATAAATATTTGACTTTTCATGAAAATCCAGTTGATACAGGGTTACGTATTGATTTGAATGCCAATTTCCGTAGTCGTCCAGAAGTACTGCATGGGACGAATTATATTTTCTCACAAGTGATGGGAGAAGAGGTTGGGGAAGTAGAGTATGACGCAGCTGCGGCTTTAAAACCACAGGCTCCTTATGATCCAAAAGAGATGCCGCTTGAGTTTGTTATTTTACACACAACTGAAAAAGAAGCAGATGAAAAAGACCAAGACCTTTTAGAAGAAGAAGAGCTGAAAAAATCGCAACAAGAGGCACGATATATTATCAAAGAAATACAACGTATTATCGATTCAGATATGGTCGTATACGATCCTTGGACAAAGGAAGAGAGACCCGTTGAATATCGAGATTTTGTTATATTGATGCGTTCGATGACTTGGTCTGTTGATATCATGGAAGAGTTCAAAACTGCAGGGATTCCTCTTTACGCGGAAATTTCTACAGGCTATTTTGAAGCACTTGAAGTCATGATTATGCTCAATACGTTGAAAATCATTGATAACCCATTTCAGGATATTCCACTTGCTTCTGTCTTAAGGGCTCCATTTGTTGGCTTAACTGAAAATGAATTAGCTAGTATTCGTTTAGCTAATCCGAAAGCATCTTTTTATGAGGCATTAAAGCAATTTGTTCGTGATGAAGGATCTGGTCTTCAATCAGTCACTGCAGAAAAGCTACAACGATTTTTATTGCAATTAGAAGATTGGCGTGATTTAGCTAGACGTGGTTCGTTAGCGGATCTCATATGGCGTGTTTACACGGATACGAATTATTACGAAATGGTCGGGGCTATGTCTAATGGAAAGCAGCGTCAGGCAAATCTACGTGCATTGCATAACCGAGCCATTGCTTATGAAAAAACATCATTTCGTGGATTATTCCGCTTTTTAAGATTTGTAGAACGGATGCGTTTACGGGGAGATGATCTGGGGGCAGCACGTGCGATTAGTGAAAAGGAAAATGTTGTTCGATTAATGACGATCCATTCTTCGAAAGGGTTGGAATTTCCATTTGTTTTTGTTGCAGGGCTTGGCAGAGAGTTTAATAAGATGGATTTCCATTTACCATATTTATTTGATCCACAATTTGGTTTGGCTGTCAAAATGATTGATCCAGAAAAGCGTCTTCAGTATAAATCCCTGCCATTTTTAGCAATGGTGGAAAAGAAAACTTTAGAGATGAAATCTGAAGAAATGCGTGTGTTATATGTTGCTATGACGCGCGCAAAAGAAAAATTATATTTGGTGGGATCAGTAAAAGACTGGGAAAAGACGAAGAAGAAATGGAGACAATCGCAACAGATACCAAAAGGGGACAAACTTCCAGACTTTCTTCGAGCAAAGGCAAAAAATTATTTAGATTGGATTGGGCCTGCTTTTGCCAGACATCCTGATTTTGAAAGGAATGAAGAAAACGATTCAGAATTATCCCATTGGAAATTAACGGTTATCGATACGGATGAATTGAAAACGGTGAAGAATGATGAGGATATAGAGGAAAATGTAGATGTATATGAAACGCAACCAGTTGATGAAGCTATTTTGAAGGAAATCCAAAGTCGCTTTGATACACCCTATGCATTTGAGCATGCGATTACTAAACGTTCTAAAACATCTGTAAGTGACTTGAAACGTATTCAAAATTTGCAATCACGAGAAGAACCAGAACAATTTTTAAGTACTTCTTCATCCCATCAGCAACGAGTCGCAACAAGACCTGCGTTTTTGCAACAGCGCTCATTGACAGCGGCAGAAGTTGGGACAGCCATGCACACCGTTATGCAGCACATACCTCAAGAGGGCCTGCACGATGAAGAATCAGTACGGCAATTTGTTACGACATTAGTGGAACGTCAACTTTTAACGAAAGAAGAAGGCTCCGCTGTACAAGAAGAAAAGATTATCACGTTTTTTGAAACGGAGATTGGACAGCGATTTATGACGGCGAAAGAAATGTATCGAGAATTACCATTTACGATTAGCCTTGAAGATCATGATGGTGACACCCAAATTGTACAAGGTGTTGTTGATTGTTTATTCCAAGAACAAAATGGGCAGTGGGTGCTGCTTGATTATAAAACGGATCGAATTCAACCAAATATGAAAACAATGGAAGGTTTACAAAAAGAAATGGCTCACCGATATGATGTTCAGCTTTCATTGTATAAGAAAGCGCTAGAGGAAATTTTGCAGATTGATATACATGAAAAAATCATTTATTCTTTCGATGCAAGATGTCCAGTCCAACTGTAGGAGGAAATTTTCATTGAACAGTACACCGACAACGAGTAAACAAAGAATCGATACGTTAGATATTTTGCGAGGTGTTAGTTTACTTGGTATTTTATTAGTGAATATGTTCGCATTTAGTACGCCTATGCCACATATAGATTTGAAGACATGGTTTACGGTTCCAATCGATAAGGAATATCATAAAATTTTAGATGTTTTTGTACAGGGAAGTTTTTATCCGTTGTTTTCCATGCTTTTTGGCTATGGGCTTGCAATGCAGTACACAAAGACGACCCGTTTAGGAGATTCTTTTTATAAATTTAGTATCAAGCGACTTGTTGTTCTATTCATCATTGGGATGTTCCATGCCTTTTTGATATGGTGGGGAGATATTTTAATGACGTATGCTTTTTGTGGTTTAGTACTCATAGCACTTATTCGGTTAAGACCGGTATTTTTATTAACCATTGGGTTGATCTTTTATATTGGGATTAATGGAATAATGGCAATGCTAGTAGGATTAGCTTCTTTGGCTGATCCTTCGGGTACTGATCCATCTCAATTTATTGATATAGAATCTATGGAAGATGCTGTAAAGGCATACGGGGCAGGTTCTTGGACTGATGCATTCATGCAGCGTTTAGTCGATTTATCTATTCAATTTTCGCCAAGTATGTGGCTGATGGCGTTATTCACGATTTTGCCTTATATGCTAGTGGGAGCAGCTGCTTCAAAATGGCAATTGATCGAGAAGGCAAAAAGCAAATACGTTTTGTGGAGTATACTCGCAATCGTTATGGTACCACTTGGTATTTATTTGAAATTTTTGCCGTACGCATTCGAGCGTAATTCTTTTTTAGATTATATTCAAACATATTTTGGCGGACCGATTTTAGCGTTAGGTTATGCGAGTGTGATGGTCTTATTTTGCTGTATTCCATATGCAACAAAGATGCTATCTCCAATAGCAAAGGCTGGAAGAATGTCACTGACGGTATATATAACACAATCCATTATTTGTACACTCATTTTTTATCATTTTGGGTTAGGTCTTTATGGTAAAATTGGGGTAGATACAGCAACATGGTTAGCTGTCGGTATCTATGCAATCCAACTTATTTTTGCGACGATTTGGTTCATGTTATTTAAGCAAGGACCGATTGAAGCAGCGTGGAAGAGAATAACTTATGGGAAATCTGTGCTGAAAAAAGAGGAAATAAATCAATAAATGATGTATCATGATAAAAAAAGAAGGAGTTTCGGATATTCATGAAAATATTATCTTTTCGTTATAACAACATTTTAAGCTTTGGGCCAAAAGTAAAAAGGGAAGAGGCTGTTTGGGACGTACTAGCCATTCAAAAAGAGCTTCAAGTACTTCCTTCTTATGCGGCAACGATTGTAGAAGGAATGACCAATGGCTATGAGTTTGTAGAGCAAACTCGTAAACTAGTAAGAGCGGCGCAACAATTAGAGGATTCGTCACAATTTAAACGTGATTTTTCAGAAATTGAATGGTTAGCACCAATACCTCGTACAACTAAAAATATTATTTGTATTGGCAAAAACTATAATGAGCATGCGAAAGAAATGGGAGCGGATCATGCTCCAGAAGATATTGTGGTCTTTACGAAAGCACCAACATCTATAGCTGCCGATGAACAAACTTTATCTGTACATGCTGATATCACTTCAGCATTAGATTATGAAGGTGAGTTAGCTGTTGTCATCGCGAAAAAGGGCAAAAACATTCCTAAGAGTTTAGCATTTGACTATGTATTTGGCTATACAATTGCCAATGATATTACTGCACGCGATTTACAAACAAAGCATAAACAATTCTTCTTAGGAAAAAGTTTAGATGGTGCATGCCCAATGGGTCCTTATTTAGTAACGAAAGATGAAATACCTAATCCACAAAATCTAACAGTTGTAACAAAGGTCAATGATGAAGTACGACAAAACGGTTCCACTGGTGATAT
Organism: Rummeliibacillus sp. SL167; assembly: GCF_007896505.1. NCBI lineage: Bacteria > Bacillati > Bacillota > Bacilli > Caryophanales > Caryophanaceae > Rummeliibacillus > Rummeliibacillus sp. SL167. Next base: position 2,041,727 of record NZ_VCBM01000001.1, on the reverse strand, counting down.
GATGCACACAGTGGAAGAGTTAATCGTAGAAATATCAAAGATTGTTACGTTAGAACCTGGAGATGTCATTTTAACTGGAACTCCAGCTGGTGTAGGAAAAGGGATGAACCCACCACAATTCCTGAAAGCCGGCGATGTTGTCAAAGTTTCTATCGAAGGCATCGGTACTCTAGTAAACCGCTTCGAATAATTAACTTGATGAATTGATTCGATAGGACAAACAGTAAGACTCTCAAGAGATTCAAGGACAGGATATTGAAAAATTCTAACTGCGAGAGGTTTCATTTTATATATTTGGGTCTTTTCCAAAACAGGTGCTTGAAGAAATGAATATGCATATTCATTGGTTAAAAATGGTACTTAATACTTGATTTTAACTCCATTTATGGAGGAGGCTTGCTTTGGTCCTCGAAACTGCATGCATTTCCTTCCTGCGGTGTGAATTTAGGAAGACAATTCAATGTCCCGCGGGAAAAACGAACAGATGAAGACCCTGCACGGAGCGATTGAAGGAACGGAATCTAAGAACGCCACGTCCTGTGGCAAGAATTCCGTGATGCGACCAACATCCTGTTGCCCCGAAGTGGCTCAGCGCTCGCCTGCTGAAAAGCGAGCAGGCCGTAGCCGAAATCAATAAGCTATCTAATTTTTATGTCAAGAACAGATTCTAGTGTAGCCATATATTTGCTACAGACCAATGGAAATATTCTTCTATTGGTCTGTTATTAATGTCTTGTAATCGACAATATTTACTCTATTTTTCTAACTAGCATACCTGATATTTGTATAGTTCTTATTGTTTTGATAGGATAAATGTGGCAATGAAAAAAGATATGGAGGATTTTAGAAAATGTTACACTTGCATTTAACTTCGATTATAGTCGCAATCGTACTATTCTTTGTGTCAGCTATGATGCAAAAAGGATCTACAGCTCAAAAAATGACACATATGATTTTACGTCTTTTCTACATTTTGATTCTTTTTTCCGGCGGATATGTATTTAGTGAAATGATGGCTAGTTCTTTAGCAATGGAATATGGTTTAAAATTACTAGGCGGTCTTTTAGTGATCGGCTTAATGGAAATCATTTTAGTGCGTAAGGAAAAAGAAAAAACGATCGGATTTCTATGGATATTATTTATTATTATCCTAGCTTTTACACTCTATATGGGTTATCACTTACCACTTTAATATTTGTTGTAAGATCAGCACATTCTGACAATCACAATGTTAGAATGTGTTTTTTTATTTGGGCGTTAACTAGGGTGATTGTGAGTCTTTATAATGAAAGAATCCTTATTTTTAACTCTATGTATGTTGATTGAAGCTAGCAAGTCATAACGAAAACTTATATCTAAATGGATGAAATTGGATAATGGATGCAACTGTTTTTTAATCCTTTATTCACAAGTAATAAGTTGCCAAACAAATAAAGGAAAAATTTCTTTCATTATAAAATGGATTTTTTACAGTTTTGTAGACTTTTTTCGTTTTATTCGTTTTTTGAATGAAAACTTGAATGAAAACATGGAGAGTTTTGAAATGGTTTGTTAAAATTAGTTTGGACAAGTTCTGCAGAGGAGGACTTCAGAGTGAACATTGCAAAATGGATAAGTACGGCAGTAGCATCGGCGTTGTTAGCATCAACGATTACAACGGTGACTGCGCATGCTGAAGAACAAACATCTCAAATTGAAAATGAAAGTATATATGATGTACTCGTTGACCGTTTTTTCAATAAGAGTGTAGAAAACGATTACAATATTAATGCGAAAGATCCGAAATCATTCCATGGTGGTGATTTTGAGGGGATCAATGTAAAAATAGACCATATTCAGAATATGGGCTTTACGATGGTTTCTTTAGGCTCCGTTTTCTCATCTACTACATATGATGGAAGTGCAGTAGTGGATTATAACAAAATTGAGAAACATTTTGGTACAAGTAAAGAATTGAGAACATTGATCAGTAATCTACACAAAAGCAAGATCAAATCAATGGTCGATTTCCCTATTAATCATGTGAGCAAGGACAATGTTTGGACATTAGAAGAAAATCGCAAAGATTGGTACACAGCAGCTCAAGATAATCGGATTAACTGGAATACAGATAAAAAAGAGGTACAACAAGCATTAATAGATGCGGCTGTAAACTTTGTCACAAAGTATAAAGTCGATGGAATCCGATTAACACAATTAGGAGACGCAGATACAGCATTTATCAATAAAATGATTGCAGCCTTGAAACAACAAAAGCATAATCTTTATGTAATTTCTAATGAAGAAAGCGATGCAAATTTTGATTTGGATTATAATCCACAAGAGATTGCAACGTATCAATCTATCTTCCAAAACGTTAATGAAGATTCTTCTAAAGTAGAAGAGCCATTCAAAGCATTTGCGAATGGTGATACAGATAAGCCGCCAGCATTAATGATCGATGATTTGAATAGCGCTCGTTTTACACATGCCGCAGCGGAAGCAAACATGTTTCCACCAACACGTATTAAAGTAGCATTAGGTACTTTAATGACAATGCCAGGTGTACCCATTGTTACTTATGGCACGGAAATAGCTCAAAATGGTGTGCAGCCATCAGAAACGCATGGATCAATGGATTTCCGTACAAAAGAGGACATTATTGACTATTTAGATGATCTGCAATCCGTTCGTAATAAATCGCAAACACTTCGTACGGGTAAATATAAATTATTAGAAAACAAAAATGGCTTAATGATTTATGAACGTTATTCCGATGATGAGAAATGGATTGTGATGGTCAATAATACCGATAAAACACAAAAGTACGCACTGGACTCATCAGTGATTGGAAATAACAAAGAATTACGTGGACTTTTCGAAAGCGACATTGTCCGTCCAGATGACAACGGCAAATATAATTTAGTAGTAGAACGTGAAATTGTAGAACTTTATCAAGTAACCGATCATAAGGGGCTCAATGTTCCCTATATGATCGCGTTAGGTCTCGTCTACCTACTATTCATCGGATTTATAGTAGTGATATTACGTAGAGGGCGCAAATATAAAAACGCAAAATAATGAAAGTATCTTTAAAAACACATATGTTTTACGCGGAGCACAGAATGATGTAAAAGAATATTCTGTGCTCTGCTTTTTTTATGAGAAACTGAATTTTTTCGTCAGAGAAGAAGATTAGTCTTCGAAGGAGTGAATAAACTCATCGGAGAGAGTGTGAATAAAGTCTTCGAAGGGGCGAATAAATCATCAGAGAGAGCGAATAAAGTCTTCGAAAGAGCGAATAAATCACCGGAGAGAGCGAATAAAGTCTTCGAAAGAGCAAATAAATCAAATCAGCAAGCAATATAGAAGCTCACTCCCCAATTAGAAGGTTTATCCCACTCCAACATTGAATAAATAGAAAATAAGCTGTTGAATATGCAAAAACTCCTGACAAAACCAAACTATATTTTATCAGGAGTTTCGATCAGGTTCTATTCAGTTACAAATTCTATTATTCTTTCCATAGTTTATTTAAGAAAAAGACGGCGATTGTACCAGTTCCAGTATGTGCGGCAATAACTGAACCTATTAGATGGATTTCTACGGCTTTTGGATGAAAGTTTTGGATAATCAAAGCTTTCATCTCTTCTGCTGCTTCTAAGTCGTCACTGTGAGTGATAGCGATGACTTGTTCAGAAAGAGAATCGCCGCGTTCTGCCATTAACTCGATGATGCGTTTAAATACTTTTTTGCGGCCACGGTATTTTTCAATAGGAATGAGTTTACCATCTTCAACATCAAGAACAGGTTTGATACTTAAAAGGCCACCGATAAAGGCACTTGCTTTTGATAAACGACCGCCTCTTGCTAAGTAATCTAAATCTCCTACTGTAAATAGATGCTCCATATGTTTGGCATTGAAACGAATTTTCTCTGTGATTTGATCGACTGTGTCACCTTCTTCACGAAGTCGAACTGCTTCTTTTACAAGTAGACCATACCCCATTGAAGCGCATTTTGAATCGATAATCGATAATTTAAGATCGGGATATTTTTCTTTTGCTTGTTCCGCCATCATGACGGCTGTGCTGTAGGTACCAGAAAGTTGAGACGAGAAGGCGATATAAATGCCTTCCTCTCCAGACTGACCGAGCGCTGTAAATTCTTTTAAAAAGCGTTCGGGTGACACTTGAGATGTCTTTAACATTTCACCTGAACGGATGACATCATATACTTCTTGGATATCAACACCTACGACGTCATCATGTTCTTGACCTTTCAGTTGAACCCGCAGTGGTATAATGGTGACATTGTTTTGTTCATAAAAAGATTTTGGCAAATCAGAAGCGCTATCCGCATAAATTTTCATTTTTCAAACCCCCTAAATTTCAGATAAAGTGAAAGCTTACTCAAGTGGGGAATATTCCCTTCATTGAGTGGTAGATGAATCCATTAGATATTTTACGGGCAGTCGATCCCAAAATGATATGAAAGTGGGTGACGTTATTGCTCGTTAGCGTGATAAATGAAGACGATCGATCAGTACTTCTGCAATCCCATCTTCATTATTAGATGTGGTAATTTCATTGGCAATATTTTTTAGCTGACCAATTCCATTTCCCATTGCAACACCAACACCTGCATAATCGATCATTTCTAAATCATTGTCCTCATCCCCAAAAGCAATAATGCGGTCGCGAGGAATGCCCAATTTTTTGGCAACATGTGAAAGACCAATTGCTTTATTCAGACCATGTCTTACAATTTCGATGACTGGAAAAGGGTCTCCCCAGCGTCTGTGATCCATCAACTCAGCCTTTGTATCGGCTAGGTATTTGCGAATAATGGGAACGTTCTTTTCATTAGATTGAATGAGTAGACTTGTTGGATTATCTTTTAAATAGTCTTTTAGAGCACCTGTTGTTACTTTTGGATCGCCCATACTAAAAATATTGAGTAATTTTTCATCATGGTATTGGACGTATACATCATCCATTACTTCTGCAACCAAATTTTCAAATTGATCACGATTTAAGGATTCAACAACCTCTTGGACAACTTTTAAATCAATGGGCTTATGTACAGTTTGCCAATTTTGATCTAATGGGTGATGCACGAAGGCACCATTAAAATTTACGATTGGTGTATGTAAGCCTAGTTCATGATAATATATTTTACTCGCACGATAAGGTCTACCAGTCGCGATCATCACTTCATGACCTGCCTCTTTTGCCTTTAAAATCGTGCGTTTGGTCTTTTCAGAAATTACTTTTTCATCGGTTAATAGCGTACCATCTAAATCTAAAACAATCAAATGGGGTTGTACCATTCCATAACACTCCCTTCGCTCGCAAGTTGATATCGGTATCATTCCCAAAAGTCACTAGAAAGAGAATAGGACAGAAGCGTTGAAAAACTGCCATCCATCAGGAAATTATCTCTCTTTTGAGTTTATCCTTTCTATTAGGTGTTCGTCAAAATTTTGTAACGGGGAGTTGTATAAAACGAAATATCCATATTATACTCTGATGCAATTAACTTTCGAAAAATTTATGTATCGGAGGTTGTCAGTATGTATAAAAATTCACGAAAACATGGCATATTTTCAGTGGAAGCAGATGCTTCATTGTTTACAACAGGAAGTTATTTGGATTCACTAAATATGAAAGATACATCAAAATCAGCGAGATTAAGGTTTTTAAAAGCAATGCTTTCTAAATGTCTTAAACATGGCTGGGTTGAAGATGATTTTTGGAAAAATATGAACATTAAAACAGATAGAACTATTAAGCCAGCTGCATCACAAAAAAAACATTGAAAAGCTAATTAGTTGTTGGATAAAAATACTTTTGTAGACTTTCGGGGATTTAATTCCTTAGCAGTTTGAAATCGAATTGGAAGGATAAAAATACTTTTGTAGGCTTTCGAGACACAGTATAATGTAAAAAATACAACCATTTTATTGCATAAAAGAAAACTACCTATAAAAGGAAAAAGATATTCGTCGAAGGATCTCTATAAGAATAGAAAATTAAAGATTAGAAGGTACTACGGGAAAAGTGGCGAAGTTGATGTAGACATACATTATACAGACCATGGTAATTCTAAAAAACATCCTAAAGTACCTCATCGACATAAATGGAGATATAATTCCAAAGGAAAATGGGCACCTGATAAAGGATACTAAAACAATGAAAGTAAAGAGGTGAAATAAGTGAGCGAAAAAGAGTGGAAAGAATTTAGAGAAGGCGTAGTAAACGAAGAACAAGAATTAAACTTTTTTTATAAATCAGAAGAGTGGTGGATAAGTCGGTTATATGGCGAAAAAAAAAGTTATTTATTAACACGTTCAAAAGATTCATACACGCAAGAGTTTCGGACAGCGGAAGAGTTATTTGAAAATGGGATGATTGACGGAAAGAAATTTATGGAGAGAGTACCCGATTTGGAGTGGTGAAGAATATATTTATCCCGCATGAACGGGCAGTAACACTTCCATCTCAAAATTCAGTGAAAGTAAAGAAGTTAGGTGGGAGATAAACTGTCCGCAAAGGCCCAATTGTTCAACTAATAATCAGGGGGGATGAGAAACCCCCACTGATTATTAGTTTCACTTTATCAAGTTAGTATGAACAATTAAAAGTAAGTATCCTTGAGAAGGACAATCCATCTGGCCTTTCTCCTTTTTATTTATTTTTTAAGATAAGGAATGTCCTAGTAGTCAAGGGAGTAGTATAAATCAAATTATTTTTATTTTACTTTTTCTTCTATCGAAAATCAGTATGCTCCTCATTTCAAAATCAAAACGCAAGTAAGCATTCAGAAGCGATTGCTGCACTTTACTTGATAAATTAGCCGACAAAAAAGGCTGCATTGAAAAGGCTGTTTATCACCTTTCATACAGCCTTATCACAAAAAAACGATGAATCATGTGATCTATGGATTCATCGGACTTGCTGGTATCGTGTTCTCCGCATTTGGAATGTAACTAGGATATGGGTTTTTATACTCCCCTTGATCATAAGAAAATTCTTTCTTATACTTTTCTGACTCTTTGTATTGATCTCTTAGCAACTTTTCGAATGCTTTTGGAGACATATCTTGAACACTTTTAAAGAATTTTTCTTTGTTTTTTTCTGGTACATATATATTCACCTCGTACTCTATACTAAGCTTAGTCATTATCTTATTGTAAGGAATGAGTAACAAATCGATATCATCGTTAGTTGTTTTAGCATTAGAAGTAGTAGTTGAACAAAGTACTGTTATCAAAATAGAAATTGATAAAATATTCAATAATTTTTTCATCTTTTTCCTCCTCGTCATTCATGGTAAGAGTTTTTTTCAAAAGAATTTTTTAGTGAAGCTGGTTAGCTGAATGAAGGATCTATTGAATTTCCTCTAAAAATGGTTGCCTTATTTCAAAGATTTTCTTGATTTTCTTTCTCTTGAACTCCTAATTAAATACAATGCTTATAAGGTATTTCTAATTAATTTACATAAAATGTATTAGAAAATATGCAACTCTATTTATATGTCCTTATAGTATCATATTACAATTTTGAATCACACTAAATTAGTATGTGATTTACTGTCAACTTTCTAACAATATTATTAATATCATTCCCTCAAAAACATTGAAAAAAACTTGCCACACTCAAGAAATTTTTCTCTTTTAAAGTTTATTCCGCATGAAAGGCAGTAATATTTCCCACTCAAAATTTAGCCAGAAAGTAAAAAAGTTAGAAAGGAGAACAACTGTTGCATATGCCCGATTGGTTTGGGCGGGCAAGATGTTGATCCCTCAGGTGTTGCCAAAGAACAGGGCGTTTTTCACTTCCGTTCCTCTAGTTCAGTGGAGGATGAAGAAAACCCCACTGATGGAAGCTTCACTTTATCCTTTCGATGAGTAATTCGTCAAAGCTTTGTAACAATTCCTTTTTTTTGATAACATGACAGTATAGAGACGAGGGAGTGAGTAGGATGAAGGTAGATCATGAAATTTGGGGGGACATCTCTTTATTGCATATATATGATGAGGAAACGGTTACGGCAAAGTCACCTGTAGTCATTTTTTTACATGGATTTGAAAGTGCAAAAGAGCATAACCTACATTATGCATATCAACTAGTCAATCGTGGCATTCGAGTGTTATTGCCGGATGCTTTATTGCACGGTGAACGTGAAGAGGATTTGGATCAAGTTCAGCTAAGTTTGCGATTTTGGGAAGTCGTGCTGACCTCTATTGAAGAAGTGGACTATTTATATAAGCAATTAAAAGAAAGAGGACTATTAGAAACCGATCAAATTGGGCTTTCTGGAACTTCTATGGGGGCCATTGTTACAATGGGATGTTTAAAAGTGTATCCATGGATTAAGACAGCATCTGTCATGATGGGTGCACCAGCTTATGTAGAATTGGCAAAAGCGCAGATTGGCGGATTTGAAGAAAAAGGGTTCAAGATTCCATTAAGTCAAGAAGAACTAGATAAAATGTATAAAACGATCAGTTACTTTGATATGAGTAAACATCCAGAGTCAATGGCAGGACGTCCTGTATTATTCTGGCACGGAAAAAAAGATCATACGGTTCCGTTTGAGCCTACTTATGCATTTTATGAAAGTATTCAACAAGATTATGCGGAACACCCTGAGGATCTAACCTTCATCGTTGATAAAAAGGCTGGTCATAAAGTATCTCGGAAAGGTATGCTTGCAGGAACAAAGTGGCTTGCAGACCATTTGGCATAAGATAATAGGCATGTTATGATGAAGTAAACAACATGAGGAAAGGGGAAACATCATGGATAAAGATTTAAAAGAAAATATTCTTGGGGCTATGGAAAATGTTATTGACCCGGAAATAGGTCTCGATATCGTTAACCTCGGTTTAGTATATGATGTAGATTTAAATGATGAGGGCATATGCATGGTGACAATGACATTGACTTCTATGGGATGCCCATTAGGTCCAGTGATTGTGGACCAAATACGTACAGTACTATCTGACATTCCAGAAGTAAAAGATGTCGATGTCAACGTAGTATGGAATCCACCTTGGTCAAAAGATATGATGTCTCGCTATGCTAAAATGGCATTAGGGATTCGATAATATAAAATTTCTATCAGTTATCAGTGGAGAGGATCTTTCTCCGCTGATTTTTTATGTCTTTTTTAAATTGACAGTGTTGCTGCTGGTTCAACTATACATATCTCCTCCTAATATGTTAGATCTAGCGTAGAATCCATCAAACTGAATATTTTCCATATGCAGAGAAGGGGTTAGTGCATGCTTTTGGACCTTTTTGGCAATAGATAAATCAATTTGTTGACGTTCTTCCTTTAGCTTCCTCAAACTTAATTCTTTTTGATATTTTAAGGCCGCATGAATTCTTGCTTTAAAAATTATAAAATCTAATGGGTTTGAAATGAAATCAAATATGCCAACATCAAAAGCTTGTTCAATCATATCTTCATGATTAGAAGAAATAAAAAAGTATTAGGGGAACATCCATCCACTCATTTAAAAGTTCTATTTTTTTATAGAATTCTTTTAGACTTTTATTTATGAACATGGAGTCCAAAATAATCAAATTAATTTTTTTTTGAATAATACGGCAAATGTCCAGCCATTCTTTCAACAGTGGGGATATGATGGTCTTATTTGGCGACGTAAAAGCAGAATATTCTCTTTTACTTCTCCAATAATGATTACCGACATCTCGTGCTATCGACTTTCTCTCCTTAAAAGGTACTATATCCATATTTTTGCATTTGAGTATTTTACTATAGCTGTAGATTCGTTTCTACTTAATTTTATAAAATATATGGACTATTCGACTATTTTACGCAAATTTTAAGGCGTTTAATATTCAAAAAATAGTATATAAGTATTAAATTTAATGGATATTAAGGATGTTTCAGTGCTTCTTATAAAATGCAGAATTAGTTTAAGAGATAAGGATATGTATATTTGGTGAACTGCTTATAAAGGGAAAGAGATTATTATAAAGTGAGGAATTGATAAATATATAGAAATTAATAGGTGCTTTTCTGACGTTCCTATTAAAAATGATATTGGTTAGTTAGATGAATTGCTTTGAAAGATACTTCCTATGTAGTTTTTAACCCTTATGAAATCAACGTTCTACGCTATATTAAAAAAATATAGCGTATTTTTTTCCTTGACATATTCCTGATACATTCGATTTATATACTTTGATTGTAAAGGAGATACAGTCATTCATCTTTCATTCATCACGAGCTCGGATTGGAAGAAATGTTGGACTGATCGAGAAAAGAATATTACATCTTTTAATTGAGGAGGATTTCAAATGAATTTTATAAAACGCGCTTTTTATAGTACAAAAGCGAAAAAAGGAAGAACCCTTTTGCTTACTTTTGTATTCTCAGCCATTTTAATATTCATTTTAGCAGGATTAACGATACAAAGTGCTTCATTAAAAGCAACAGAAAATGCCAAGAAAAGCATGGGGGCAACGGTTACGCTGTCTACAAATATGGAGAATGCGATGAAGAAATCAAGTTCGTCAGATAGCGATGATTCTTCTGATAAAAGTGATCGACCTGATCCAGGAAGTTTTTCCATCACTCCTGTTGATCTGGATACGGTCAATACATTAGCAAAGTTGGATAATGTAGCGTCTTATAGCATTTCCTCATCTACCTCTGTGAATGCCAAATCCTTTGATGCTATTTCTTCTGAAGATGAGGAAGAAGATGAATCTTCTTCTAGCAATTCTAGTAATGGAGGAAATAATCAGCAAGGCGGCCCTAATGGTGGCATGCAAATGATGAGAATGTCATCAGGGGATATTACCATTGAAGGGACAAATGCTACAGCAACAGCAAGTGATTTTACAAGTGGGACAGCCAAAATAACAGAAGGTGTTGGGATTACAGAAGATGATGTCGACAGCAATCATGCGGTTATTGAGACCAATTTAGCAAAAGCAAATGATATCTCAGTGGGCGATACGATCAAAGTGACTGATTCTGAGGATGAAGACACTGTTTATAAATTGAAAGTCGTAGGTATTTACAAAACTTCTGAAACAGCAGATGCAAGAAGTATGAGAATGACCGCTTTAAATCCATACAATGCCATTTACACATCTTACACATTTGCCAATAAAGTAAAAGGCGATGACTATAAAGATAGTGCAGATTCAGTGATTTATACATTATCTGATCCAGAAAAAATGGACACTTTTGAGAAAGATGCGAAAAAAGCGGGTCTTGATACAGATACGTATAGTTTACGAACGAATGATCAAGTATATCAACAAATGATTCAACCGCTAGAAAATGTAGAAAGCTTCGCCAAAAAAATCGTCATTCTTGTATCTGCAGCGGGTACAGTTATCTTAGCGCTGATCGTTATATTAATGATCCGCGAACGAAAATATGAGATCGGTGTACTACTATCACTTGGTGAAAAACGCTTCAAGATTATTGGCCAGTTCTTCGCAGAATTGCTAGCCGTCTTAATAGTTGCCCTTGTCATCGCTGGCGTGAGTGGCAAATTTGTTGGCAATATAGTGGGCGAACAACTATTAGAGCAACAAGCTACGACGACTGCCTCAACCTCAAATAATCAAGGCGGACCTGGTCAAGGAGGCCCAGGACAAGCTGGTGGGCAAAATCTAGGTCAAGGACGTCAAGGAGGTTCAGAAAATTTTGGCAGAGGATCATCCTTCTCAAACTTCGGTGCTTCCAGCGCTAAAAACGCGCAACAAATTGAAGATTTGAATATTACATTATCATTGAAAGAATTGGTGGAATTAGGTGGATTTGGACTAGCCATCAGCTTTTTAGCAGTGATTATCGCATCTATCGGTGTTATGCGTATGCAACCTAAAAAAATCTTAATCTCATAAGAGGGTGAAATGATGTTAGAAGTAAAAGACGTAAATTATTGGTATAACAATAAAGCTGATGCGCTTTATGAAAATGTCAACTTGACATTCGAAAAGGGAAAATTATATAGCATTTTAGGTTCAAGCGGTTCAGGAAAGACAACATTTCTTTCCTTGATCGCAGGACTAGATGTTCCTAAAACTGGCGAGATATTATATGAAGGAAAATCATTGAAGAAGATTGGCTTGACGAATTACCGTAATCAATATGTATCAATTGTCTTTCAATCCTATAATTTGCTGCCATATATGTCTGCGGTAGATAATATTGTATCAGCAATGGAAATTACTCATAGTCATCAAGCAAATCGAAAAGATTATGCGTTCTCCATGTTAGAAAAAGTGGGAATAACAAAGGAACTGGCGCAAAAAAATGTGCAGCATTTATCAGGTGGTCAACAGCAACGTGTAGCAATTGTACGGGCGATGTGCTGTGAAGCTCGACTTGTTGTGGCCGATGAACCAACTGGTAATTTAGATGAAAAAAATTCTTTAGAGATTGTTCGATTGTTTAAAGAATTAGCGCATAATCAAGGAAAATGTGTTATCGTCATTACCCATGAAAGAGAAATCGCAAAAGAATGTGATATTGTACTCGAGTTGAAGCATAAAAAATTCAATGAACTGCAATTTCAAAATTAGTTGAAGAGTCCAAGCTTTTCACGAATAGTATCAAGGCTTGCACTTCAAGAATCAGGAAAAAGCAGGAGATGAAAGCTCGATCGTTTCAGTAAATACGCAGTCACAGTTGGAATCGAGAAAACCTGTTGTCTAAGTTTTACTTTATATCAAAAAAGCTTGGTCGCTATAAAACGTATCAAGCTTTTTTGATATATTATTGCAGAAAACCCTATAATAATAGATGAATTATTAGTCAATACGGCAAATGTTTAAAGGACAGTTTTCACATTCACATTCTCTTTTTAGAAAATCTAATTTATGGACGGTAATAATACTTTTATCGAAAGATATTACTTCTAATTTTTTTAGTTCATTTAACATTCGATTAATGACTTCACGGCTAGTAGCACATAAATTGGCAAGATCTGAATTGGTTAATGGATAATCGATGACAATATCGCCATTCTCTTTCAACATACCATAAGTATTGGTTAGTCGAATAATGGTTGAGTATAGAGCACCTTTTTTACCATATAAAAGTAAATCACGCATTTTAGTTTGCGCTTTCAAATTTTGTAATTGCAACCAGCTTATGCACTCGATTAACAAAGCAGGTTCTTGACTTAAACACATTTCAAAAAGATTTTTATCAAGAGTAATGATCGTAGCTGATTCCATAACTTTAGCACTTAAAGGATAAAACCCTGTTTTACTAAAAATAATCCCCTCACCAATACAGTCATTGCTACCACAAATTCGAAGTGTCAATTCTTTACCACTAATAGTTTCTTTAGACAGAATGACTTTTCCCGATACGACATAAAAAATATCTTTTACCGGTTCACCTTCTAAGCATAGATGACTACCCTTTGAAATCTTAAGCAGTGAACCATTTTCTTTGAATATTTTAGAAATATTAGCAGGAAGTGGATCTATCTTATAAGAATTTACCATATCATCTACAACCTTCATTCATTTTTCTTCATTATAACATAGGAATTTAGGATTAATTCGATACTTTTAAACTGTCACATTTCTTTTAAAATTAGGCTTTGTTTAACAATACTGTTGATATTCATCAATTATGCTACAAGAAAAAGATGTTTTTACAAAAGAAGAAAGTCTCCGAAAGAGCGAATAAATCAGGAGAGAGCGAATAAAGGCCTCGGAAAGAGTAGAAAGCCTCTGATAGAGCAACTAAATATTAAATCAGCAAATACACTATATTTTTAGAAAAATTGGATCATCAACACACCTGATAAATGGATAAAATTAAATAATCAATACATTTGGTATGGAAAATCAATAATGTCATATAACAAAACGAAGAATATGGCAGAAAATCAACAATGTATATAAAAGGATTATAAAGGTCAAAAAAGGTCAAACATTTATCTTTACAATTCATGATAATGGAATTATAATATAATTAATCAAAAGGTCAAAAAAGGTCAAACGAAGGAGCTGGATCTTTATGCAAATGCAAATGAACAATGAAGAACAAAAAAGTCCATTGGAACAATTTGGACGAAATTTAGTAGAAGAAGTAAAGAAAGGTAAAATGGACCCCGTTATTGGGCGTGACCAAGAAATTCGAAATGTCATCCGAATCTTATCTCGTAAAACCAAAAATAACCCTGTATTAATCGGTGAACCTGGTGTTGGTAAGACAGCTATTGTGGAAGGATTGGCACAACGTATTGTCAAAAAAGATGTGCCTGAAGGATTAAAAGATCATCTTATTTATGAATTAGATATGAGTGCATTGATTGCAGGTGCAAGTTATCGTGGCCAATTTGAAGAACGTTTAAAAGGGGTATTAAAAGAAGTCAAAGAAAGTGAAGGACGTATCATTTTATTCATCGACGAAATTCACACGATCGTGGGAGCTGGTAAAACAGATGGTGCGATGGATGCAGGTAATATGTTGAAACCAATGTTAGCACGTGGTGAATTACATTGTATCGGTGCAACAACTTTAGATGAATACCGTATGTATATCGAAAAAGATCCTGCACTTGAACGTCGTTTCCAACAAGTATTAGTACGTGAACCATCTGTAGAAGATACTATTTCCATTTTACGTGGTCTAAAAGAAAGATTTGAATTGCATCATGCAGTTAAAATTCATGACCGCGCAATTGTAGCTGCTGCAGAACTTTCCAATCGTTATTTAACAGAACGATTCTTACCAGATAAAGCGATCGATTTGATCGATGAAGCTTGTGCGATGATTCGTACAGAAATTGACTCTATGCCACAAGAATTAGATGAAGTAACACGTCGACAAATGCAACTTGAAATTGAAGAACAAGCATTGATGAAAGAAAAAGACGATGCAAGCCAAAAACGTTTAGTTGCATTACGCGAAGAATTAGAAAAACTAAAAGAATCTTCTAAAGCTATGAAGGAACAATGGGAATCAGAAAAAGCATCATTGCATAAAATTCAAGAAAAACGTGAAATTTTAAATCGTTATCGCCGTGAATTAGAAGAAGCAGAAAATCAATATGATTTAAACAAAGCTGCCGTACTCCGTCACGGTAAAATTCCAGAACTTGAAAAAGAATTGAAACAATTAGAAAAATCTTTACAAGATGGAAACGAAACTCGATTATTACGTGAAGATGTTACAGCAGATGAAATTGCATCCATTGTTTCTAGATGGACAGGTATTCCAGTAACAAAGTTAGTAGAAGGTGAACGCGAAAAATTATTGCATTTGAAAGACACACTGCATGAACGTGTAGTTGGTCAAGATGATGCAGTACGCCTAGTAACAGAAGCTGTTTGGAGAGCAAGAGCTGGCATTCAAGATCCAAACAAGCCAATCGGATCATTCCTATTTTTAGGACCAACTGGTGTTGGGAAAACGGAATTGGCGAAAGCTTTAGCTGCTCAGTTATTCGATTCTGAGGATCATTTTATCCGAATTGATATGTCCGAATATATGGAAAAACACAGTGTTTCTCGTTTAGTCGGAGCACCTCCAGGATATATTGGTTACGAAGAAGGTGGTCAATTAACAGAAGCTGTTCGTCGTAATCCATACTCAGTTGTACTATTAGATGAAATCGAAAAAGCTCATCCAGATGTAGCAAATATTTTACTTCAAATCTTAGATGATGGCCGTATTACCGATAGTCAAGGGCGTACAGTGAACTTTACAAATACTGTCGTTATCTTAACTTCAAATATTGGTTCAAATTATTTAATGGATTTGAAAGACCAAGAAAATGAACATGCAGTGGAAGATTTAGTCATGGCGGCTTTAAAACAACACTTCAAACCTGAACTGCTTAACCGTTTAGATGACATCATTATGTTCCATTCATTAACGAATGAGCAATACTTTGAAATTGCTAAGAAATATATTCAATTATTGCAAAAACGAGTGGCTGAACAAGAAATTGAATTACAAGTGAACGAGGATGTTCTACAATGGGTTGCGAAAGAAGGAGTAGATCCTGCTTTTGGTGCTAGACCTTTACGCCGCTTTGTTCAACGTCATATCGAAACATTAGTTGCCCAAGAATTGTTAAAAGGGGAAGCAACTGCAGGAACAAAATTAGTAGTGTCTATGGAAGATGGTAAGGTAGTTATTCATAAAGAAAACTAAGCGAAATGTTAAAAAGCGATTCGATCTTAGTTATTAATAAGGTGATTTTATTAGTGGCTTTGCAACATGTGGTATTTCTGCAAAATAAAAATCCTGCCAAACGGCAGGATTTTTTTATTCTTGATGACCGATTTCTTTTGGTGAATCTTTTGGAATCACTGCATCGATGACAAGAAGTAACGCAGCAAATACAAGTGAGATCCATAAGCCTTTTGTAAATGCTGGACCATCAAATGCGACATTATTGATCGAGCTGACTACATAGTTTAATACTGTAACTAATAGGGCAGACCAAATGACTAAAATAATATATCTCATCTCTATTTCACCTCTAAACTAACTTATCTACTTATCCTATCATATCATATGTGCCCATTTATTTAAAAGAAACTTTTCAAATAGTTTGCGCAATAAAGTGAAACTCTATCAGTGGGGGTTTTCTGCATCCCCCACTGATGGTTAGCTGAACCAATCGGACTTTTACGGGCAGTTGATCCCCATCTATCTTTTCGTTTCTCTCTAAATCTTGAGATGGGGTCTTACTGCCCGTTAAAGCGGGATAAAGTGAAACTCTATCAGTGGGGGTTTTCTGCATCCCCCACTGAACTAGAGGAACGGAAGTGAAAAACGCCACGTCCTGTGGCAACACCTGAGTGACCAACATCCTGCCCGCCCGAACCAATCGGACTTTTACGGGCAGTTGATCCCCATCTATCTTTTCGTTTCTCTTTAAATCTTGAGATGGGGTCTTACTGCCCGTTAAAGCGGGATAAAGTGAAACTCTATCAGTGGGGGTTTTCTGCATCCCCCACTGATGGTTAGCTGAACCAATCGGACTTTTACGGGCAGTTGATCCACCATCTATCTTTTCGTTTCTCTCTAAATCTTGAGATGGGGGTCTTACTGCCCGTTAAAGCGGGATAAAGTGAAACTTTACGCAGTGGAGTAATCTTTTTTGTATATTCATTGAATGATCGGACTTATTGTAAGCCATTAATCCTTTTTTAATCCTGAAGTATGGATTTTTTGCCTATTTATACAAGATAAAATGGCAAAATGATGACGGAATGTTGAAAAGTAAAAAATTATTCGTTATAATTAAGACCAGATACTAATAATTGATAATAAGAAGAGAGGGGCTTCCTCATGAATGCTGGAATTGTTGGAGTAGGAAGATATGTTCCTGAAAAGGTTGTCACAAATTTGGACCTTGAAAAAGTAATGGATACTTCTGATGAATGGATTCGCACAAGAACGGGGATAGAAGAACGTCATATTGCAGCGGATGACGAAGATACATCAGATATGGCGTTTAACGCAGCAAAAAATGCATTAAAAAACGCAGGGATCACCGCTGAACAACTTGGTCTGATTTTGGTGGCGACAGTTACACCGGATCAGCCATTTCCAAGTGTTTCTTGTATGATCCAAGAACAATTGGGTGCAGTAAATGCTGCGGCGATGGATATCTCAGCAGCATGTTCAGGATATATATATGGACTTGTAACAGCAAAACAATTTATTGAAAACAATGCTTATGATTATATATTAGTAGTTGGTGTAGAAAAACTTTCAAAAATTACTGATTGGGAAGATAGAAATACAGCTGTGTTATTTGGCGATGGTGCAGCTGCTGCAATCGTGGGAAAAGTTTCAGAAGGACGTGGGATTCTTACTTACGAATTGGGCGCTGATGGAACTGGCGGTAAATATCTTTACCAAAATGAAAAAAATTATATTACCATGAATGGTCGCGAAGTATTTAAATTTGCGGTCCGTCAAATGGGGCAATCAGCGATCAATGTTATTGAAAAAGCAGGTTACACGAAAAATGATGTGGATTATTTAATCCCGCACCAAGCCAATATTCGTATAATGGAATCAGCAAGACAACGTTTAAATTTGCCATCTGAAAAAATGGCAGCTGTTATTAAAAAATATGGCAATACCTCAGCAGCTTCAATCGGTAATGCTTTAGTAGAGGAACTAGAAAATGGTAAAATTCATGATGATGATCTGATCGTTCTAGTAGGATTCGGAGGAGGTCTTACTTGGGGCGCAGTAGCCATAAAATGGGGAAGATAATATAAAAGAAAGAGAGGAATAAAATCATGACAAAACGTCGAGTAGTAGTGACTGGTATTGGAGCAGTAACACCACTAGGAAACGATATTTCAACAACTTGGGAAAATATTAAGGCAGGGAAAGTTGGAATTGGTCCTTTGACTAGATTGGATCAAGAAAAATTTCCAGTCCATGTTGCTGCAGAAGTAAAAGACTTTGAGATGGAGAAATATGTTTCTAGAAAAGATGCACGTAAAATGGATCGTTTCACTCAATTTGCATTAGCTGCTTCTATCATGGCAGTGGAAGATGCAAAACTCGAAATTACGCCTGAGTTAGGTCTACGCACGGGTGTTTGGATTGGATCAGGTATCGGCGGAATGGAAACATATGAGCAACAATTCAGGAATTTCCTTGAAAAAGGACAACGACGTGTAAGTCCTTTCTTTGTACCAATGATGATTCCTGATATGGCTGCGGGTCAAGTTTCTATTCATTTTGGAGCGAAGGCTATTAACTCTTGTACAGTAACTGCATGTGCTTCAGGTACAAATTCTATTGGCGATGCTTTTAAAGTAATTGAACGTGGCGATGCTGATGTGATGATTGCTGGCGGGGCTGAAGCACCGATCACGAACATGGCAGTAGCAGGTTTCTGTTCTAATACTGCATTATCATTAAATCCTGATCCACAAACTGCATCTCGACCATTTGATAAAAATCGCGATGGCTTTGTTATCGGGGAAGGTGCAGGGATTGTCATTTTAGAAGAATATGAACATGCGGTTGCGCGTGATGCAAAAATCTATGCAGAAGTAGTGGGCTATGGCTCAACTGGCGATGCATTCCATATTACAGCGCCAGCACCAGATGGGGAAGGTGCCGCTCGTTCTATGCAACAAGCAATCGATGACGCAGAAGTATCACCAGAAGTGGTTGATTATATTAATGCACATGGAACAAGTACTTACTATAATGATTTATATGAAACAAAAGCAGTAAAAACAGTTTTTGGAGAACATGCTTATAAGCTAGCAATCAGTTCAACAAAATCAATGACTGGCCACTTACTTGGAGCGGCAGGTGGTGTTGAAGCAATCTTCTCCGTTTTAGCTATAAAAGAAGGCATATTACCACCAACAATGAATCTTGAAACACCTGATGAAGAGTGTGATTTAGATTATGTACCGAACACTTTACGTGAGCAAGAAGTTTCTTATGTCTTAAGTAATTCATTAGGTTTTGGAGGCCATAATGCTTCCTTATTATTTAAGAAAATCTAATATTCAAAAACGTTCAGCACAGGGATGGACTCCCTGTGCTTTTTCGTATATTTTTTATTTAAAACTTATAATTATAACTATTCAAAATTTTAAAGAATATAAACTTTAACATAGTAGCATACTAAATTTTAATGATGCTATATATAATAGGAAGAAACTCTATTATTTTTAATCATATTAAAAGTCCTTCTCATGAATAGAGAAGGACTTTTGTTCATAGAATATAAAAAATAGTAAAGGATTCATGCATATGAGAATACTCATTTTTCTAATCTGTTATGGGTTGATTGTGTTAACATCCACCCATATGATTCTTTATTTAAACTATCACGCATTAGGATACACGTGGATGTCAGTTTTTACATTTATCTTGAACACAATGGATTTTAAAATATTCGTTGGTTCTTGGATAGGAATGCTTATCGTCTTTTTCTACCCAGCCCCATCGCAATCTCCATCTTCGAAACCGTTTCGCTAGCAATAGCATTGGCTTTTTCTGCACCATCATCGAGGATGTGATCTAGTTCAGATGAATGGATTAGTTCAGCAAATCGTTCTTGAATAGGTGTTAAATGCTTGATAATACTTTCAGCAACACCTGCTTTGAATGCACCATAGCCTAGACCTTCATATTTGGCAACGAGGTTATCAATAGAAATATCTGTTAAAGAAGCTTCGATCGTTAGGAGGTTAGAAACACCTGGCTTATTTTCTAGATCGAATCTTACAATTCCTTCAGAATCTGTCACAGCAGATTTTACTTTTTTCTCAATGTCTTTTGCAGAATCAAGTATGCGGATAGTTGCTTTTTTGTTGTCATCTGATTTGCTCATTTTTTTCAATGGATCTTGTAATGATTTAATACGTGCACCGTTTTTAGGTAATTGAATTTCTGGGATTTTGAATGTTTCTCCATAACGGTTATTAAAGCGTTCTGCTAAGTCGCGAGTAATTTCGAGATGTTGTTTTTGATCTTCTCCGACTGGCACGATATCCGTATTATAGAGCAAAATATCTGCTGCCATTAAAGGTGGGTAAGTTAGTAAACCAGCTGATACAGCATCTCTTCCTTTCGCTTTATCTTTGAATTGGGTCATACGTTCTAATTCTCCGATGTAAGATGTACAAGTTAGCATCCATCCAGCTTGTGCATGTGCAGGAACTTCAGATTGGATAAATAATATTGCCTTATCGGGGTCAATACCGGTTGCTAGATAAGTTGCTGCTAAGGTGCGGATGTTTTTGCTTAGCTCATCACTATCTTGTGGTACAGTGATGGCATGCTCGTCTACAATACTAAAAATGCAATCATAGTCATTTTGCATAGTGACAAATTGACGGAAGGCACCAATATAGTTGCCTAATGTAATAACACCTGTTGGTTGAACACCAGAAAAAATTCTTTTCATGTTGAAACTCCTCCTTAGAAATAGGCTCTCTCTGTTAATAATGTCGTTGATATTCACTTGATTTCGCTACAAATAGACAGTTTTCGCGGTAAATCAAAATCAACAGTCCAAAATAAAAAAACATCATGCATCCCAAATAGGGACGAATGATGTTTTGAATCCGCGGTACCACCCAAGCTTGTCGAAAATCGACCACTCTCTCTCGTAACGTGAGAAATACGAGCTTCACTACTGCGCAAAGGTTCATAAAGCTAACTCGGAAGCCCATTCCTTAAAGTGTATGATCTGTTCACACCTGCCACAGACTCTCTTGGACATACTGACTTTAAGTACTCCTCTTCGTCATCGTTCTAAATGTTCTGCTGAAAATTATAATATAGTTATATGCAAAATACAAGTTTCTCTTCTTTAATCAGTGTGATCCGCGTTAACGAGCAGTAAGACCCCACTTCAAGATGTTGAGAGAAACGAGAAAGATAGATGGAGGATCAACTGCCATATGTGTCCGAATGGTTTCATGGTTAATGTAAAATTTTTAACAGTTATCAATTAAATCAACTGCCATATGTGTTCGATTGATTTGGGCGGGCAAGATGTCGGTCACTCAGGTGTTACCACAGGACGTAGTAACACCTGAGTTTCTCTATTTCAGTGAGGGATGAAGAAAACCCTACTGATGGAGTTTACTTAATAATACTGTTATTATTTGGATTATTCTATTTTAGTTGTATAGTTAAATATACTAAATAAAAAGAAAAATAAGAAAAATAAGAATAATTATATTGATTTGTAATATAATTTATGTTAATTTAATAAAAAGTTGATTTAGAAAACCTAAATATTACAATTTCGAAATATATTTGGTTATTATTTTAGTAAATTCATTTAAAAAATTGGCAACTCAATTATCCAATTTCGTCCACCAAGATTGTTACTTTCAACAGTTTTCTATTACGGATGGTTCGCTGTTATGCGGGCATGTGGATTAAGCCGTTTCCTTAATACACATCAATTATCATAACATCATAAAAATATTTTTAGAAAGGAGCATGCCCTTGAAATCACCTGAAAAAATATTACAGATCAATCATTTACATACTAGTTTTAGGATAAAAGATCAACATTATGATGCAGTAGAAGATGTTTCTCTAACTTTAAAAGAAAATGAAGTACTTGCAATAGTTGGTGAATCAGGCTGTGGGAAAAGTACATTAGCAACTTCAATTGTTGGATTACACAATCCTGTAAATACAAAAGTTAAAGGTGAAATCATTTTTAATGGGCGCAATTTAATCAACTTAAAAGAAGATGAATTAAATAAAATACGGGGAAATGATATTGGATTCATTTTCCAAGATCCGCTTGCTGCTTTAAATCCTTTAATGAAAATTGGTGATCAAATTGCTGAAACTTTAAAATATCATATGGATTTAAACGAAAAACAGCGAAATGAACGTGTTTTGGAATTGCTCGATCAAGTAGGGATAGTTGATGCGAAAAGAGTTGTACATCAATTTCCACATCAACTCTCGGGTGGTATGAGACAACGGATTGTCATTGCCATCGCCATTGCTTGTAAACCTAAAATGATCATTGCAGATGAACCGACGACAGCACTAGATGTCACAATTCAAGCTCAAATCTTAGATCTACTGGACGATTTGCAAAAAGAAACAAATTCCGGGATTATTTTGATCACACATGATTTAGGTGTAGTGGCGGAAGTAGCTGACCGTGTAGCTGTAATGTATGCAGGACAGATCGTTGAGATAGCACCGGTTGTAGATCTATTTAGAAATCCAAAACATCCATATACAAGATCCCTTTTAAAATCTATTCCGCAAGCTGTTGATGAAAAAAGCCGTTTAGAAATTATTCATGGTATGGTCCCAACTCTAACAAAAATGCCTCGTAAAGGCTGTAGATTTGCATCTCGTATTCCTTGGGTTGCTGCAATAGAGCATGAAGAGAATCCGCAATTACATGAAGTTGAAAAACAACATTTTGTAAGATGTACCTGTTGGAGAAATTTTCATTTTGAAGGCGGAGACGGAGGTGGCATATCATGAGTTTTATGCAAATTAAAGATTTATGTGTTCATTATCCTATACGTGGTGGATTTTTTAATACAATTGTAGATTATGTTTATGCAGTTGATGGAGTATCAATGGAATTTGAGAAGGGAAAGACATATGGATTAGTTGGTGAATCTGGTTCAGGTAAATCAACGACAGGAAAGACCATTATTGGACTTGAAAAAATTACTTCTGGGCAAATTATGTATGAAGGTAAGGATGTGACAAAGCAACGTCGTAAACGAAACAGTGATTTTAGTCGAGAGATTCAAATGATTTTTCAAGATTCAACCTCAGCTATGAATCCTCGGAAAAGAATTCAGGATGTGATTGCAGAGCCAATTCGGAATTTTATGAAAATTTCCCCTAAAGAGGAAAAGCGTCGCATTATAGAATTGCTTGAGATTGTTGGTATGTCAGAAGAAGCCTTATTAAAATATCCTCATGAATTTTCAGGAGGACAAAAACAAAGAATAGGAATTGCACGTGCTGTTGCATGCAATCCCAAATTGATTATTGCTGATGAACCTGTTTCTGCACTTGATTTATCTGTTCAAGCTCAAGTATTGAATTTTATGAAAGATATTCAGACAGAATTTGGTTTAAGTTATTTATTTATATCTCATGATCTTGGGGTTGTTCGTCATATGTGTGATTACATATCAATCATGTATAAAGGCCGCTTTGTTGAAAGCGGAACAAGAGAAGATATTTATAATAATCCGAAACATATATATACAAAGCGTTTATTATCATCCATTCCAAATATAGAGCCTGAAACAAGGCAAGAACGCAAAAAAGTACGAAAAGAGGTTGAAGCATCATACAAGGAAAAGTCATATCAATACTATGATGAACATGGAAAAGTATATGGATTACAAGATTTTTCTCCAACCCACAAAGTAGCAATGAATGAATTGAAGAAAGGAGAACTATAAGTATGTGGAAAACAATTTTAAGACGTATACTTGTGATGATTCCTCAACTTTTCATATTAAGTTTGTTGATCTTCTGGATGGCAAAGATGATGCCTGGTGATCCATTTACAGGTCTGATTACACCAGATACCGATCCTAATCGTTTAGAGGAACTTAGAAAAGCAGCAGGGTTTTATGATCCTTGGTACATTCAATATTATCATTGGATAATTAATGCATTTCATGGGGATTTTGGTGATAGTTATGCGTTCAAAGATAGTGTAGCAAGTCTAATAGGACATCGTGCGTTGAATACATTATGGCTTTCTATATTTACTGTTTTATTAGTTTACTTGATTGCTATTCCATTAGGGATTTATGCAGGGCGCTATCAAAATTCTTTATTTGATAAAGGGACTGTATTATACAGTTTTGTTACATATGCTATTCCAACTTTTGTGTTAAGTTTACTGTTATTATTTTTCTTTGGATATAAACTGGGGTGGTTTCCAACTAGTGGCACTGTGGATGTAAAATACGAGACTGGAACTTTAGATTACTTTTTGAGTAAGTTTTATCACTTAATATTACCTGGTATTACGGGAGGAATACTGGGGACAACAACAGTACTTCAATATTTGCGCTCAGAAGTTATTGATGCAAAAACGCAAGATTATGTAAAGACAGCTCGAAGCAAAGGCGTTCCAATGGGGAAAATATATTCCAAACATATTTTTCGTAATTCGCTCTTACCAATAGCCGCCTTTCTAGGATTTACAATTACTGGTTTGCTAGGTGGTTCTATTTTTATTGAGACCATTTATGGCTATCCAGGCATGGGGCAATTATTTGTTCAATCTATAGGGCAACGTGATTATTCCGTTATTACAGCTTTAGTATTGCTTTATGGTTTTTTAGCGCTGCTTGGAAGCTTATTGTCGGATATTATTATGTGTCTTGTTGATCCTCGCATTCGAATTGAATAATTAAAGGCTTTGAAATGAGGAAGGGGTGGGTTAAATTGGTCAAAAAGAAGAAAGTTGAAGAAAGTATCCCTGCTACGGGATTACAAGTAGTTATAAGAGAGTTTTTAAAAGAAAAATTAGCCATTATTTCCTTAGTGATTTTATTGATCATCATTATTGGAGCATTTGTTTGGGCTCCGTTAATCGATAAAGATGAACTCATGAAAATTAGTCTGGCAAATATATTTTTGCCACCAGGAGAGAATGGTTTCATATTAGGTACCGACCAAGGTGGCAGTGATGTTTTAGGTCAACTCGTCATTGGGGCAAGAAATTCCTTACTAATTGCATTTTCAATTACTGCAATATCTATGTTTCTTGGAGTTTTAATAGGGAGTATTGCAGGGTATTATGGTGGATTTATCGACAACCTAATTATGAGAATATTAGATTTTTATATCACTCTCCCAACTTTAATGTTAATTATTGTATTCGTAACCATTGTTCCAAAATATAATGTATTGACTTTCGTATTGATTTTAAGTGCTTTTTCTTGGGTAAGTACTGCTAGGTTGACTCGAAGTAAAGTACTCTCCGAAGTGAGAAAAGATTATGTAAGTGCTTCAAAAACAATGGGGACCAGCGATTTTTCAATCATTTTTAAAGGAATTATTCCGAATATCAGTTCCATCTTGATAGTTGAGCTTGTATTAAATTTGGCTGGTAATGTTGGTATTGAAACGGGTTTATCTTATCTGGGCTTTGGATTACCGCCAGATGTTCCTAGTTTAGGGACATTGGTTGGTTATGCTAGTAATTCCGATGTCATTGAAGATAAGTATTGGGTATGGTTACCTGCATCATTATTAATTTTAATTTTGATGCTGGCGATAAATTATGTTGGACAGGTATTCAGACGAGTAGCTGACTCCAAACAAAGACTAGGATGAGGAGGAAAAATATGAAAAAGAAAAGTTGGTTTCTATTAACAGTTCTTGCATCATTACTATTAGTTTTAGTAGCGTGCGGTGGAGGGGACAAGGACAAAAAAGAAAGTGAAGAGAAAGAAAAAGTTGATACTAGTAAGCTCGCAGTGGATGTGAAAAACGATGGAACGCCTATAAAAGGGGGGATCCTAAAAGTAGGCTTACAATTAGATGCTCCTTTTAAAGGAATGTTTTTATATGAGTTATACCAAGATGCATATGATGCAGAAATACTTGCATATACTTCGAATTCACTTTTCGATACAAAAGAGGATTTTTTAATTGATGATACAGGTTTAGGAAAATTAAAAGTCGATGAAAAAGCAAACAAAGCAACGATTACTATTCAAAAAAATGTAAAATGGTCTGATGGGAAGCCATTGACAGCAGATGATGTGATTTACCCATATTTAATTATTGGGCATAAAGATTATACAGGTGTTCGTTATGATGCAGATTTCCAGAATATCGTAGGGGCTAAAGAATATCATGACGGTAATGCAAAAGATATTTCCGGCATTAAAAAAATAGATGATTATACAGTAGAAATTTCCTTTAAGAAAATTTCACCGGCCATCTATTCTGGTGGGGATGGTTTATGGGGATATGCTGCACCATACCACCAATTAAAAGATATCCCAATTAAAGATTTACAAAAATCTGATGCAGTGCGTAAAACTCCTGTAACTCTTGGTGCGTTTGTGATTGATAAAATTGTTAAAGGTGAATCTGTTGAATTAGTAGCCAATAAAAATTACTGGAAAGGGAAACCTAAAATTGATAAGGTGGTTATTTCAGTGGTATCTTCAGCCACAGCTCCAGAAGCATTAAAAACTGGCAAATTTGATTTGCTAGCACCAAACTATCCATCAAATGATTATAATACGATTAAGGATTACAAAAATATTACTGTACTAGGACGCCCAGAGTTAGCGTACTCTTATCTTGGCTTTAAAGAAGGAAAATGGGATTCTAAAAAATCAGAAGTTGTCGTTGATTCGAATGCAAAAATGGCTGATAAGAAATTGCGTCAAGCGATTGCGTATGGTATGGATATTGAAACAGTAGCCAATGAATATTATGATGGTTTACGTTCACGTGCTAATTCTTTAATTCCACCAGTGTTTGCAACATACTATGACAGTAGTTTAAAAGGTTACAATTATGATCCTGAAAAGGCAAAAAAATTGCTAGATGAAGCAGGTTATAAGGATACAAATAATGATGGCTTCCGTGAAGATCAAAATGGAAAAGCATTTACGATAAAATTAGCTGGAATGTCTGGTTCTGATAAAGATAATAAAATCGCTCAATACTATATCCAAAATTGGAAAGATATCGGTTTAAAAGTAGAGTTAACAACTGGTCGTTTAATTGAATTTAATTCTTTCTATGACAAAGTTGATGCAGACAACAAAGATATTGATATGTTTATGGCGGCATGGGGAACTGGAACAAATCCATCACCAATTGGACTGTACTCAAAGTATGCATCATTTAATTATTCACGATATACTACTCCAGAATTAGAAGAACAGTTAAACGCAATTGATTCAAAAGAAGCTTTAGATCCAGATTATCGTGCACAAGCATTTAAGAAATGGCAAGAAACGATGAAAGAAGAGGCAGTTACTGTACCTATGTATTTCCGTACAGAAATTATTCCTGTTAACAAGCGTGTGAAAAAATTCAGTATAGATTATGTCAATGGCACTGAATTACAAGATATAGAATTAACAGCTGATGAACCTATCAAAGAATAATAAATAATTGTGAAAATATGCCATATAAAAGTACCCTCTAGAGGACATAAAAAGTCCATTCTAAAGGGTACTTTCAATTGAATGTGAATCGGCTTTTTTGTTTTATTATTGAATCAATTTCATAATACAAAATTCAGATAAAAAACACGAACATTTTAAATCAACATGAACATTAATATTCAGAAATTTTTGTTCCGCTCCAGACGGCGCTTTCCACGGGCTTGGCTTCAATCTCCTCGGCACTACGTTCCTGCGGGGCTTTCAGCTCAAGCTTTTCCCGTAGGACTTTGAATAAACTTCCTGAACTCACACCGCACGAAGAAAATGCATGCATTTTCGAGGAGTCGCCGTCTTCCGCTCCACAACTATCAAAATTAGTTATTCTTAAATGTTCGTATTTTTTAAGAAGAAAATGATTTATGAAATCGATTCTATTGTGCATTGATTTTTAAATAGAATTATGGGGTTTTATTTTTTGTTTCCATAAATTATTTGATACGCTCTGATTATCTAAAATACATAGCGATTTGGCCTGGACTTGAAGTAGAATAATGTCATGACAGCATCTTTGTATATAGAGAACTCGGTTACTGATACAATTCATTTTTCTGTTCTAGTTTTGTTAAATAAAAATTTTTTGTAAAAAAATATAAAAAGTGAAACCTTTTGAAAGATGAATTCGTAGTAATACTAGGAGGTTATCATTTTCAATTTCCATTTCTAAATGAGAATATTTTTATTGTTTTTTTCTGTTTAAAGATTTTTATTTTTGGCTATAGTAATAACATAAGTGAGAATTGCTCGAAATGTATAATCTAAAATGCTTAAAATAATAGAATAATTAAACATAAATCAATTAAAATTATTTCTTTTTTGTGTATATCCAAATGAGAAAATATGTTGTATAATGATGTTAGACTTCTTTATTAGAGTAATTCTAATTTAAAAATAGCTAGATGTTTATATAATATACATTTTGAAAGGGTGTGTTTGATATGATGGTCACTTTATTTACATCACCAAGTTGTACTTCATGTAGAAAAGCAAAAGCATGGTTGGAAGAACATGAAATTCCGTACAAAGAACGCAATATTTTTGCAGAACCACTTAGCATTAGTGAAATTAAAGAAATTTTACGAATGACTGAAGATGGAACAGATGAAATTATCTCAACACGTTCTAAGATCTTCCAAAAATTAAAAGTGGATTTAGAATCTTTACCTTTACAAAGATTATATGAATTGATCCAAGAAAACCCAGGGCTTTTGCGTCGTCCAATTATTTTAGATGAGAAACGTCTTCAAGTCGGATATAATGAAGATGAAATTCGACGTTTCTTACCACGTAAAGTACGTGCTTTCCAATTACAGGAAGCACAAAAAATGGTGAATTAATCGCATAGTTGGAGAACATATGTACAAGCTAAGCTAGAGCTCCCCGAAAAATTGGAGTTTTAGCTTTTTTATTTGGATTTGATTTGAAGCTTGGAACATAATAGGATGAAAAGCTTCTTGATCCCACATAAAGTGAAGCTTCCATCATTGGGGGGTTCTTCATCCCCCCACTGAAATAGAAGAACTTCACGTCCTGTGGCAACACCTGAGTAACCAACATCCTGCCCCCCAAACCAATCGGGCGCATGCGGCGGCAGTTGATCCCCCACCTATCTTTCTCGCTTTTCTCTAAAACTTGAGGTGTGGGTCATACTGCCCGTTGACGCGGGATAAATAGGCAGTAAGTTCTCCATATCGAGACGAAAAATATATAGCATAAAATCAGTGTGCAACCAAGAGTAATTGCCTATAAAGAGCGTGATCGATTTAGCGATGACACAGTGGAAAACCGAAGAAAAACCTACATTTGAGTGAAGTTTCACTTTATGCAGGAATATAGTATTATAATAAAGGTAGTTACAATTTGCGAATTATTATTGCAATTGTTAACATACTCTATTATATTTCATATACTATTGTTATTTCTTGAGATTTATTCTTTTCATTTTTCGCTATCTCGTCATACAATAGTAAGAGACGCTGTTTATGTGCTACACCTTCAAGAATCTGGCTAACAGTCAAATCTTTTTTAGAAGTAGTGACCGGAGGGAGTTGTGTAATATGGATATGGAACGCATTAATGAGAATACACTAAAACTCTTCATTTCTTATCTTGACATTGAAGAACGCGGTTTCACGAAAGATGAAATATGGTATAACCGAGAAAAAGGCGAAGAACTCTTTTGGGTAATGATGGAAGAGCTTAATGACGATATAGATTTTGAAATGGATGGTCCATTATGGATTCAAGTTGTAGCAAAAGAAAATGGGCTTGAGTTAACTGTCACTACTGCCAAATTCAACTCGGATGGATTATTAGACCTACCTTCAAGTTTGGAAGAGAAAAGAAAGTTTTTTGAAAGTGCCTTTAATGGCATGGATATCAAGCCTCATGAATTTGAGGAATTTTTCAATGATTCGGATGAATTTTTGGATGGCTATACATTCGTTCTAAAAGAATTCGATGATATTATCGACATTGCTTATAGAATGCCAGAAGAAGCCAATTTTGAAAATTCATTATTTGAAATGGAAGGTAAGTATTACTTACATGTCAAATTTGATGAAGACAGTACGATGGGCGACCTAGAGAATTACTTGAGTGTCATTTCTGAATGTGCTGAGGAAGCAGATACAACCATTCATTTATTAGAAGAATACGGAAAAGTAATCATGAAAGACAACTGTTTTGAAACAGTTCGAAAATATTTTTAGTACGAAAAGCACAGCTCACTTAAAGAATGATTTGCAAGATCAACATGCTTTATTGACTAAACATCTAGACATATCTTGCATATTTTTCGACAAAATGTATAACAATGGGGATATCTAAGAGTGATGAAATCATTTAAAGGTATCTCCATTTTTTAGTGTATTTTTGCAAAAGGATGAAGAAATTGTTACTAAGAGAAGTTTCACTTTATCCCGTAGGAACAAGCAGTAAGACACACATTAAGATGCAAGTAAAAAAGTAGGTAAAAGGTGTGCAACTGCCTGAAAAGCCCGATTGGTTCAACTAACTCCCAGAGGAGGAAAATCACCTCTAAGAGAAGTTTCACTTTATCCCGCTAGAACAGGCAACAAGCTCACGATGTGTAACGTTTCATTTTATTTGCAAATGGGACAGAATATTCATAAAATTTAATAGGAGGTGATATTATTTTAACAGCGTTCAATGAGCAGAATGAGTTAATCACACTAACAAGGAATGTGAAAAGAGACCATTTAGAGAAATTGCGAAAAAAAGAGCAGTTTTATTGTCCACAATGTCAGGAGCCCTTACTGTTGAAAATCGGACAAGTGATGATTCCCCATTTTGCCCATCAAAAAAAGAGTAAGTGTCAAGGCTTGTTTTCAGAAGGAGAAACAGCTACCCATTTATTGGGGAAGCATCAGTTATATGAAATGTTTCAGAAATTGCAGCTAAATGTTCAAATCGAGCCTTATTTCAAGGAAATATCTCAGCGTCCTGATTTACTAGTTGAGAGTAATCATCAACGGTTTGCCATTGAATTTCAATGTAGTACGATTCCAATCCCCCAAATGGAAACTCGTACAGAGGGCTATCTGCGAGCCAATATACAGCCAATTTGGATTTTAAAAACCCCAAAGGACAAACGCCCCTATCCAGATGGTATTCAACAAATTAAACTATCCCCATTTAAACAGCAATTTATCACATACATCCAAAATCATCTTCATCTAATCACTTTTGATCCTGAATCTGCGACCTTTGTTTATTTTTCTTATTTACTCCCAATAGGAGGAGGGTATCGTTTTATTGGAAAGGTACAGCATTTACCATTAGAGGCGCAGCACTTTCCTTTTTTAAATGTGCTAGTACCCTCCGAATCTGATTTTCAAATCTATTGGCAGCTCTGGAAAAAAGAACGATTCCTTTTTTTAAGAAGAAGAGTATTGATGAGTAGAAAAGGTGTACAAGACTCCTTTTTACGTGCTTGTTATTTTATGAACTATCCGGTAGAGAAGCTGCCTTTATTTATAGGCATTCCTGTTACAAAGCACATGCACTTTTCTGTGTTTGAAGTGGAATGGCAAATGCTCTGGCTTATGTTTCTAATCGAACAGGGTGAAAATTTTACTCATCCTTCGTCAAGAAGCATCAATGAATTTTGTAAAAGGTATCCTGCAATATGCCTAGATCAACAAGCAGTCGTATCATTAGAAAATTATCATTTCATATTGAGAAGATTAGGGATAACGTGCATCAATAGTCAATTTGATGAAAAAATGCTATGGCAATCTATATATGCCCAATTTCTTGCAAAGCGTTGAGAAAATTGAGAAAATATGATAGTACTTCGTTTTTCAGGAACAAATTAAATTAGGGGGTCATATCATGGCTGAAAATCAACAAACAAAAGTACTGACAAGAGAAGAGGTACCGACCGAGCTAACTTGGAAACTAGAGGATATTTTTGCGACAGATGCTGCATGGGAAGAAGCATTTAAAGAAATTAGTGAACTCGGGAAACAAGCTGCAAGCTATCAAGGTACCATTAAAGATGGTGCTGAAGCATTGTTAAAGGTTTTACGTTTCCGAGATGATGTGTATTATAAGTTGGGCAAGCTCTATGCATATGCTCACATGCGTAATGATCAAGATACAACGAATGCCACTTATCAAGCAACCGATAGTCGTGCTAAAACATTATATGCCCAAATCTCAACAAGTCTCTCTTTCCTAACACCTGAAATTCTATCTTTAGATGAAGCGGTTATTGAAGGGTACTTGAAAGAAAACGAAGATCTTCAATTATATAAACAAGAAATCGAAGAAATCAATAAAGAACGTCCTCATATTTTGCCAGCAGAACAAGAAGCCATCCTTTCTCAGCTGTCAGAAGTGACAGGTTCTTCAGCAAATACATTTAGTATGTTAAACAATGCTGATTTAGAGTTCCCGACGATCAAAGATGAAGACGGCAATGAAGTTCCATTAACACATGGCAATTATGTTCACTTCCTAGAAAGTAAAGATCGCTCAGTAAGGGAAACAGCGTTCCATGCCATGTACAGCACATATGGAAATTTCAAAAACACATTCGCTGCTACATTATCAGGAAATGTGAAAGCTCATAATGTGAGTGCACGTATTCGCCACTATGATTCTGCACGTCAAGCAGCAATGTCTGCCAATAGCATTCCTGAAAAAGTATATGATCAATTAATCGATACGATCCATAAATATTTGCCATTAATGCATCGTTATATTTCATTGCGTAAGAAAATTCTTGGTATTGACGAATTGCATATGTGGGATATTTACACGCCGCTTGTACCAGAATCTAAAATCAATATGACTTACGAGGAAGCCAAAACACATATGCTAAAGGCTTTAAGCGTAATGGGCGATGAATACGTTGGAATCCTCCAAAAGGCCTTAAAAGACCGCTGGGTGGATGTAGTAGAAAGCAAAGGTAAACGCAGTGGTGCTTACTCATCAGGTTCATATGGTACAAATCCATATATTTTGTTGAATTGGCAAAACAATTTAGATAATCTATTTACACTTGTACATGAATTTGGACATAGCGTTCACAGCTACTATACACGTAATAACCAACCATTTGTCTATGGTGATTATTCTATTTTCGTTGCTGAAGTAGCTTCTACTTGTAATGAAGAATTATTAAACAACTATCTATTGAAGACAATTGATGATCCGAAAACAAGGATATATATTTTAAATCATTGGTTGGAAGGTTTCCGTGGTACGATTATTCGTCAAACCATGTTTGCTGAGTTTGAACACATTGTTCATGAATTGGATCAAAAAGGTGAAGCACTTACGGCGGAAAGTATGACGAAAGTATACTATGATCTAAATAAGCAATACTTCGGAGAAGATATGGTCATCGACGAAGAGATTGGGTTAGAGTGGGCACGTATTCCTCACTTCTACTACAATTACTATGTTTACCAATATGCAACAGGTAAAAGTGCCGCTATTGCTTTAAGCTCTCAAATCCTTTCTGAAGGCGATACAGCGGTTGAACGATATATCAATAAATTCCTAAAAGCAGGCTGCTCTGACTATCCTATCAACGTTTTAAAAGCAGCTGGTGTTGATATGGAATCAGCATCTCCAATTGAGGAAGCATGCAAAGTGTTTGAACGTAATTTAGGTGAACTTGAAAAATTGTTAGTGAAATAATCTAATATAGTGAAGTGAAATTCAAGGGATTTGTCTGAAAAGTAGAGATTTAACTCTATAGTATGTAAAACAAAATGAGCACAGAGTGTGATCAACAACATTCTGTGCTTTTTGTATAGCATCTTTTTAGTGATACTTTTTCAGCTAGTCAATATAGTGAAAAGCCATGGCTCATAATGTGATAAATGGAAGCAGACCATCCCCCGCAGAATATAAATAATTCGAGGAAGATTTAGATTTGCCTGGCTTATTGTAGAGAAACGGATCAAGTTCAGTCCAGTGTCTTTTTTCTACACGAACAGGCAAAGTAAGCCACACCTACATCAAGACGTAAGTAACAAGCAGGAGAATAAGGAAAGAAAGGGGATCAACTGCCTATATAAGACCGATCGCTTTCAACTAATATCCAGTAGAGGATGAAAAAAAGACCTCACCGTGTGAAGTTTCAATTTGTCATACTTCTTAAAAGGTATGCTTTATATGTCGTCGATCAGAATATTTGATAGCAAAAATCGACATAATTCTAAAAAATAGTTCTATTTTTTCATGGGAATTTCATCCTGTAATTTATTATCATCGACATTTTCATGTCATCGTATACATAAAAAAATAGAAATTGAATTGTAAACGCTTACTATATGACAACTTTGTGAATATGAAGCTGAAACATTGATATGTAAACTTTTTCGTGCTAAAGTTTAGGTGTGAAATAAATCACAAACAAACATACACCCCTTTGTTTGAACGTGAACATTTCTCCCATCCCCTTTGTGAAAAGAAGTATCTCTTATAGAGGTACTTCTTTTATTTTTGTCAAAAAACAGCGAATACAACTGACATTATATGTCGATATAAGTCGAAAAGTTGTTCTGAAATATAAAGGAAAAGTGTGCAAAACGGTATCATTATAAAGTGAAACTGCCATCGGTATGAAACTTCTTACCACTTAATAAGGTTAAACATTTTAGGATAGCACAAAAATTTATCCTACAATAACACAGGCAAGCACGTCCTCGAATTCAAGATTCAAATAACAAGCAGCAGATAAGTGGAGACAATTGCTAATAGCCCAACTAAGACCCGGTGTGGCATGAAGAAAACCCTTCTCAGTGATGTTTCACTTGAGAGTTTTATAAAGGCTTCATATTTTTTTAAGAAATGCAGTGCTCAATTTTTAAGAATTGAATTATATGATTAAAACATCTTCAGAGGAGGTTTTTAGATGAAAAAATGGTTGAAAATTTTTTATTGGTTTATTTTAATATTTTATATAGTTTTACTAATCGATACAGTGTTTATCTCACGAGATCACTTAAGAAGTGTCAATCTCATTCCATTCGACTCCATAAAGGAATATGTAATGGTCGATAATGGATTTGGACACTATCGACTTGTCGATATGAACATTTGGGCAAATATTTTAATGTTTGTGCCAGCGGGAATATATACTATTCTTCATAATAAGAATAAATCGCTAGTGAAGAACCTTCTTTTGATTTTGTTGGGAAGCTTACTAATCGAAGTGATACAATATACCTTTGCATTAGGTGCAACGGATATTGATGATATTATTTTAAATGTGTTAGGAGGACTTATAGGCATATTCATCTATCTATTATGCAAAAAGATATTTCAGACAGAAGAAAAAACCAAATCAGCTATTGCTGTCCTCTCTTTCATTGTAGGACTGCCTGTATTCGTCATAACATTATTGTTAATATTGGTTAATTGAATAACTTAAAACCTAACTTTAATATGTTTTCTTTTAGCCATAAAAAAATCTCCCCTCAGATCCTATTTTTAATTGGTTGATCTGAGGGGATTGTATCATGTATGATATTTGTTATTTGAACTAAATCATTTAGTTTCGCTGCTTTATTTTAAACGCCAAAGTGATAATTCATCACAAATGACTCGATCTAGTTTTTGTTGGAGCATTTTTTTCTTGAGTTCGCGCTCGGCTGCATTCAGAGAAATATGATAAATAGCTGCAACTTCTTTTGTCGTTAATATATGATAGCGATGGAATAACTCCTCTACTGAAGGCGGTTGCTGACAAACTAGTTTTTCATCAAGTAATTCTTCTAGTATTTTTTCATAAACTTCATAGGAATAAGAACCACAAACTTTTAAACCTTCATCTTCTATATTTTCATTGAAGAATACAAAGCATGGGACTTCATCTATTTCCATTTCACGAGTAATACATAAATCGCTTTGAAAGGCACGAGTTGCTTCCATTGATAAAAAATCAGATTGGAATTCTTCTATGTCTAAATCGATTTCTTGTGCAATTTCTTGTAATATATTGCATTGACAAACATTTTTCGTCTTTAATAAAGCGTATTCCTGTAGTTTCATTAAATAACGATATCCTGCTTTTTTTCCTTGTAGTTCGGCCGCTTTGACAGCAATGGAAGGAAGTACAGGGTGAGAAACATCAACAAGTTCCTCACTCGATTCACAACTGTGAATTCGTTGACAAGCAGTATTTAGTGAATTCAATTCAGTGCTCAAAATAATTCGTAGTGAAAAATATTGACCATAATTTACCTGCAATTGGCGAATCAGTGATTGAAGCTCCCAACTACTCGGTGACAACAAATCCATAAAAACGTATAGCTCAATCGGTTTGCTTAAGGCAGTTGTCGATGATACAGCAGGCTTTTCGGCTAAATAGTAAATATTGTTCACTCTAAAACCTCCTCCTCATCTGGAGAGTTAATCATATGATGCGCTGTAAGGACAAGGCGTTGATAATATATGTCACGAAGTTTGCCTTCGAAACCTACCTCATCCATTGCTTCCGCCATACATTCTAACCAAGCTTGTGCACGTTCAGGAGTAACTTTAAAAGGCATATGACGAGCCTTTAGCATAGGATGCCCATGTTCTTCTGTATAAATATTCGGACCACCTAAATACTGTGTCTGAAATTGTTTTTGTTTACGAGCTGTTTCAGATAGATCATCTGGGAATATAGGCTTTAGCTTTGGATTTTTAGCAACTTTGGAATAGAAAATGTCAATCATTTTATAGAGTTTTTCTTTACCAATTTCCTCGTAAGGAATGATAGGTTTTTGCGTCATAGATGATTCTCCTTTGCTTTAGCTGTAATTCTATTTTATCAATCTCGCTGCATTTTCTCAAACAAATGACTCGCTCTCTACTTCAAATTTCATATTTTTTGATGAAAAAAGCCAATAATTGTCGCATTCTAAAGCCATTCATCAAATAAGGGATGGTTGAATAGTAGCGAAATTATTGGCATTTTGTCAAATGATATTTTAAATTATGCTTTGTATGTATTCATAATATTCGTGACGTAATTTTCGGTTTCTTTAAATGGTGGAATACCGCCATATTTTGTGACGTTACCAGGACCAGCATTATAGGCAGCTAGCATCAAATTATAGTTTCCACTAAATTTATCATACAGTTGTTTTAAATATTTAGTGCCACCCATAATATTCTGCTCAGCATCATACACGTTAGAAACACCTAAATATTGTGCTGTTCCAGGCATTAATTGCATCAAGCCGCCAGCACCAGCTGAGCTCGTTGCGTAATTATTAAAACCAGATTCTTGCTTAATAACAGATTTAATCATTTTTTCTGGAATGCCATATGTTTCTGATGCTTTTTTTATAATCGCATCATAATTCGTATTAGATGACACATTTGTAGAGCCAGCTTGTGGGTTTTGAAGATTGCTTACTGTTTGGCTGTAACGATTATCTAACCCATTCATAATAGAAGTAGGTATATAAACGGGTAAAGTTCCATTGTAATAAAGAGAGTTATTGGTGCTACTTGAAGCATTGCTTAAACCATTTAAAAGCTGACTATAATCAGTGGATGTCGCATTTTCATATCCAAGAGATTGACTATAGTTGCTTGAAGAATCATTGTTGAGCACGTTGCTATATGAACTATTTCCTAAAAGCTGCAATAAATAAGACGTATTATCACTTGATAGAGAATTCGTAAGTCCAAGCATTTGAGAGGCATCAGATGTACTAGATGATGAAGTCAACTGTGATAACATTTGAGCGAATAGGTCAGATGTTGAAGATGTAGAATTGCTTAGAGAACTAGTACCATTTGAATCCGTGCCTTGCAGTGATTGAAGTTGAGCTAATGTTTGTAACGATTGAATGTTCATCTATTGTCCTCATTTCTTATTGACTGTGCTCATAAAACGAGCAATTTTTTTATCAGCTGGTCTGCGTGGTATAGAATATTGTGTTAGAAAACTTTCAAAGATCGCCTTGCCCTCTTCTTCATTCGAAACCTCGTATTCTAACTCGTAATCATCCGTGTCCGCATAGTGTGAATGATCAAATACTAATAGACCACCTTCATATTCTATTTCGGCACGTTCTGTCAATAGTGTACCCAAAATTCGTAAATCGTTGGGATCTATTTTCAGTGACTGAAGTCTTTTGGATACTTCATTTGCATGAAAAACAGAATGACCGTCTAAAATAGATTGAACGTGGCTTTTTGAAAGTATATCAGTCGTTTCGATCAAACCAATCCCAGTTGCTGGCTCTTTTAGAGTGCATTCAAAACGATTTTGTACTTCTCGGATCCGTAAACCAGATTGTAATTTTTTAAGATCAAAATTTTGCGTATCAAAGTAATGGTTCGTTTGCGCATGAAAATTTTGATCTGTTATTTTAAAACAAGTGCAAAGATGTGTAAATTCCGCTTGTGTTAACATATTTTTAAATTCAATTTCTAATTGTTGGGTCATTTCAAGACACCCTTTCTACTTATGAATTATAAAGGAATTTTATAACAGATTGCAATGTAAAATAATGAATGAAAAGCCTGACAATGATCCAGAAAAATGGGGGGATTGGGTCAAGCCTATGATAAAATAGATAGCAGATTCACAGAAGGGAAGATTGACTTTGCGTAAAACTTATATAGTCGAAAAAGGTATATTAGAAGATTCACATATCTGCTTTGAGTTACAAAATCCAGTAAATGATTTAAAATGGCATGCGACAGGTCAAATGATCACGGATTCAGATGAAATGGCCTTTGTTTATTTAATGGATGAAGAAGATGGATATAGTTATGTGAAATTTCCACAATCAGTTTGGCCATTATTAGCCGAAACGTTACAATCAAAAGTCGCTCCTGTGTTAAAATGGGAAACTGGGAAGATTGAATTGTCCAACTTTCAGGATGAATTACAATCGCTTATCTATAATATTGAGGGTAACTATAATTATGGAAAGGTTTTTACAACCGCTGTTGAAGAAACCTTTGCAAAGCTATTGAGTGAAACCTAAATTTGTTAGGGGGGACTTATGATGGGACAATGGGATCGCTTTTTACAACCCTATAAGCAAGCAGTAGATGAACTAAAAATAAAGTTAAAAGGGATACGTACGCAATTTGAAAAATCAAACACGACATCACCGATTGAATTTGTGACTGGACGTGTAAAGCCCCTTGCGAGTATTTATGATAAGACATTAGAAAAGGGACTAGTTTTTGAACCATCAGATACACTTGCACATGAACTACAAGATATCGCTGGTGTTCGTATCATGTGTCAGTTTGTAGATGACATCCCAACTGTTATTGAATTATTAAGGCAAAGAAATGATTTACATATTATTGAAGAAAAAGATTACATCACAAATGTCAAGAAGAGTGGGTATCGTTCTTATCATATGATTATTGAGTATCCTGTTGGTACTATTCAAGGAGAGAAAACAATATTAGCAGAGATTCAAATTCGGACCCTTGCGATGAATTTCTGGGCATCAATCGAACATTCTTTAAATTATAAATACAAAGGCGTTTTTCCAGAGGAGATCAAAAATCGTCTGCAAAGTGCAGCAGAAGCGGCATTTAAACTTGATGAAGAAATGTCCGAAATCCGTGAAGAAATCAGGGAGGCACAGCAATATTTCACAGAGTTTAAGGAAGCATCAAAACCGAAAGTACGCCATGAGCATCAAAAAGGAGGTCAAGAGAGCATATGAGATTCGCTATCCAATCTCGCAATGATCCACAGTCAAATGAACTAATGGAGCGTGCGATTAATTATTTAACTAATTTTGGATTAGTAGTAGATGAGGAAAGACCGGAAATTGTCTTGTCTATTGGTGGTGACGGAACATTATTACACGCGTTCCATCGTTATACACATATGCTGTCTGAGGTTGCGTTTGTCGGCATCCATACGGGGCATTTAGGCTTCTATGCTGATTGGAAACCGAGTGAAATCGAAAAACTGGTTATTTCGATAGCAAAGGATGAATTTAAAGTTATTGAATATCCGCTTTTAGAGGTGACGATTAATTATCAAAATAGCGAGGAGTGCTATACTTATCTGGCTTTAAATGAGTCTACTGTTAAATCGCCTGAAGTGACTTTAGTGATGGACGTAGAGTTAAATGGCCGACCATTCGAACGATTCCGTGGTGATGGACTTTGTATATCCACACCATCTGGAAGTACAGCCTATAATAAAGCACTAGGTGGTGCGATTTTACATCCTTCCTTGCAGGCATTCCAACTAACGGAAATGGCTTCGATCAATAACCGCGTTTTTCGAACAGTCGGATCGTCGCTTGTTCTACCTGCTCATCATAAATGCATTTTAAAACCTGTCAAAGCAGAGGATTTTACAGTTACAGTGGATCACGTTCAATTGTTGCATAAAAATGTAAAGTCCATTCAATATCGTGTGGCAAAAGAGAAGATCCGCTTTGCTCGTTTTAAAGCTTTCCCATTCTGGCAACGTGTTCATGAATCTTTTATTGATAGTGATTTGAAAGAATGATGGAGGATTTACGATATCATTTAACCTTTACTGCCCAAAAGGATCAGCAGCTATTACGTGAGGCTTTGAGAGAAATAGGTATTTCCAAACGAGCACTAACAGCGATTAAATTTCAAGGTGGGGCATTATTGGTGAATGGAAAAGAACAAAATGTACGTCATTCTTTAGAGATAGGCGATGAGGTCACAGTCATTTTTCCTATAGAAGAAATAAGCGGTGGATTATTACCTGAAAGAGGAGAATTACTGATAAAGTATGAAGATGATGCATTGCTGATTGTGGACAAACCACCATATCAAAGTACCATTCCCTCGCATGACCATCCTACCGGCAGTATCGCCAATGTGGTAGTCGCTTATTTACAGGCACAAAAAGTAGCTTCTACCGTTCATGTAGTCACTAGATTGGATCGTAATACATCTGGATTAATGTGTATAGCCAAACATCGCCATGTTCATCATCTTATGAGCGAAGCACAAAAAAGACGTACGATTCACAGAACTTATGAAGCGCTGGTTCATGGGCATGTATTAGAAGATTTTCAGCAAATCGTCGCCCCCATTGGACGGAAGGATGGCAGTATCATTGAGAGAGAGGTACGCCAAGACGGACAGTTTGCTCATACGGATGTGCAAGTGCTGGATCGATATTGTATCCATGGTGAAAAAATAAGTCACGTAAAATTAACACTACATACGGGTCGTACGCATCAGATCCGCGTCCATATGTCTTTCATAGGGCATCCTTTATTGGGAGATGATTTATATGGAGGAAGCAGGAAATTGATAGACAGACAGGCTTTACATTGTGTAAAACTTGAACTCCAACATCCTCTGACTCACAAGGCTATGGTATGGAACAGTGAACTTCCTGAGGATATGCGACATATTATGATGTAAGGGAGTCCAAATTATAGAAGGCATTTTAGTGATTAATGCAGTTTTTCAATGCAATTGATAAAAATCCCTTATCTTTTGTTTGATGAATTAAAAAGCTAAATATTGGATTTAGTATGATTATTTTCAATGAATGAAATTCCATAAGGACGTTGTCTAAAAGAAGTTTTGGACAATGTCTTTTTTTCTCATTGTCTAGGAAAGATCAGGTATGTTGATTATCCAGTTTAATCCACAAAAATAGGGAGATTCGTTGATTTCCGCTCCGGCTCGCATGACTCATGCGGGCGAACGCTGAGGATAACAGGATGTTGGTCACGGAGTTGTTGCCACAGGATGTGGTGTTCTTATATTAGAAAATTAAGGAAATCCAATTTGAGTATATAGAACATCTCGTGTTACTATTAAATTTGTTCCGCGAAATTTGCAAAAAATAATTGTCCTTATTGAATGTTCGAATTATTATAATAAGGTGTTATGTAAAGAAAAACAGTCGAGAGGAGGGGACAATGCATGAAAGACGAAACAATGGAAAAAGATGAAGTTCAATTTAACGAGGAGCATTTACGATGGTTATTACAAAACGAAGCTCCAACAACTTTTAGAGATGAATATTTGGCGCTTCATCCGTACGATCAGGCACAGTTTTATGAGAAGGTGGGACCTGACATACGACAGGTTATCTATCAGTATTTGTCCCCAAAAGAGATGGCAGAGATTTTTGAAGCTCTTGAACTGGATGATAACGAATATAAAGGTTTCTTAGAAGAAATGGCGCCGGCATATGCTGCTAAAATGATCGCAGAGATGTATACGGATGATGCGGTCGATGTCTTAAATGAATTAGATAAAGATCAAATTAGTCATTTCCTTCAAATAATGGACAATGAATCTGCACAGGAAATTAGAGATTTGCTGCATTATGAAGAATATACTGCGGGATCTATTATGACGACAGAGTATGTCGCTATCCCTGAAAATTCAACGGTACGTTCTGCTATGACCATATTACGCAATGCAGCTCCTGATGCAGAAACGATTTACTATATTTTTGTGGTGGATAACACAAACCATTTAACAGGTGTTATCTCATTACGAGATCTCATTATTGCTGAAGAAGACACGCTGATCCGAGATATTATGAATGAACGTGTTGTGAGTGTAAATGTAACGGATGACCAAGAAGATGTTGCTCAAATTATGAAAGATTATAATTTCTTGGCAGTTCCAGTCATTAATTCGAAAAATGAAATGTTGGGGATTATTACCGTCGACGATATTATTGATGTCATCGATGAAGAAGCATCTGAAGACTATTCTAAATTAGCAGGGGTTTCTGATATGGACAGTCTTGATACGAATCCATTTGCAGCGGCAAAGAAAAGATTGCCCTGGCTAGTCGTTCTTTTATTTTTAGGAATGTTAACAGCTAATTTAGTAGATTTGTTTACGGGTACACTTGAAAAAGTGGCATTACTTGCAGCGTTTATCCCGTTAATAGGTGGTACGTCAGGTAATAGTGGAACACAGGCATTAGCAGTAGCTGTTCGAGGCATTGCCACAGGGGATGTTGAAGAGCAAAGCAAGTTGCAAATGATGTTTAGAGAACTGATCACAGGTCTTATTATGGGACTCGTTTGTGGTGCCATTGCGCTTGGGATTGTTTACTTTTGGCAACATACATTCTTATTAGGTTTATTAGTTGGCGTGGCCATTTGCTGTTCTATTGTAGTGGCTACTCTGGCAGGTTCTTTTATTCCATTATTGATGCATCGTTTAAATATTGATCCTGCCGTTGCATCAGGTCCGTTTATCACGACTTTAAACGATATCACAAGTATATTGATCTACCTTGGCATTGCTACAGCCTTTATTAATCATCTAATGTGAACCAATTTCGCCAATTTCGCATAGTATGAAAATAAAAAAGGATGTGTAAATGTGGGAAATCGCCCACTTCTTTTCGTTAAAAGTCCACCAGCTTATTTTAAAGAAATTGAAGAAAATATTGAATCATTGGAGGATGTATCAG
The DNA here is from genome assembly GCF_007896505.1 of Rummeliibacillus sp. SL167. Classification (NCBI taxonomy): domain Bacteria; kingdom Bacillati; phylum Bacillota; class Bacilli; order Caryophanales; family Caryophanaceae; genus Rummeliibacillus; species Rummeliibacillus sp. SL167. The sequence goes on along the minus strand of NZ_VCBM01000001.1, from coordinate 1,998,134 downwards.
AAAGTAAGCCTGTATTAGAAGAAGATGTTGAGTTACGAAAACGAAAAGAAAAGCTGTTGTTCTTATCGAATCCATTTCAGCAGAAAGCTTATCAACCGCTTGTATTTGTTATAAACGATGGGCAAGAAATTTCAGGAGAGGTTTATAAAGTCAATGTTGAAACGCAGGAAGTGATGATTAGGACAGCTAATAATGTCGTTCATCCCATTGCTATCGCTAAAATAAAAGATTTGCTTTGGCGTGGAAGATCATTTTTTAAATAGGGAAGCTCAGGTATATGGATGGTTTTCCAAAGGGTGCTAGCACGTAAAATGCAAATGTTGTTACACCAGCTTTGTTGATGAATACCTATTTCATATACGAATAGGTTATGTCATGATGGATCAATAAATTGGATAGTGCCCTATATTATAGGAAAAAAGCGAGTTTCAGATGTTCTTATTCTGAACTCGTTTTTTTGCTATATGGCTAAAAGATAGTTGAGCCTGTATCCACTGTGCCAGCACGCTAAAAGCATACAGAACAACGAGCACTGATGTTATCTTTCAACATTATCTATAAAATGGGAGTGAAATTTAGATAAATGGGTTAATCTAAGAAGAAGAGATTGGCTGAAATGAATATCAACCAATCACTTCTACATTCCGACGCTGCCTCACCTTAAGATCATCTTAGCAAACATTTAAATCTACGTCAGCAATACATTGCACGGCGCAGAAGCAATTTAAATCTACTGTAATACAACTATTTGTACGATTAAAGTTTCTTACTTTACAAAGTTTGTGCAAATCCACATCTGTTCCTTTTTCATTTAGAATGTCAACTTCAGCTCTGTTTCTGTCTAATGGCTCTAGTACACGTAGAGTAGCACAGCAGCCATCAAATACATCTTCCACTCGGAAGTATACAGAAAAACATCTACAATCTGTTCCTGTGTTACCAATAAGATCTCTAAAGAAAGCTTTAAATGGTGTTCCGTCTTTTGTTAGAAGCATGAATACGCGAGTATCTGCGTTTGTTCTAGTTGGATTTACTAAGCCCCCAAGTGGTTCTAAAAAACAATTAGTAGGACAATCACAATCGTCAGTAGCCCCTTGTGTTTGGATGTCTAAAATAGCACGTACAACATCACATACACAGTTTTTAGAATTGATTGGACTTACTCCTGAACTTTCTTCTTTTCCACAACAGCCCATCAATTTCACCTCCTCTTTTTAACTCTCTATACCATATGAGTTTAATAATTATAGAGTCGGGCTGTTGTCACTAGCTTGAATATTTTTATCTAAAAAGCAACATACTAATTCCAAAAAGGATGAGATGTACATGAAAAAAGGGCTTCTATTGCTAGTGACCCTGATACTGGTAGGCTGTAATAATGGACAAACGTCTTTTTTTACAACCAATAAAGACAGTTCACATAAGGATCAGCGCCAAGAAATAGAGCAAATCGTCAAGGATGATCAACATATAAAAAGAGTCACTGCTCTGTTGACAGATAATGCTGCCATTGTGGGGATAGAAGTAAAACCATTCTCGAAATGGAAAAAGCGACAATACGAAAAGGAATGGCAGAAAGAAATTGAAAAGGCTTTACCCCAAAAAGATGTTTTAGTGAGTACAGATTTGAAAATTATGATCGAAACGGATAAGTTAGCCAAAAAACAAATGGGTGAGAAAGAGCTAGATAAGAAAATCAAAGAGCTTAAAGAGCTATCTGAGGAGGAAACCTAATGGATGCAAAACAATACGATCATTTACAACAATCACTTTCACCGAAACCATCGATCTTGAAGAATTGTCTAAAAGCTTTTCTAGTTGGAGGTATCATTTGCACAATTGGTCAGCTTATTACATTCTTTTATATTACTTATTTTAATTTCACGGAGAAAACAGCAGGGAATCCAACAGTTGCTACTATTATTTTCTTAACTATGCTATTGACGGGATTTGGCGTTTACAAAAAAATTGGACAATTTGCTGGAGCGGGTTCAGCTGTACCTGTAACCGGATTTGGTAATTCCGTTATTTCTGCGGCCATTGAACATAAAACAGAAGGCTTTGTTTTAGGAGTCGGAGGGAATATTTTTAAATTAGCTGGTTCGGTTATTGTATTTGGTGTTACAGCTGCTTTTGTAGTAGCGCTTGTAAAGCTCATTTTAGTGACAATGGGGGTAGCGAATTGGTAATGGATCAAGGTGTTATATATTTTCCTTCAAAACCAGCAATTATTGCATCAGGTGTTGTAGCTGGACCAGTGGAAAAAAAGAGTGTATTTGCAAAAGATTTCGATAAGTTTTATGACGATGAAAGAGCAGAAGAGGATAGCAATGAAAAAGGCCATCAAACAATGGCCGAACAAGCATGTCAAATTGCCCTACAAAAGGCAAAGATAAAACAAAACGATGTAGATTTTTTAATGAGTGGAGATCTAGTCAATCAGATGACACCTTCTAATTTTGCAGCAGCAACTTTGCAAATACCCTATATTGGACTGTTTTCTGCTTGTGCGACTGCCGTATCAAGTGTTATTATTGCGTCTTTATTAACAGAATTAGGTGGGAGCCGTTATGCGTTAGCTGGAGCGGGTAGTCAACATAATTCAGTTGAACGACAGTTTCGCTATCCGGTTGAATATGGAGGCCAAAAACCAGGTACTGCACAATGGACGGTGACAGCTGCTGGCTATGTGTTAATCGCAAAAGGACAGATGAATAGTCCTGTTGTAGAGGCAGCTACAGTCGGTAAGGTAATTGATTTGCAACAAACAGATCCATTTCATATGGGGGCAGCGATGGCTCCAGCAGCATGTGATACGATTACTCGTCATCTAAAGGGAAGAGGACAAAAATTATCGGATTATGATTTGATCATGACCGGAGATCTCGGTAAAATAGGGCTTCCTATTTTAAAAGAAATGCTGATAAAAGAAGGTATGGCGAAGCAAGATGTGCAAAAAATAAGGGATGCTGGTGCAGAATATTATGGCGATGATGAGTCCTTTCTAGCGGGTGCTAGCGGTGCTGGTTGCTCTGCGTCTGTTTTTTTTAGCTACATTTTGAAGCAATTAAATGAAAAGAAAATGGCGCGTGTACTTGCCATTGCAACGGGTGCATTGCTTTCTCCATTAACTGTACAACAGAATGAATCAATTCCATGTACTGCACATGCAGTTGAAATTTCAATGAAATGAGGAATAAAAATGCTTTCTTCTTTAATAATGGCTTTTATTGTCGGTGGTTTGATCTGTGTAATCGGACAATTACTAATGGATATCGGTAAACTGACTCCTGCACATACTTTAACGATTTTGGTTGTGGCGGGTGCTATATTAGATGGCTTTGATCTCTATGAACCACTTATTGATTTTGCAGGAGCAGGGGCAACAATTCCCATTACATCTTTTGGCAATTCATTAACACATGGAGCAATAGCCGAGGCAGAAAAACATGGCTGGATTGGTGTTTTAACAGGTATGTTTGAAGTGACAAGTTCAGGTATTAGTGCGGCCATTTTGTTTGGTATGATCGGTGCATTAATTTTTCATTCAAAAGGACAGCACCCTTAGTTAAAAGCCCGATTCTTCTTTTCACCTCCGCATAAGATAGGGGAGAAAAGAGAGGAGGGATTGCAATGTCAGGATGGGGAGGATACGGTTGTGGATATCCATCTGGCGGCTACGGCGGCGGCTATGGTGGCGGTGGCTACGGCGGTTCAACATTCATTTTGATCGTTGTATTATTCATCTTGTTAATTATTGTTGGCACTAGCTTTATTTACTAAGGAGGCGTTTAGATGAATCCATCTTTTTTTCGAAGAATCGAAGAGAAAACAGGAGTTCCAATGGAAGAAGTCTTTGCGCTAGCTAATGCTATTCAAAATGCCAATTTTCAAGATGCACGACAAGTTCGTAAAATTGTTCGCAAAGTTGCCAAACTCGCAAATAAGCCAGTAACAAAAGAGCTAGAAGAACAGATTGTGGCGTCTATTCTTAAAAATGGAGAATCCTTAGACCTAAATAAAATTCAAAAAATGATATAATTCAAATCATTTCCCTGTAATAACGAATGCTGTTTATGCATATAAGTAAAAGTATATTACAGGGGGTGATTCAGGTGGGTTATATTTTACCGTTTCCTAATTTACAATCATATCAATATATGATGCGTTTATTGCAAAAGGAAGAACGTTTTTCATATATTCACCAAATTCAACATGTCAAACAGCAAAGTCATTTTGGTGAAGAATGGAGAAGAAAAAATAAAAATGCTGAGATAAAATTTCGGAAGCAATTGAACGTAAAGAAACACTATTTAAATAAATCCCCTCATAATTCTTCCGATGATTTGAAAGTTGCGAATATTACGGGTAAAGGATTGTACTTTGACTTTTATATATAGATGAGACAGTTATATTGTGAGCTTGATCTTGCATGCGATCAATTATGGATGGCAATGGACGAACTAGCTTGTAGTAGAATTTACTTCCATGTAAAGAGCTACGATGTATTATGATTTTCTTCATAATATATCGTAGCTTTTTTAAGCATCAAAAGTTTTTTCCATCGCACGGTAAGGAATTCCGGCATCTAAAAATTCCGGAGAAGTGATGTAATAGTTTTGTTTTTCGTAAAACGGAATAGCATGAGTTTGCGCATTTAGTTTGACCTTTTTAATGTGAGACCCTTGAATATATTGTTCAAGATTCTGCATCATTAAAACACCGATTTGCTTTCTGCGAAAAGGGGGCAATACACAAACTCGGTCAACAGTGGCTGTATGGTCCTCTAGGAAGCGAACCCGCCCCGCAGCGATTGGCTGTTTCTCAAAGTAAGCAACAAAATGTGTAGCAATTTCATCATATTCATCTTTTTCTAAAGGAAGAGGAATGCCTAGCTCTTTGACGAAAACTTCTTCTCGAACGAAGAAGGCATCTTGTAATTCTTTTTCAGTTTCAACAATTTTTGCGAATACCAATGACTATACTTCTCCCGTTAGTCGATATGTTTCATAAACTGTCCAAGAGCCATCCTCAAGTTGATATAATAAATGAATACGATTGATGCTTTCACTAAAGTCAACGTTTGTCATACGTAATTGTCCGAAAATATCGTCATGTTCACCAGAGCTCATATCTTGCGCAATGGTAATATGAGGAACAAATTTGTATTCGGCTTTTCCGCCTAATGGATCTTTGTGCAATGCGTCATGTAAATCTAAAAGTTCCTCTGTGGGATCAATTTTTAAATAAATGGCATTATTTACAGGTGCAAATGAATTGATTTTTGATACATGAATCTTAAGAGGACTAAAATGATTGCAAATCTCTTTAACAGCTTCTGAAATACTGTCAATTTGTGAATCCTTTACTTCAGTTACACTTTTTAATGTGATATGTGGTGTAATTTTAGTATAATGAGAGTCGTATCTTTTACGATAAGAATTTGCAAAGTCTTGAAGTTGCTTAGAAGGGAAAGCAACAATACCATATTTCATTATGGATGACCTCCTTGGAGTTAATTGTTCTCAATTTTCAGTATAGCAGAAAAATTTATTCGTGGGATGATATTGCCATTTTATAGGTCAAATTTTTGCTTAATGGCTCTTTTTAAATCGGGTTGCCAATATTTCCAGGAATGCTGACCATCAAACTCTTCATAAAAAGTAGTGATCCCTTTTTCCAAAAATAATTCATGAAGTTTACGATTGGGTGTCAGAAAATCTTTGATCGTCTTACTTGTTGTCATTACTTGGGTTTCACCGAGTCCTACAACATGATAGACAGAAAATGCATGTGGATTTTTCACTTTACGAACTTTGTTTAATACAGCATCGTCAACATAAGGTGATTGTAAAATAACTTTACCGAAAATGTTGGGATAAGCGATTGCTGCAAGCAAAGAAACAGTTGCTGCTTGTGAATCTCCGATAAGCGCACGCCCCATACCCATTTGATAAGTTGAATAATATTTGTCTATATATGGCACAAGTTCATGCGCCAAAAAGCGTAAATAGGCTTCATGTAAATCTCCGTTTGGCAAGTATTTTCGTCTGCGATCTTCAATACTTTTATAAGGTACACCAACAATGATTAGATTTTCAATTTCTCCATTTGCTAAATATTCATCGGCAACACGGCTTATCCGGCCTAGTTGAAAATAGTCTTTGCCATCTGAGGCGATTAATAATGAATATTTATAAAGCGGAGAATAGTTTGCTGGGAGATAAATCAGTAACTCCAATGTTTCTTGCAATGCTTCACTATAAAATTCTAAATCCCTAATCGTACCTTGTTCCACATCGAGCACTCCTTTAATATGACTTCATTTTATAATCCTTTTATTTTCATTTAACCATTCAATCATTTGGATAATATCCTAGCATTCGTTTAGTATGCTACTTTAGATAGCGCTTTCTGCGGGCAACTGTTTAGTCTCCTCGGAAACTCATATTGGATCTTACTGTGAGTTCTCTTCTGTCTCGTTTTTCCACAGAAATTTGAATAAGCTTCACTGACTAGACACAGCGTGAAGGGAATGCGTATGCATTTTGAGGAATTGCCATCTTTCACTTCATATAGATGATGTTTTAATCGTTATGGTAGTTAACAATGATCTCTATTGCATGTTTGGGTTTTATCAATGTTTTGAATGATGAAATCGATTTATGTGTATGTAGGGAAATTGTAACATATGAATTTGGAAAGGTATAATGGTAGATAGACTGAATTATTTAGCAGAAATGAGGTTTATCCATGTACAATGAAAAAATAAAATCAGTGTCTTCAGATATTGTAGCGAAAGCGGCAAAAGATGCACTAAAACGTCGAGGTGTAACAATCAATGATATTGCAGAAATTGTCTATGAAATGCAATATCCTTATAATAATGGTTTAACGATAAAACATTGTATAGGATCTGTTGAACGTGTTTTAAATAAAAGAGAAGTCCAACATGCACTTCTTGTTGGAGTTGAATTAGATGAGTTAGCAGAGAAAGGGATGCTGTCCCAACCATTGCAACAGCTGATCGAATCTGATGAAAGTCTATTCGGGGTTGATGAAACTTTAGCAATAGGATCCGTTCTAACGTATGGCAGTATTGCTGTCACAACATATGGTCATTTAGACAAAAAGAAAACAGGTATCATCCAACGACTTGATGCAAGGAGCGGACAAAATGTGCATACATTTTTAGATGATTTGGTGGGCAGTATTGCAGCATCAGCGGCTTCTCGATTGGCTCATCGTATCCGTGATCTAGAAGAAGCGGGCGAAATAATTACGGATAAAGAAACAATCTAGCAATGACCAATTCTCACCTATTCAGATCCGAATCCCATTGTGAAGTCAGATTGAAAGTGTTTCGGTAACTTTCGCTTGGTTGAGCTACAAAATGGGAGAAGGATCTGGTATGTTGAATGGGATAACAAAAGAAATAAATAAGTAAAGAATGATGGTGACAGAATTGAAAATATGGATAATGGTACTATGCAGCATTGCTGTGGTGATTCTAGCAGGTTGTACATTAGAGGATACATCCCAAAACACAAAGGATTCAAATCTAGAAAAAGTGGAAGTTATTAGCGTAATGGATGGTGATACGATAAAAGTAAAAGATAAAGGTGAAATAAAAAAAGTACGCTATTTATTAGTAGATGCGCCTGAAATGTATCATAAAACATTAGGAGAACAACCTTTTGGACGTGAAGCGCAAGCTCGAAATCGGGAAATATTAAATCATGCAAAAAATGTTACATTGGAATTTGATGTTGGAGATAAAGAAGACAAGTATGGTCGTTTACTGGCCTATGTTTATGCAGATGGCAAAAGTGTGCAAGAGCAATTGATTCGTGAAGGACTTGTTCGCGTTGGGTACATTTATGAGCCTAATACCAAACACGTAAATGAGTATAAGGAGATCCAAGAAAAAGCCGAAAGCGAGAAAAAAGGCATCTGGCAATATGATGGCTATGTCACAGATAGAGGTTTTGTAAAAGCGGCTGTCAAAAATTGGCGTCCTGGTGAAGACTCAACAAAGGGGATTTCAACCAATACATCTTCTACTACAAAACAATCTCAAAAGGATCATACAAATACTCAGCCAGGGGCGGCATGCAATATCAAAGGAAATATCAATGATAAGGGTAAAAAAATATATCATCTACCTGGTATGAATAATTATGATGCGGTCAAAGCGGAAAAGGTTTTCTGTACAGAAGAAGAAGCACAAAAAGCAGGTTTTATAAAAGCGGCTGGATAATATTAAAAATCTCCATGAAGATATAGAATGTCTTTCAATTATTATGGTACGATGGTACACATAGTTAATAAGGGGGTGTATATATGACAAAAATATATATTGTACGTCATGGCGAAACGGATTGGAATCGTGAAGGCAGACTTCAAGGTGGAAGGAATACAGCATTAAACAAAAGAGGAGAAAAACAAGCGATTGCATGTAGAAGTTATTTTGAAAAAATAAAATGTGATGCAATATTTACAAGTACCTTGAATAGGGCATCCCATACAGCAACTATTATGAATGAAACATTACAGTTGCCATTTCATGCTTTAAAGGAATTTGCTGAGCGCACATATGGTGAAGCCGAAGGGATGACTTATGAAGAAAGGAGAAGGGCATATCCTCATAAGGAATATCCAAATCAAGAAACCGTAGAAGAATTGAAAAAAAGGATAGTCAGTGGATTACAAATGATCGACAATCGATATTCTGATGGAAGCGTGATTTTAGTGACGCATGGTGCTGTTATACATACACTTTTTACGATGGTAGAAAATGCTTCGATTTTCCCTCAAAGTGTTCGTCTATCAAATGGCGGTGTCAGTACTATTTACAACGCTGACGGAAAATGGTGGTTAGATAAGTATAATGAAATTCACCATTTGAACAATCATTCGGATGGAATCATTTAGTTATTCTAAAAGATTTCGTCAATCATGAAAAGCAAAAGAGTATCATTCAGTCGATCTGAATGGTACCTTTTTTACTTTTCAAACCTTTTCTTTTGTAAATTGAACTCTTTCATAAATAGTTTGAAGAGGGAAAGGTGAACTTGACATGTGCATGTATGTCTGAAAGAGCTTTAGTACTAGAAAATCAAGCAAAATTCCATCAAAATATTCTTTTTACATTAATTTCGGACCATAAATACAAGAATTTTTTCTAAAAAAGTGCATGTTTTTTTCAATTTTGTGAACGCTAATATTACAGAATTGTAAATCTTGCGTTAATTAGTGTAAATTTTCGAGAATTTTTGTGAATTTATTGTTAAGATATTTTTTGCGTTTAGAACGACAAATTTAGACACTAACTTTTTTCGGGAGGAATTTATGTTTAGTCGAAAAAAAGAAGATCCATTCTTCGAAATATTACAAAAAATTTCAGTCAACGTTCAAGAGGCAGTACATTATGTCAATGACTTTCAAATTCATAATTTAGAGGATTTACACAAAATTAGTACGCGGATGAAGAGATATGAAACAGATGGTGATTCACTTATTCATGAATTAATTGTCATGCTTAATAAGTCGTTTATGACGCCTATTGAAAGAGAAGATATTCTTGCTTTAGCAAATAGTATGGATGATGTTCTTGACGGTATGGAAGAATGTGTCGCACATTTTGATATGTTTGCATTAACAGAGACGAATCAGTCTGTGACTACATTTGTTGGGTATATTGTCAAAAGTGCAGATGAAGTTGTAAAAGCAATGGAGAAATTAGCAAATAAAAATTTACCTAGCATGCGCGAAAATGCTATTTTAATAAAAGATTACGAAAGTAAATGTGATGAAGTCTTACGTACTTCCATCAAGCAATTGTTCTTACATGAAAAAGATCCAATCCGTATTATTCAATTAAGAGATATTTATGAACAACTAGAAGAAATTGCAGATGATTGTCAAAACGTGGCGAACACGATGGAAACAATTATTATGCGTAATGTTTAAGGAGCGAAAAATAACGAATGGATTCAATAGTTATATTAACCGTATTAGTCGTCATTTTCGCACTTATTTTTGATTTTATTAATGGTTTTCATGATACAGCTAATGCTATTGCAACGTCCGTTTCAACAAGAGCTTTACCACCTAAAATAGCGGTGATAATGGCAGCGGCTATGAACTTTATAGGGGCTATTACTTTTACTGGTGTAGCAAAAGCCATTACAAAAGATATTGTAGATCCTTTCGCTTTATCGAACGGTTCACTTGTCATTTTAGCGGCATTGATCGCTGCGATTATTTGGAATTTGCTGACTTGGTATTACGGCATCCCATCTAGTTCTTCACATGCAATTATCGGTTCTATAGCAGGCGCAGCTATTGCAGCAGCAGGATTTGATATCTTGAATTATAGTGGCTTTATCAAAATTTTAGAAGCTTTACTATTATCTCCATTTATCGCTATTTTAGCTGGCTTTTTAGTGATGTCACTATTTAAAGTGATATTCAAAAAAGCGAGTCTTTATAAGACAAATAAGGGTATAAGGCTTTTACAAATTTGTACGGCAGCACTTCAATCCTTTACGCATGGTACGAATGATGCGCAAAAGGCTATGGGGATCATTACGATGGCATTAATTGCTGCTGGCTGGCAAGCCGGTGGAGATATTCCATTATGGGTACGTATAGCAGCAGCTACTGCTATGGGATTGGGAACTTCAATTGGTGGTTATAAAATCATCAAAACAGTAGGTGGCAAGATTATGAAGTTACGTCCTATAAATGGTGCGGCATCTGATTTAGCGTCAGCATCTGTTATTTTCGGTGCAACATTAATTCACTTGCCTGTTAGTACCACACATGTCATCTCTTCAGCGATTATGGGTGTAGGATCTGCTCAGCGCGTAAAAGGCGTTAAATGGGGCGTAGCACGTAAAATCGTCATCACTTGGATCATTACAATGCCGATAGCTGCGATTTTAGCAGCAATATGTTACTTTATGTTAGATTTGATATTCTAATATTCGTTTTAAAACTGTCGATTAGCTTATAGCTTTTGACAGTTTTTTGTTTGATTTAAATGGAGCGGCTTTATAAAGGATAATCATGGTTTTTGATCAAAAGCTATTTGTAAAACTAAAAAATTATATTCTTTTCATATTTTCATATAAAGTATTTTATGGTATTATTTTCTTGCTTGACTATGAGATTATTATTGAATGATTGAAATTAAAGGGACTTAGAATCATCTAAGTTCCTTTAATTAGTCACATATAAATACATATGATAGAGACAGGATGATTATATTGAAATTCAAATTGGTGATTCATGAATTAAAACATCTCTATTTTTGACCTATGATTTTAATGAAGTGTTGATTGGTGCCTATGTATGCTAGTAGAAAGCCGCCAAGTGTTTCAGCTAACACCCTGTAGAGGGGGAAACCCTCTATTAGGTGAAGTTTCAATCTATAATGTTTCAGTAGTATTTTCTTCTTTTGATGTTGTATCTTCTGAGCTGTTTTCCGAATCAGTCGTTGTGTTATTGGCTATTTGATATTGTGTTAGAGCTGCTGAGGCGTTAAGCGATGACCATAGACTACTATTTGTATTGCTAGAGCTCAATGAACTCATAATCTGGTTATTTAATAACTCTAGATTTGTGTTTACCTTTTGTAAACGACTATAGGCTAAACTTGAGTCCCCCTCCTCATCCACTTCGCTTTGCAATAGCTTAGATTGATTTTCTAAATTGGTTTTAGCCGTTGTTAACATTTTTAATTGTGTTAATGCTGAAGTTTGTTCGAATAGACTTGATAGATCATCATAAGAATTAGAATTTGTTACACTATCACTTGTTAAATAGGAATTTACATTTGAAGAACTTTCTTGTTCTAGAAGAGCCGATGCCAATTGTTCATTGATGTCATCTAATTGTTCTTGTAATGATTTTAACTGAGAAGTTGTATCTTCCGTCTGAGAATCACTATTCACAAGTTCATACTTTTGTTGGAGTATCTCTGTTCTTTTGTTCAATAATGATTCCACAGTGCTTGTAGATGATGATGAATCTGACAATAGGCTTGCTAAATCACTAATAGAAGTAGAGTCAGTACTTCCTAAACTTGATAATAAGGAACTATAGTCATCTGAATTACTGGAAGTAGATGTTGTTGAAGTACTAGAAGTGTTATTCAGCCAATCAATAGCTGAAGACGATAATAATGAATTGATATTAATAGACATAAAAATCCCTCCATAAATAATGATTAGGTATTATGTATCAAATGCCTCAACCTTATGTTAAATAAGGAATATGTCAGGAATATGTCAAAATCAAAATGAAAGCCATTTTAGGAATGTTTTTGGAAAAAAGAAGGGTAAGAGGAATTAAGACAAAATAAAAAAGCAGGCGCTCATCTTGCCTGCTCATAAAAAAGAACGCTCGGCAATCCGTGCCGTTTATGGTGTTCTTTTCGTGATTATTTACAAGTAAATAATCACATAGGTTTGGCACCCAAAATATCATTATACAGGGAATTATAAAAAAGGCAAGTCTTTTTGAAATAAAAAAATGATCATGGAGTGCAACATAGTAAAAAATCTTTGCGGAAAAGTATGATTTTGATTATAATAATTTAATAGATTTTGAAAGAGCCTTTTCTTCAAAAATATGCTCCAAATTATATAAAAATTACTCTGGAACAACAGGAATCCTCCACTATAAGACTCCAGTCACAAGCAGTAGGAAAGATGGGGAATGAGGAGCAAGCAATTTGTTTACGAAAAGTGTTGACTTGCGGGAGAATAGATATGAACAATATGCTTTTTATCAGAATCTATGAATCGTTATTATTATTTATCCCGCTTTAACGGGCAGTAAGACACCCATCTTAAGATTTAGAGAGAGTTGAGAAAGATAGATAGGGGATCAACTGCCCGTAAAAGTCCGATTGGTTGGGGCGGGCAGGATGTTGGTCACTCAGGTGTTGCCACAGGACGTGGCGTTCTTCACTTCCGTTCCTCTATTTCAGTGGGGGATGAAGAAAACCTCCACGGATGGAGCTTCACTTTATACGGTTATAAACATATTATTAGGAAACATATTTTAAAGGTTTCATAAAATAGAGTATTGCAGATGACAAGGAAGTGAAATTAGATGGCAATAGAAATTATTTCAATCATTGCTATGATGATTCTGAACACAACAGTTTTTAGTATTTTGGGCGATACAGAATATTAAAAAACAAAAGCCTTGCACAAAATTCTATTGTGCAAGGCTTTTGTCTGAGATTATTGAGTCTTACTTATGTAAGAATCCTAGTTAATCATAATTTTCTATTTTACAAATGTCAATATATCCTTGAAATTATTTTAAAAATGAAAGCGACTACATCCTTTAGTGTAGTCGCTTTTTCCATGTTTTCAAGGAGAGGGATTGACTGTTTCAGTGGTATCTATGATCAACGTAAAGACGTTCACTTATACGCAGCAACAAACATGATGAAACAATGGAACAGAGCTTTAATGAAAAAGCCCAGATTTCCTAGATTTTTGTAACATTTTTTGAGTTAAATCACGAAGCTGCTTTTTAAAAATACCACCGAACAGTAAAAAGAATAGTAAAACAAGAGACAAGAAAAGAATATCAATGATTACTTTATACCAAATAATTCCTCCCAGCGTTTCTCGTATCAATGAAATAGCATAGGTAAAAGGGAGATAGGGATTAATGTATTGGAAAAACTTTGGTAGTAATTCGATTGGATATGTTCCACCTGAACCGGCAATCTGTAAAACAAGTAGCACAATTGATAGCGCTTTTCCTACGTCTCCAAAAACGGAGACAAGTGTATAAACAATGGTCATAAAAACAAGGCTTATAAACAAACAGAATAGGATGAACCAAATAGGGGATTTTGCTGATACATTCAAAATAAAAAGATCTCCTAACACAATGATAGCCGTTTGAAAGAGTCCGATTGTACAGAAAGTAAGAAGCTTTCCAAAGTAAACTTCTCGAATTTCATAATGCTCATCTTCTTTTGTATCGACTGCTAACAAAGAAATAAGTAAAAGACAGCCGACCCATATGGCTAATACTGAGTAAAACGGAGTCATCCCTGTACCATAATTTTCAATTGGGAAAACTCGATGCTCATTCATTTGAATAGGTTCCTCAAAAAATGATTTTTCAGCAGTAGGATTATTCATAAGGAGCTGGATAATACTTTTTAAATCTGTCTCTTTTTCAAAACTACGAATTTGATCTGCTAATCGATGCACGCGATCATTTATTTGTGGGTATTCCCCGATAATAATTTCCATTCCTTTTTTCGTATCATTTATGAAGCTGCTTGCATTATTTAGAATGTTCTCTACCTTAGGGATTGTTCCTTGAACCGTAGTAAGAATACTTTTGGCTTCTGTCAATGTTTGTTGTACTTTGTTGATTTGTGAATAAATGGTTGGTTCAATGGTTTCTTGATATTCATTTGTAAAACGATCTAACCCAACAGATATGTTAGATGACAGCTGTTGTAGTTGTTGAAGAAAATTGGTTATTTTGCCTTCTTTATTGTTAAGAGATTGATCAAAATCACGTCCATTTGCTTGTGCTTGATTTAATATATTTTGAATGGCGTCTGTTTGGCTGATAGCCCTGTCTAAAATTTGAATATCTGTAGTCATATTATTCTCTGCATTGAATTGTTTCAATGATAGCAAAAGTTGTTGAATGTTTGAAATTTTATTGGTGGCATTCGTTACATTCTGATTCAATTGATTTTTTACCAATTCTATATCTGTAAAACTAATGGGTGATTGTTGGAGCTGTGTTAGTAGATCATTCGTATCTGAAGCAATCTGTTTGACAGTTTGTATGTCTTTTTTCACCTGAGGGCTAATGGTGTTTAGTGTACTTTCCGCTTGATTGATAAAAGTAAGGGTATTGTTAACCGTAGTTAATCCCTCTGAGGTCAATGCCTTTGCTTGGGGTACACTTTGTTTGGCGTATTGAATAATTTGACTAGCTTCATCCACATCGTGATATGCAGTCTTTAATTTGTTATAAATGGTTGGCAAATCTTTTTCAAGGGTAAAAACGAAATCCTCGAATTTTTCAATATCAGGTAAATCTTGTTGCATCGTAATGCCGATGCGATTAAAAATATCAAAAATAGTTCCATTGACAATACCGATAAACTGACTACTCATGGAATCGACTAGAACACTAGCGCCCTTGCTCGTAATCTTAGGAGCAATCGAATTAATCTTTTCGTTGACATAATATTTAAGTTGAGCTTTTTGAGGGTAATCTGTTACAACGGTTGCTAAATCCTGAGAAAAATTGGGAGGAATAATGATAACAGAAAAATAATCACCGTTTTCTAGGTGACTGAGCGCTTTTTTTTGATCGGTAAATTGCCAGTTCATATCATGGTTATTTTTTAGTTCATGAACTAATTCATCTCCAGCATTAAAAGTATGGCCTTGTACTGTTGCACCACTATCTTCGTTGACAATCCCTACTGGAATTTGGTTTGTCTGGCTATAAGGATCCCAGGAGGCAGCAATATTTAGCCATGCATATAGAGATGGTAAAATAATAAGACCTAATATTATAATGGCGGATACCCAGTTTGTACCGATATTTTTTAAATCTTCTAAGTAAATTCTCCAGCCATTTTTCATAAGTACACCACCTTTCGATATGGATAAAAGTATGGACCGTTTTGAAAGGGGAAATAGTATGCTAAAAGGTGTTCTGTTCTATTATTTTTTTAGATACATGAATCAATTTCATCTGCATTCTGCATTATGAAATTGATTCACATATGTTAATTTTGTTAAAAAATACTGATAAATTAGCATTCGACCAATTTGTTGCGTTTTCAAAGAGCAAGAATACAAGCCAGTAAAAAGTTTGTGTGAGCGATGCAACTTGTACTCCTTGCCCATAAAGGGGATAGTTGATTTTTGCCATATAAGAATAGATAAAGGATTGTTTGCCAATCCTATATTTGAACCACTATAAAGATTTTATTACTGTGATAAGCCTTCATCATTATTATCCATTTCATTAAAATGACGTAAATACAAAAATTCCTCATCCTCTAATTCCTGTTGACGATCTAAAGCAATACCAATTGACAAATCTCCAGTAAAGAGTGATTCCCACCAAGTTTCTGTTTTTAACATGATCTGTTCTCCCTTCGCGAGTAGAATTCAAAATTCACAAATGGTACAATTTGAAAAAGACAGTACGTGCTGGCAAATCAACATGCTATGTAGCTGAAAATAGTATGGATGACTATATCTTTTTTATACGTTGAAGGGGGATCAATATGTCGAATTTTTCAGGGCAAGATGTAGAGCTGATGATAGCTGAACAACGAAATTATTTTTTTTCAAGCGCTACAAAAAAGATCGATTTTCGTAAAGAACAGTTAAGAAAATTAAAGGCGGCGATTAGCCGTTATGAAAAAGAGATTATGCAGGCTCTTCATGATGATCTGCGTAAAAGCGAGTTTGAAGCTTACTCTACAGAAGTAGGATTAGTATTAGAAAGCATTAGTTATATGCAAAAGTATTTGGAAGAATGGATGCATCCAGTAGCAGTAGCTACACCTCTCCATTTTCAACCCGCAAAAAGCTTTGTTGTTAGGGAACCTTATGGCGTTACGTTAATAATTGGACCTTATAATTATCCATTTCAACTTGTTATGGAGCCACTAGTGGGTGCTATTATTGGAGGAAATACGGCGATTGTAAAACCTTCTGAATCAGCTCCGCATACGGCTGCCATTGTAAAGAAAATTATTCAAGAAACATTTGAAGAGAAATATGTCCGATTGGTAGAGGGAGAAGTAGAAGAAACGACAGCGCTTATTCATGCATCATTCGACTATATTTTCTTTACAGGAAGTGTAGCTGTAGGGAAAATTGTCGCAAGTGCTTGTGCTGAACGTTTAACACCCTATACATTAGAACTTGGTGGAAAAAGTCCAGCAATTGTTGACCAAACAGCGAATATTGAAGTAGCTGTGAAACGAATTGTTTGGGGGAAATTTACGAATGCAGGTCAAACTTGTGTTGCACCAGATTATGTACTTGTCCATGAGTCCGTAAAAGTTCCGTTTATCCGTCATTTAAAAAAGGCCTTGCAAAAATTTTATGGAAAGAACCCTCAGGAGAGTCCAGATTTTGGGCGGATTATAAACACCAAACAATTTGATCGTTTAGCGAGCTTGTTAGAAAAGGAATATGATCATATATTATTCGGAGGCTATACAGATCGTGAGGATTTATATATCGAGCCGACAGTTTTACAAGATATTTTTTGGGATAGTCCCATTATGGAAGATGAAATTTTCGGTCCGATCATGCCAATATTAGTTTATGAAGATTTACGTCAGGTCATCCATCAAATTCGGCAAAAACCGAAACCACTTGCAGCTTATTTCTTTTCAGAAACGGATAAGGCGATTCAATTTTTCTTAGATGAATTACCATTCGGAGGTGGATGTATTAATGATACCATTACTCATGTTGCAAGTGTCCATCTACCATTTGGTGGTGTAGGACAATCTGGTGTCCATAATTATCATGGCAAAGCAAGCTTTGAATGTTTTACACATCCTAAATCGATTCTAAAAAAATCAACAAAGCTTTCGAACAATCTTTTATTTCCACCATATAAGCAAAAAGTAAAGCTGGTCAAGACAATTCTACGTTGAAGCAGACTTTCACCTAATGGGAACTTTATCCTTTATTAGGTGTTAGTTGAACCAATCATTTTTCTCGGTGGTGAGAATCCTGTATGGAATAGGATTCTTGCTACCGATTTTTTAATTCTTTGGTGATTGTAATCATGAATCCATTCTGTAAAGGGCATCTTCATTTCTTCGCAGGTTTCGTCATCATACTTTAAAAGTAAGAAAAATCCTCCCACTGTTACAATCAGCATGATAAAATTTAACCAAAACAAAATGACTAATATAAAGCTGATAAAAAAGTAGTAAAATAAAGAATATTAAACGGTGTGTATCATCGGATTGTAAAGTAATCATAAATCAATACCGTTTAATCCTACAGCTAAAGGAATCAATCATCTTTATTAACCAATAAAGTATGTTGATAAGTATGCAGATAATAGCGCCATTTAAGATATGTTACTGGCTATTGATCTTAATAAATGATTGATTGTGTTGATTGAAACAATAGCTGTTAGGATCGATAGCAAAATTGACTTTTTCTTAAGTAAGAATGCTCCACAAAGACACCTCGGATAGTATACTAATACCATCATATATGAATTACTGTTGTCGTAAATTGTCATAGTTTGATATTATGAAAAGAATAGTTGGGGGGCTTATAGAATGACAAGCATTTCTAATGAAGAAGAAACAGTCAAATTATTGGGAAAATTAGCGAATATCGCGAGTCCATCAGGTTACACAATGGATATTATGAAATTTATATCAGGTTTCTTAAAAGAATTGGGTGTACAATTTAAACAAACCAACAAAGGGGCACTAATCGTGACGATTCCAGGTAAAAACGATGAGCGTCATCGATTGCTAACGGCACATGTGGATACGCTTGGTGCAATAGTCAAAGATATTAAACCAAGTGGACGACTAAAATTATCGATGGTTGGTGGATTTAATTGGAATGCGGTTGAGGGGGAATATTGTACCATTCATACTGCATCCGGAAAAAAAGTTCGGGGCACTATCTTGATGCACGAAACTTCTGTACATGTCTACAAAAAGGCAGGAGAACTACCTCGAAATGATGAACATATAGAGGTAAGAGTAGATGAAAAAGTTTTAAATGCTAATGATACGAGAAACATTGGCATTGAAGTAGGCGATTTTGTATCATTTGATCCAAGATTTGAAGTAACAGAAACAGGATTTGTCAAATCTCGTCATCTTGATGACAAAGCAAGTACCGCTTTATTACTTCAATTGTTAAAGACCTTAAAAAAAGAAAAAATAGAATTACCGTATACGACTCATTTCTATATCTCAAATAACGAGGAAATAGGTTATGGTGGCAATGCAAGTATTCCTGATCAGGTTGTAGAATATATTGCGGTTGACATGGGGGCAATTGGCGATGGACAAGCCTCTGATGAGTATACGGTTTCAATTTGCGCAAAAGACTCGAGCGGTCCATATCATTATGCATTGACACATCAATTAGTTTCACTCGCAAAAGCAAATGGAATAGATTATAAACTTGATATCTATCCGTATTATGGCTCGGACGCGTCTGCTGCTATTCGAGCTGGTTATGATGTACGCCATGCTTTGTTTGGTGCTGGTATTGAGTCATCTCATGCCTATGAAAGAACTCATGTAGATTCGCTACGCAACACAGCTGCATTACTGCTTGCGTACGTCACATCATCTATGATTGATGAATAATAGGAGGAACAATTACTATGCAAGCAACACAATTACTACAATGTTTACCAATGAAAAAAGTTATTGGTAATTTACCTGACAATATTAAAGATATTGCGATCGATTCTCGCAGTGTTCAACCAAAAAGTATCTTTGTCTGTATAAAAGGTTATACAGTAGACGGTCATGACTTTGCGCAAAAAGCCGTGGATAATGGTGCGATTGTTGTGGTTACAGAACGACCACTAGATTTACAAGGTGAAGTTACCCAAGTCATTGTTAGAGATACAAATAGAGCACTTGGATTATTGGCGGCTAAATTTTTTGATTATCCGTCAAAGGATATGACGATGTTCGGAGTAACCGGTACAAATGGTAAAACGAGTGTGGCAACAATGATTGAAAGGATTTTGCTAGGCTTCGGGATCCGCTCGGCTTTGAAAGGTACGATTGGCTTTAATCTTAATGGTATTATGTATGCCTCAGGTAATACGACAAGTGACGCATTATCGACACAACAAATGATTTTCCGGGCAAGAGCAGAAGGTTGCCGAGGAATGGTTATGGAAGTTTCCTCACATGGGCTTGTACTAGGAAGAGTAGCAGGCGTTGATTTTGATGTAGCTATCTTTACGAACTTAACACATGATCATTTAGATTTCCATGGTACTATGGAGAACTACGGAAATGCAAAAGGTCTTTTATTCTCTCAGCTTGGACAAGATTTAGAAAAAGATAAGCATGCTGTATTAAATGCGGATGATCCTTGGTCTAAAAAATATGCTGGATTAACTCCCTTCCCAATTTGGACGTATGGTATTAACAGTGAAGAAGCAATGTTCAGAGGAGTAAATTGTCAATATCATGATCATATGACCTATTTTGATATGGTAACGCCAGAAGGGACATTTCCAGTACAACTGCATTTATTGGGAGAATTTAATGTATATAATGCCTTAGCTGCAACGGCGGCACTATATTGTAAAGGCTATGGTATTAAGGATATTATTGAGCAATTAGAAGCGATGGAACCGGTAAAAGGACGTATGCAACAGGTTTCACCAAAAGATTTTCCAATTAGTATTTTTATCGATTATGCCCATACACCAGATGCTATTGAAAAAGCTATTACAGCAGCCATGCCTTATAAAAAAAATAAATTGATTTTCCTAATTGGTACAGGGGGTAACCGTGACAAATCAAAACGCCCAGATATGGCAAAAGAAGCTTCGCGTGCAGATTATGTCGTTCTAACAACAGATGATCCACGCTACGAAGATTACGAGAGTATTATGAATGACCTTGAAAAGGGAATGCAACATGATCAATATAAATGTATTGGTGACCGTGCAGAGGCAGTACGTTATGCAGTCAAAGTAGCTGAGCAGGGGGATATGATTATTTTCGCTGGTAAGGGACATGAAGATTATCAAATTATAGAGAATACTAAATACCCACATAGTGATGCTGAAATTGCACTAGAAGCAGCAAAGAAAAAGTTCAATATTCCTAATAAATAATTATTTCAAATGCTACAAACATTACGGCTGTTTTACATTTTTAGTATTTTTTTATGTTTTTTAGAGGATATAGATTAATAGTTAATAGGAAAGTGATATGATACAAGTATCATAGAAAAAGAAGGGAGAAAAATGAAACTATTAGTTTATAGTAACTCTAATATGGAAAAGAAAAATAAAACCAATAAACTATTAATCGCAGGTATGTCAGCGGTAATTACGACTACTACCATTCCTACTATTTCCTTAGCTGCTGAAAATGATACTATTCATAAACAGGAAATAACGAATGTAGAGCAGAAGCAATCAGATACTAGTTCAGAGATGGAATCAGAAGCTGGAACACCAGTTCCCAAAGATGAAAATGCAGTTGAGGAACAGAAAACACCAACACCAACTGCTAAAGATGATCCAAAAGAAGAAAGTATAGTTGATCCGAATAATGCTTCTAATAGCACAGAAAAACAAGCAGATTCAGATCCAACAATCCAACAACCCAATCTTCAACCTACATCTATTTATAAGCAAAATGTAGAAGAAAAAGAAGTTTCTGCACCACAGCAAAGTGTTAAAGTTTTAGCAAAAGTAACGAGTGTGGGGACTTTTTCTGTCAATTCTTTTATTAACGGGATAGCGCCGATTGCTCGTACTTTAGCCTCTCAAAATGGCTTATATGCATCAGTAATGATTGCACAGGCAACTTTAGAGAGCGCTTATGGGACAAGTAGTTTAGCATCAGCACCTAATTATAATTTGTTTGGTATGAAAGGTACATATAACGGAAATTATGTTCTGATGCCTACTTTAGAGGACGATGGTACAGGGCATTATTCTCAAATAAATGCTAAATTTAGAAAGTATCCATCCTATCAACAATCATTACAGGATTATGTGAATCTCATAAAGAATGGCCTTTCTTGGAATCATGCTTTTTATAAAAACGTTTGGGTCGTTAATACAAGATCTTATCGAGATGCCACAGCTGCATTAACAGGTACATATGCTACTGATACGCTTTATGCGACAAAGTTGAACAATTTAATCGAAACCTATAATTTAACGAAGTACGATACTGGTAATCCTGAAACTGATACATCTGGTGATGAAACTCCTACAGGTTCAACTAAACCATCAACTAGTTCGAATGATACATCCAAAAATACTTACATAATTGTTTCTGGAGATACATTATCCAAAATCGCTCAAAAGTTCAATACGACTGTGTCAAATTTGAAGGCATGGAATGGTTTAACATCTGATTTGATCTATGTAGGACAAAAGATAATAGTCAGCAAATCCTCTCAAGTGGTAGTGCCGACATCCAACAATACACCTATTACAACCAATACAACAAGTAGCAAAACATACAAAGTGGTAAAAGGTGATACACTATCTGGGATAGCTCAAAAGTACAAAACGACTGTATCCAATTTAAAGAAATGGAATAACTTAAAATCCGATCTGATCTATGTAGGCCAAAAGTTATATGTAAGTAAAACTGCATCCACTACAAAGACAACAACGAAAAGTAAAACCAGTACGCCTGTGTCATCTAGTTCAACTAGCTCAGCCATTACTTATAAAGTTCAACAGGGTGATTCATTGTATGTTATCGCAAAAGTATACAATGTCTCGATTGCTGATTTAAAAACATGGAATCATTTAAAAACAGACACGATTTACATTGGGCAAAAAATAAAAATCGAAAACAAGAAAAAGGTTGTAACTGCTTCAACGGTTACAACAAAATCGACAGAGGCAAAGAATTATACTGTTAAAAGTGGTGATTCTTTATCAGTTATTGGCAAAGTATATGGTGTATCAGTAGCCAATCTAAAAATATGGAATAACTTAAAATCCGATTTGATTTATGTTGGGCAAAAACTTATCGTAAAAAAATAGTATTCTTAGAAAGTGGGGGTATTACGATCCCCACTTTTTTTGTTATAATTGAAAGGTTAAGTTTTGAAGTTGAAAATAATTGTTCAAAATAGATAAATCGACATTTAAAATAGTGAGGAATGTGATAGCCAGTGTAGAAAAAGCTACCAGTTAGATATTTTATATCGCATGAACAGACAATAAGATCCTCTTTCAAGAATTTCTAGTAAAAAGGGGATTAATCAACGGGATCGGTTGCCTGTAGATTGCCAGATGGTTTAACGAACATACAGTGGGAGAGGAAGATAATTTCCCGCTGTATGAAGTTTTACTTATATAAAATCAGAATTTTATAGAGGAGTTAGAAAAAACATGAGCTCGAAGCTAGAACAAGATATATTAACACGTCGTACGTTTGCCATCATTTCTCACCCAGATGCTGGTAAAACGACAATGACTGAAAAATTATTGTACTTTGGTGGTGCCATTCGTGATGCGGGTACTGTAAAAGCCAAAAAAACCGGGAAATTTGCAACATCTGACTGGATGGAAATCGAAAAGCAACGTGGGATTTCTGTAACGTCATCTGTTATGCAATTTGACTATAATGGTTGTCGCGTCAATATTTTAGATACACCTGGACACCAAGATTTCTCCGAAGATACGTATCGTACCTTGATGGCTGTAGATAGTGCAGTCATGATTATCGATGCTGCAAAGGGGATTGAAGCACAAACATTAAAATTATTTAAAGTTTGTAGTATGCGTGGCATACCTATTTTCACTTTTATCAACAAATTAGACCGCCAAGGGAAAGAACCATTAGAGCTAATTGAAGAATTAGAAGAAGTTTTGGGAATTCAAGCTTATGCGATGAATTGGCCAATCGGTATGGGAAAAGAGTTCCTTGGCATTTATGATCGATACAATCATCGTATCGAACAATTTCGTACAGAAGAGGAAAATCGTTTCTTGCCGTTAGATGAAAATGGGCAACTTGCTGTTGAGCATGATATGAAAAAAACATCTTATTATTCACAAGCAATGGATGATATTGCACTTTTAAATGAAGCTGGAAATGACTTTTCAAGGGAGCAAATTATTGAAGGAAAACTTACACCTGTCTTCTTCGGTTCTGCTTTAACAAACTTTGGTGTTCAAACATTTTTAGAAACGTATTTACAATTTGCGCCAACACCGCAACCACGTTTAACAGAAGATGGGAATACGGTAGACCCTTTAGAAGATGAATTTTCAGGATTCGTGTTTAAAATCCAAGCCAATATGAATCCAGCACACCGTGATCGTATCGCTTTTGTACGTATTGTTTCAGGTAAATTTGAGCGGGGTATGAATGTGACTTTAACACGTACCAACAAGTCCTTTAAAGTTACGCAATCGACAAGATTTTTAGCGGATGATCGTGAAACAGTAGATGAAGCTGTTGCAGGCGATATTATTGGGTTATATGATACTGGTAACTATCAAATCGGGGACACTATTGTGGGTGGTAAGAAAACATTCCAATTTGAAAAGTTGCCACAGTTTACACCTGAATTATTTGTGCGAGTAACAGCGAAAAATGTAATGAAATCAAAACACTTTCATAAAGGAATCGAGCAGCTTGTACAAGAAGGGGCAATTCAATATTACAAAACATTGCACACCGAAGATATTATTCTTGGTGCTGTTGGTCAATTACAATTTGAAGTGTTCGAAAATCGTATGAAAAACGAATACAATGTTGAAGTACGCATGGAGCCAATCGGCAATAAGATAGCTCGTTGGGTCGAAAATGAGGAAGATGTCAAGGAATCCATGTCAAGTCAACGAAGTGTACTAGTGCATGACCGATTTGATAATCTTGTATTCCTATTTGAAAATGAATTTGCAATGCGCTGGTTCCATGATAAAAATCCAGATATTAAATTGTATAGTTTACTTTAATCATCTAAGCGTTTGAAGAGAAACTATAAAGGGTAACTATCCTTTTCTTAGGCTCTTCAACAAAATATAAACCATAAAAATATTTGTTGTTTCTTAAAAAAGTGACTTATGAAATAAACTCTGTTGAAAATCTCAAAGAAATACCATCCTATGCGAGGAGCACAGAATGCTGTTAAACTATTGCAGTATTTTGTGCTCTTTTTTCATTAAGCTTTATTGAAGATTTGTAAAGATTAAGTTAAAACCATATAACAACGCATATATATTGATAAAATTATGATAAACGGATGTAAATATGTCGCCATTCTGATTTCAAATAGATAGAAAGAAGGTAAATGAATGACAACAGCTTTTTTGACAGGGTTTCCGGGGTTTATTGCAAGCAGAATTATCAGCGAGGGGTTTACAAATGATTATTATGAGCGAGTTTATACGATTGTTCTAGCCACTCAATTGGAAAAAGCGGAACAGGAAAAGGAAAAAATTCTATCACAATTTTCGGATAAAGAGATTGTGATAATTGAGGGGGATATTACTTTACCACAATTAGATTTAAATGATGAAACAGTTATTATGCTACAAGATCAGGTGGAAGTTGTGTGGCATTTAGCGGCTATTTATGATTTAGCGGTACCACGACCAATCGCTTGGAAAGTCAATGTCCATGGTACGGAGATGATGAATCTTTTTGTTGAAGATTTACCACATTTAAAACGGTATATTTATTTTAGTACTGCATATGTTGCGGGAACTCGTAAAGGAAATTTGTTGGAAACAGAACTTACTGCTCCAGACAATTTTAAAAACTTCTACGAGGAAACAAAGTTCGAAGCAGAATTATTGGTTGATAAGCTGAAAAATCATCTACCAGTAACGATTATTAGACCAGGTATCGTTTGTGGAGATTCACAAACGGGGGAAACGATTAAATTTGATGGACCTTATTTTCTACTTAATATGATTGATAGACTGAAAAAGTTACCTATATTACCTTATATAGGCCAATCAGATGCCCGAATCAACATAGTTCCTGTGGATTATATATATCGTGCATCCCTATATTTAAGTGAGTTAGAGGAAGCGAAGGGAGCTACCATACATCTAACAGATCCAAATCCTCATCCAGTACAAGAAGTGTATCGTGCATTTGTGAAAGAAATTACAGGTAGAACACCGAAAGGACGTATTCCCTTAAATCTTGCGCAAGCATCGCTAAGTATATATACGATCCGTAAAAGACTGGGTGTGGAACATGAGGCGTTAGACTATCTAACATGGAATGCTAGCTTCGACACAACAGTTGCAACTACTTTGTTAAAAGGTTCAGGCATTAAATGCCCAGATTTTATCAGTATCATTCCGACTATTGTCAAGTATTATAAGGAATATAAAAATGACAAGAATCATCAAATCGAAATAAAGTAAAATTTTCCACAATGGGTATATATTCTAGAGGACTCAAGCCCCCTTTGCTTCTGGTCATATAAATGAACAATAGGAAATTATTATGGTCATCCTAATTTTTTTCTAATCAAAGTGCCTGATATTTTAGTTTACTTTTAGGTTATTATCCGATATACTAAGTTCACAGATAAATACTTTTGACATGGTTGTCAAAGGGGAGTAGCTATAGGGAAACCTACCTTATAATCGTCATTACATGGCTTAACTGTCATCGGTTATGAGAGCAAGATTACTTTTAACAATTGCTAAGCGAGACCTTTGCCTTTATAGGCAGAGGTCTTTTATTTTTTGGATAAAAAGGAGGAAAATGGATGGAAACGATATTATTGGAATATGGTTGGGTATTATTAGTACTTATTGTTTTGGAAGGATTATTAGCCGCTGATAATGCTGTAGTTATGGCAGTTATGGTAAAACATTTACCACGAACAGAACAGAAAAAGGCGTTGTTTTATGGTTTATTAGGTGCATTTGTGTTGCGCTTCGGAGCGCTGTTCTTGATCACATTTTTGGTTAACTGGTGGTGGGTACAGGCGATTGGGGCCGCTTATCTATTGTTTATCTGCTGCAAGCATATTTATGAGGTGCGAAAACATAAAGACGGTGAGCAAGAACCAGAGAAGGAGAGAAAAGCATCTGGTTTCTGGGCTACAGTTGTAAAAGTAGAATTAGCAGATTTGGCCTTTGCTATTGATTCGATGTTGGCAGCAGTTGCACTTGCGGTGACTTTGCCCCAACTAGGTAACTTCCATATCGGTGGCATCAATGGCGGACAGTTTTTAGTAATGTTCTTAGGAGGTATTATTGGTTTAATCATTATGCGATTTGCTGCGCAATGGTTTGTACGTCTATTACAATCATATCCATCCCTTGAAACAGCTGCATTCTTAATCGTCGGCTGGGTAGGTGTGAAACTGACTGTGATGACCTTAGCGCATCCTAAAGTCGGCTTTTTAGATGAACACTTTCCACACTCAGTACTTTGGAAAAGTATATTCTGGAGCGTTTTAGTATTATTAGCGCTTGGTGGTTATTTTACAAGTATACGCAACAAGAAAAAGTCTAAGATAGAGGACGTAAGACCAGTAAAAAAATAAAGTGAAACTTCGTGCATTGGAGTTTCACTTTATCATCTGCTTGTTACCAGAGTTTTGGCGCAGGGGACATACGGCCTGTTAACGAGGGATAAAAGAGGGCTAAAAGAATAAATATTGAGAGAATCCAATCCATTAATTTTTTCGGAGAGGATTTTTTTATTGAATCTGGGGAAAAATTATAGAATATGGTGAAGAAGATGAAATATGACAAATAGTCTAATGCTCTTTCTTTTTTGCTCATTTTTCAATACAATAGTTGGTATGCTGGGTTCAAGGTGAAAGGATCGATATTATGGGTACAGCTAAAGATTTAAATAGGCGTTCAACGCCATTTCAAGCGATCGTTTCTTACTATTTCGTCGCTATAGCTCTATCATTTATTCTTCTAATATTACCAGGTGTACATAAAGAAGGTGTACATGTTTCATTATTAGATAGTTTGTTTACAGCTGTTAGCGCGGTAAGTGTAACGGGATTAACAGTGGTTAATGTTTCTGAAACATATTCTGTATTTGGCATTGTCATGCTGTCAGTCATTATGCAATTCGGGGCCATTGGAATTATGTCATTGGGAACCTTTACATGGCTCTTATTAGGGAAAAAAATTGGACTGCGTGAAAGACAACTAATCATGGTAGATCATAACCAATATAATCTTTCAGGTGTCGTCCATTTAATCAAAGAGATTATCAAAATTTTATTGACCATTGAGATTATTGGCGCAACCATTTTAACGTTGTATTTTACACAGTATTTTGATACATTCCAAGAAGCATTCTACAATGGTGTATTTGCAGCGATTTCAGCTACTACAAATGGTGGTTTTGATATTACAGGGAATTCTTTAAAATCATTTCACCATGATTATTTTGTTCAACTGATCAATATGATTATGATTGCGCTAGGTTCAATTGGTTTTCCTGTGTTAATCGAAGTGAAAAATTTTCTATCAAACAAAAACCAATATTTTAAATTTTCTTTGTTTACTAAAATAACAACATCCACTTATGCATTGTTATTTGTAGTTGGTTTTTTAGTCATTTTACTATTAGAATCTTTCCATGCTTTTAAAGGAATGAGCTGGCATGAGGCATTGTTTACAGCGATGTTCCATTCGGTTTCTGCACGTTCGGCTGGGCTTACGACAGTCGATGTGACAAGTTTTAATGATGCAACAAATATTTTTTTGAGTATTCTTATGTTTATCGGTGCATCGCCTAGCTCTGTAGGTGGAGGTATTCGGACAACTACTTTTGCAATTGCAGTTCTGTTCTTGATTAACTTTGCTAGAAACAAACAAGATATTCAAATTTTCCATCGTGAAATTCATGTAATTGATGTATATCGATCATATGTAGTGATTATTCTATCCACTTTCTTGGTGGTTCTGGCGACAATGATTTTGTCTTTATCAGAGTCCCACGCGACATCCATGCAGATCTTATTTGAAATTACATCAGCATTTGGTACTTGTGGGATGTCACTTGGTTTAACAGAACATTTATCGGTCATTGGAAAAATAACCATAATGATCTTAATGTTTGTAGGACGTGTAGGGATCATTTCGTTCTTGTATTCCATTGGGGGTAAACCTGAAAAGACAAATTTCCATTATCCAAAAGAGAGAGTCATTATTGGGTAGTTGAATGAAAATTTAAAAAAGGGAAAAAGGAAAATTTTCTACAAATCCCTTTTTCCTCTTTTTATTCATATATGGATCAACTAGCGCGACAGACTTTATGAGGTGAAGACATTCAATGAATGGTGTACCAAAAGGGCTTGTCCACTGCCTTTAGGATACTCCATAAATGATTAAGCCAATATCGCTTCAGTAGCAATTGTAGCAAAGTAAGGTGAACCGTTTTTACGGAAGAAAGTAAGTAAATACCCCTTTTGTCTTTTTATTTCTCCATTTTGATAAGCACTAAAATCAATATCGAATGGGGTTAGCAATGCATGTTTATATAGATCTTTTTCAGAAAGATGCATATCGGCGAAGGGCTTTCCGGCAATTTCAGGGTTTTCCTGTAATGTTTTGAAAATTACTTTTAATGCATTTTTAGGGGCTCGATTTTGCCACCAAATTTTGCGAGGCTGGAATTGCTGTGCCTTTAAATAATCAAGCTGCATTAAACTCATGACAATATCAATTGGCACACTGCCACGTTGTTCCAAGAAGCTTAATAAACGAGTGAACAGATCTTCAAGTTGATGACCAATGCGAGACCAACCTTGCTCATCCCAGTATGTTCCAAACTCTTGGAAAAAGTCGAAAGGCGTTTCAAATACTTCGGTTACTAAAAACTCGATCGTGCCATCCATGCGATGATCGTTCCAATATTTCTCCAATATATCTTCTGTTTGTTTGATATGTAGGATATCATCAAAAGATAATACATGATTAGCAAAAATCTCATATGGTGCTATATCGACATATTGATATCCAAATTGTTTTGCTTGTAAACGAAGCCCTGTACCTCGTAATAACTTTAGAAAGCCTAATTGAAGTTCTTCGGGTCTCATCGCAAATACATCATTAAAAGTTTTGCGGAATCTTGTATAATCTTCTTCTGGCAATCCCGCTATCAGATCAAGATGTTGGTCGATTTTACCTCCTTCTTTCACCATATGGACAGTTCGAGATAATTTTGCAAAATTTTGTCTCCGTTTCACTAGATCATTTGTGGCGTCGTTTGTCGATTGGACACCGATTTCAAAGCGGAATAATCCTTTTGGTGCGTTGTCATTTAAAAATTGAATGACTTCAGGTCTCATAATATCCGCGGTAATCTCAAATTGAAAGACAACTCCTGGCTTATGTTCATCTATTAGGAATTGGAACATTTCCATTGCATAGCTTCTACTGATATTAAATGTTCGGTCGACAAATTTTACTGTTCGAACTCCATGATTCATCAAATAGCGGATATCTTCTTTAATTTTCTCTCGGTTAAAATAACGTACTCCCACTTCAATTGAAGATAGACAAAATTGGCAGTTAAATGGGCAGCCTCGACTTGTTTCGATATAAGCAATACGATTTGGAATATGCGGTATATCTTCTTCAAAACGGAAAGGACTTGGCATGTCACGAAGATCGATTTTAGGAGCAGCAGGGTGAATGATGACTTTATTATTTTTTAGATAAGCAATGCCCGGCACTTCTTCTAGTGGAAGACGGCCATGAAAATAATGAAGTAATTGTTTAAATGACAATTCTCCCTCCCCCATAACAATGCAATCCACCTCTTTTATACGATGAAGCCAATCGTGTACATCATAAGAAACTTCTGGCCCTCCTAGTACAATTTTTGTATGTGGACTTACTTTTTTAAGCATACGAATCACTCGAATTGTCTCTTCAATATTCCAAATATAGCAGCTGAATCCGACGATATCCGGTTTCTTTTGATAAAGGTCAGATACAATATGAAAGGAAGGATCCTTAATCGTATATTCAGCTAAAATAATATTGTATTCAGGCTTTGCATAGGCCTTTAAATAGCGGATAGCAAGATTTGTATGGATATATTTGGCGTTTAATGTTGTAAGAATGATATTCATCGAAAAAGCTCCTTTTTAAAATTTTTCATGGAAATTTATTGAATAATTTACATGGAACTATTAGAATAGTATTTAACTTATAGTTACATTACACATTAAGCAAAAATACCTATTCTAAATAAAAGCAAATTGTGGAATAATCTGAATATTAGAACAAATAATAGCAGAGATAATGTTATTATAATGAAGTAAAAAAGAATTGTCATAGTTTTTGGACAAGATTCATATAATGTTGATAAAACAAGAAGGGCTTGGTGAGTATCTCATGACTAGGAAATTTTTTCAAGCTTTTGATTTTTCGTTTGAAGATTGTGAAGAACCAATAGTAATCGTGGATCATAGGTACCATGTTTTGCATGCAAATGAATTAGCTCAAAATCTATTACAAATAGAGGAAGATATCAATATTAGTAGTTGGTTTAATAAAGAATCTTATAAAACTTGGAAAAGAATAATTGAAAAGTCTAAAAGTCATTCGTATATAGCTGAGAAAATGACGATCGATACGATAAACTATAGAATTGAGGATATGAAAGTAACTAGTCACTATTCAGATGTATATGATTGGATTTTACTATGTTTTCATTATTCAGAAGCACCCATTAAAATTGAAAAACACTATGACATTGAAACAAAATATCAACGTGTATTTGATCAAACTGAAAATGGACTCGTATTAACAGATGTAGAAGGTAAAGTTATCGAAATTAACGAAGTGGCCGAAAAACTTCTTAATATTACAAGTAAAGGATTGATAGGTCAATATTCAAGCATATTATTAACACTATTCCCGAAAGATAGAAATAAAATTCATCGATTCTTTCATAAGTTGTTGAATGGTGGGAATGCGGAAGTAACGGTCCAGGTTCCTACCAAAAATGGTATTCGCTATGTACAATTAATGAGTAATTATGACAGTTTAGCTGATATCCATTTAACCATTGTACGAGATGAAACAGAAAAAATAATGATGATTAAACAAATCGAGCATCAGCAAACCCTTCAAATGATAGGTGAAATGGCAGCAAGTATAGCGCATGAGATTAAGAATCCTATGACTTCTCTGAAAGGATTTACAGATTTGATGAAAATGACAGCAACCGATGAGAATAAACGCTATTTATCTGTTATCGATAGTGAAATTCAGAGAATCGAAAATATTGTCAGTGAATTCTTAAATCTATCAAAACCTGGAGAGTATGAAATGCACGTTTTTTCTATTGGTGAACTGATTGAACAAACATTAGAGTTAATGAGACCTCAAGCATTGATGCAGGATGTTCATATTTTGTATGAAGAAAATATATTTGGTAATGATTCTATTTTAGGAAACAAAAATAAAATGAAACAAGTGTTCATTAATTTGTTAAAGAACGCGATTGAAGTGATGTCTACCGGAGGTAATATTACGATTCATCGATATATAGATTATCAAAACCAAGTAACAATATCTATTAAAGATGAAGGGACAGGGATGTCTGAGCAACAATTACAAAATATCTTTTTACCATTTTATACAACAAAGCCAAAGGGAACTGGATTAGGTCTGCCTTTTGTGATAAAAACAGTAGAGGAACATAACGGCGAAATATTTGCGACAAGTAAAGAAGGGGAAGGAACTACGTTTGAACTTGTATTTCCTCTTGTTATGAAAAATAAAAAGAGCCAAGTTGCAGAGGATCATAAAATTGATATTCCTGAATTACAGGTTCAACGTAATCTTTATTATCCAGTATAGGAAAAAGCATTTTTGACAAAGCTTCTGAAGTATCGCTATAATGATTTTAAATTAAGATAATCAATATAGAGGATGAATATTATGGCATCAGAAGAAGTGAAACAATCGTTAAAATTATTTATTGTACTTTCAAGGGCAAATAAAGCGATTAATGAATGCACAAATCAATTTTTCCAAGATAATGGCTTAAATCCGACTGAATTTGCAGTGCTGGAATTACTTTACCATAAAGGTCGTCAACCGCTTCAAAAAATTGGCAGCAAAATATTGTTGGCAAGCGGCTCTATTACGTATGTGATTGATAAATTAGAGAAACGTGGTTATTTAGTTCGGGTTTCTTGTCCATCGGATCGTCGTATTACATATGCGGAGATAACAGATGAGGGTGCAAAATTTATGGACGAGCTTTTTCCAAAACATGAACAGCAACTGCACGAGTTAACAAATGCCTTATCTTCTGAAGAAAAAGATCAAGCGATAAAATTACTAAAAAAATTAGGATTATCGATTAAGGATTTATCGTATTAGTGTATGCGTGAAAAACGAGTGATGAATTGAAAAGACATCACTCGCTTTTTTCTATAGGAATACTTGACTGGTGAGAATAGTCAGCATGTCCACTAGGAAAAATTGGGGCAAATATGTGAATATAAACGTGAAAATCCCAAATAAAAAAATTTTAGTTTAAAAACCATTTAAGTGGTAATAATAGGAATAACAGTGATATTATATACAAGGTCAGCTATGAGAAGATATTACGTATTTCATAAGAAAAGCTACCCTCATGATGTTGAATGGGTAGCAGACTTAAATTTTAGCAATATTTCGAATTAAACAGCACCCGTAAATGCACGGTGATATGTATAATAGGAAATTTATTTGCTATTTTTCGGCGGTATTTGCTAAAATTCGATAGCGCTTATGATTTACTACAGTTTTTTCTTCCATATCTAATTGGTTGAAGTTTTCCATGTAGGTGAGATTAACGATAACGGAGTTCTCATTCACTTTTTCAACAATACCTTGAAGACCATCACCGAATTCAATAATATTTCCAACTTCAGCTATTTTCATATAGTTCAGCCCCTTCGTCCACTAATACTTTACAGTTTGCCTTAAAATTGTTCGTTCGTAAAGTATTATATGTGGAGAATTTTATTTTTATTTTTGACAATATAGGAAAAGGAAGTTATTCAATATGAATGAGTACGAAAAAAAACTTGAAGATCTAAAGAATGGTACGATCAAAGAATTAGAAGTTGATAAGCATGATTTTTATGCTTTAAGAGAAGCTTTAGTTGAAAGAGAAGATTTTAAGCATTTTCGAGGGATTGCACATCAAGGAGGCAATATCGTGTACGTCTACTTAGAAAAGGCTAGAAGTTGATATGTCGAATAATGTCGGAACTTTCATCTCCAAAAATGTGGGAATAATAGTATAATAATGTACATGAATTTTGCTGAAAGGAGGATGGTGTATGACTGAATCCATCTTAAAAAAGTTGGAGAAGACAAGAGAGAAAATGATTCGCTCTGGTATTGAGAACGGTTTTTCAAATGTTGAAACCATCCGCTTAAGTAAAAAGCTCGATCAATTATTAAATGCTTACCAAATGCAAAATAACCATGATACAAAGAAGGAGTATGCTAGAAATATCGAGTTAATCAAACAATGAAAATGAGCCGTTCTAAAATAATTTAAAATGGATAGTCTAATTAAAAAAAATTTAAGTATAAATATTTAAAAGGGTGAAATAGTAATAAAGAGTATAGCAACATTCTCATTTTCCCCTTTCTTTAGCAGATACATTTGTATCTGCTTTTTTTGAGGATAAAAATAAAAAAGGCAACATTAAAATCTGTTCTTGATATAAAAGCTAGGTATGTTTATCTTGATTCAGCAAATGTTTTATGCGACAAGAACGTAGTGGCAGGTACAGAAGGCTCTCAAATTTATTATAAACGGATCAATTTTTTAAAGTTATACATATGTTTATCCCAATCAGTGCATCGATCGTTAAAAGCTTATAAAACTGGGCTGCGGTCGTTGGGAAGAGAATCGGCACTATAAATATTTTTAGGCTCTACATTTAACATAAAACCTAAAAATTCTGGTACAATGTGGATAACATTTTATCTTGATTCAGCAAAGGTTTTATGTATCGAAAGAGTAGCGACGGGTATGGAAGATTCCCACCTCTATGGGTGGTGAGGTGAATGCTTGTTTTTCGTAATTCAGCGAGTGTATAAAACGCCAGCTGAATCAAGATAAAGCCTCCAGAGGATGTCACGAATTTTTGAAAAATCCGGATGCTGGATAGCTGGAGGTGTAATTGATAGGAGGTTTTTCGATGATAAGCAATGGGACAATAGGATTTATTGGTACAGGAGTAATGGGAGCAAGCATTGTTAAGCATTTATTGAAGGCAGGATATAGTGTACATATCTATTCTCGTACAAAGGCGAAAGCAGAGCCATTGATCGAATTGGGCGCCGAATGGCACAGTACTGCTGGGGAAGTGGCTAAGAACTCAGATATCATCTTTACAATGGTTGGCTATCCAAAAGATGTAGAGGATGTATATTTTGGCAATGAGGGCATATTTGCGATGGCTAAGCCTCGATCAATTGTTATCGATATGACAACTTCACAGCCAACATTGGCGAAGAAAATTGCAGACCATGCTAAATCTTTACAATTGGACGCTTTAGATGCTCCTGTATCTGGAGGTGATATAGGTGCTCAAAACGGTACATTATCCATAATGGTTGGAGGAGAAAAAAATGTATTTGAAAAAGTCTTACCTCTTCTCCAAACGTTTGGACAGAACATCGTCTATCAAGGACAAGCAGGAGCAGGACAGCACACAAAAATGTGTAACCAAATTGCTATTGCAACGAATATGATCGGTGTTTGTGAAGCAATTGCTTATGGTAAGAAGGCCGGATTAGATATTGACAAGGTTTTAGCATCTATATCAGCAGGGGCAGCCGGATCTTGGTCATTAAGTAATCTAGCACCTCGTATGGTAAAGGGAGATTTAGAGCCTGGCTTTTATATTAAACATTTTATCAAAGATATGCGGATCGCTTTGCAAGAAGCAGAGCTTATGCAACTTGAATTGCCGGGGCTCGCACTAGCAAAACAAATGTATGATGAGTTATCCGCTAAAGGGTATGATAATAACGGAACACAAGCGTTGATTAATTATTACGAATAATTGAAGAGGAGTTTTTTGAATATGGTTGATAGATGATAGATAGACTTCACCTCATTTGCTATAAGTAGAGTGAAATCATCCATGTTTACGATATATCTATGAAACTATTACGAAAGAACTATTTGGGATTGTAAGCAGAATATCGTATTTTTCAGTAATCATTAGTATGTTTTTTCATCACGCGTGTTTATTTTACAAAAATTAGGAATACATATTCGGTGTAATCTTTGAAAAACTCTGTATTTTTAAGACTATTTATATAGATCTTCGCTGCGGCTTGCTCGAGTCCTCGAAAATGCACGCATTTCCTTCGTGCGGTGTGGATTCAGGAAGTCAATTCAACGTCCCGCGGGAAAAGCGAATAGATGAGACCCCGCAGCGTAGCGATTAAGGAACGGAGTCTAAGGGCGCCACGTCCTGTGGCAACGACTCCGTGACCAACATCCTGTTGCCCCCAGCATTCGCCCGCAGGAAAGCGAGCAAGCCGGAGAGGAAATCAACGAATCCCCCTATTTTTATGGATTAAATTGGATAATCAACACGCCTGTTTTTTCATCATTTATTAACAGACAGTAAAGCCGTTCACTTCAAGACATATGCAGTAAGCAGAAGGTAATAGAGGAATCCGCTGCCTGGTAAAAATCCGATCAGTTTAACTTATACACAGTGAGGGATGAAATGAAGAAAAAACTTACTATGCGAAATTTCACTTTAAGCAATAGTTCGTACGAATGTCACGAATTGTTATGTGACTAATCTTACAATTATGATACAATTGAAGTGATAAAGTAGTAATATTTTGGGAGGTTGACTGAATGAATGAAAATAAAGGGATATTACTAGAAAGCGGCACAAATGAGCTTGAAATTGTCGAATTTGAAGTCGGCTCAAATAAATTTGGTATCAATGTTATTAAAGTGAAAGAAATCATTCAACCAATACCAGTGACTTTTCTTCCACATGCACATCCACATGTTGAAGGGATTATCCAATTACGTGGTGAAGTATTACCAGTAGTAGATATGAAAAAAGTTTTGGGATTAGTGAATTCATCCTACAGTGAACAACAAAAATACATTGTTGCAGAATTTAATAAACAGCGGGTTGTTTTTCATGTGGATAATGTCACACAAATTCATCGATTCTCATGGGATCAAATTGAAAAACCATCAGACATGTATCAAGGCGGTAATTCACAAGTAATTGGTGTTATCAAGCGAGAAGATAGCATGTTGTTATTATTAGATTTCGAAAAAATCATGGTTGATATTAATCCTGATTCAGGTATTAATGTAGCATCTGTGAAGAAATTAGGTAAACGAGAACGGTCAGAAAAGAGAATTGTCATTGCGGAGGATTCACCGTTATTACGAAAACTATTGCATGATACGATGCTCGAAGCGGGATATGAGAATGTTGAGTTTTTTGAAAATGGGAAAGATGCATTAGACTATCTATTAAGCATTGCCGAAAAAACAGATGATATTAGTCAATATGTTCAATTGATGGTAACAGATATTGAAATGCCCCAAATGGATGGCCATCATCTAACCAAACAGGTGAAATCAAATCCGGTCTTGAAAAAATTACCGGTCATCATCTTTTCAAGCTTAATTACGGATGATCTACGACATAAAGGTGAAGAGGTAGGCGCTGAAGATCAAATCAGTAAGCCAGAAATTGCGGAACTAATTTTAAAAGTAGATGAATATATTCTGTAAAAGATGAAAAAACCGGATATCTGTTTCCTCTAGATTCCGGTTTTTATGTTATAAACTAGCATCAATGGCCATAAAAATAACTCATTTTTTTATAATAATCGTGTTTCTTTTTTTCATCATAAATTGCCTTTGGTGATAATCTGTTTGTTTTAGGCGATTGTTGAGAATATTTTAAATCTAAGAAATCTTTCAGTATACTCTTGGCAATATTAAGACTCATTTTTCTACGAGGATTGCGATATGTTTCATCAAGATGTCCTAAGTGGGGTAATCGTTTAAAGTCTTCCTTTTTCGGTAATGTGTGAAAATAATAATCGGCACATTTAATGACCACAGTGGATTGTTGTTGACTATAACGTGGGTTGTTGACAAAATGTAGACCTAGCTTTTTAGCACGACCTAAATGAATCAATTTCTCGAGAGCTAGGCGTTTTAAGGTGTAAAGTGGTTGATTATCGGGGGCTGTTTTTGCATGTTTGTTAATCGTATAAATAGCTGTAGCTATTTCTTCGTTTTTATACTGATTGTTCATGAAAAAACCTACCTTTCATAGAAAGTCAATAATATTGAATGCGAGGGGAATTTCTGATCATTCAATTTATAATATACAATGATAACAATATTATTATTCATTGTATATAGTCAGTGCTGAAGTAAAAGGATGTGATGAAGTGAAAATTGATCAGATAGCTGTTATTGATATAGGTTCGAACACGATTCGATTAGTGTTGTACAAGTATGATGTAAAACGAGGAATGAAAGAAATTGAAAATATTAAAGTAGTTGCTCGTTTGAGAAATTTTATATTACCAGATGGTCGATTATCAGATCAAGGTATCGCAGAGTTACAAACCATTTTAGAAACCTTTAAAGAAATGTTACATGACTATGGTATAGAAGATGTGTTAGCAACTGCAACCGCTGCTATTCGTCAAGCAACAAATGGTGTGGAAATTTTGGAGAAAATGAAAAAAGAAATCGGCATTGATATCAGGTTATTGTCCGAAAAACAAGAAGCATTTTATGGATATTTTGCGGTTGTGCATACATTATCAACACCTTCAGCAGTTACGATCGATATGGGCGGAGGAAGTACGGAGGTTACATATTTTAAAGACAAAGAACTTGTGTATTCACACAGTTTTCCTTTTGGCTCAGTTTCGTTAAAACAACAATTTATGAAGGGTGATACGTTAACGAGCAAAGAACGCCAAAGAATCTACCAGTTTGCGAAAGAACAATTTTTATCCTTAAGCTGGCTGGTAGGACTAGGGTTGCCTGTGATTGGTATCGGCGGTAGTGCACGTAATATGGCTAAAATGGATCAGCGTAAAAAAGACTATCCGATTTCAGGTATTCATCAATATAAAATGACAAAAGAGGATTTTGATGCGATTCGCTTAGAAATTGCGGAGTTAAGTTTTGAGGAGTTAAAACAACTCGATGGTTTATCCAGTGATAGGGCAGATATTATTGCGCCTGTATTAGAAGTTTTTCAAGCATTGATGGACGTTACCCAAAGTCCGATCTTTCAATTCAGTCGAAAAGGGCTAAGGGAAGGTCTAGTGATTGAAAAAATATTAAAAAAAGACCCCAATGCTTTTGATAAATACCATGTTTTTGAATCAAATGTAGACTTTTTAGCGCAAGAGTTTGGAAAATCAAAAGAACATAATGAGTATTTTACATCGCTCTGTGAAAAGGTATATCGAGAATTTTGCCAACATGATGCGTTACACTATTCTGATGAAGATCTTGCGACGTTAATACAAGCTGCAAAGTTATTTTATTTAGGAGAATACATTGATACAGATTCAGCAAGTCAGCATACATTTTATTTATTATCTAATCGTTCGATAGATGGTTTAAATCATAAAGATCGAGTACGTTTGGCCCTATTAGCATCCTACAAAAACAAGGATGAATTCAAAAGATATGTGACACCGTTTATGACATGGTTTACCGAAGCAGAGTTGAAGCAGATTCAAGGAATGGGGGCACTACTTAAATTTGCGTATGCTTTAGATGCGTCCAAACGAAAGATTGTACAAGATATTGCAATTGAACGAAAAGATCAAGGAATAGATATATTTATCCATACAAGAGGCAGTGCTTTAGCAGAAATATACAGAGTAAATCGGCAGAAAAAACATATCGATAGATTATTTCTGGAAAACGTCAATTTACATTTCATTGAAAGGGAAGGATAAATGATGGAAGCTACAAAAATAGATTTTGAGGAAATTGCCAAACCACAATATTACAATAATCGTGAGCTAAGCTGGCTAGCATTCAATGAACGGGTGTTGCAAGAGGCAGAAGATACGAATAATCCATTATTAGAAAGATTAAAGTTTTTAGCCATTTTCAGTTCCAATTTAGATGAGTTTTTTATGGTGAGAGTTGCAGGTCTTCAAGATCAAGTGAGAGCAGGTTTTCATAAACCAGAAAATAAGTCAGGACTTACACCGAAGGAACAGTTATCACGTATTTCTGAGCGGACAGCAGCACTTGTCGCACGACAAAACGAAGTGTATAAAGACTTGGTTTTAAAACAACTACCGAAAGAAAAAGTTTATTTAGAGCAATCAAGTAGTCTTAGCAAAGAACAAAAAGAGTTCTTAAATAAATATTTTGAAGAAATCATTTTCCCAGTACTAACGCCTGTAGCAGTTGATGCATATCGTCCTTTCCCAACATTGCTTAGTAAAACGATGAATCTTATTGTACTGCTTGAGCATGAGGATGCAGAACCTGAATTCCGAGAAAAAATAGCAGTTGTTCAAGTGCCTTCCGTGTTAGAGCGTTTTATCCAAATTCCTTCTGCTCAAGATGAAATTCGGGGCGTTTTATTGGAAGATGTGATTACTGCAAACATCGATCAATTGTTTTTTGGCTATAAAGTAAAATCAGTCCAATCTTTCCGTCTGACGAGAAATGCAGATTTAACAATTCATGAAGAGGGTGCAAGAGATCTTCTTGTTGAAATCGAAAAAGAATTGAAAAAGAGAAAATGGGGCGCTGTCAGCCGTATTGAGGTTCGAGCAGGCGAGATGGATGAAGATGTTTTACAATACTTACTGAAAGTTTTAGAAGACTGGGAAGCAGATGTATACAACATAGATTGCCCGTTAGATTTAACTTTCTTATTCTCTTTCTGCAAAGTGATTGGTGAGGGAAGAGAATATCTAGAATATGAAAGTTTTATACCGCAAGCGCCTTTAGATTTACAATCAGATGAAGATTTATTTGAAAAAGCATTAACGCAAGATCTATTTTTCCATCATCCATATGAATCATTTGCGCCAATTGTTGATTTTGTTACAGAGGCTTCTGTTGATCCAAGCGTTCTTGCGATCAAACAAACATTATACCGGGTAAGCGGTAATTCCCCTGTCATTCAAGCGTTGAAACAGGCAGCAGAAAACGGCAAGCAAGTTACGGTTTTAGTAGAATTAAAAGCACGATTTGATGAAGAGAACAATGTACATTGGGCAAAGGAACTAGAACAAGCAGGCTGTTTGGTGATTTATGGCATGCATAATCTAAAAACGCATTCTAAAATTACGTTAGTCGTTCGTAAACGCAGAGGACGGATTGAGCGTTTCGTCCATTTAGGAACGGGAAATTATAATGATGCCACTGCGAAAATCTATACAGATATGGGAATCATTACGACAAATAAAAAAATCGGGATCGATGCAACGAATTTCTTTAACTATTTAAGTGGATATACTGAAAAGCCAAACTTCCATCATCTTGTTGTTTCACCATTTGATATTCGAAATGAATTTATCAGATTGATCGATGAAGAAATTGCATGCCACAAGAAATATGGCAAAGGACATATTCGTGCAAAAATGAATTCTTTAACAGATAAAGAGTTGATCATGAAATTGTACGAAGCTTCTATTGTGGGAGTTAAAGTTGACTTAGTCATTCGTGGAATTTGTTGTTTAAAACCAGGTGTACCAGGTATTAGTGAGAATATTACGGTTACAAGCATTGTTGGAAGATTTTTGGAACATTCACGCATTTACTGGTTCAGTCATAATGGAGAAAATCGATTATATCTATCCTCTGCAGATATGATGACGCGAAATATGGTTAAGCGGGTTGAAATTCTATTCCCGATTTTTGATACAGGAATCAAAAAAAGAATCATAAAAATCTTAAAAACTGAATTAAACGACAATGTAAAGGCACGTGTTCAGGGACCAGATGGTGTTTATCGCTATAAAGAAAAGAAGGATTCTGAACGGTTGATTAATAGCCAAGAAATCTTCTTAAAAGAAGCTTTCCATGGACTGATCGATGAGGAGTAAAAGAAACAGCATTTGCCCAGATAGCCAAATCCTTTAGAAAATTGGCAAAGTATCGACTGAAGGCAAGGCGAATTGAACTATTCCGTAAAATGGGCGAGAGTTGTTCAAAAAACTGTAAAAAGAAAAGCGCAGAGCATCAGCATTGTACAAAATGTTAATGTTCTGTGCTTCTTTTTTAGAATCTACGTAGCATGTCATAGAGCATTCTTAAAAGTAGGACGTAAGAGTAGTGGGGCTGTAAAAAATTATATTAGTTCAAAGTATCTGCAACGGAGAATGAAGAAAGTCCTGTATATGAGAAACTTCACTTTACCTTTTATACTGTTTCTGACATGACGTGAACCTTTTAAAGATTAAAAATATTTAGTGTGAAGCTAAATTCCTATTTTTGAACAATCTAATTGAGGTATTTCAATTATATTAGTAACATTTGCATGAAATAATTTAATGATTTCACTATTTTTTATATAAATTTTACTTGAAATCTATTATGATAGGAATATAGTTTATGTTTTCATTGGGAGGCATTACATGAAAAAAACAACTTTAGACCTGATAGCTTTACGAAAATTAGCTAATTATAATAGTCGAATAGATTCTAATGTTTTAACTTTGCTGATTCATAGATTGAAAGATAAATTTTATATTACTTTTGCCAGTGATCGTTGTCAAAAGCAATTTGGAAATCTCCTAGAAGATAGGCAATTAGCAGAGAACTACTTGCCAAATGAAGTTTGGTCAACACTAAAAACATTACTATTAAGTATGAATAGTAATATCATGACTAAGGATATAGATAATGATCATAAAGTAACCGTACTAGTTGAGCAAGAGGAACAAAATTTTTATTATTATTGCACCATACATAAGGAAGAACAAGGTCCGTTATTCAATGCCTTGTTTGAACATAATTTAGATCCAATTGTAATGATTACACCAGATAGTACTATTTTAAATACAAATAATGCAGCAAGAGCAAAATTTGGTTACAAAAATGCCAATGTGACTGGAAATTCCTTATATGATTTTATCCCATCTTTTTCGAAGAATGCGATTCAAAAATTAATTGAAGACACTGTTGCTTTACATAAGCCTATTGAATCAACTAATTGTGGTATTAAGACAATTGCAGGAAGAACTTTAATGATTGTTATTAGAAGTATACCGATTATAGAACATCAAACGATTAGCAAAATATTATTGTTATTGCGTGATGTCACATCTTATAGCGAAGAAACCTCATATGTATCCTATCATGATCAATTAACGGGAGCTTGGAATAATAAAGCGCTTTCTGAACATTTTCTGAATGATATCAAAATTGCCAAGCAAAAAAACAAAAAAATAGCCGTAATGGCGATAGATTTAGATCGTTTTAAAAAAATTAATGAAACGTATGGATCTTCTATAGGAGATCACATTTTATGTGAAGTAGTCAATCGCATCTCTAAAATAACAAACGATTGTGGACATTTGTATAGACAAAATGGTGATAATTTTATATTTGTTTTACAAAATGCCAC
The DNA here is from genome assembly GCF_007896505.1 of Rummeliibacillus sp. SL167. Classification (NCBI taxonomy): domain Bacteria; kingdom Bacillati; phylum Bacillota; class Bacilli; order Caryophanales; family Caryophanaceae; genus Rummeliibacillus; species Rummeliibacillus sp. SL167. Next base: position 1,954,752 of record NZ_VCBM01000001.1, on the reverse strand, counting down.
AAATGAACGTATACAGTTTTTTGCTACACAAATAATGGATATTATTAAAGAACCATTTATTGTAGAAGAGTTAGAAATACCTATTTCAACATCCATTGGTATTTCAACCTTTCCAAATGATGGCGGAAATATTGATGAACTTCTTAGAAAATCAAGTCAGGCCCAACTCTATGTGAAAGAACGAGGAAGGTCAGGATACCATTTCTATCAAAATAATATGGAAGATCAATTTCAAAATACAGCACTTATGGAAGCGCATTTGCGTAGAGCGATAGAAAAAAAAGAACTAATATTATATTATCAGCCACAAATTGATTTGGAAACAGGAAAAATTACAAGCTGCGAAGCATTACTTCGATGGCAAAATCCTAAATTTGGATTTGTGTCACCGGGACAATTTATTCCGATAGCGGAGGATTCAGGTCTGATTATTGAAATTGGGAACTGGGTAATAGAGCAAGCATGCAAACAGTTAAGAGAATGGAAAAAACTAGGCATTTCGAATATAAGAATTGCTGTGAATATTTCGCCTAAACAATTTAAAGAAGATACGTTAGCATCTAAAATTTTTCAGTATTTAAAAGAGTATGACATAGATCCTAAAATGCTGGAAATCGAAATTACAGAAAGCTCAATGACTGATGAAGAAGATACAATGACCATATTGCAACAGCTTAAAAGCATGGGGCTTATTATTTCAATCGATGATTTTGGTACAGGCTATTCTTCGTTGAGCTATATCAAAAGATACCCGATTGATATCATTAAAATTGATCAATCATTCATCCGAGATATGGATAATGATGAAAAAGATCGAGCGATTGCCAAGACGATTGTTCACCTAGCTCACAGTCTTGGGCTAGATGTTATCGCAGAAGGTGTAGAGAAAGAAGAACATGTTAGATTTTTGAAGGAGTATCAGTGCAAAAAAGCTCAAGGGTTCTTATTTAGCAAACCAGTATCGGTAGAACAACTTATGAAAGTAGTATCATTAACATAAAAATTTTTTAAATCTTTTTATATAAAAGAATGTTTATAGATTTTTTACTGAGATATGGGGAAACTTCTAAAAATTTTTTCTACAAAATAATACTGCAACTAATTAGTAAGAATCGGTTCAATTTTACTTTTTAAAGTATGATTGAGCCGATTTTTGTTTAGCGAGTAAGCCTTTCTATTTTATGAATTGGTATGGAAGATTGCTTGAGTTTTCAAAAATACATATGTCTTTCCTTCGTTAGTTGATCTGAAGAAGCTGTCTCACAGGAAAGTGAGCAATCCGTAGTCGGAAATTAGATCATAAACCAACTCTATCTAGTGTCATGTAAGAACCATGCATAAAGTCAAACAAATAAAGCCATACTAAGGAAAAAAGAAAGAGGTTTTTCTAATGGGTATATGGACTTGGCCTTTAATCTTTGTTGTTATACTGATTAGTGCTGTTTCATTTATTTGGACTCTACGTATTGCGAAAAAACAAGAAGCGCAAAATGACTCTTATGATGAATCTTACTCAAAAACAGTTGAGAATAATCCAACGATGTTGAATCCGATTATATGGTGTTACATTATTTCAGGCGTTTTTATGGGGATCGTCATCATTTACTATATCGTATTATACAAATAAAATTTAATGGCTCTTCATAAAAAGCAAGAGTCGATTTTTATCATGTAGTGGACTGAGGCAGAGCCAGTTGACTTTAGGAGATGAATGACTTATCAAATGTTCCTTGGAAAGTACGTTGGCAGAGCACAGGTCAACCTCAAGTTACGATGATAAGCCAATTCAATAGACATGTAACTTTTGATGGAATATGAAAAGATTGTAAACGCTTTAAGTGCTCCAATGGAAATCTTTGAATAATATATGGTAAGATGAAATTGAAGTTTTTTGTTCAATTTTGAGCAAGTGAAGGAGTAGAATATTATGATTTCTATGACTAGCAAAGATTTCCTTGAGTTACCCATAGCTGATTTGATTATATCTTCTGAAAAAGTTGCACATGTACAATTGGGAAATAATGCAGAACATGCTTTACTTGTACTTACGAAAACCGGCTATTCTTCTATACCAGTGTTGGATACACAATATTGTCTTCACGGTTTACTTAGTATGCGTATGATTACAGAATCTATATTAGGATTAGATCATATTGAATTTGAAAAATTAAACGATATAAAAGTAGATGATATTATGGACAAGAAAGTAGCAACACTTAATATTCATGACAAATTTCAAAAAGCGTTAGACTTAGTTATTAACCATGCTTTCTTATGTGTTTTAGATAATGAAGAAAAATTTGTAGGGATTATGACGAGACGTGTTATTTTAAAACAATTAAAAAAATATATCTATCAAATTAGTTATTAATATTGGAGATTGAGAGGGTTTGGTGAAAAAGCCTCTATAGTTCCAAAAATGATTCCATTATTTGGTGAAAATCTGCTCACTCTTATGTATAGAATTGAGCAGATTTTTTGATTTGGTAAATGTTTAAAAAAATAGAAACGACGCTTCTTTGAAAGTACACTCCTATTTTTTCTAAAATGTTTATTCAAGGATATAAAATATGATTTAAGGATATTTGGCTATAGTATTTTACTTAATGAGAACGTTAGAATTGATAATTCCTCTATTCTGTATAAAGATAAGTATATGACTGAATTTTATAAGGGGAGGTCCTTTGGATGACAACAACAGAGGCTCAAATCATCAAAGTGCTTTCTGAAGAAGGAAATATGCGCAAGGCGGCGGAACGATTATTTTTGTCTCAGCCTGCATTATCCCAGCGTTTACAATCAATTGAAAAGGATTGGAGTGCTCAGCTTTTTATACGTTCACAAAAGGGATTGGCACCTACCCCTGCGGGTGAACTTGTCATTCAATTTGCTAAAGAAATGATCGTCAAAAAAGAAGAAATATATGAGACTATTCAATCCTTAAATTCCAAGGTGCATGGTACATTGAAAATTGCTTGTGCATCTATTGTTGGACACACTTGGTTGCCAAAAGTGTTAAAAGATTTTGTGACACAATATCCAGACGCTAAAATATCACTGATTACAGGGTGGAGTTCAGAAATTGTTAAATCACTTTATGAGGGTGAAGCACATGTTGGGATTGTACGTGGTCACACGGATTGGAAAGGATCAAAACAACATCTTTTTAGGGATACATTATATTTAGTAGATACAGAAATCACTTGTTTAGATGATGTTTATAAAACAGATAGACCTTTTATCCAATTCAAAAGTGATTCAAATTATTATCAAGAGATTCAACAATGGTGGCAACGCCATTTTCCATCTAATCCTCGCCATCAAATTACGGTTGATCAAATTGAAACTTGTAAACAAATGGCATTGAATGGAATTGGTTATGCTATTTTGCCATCGATTACGTTAAGTGGTCAAGAAGAAGTGAATAAAATTCAACTGACGAATAACGAAGAAAAATTTGAACTGACTCGTGATACATGGTTGATCGGCTATGAGTCATCATTTGAGCTTAGACAAGTGGCTGCTTTTGTGAAACTAGTGAAAAAACATGCAGAGTGTTTGTATGATTATTCAAAAAACAAATGAAATATTCCTGTTTTTCGTGTACAATAAGGGCATATTTTCAAGATTATAGGGGGAATTGTCGAATGCAAAAATTAAACGCACAAGAAATCATTTCATATCTAGCAAATGCTAAGAAAGCAACACCAGTAAAAGTATATGTGAAAGGTGAAAATGTCTCATCATTAGCATTTGGAGAAAACAGCCAAGTTTTTGGAGAAGGCAATTCTGTTGTTGTATTTGGTGAATGGGCAGAAATTCAACAAACATTAGAAGCACATAAAGATGTTATCAAGGATTATGTGGTTGAGAATGATCGCCGTAATTCAGCAGTTCCAACTTTAGATTTAAAAGAAGTGAACGCACGTATCGAACCAGGTGCCATTATTCGTGACCAAGTAACAATTGGAAATAATGCGGTTATTATGATGGGAAGCGTTATTAATATTGGTGCTGAGATTGGGGATCGCTCAATGATCGATATGAACGCTGTATTAGGTGGCCGTGCAACAGTGGGGAAAGATTGTCACATTGGTGCAGGTGCCGTTCTTGCAGGTGTTATTGAGCCACCAAGCGCAGATCCAGTCGTTATTGAAGATAATGTGATGATTGGGGCAAATGCGGTCGTTTTAGAGGGCTGTCGAATTGGTGAAGGGGCTGTTGTGGCAGCGGGTGCCATTGTTACAAAAGATGTACCTCCATATACTGTCGTAGTCGGTGCACCAGCAAAAGTCATTAAAGAAATCGATGAAAAAACAAAATCTAAAACAGAAATTATGCAAGATCTTCGTCAATTATAAGAGGTGTTGAAACGATGAAGTCCTTATTGGAAATTAGAAGGGATTTACATAAAATTCCTGAAATAGGTTTTCAGGAAAAAAAGACACATCAATATTTGCTTACTATCATTGAACAATTATGGAAGCCTTATTTTAAAATTGATACGTGGAAAACGGGTATTATTGTTACAATCGCAGGGAAAAATCCTCAATTGAAGGTTGGTTGGCGTACGGATATTGATGCATTGCCGATTACGGAGAAAACGGGTTTGCCATATGCATCAGAACACCCAGGATTTATGCATGCATGCGGACATGATTTCCATATGACCATTGCGCTTGGGCTAGTGGCAGCTTTTTCTCAACAACAGCCTGAAAATACGATTATCGTTTATTTTCAACCTGCTGAAGAAGGTCCTGGTGGTGCAAAACCTATGCTTGAATGGATGCAAGAAGAACGTCCTGATTTAGTACCCAACTATATTTTTGCGATGCACATAGCACCAGAGTATCCGGTTGGAACGGTAGCTACAAGACCGGGTATGTTATTTGCCAATACATCTGAATTGTTTATCGATCTTCATGGAGTAGGTGGACATGCTGCATATCCGCATCTTACAAAGGATATGTCAGTAGCAGCTGCCAATTTAATGATTCAGCTGCAAACGATTATTAGTCGTAATTTGAATCCGTTAGATAGTGGTGTAATTACAATCGGAAAGATGACCTCAGGCTATGTTCAAAATGTTATTGCAGAAAATGCACGTTTAGAGGGTACGATCCGTACAATGTCCGCAGAATCTATGTCGCTCATTAAAAAACGTATCGAAGCATTGTGCAAAGCAACGGAGATTGCTTTTGAATGTAAAGTGGAAATCGATTATGGTTCATCCTATTATCAAGTGTATAATCAAGAGCAATGTGCGAAGGCATTATTAGCATGTGCTGAAGAAACTGCAGGAGTAGTTGCTTATGAATGCCCTCCTGCAATGACTGGTGAAGACTTCGGATTCTTCTTAAAAGATATTCCGGGTGCGATGTTCTGGGGAGGCGCCAATACAGAGTTTGGTTTACACCATGCCTCTATTCAACCAGATGAAGATCTAATTGAGGTAAATGTTCGATTTGTTGAACAATTTTTACGTCACTATGGTTTGCCCCGCTTTAACAGGCAGTAGAGTTCCCTCATTGAGACTTAAGGAGAAAACAGGGAAAATATGTAGGAACAACTGCCTGTAAAAGTCCGATTGGTTTAACTAACACTCAGTGGGGGATAAGGAACCCCTTTAGTGTGAAGTATCACTATACCCCATATTTTAGGGTAGTAGTTCCATATCAAGGCACAAGTAACACCCAGTAGGGACCTACATCAAGATATAAAAGCATCTGCCTTGAATGAAATCCATCATTGAAAAGCAAAAGAGTATCATTCAGTATCATCAAACTGAATTGTACTCTTTTTTCATAGACGATGATGGTGCATGTATCGACCGAGGCACAGGTTTTCTGTACAAAAACCTTTTTTATGTATAAGTGAGCAATCGTTCGTGATAGTTTACTTTTAAAAATAGTCCCCCCTCATTTTGTAGAATCATGTAATATTTTAGTGTTTTTTATAAATATGGAACCTTCCTCGTTCGAAATTCGTAATTGTATTATAGAGAAGAAAAGGAGGTATTTAATTGAAAAAGAGGATAGCAGTATTTTTTACATGTATAATTTTATTTTTAGCTATATTCCCAGCCTTCTCATTTAATGTGTCTGCAAAATCAAATTTAGATGTTAGGGTAAGCGCAGGTTTTGATAATAAGGGAAAAGATACAAAAGGACTACCAGTTTTGTTGACTGTTACAAATAAGGGAGATGCGTTTTCAGGTGATATTGTCATTGATAGTCAACAAGGATATTCTGGCGGCATGGGAATCGTTACACCATTAGAAATAGGAGCTAATGAAACAAAAACGATTAAAATCATGCTAGATTATTTTTCAACTCAGTATTCGAACGGTATATCTTCAAACAAAATGATTCATATTTACGATGAAAATTGGAAAACAGGCAAGGAAATTAGTTTTACCGGCGATGATGTCATTAAACCACAAATGTATGAAAGAGAAAGTACATTCGTGTTGACGTTTACGAATAGCATCGATCGTTTATCTGTCCTTTCTAAATTGGCAACAAACAATTCTACAGAAATCATTCATCTTGGTCAAATAAAACAAGACTTGATCCCTACAACTGCGAGTGCTTGGTCGGTCGCTGATATTGTAGTTGTGGACGAGTATTCGATTGCATCTTTAAAGGAAGAAGAACAACAATCTTTACTCGAATGGGTGAAGTTAGGTGGAACAATCGTTATTGGAGCTTCTGATAATTTAGATGGGGAGATTGGAATATTTAAAAATGATTTACCGTTATCGTTAAATGATCAAACAAGGATGATTTCATCCAAGGATATCCAAAAATCGATAAAAGGTGTCAAACTTTCTAATGATGTTACGACTTATGCGGCTCAAAAAGCAGATAAAGAAGCAAAAACAGTGTTAGAAGTTGACCATCAAATTTTAGCTGCAAAACGTACTCTGGGGGATGGACAAATTATTCAGACAACCTTTTCTTTAGGCGATGAACCACTTTCAATGGAAAAGGACTATGAGCCATTATTACAAAAGGTTATTCCTATTAATGCCATTAGTAATATGAAGACAGATCCTCAGTATACGAATTTTATCGAAGGTGATACATATGCGAATGAATTGTTTCCTACGTTCCAAGTATCAACATTATTATTAATCATCATCATTATTATTTATATTGTCATTGTAGGACCACTTTTGTATTTTATTTTAAAAAAGAAAGACAAGAGGGAGTATGCTTGGTGGATTATTCCAGCACTTTCACTTTTTATATCTATTTTAGTATTTGCTTATGGCGCAAAGGATCGCCTATCAAAGCCGCAAATTCAACAATCTGCTGTATATGAAATAGATGAAGATGATAGTCTGAATGGCTATTTTATAAATTCATTATTAACCAATCGAAGTGGAGATTTTACATTTGCCCTCTCACCGAATAGTACGGCGACTTTGTTACGTAATTTCGATACAGGAGGAGTTATTCATAAACAAGGAATATTAGAACAATTCCAAAACGAAAAAAGGGTTACCATACGTAATAATCGATATTGGTCTGTCTCCACTATAGCTGGTCAGTCGCAAATGCAAAATATAGGTAGCTTTAACATAGATTTAGAGGTAGAGGACAGCGTATTAAAAGGGAATATCACAAATAATTTGCCTTATACAGTAAAGGATGTATCTATTTGGTATGGTAGTCAATGGCTAAAACTGGGGACGATAAAGCCAGAACAAACACTAAAAGTAACTCAAACAATAAATGGTGCCCTATTACTACCTGCTATGCCAGTTACCACAAATTATTCAAGTCAAGTGAAGAATAAGGATGATATTATAAAAAGTCGTCAGCAAATGCTAAAGTATTCTGCTTATGATTTAATCGCAAATAAGGAGCAGCCTGCACTTGTCGGTTGGGTAGATGAACCTATTACACCCATTTCTTTGAAAAATAGTAGAGCTGATATGTCCTCTATCAACTTGGTCGTTCAAAGCTTTAGTCCAAAAACCAATTTATCGGGCGAGTTCGTATTGCCTGCGAATTCGATGAGCGCCGATATTTATTCTACTTCGAATTCAGGCTATGCAGAGAGGGATTTGGAAAACAGTTCAATCTGGCATATCGAAGAGGGAACCTATGATTTTGTATGGACGATACCAGACATGCTGCAAAACAAAAAAATCGCATGGACAGAATTACAATTAGCTAACACGGATACAAAAAATCTTTTGCTTCAAATTTTTAATGTAAAAACATCAAGTTATGAGGAGATCAATGATGGACGATTTACATTAACGAAAAATATTAAAGATTATATTTCGAATGATGGTCAAGTGAAATTTAAACTAGAAAGGAAAATGTCTGATGATGCAAGTACGACAATTCCTTCCTTACAATTAAAAGGGGAGGTTAAACCATGATCGAAATCAAAGGGTTAACAAAAAAGTATGGCTCCTTTTATGCATTACACGGTCTGGATCTTACCATAAAAGAGGGGATCGTTTTTGGCTTTGTTGGTGCGAATGGTGCTGGTAAATCAACGACGTTTTCAATCCTTTCAACATTATTGCAGCCAACAGATGGCGAAGCATATATAAATGGTATCAGCGTAACACAAAACCCTGAAGAAGTTCGTAAGCTGATTGGATATATGCCTGACTTTTTTGGAGTTTATGATCAATTGAAGGCTGAGGAATATTTAGATTTCTTTGGATCTAGCTATGGGATACCTGCAGAACAAAGGGAGAAATTGATTCCTCAATTATTAGAACTGGTGAACTTGTCACATAAACGCTATGAATATGTCGATGTGTTGTCTAGAGGGATGAAGCAACGGCTTTGCCTTGCTCGAACATTGATCCATGATCCGAAGGTGTTAATATTAGATGAACCTGCATCGGGTCTTGATCCAAGAGCCCGAGTAGAAATGCGCGACATTTTAAAACAGTTAAAAGAGATGGGCAAAACTATTTTGATTTCATCGCATATTCTTCCAGAGCTTGCAGAAATGTGTGACGAAATAGGTGTTATTGATAGTGGAAAGCTAATAGCACATGGCTCAGTAGCTGAAATCCAAGCACAGATAATGGGCGAGAAGTTTATCTCGGTCAAATATCAAGCGGGTTATGATATGAATTTAGCAAAACAATCTTTTGAGGAAAATCCATTTGTCTCCTCTATTGAAGTAATCGATCAAAAAATAAAATTCAGATTCAATGGTTCGGATGAGGAACAAATGAAACTATTGAGGAAAATGGTCGAAATGGATCTACCGATACTTTCCTTTGCAGAAGATGAGAAGGATTTAGAAGATGTCTTCATGGCAATAACGGAGGAGGTAGAGAAAATATGAAATCAACATTTAAAAATCCCGTTTTAATAAAGGAATTGAAGCTTCGTTTCCGTTCATTCAAAAGTTTTGCAGGGATCCTATTTTATTTACTAGTATTGAGTGTGTTTGTTTTTGGTTTTATCTTTATTTCCACGAATTTTACAGGGAATGGTTTTATTAATCCAGAACAAAGTGTGCTTTTGTTTGGCATGTTGACCTATGTACAATTGGCATTGATTTTATTTATCACACCAGGGTTGACTGCAGGCGCCATTAGTACGGAACGTGAAAAACAGACTTTGAATATTTTGCTTACTTCTTCTCAAAGTTCGTTTCAAATCATTTTTGGGAAAATGAGTTCTTCCATCATTTTTTTACTGTTATTACTTATTGCAGGGTTACCACTTTATAGTCTCGTTTTCCTATTTGGTGGTATTTCACCTGGACAGCTACTCATTATATTTGCTTTTTTGATCGTAACAATGCTAGCCATTGCAAGTATTGGTGTGATGTTTTCAACGTTAATTCGAAAAACAATCCTTTCGATGATTTCGACGTACGGAGCCATGTTATTTTTAACAGGGATTACGGCATTTTTCTTTGTCATTGGTATTAGCACGATGGAAAATTCTTCATTGCCAAATCATGATCCTGCGCCTTTTTCGCATTTTTGGGCAATGATTAATCCAATCGCTTTGATGTTAACATTAATCACACCAGAAATGTCAGACTCACTGTTTGAAATAACAAAAATACATTTTCCGGTTTGGGCTGGATATCTCATTTTTTATATGGCGATCACGATCATTTGTTTATTGATTTCCGTGAAAAAGCTACGTGTCAATATGAGAAAGAAAAAATAGAGGAGGGCAACAAATGAGCAAACGTAGTCAAATAGCAAGAGCAGTCCAAAAAGCTCGATACAGTATGATGGTTGAATATTTTTTGAAGAATAGTCAACGCATGATTACTTACATATTGTTATTGGCTTTCATCATCATGTTTGTTTCTCGTTTTTTTGTTCTTCCTTTTTATCAAGAAATGACAATCGGAATAGCTGCTATAACATTTTGTATGGCAGCTTTCTATTTATGGTGGAAACGTCCAAACAAAAAACAGACCTTAAATGCTTTGGATAATTATTTTCCTGATAATTTACTGCGTACCGTTTATTCAATGGAGGATTTGAATTCACCTTTAGCGCAGCAACTCATCATCCAAACGGAGAAAATAGCGGCAGATGCAGTCGTTGAATATAACAAACGTAAACAGAATTTATGGCATACAAAGTCGATCACAGCGAGCATAGCCCTGATTTTAGGAATATCGTTACTGTCATTGTTCCCCTCTTCTTCACAGCAATATGCCAATACTGTAAAAGAAGAAAAACGTATAACAGCAGACATGAAAAAGACAGTCAAGGATATGGAGAAGAGAGCGGAAACAACAGAAACGAAAAAATCGATGGAAGAGCTTCGAAAGGAATTAAAAAAATCAAAAACAACGGAAGAAGCATTACAAGCACTTGTCAAAAAGCAAAAAGAATTAACAATTCAAAAACAAAAACTGGAGGATAAGGAAGCATCAGCTGAAAAAGGTTTATCGAAAGAGGAGCAGCAGCAGTTACAAGATTTAACCAAAACAGTAGCATCGCTTTCAAAAGAAGCTGTACAAACTCAAAAAGCGTTGAATCAATCTGGAACATCGATCAGTCCGAATTTACAGCTTGCTCTTAATCAGTCAATGCAATCTGATCCAACAGCAACGGAAAAGAGCAATCAAACTTCACAAACGAATATAAATAGTACAACAAACAATAATCAAAACGCTACCCAATATCATTCATCCTCATCTTCACAATCAAATAAGCAAAGTTCGGCTAATGGTCAAAAACAAGGCAACAATCAAAATAATGGCAACGGTAGTGGCAATCAAAACGGTAATGGAAATAATAATAGTAATGGAAATGGTGATGGCAATGGGGGGAGCAATGGTTCAGGAAATTCTAGCAACTTAGGAAATGGTACTAAAAAAGGTCTTGGGTCTGGTGCAGGTTTGGGGAATGGCAATCGAGATTTAGTAGCGATTCCTAATCGTATTGGTGAAAAAGGAAAAACAACGACTGATAGGGGCAAGTTAAGTGATGGTGATCCCCAATCTATTCAACAAAGCGATAATGGAAAAGTTACCAAGGGATCCGTTCGTTCATACAAAGAAGTGATCGGCAATTATAAGGATTCTTATATGCAAACAACAGAGCGATTGCAACTTCCGGGAGAGCTACATCAAATCGTACAAAAATATTTTTCATCGGTGGAGAAATAGTAGGAGGAATGACGATGGCACACACTGCTGAGCAATACGAACAAATAAGTGAACAACTGGAGCAGGTAAGACAAGAAATCGGTCGTTATATTGTTGGGCAAGAGGAGACAATTGATTTCGTACTATATGCCATATTGGCGGATGGTCATGCGCTATTAGAAGGCCTTCCTGGACTAGGGAAAACCATGCTTGTTCGCACCATTTCAAAGGTTTTAGATTTATCCTTTACGCGGATACAATTCACACCGGATTTAATGCCGACAGATATTACAGGTACAAGTGTGATAGAAAGAATGCCTGATGGAACATTGCATTTTAAATTTCAAGAAGGCCCCATTTTTAGCCAAATGGTATTAGCCGATGAGATCAATCGTGCAACGCCTAAAACGCAAAGTGCATTGCTTGAAGCGATGGGGGAAAAAACGGTGACGGTTCTAGGCGATACGAAGCAAATGGCAAAACCGTTTTTTGTTTTAGCCACTCAAAACCCTATTGAAATGGAAGGGACATATCCACTTCCAGAAGCTCAAATGGACCGTTTCTTATGTAAAATTCACGTTCCAAGTCCAACGAAAAATGAATTAATGGAAATTATGAAAAGGACGACTGGTGCAAATCATGTTGAACTTGAAAAGAAATTATCAGCTGAACAATTAGTCGATATACAACAAATGGTGAAGGAAGTTATTATTGCGGAGGATATGCTGGAATATGCAGTTGACTTAGTCGTTGCGACGCATGCAGATCAATCAACTGCACCCGAGATGGTTCGCCAATATGTCGAATATGGAAGTGGTCCGCGGGGATTACAAAGTATGATAAAGCTAGCTAAATCAAGAGCTTTAGTGCATGGACGTTTCCATGTTTCAATTGCGGATATTAAAACGGTGGCAAAACCTGCCCTACGCCATCGCATATTGCTAAATTATGAAGGCGAGGCTACAGGACTTCAAACTGATGAAGTCATCGACCAACTAATCGAATCCATACAGCAAGGAAAACTGATATGAATAAGGAGAAAACTGTATTATCCCCAGAATGGAGCAGCAGAATTCGCCGTTACAGCTTACAGAGCAAATCTAGAATTCGTGGCCAACATAAAGGGTCACATCGTTCAAAATATTTGGGCTCATCCTTAGAATTTTCCGATTTCAGAGAATATCATCCTGGAGATGATGTGCGTCAGTTGGACTGGAATGTATTAGCAAGAACTGAAAAATATTTTATCAAACGATTTTTAGATGAGCAGGAAATGCGTGTTCATATTTTATTGGATACGACAAAATCAATGGCACAAGAAGAAAAATGGAAAGTAGCCAAACAATTAACTGTGGCTTTGGGAAGTATGGTGCTGAACAAAGACGATCATTTATCTTTTAGCTATGTTAACAATACAACTTTACCGCCATTTAGAAAAAAAGGAGCAAGGTTTCAAAAAGCCTTTGAACAGGCAGTAGCAAAACTTGAAAAACCGGATACAAAGGGGAATTTTGCTCGTAACGCATTGACAGTCATACCAAAAGATTTGACCGTTCTGATCATTATCTCTGATGGCTTGGAGCATCTAGAAGAATGGCAAATATTTTTTAAACAACTACCCAAATTAGCGGGAGATGTACGCTTTTTACAGCTACAAAGCGCTGAAGAAATGGCTCCATCTTATACAGGAGATGTGCAATTAGTAGATATGGAAACAAAAGAGCCATTAAATGTTTCGATGTCACAAGCTGTTCTTACTTCCTATCAACAAATGCGCATGGCACATCAAAAGCAATTAGAGGCATTGTGCCATCAATATGGCATTGCTTTTTTATCCATAAAAGTGAATGATGGGATACAACATATTTTATTTCAGCAGTTGACGAAAGCCTATTGGATACGGTGAGGTGATGTAAATGGGTATTTCGAACTTGGCATTTCTATGGACGATCGTTTTTCCACTGATTGTCATCATCTATTATTTCTTTCGTAAAAAATATAGTGTGCAGGAAGTTTCTTCAACCCTTTTTTGGAGAGAAGTGATGAAAGAAACGAAAGTATCTCCATATTTACAACATTTACAACGTAATACATTATTTTATCTACAAATGCTGTTATTCCTTTTCATGATATTGACATTACTTCAACCTTATATAAAATCGAAAGCTATAGCTGGTGAACAAATTATTTGGGTAGTAGATACATCTGCATCGATGCTTGTGGATGATGGGAAACAATCTGTCTTTGAAAAGTACAAGCAAGAAATGCATACGTTGTCCAAACAACTCGGTGGCAAATCTGTAACCATCATTACAGTCGATGCAGAGCCTAAAATTTTATTGCGTGATGAGCAAAAAATAGCAACTATCCAGAAAGCTATTGATGAATTGCAGGTTACATATGGTCATGAAAACTGGTCGAATACAATGGATTTTCTACAAAGTATTATTGGAAAAAAATCAACAGCTGTCTATATTTTTACAGATGTCATGGATCGTAAACAATTACCGACACGTACTAAAAATGTGAAATGGATTGTGCGAGGAACAGACCACAAGTATCAAAATATTTCACTTCAACGATTTGGAGCCATTCAGTCAGGAAAAGGTGTCCAAGCGATCGCTCAAATCGAAAATCAAACGAAAAAAAATCAGCAAGCTGCACTCAAAGTATATGATGCAAACAATAAGTTGATGGCAGAAAAGAATGTCAGTCTGAAAGCAGGTCAAGTAACAAAAACGGTACTAAATGATTTAGAGATGACCACGGCATTAACAGCAAAGTTGACTGTCAATGATGAATATACAGCAGACCAGTCAATGAGTGCACTACTTGCAACTGACCAGTCACGGATCTATGTGGATCAGTCACTGCATCAGCTAATTTTCAAAGCATTTCAATCCATTGATCCAGCGGCAAGCACGATTACTTCTAAACAATTGAGAACGATTCAAGGACGTAATTTACTGGTAACAAATCAAACACAGTTTTTAAAGCAAACGCAAAATCCGGTATTACTTATTGGGCGAGATGATCAAAAAGCTTTTTCGGTTCAAGGAAATATAAAAGCAATTGATCAAAACCTTTTTTCATATGCACCCATTGATGATATCTATGTAGAAAAAATTTATCCTGAAGTACAAAATGCTAAAACGTTAGCAACAATAGATGACAAACCATTGATCCAGCAAACAAAAAATGGGCATATCGTCGTTTTAACAGATTTGCAAATGACGGACTGGGCCCTACATCCCTCATTTCCACTTTTTTTATGGAACGTAAAGGAGAAGCTAACAGCAACGGAAAGTCAGCTTGGTACATTTAAACCTGGAGAAAAAAGAGTTATTTCATTGCCAAACGGCCCAAAAAACTACGATATTTACTCAGCAGACAACGAATACATCACTACGTTAACGGATAACGGTAGTTTTGTAGCTCCAGCGAAGCCAGGACTATATTATGCTAAATCTGATGGTGATGATGCATTCTATTTCATCGTAGCGCTTGAGCAGCAAGAAAAAACATTGTCTGAAGGAACTACCTTCCAATATGGAGAAGTTTCAAAAAAAGATACAATAGCGAAAGATGATTCGGTTTTTAGTACGATTCTCATCATCATGATACTTGGCTTACTGATAGCAGAATGGGAGGTGCAGCGTCGATATGGATTTACGAATTGATCAACCTCTTTGGCTACTATTAGCCATTCCTATTGCTGTGTATATGATTTGGTTTTTAAAAAAGAAAACCTTACAAAAACGTGAGCATTGGGTAATCTTCTCCTTACGATTATTAGCGATTTTTTGTTTACTATTGGCCATTACAAGACCTTATATTTCGCTACCTATTCAAGAACAACAAATTGTTTTCCTAGTGGACCGCTCCGCCTCATTGGAAGGAACAGAGTCGGAAGTGGCATCTTGGATCGAAGAAGGTTTAAAGGCAAAAAAAGATTCTCAAAGTGTCGGCGTTTATAGTTTTGCAAAGGGGATACAAACAGATGTAGGAGTAACAAACGAAACCATACAAATCCCTAAATGGCAAGATGTATCGGACCCTAGTGAAACTAATATGGCAAGTGCATTGCAATTGACGACGAATATGCTACAAAAAAATAAGGCAACGCGTGTTGTGCTGCTTTCTGATGGTTTAGAAACCTCAGGCAATGTAGAGAATCAACTAAATTATTTTAAGAATAATGGTATCCAAATCGACACTGTTCAACTGACCAATGATCAATTGAAGGATGCAGCCATTGCAGATTTTCAAACACCGAATATTGCTTATAAGGGTGAAGAACAACAATTACAAGTGCAGATTGAGGCTTCTGAGGAAACAAAGGGAAAACTATTCATCTCTTTAAATGATCAAACAATTGCGGAGAAAAATGTTTCTTTAGATGCAGGAAAGAATACAATCACTTTTAAACATATCAGCAATAAGGAAGGATTATTAAAATATGAAGCTACACTCAAGGTAGCCGATGATGCATTTTTAGAAAATAATAAATGGACGAGTGTTACAACTGTAGAAGGGACACCCCGTGTTTTACTTGTTCATGCAAATGATCGATCAACCTCTTTATCTAAACTAATCGGGAAAAAAGAGCTTACAGTGAAAACTGTTGCAGCTTCTGAATTGCCATCTTCCCAAACATCGTATTTGCAGTATGATGCGATCATTTTTGATAATGTCCCCGGTCATGAAGTAGGGGAAGCAAAAATGAGGATGATTGAACAGGCGGTTAAGAATTTTGGTGTTGGCTTTATGATGACGGGCGGAGATAACAGTTATGGTTTAGGAGGATATTTTCAAACACCTATTGAACAGGTTTTGCCTGTTGAGATGGAGGTAAAGAGTAAAGAACAGCTCCCCTCTTTAGGGCTAGTGATCGTAATGGATCGTTCAGGTAGTATGGCAGGCAACAAAATAGAATTGGCAAAGGAAGCGGCAGTGCGTTCAGTAGAGTTACTTCGAAAAGATGATACATTTGGCTTTATCGCCTTTGATAGTAGTCCATGGAATATTATCGATACAGCTCCCTTGAAAAATAAAAAGCAAGCGATGAAAGATATTTTATCTATTAGTCCTGAGGGTGGAACAGAGATCTTTCAATCACTTCAAATGGCTTATAACCAATTAAAGCCATTAAAGCTTCAAAGAAAGCACATTATTTTATTGACAGATGGTCAATCTGCGACAAATCGTTCATATGAACAGCTTATTGAAGAAGGAAAACAATCCAATATTACATTATCGACGGTTGCGATTGGTCATGATGCAGATCATCTTTTATTGAAAGACCTTGCACATTTTGGAACGGGGCGTTTTTATGATGTTTCAGATGAAGAAACGATCCCTTCTATTTTATCACGTGAAACATCAATGATGACAAGAACCTATATTGAGGACCATCCATTTTATCCAGTAATTACATCTGGGGCTCCGTGGGATTCGTTATTTGCTAAAGGGGTACCACAAATGAATGCTTACATTGCGACTACAGCCAAACAAACAGCAAAGGTGGTTGCAAAAAGTAAAAAAGACGATCCGGTACTTGCAGAATGGAACTATGGACTTGGAAAATCAATTGCCTATACATCTGATACATCTGGAAAATGGGCGGGTGATTGGGCTCGCTGGGGTGAATGGTCAACATTTTGGCATACAGCGGTTTCTGAACTTCTTCCTTCATATGACGAGGTGCCTTATTCGATTACCCAGCAATCGGACGGTTCCTACTTAGTAACAGATGCAGCACATAAATCGGCATTTATGGATATTTCAGTAGTAGATGATGAAGGAAAAAAAGTAGAAATAACAGAAGAAACAGTAGCCCCTGGAAAAAGCAAAGTCTATATCGACCATCAACCAGGGCTTGTTTATTTCAGTATTACCAATGCTGAAAATGGTATGTACAAAGCAGGTGTAACGATTCCTTACAGTAAGGAATACCAGCTGCAACAGCCAAATACAGAGTTACTTCAGAACATTGCTAACGCTACTGGCGGAAAAGTTTTGAAAAATTCGAGTGAGGCTTTCCGAAAGCTTCCCAATAATAGCTTCGAGCAACAAGGAATGATGATTTGGTTGATCTTCATAGCGATGATCCTATTGTTTATAGATATTACATTGAGAAGATTTGGATGGCAGAAAATTCGAGGATTGCTGAGCAAAAGCAAACATAACAATGGAAGGAAAAAGGACGACAGTCATCAATTAGATGTCGATGTGTTATTAAAGAATAAGAGAAAATAGGGGCTAGCGTGGTCGACAATCCATGAAGTGGAGACATGGAGTTTTTCGCTTCCTATTGATCTCGGCTTTTTTTCCTAATTAACTTAATAAGCGGCATTTCTCTTTCTTTGAGAATGCCGCTTATTATTTTCTATCATTAGTGAGCTGAGAATGATTTTTTGTTCCAGATAAAGGTGATGAAATAACAAACGATTAAGATGACTGTACCAAGGATAAATGGAATATTTATATGCCAGTCCAATAATGTTCCAGCAATTGCTGGTCCGATCATGTTTCCAAGGCTCATATAAGCATTGTTCATCCCTGCAGCGTATCCCTGCTCCTGACCTGCTACTTTTGAAATAAGTGTATTTACAGCTGGACGAATTAAGGTTGTAGCTGTTTGGAATAGAGTTGCCACAAGTAGGATTAAAAAGAACCGATTGACGAAGATCATTCCTAGCATCGAGAAGGCAGCAGCAATTAGGCTGTATAGAATAATATTCATCTCACCAAAACGTTCAAACAAGCGGTTGAGTAGCAAACCTTGCACAATGACTCCGATAAAGCCGCCAACTGTCATCACGATAGCAATATCATTTGGTGTATAGTCGAATTTATTTGTTAAAAACATGGATAATGTTGCTTGGAAATTTGCAATTCCAAATGAGAATACGAAGACAGCAATTAATAATACAAAATAGGGTGTCCGAACTGAACGAATCATTTGTTTAATAATATTGTTATCAGTTGGCGCTTCCTTGGAAGTTGGTACTGTTTTTGGCAAAAAGAGCAATGACAAAATCCCTGCAATAATAGCAGCAATACCCGCTACAAAGAACGGAAAGTGTAAGTTGACATTGGAGAGTACTCCTCCAATTCCTGGTCCTATCATAAAGCCAAAGGAAATGGCTGCACCGATTATACCCATCGTTTTACCACGTTCGTCAATTGTTGAAATATCAGCAGCATATGCCATAATCGGAGGAACGATAAAAGCAGATCCTACACCAGTTAAAAAACGTAAAATAAACAATTCCCACAAATCTGTAGCTAATCCAAATAAAATTTGGCTAGTACCGTTGAGGATCAAGCCAAAAATAATCAATTTTTTTCTTCCGATTCGATCTGACAAGCCACCGGCAATCGGAGAGAAGATAAATTGGGCAAAAGCAATAATAGAGATTAAATAACCTAGTACTTTCGCTGTTGCTCCAAATTCTTTCAAAAAGTTTGGCATAATTGGAATAATTAAGCCAATAGCACTCATAGTGATAAACATGTTGAAGATTAATAGGAAGAGTGCTAATTTATTGTTTTTCTTCATATAGTCTATGTTTCTCCTTGTCTATTTCGTATAGTTCAAATTATATCGTTTGTATGTTCGCTATTCAATTAAATCACCCTATGACGCATTACATTTAGGCTAGAAGTGTTAAAGATAGGACTGCTCGTATCGTTTATCTGTATTATGTGCAGTAAACTTTACACTTAAAAACCCAGTAAAAAGCAAAAGAAGTCTGGCTCGATTCTTAAAGTGGGTGCCCTCCTTCATATTTGCTAAAAAAATAGTAGTACAAACTACGTTGGTAGGATTCGTACTACTAAAGCCAGTGTATTCTATTTGTTTTGGCAAATGCCGCTTGTTCTTAACGAATAGACATTTTAAATTTCAAGAATAATTCGTTGTATTCACCAATTTTTTCTTTCCCTAAATTTTTATATACATGAAGTTTACTGCGAATTTCTTTGGAAGGGTAATACCTTTCATCATCAACAACTTCCGGATCGAGTAATTTTAACGCTGCTTTGTTAGGTGTGGAGTAACCTACATAATCGGCATTTTGAGCAGCTACTTTAGGATCCAACATGAAGTTGATAAACTGATGAGCACCATCTATGTTCTTGGCTGTTTTGGGAATAACCATATTATCAAACCATAAATTTGAGCCTTCTTCAGGAACGCTGTATGTTAAATCTTCGTTTTCATACATCATATCAGCGGCTTGACCTGACCAGGTTAATGCTGCTTCAGCATCGCCGTTGATCATCAGCTGTGTGACTTCATCTCCTATAACGGCCTTCACATTGGGCGCCATTTTGATCAGTTTTTGAGTAGCGGCATTTAGCTCATCACTATCTGTTGAGTTAAGGGATTTTCCCATACTATTTAAACCTACACCCATTACTTCGCGTGCACTATCAACTAAGATGATTTTTCCCTTTAAAGAGGGGTCCCACAGATCATTCCAACTGTTAAAGTCATATCCCTTTAACAGTTTTGTATTATAAACAATTCCAACCGTGCCCCAAAAATAAGGGATAGAGTATTCGTTCTTTTTATCAAAATCAAGATTTAAAAAATCAGCATCTATATTTTTTAAATTTGGGATTTTAGAATGATCAATTTTTTTCAATAGATGACGTTCTTTCATTTGCTCGATGGCATATTCTGACGGTACGGCAATATCGTAGTTTGTCCCACCTTGCTCGATTTTTGTCATCATTGCTTCATTCGAATCAAATGTTTCATATATGACATGAATGCCTGTTTCTTTTTCAAACTTTTTCAGTAAAGCTGGATCAATGTATTCTCCCCAGTTATAGACCGTTAATATATTTTTCCCGGATTTACCTGTAGTTGTATCCATAGCATGTGCAGTGTACATAAGAATACCACATACAAGTAGAATACCAATGGTTGCTCGCACTAGTGATTTCATTTATGAGCCCCCGTTCTTGTTTGATGATTGATGATAAAGTAATAGCCTAATACAAGGATTAATGTGACAAATAGCACCAAACCGGAGATTGCATTCACTGTCAAAGAAACTCCAGCTCTAGCCATTGAGTATATTTCAACAGATAAAGTACTAAATCCATTACCAGTGACAAAGAAGGTTACAGCAAAATCATCCAATGAGTAAGTGAGAGCCATAAAGAAACCTGCGAAAATCCCAGGCTTGATAAATGGTAAAATAACTCGTGTCAATACATCTCGGCGGCTAGCACCTAAATCCAATGCTGCATCAATCAATGATGAACTCATTTCTTGCAACTTGGGCAAAACCATTAGGACAACGATGGGAATACTAAATGCTGCATGAGAAAGTAAAACAGAAGCAAAGCCTAATTTAATGCCAACCATTGTAAATAATATTAAAAATGAAGCGCCAATAATAACATCTGGGCTGACAATGAGAATATTATTTAATGATAACACCATATTTCGAAGTTTACGATTACGTATGGCAACAATCCCAATCGAACCAAGCGTGCCGATGATGGTTGAGATTAAAGCAGATAACAAGGCGACCACAATTGTATTGATCAAAATCACCATCAATCTTGAATCGTTAAAAACATCGGAATAGTGACTGAATGTAAAAGATTTAAAATTTGTCATCGAGTCGCCACTATTGAAAGAATAAAACACTAAGAATAGGATCGGTGCATAAAGAACAACAAAGACAAAAGCTAAATAGAGCTTTGCTTTTTTACTGAGTTTTTCCATGACGTGATGCCCCCTTCCGTTTTTCACCCGTAAAGAGCATGATGATAAACATAAAGATGATCAAGAATACAGCGATTGTCGAACCCATTCCCCAATTTTGTGTTACTAAGAATTGCTCTTCAATTGCAGTACCGAGTGTAATGACACGGTTACCAGCGATCAAGCGAGTAATCATAAAAAGAGAAAGGGAAGGTATGAATACGGCTTGAACGCCAGATTTGATCCCATTCATCGTCAAAGGGATAATGATTCTACGTAATGTTGTAAATTTAGAAGCCCCCAAATCACGTGCTGCATCGATCAATGCAGGGTTTAGTTTATCAAGCGCATTGAAAATCGGTAAGATCATAAAGGGAATAAAGATATATACAGCTACAAAAACAAAGGCGAAATCTGTAAACAAAATTTGCTGATTGGGTAAACCTATTGCATGGACAAAAGCATTAATCGGTCCCTTATTGCCGAAAATACCGATAAATGCATACGTTTTTAATAATAGATTGATCCACGAAGGAATAATGATTAAGATCAGCCAAAGCTGCTTATGTTTTAACTTTGTAATGAGATAAGCCGCTGGATAAGATACGAATAATGAAAATAATGTGATTAGAAACGCATACCAAAATGAATTTAACGTCATTTTCAGATAAACACTTGTAAAAAAGTTCGTATAATTATTTAAAGTAAAGTGACCGTTTAAATCTAGCAATGAATAATAGACGACTAAAAGAATTGGTGCAATAACAAATAAGAGAATCCAAATATAGTAGGGGATCAGCGAAAATAAATTCCCTTTTCTACGCATGATTTTCTTCTCCATAAGATTCTAATCGTCTATCAAAATCTTCTTCCGATTCGTTTAATCGCATAACGTGAATAGCTTCGGGATCAAAGTCTAAGCCGATTTCTGCACCAACATCTGCTTTTTTCAATGAATGTACAAGCCATTCGTTACCATCCTGATCATAGGTTGAAAGTTCATAATGGACACCACGGAAAAGCTGGGTATCTACTGTAACGACAAGTTTCCCATGCTCAACACTAGTGATTTCTAAATCTTCTGGACGAATCACAATATCCACTTTTTCATTTGGATTAAGCCCCTTGTCCACACATTCAAAGGTTTTATCAGTAAAAGTGACCTCAAAGTCTTTTACCATGATCCCTGGTACAATATTCGATTCACCGATGAAATCAGCTACAAAACGATTGATCGGTTCATCGTAAATATCAACTGGAGAGCCGCTTTGTTGAATATGTCCTTCGTTTAAGACAAAGATTTCATCTGACATTGCTAACGCTTCCTCTTGATCATGTGTAACAAATACAAATGTTTTGCCTAAACGTTGTTGTAATTCCCGAAGTTCATATTGCATTTCTGTACGAAGCTTTAAATCTAGCGCAGAGAGTGGCTCATCTAATAGGATGATTTCAGGATCGTTCACAATAGCTCTTGCAATCGCAACACGTTGGCGTTGCCCTCCAGACATTTCAGAGATCTCTCTTTCGTTGTAACCAGTTAAGTTGACAAATTTTAAGGCTTCTTCTACTCTTTTGATGATTTCTGCTTCATTTATTTTTTTAATACGTAAACCAAATGCAACATTCTCAAAGACATTTAAGTGCGGAAAAAGTGCATAGTCTTGGAATACGGTGTTAACTTGGCGTTCATTCGCAGGAACGTTATTAATCTTTCTACCGTTAAAATAAATATCGCCATTGGTCGGTTCCATGAAACCTGCGATAAGACGTAAGATTGTTGTTTTGCCGCAGCCTGATGGACCAAGTAAAGTATAAAATTTCCCCCGTTCCATTTCAAAGCTTATATCCTTCAATACAACAGTTCCGTCATTATAAGATTTGGAAACATGATCAAAGCGAATAATTGTGTTTTCTGACATTTACTGACCTCCTAAGCTATAAATATGATTCTGTTGCGACAAGTAAAATTTCCGATTTGCCAGCAAAATCATTAAATAATTGATGATGATCAGAAGCATCAAAGTAAATCGTATTTCCTTTTGATGCCACAAATTCTTGTTTACCTAAAACGAGTCTTACACGCCCTTCTAAGACATAAATAAAAGTTTCAGATAAGGATGGTTCAAATTGCTTGAATTCCCCATGTTCCTCGAAAGTAATCATGACTGGTTCCATTTCTTTTTCATTGGAAGTGGGCATAAGCCACTCAATACAATATTTTTTCTCTTCGTCCGTGTAAATGGTATAGTCTTCTGCGGTATATACAACTTTTTGTTCCTCAACTTCATCATCAAAAAATTCCTTTGGTGTTGAACCGAGAACCTCTAATAAGGCGAAAAGAGTTTCGATAGAAGGAGAGTTTAGATCTCTTTCTAATTGAGAGATGTATCCTTTGCTCAAGTCCGTTCTTTCACCCAGTTCTTCTTGGGTAAGTCCTTTTTTTAGACGAAGTCGTTTTATTTTTTTTCCGATTTGCATCTATACGAACTCCTCCTCCGATATTTCCGATATGTAAACATAATGGTAGTTTACTTTTACCCAACTTAAAGTGATAAAAGTTTACTTTAACAAAACTTTGAGTTTACTAAAACGCTATTTATTATACAAAATTAGGCGCTTTTTTCAACCTTTTTTTCATAAAAATAAATTTATTTTTTCTATTTTATTTCGGGATTAACAGGTTGTAAGGTTTTCATAAAAAGATTTTAGTAAAAAAGTAAGGGAATCAGTGTGGAAATCTATCATTCGTAAAAAGTAGTGGGGGTTTCAATGAACATCTGGAGTGGGGAAGAAAGCTCCAATGAAAGAAGTTTCGCTTTATTTAAAACATATATAACATTGTCGCTATTTTGGATCATTTGGAAAGTGAAAAATGTATAAAGAATACGACAAAATGTTATAGAAGAAGGATTAGAAGAGGGGAAAATGAAAGAACCACGTAAAACTACTAGGAATAGCAGAAAAAAATAAACATATGTAGTGACCTTAGCAAATTTATCTATTTACCATAAATGGATATATATGATTTTATGTGAATTTTCTTGAAAATTCGAATAGTTAATTTTAACTCCATCTATATGGATTTTCGCTACGGCTTGCTCGAGTCCTCGAAAATGTCTGCTCATTTTCTTTGTGTGATTGCTCTTGACCATACACGAAAAATTGGTTTGAATGAAAAAAACAGAGGATCAGTGTGGAATTAACTGTCTGTAAAAGCCTGATTGCTTCAACAAACACCCAGTGAGCGATAGAGAAAACCCTCACTGAGCGAAGTTTCACCTCATAGCTATAGTTCAAGAATTTGTTTTACTTCATTTAGATAAGAACTGCTGACGGGCAACTCTGATCCGTCTTTCATCATAATAAGTAGATTTGAAGAATAATCGCGTGTGATGCGATTGATCGCATGGATGTTAATAATATAGGAACGATGAATCCTTAAAAAATAGTCAGGTAATCTTTTAAAAAGTTCTTTTAATGTTAAATTGACTTTGTATTGTTCTCCATCAGCATAAAACCAATTCTTCTTATTTAAGCTTTCAAAATGTGAAATTTTATCGATTGAGATTGGCACCCATTCATCCTGCTGTTTCCCTGTTATGAAGCGAAAAGGGTTTTTTTTAATGACAGAATGATCAGGAGATAAAATAATGATTAAAGCGGCAGTTTTTCCTAAGAAATCGATGGGATACCCAATACCGTAATATGGGATACCTAGAATTTCCTGATCTATAACAGCTTCAACTTTTTTTCTTTTTTGAATCACTTGATCTGCAATACTTCCTGTTTTTATCTTTTTTCCATTTTCTAAAAGAATATCATATGCCCCCGCCATATAGTAAACGTAAGTTTCCCCAACGGCTATGGCAAGTGAAGCATCTTGAGGTATCCAATCTGCCAATAAATTATAATACTGATTTGCTAACTCCTTCGCAGAAATATCTGTTTCCTGTGCCATTTTTCTTCCTCCCTACTCATCTTTAAAATTCGTTTATTCATCTGAAAAAAAGGAGATTTCATCCAAAAATAATAACAAAATACAAAGTCTGTTGTATATTAGTTTACAACAACGCTAGCTGTTATGCAACAAAATGTAGGGGTGTATTTTATATAGTAAGCTAGCGTTTAACAAAGAAAAATGGGAGATGAAGATGAATATGTCAACAAGACAACAAAAAATCGAACAATTGAAAAAAAGTTGGGCGACTGAAGATCGTTGGAAAGGGATTGAACGTCCTTATACAGCAGAAGAAGTAGTAAAACTTCAAGGTTCTGTACAAATTCAACATACGTTAGCGGAAAAAGGTGCACAGCGCCTTTGGAAGTCGTTGCACGAAGAAGATTTCATCAATGCATTGGGAGCCCTAACAGGTAATCAAGCAGTACAACAAGTAAAAGCAGGATTGAAAGCGATTTATTTAAGCGGTTGGCAAGTAGCAGCTGATGCGAATCTTGCAGGTCAAATGTATCCGGACCAATCATTATATCCTGCGAACTCTGTACCACAAGTCGTAAAACG
The DNA here is from genome assembly GCF_007896505.1 of Rummeliibacillus sp. SL167. NCBI lineage: Bacteria > Bacillati > Bacillota > Bacilli > Caryophanales > Caryophanaceae > Rummeliibacillus > Rummeliibacillus sp. SL167. The sequence goes on along the minus strand of NZ_VCBM01000001.1, from coordinate 1,928,887 downwards.
TATCAATCAAGCTCTTCAACGTGCAGATCAAATCGATCATGCAGAAGGTCGTAAAGACGATTTTGACTGGTTTGCTCCAATCGTTGCAGATGCAGAGGCAGGATTTGGAGGTCCTTTAAATGTTTTTGAATTGGTCAAATCGATGATCGAAGCTGGTGCTGCAGGTGTTCACCTTGAGGACCAATTAGCATCCGAGAAAAAATGTGGTCATTTAGGCGGGAAAGTATTGTTACCAACACAAAATGCGATTCGTAATTTAATCGCAGGACGTCTTGCAACAGATGTTTTAGGTGTTCCTACGATCTTGATCGCACGTACCGATGCAGACGCAGCAGACATGGTAACGAGTGATATTGATTCTAGAGATGCTGAGTTCATCACAGGTGAAAGAACACCAGAAGGTTTCTTCCGTACAAAAGCAGGGATTGACCAAGCGATTGCTCGTGGTTTAGCTTACGCTCCATATGCAGATCTAATTTGGTGTGAAACTTCTAAACCAGATTTAGAAGAAGCGAAAAAATTTGCTGAAGCGATTCATGCAAAATTCCCAGGAAAACCTCTAGCGTATAATTGTTCACCATCTTTCAACTGGAAAGCAAACTTGGATGAGGAAACAATTGCTAAGTACCAAATCGAACTAAGTAAATTAGGATATAAATTCCAATTTGTTACATTAGCAGGTTTCCATGCACTGAACCATAGCATGTTCAAACTAGCTCACGAATACAAAGATCATGGTATGGCAGCTTATTCAAGATTACAACAAGAAGAATTTGCAAGTGAAGCTAATGGCTATACAGCAACAAAACATCAACGTGAAGTAGGTACTGGCTATTTTGATGAAGTATCACAAGTTATTTCAGGTGGTACATCTTCAACAACAGCTATGGGAGGTTCTACTGAAACTGCACAATTTGTCTAATCAAACGATTGATCGAATAAGGTTGTTTGTAAAATTTTCTAATATAAAATGATCTATATTTAAATCGCTTACAATGATTCTAGTTTAAATTGTTCATCATTAGAAAAATAATGGCAAATGACCTTTCATTTTTTTCTATGTAGCTAATTTGAAAGGATGATTAATTTGGGGATTCAGCAAGCAGCCACACCTGTTATTGAAATAAAAGGAAAACAAAACGCATCCACAGAGAGAGTTTTAACACTTGATGCATTGCAATTTGTCGCATCATTACAGCTACAGTTTAATGACAGAAGAAAAAAATTATTAAAACAAAGAGAAGAACGTCAAAAAAAGCTAGATGATGGTGCTACTTTGAACTTTTTGGATGAAACCAAGTCCATTCGTGAAGGTAACTGGACAATTGCTCCGTTACCCCAAGATTTGCAAGATCGACGAGTAGAGATTACAGGTCCTGTTGACCGGAAAATGATTATCAATGCCTTAAATTCCGGTGCAAAAATTTTCATGGCGGATTTTGAAGATGCAACATCGCCAACTTGGGAAAATATGATTGAAGGTCAAATCAATTTATATGATGCCATTCGTAAAACGATTTCTTTCACACAAGCATCAACAGGAAAAGAGTATCGTTTAAATGACAAAACAGCCACTTTATTAGTTCGCCCACGTGGTTTGCATTTAACCGAAAGAAACGTAGAAGTAAATGGTGTTGCGATTTCTGGTAGCTTTTTCGATTTTGGGTTGTATTTTTTCCACAATGTACAGGAACTGATGGCGCGTGGTACAGCACCATACTTCTATTTACCAAAGCTAGAGAGCCATTTGGAAGCCAAACTATGGAATGATATCTTCGTCTACTCACAAGATTATTTAGGAATTCCACAGGGAACGATTAAAGCGACCGTATTAATCGAAACGATCACAGCAGCATTTGAAATGGATGAGATCTTATATGAGTTAAAGGATCATTCAGCTGGTTTAAATTGTGGACGCTGGGATTATATCTTCAGCTACATCAAACGACTACGTAACCATTCAAATGTTATTTTACCAGATAGAGGTCAAGTAACGATGACTTCACCATTTATGAGAGCGTATACACAATTATGTATTCAAACTTGTCATAAACGTAATGCACCTGCGATAGGCGGGATGGCTGCGCAAATTCCGATAAAAGGTGATCCTGAAGCAAATGAGATTGCTTTTGAAAAAGTTCGCGAAGATAAAAAACGTGAAGTAACTGACGGTCATGATGGAACATGGGTAGCGCATCCGGGATTAGTACCTGTAGCCATGAAAGAATTTGATCAGTATATGAAAACACCTAATCAAATTCAGCGTAAGCGGGATGATGTTCAAGTGACAGCTAAAGATTTATTGGAAGTTCCACAGGGGACGATTACTGAAGATGGTTTGCGTCTTAATTGCAGTGTAGGGGTTCAATATATTGCTTCTTGGTTACGAGGGAATGGCGCCGCTCCGATCAATAATATGATGGAAGATGCAGCAACTGCTGAAATATCTCGTACACAGGTATGGCAGTGGATTAGACATCCTGAGGGAAAATTAGAAAATGGTCAAAAAATTGATGTAGCTTTATTCAAAGAAATCTTGAAACAAGAGCTACATAAAATTGAAAAACAAATAGGAAAAGAAAACTTTATCAATGGACGTTATCAAGAGGCTGCAGACATATTTACGGATTTAACACTGCAAGATGATTTCGAAGAATTTTTGACAATACCAAGTTATCAACATATTTCTTAATATGACATTATGATAGCCAAACATTCACTTATAATAGACGAGGAGGAGATAGTATGCAAAACGAGCAAAATGAAAAATATCCAAAAGTTTGTGTAGAATGTGGGTGCGAAATTGTAGAACAGGTCGAATCCACATTATATGAATGTGAACGCTGCCTAGGTAGTAAAGAAGAATAAAGTGAAACTTCATCCAGTAGGAATTTCTTCATCTTCCCACTGGGTGTTTTCGTTGAACCAATCGAATAAGATAGTTGCCTTTATATCCCTTCTACTATTGCATGAGTTTTAAAGGGAGATTGATGAAATAGGAGATCAATCAAAGGGGACAACTTAATATGTACAATCTCTCTAAATTTAACAATGGATTACTTCTTTTTTAAAGAAGCGGTTCATTGTTTTTATCTTTATTCGGCAAATGAGTGAAGCAATGAAAATAAAGAGGCGGCTACAATAGCTAAAGAGTATTTATCCATCCTTGTGATATGCCTGGCGTATAAAAACCAAGGGATTCCTAACCTAGATTAGGTCCTTTTTTTAAAAAATGCATATAGTAACATCGTAGGAACTAAAATTTATGGGGTGAACATACGATGAGATTACGTTCAGAAATGCCAGAACTAGAAGGCGAAGCCGCTTGGTTAAATGGTGAAGTTTCAAAAGCTGATTTAGTCGGGAAAAAACCAACTTTAATTCACTTCTGGTCCATTAGCTGTCATTCATGTAAAGAAGCTATGCCAGAAGTGAATAAATTCCGTGAGCGATATAAAGACAAACTAAACGTAGTTGCAGTTCATATGCCACGATCTGAAAAAGACTTGGATCTTGGAGAAATCAAAAAGGTTGCAGCAGAACATGGTATCACGCAACCAATTTTTGTTGACAGCAAGAGGAAACTTACCGATTTTTTTGAAAACCAATATGTCCCTTCCTATTATGTGTTCGATAAAAACGGTACACTTCGCCACTTTCAAGCAGGCAGTAGTGGTATGAAAATGCTGGAATTGCGTGTTAAACGAGTACTAGATGAAGCGCGTTTTTAATTTCATTTTCCTAAAAGGGGAGATAGCATGGTTAGGAGTATCCTATCATGCTATTTTTGATGGATAGAGTAGAAACGAAGGACCTTCTGCTTAAAAAGTAAGAACATATGGAGTAGATTTTAATGATTGCATGAATTTTAGCCATCCCTTTTTTCTGTATATTGAAAGCAAAAAATGAATTTGTCTGCTAAAATAGATGGGGATATGGCTTTGTGGTGTGCTACGAAATTGGAGGTATTTCGCATGAAAAAGGAATTTGTTGTCATCGGTTTAGGGCGATTTGGAGGTAGTATTGTCAATGAACTTATACATCAAGGTGCGGAAGTAATGGCAATCGATAAGCATCCAGAACGAGTTGATGAATTCGCCACGATTGCTACTCAAGCGGTTGTTGCGGACACAACAGACGAGTCTGTTCTAAAATCTTTAGGAATTCGAAATTTTGAACATGTTATTGTGGCTATCGGTGATGATATCCAATCAAGCATTTTAACCACACTCATGTTAAAAGAAATTGGCGTACAAAAAATTACAGTAAAAGCTCAGAATGATTATCATGAAAAAGTACTCCGAAAAATAGGGGCCGATCATGTGGTACATCCAGAACGCGATATGGGCATTCGAATAGCCAACAATATGATGTCGAATAATGTACTTGATTATTTGGAGCTTTCAGATGAGCACTCGATTATGGAGATAAAGGCAAACGATCAACTTGAAGGACATACGATTATTGGCTTAGATATTCGAGCACGTTATGGTATTACTATCGTGGCTATAAAACGTGAGAGGGACATTATCGTTTCGCCTCAAGCTGATGAAGTGATTCATGAAGGTGATGTGCTGATTGTTATCGGTGCAGATGTGGATATTAATCGCTTTGAGAAAAAAATGCTAAATTGATACTGAACAGAATAATATTTGATAAGGCTTGAAGAGCGTAGATAAAGACAAGCATTGCATTCGATCAACTTTTTCACTCAAAAACATACTAAAAAAACAGAGCATAGATGCTAGTATAACAGCATTCTGTGCTCTGTTTTTATCTTGCACGAATGGGTAAACACCCACTATGAAGTTTAACTTTATTAGACTTCCATGATGACTGGTAAAATCATTGGACGACGTTTGGTTTTTTCAAATAAGTAAGGTCCTAATACATCTGTAATTTCGTTTTTCAACTCAGACCACTGAGGTGATTTTTCTTGCAATGTTTGTTGCAGATGTTTATTTAAGATTTGTTGTGCTTCGTTGATCATCATGCCTGATTCTCTCATATAAACGAATCCACGTGAGATGATATCTGGACCAGCAACCATTTTTTGTTGTTCCATGTCCACACTCACGACAACAATAACAAGACCTTCTTCTGAAAGGATTCGACGGTCTCTCAACACAATGTTACCGATATCACCTATACCGTTACCATCAATATAGACAGAACCGGAAGGGATGCGACCAGCGACATGTGCTTCATCAGAACTTAAAGCAAGAACCTCACCATTTTCCATGATGAAAATATTGTCAGGATCAACATCACAATCTTCTGCCAAGCTTGCATGCATACGCAGCATACGATATTCACCATGAATAGGCATGAAGAATTTTGGTTTAATCAGACGTAACATTAACTTTTGTTCTTGTTGAGAACCGTGACCAGAAGTATGAATATTATTGAACGAACCATGAATTACTTCAGCTCCAGCACGGTACAACAAATTGATCGTCTTATTTACACTAATTGTGTTACCAGGAATTGGTGAAGATGAGAATACGACTGTATCACCTGGTTGAATTTGAATTTGTCGGTGTGTACCGTTTGCAATACGGGATAATGCTGCCATCGGTTCACCTTGACTACCGGTACAAAGGATCATCACTTCGTTCGCTGGCAGTCGATTTAATGCTTGCGCGTCGACAAATGTTTCTTTCGGTGCTGTAATATACCCTAATTCTCGTCCAAGCGTAATCGCATTATCCATACTTCTACCAAAGACAGCAACTTTACGGCCGTGTTTAGCTGCGGCATCAGTGACCTGTTTTAATCTGTGAATATTGGACGCAAATGTTGCGAAAATAATGCGAGATTCTACATTACGTAAAATTTCATCGATACTTTCGCCGACTTTACGTTCTGACATTGTAAATTCTGGACGTTCTGCATTTGTACTGTCAGATAGTAAGCAAAGTACTCCATCTTTCCCGATTTCAGCCATCTTTGTTATATTTGCTGGCTCTCCAACAGGAGTAAAGTCAAATTTGAAATCACCTGTATGCACGATGTTTCCAGGTGGTGTTTTGACAACAATGCCGTATGCATCTGGAATACTGTGTGTGGTTCTAAAGAAACTTACCGATGTTTTACGGAATTTAATAATGTCGTCTTCTTTAATCTCAATGAGTTTTGTTTGACGAAGCAAACCATGTTCATCTAATTTGTTACGCAACAAACCGAGAGCTAATTTACCGCCATAAACAGGAATGTTAATTTGACGAAGTAAATATGGTATACCGCCAATATGGTCTTCGTGACCATGCGTTACAAAAAGCCCCTTGATCTTGTCTACATTTCTTACAAGATAAGTGTAATCAGGGATTACATAATCGATACCAAGAAGATCATCTTCAGGAAACTTAATACCTGCATCTATTAAGATGATTTCATCTTGGAATTGAACTGCATACGTATTTTTACCGATTTCGCCCAGTCCGCCGAGTGCGAAAATTGCAGTTTGGTCATTTTTGACAAATTTCATTAATTAGAGGTTCTCCAATTTGTAATGTTCACTTGCTTGTTCGTATTCTAAGTAATTTCCTTCAAGCAACTGAATATACTCAATATTGTAGCCAGAGTTTTGAAGCTTTTCACGGGCATCACGTACGTCCTCTGCTTCAAGGTATAAGCTTTTAGTATTTTCGCGAACTGGTACTTCAAGCGCATTTTCTTGGTAATAAACTTTGTAAATCATTTTTTGCTCTCCTTTAACACGTTCAAAATAATTGCATTTCCTTTATATTATCATGTAGGTAAATTAAAATAAAGAAAAGCCCTTCATAATTTGAAGGGCAAAGTAACATTAAGCGATTGTTTTTTTTCCGAGTAAGCCACGAAGCCTTTTTAACAGTCGTTTTTTTAGACGTTTAAGCATGGCATATCACTCCTTATATCTATTGTATCAGGTTAGGTAATAAATGTAAAGATGTTTTACTTAACAGTTAAAATATTGAAAGAAGGTCGTTGTGATTATATGAAAAATAAAATCTTATTTTTTGATATTGATGGAACGCTATATAATTCAGAAAAAAGGTTGCCAAAAGCAACCTATGATGCTATTCAGAAAGCTAAAGAAAATGGACATGAAGTAGTGATTGCAACTGGTCGATCTCCTTTCTTTTTGAAGCCGGTCTTAGATGAGCTTGGTTTGAACTCCTATGTTAGCTTTAATGGACAATATGTTGTACATAAAGGCAAAGTAATATCCAAACGTCCTATTCCAATGAATACGATTGAAAGATTAGTGACTCAAGCAGCAATCGAAAATAATCCAATAGTATATTTAGACAATATTAAAATGACTTCGGCCATAAAAGACGATCAAAAGGTACAAATAAGTATGGATTCTTTATTTTATCCAATGCCAGAAGTGGATGGAGAATATTATAAGTATTCAAATACATATCAAATTTTATTGTATGTTGATGAAAAAGAAGAAAAAAGATATGCATCACTTTATCCAGAATTGAAATTTATCAGATGGCATGAATTTTCTGTTGATGTTATCAATCACGATGTTTCCAAGGCTTATGGGATTCGGCAATTTTTAGAACAAACAGATTTTGATTTTGAAGATGCTATTGCATTTGGAGATGGACTGAATGATGTCGAAATGTTGCAAACTGTAGGAACTAGTGTGGCGATGGGCAACGGGCATGAAAAAGCAAAAGAAGCAGCAACTTTTGTAACGGATCATGTAGATCGTGATGGATTATCGAAAGCTATGAAAAAACTAGGCTTATGCTAGAAAAATATCTGCCTAGTAAGAAAATTTAATATTAAAAAACAAAAAATACAATTCAACATCCATTTGAATTGTATTTTTTGTTTCTTAACAGCATTTTGTATTTTACCCGTTTTAATAGATAGTAAATCCTTAGCAGCAAGTTTCCGGCATAAGCGTAAGGCTGAATGAAACAAACTGCCTATATAAGCCCGATTGGTTCAACTAACAGCCAGTAAAACACTAGTTGTTAGTTGAATCTTACTCTTCTAATGGACTAGCATTTGGTATTTCAGCGAAAGGATTATCCTTATTGATATGATCGTAAAACATAATGCCATTTAAATGATCTAATTCATGTTGAAATGCAATAGCAGGTAAACCCTTTAGACGCATTTTCTTTTCTTCTCCATCAGGACTGAAGAATTTCACTGTAATACGTGCATGACGGGGAACATAGCCTGGCACATCACGATCGACTGAAAGACAGCCCTCACCAGTCGCTACATAACTACCTTCTACAGAATGGCTGACAATTTTAGGATTGATGACAATCAAACTAATTTGATTTCCTTTACTATCGGGCAAATATAGTGCAAACATTCTTTTTGAAACGTTTACTTGAGGCGCTGCGATTCCAATCCCAGAACGTAAGCCGTGTTTATTGGCTATTTCAGGATCTTGACTGTTAATTAAAAATTGGAGTAAATCTTCGCCAAGTTTTTTTTCTTCTGCTGTTAGAGGAAAGGTCATTTCTTTTGCAACTTCTCGTAAAGTTGGATGACCTTCCCGGATAATGTCGTGCATTAAAATCATTGCGTTCTCCCCTTCGAAAATAGTTCCTAATTATCCCGCTTTAACGGGCAGTAAGGCTCCTATCTCAAGATATAGAGAAACGAGAAAGAGAGATGGGGAAACCACTGCCTGTAAAAGTCCGATTGGTTCGGGCGGGCAAGATGTTGGTCCCTCAGGTGTTGCCACAACAGGACGTGGCGCTTTTAACCTGAGTTCCTCTCCATCAGTGGGAGATGAAGAACCCCCCACTGATGGAGTTTCACTTTATTATAACGTACAAACCATTGCATTCAACGAAAAGAAACTTCGGTTTATAAAAGTTTGTTTTAGTTATGAAAGAAAAGGCAATAACTGAAATGTTAAAACTGTGTTAGTAAAGAATCTAAAAATAGCACTGTTATATATAACAGAATAAATCCGTTGGTAATACAGTATTGGTAAAGGATGAAAATTAAAAATAGAGATAGTAGATAACTATGATTGACCGCTGAATTACTATTCGATATACTATTATAAAAGGTTGCTGTATTATTAAAATCTTTATAATGATATAATACAGAAATAAAGGAGATGTGGTAAAATGGTTTCTAAAAAAATTCAACAATTCGATCCTGTGGCTAATTTACAGGAAATCGAAGAAAAATTTGAAATGTTTCAAATTTTAAACGAAGAAGGGGAAATTGTTAATCAGGAGGTTGACCTTCAGCTATCTGATGACCAATTAGTCGAATTGATGAGCCGCATGGTCTTTACACGTATTTTAGATCAACGTTCAATTTCATTAAATCGTCAAGGTCGTCTAGGTTTCTATGCACCAACTGCTGGTCAAGAAGCCTCTCAAATTGCTTCTCATTATGCACTTGAAAAAGAAGACTATATTTTACCTGGTTATCGCGATATACCACAAATCGTATGGCACGGACTCCCATTGTGGAAAGTATTCCTTTGGTCACGTGGACATTTTGTAGGTGGTCAAATTCCAGAAGATGTGAATGTATTATCACCACAAATTATTATTGGTGCTCAATATGTTCAAACTGCAGGAGTCGCACTAGGTATTCAAAAACGTGGTAAAAAGGCAGTTGCCGTAGCATATACAGGTGATGGTGGTTCATCACAAGGTGATTTCTATGAAGGTATCAACTTTGCAGGGGCTTTCAGATCACCAGCGATTTTTATTGTACAAAATAATCAGTATGCAATTTCTACACCTCGTGAATTGCAAACAGCTGCTTCAACGATCGCTCAAAAGGGCATCGCTGCTGGTATACCAAGTATTCAAGTAGATGGTATGGATCCATTAGCAGTTTATGTAGCTACACGTGATGCTCGTCGACGTGCGATCACGGGGGATGGACCATCATTAATCGAAACCGTTTGTTATCGTTATGGTCCTCATACAATGGCTGGTGACGATCCAACACGTTATCGTACTTCAGAAACAGATTCTAAATGGGAAAAGAAAGACCCAATTGTTCGTTTCCGTAAATTCCTTGTCGCAAAAGGTTTATGGAATGAAGAAAAAGAAACGGAAGTAATCGCAAAAGCAAAAGAAGAAATTAAAGTAGCTATTAAAAAAGCGGACGAAACGCCAAAACAAAAAGTAACTGATCTTATTCGTAACATGAATGACGGGGATCTTCCTTATAACTTACAAGAACAATTTGAAATCTACGCTGAGAAGGAGTCGAAGTAACCGATGGCACAAATGACAATGATTCAAGCAATTACAGATGCACTTCACTGTGAGTTAAAAGATGACGAAAATGTGTTGGTATTCGGTGAAGACGTTGGTGTGAACGGAGGGGTTTTCCGTGCTACCGAAGGTCTTCAAAAAGAGTTTGGTCAGGATCGTGTATTCGATACACCTCTTGCTGAATCTGGAATCGGTGGTCTTGCCATCGGTCTTGCACTTCAAGGGTTCCGCCCAGTACCAGAAATTCAATTTTTCGGCTTTGTTTACGAAGTCATGGACTCGATTTGTGGACAGTTAGCTCGTATGAGATATCGTTCAGGTGGCAGCCTAGGGGCACCTGTTACGATTCGCTCCCCATTTGGCGGTGGTGTGCATACACCTGAAATGCACTCAGATAGTTTAGAAGGTTTAGTAGCATCTCAACCCGGTCTTAAAGTAGTTGTTCCATCAACTCCTTACGATGCGAAAGGACTTTTGATTTCATCTATTCGTGATAATGATCCAGTTGTATTTTTAGAACACTTAAAACTTTATCGCTCATTCCGTGAAGAAGTACCAGAAGAATCCTACACGATTCCGCTTGGCAAAGCAGATGTTAAACGTGAAGGTAAAGACATTTCCATTTTCGCTTATGGCGCGATGGTTCACGAGTCATTAAAAGCCGCAGAAGCACTGGAAAAAGAAAATTATTCAGTTGAAGTTGTTGACTTACGGACAATTCAACCATTAGACATCGAAACAATTATTGCTTCTGTTGAAAAAACAGGCCGTGCAATCGTTGTTCAAGAAGCTCAAAAACAAGCAGGTATTGCAGCAAATGTCGTAAGTGAAATAACAGAACGAGCTATTTTGAGTCTTGAAGCACCCGTTCTTCGTGTAACAGCACCAGATACTGTTTATCCATTCCCACAAGCAGAGGCAGTATGGCTACCAAATTCAAAAGATATTATTGCAACGGCTAAAAAAGTTTTAGAATTCTAATTTATTATGTAATATAAGGAAAGGGTGAATTATATGGCTTATAAATTCCGTTTACCTGATATTGGTGAAGGTATCCATGAGGGAGAAATCGTCAAGTGGTTTGTTAAACCGGGTGATAAAATTGAAGAAGATACGGTATTAGCAGAAGTTCAAAACGACAAAGCGGTTGTTGAAATTCCATCTCCAGTTGAAGGAACTATTGAAAAAGTACTTGTGGAAGAGGGAGCTGTAACAACTGTTGGCACCGCTCTTTTAGAAATTGATGCACCAGGATACGAAGAACTCGAGCTTCATGGTCATATTGACGATGAAGAAGAGAAAGCTAAAACAGAAGCACAGGTACAAGCAACAGCAGAAGATGGGAAAAAAGTAGAGAAAGTAGTTTCTAATGAGCAAGGAACTACTGGAAGCGCAGAAGAACAAGACCGTTCAAAGAAGCGTGTAATCGCTATGCCGTCTGTACGCAAATTTGCTCGTGAAAACGGGGTCAATATTCAAGCAGTTGTTGGCACCGGTAAAAACGGGCGAGTTTTAAAAGAAGATATTGAAGCGTTTAAAAATGGCGAAGCAAAACAAGATACTTCAGAAAAAACAATTGCAGTTGAAGAAACATCAGCTCAAGAAGTTGCAAAAACGACTCCAGTTGAATTTGAAGGTGAATTCCCAGAAACACGTGAAAAAATGTCAGGTATTCGTCGTGCAATCGCTAAGGCAATGGTTCACTCTAAACAAACAGCTCCACATGTAACATTAATGGATGAAGTAGATGTAACTGAATTAGTTGTTCACCGTAAAAAGTTCAAGGCTATTGCTGCTGAAAAAGGTATTAAGCTAACTTATCTTCCTTATGTAGTCAAAGCATTGGTCAGTACTTTACGCGAGTTCCCAGAATTTAACCGTTCATTGGATGATGCCACACAAGAGATTATCCAAAAACATTATTACAACGTAGGTATTGCAGCTGACACAGAAAAAGGTTTACTTGTTCCCGTTATCAAACATGCAGATCGTAAATCTGTTTTTGCACTTTCTGATGAAATCAGCCAATTGGCAACAAAAGCTCGTGAAGGAAAATTAGCTCCTAACGAAATGAAAGGAGCATCTTGTTCCATCACAAATATTGGTTCAGCAGGTGGTCAATGGTTTACTCCAGTAATTAACCATCCTGAAGTAGCAATTTTGGGAATAGGAAGGATTTCTGAAAAACCTGTGATAAAAAATGGTGAAATTGTAGCGGCACCTGTGTTAGCATTATCATTGAGCTTTGATCATCGAATGATCGACGGCGCTACTGCTCAGCATGCGTTGAACAATATAAAACGCTTGTTAAGTGAGCCCGAACTATTATTAATGGAGGCGTAATAAAATGGTAGTAGGAGATTTTCCAATCGAAAGAGATACAATTGTCATCGGTGCTGGCCCTGGGGGGTATGTAGCAGCAATCCGTGCAGCACAAACAGGTCAAAAAGTAACAGTAATAGAACGTGAATTTGTAGGCGGCGTATGTTTAAACGTAGGCTGTATCCCATCTAAAGCGTTAATTTCTGTGGGTCATCGATATGTACAAGCAAAAGAATCAGATGATATGGGAATTATTGCTCCAGAAGTTAAATTAGACTTCAAAAAAGCTCAAGCATTCAAAGATTCTGTTGTAAAAAAATTAACTGGCGGTGTTTCTGGTTTACTTAAAGGAAACAATATTGAAGTGGTAAAAGGTCAAGCTTATTTCCATGATGCCAACTCATTACGAGTAATCACTGAAGATTCAGCTCAAACATACACATTTAAAAACGCTATTATTGCAACGGGTTCTCGACCAGTTGAAATTCCAACATTTAAATTTTCAAACCGTGTGTTAAATTCAACAGGTGCACTTTCATTGCAAGAAGTACCTGACAAACTTGTTGTCATTGGTGGAGGTTACATTGGTACTGAACTTGGTTCTGCCTATGCTAACTTAGGTTCTCAAGTAACCATTCTTGAAGGTGGCAAAGATATCTTAGCTGGCTTTGAAAAACAAATGACAACAATTGTTAAAAAAGGTCTTAAGAAAAAAGGTGTGACAATTGAAACAGAAGCTTTAGCACAAGGTGTTGAAGAAACTGAATCAGGTGTTACAGTAAAATATGAAGTAAAAGGCGAAGCAAAAGAAATTGCGGCTGATTACGTATTAGTGACTGTAGGTCGCCGACCAAATACAGATGAGCTAGGCTTAGAACAAATTGGCATTGAATTTGGCGAACGTGGACTGTTAAAAGTGGATAAACAAGGTCGCACAAGTGTACCAAATATTTATGCAATTGGTGATATTGTCCCTGGCCCACAACTTGCCCATAAAGCATCTTACGAAGGGAAAATTGCTGCCGAAGCAATTGCTGGACAAAAATCAGTTGTTGATTATTTAGCCATTCCAGCCGTATGCTTCACAGATCCTGAAATGGCTACTGTAGGTCTATCAGAAGATCAAGCAAAAGGGGAAGGCTATGAAGTTACTACAGGAAAATTCCCGTTTGCAGCAAACGGTCGTGCACTTGCATTGAACCAAACAGAAGGCTTTGTCAAACTTGTTGCGCGTAAAGAAGATGGTTTATTATTAGGCGCACAAATCGTAGGTACTGGTGCATCAGATATGATTGCTGAATTAGGTTTAGCCATCGAATCTGGCGTCACACTTGAAGACATAGCAATGACAATCCATGCTCACCCAACTTTAGGTGAAATTACAATGGAAACTGCTGAAGTTGCATTAGGTAATCCAATTCACATCATTGCTAAAAAATAATTTATACATTTATAAACCTCTTAGGATACTGCTGTCAATGTGGACTAAGGGGTTTTTTATTCTGACAAAACAGGCAATGAGCTCTCAGCATCAAGCCTCTAGTAAAGTTAGAGAGAGAAAGAGGGGAACAAACTGCCTGTAAAAATCCGATTAGTTCAACTAACACCCCATGGAAGAATAGAAAAACTTCTATGGGGTGAAGTTCCCCTTTAACCCGTTTTATAACAGGCGGTAATTCCTCAACATCGACTTCTAGTAAAAGCAGGCGGGATAAAGGAACAAATGCTTGTAAAAGTCTAATTCGCTCAGTAATATCTGATGGGAGGGGGAAGAAAACTTCCTTCCATGAGCTAGCATTTCAACTAGATGTCGTTGTTTTTTCAATCAGTTACACAAAGCATGTTTAAAATAAGGTAAACATTGACTGATACAAGGATATAACAAAATGATTGGAGGTTTGAAAATGGAGCTAGGTTTAAATGGGAAAGTAGCAGTCATCACGGGAGCTAGCAAAGGAATTGGCTTTGCAACAGCCAAACGATTAGCGGCAGAAGGAGCAGAGGTCGTTATTTGTGCGAGAACAGCTTCAGCTCTGGAAGAAGCTGCAAAAGATATATTAAACGAAACAGGTAAAGAAGTCGTCACGATTGTTGCAGATGTTACGAAAGAAGAGGACTGTCAGCGTGTTATTGACACCACAGTTAAACACTTTGGACAATTACATATTCTTATCAATAATGCTGGCACATCAGCGGCTCATTCTTTTTTAGAGGTAGACACAGATTATTGGAAGAACGATTTAGATTTAAAATTATTTGGCGCTATTTATACGGCAAAAGCGGCAATCCCTCACATGGAGAGAGCAGGAGGAGGGGCTATTGTAAATGTCACAGCTGTGTTAGGTAAAACACCACCAGCGTCTTCTTTACCGACAACCGTAAGTAGGGCTGCCGGTATGGCTTTGACAAATGCGATGAGCAAAGATCTTGGTTCGATGAATATTCGTGTTAATACCGTTTGCATTGGGTTTATCCGTAGTGCTCAAATTGAACGTATGTGGCAAACAAAGTTTCCAGAATTGACTTGGGAAGAGTATTCTCGAAAAGTAGGAAAATCTATTCCACTTGGCCGCATTGGAGAAACAGAAGAAGCTGCAAATGTAATTACATTTTTGGTTTCTGATGCAGCATCTTATGTAAGTGGTACTTCTATCAATATTGATGGTGGTTCTGCGCCTGCTTTATAAAAAAAGAAAAGAATATAGAATCATTTTCATCATCGATAAGGTTTTGGCATTGTATTATCGTTTTTTGAAAATCGCCTTTTACAAAATTAGGTAGAGGCGATTTTCTTTTTTTATATAATGAAAGCGGATTCTTTCAGATAATTCAAGTCGTTTAGTTTTGAAATATATCAATATTCCATAATAGTTTCCATATTTATATTTCTTTAGATCTATATTGAAACAACGTACACATTTTATACAAATTATGTCCACAAAACGTTCAAAAAAGGCAAATTTATTTTGTAATTGGAGTATTTTTTATTTTTTTATTAAAAATATGGAGGTATAATTCATGTGAATTTAATCGGAGATCGAAAAGCTTGGAAGAAAAAATTACAAAAATTAGGACTTCTATTTTTCACTATATAAATTGTGATAATAGTATATTACATTCGTACATGTTTGGGGTTATTAAATTATTGAGTGAATGTTATATACTCACAATTTATATTGCAGCAATTTTCAATCTCAATGAATTCAAAGATAGTTTCAAATATTAGAAGAACGAATACTTCAATAAAACATTTTAAATGATTGGATTTTAATTGTTTTTTGAGAAGGGAGTACATTATGAAGAAAAAAGTTCTTATTATGCCGGCGGTTATGGCCTTCTTGACATTCATATTGTCCGGATGCCAACCTTTGATGGTATTCGATGCAAAGGGGCCAAATGCTAAGACTTTGTCGAACACAATCATCTTTTCCATAATAGTGATGGCTGTTATTTTATTAGTCGTATATGTATTACTGATTAATATGTTGGCAAAATATCGCGCATCAAAACAACCAGCAGATTATGAACCACCTCATGAAGAAGGTAGTAAAGCTTTAGAAATTACGTGGACAGCTATTCCGATTATTATTGTAACCGTTTTAGCTATTGTCACAGTGTTTACAACGTCAAAGGTTGAAAACCAACAAACAGGCTATGGTGATAAAAAGCCGCTCGTCATTTATGCTTCATCATCTGATTGGAAATGGCATTTTAGTTATCCAGAACAAGGAATAGAAACCGTTAACTATCTTAATATTCCAACTGATCGACCAATTGAATTTAGATTATATTCTTTTGGACCCATTACAAGTTTTTGGATTCCACAATTAGCCGGTCAAAAATACGCTATGAGTGATATGGTCACGAAAATCCACTTAGCTGCTGATGAAGAGGGCTCATATATGGGGCGTAATTCAAACTTCAATGGTAAAGGCTTTGCGAAAATGGAATTTGAAACTCAAGCGATGTCACAAGATGATTTTGATCAATGGGCTAAAGACGTAAAAGCACATGAACCAAAATTGACAGAAGCTAAATTTAATAAATTACTAAAAACATCTTTTGTGGGACGAGAAAGTTTCTCTTCTACACATTTATCATTTAGCCCAGCTCCAATGGATATGAGCGAACATAGTGATAGTAAATCAAAAAAAGATGATTCACATGATTCTCACGATATGAAAGGAATGCATATGTCTCACTAACTTAGTAGCAAAGTAGTTTTTAAGTATTGAGACAAGAAAGGAGTTACATTCATGAGCATGAAAGAATTATTCGCGCCGATGAAAGAGCCGATGATTTTTGGCGCTGGTATCAGTATCTTAGTTGGTGCTATTGCTATTGTTGTTGGCTTGACTTACTTCAAAAAGTGGGGCTGGCTCTATAAAAACTGGCTTACTACTGTTGACCATAAAAAAATCGGTGTTATGTATATCTTTGTTGCATTGATTATGCTATTTAGAGGCGGCATTGATGCGCTGTTAATGCGTGCACAAACTGCTATTCCAGAAAATGGTTTATTGAATGCCGAACACTATAATGAAATTTTCACAACACATGGTTTGATCATGATTATCTTCATGGCAATGCCATTTATTATTGGTTTGATGAATATCGTCATTCCTCTACAAATTGGTGCCCGTGATGTGGCATTTCCAAGATTAAATGCACTAAGCTTCTGGTTATTTGCAGCTGGTGCAGGATTATTAAATATATCATTCATAATTGGTGGTTCACCTAATGCTGGATGGTCATCTTATTTTCCATTAGCAGGCATAGAATTTAGCCCTAATGTGGGAAACAACTATTATGCTTGGTCTTTACAAATCTCTGGTTTGGGTACCTTGATGACAGGTATTAACTTCATTACAACGATCGTTAAAATGCGTGCACCTGGTATGACGTTGATGAAAATGCCAATGTTTACTTGGTCAGCATTAATCACTAATATCATTATTACATTTGCCTTTCCAGTGCTAACAGTTGCACTTGCATTGATGACTTTAGATCGTCAATTTGGCACGAAATTCTTCGCGATGCAAGATGGTGGGATGGATATGCTTTGGGCTAACTTGTTCTGGGTCTGGGGACATCCTGAAGTATATATCGTTATTTTACCTGCATTCGGTATTTTCAGTGAGGTAATTTCAACATTTTCACGTAAAAACTTATTTGGCTATACGTCAATGGTATTTAGTATGATTGCCATTTCATTATTATCATTTATGGTATGGGTTCACCACTTCTATACAATGGGGCATGGTGTCATGGTCAATGGTATTTTCTCAATAACAACCATGCTGATCGCTGTTCCAACTGGTGTTAAGATATTCAACTGGTTGTTAACCATGAGACATGGGAAAATTACATTCACAACACCTATGCTTTACGCATTAGCATTTATTCCAATCTTCACAATTGGTGGGGTAACTGGGGTTATGCTTGCCATGGCGAGTGCCGACTATCAATATCACAACACATTGTTCTTAGTAGCTCACTTCCACTATGTGTTAATACCAGGTACAGTCTTTGGCGTTCTAGCAGGTTATCATTTCTGGTGGCCAAAAATCTTTGGTTTCCGATTAAATGAAAAACTTGGTAAATCAGCCTTCTGGTGTATTGTGGTAGGTTTTAACGTTGCATTCTTCCCTCTATTCATATTAGGTTTAGATGGTTATGCACGTCGTATGTACACTTATTCTGCAGATACAGGTTATGGACCATTGAGCATGGTATCATTCATAGGAGCTCTTGTATTAGCTGTAGGTTTTGCTCTACTTTGCTATAACATTTACTATAGCTTCCGTCATAGTCCACGTGAATTGACTGGCGATCCATGGGATGCACGTTCTCTTGAATGGGCAACACAAAGTCCAGTTCCAGAATATAATTTTGCGATCGTCCCACATATCAATCAATTAGATGAATTCTGGTATGCGAAAAAAGAAGGTAGAGATATTACAGCTGGTCAATATGAACGCATTCATATGCCAAATAATAGTGGTGCCCCCATGTGGATGGCTGGTGTACTATTCCTATTCTCATTCTTCTTTGTATTCAGTGTTTGGTCTCTAGTGATTGTATTTGGAATTGCGACATTAGGATTTATGGCTTATCGTTCATTTGAAAAAGATGAAGGTCACCATATTGAAGTGGCAGAAATCGAAGCAACTGAACGCCGATTGAGAGGTGAACTATAGTGTCAAAAGAAAACAAATCAGTTCCATTAGAGTACAGTACAGAAGAAAATGAATTAAAAATCTTTGGTTTCTGGGTTTTCCTTGGGGCCGAAATCCTTCTCTTTGCGACATTATTTAGTGTGTACTTTGCATTAGTGGATCGTACAGGTTCAGGTCCTATAGGCAAGGAATTATTTGAATTACCGCCTGTATTGGTAGAAACATTTGTCTTGCTCACTAGTAGTTTTTTAATTGGTTTAGGTGTTCATGCCATGCGTATCGGACGTACAAAGGCAATGATCGTATTCTACATCTTAACATTAGTTTTAGGTGCTGTATTCCTTGGTGTAGAAATCAATGAATTTCTAACGTATATCCATGATGGTGCTACGATCCAAACAAGTGCTTTCATGTCGTCATTAATGACACTTCTTGGTACTCATGGTGCCCACGTAACATTTGGTCTTCTATGGGGGTCAGGTATCTTACTGCAAATTAAAAAACGAGGTTTAAATGCTAAAACAGCCAATAAAGCGTTTATCTTTTCATTATATTGGCACTTCCTTGACGTTGTATGGATTTTCATCTTCAGTTTTGTTTATTTGAAAGGGGTGTTGTAAAAATGAAAGAACTATTTCCAAAAGAACATGTAATGGGCTTTGTCGGTTCTCTTGTTTTAACACTCGCAGCTTTAACCGTAGTGATGTTTAAAGGAATGTCGAACGGTGTTGCTCTGACCATTCTGATTGTGACAGCTGCTGCTCAAGCGCTTGTTCAATTAGTTTTGTTTATGCATATTGGTGAAACAGAAGATAAGAAATCTTTATATATTACAATTATTTACTCCGTATTAGTTGGTTTAATCACCGTATTTGGTACATTGTTAGCAATGGTTTGGGGATACATGTAAATCGACAAAGAAAAAGCAACTCAGCATGTGTTGAGTTGCTTTCTTTTCACATATTATTGATATATTGTTTTAGTAATATGGCAAGCCAATTTAAGTTATTTGTAACAAGATTGGATGACATGCCTAATAGTATAGCCTTGCGAGGATGTTCTTTTTGCAATTCTTCCATGATTAACTCGAAAGTATCCGTCATAAAGGAATCATCTATATACTGCTCTTTACATTTTGTTATTTCATCTAGGATATCTTCTTTTTTGATAAGAACATGATTCTTAGGATCTTGTTCATACATTTCCTTTGTGATCAATGGTGTCAAATCCGCATGAACCAATACATCAATCCTGTTTACCAAAAATTTACTCAATTCATAATAATCTACGGACTGTTTTTGTAGTACAATAAACTCGGCATAACCTTTCATCATACCATGTATACATATCGATAGATCATATTTACTTTCTTCTATTTTTGAACCGTATATGTCCTTTAGAAGCAGTAAAGTGATTTGATCAGCAATTTTACATTGTGTTTGAATATTATCGATCACTTCTTTGTCAACAATATTGATGAGCTCGCGTGCATGTGTTGAGATAAAGGGATAATTTTTTTCAAATAACTTAAAAGATAACACGAAATATTGTCTTAGTTTCTCCTTAGGCTCCGTTTTCAAATTTATAAGCTCTTGATATTTTAATATCATATCTTGAATAAGGTACTCAAAAATCGCAATGAGCAGTTCTTCTTTTGATTTAAAAGAAAGATAAAAAGCGCCTTTTGATATGCCACATGCATTTGTGATGTCTTGAATGGAAGTTGAGGCAATCGAACGTTCAAATAAAATCTCTATAGACTTTTCAATAATAAGATCCCGTTTTGACATATTTTCACTCTTTCTATAATGATTACTATACTATGGTTTGACTTTTGACTCTTTGGTCATTATTATATTGAATTGTGACCGGTAAGTCAAAAATCGTGATGAATGAGTATAAAAAGGACGGTGTATGAATGAACTCGCTAATTAAATTTGTATTAAAGAATAAGCTTGCGGTATGGTTGTTAACGATTATTATTGCAGCTGCTGGAGTATATGCAGGATCAAAAATGAAATTAGAAACGATTCCTGATATTTCAGTTCCTGTCGCAACAGTAACAACTGTTTATCCAGGAGCAACACCTCAACAAGTAGCCGATGATATTTCGATTCCGTATGAAAAAGCAGTTAACCATTTAAAAGGTGTTGCAACTGTTTATTCTAATTCATATCAAAATGCCTCTAGTCTACAAATAGAGTTTGAGTATGGGACTGATATGAAAGAAGCAGTAAGTAATATTAAAGAAGTACTTGAAAAAGTAGAGCTTCCAGATACTGCTGAGAAACCAACTGTTGACCGTATTAATATTAATGCTTTCCCAGTTGTTGCATTAAGTGTTGCCAATAAGGATCAGTCGATTGCAGAGTTAACAAAGACGACTGAAGACTATTTTGTACCTAAACTAGAAGGTGTTGATGATGTTGCATCTGTAACAGTATCAGGCCAACAAGTTGAAAAAGTAGAACTTACTTATGATCAAAAACAATTAGCTAAATATGGCTTAACTGAAGATTCCATCAAACAATATATCCAAGCAATGGATACAAAAGTTCCATTAGGTATCTTCCAATTTAAAAATGAAGAACAATCAGTTATTGTTGATGGAAAAATGACAACGATAAAAGATTTGAAAGATTTAGAGATTCCAGTGGCAACACAAAGTGCTGCTTCAGGAGCTCAAGGGCAAGCTTCACAAGCACAAGGTGGAACCCAGGTTGCACAACAAGCTCCACAAGCAAAACCATTTGTAAAATTAGGAGAAATCGCTTCTATTAAAAAGATTGGGGAAGTAGAATCCGTTTCACGTACAAATGGACAATCAGCGATCGCTGTTCAAGTAGTCAAAGCACAGGACGCCAATACAGTTGATGTTGTTAATGATGTAAAAGATGCTGCGAAGAAGTTTGAAAAAGAAAACAAAGGAATGGATATTGAGGTAACACTCGATCAAGGACAACCAATTGAAGAATCTGTTCAAACGATGCTTGATAAAGCTCTATTTGGTGCGATTTTTGCAGTAATCATCATCATGTTGTTCTTACGTAATATTCGTTCAACCATTATTTCGGTTGTCTCTATTCCAATGTCATTATTAATCGCAGTTGTTGCATTAAAACAAATGGATATTTCATTGAATATGATGACATTAGGTGCGATGACCGTTGCGATTGGGCGGGTAATTGATGACTCGATTGTTGTTATTGAAAATATCTATCGAAGGATTTATCTTGAAGGCGAAAAGCTGCATGGACGTGCATTAATCCGTGAAGCAACTATCGAAATGTTCAAACCAATTTTAGCTTCAACCGTTGTAACAATTGCTGTATTCTTACCTCTTGGTTTAGTAGGAGGAATGGTTGGTGAGCTATTCTTGCCATTTGGTTTAACAATGGTATTTGCTTTAATTGCATCCTTAATCGTTGCGATCACAATTGTTCCGGTTTTAGCCCATACACTGTTCAAAAAAGAATTATATAGTAAGAGAAAAACGAAAAAAGAAGAACATGGTAAACTGGCAAAAGGATATAAACGTATTTTATCATGGGTATTAAATCATAAATGGATCACATCTATTGGCTCTATCGTTATTTTAATAGCAAGCTTATTCTTGGCTCCACTTGTTGGTTTTAGCTTTTTACCAGATGATGAACAGAAAATGGTGTACTTAACCTATACTCCTGAGCCAGGTGAAACGCGCGATAAAGTGATTGATGATGTTGAAGTAATCGAAAAAATGGTTATGGGGAAGAAGAATGTTAAAACCGTTCAATCTTCTATCGGTGGCTCTAATCCAATGATGCCAGGTGCATCTAACGGAGCATTAGTCTATGTTATCTATGATTCAGATACAGACAACTTTGAAAATGTAAAAGAAAAACTTGTTAAAGAAGTTCAAGATAGCGGTCAAAAAGGTACATGGAAGAGTCAAGATTTCACATCAACAGGTTCAAGCAATGAAGTTTCATATTCTGTTTACGGTAATACAATTGAAGATATCAAACCGGTTGTCAAAGATATAGAAAAGATCATGAAGAAACAAGACAATCTAAAAGATGTTAAATCTTCATTAGCCGAAAACTATGATGAAAAAACATTGGTGATTGATCAAGATAAGGCAAAAGTTCTAGGCTTAACAACTGGGCAAATTGCCATGGCGATTAATCCAAATACACAAACAGAAGTTTTAACTACTGTTACAGAGAATGGTAAAGAACTAGATGTAAATGTGCATAAGGAAGCGGCTTCTCCAGATAGATTCCAAGAAGTTTTAGATGAAGAAATTGATACGCCTGTGGGCAAAAAAGTAAAAGTTTCTGACGTAGTGGATGTAAAAGAAGGAACAACTTCAGCTGAAGTTAATCGTAGTAAAGGTAAAATCTACGCTAGTGTAACAGCTACTGTAACTTCTAAAGATATTACAAAAGCATCGTCAGCTGTCCAAAAAAATATTGATAAACTAGATTTACCTAATAGTGTAGAAGTTGATACGGGCGGCGTTACAGAAGATATGAAAGAAGCCTTCACAAAATTAGGCTTAGCGATTGTTGCTGCAATCGCGATTGTTTACTTCACATTAGTGGTTACATTTGGTGAAGGTCTAGCACCATTCGCCATCCTATTCTCACTACCATTTACAGTAATCGGTGCATTAGTTGCCTTATATATTTCAGGAGAAACGATTGGTGTATCATCTATGATTGGTTTGTTGATGTTAATCGGTATCGTCGTAACCAACGCGATCGTATTAGTAGATCGAATTATTCATATGGAACACGATGGTATGTCGATGCGTGAGGCAATCTTAGAAGCAGGAGCAACTCGCTTACGTCCAATTTTGATGACTGCTATTGCAACAATTGGTGCATTAATTCCGTTAGCAGTAGGTGCAGAAGGTGGCGGTCTTATTTCTAAAGGTGTTGGTGTAACTGTTATTGGTGGATTGATCAGTTCAACGATTTTAACACTAGTCATTGTACCGTTGGTATATGAATTAATTTCAAGGATCTTGAAAAAAGATCGTGCTCATGAAAATAAAGAAGATTAAATGATCACCATTCACAAAGTCAGCTTTTGTAGAATAATCTACAAGAGCTGGCTTTTTTTTTTATGTTTTTATGCATAGATGAGAGCAATCACTCATGAATATTTATCCCGCTTTAACGGGCAGTAAGACCCCATCCCAAGATTTAGAGAGAAACGACAAAGATAGATGGGGGATCAAACTGCCCGCAAAAGTCCGATTGGTTCGGGCGAGCAGAATGTTGGTCCCTCAGGTGTTGCAACAGGACGTGGCGCTTTTAACCTGAGTTCTTCTATTTCAGTGGGGTATGAAGAAAACCCTCACTGATGGAGTTTCACTTTATTGGTATCCTGTTGGCTTGCTTGGGAATTTACTACTTATTCATGCAGGATAAAATATCATATATAGTGCAACAGACTATTAACAATAGCGAAGTACATAATTGATATGATACAGTGTAGAAATAGTTGATTTTTGCTATTAAATGCTAATATTTTTCTAGATAAAATCTTTTTCTTGTAAAAATGAGTATAGACAAATTTAGAAAGTTTTGATAAATTGTACTATATTAGATGGGAAGGGGCTGGATTTGTTATGCGACAGAAAGGACTACTGTGTTTGAAAATCTTGGGGCAGGTTGCAATCTTATATTTGCTATCTGAATGCGGAAATTGGATCATGACGTTGTTACATATTAAGTTTCCTGGAAGTATCGTTGGATTGATCATTTTGTTGATCTTACTGATAACGAAGATTATTCCTGAAAATTGGATCGCTAATGGGGCGGATACATTACTTACGAACATAACATTGTTTTTTATCCCCGTAACAGTTGGCGTTATAGATTACCCTGAGTTAATATCTTGGCAAGGATTGCTGATTTTTGGTGTTATTTTCGTAACTACGATTTTGTCCATTGTAATTTCAGGGAAAGCAACACAAGCTGTAGAAAAACATTTAGAGAAACCATCTGAAAATCAGTTAGAGCCAATTGTCGAAACAGCTTTAGAAAGAATACAGCAAAAAGGGGAGGCATAAAATGTTAGCAATAACTATTTGTGTTGCAACGGTCATTGTATTTTTTCTTATGAAGAAAATGTATGCACGCTTTTATCATCCCATATTTTTTCCTGTATTTACAAGTGCCATTATTATCATTGGTGTATTATTATTATTTCATATTCCATACGAAACTTATATGGTTGGTGGAAAGTGGATTCACCGTTTGCTTGGTCCAGCAGTAGTTAGTCTAGCCTTGCCTTTATATAGACAAAGAAAGCTGATCATCAAAAACTATAAAGCGATTTTAACAGGGATTGTAGTAGCTTTAATGGTTGGGACTGGTAGTGCAGTGGCACTTGCAGGCTTGTGTCATTTTAAAAATGAGTATTTGAGAACACTTATTCCAAAGTCAATCACATCACCTGTTGCCATGCAGATTAGTAAAGTGATAGATGGTAATCCAACATTGGCTGCAGTATTTGTGATCATTACGGGAATCATCGGTGCAATAGTTGGACCGCTTCTCTATAAGATTTGCAAAATCGATACACCTATTGCTAAGGGAGTCGCAATGGGGAGCAGTGCTCATGGCATCGGTGTAGGAAAACTTACAGAATATGGGGAGAAAACAGTATCCATGGGATCTGTTTCCATGACATTAACAGCACTATTAGGGGCAATTTTCATACCTATAGCAGTCATAATATTTTTTTAGAATAAAGTCATTTCCCAGGGAATATACTATTCTCAGGAAAGAAAAGTTGCAGTATATTCCTGATACAGTTTACAATAATACTGTACATCTCTTTACTTAATATCGAGCTAAAGGTGGGACAGCGTATGGAATATTCATATCCATTTTCAATCGATTGGTCTACAGAAGAAATCGTGGATGTTATTGCATTTTTTCAGACAATTGAAAAGGCATATGAACAAGGCATAAAGCGAGAAGAAGTATTATCAAAATATCGCCGTTTTAAAGAGATTGTTCCATCTATGGCAGAAGAAAAAACTATTTTCCGCGAATTTGAAGATGAAAGTGGTTATGGCAGCTATGAAATCGTTAAGCAGACAAAATTGAGTCAAAATGGTACAATTATTAAAGGAACAATAGGCAAACGTAGAAGATAATTAAAAAGCAATCGGTTTACTCAGAATACGAGAAACAGCCGATTGCTTTTCCACTATTTATTTACCATAGTATTGTAAATAGGTAACAATGCATTAAATGTATCTTCTACTTGTTTGGCAAATTCTTCAGATGATAATTTCACTGCCTTTTCTTTAGGAATTTGCAAGCCGATTAAGAACTCGCCTTTTTTTACATCACGTAAGCGAGTCAAAAGTTTTTCAAGTGAACCATTATGAATTGCCTCACCTAGAGATATGCCAGTTGGATCAAAATGGTCTCCAGAAATATAGAAGTTTTCTGGGAGTTCATTGAAGAGATCTAGATTTTCCAGTAAATTTACCGCTATTTTTTGTTTGGAAGGTGCTTCGTAAATAGCGCATAGAATGATAAAAATATGCGATTGAAAAAGACCAATTTCGAAGTGAGGGAGTGCTTTGTAACCTCTTTTACTAGGGGCAAACGCTACCCAACTATCAATCGGGGGATTTACTTTTCGTCTAGCGTGTTTGGCGACATGCGGGAAAAATTCATCACCTATTTTAGTTGAAAAGTATGTACTAAAAGTTGTTCCTAATTCTTCAAATTTAGGACGTACGTTCTCGATAAGTGATGACATACGTTGTTCAAGTCCTGGTATTGTAAAGACATCAAAGTCTTTTTTAGTCCATTTTACAGTCACTTTTTTCTCTCCTTTTTTAACTTTATGTTTATTTTATTTGAAAAGTGGAAAAAAATCTTGTAGAAGGACTTACTATTTATTGCAAAATGAATATAATGTAGAAAATGGTTAGAAAAAATTTATTTTTCAACCGTAATAACCTCAAATTAAAGGAGCTGATCAACATGAAACAAGTCGTTCATATTATTCGTAAAGTGGATTTTGAAAAACAATACATCAAAGGTCTTCAATTAGAAGTGGATTATGAATTAGCTACACTATATGACGCGATGCAATTGAATGATACGGAACAAATTGCTCAAAGTAAGGCGAGGTTGGCTGAAATTCATACGGAACTGGAGGCATTCCATGCGTTCGCC
The DNA here is from genome assembly GCF_007896505.1 of Rummeliibacillus sp. SL167. Classification (NCBI taxonomy): domain Bacteria; kingdom Bacillati; phylum Bacillota; class Bacilli; order Caryophanales; family Caryophanaceae; genus Rummeliibacillus; species Rummeliibacillus sp. SL167. The sequence continues at coordinate 1,901,968 of NZ_VCBM01000001.1, read as the reverse complement.
TAGAAAAAGTGCAAAAAATTTGAAGTGACACTTGCTTATCATTATGAGAAGCAGGTGTTTTTTCTGTTATAATGAAAAAACAAAGATGACTTTTTTGGGTGGAAAGGTGTGAAAAAAATGGGGATCGCTGAAGTTCATCCATTTGCAAAATCGATTATTATGGAGGCAGGGGAACGTATCCGTCATTCATTTTCTGAAAAGTGGAAAATTGAAACAAAGGCTGATGCCAATGATTTGGTCACCAATATAGATCGAGAAACAGAACTATTTTTCATAAAAAAGATTAAAGAATTTGATGCCTCCTTTAAAATTTTTGGGGAAGAGGGCATGGGGGAAAAGATTGATTCGTTAGATGGTGTCGTATGGATAGTTGATCCGATAGATGGAACCATGAATTTTATACGCCAGCACAGGAACTTTGCTATTTCAATCGGTGTTTATGTCGACGGAATCGGAAAGCTTGGCTATGTGTATGATGTGATGAGAAACCAGTTATATTATGGGATAGATGGACAGGGTGCTTTTATGAATGAAGTACCATTAAAGCTGCTCAAACCTATTTCGTTAGAAAAATCGATCATAGGAATGAATGCTATTTGGGTAACTCCTAATAAGAAGATTGAGCATGAGCCTATGACAGATCTTATACGAAGGATTCGGGGGACAAGATCTTATGGGTCCGCCTCATTAGAAATAGCATCTGTTGCGTGTGGAAGAATGGATGCATATATATCATTAAGATTATCTCCATGGGATATTGCGGGTGGTGCCATCATTGCGAAAGAAGTAGGCGCGATTACTAGCAGCCTCAAAAACGAATCAATTAATCTATCAAATCAGGACACCTTTATCGTTGCGAATCCTGGGATTCATCAGGAAATCATTGAGAATTATATAAAGTTAAAATAGAAAACTCTATTTCACCTTAGTAAGCAGGAAGACCCCCACTCTGTAAATATCTGTAAAAGAAAGAGACTAGTGGAGGTCTGCACCTGTCTGTAAAATCCTAATTAGTTCAACTTATATACAGTATGAGGATGAAGAAAACCCCCACCAATGGAAGATTCACTTTATAATAACCCTTTGTCACGAAATTGGCGTTTGGTTTTAAATGCTAAGCCAAAAACGACAAATACTGCAACGATTCCTCCGATAATTCCAGAAACGCTACCCACAGCTATAGCCCAACCGATGGAACACATAGCTAAAATACCTGCTAGAGCAAAGATAGCCATGACGATTTTTGCTTTATTATTCATTATAAGCCTCCAAAAAATATATTATGATTCTATTGTTGAACGAAATCATAAGTTTAGCAAGGATTTCATATGGAATCGATAAAAATTTTGAAAAAATAAAGTGGAGTAAGACAATTTTCTCTTTTTATGCTATAATAACAAAGTTATGGACTTGAAAAAAGAATGTGGAGTGGAACAATGACAAAACTAAGAGAAGATCTCAGAAATATAGCAATTATTGCCCACGTCGACCACGGTAAAACAACTTTGGTCGATCAATTATTAAAACAATCAGGTACATTCCGTTCAAACGAACATGTGGAAGAACGTGCAATGGACTCTAATGATATTGAACGTGAACGTGGTATTACAATTTTAGCGAAAAATACAGCAGTTCACTATGGCGATACGAAAATCAACATTTTAGATACACCAGGACATGCCGATTTCGGTGGTGAAGTAGAACGTATCTTAAAAATGGTAGATGGCGTATTACTTGTAGTAGATGCTTATGAAGGTTGTATGCCTCAAACTCGTTTCGTACTGAAAAAAGCATTAGAACAAAAACTAACACCAATTGTAGTTGTCAATAAAGTCGATAAAGATTCAGCACGTCCAGAAGAAGTTGTCGATGAAGTGCTAGACTTATTAATCGAATTAGGTGCGGATGAAGACCAACTAGAATTCCCTGTTGTTTATGCTTCAGGTGTTAATGGAACAGCTTCTTTAGATCCAGATCCAACAAAACAAGAACCTTCAATGAAATGCTTATTTGAAGAAATTATCCGTCATATCCCAGCACCAGTGGATACTAGAGAGGAACCACTACAATTCCAAGTGGCTTTACTTGATTATAACGATTTCGTAGGACGTATCGGTATTGGCCGTGTATTCCGTGGAACCATCCATGTAGGACAATCTGTATCTTTAGCAAAATTAGATGGCTCAGTGAAAAACTTCCGTGTAACGAAAATCTTTGGTTTCTTTGGTTTAAAACGTGAGGAAATCCAAGAAGCATATGCAGGTGATTTAATCGCAGTTTCTGGTATGGAAGAAATCAATGTTGGAGAAACTGTTTGTCCACAAGATCATTTGGAACCACTACCTCCAATGCATATCGATGAACCAACGTTGCAAATGACATTTTTAGTAAATAACTCGCCATTTGCTGGTCGTGAAGGAAAATGGGTAACTGCTCGTAAAATCGAAGAACGTTTAAATGAGCAATTACAAACTGATGTATCTTTACGTGTCGAACCAACCGATTCTCCTGATGCATGGACAGTATCAGGGCGTGGTGAATTGCACTTATCAATCCTTGTTGAAAATATGCGTCGTGAAGGCTATGAATTACAAGTATCCAAACCGAAAGTTATTATTAAGGAAATTGATGGTGTAAAATGTGAACCGGTTGAACGCGTCCAAATTGATGTGCCAGAAGACGCGGTTGGTTCTATCATTGAGTCGTTGGGAGATCGTAAAGGTGAAATGCAAGATATGATCAATGAAGGGAACGGACAAGTTCGTTTAATCTTCATGGTACCAGCTCGTGGCTTGATCGGATATACAACTGAATTTATGTCATTAACCAAAGGGTTTGGTATTATTAATCATACATTTGATTCTTATCAACCTATTGCATCAGGTCGTGTAGGTGGTCGTCGAAATGGTGCACTTGTTTCTATGGAAACAGGTAAATCAACAACTTATGGTATGATGCAAGTAGAAGACCGTGGTGTATTATTTGTTGAACCAGGTACAGAAATCTATGAGGGAATGATTGTTGGTCAAAATTCTCGAGACAATGATATTACAGTTAATATTACAAAAATGAAACAAAAAACAAATGTCCGTTCAGCAACAAAAGACCAAACAAATGTTATTAAAACACCAAAAATCTTAACATTAGAAGAAGCACTAGAATTTTTAGATGATGATGAATATCTAGAAGTTACACCAGAATCTATTCGTCTTCGTAAACAAATTCTTAACAAAAACGAACGTGAAAAAACTGCTAAAAAGAAACGTAGTGCTGAATAATATATTTTCACTAGACGGGGAGGAGGTTAATCTTGTTTAAATCCGGTTTCCTATTAAAACTGAATTTTATGCAAGTCGCTACATCTACTTCTACAGATGGTCACGCTCAAGTATTTAATCGTATGTCCGGTGTTGCTCGCTATATTTATGAGAATTCACCGAATTATAAGACGGCAGGTTATATTCTATTAGCGGTTATCTTTGTATTGACTGCAATTGTGTACCATCTTGGATTTGCAAGATCCTCACTTAAACCATGGCAAACAGCTGTTATTTATGTGTTCTTGTTTTTAGGATGTATAATATTAACCTTTCTAGCATTCTTCTTGCCAATGGTAGAGGGATTGATAGTTGCAGCCTTAGTGCTAATCGTCTACAAAGTACGTTTGCGTAGAGATAAGAAAAAAGGGACTACTTCATAAGAAAATCATTTCTATCAAGTAGCCTGTCATATAAAAAGTCCGGATGTTAGAACAGCATCCGGACTTTCAGACTGTAGATAAACTTGAAATTTCGAGTTTGTCTACAGTTTTTTTAAATAAATTGAATTGTTTTGGAAATAGGGTTAGTTGATTGCCGTTTCAGCCGCATTTTTCCACGGGTTTGGCTTGCGGTCTCTACAAGGGCAGCAAGCATGTACGTCACAGAGCTGTTGCCACAGGACGTAGCAACAGGCTCTGTTCTTTTTATGAGATAGCTTCTAAATTCTAGAATTCTTCCTCTTCTTGAACAGCATTTCGAATAAAACGAAATTTACCAGTTGCCAGTCTTGCCATTGTCTTTTCAGTAATTCGATCGTGACAGGCAGGGCACATATAAGTGTGAATAGGACGATTACGCAGCTTTTTAGCCAGTGGTGAAAAGTCTGGAATTTCATTCAGATTATCACAGATAACACACTTTACTCGCATAGTAATTTCCCCCTTATTCTACTTGTATGCCAACGATTCCTTTTATAGGATTTTCAAAGTTGGAACCGTCTTCTAGTAATAAATAGACAGGACCATCTTCTGTCAGCATTTTCCCTTCTTTACTGAATTGGAAAATAAGTTTTTGGGCTTCGTCTATTTTAAAACGATGTTGCGATCCATCAGCTGTTTCAAATACGACAGTCGTAGCATCGGCTGCTGGTTCTGCATTGACGATAAAGGGGGCAATTTTGATGCCAAAGGTACCATTCATCATTTTTTTGCGATCAAATTTACGTTCGGTTTTTAAGGTTGGCGGGAAAGTTGCACCTTCCATAATTTCGCGGGACCAGAACTTTCCTGCCTTTTCGATATATTCTTCATCTGGATCTATTTCTTTTGGTTTTTCGACAAAATAAGTTTCTAAGTCTAGTTTACGATCATCAAAAATCCAAACAGAAGAATCCAATGTTATTGGAAAGTTTACTGCACCTTTAATTTGAATGATGGATTCCATAAGTTCTTCCTCCTCCGATTTGCACTTCATCTAAGTATAACGCTTTTTGCAAGCAGATAGAAAGAATTAATACGATGATTCTTAATTTGAAATATAGATACTTGCAATTTTCTTTTGCAAAAGCTAAACTTTATTAAGATAGATAAGATAGAATTGAAGAAATATCAGGTAATGGGGGCGTCCTCATGGATACAAAATCACAAAGTTCGTATCAGGAGAAAGCATTGGAACTCCTAATTGCCGATGCGGATAAAATAGCAAAATTAATAAGGGTACAAATGGATCATCTTACAATGCCGCAATGCCCATTGTATGAAGAAGTATTAGATACGCAAATGTTTGGTTTATCACGCGAAATTGATTTTGCGGTTAAACTAGGTTTGCTTGAACGTGAAAAGGGAAGAAAAATCCTTGATTCACTGGAAAAAGAGTTGTCTGCGTTGCATGATGCATACACAAAGAAGTAAGCAAAAAACTCAAACACAAAGTTGTTTGGGTTTTTTTGCTAAAGAATGAATGAGGGAGAAACATGAAAACATATTTAAAACAATATGCGAAATATTTTGACTATCCGTTATTTTTTACATACGTATTACTATGTTTGTTTGGTTTGGTGATGATTTATAGTGCGAGTATGTTTTGGGCTGTAAATACATTACATTACCCACCTGACTTTTTTTATAAAAAACAACTGATGAATTTAATACTTGCCGCAGTTGCATTTTTAGTGGGCGCGATTATTCCTTATAAACGATATCGTGACCGAGGTATGATGGTATTCATTATTGCAATGATGCTTGGTTTGCTAATCTCTGTTTTTTTATTTGGATATAGTCCGGGAAATTCAGGTGCTAAAAGTTGGCTCAATTTTGGTTTTGCTAATTTGCAGCCTTCAGAATTGACAAAACTAGGAATGATTTTATATTTCGCAGCCTTTTTTGCGAAAAAGAGAGAAACAGGAAAGCTGGATTTGATCAATGAATCGATTGTTCCTCCTTTATTTATTTTAATGATTGCTTTGTTTTTGATTGCTTTAGAACCAGATTTAGGGGCTATTGGTTTAATAACAATTATTGTTTTATCAGTGATGGCGGCCAGTGGCATGAAATTCTCCACATTTAGTAAAATCATGGGTTGTTTAATAGGCTTGGGGGTTATGGGGCTTTTAGTACTCTTTATTTTCAAAGATTCGTTTTTTACAGAACGACGAGTAGGAAGATTAAAAGCGTACCTTGATCCATTTAAAGATGCAGATCAATTCGGCTATCAAATGGTCAATAGTTATTATGCTATCGGATCAGGCGGTGTGAAAGGTCTAGGATTGGGACAATCAATACAGAAGATGGGCTATTTACCAGAACCTCAAACAGACTTTATATTAGCAATCATTTCTGAAGAATTAGGAACTTTTGGGATTGCTATAGTGTTATTTGGATTAGGATTTATTGTTTATAAAGCAATGCGTATTGCGATAAAGGCGAAAGATCCTTTGGCTCGCATGATCGCTGCAGGTATTGGTAGCTGGATTGGTATTCAAACATTTGTTAATGTGGGAGGACTTAGCGGACTTATACCATTAACTGGTGTACCACTTCCGTTTATTAGTTATGGCGGAACCTCAATAATTTTGTTATCTTTAGCTATGGGGATATTATCAAATATCTCCATGATTGTAAAAAAAGATAATCATCAATAAGGGGGATTTTATATGCCGATTCATAAAATTCTAGTTGCCAATCGTGGCGAAATAGCGATTCGTGTTTTTCGTGCTTGTACAGAAATGAACATTCACACAGTGGCAATCTATTCAAGAGAGGATAGCGGTTCGTTTCATCGTTATAAAGCAGATGAGGCTTATCTTGTCGGGGATGGCAAGAAGCCGATTGATGCTTATCTTGACATTGAAGGGATTTTAGAAATCGCCAAAAAGTCAGGTGTAGATGCTATACACCCCGGCTATGGTTTTTTAGCGGAAAATTTAGAGTTTGCCAAGCGATGTGAAGAGGAAGGGATTATTTTCATCGGTCCAACTTCCAAACATTTAGATATGTTTGGGGATAAAGTAAAAGCAAGAGAACAAGCGGTTTTAGCTGGAATACCAGTTATTCCAGGTACAGATGGCCCTGTAGAGTCTCTGCAAGAGGTTTTAGCATTTGGTGACAAACATCAATATCCATTGATGATTAAAGCTGCTCTTGGCGGTGGTGGTCGAGGAATGCGCGTTATACATAATGCAGAAGAAGCGCAGGAAGCATATGAACGTGCAAAATCAGAGGCAAAAGCGGCTTTTGGATCAGATGAAGTTTATGTTGAAAAATGCATTCTTTACCCAAAACATATAGAAGTTCAAATACTTGGAGATAAAGAAGGGAATCTCGTTCATCTATACGAACGTGATTGCTCTATTCAACGGAGACATCAAAAGGTCGTAGAAATCGCTCCATCTAATTCGATCTCTCAAGATTTACGAAAAAGAATTTGTAATGCGGCCGTTCAATTGATGAAGAATGTTGGATACATCAATGCAGGTACTGTTGAATTTCTAGTATCTGATGATCATTTTTATTTTATCGAAGTCAATCCTCGTGTTCAGGTAGAACATACGATTACGGAAATGGTGACAGGAATTGATATTGTCCATGCACAAATCAATATTGCCAATGGTCATACATTACATGATGATACCATTAATATTCCTGAGCAATCCAAAATACCGTTATTTGGATTTGCTATTCAATCACGTGTGACAACGGAAGATCCACAAAATCATTTCATGCCCGACACAGGAAAACTAACGGTATATCGTTCAAGTGGAGGGTTCGGTGTTCGTTTGGATGCAGGGAACGGTTTCCAAGGTGCAGTTATTTCCCCACATTATGATTCATTGTTGGTGAAAGTTTCGACTTGGGGAAACACATTTAAAGAAGCAGCAGCCAAAATGGATCGAAATCTACAAGAATTCCGCATTCGTGGCATCAAAACAAACATCCCGTTCTTAGAGAATGTGGTAAAGCATCCAAAGTTTTTAGATGGTCAATTTGATACGAGTTTTATAGATTCTACACCGGAGTTGTTTTTATTTAAACCAGTGCGTGACCGAGGGACAAAATTACTTAGTTATATTGGCAATGTGACGATAAATGGTTTTCCGGGGATTGAAAAGAAACAAAAGCCGATCTATCCGAAGTCACATAAACCGCAAATCGATCGTTCTCAAGCCATTCCTTTTGGGACAAAACAGATTTTGGATAAAGAAGGTCCTGAAGGTTTAGTGAAATGGATTCGAGCACAAGATGATCTATTGTTAACGGATACAACCATGCGTGATGCACATCAATCATTACTTGCTACGCGTGTCCGTTCATATGATATGCATGACATCGCAGATGATACAGCTCGTATTATGAGTAATTATTTTTCTCTTGAAATGTGGGGAGGTGCAACGTTTGATGTTGCCTATCGCTTTTTAAAAGAAAACCCATGGGAGCGATTACTTAAACTGCGTGAACAAATTCCAAATGTATTGTTCCAGATGTTATTACGAGGAGCAAATGCAGTAGGTTATAAAAACTACCCAGATAATCTGATTAGAGAGTTTATTCAAAAATCTGCAGATGCAGGGATCGATGTCTTCCGTATTTTTGATAGTTTAAATTGGATCAAAGGAATGGAGGTAGCCATCGATGCTACACGAAATGCTGGAAAGATAGCAGAAGCGGCTATTTGCTATACAGGAGATATCCTAGATGATAGTAGAGCAAAGTATACTGTAAAGTACTATAAAGATATGGCGAAGGAATTAGAAGCAGCTGGAGCCCATATTCTTGCCATAAAAGATATGGCTGGCTTACTAAAACCAGAAGCAGCCTATCGATTGATATCCGAATTAAAAGAATCTGTAGATTTACCGATCCATTTACATTCACATGATACGAGTGGCAATGGTATTTACTTATATGCAAAGGCAGCAGAAGCGGGAGTAGATATTGTTGATACAGCATTAGGCTCAATGGCTGGCTTAACCTCTCAACCAAGTTCAAATAGTTTGTACTATGCTATGAAAGGGAACAAACGTCAAGTTCGAGCAAATATTGAAGGGTTAGAAAAGTTGTCCTATTATTGGGAGGATGTTCGAAAATATTATAAAGATTTCGAAAGCGGCATGATAAGTCCACACTCAGAAATTTATGTTCATGAGATGCCGGGTGGTCAATACAGCAATTTGCAACAACAGGCAAAAGGCGTTGGGCTAGGAGACCGTTGGGAAGAAGTCAAAAAGATGTATTCACGAGTGAATCTATTGTTTGGTGATATCGTCAAAGTAACACCATCATCAAAAGTTGTAGGGGACATGGCATTGTTTATGGTCCAAAATAATTTGGATGAAGAATCCGTATTGGAACGTGGAAAAACGATTGACTTTCCAGACTCTGTGATTGAATTCTTCCAGGGCTACTTGGGACAACCATATGGTGGTTTTCCTAAAGAATTGCAAAAAGTCGTGTTAAAAGGTCGTGAGCCGATTACAGTAAGACCTGGTGAATTATTAGAGCCAATAGATATAAAAGCGATTCGTGATCAATTGTTTAACAAATATAATAGGCCGATTACGAGCCATGAAATTTTGGCATACGCTTTATATCCAAAAGTTTTTGAAGAGTATATGGAAACCATCAAAAAATTCGATAATGTGTCAGTTTTGGATACGCTTACTTTCTTATACGGGTTAAGACTTGGTGAAGAAATCGAAGTTGAAATTGAAAAAGGAAAAACGCTGATTATTAAATTAGTATCGATTGGGGAACCACAGCATGATGGTACACGCGTCCTTTATTTTGAATTAAATGGACAACCTCGTGAAATTGTGATTCAAGACATGACAGTTGAAGTGGCTGGGGAACGTAAACCAAAAGCGGATCCATCGAATGCCAATCAGATTGGTGCAACAATGCCGGGTACTGTATTGAAAGTAGTTATTTCACCGGGAAGCCCAGTCAAACGAGGGGAACACCTATTAATCACGGAAGCGATGAAAATGGAAACAACTGTGCAGGCTCCAAAAGATGGCGTCATTAAAAAAATATTTGTTGAATCAGGAGATGCTATTTCAACAGGGGATTTATTGATTGAAATGGAATAAATGAAAAGCTAGGACGATTTCTTGCTTTTTTCTATAGAAATTCACATGGGTTTTTATCCCGCTTTAACGGGCAATAAGACCCCCATCTCAAGATATAGAGAGAAAGATGGGGGATGAACTGCCCGTTAAAGTCCGATTGGTTTAGCTAACCATCAGTGGGGGATGAAGAAAACCACCATTGATGGAGCTTCACTTTATCTGGTATATAAAAAAATAGTATGCTTGGATCATTTCCACGCATACTATTTTTACTTTTGTTGGGATCGTCTTTAAGTTATTTGGGTCACTTCCTATTTTTTTGATTCTGATCGCTTCTAGAAATGAGCATAATCATATAACATAGTAGACCAAATAATAATGATATAAAGAAAGTGTGTAGCAAGGCAACAACAATATTTAAGCGTAACAAAACGATGCCCATACCTGCTATTACTTGTAGCGAAACAATTATTAGTGCTATAATCCATCCCCAATAAAGGACTTTTTGGGATTTGTAATGTTTGATTACATGGATTGTGATGATCAATATCCAAATGAAGATGATACCAGCAGCAAATCTATGACCCATTTGCACCCATTCATAAAAATTCTCCGGCAGTCCTATATCATCATTTCTACAAAATGGCCAATCTCGACAAATTAAGCTTGAATTTGTATGACGTACAAGTGCTCCTGTATATACTACGAGATAGGAGTATATCGTAACACCAATTGTATGCCATTTTAATGTACGACCAATATGTACATTGTTTGCATTAAATTTCTGGTCAACCTCAAAAATAATTAAAGTTAGTAAAAATACTGCTGCAAAAGAAATTAGAGAAATACCAAAATGCAGTGCTAAGATGAAGTCGCCTTGTCCCCATAAAACTTGTGCAGCACCTATTAGTGCCTGAGCTACTAAGAAGAATAAAGCCATAAAGGAAAGAAATTTCACTTCACGGACAGCCCCAAGCTTTCTCCAAGACCAAACTGACAAGATTAAGATTAAAATAGATACAGAGCCAGTCACCACACGATGAGAAAACTCTATAAATACTTCAGGAGTAATATGTTTTGGTATTAAAGAACCGTTACAATCAGGCCAGTTTCTACCACAGCCCATACCGCTATCAGTTTTTGTGACGAGTGCTCCACCCAATAAAATGAGCACCATTCCAATTGTTGCAGCAACAGCAAACCATTTCATGTATTTACTTTGTTGCATAAATAATTGCACCTACTTTGAATATAGTAATCACTTTTTGTGATACCTGCAGTTTTGATGATATCGAAAATAGAGTGAAAAAACAACTTGTAATAAGTATGGATGTTCGTGCGTGAAAACCATTTCACAAATTGTTCATAATTTCGTATTATAACCTTCACAATTCGACAGAAAAAATGATTTACTATATATATGTTGTATTAGAGGTTAGAAGTTCCCTATAGTTGTGAACCCAAAATTTCATATTTATTTCATATTTCGTCTAGAAATAATCATAGTTTTTAGTTATAGTAAGGGTAACAGATTATGCTTATCAAATTGAAAGGAGGGGTATAATGTCTAATAGTCGGGTATTATCTGCCAGTAGAGATAATGGACCACAAGCAACTTCTTTCGTAAAAGATTTCTTAGCACTTATTAAAATTGGAATCGTTAATTCAAATTTAGTGACTACTTTTACGGGACTTTGGTTAGCATATCAATTTACAGGTAGGCATTTTTTACAGGATTTAGATACAATGTTCTATGCCCTTGTAGGTGCCATGTTTATTATTGCTGGATCAGGAGCGATGAATAATTATATTGATCAAGATATTGATCCTGTCATGTTGCGTACAAAGTCAAGACCAACAGTTACTGGTAGATTTTCACCTCGGTTTGTCATGACAGTTGCCCTCATCCTTTTATTTGTGGGTGAAATTTTGTTATTTATGGCATCATTTGCTGCCGGTGTTTGGGGACTTGCGGGAATTATAAGCTATGTAGTCTTGTATTCAATGTGGTCAAAGAGAAAATATGTAAGTAACACAATTGTAGGGAGTATCTCCGGTGCAATTCCTCCACTTATTGGTTGGGCTGCTGTCGATCCTTCTCTAGGTGTTGAACCTTTAGCATTATTTTGTATTATGTTTGCTTGGCAACCTCCGCATTTTTATGCGCTTGCGATGAAGCGAACAAAAGAATACCGTAAAGCAGGTATCCCAATGTTACCTGTTGTAAAAGGTTTTGACAGAACGAAAAAGTCTATGCTATTTTGGGTTGTGCTGTTGTGCCCACTTCCATTTTTATTAACGAAGTTGGGATTAGGATTTATTATTCTTGCAACTGTATTGAACCTTGGTTGGCTCATACTTGCATTGAAAGGTTTTAAAGCGAAAGACGATCTAAAATGGGCAAACCGAATGTTCATATATTCATTGAATTATATGACTATTTTATTTGTTTCAATGATTATTTTCTCCGTCTTAAGCTAATTTGGGGATTCTTTCTTTTAAAGAATTCATATAGAACAACCACAGTCCTGGTTACACATGAAATACAACAAAGAAAGAGGGGTTTAATTAAGCTATGATGAAAGGGCTTAAAAAGTGGCGTCTATTTGCATTGCTAACAGCACTTATCGTTTTCCTTTCTGGTTGTGGTAAAAATTATTTATCAACCTTAACTCCAGCGGGTGAAGTTGGTAAAGAACAGCATAACCTAATGTTATTAGCGGTTGCTATTATGACGCTAGTTATTTTGGTAGTAGTAATTATCTATGTACTTGCAATTGTCAAATTCCGACGCAAAAAAGTTGGGGAAGACGTGATCCCTAAGCAAGTAGAAGGTAGTACTGCACTAGAAGTTTTGTGGACGGTTATTCCAATTGTCCTACTTCTAATTTTAGCTGTACCAACAGTTGCTCTTACTTATAAATTCGCTGATACAAAAGCGATGGACGCAAAAGTTGCTGAAGGACAGGAAAAACCTGTTACAGTTAATGTAACTGCTAAATTATATTGGTGGCAATTTGAATACAAAAATGAAGGAATTGTTACATCTCAAGAATTGGTAGTGCCAACAGGTGAAAAAGTATACTTCAATTTAACTGCTGGGGATGTAAAACACTCATTCTGGATTCCTACTATTGGCGGTAAAATGGACACAAATGTCGACAATGTTAATAAATTTTACTTAACTTTCGACAAAGAATCAAAAGATCTTAAAGACGGCGTATTCTATGGTAAATGTGCTGAATTGTGTGGTCCTTCACACGCATTGATGGACTTTAAAGTAAAAACATTAAGTAGATCAGACTTTGACAATTGGGTTAAAGAAATGAAAGCTTCTGATAAACAAGTTGCTACAGGTGACCTTGAAAAACAAGGGGAACAACTTTTTAAAACTAGCTGTATTTCATGCCATGCTACATCTGGTGTAGGTAAAGGATCAGGATTAGCTCCTAACCTTGCTACATTTGGCGATCGTAATCGCGTTGCTGGTGTGCTAGATCACAATACTGAAAATATCAAAAAATGGATAAATGATCCACAATCCGTTAAACCAGGTAATACAATGCCTCAACCTGAAAAAATTAATAAAGGTAAAAAATTCACAGATCAAGAGCTTGATGCATTAGCAGCTTACTTAATGGGACTATCTGTAGAAAAATAAAGTAAATTTGATTTGAAACATTTTGAAGGAGGTTAAGGTTTTGAGCTCAACTGCAAAGAAAAAAGGTTTTGGCGCAACTATTTGGGACTATTTAACAACAGTAGACCATAAAAAAATCGCCATTTTATACCTTATTGCCGGTACATTGTTCTTTGTTATCGGTGGTATTGAAGCAATGCTCATTCGTATCCAACTTGCAAAACCAAACAATGATTTTGTAAGTGCGGGACTCTTTAATGAAATAATAACAATGCATGGTACAACGATGATTTTCCTTGCTGCTATGCCATTGCTATTCGCTTTTATGAATGCCGTTGTACCATTACAAATTGGTGCACGTGACGTTGCATTTCCATTTTTAAATTCACTTGGCTTTTGGTTATTCTTCTGGGGAGGAATTTTCCTCAATCTTTCATGGCTGTTAGGTGGAGCTCCTGATGCTGGTTGGACTTCTTATGCATCACTATCTCTAGCATCACCTGGTCATGGTATTGACTTTTATGCCATTGGCTTACAAATCTCAGGTGCTGGTACGTTAATTTCAGGTATTAACTTTATCGTTACGATTATTAATATGCGCGCTCCTGGTATGACATTTATGCGTATGCCATTATTTACATGGACTACATTTGTATCAAGTTCATTAATCTTATTTGCATTCCCTCCATTAACAGTGGGATTATTCTTTATGATTTTCGACCGTATGTTTGGATCAAACTTCTTTGATCATACTATGGGTGGTAATACAATTATTTGGGAACATTTATTCTGGATTTTTGGACACCCAGAAGTATATATTTTAGTACTTCCTGCATTTGGTCTTTATTCGGAAATCATTCCGACATTTGCTCGTAAACGTTTATTTGGTTACTCTTCAATGGTATTTGCAACAATCTTAATTGGTTTCCTTGGCTTCATGGTATGGGCTCACCACATGTTCACTGTAGGTCTAGGTGCAACTGCCAATGCTATCTTTGCCGTTGCAACAATGGCAATCGCTGTTCCAACAGGTATGAAGGTATTTAACTGGTTATGTACAATGTGGGGCGGTTCGATTAAAGTAACGACGCCAATGCTTTATGCACTTGGTTTCATCCCATCATTTGTAGCCGGTGGTGTTACTGGGGTTATGCAAGCATCAGCTCCACTTGACTACCAATTACATGATTCATATTTCATCGTTGCTCACTTCCACTACGTTATTGTTGGTGGTATCGTATTAGCATTATTTGCTGGTGCACACTTCTATTGGCCAATTATGTTTAATAGAATGTTAAATGAAACATTAGGAAAAATTACATTTGTAGTCTTCTTTATTGGTTTCCACATGACATTCTTTGTACAACATTTCTTAGGGTTAATGGGTATGCCTCGTCGTGTATTCACTTACTTACCAAACCAAGGTTTGGATACGTATAACCTTATTTCAACAATCGGTGCTTTCTTAATGGCAATTGGTGTTGTGCTGTTAGTTGTCAATGTTATTATTACAACTATTCAAAACAAACCATGTGGACGCGATCCATGGGGAGATGGACGTACTCTTGAATGGGCAATTCCACAACCAGTACCATATTATAACTTTAAACAAACACCACTTGTTCGTGGTCTAGATACTTATTGGATTGAAAAGATGGAAGGAAATAAAGAAGGAATGTCATATGCTGAACCTATTTCAGATATCCATATGCCAAATAATTCTATCATTCCATTTGTCATGGTATTTGGTTTATTCGTAGCTGGTTTTGGTGCATTATATAATCCAGATGCAGATAAACCATGGTCACTAGCTGTATTGATTATTGGCTTAGCAATCACTTTTGGATCTATGATTGTACGTTCACTTAAAGATGATCTAGGCTATCATATTTCTAAAGAAGAATTAATGAATGAAAAAGGGGGTAACGAATAATGGATTTAAAAACTAAATTTACCCCACAATCATGGCCAGAACATCCAGAGGCAGCAACTGTAGAAGGCAAAAATAAAGTTCTTGGTTTCTGGATTTTCCTTGGCGGTGAAACAGTTTTATTCGCGTCTTTGTTTGCAACATTCTTAGCTCTTAAAAATAAAGGTCCAAGTGGTATGGAATTTTCTACGCAAAATCTATTTGAATTACCACTTGCATTCATAATGACAATGTTATTGCTAACTTCTTCTTTAACAAGTGTGTACGCAATGTACCATATGAAAAACTATAACTTTAAAGCAATGCAAGGATGGTTATTCATTACCGTTCTTTTAGGTCTTGGATTTTTAGGGTTTGAAATCTATGAATTTACACACTATATTCATGAAGGATTTACTTTTACACAAAGTGCATTTGGTTCTTCTTTCTACACATTAGTGGGTACACATGGTTTGCACGTAGTCATTGGTCTTGGATGGATCATCTTATTAATGTTACGTAATGCCAAACGTGGTTTAAACCTTTATAATGCACCTAAATTCTTCATCGCGTCTTTATATTGGCACTTTATCGACGTTGTATGGGTATTTATCTTCACTGTAGTTTACTTGATGGGAGTGATAAAATAATGTCACATGACGTACACGTAGAAGCTAGAAATGAGGCAGAATATCAACATTCTCGCCGCAAAGCTGGTCAGGCAATGCGCAATCAAGTGACTGTTTTTGCGGTCATGATCTTCTTGACATTTATCGCATTTGCAGCAGTTCAAGCTGGATTTTCAACTTACCTTGTTGTACCATTGGTTTTATTGTTCGCTGGTGTTCAAGTAGGGCTTCAATTGTATTATTTCATGCATCTAAGCGAAAAAGGCACAGGAATTATGCAATTCTTTATTTATTCAGGTGTACTTGTTGCATTTACAATGGTGCTTGGATTTGTTACAATCGTTTGGATTTAGTATCAAAAAGGAAAAAACCGAGTCTATTTAAAATAGGCTCGGTTTTTTTAATCCCAACGTGTAGTAAGATCCCCACCACCTGAGTTCCTCTAGTTCAGTGGGGATGAAGAAAACCGCCACTGATGGAGTTTCACTTTATTTCATATGGGTGGTCAAGGCTTGTGATCAGCTCCTATTTTTTGAAATCAACAGGACTGTTATATCCATTAAAAATGACATAACTTAAATGTCAAGATTCGTTCATTGTAGTTTTGCGAGAATCCATTTATAATGTTGGTATTGATGTAAGTTAGGAGCGAATTTCAATGCCTTTAAGTATTTTCGGATTTCGAGCTATGTGGAGCCCCGGATTAATGGGAGTTCTGGCGTTCTTTACTGTTTTATATTTTTTAATCACAACAACATGGAGAAAAGACTTTAAATATAGTGAACCTTTAAAAAAGGGAGAGGCAATATCATTTGTCTTTGCGATGATTATGATATATGTCATTATTGGATCACCTATTGACTTGATGTCTCATATCATGTTTACAATGCATATGATTCAAATGGCTTTCCTACTATTGTTTATTCCCATTTTCTTGATCATAGGTATTCCAAATTGGCTATGGAAAACGACCATTAACTTACCCTATGTGAAACCTTTCTTTCATTTTATGACAAGACCGATATTTGCCATTTTCTTTTTTGTATTTATGTTTTCGGTTTATCATATACCCGTTGTATTAGATTATATTAAACTAGATGAGACTGCACATGGCATTTATACGTTTGTTTTGTTTTTATCAGCTTTATTTATGTACTGGCCTTTGCTGAATACAGTTGAGGGTGAACCGCGCATGAAAGATTTGCAAAAGTTCTTTTATATTATTGCAAATGCAATACTTATTACGCCTTCTTGCGCGTTAATCATGTTTTCTTCTCACCCATTATATGCAACATATACAGATGGAGAAACATGGATGAAAGCGATGGCACTTTGCGTTCCTAGTTCTACTTTACAAGGATTAACATTATCAGGTCCAGAATTATTTACAAATATGACACCACTTGAAGATCAACAGCTTGGTGGTGTCATCATGAAAATCATACAAGAAATTATTTTCGCAGTCATTTTGGGTCGCGTATTTATCATGTGGTATAGAAATGATCAAAAAAACGCAGATAAAATGACAGAAGAAGCACTAAAGGAAAGACAACGTTTGTCGCAAAACCAATATCGTTAACGAAACTAGATTAGAGTGTTAGGAGTAAAAAGTATGAATGTACCTATCTTACCTACAATTAGTACATCCTTCATCGTTCTTAGTGCAATACTAATAGCGATTGGTTGGAGACTTATAAAACAAAAGAAAATTGCAGCACATAAAAAAACGATGATTGCTGCAGCTATCTCGGCATTGCTTTTCTTCCTTATTTATATTTCAAGAACGGTGTTTATTGGAAATACAGCTTTCGGTGGTCCTGACGACTTAAAGGTATATTATACAATTTTCCTTGTGTTCCATATTATTTTAGCAACTGTTGGAGCCGTATTTGGAATTGTTACTTTGATTGCAGGTTTTACAAATAAATTAGAACGACATCGTAAAATAGCACCAATTACTAGTATTATTTGGTTCTTTGTTGCGATTACAGGTGTTGCTGTCTATTTATTACTTTATGTATTTTACAGTGGTGGTCCTACAACTTCTGTTATAAAAGCGATATTAAATAATCATTAATGATAAAAAGCTAATTCCTCTTAGGTAGGAATTAGCTTTTTTTATTGATCTCAACCCAGCTTTTTCTAAATTGTCCAATGACGACGATTAAAATGGCAACAAGTGGGCCTATAAGAAATCCAACAAATCCAAACATTTCAAATCCGGCATACATACAAATGAGCGTTGTAAGTGGTGGAAGTCCAAGATGATTACTAGTTACTCTTGTTTCTAAAATTTGCCGTGCAAGAATGACCACAATGGCTAAAATAAATAATATCGTTCCTTCGAAATTTTGTCCGCTAATCCAACTGACAATTGCCCAAGGGATTAAAACCATCATGCCTCCTAACACAGGAAGTAAATCGACAAACCAAACTAACAAAGCCATTGGAAACGCATAACGCGGTGTAATCCATAGTAGAGTAAATAATGTAATACAAAAAATAAAGATACTAACGATCAATTGCGCTTTTAAAAAATCAAGGGTCCCTTTTTTTAAATGTTGAAGGAACACTTTAACGGTAGAATTATTTTCGAAGTGTAGCCATTTACTAAGTGATTTCAATATACTCGGAATTTCTAGCATCGCATAATAGAGAGCTAAAAAATAAATGAATAGTTTAAAAATTGCTGAAGGTATTTTTTGAAATAGATTGAGAAGATAGTCAGCTTGAAAATATGTAGTTCCAACTTTTTGTAAACCAGTTAACATATCTTCAATCCATTGTTGTATGGAAAGGATAATGGAACGTGGTAAATCATGTGTAATATTGGTTAACTTCGATTGAAAGTAAATCCATCTTTCATTCATGGTATCGATAAGATGGGGAACCCACTGAGAAAAATCACTGAATTTTAATAATAGTAACATGTATAACAAATAGCAGCTTAGGAGTACAATAATACTAAAAGTAGAGAAAAAGACAAGGACGATAAAGCGACGCGATTTACTCCATTGTTTTTCATATTTAATAATAAGAGGGTTAAAGCAAAGAGCGGTAAGAAACGCTAAAAGTATCGGTTTCGCATAGAATACTGAAAATAGTAAACATAAAGCAAAAATAAACCAAGGTAGAAATTTCGAAAAAATTCGATGTAAAGTCATCCTAATCACCCATATATATTTGACAGTGATAGTATGAGGAGTTTTTTGAAAATCATGCTAGATAAAAAATTTTTTCTATATTTATTTCTCACTTGGGTCGATGAACATAGTGGGGGAAAAAGAAAACAACCATCGTGAGAAGTTTTACTTTATCCCGCATAAGCAAACAGCAAATCTTTCACATCAGGATTCCGGTAAAAAAGTGTGAGGAACAGTTAGCTGATCTGTAAAAGTCTTTTTGGTCTAACTTATACACAGTAAGGATGAAGTTTCATTTATTTTTCATGAATGACTATAAAGATATTTATATGCTTTAGTGGAGGTGGGGTTTCAATGGTGAGTCATAGATTAGCTTTTAGTGTTTAAAGGCTAACGACGTGATTGGAAGCGGGTTAACAAAAAAGCCATACAAAAAGTTTATTTAACCTTAACCTTTGTATGACTTCCAAGTATTAGTGCATGAATCTTATTGATGAAATTGATCTAGTTCTTTTGAAATGGAGTCTAAAATATTTTGACAATTTTTTACTAATTGAGCTGGATAGATTTCGTCTTCACCATATTCAACGCCATGTGGAAAATAATGTTTTCCAAGAACAGGTTTTAGAAGTGTGATGTTAGCATCATTTGTTCCATTATCTCCATCTTTTGTATAGCCAAAAACTCGTAGATAATAAGTACCTTCGTTAACATCGAATCTTCTATCCCATGTGATACGTTCATAATCCCATCCAGTGGCACGGATTAAGCCATGTTTGCCCATAAGGTCATCAAGTAAAGTAATATGAGCAATTTTGTTTTCAAGTCCAGTATTTTCGAAATACATTCTAATAATCCTCCTTCGACACTTTCGTACAAATACGTTCCATTTTATAATAGAGCAAAATGGCACCGGTTGCAATGACAACATTGTGAATCCTTTTATGTAGTTGGTATAATAAAACTAATAAAAAAATGGAGAGAGATTAATGTGAAAGTCTTATATAGAGTTTTAATCATTTTAGCAGTGTTATTAGTCGTTTTCTTCTATCTGAATCAGCCTGTGAAAGAAAATGAACCCCTTAAAGCGCCTAATTCAGAAGGAAGGGTCATTCCTCAAAAAATGGCACCTGATGTAAATGATTCAGCCGTTGAAAGACCAACTAAAGGATTATCAACTTTAGTTGGTCAGTCGACTAGAAAATTGACAAAAAAATTAGGAAATCCTGACCGAAAAAGTCCATCAGCCTATGATTTTGATTGGTGGGTCTATCAGAAATCACCAAGTAATTATTTGCTGGTTGGGGTGAAAAATCATAAGGTCAAGCAAGTTTATATGACAGGCTCTGAAGCCGATGCATCCCCTTTTAAAATCGGACAAGGGATTGATGAATTGTATCGTAATACAATTACAGATACGGAAGTAACGGTGAAGATCCAACATAATATTTATACCTTTATCTTAAATGAAGACGATTTACAGACACGTATTTTGGTCATGTATGATGGGCTGTATGCACAATTGTATTTTGATGCAATTGACAAGACATTAGAAGCAGTACGGTATATTGATGGCCCAACACTTGTTAAACAGCATCCATACGACATGACATATGTGGGGGATTTGATTACTCCATCTGTTCCATCTTCATATAAGCAGGAAGAAATCGATTTGGAAAATCAAAAACAATTGCTTGAATTAACGAATGTATATCGAGTTCAAAAGGGTTTACCGGCATTACTATCTGCGGAAGATTTAAATAAGCTGGCAATGGCGCATAGTGAAAAACTTGCAGTCAATAAAATCTCAAAAGAAGAACAGGAAAGTGATGCATTTAAAGATCGACTAAAAAATGCGGAGATTCAATTTGATTCTGCAGGAGAAAATGTTACAGAGGATTATTTGGATGCGCCAGAAGCAATCAATGGACTTTTGAATTCTGAAAAGCATCGCAATACCTTATTGAATGAGCAATTCAACCAAATTGGTACGGGTGCTTTTGGTAAACATTTTACACAAGTTTTTATCCAACGTAATGAAACCGAGAATTATTGATCTTCATCAGGAAATACAAAAGTTCCTGATTCGAGAGAAAAAACGTTTCGAATATGCAGCTTGAGATGGTGCTGTTGTGCCATTTCAGCTGCTTTTTTTTGAATTAAAGGGCGTACATTATTTAACATTGCTAGAAACTTAGAATAAGGAATGGCCCTAATGAGTTCTACATCATTTTCGAGATGAGGGTCTCCAGTCATCACACCAGGGACATCCTTGTAATACTCTATTGCTACAGTGGGTAAGGTCGCACCCAAAATAGCGGCAGTTAAATCACTCCCACCTCTACCAAGAGTGGCTATTTCTCCATCTTCCGTTATTCCTTGAAATCCAGGAATAACTAGACAGTCATGACATTCTAGAGCGGATAAGAGTGTTTCCTTGCGAATATCGATAATTTCAGCATCTCCAAAGTTATCGTCTGTTATTATTCCAAGTGGAGCTCCGTAAAGCAACAGATTATCTATTCCGGATTGCTTTAGCTCTGATGATAGAACCGCAGCAGCAATTAGTTCTCCGCATGCAGCAACTAAATCTTTTGCTTTTGCTGAAGTCCCTAATGCATCTGTTATATCCAATAAAGTATCAGTAGCGTAAGCATCACCAACTCTTCCCATTGCAGAAACAACAACTACAGTTTTACCGTGTTTTTTCAGAGCCCTTTTAATATGGAGAAGGCAATGCTTACGCGAAGCTTTTGATTGCATAGCAATTCCACCAAATTTTTGAATAATCATTTTGTGACTCCTATCTCCTCGTGACATATTCCGCATGTTTTTCATACGATACAAGTGGTGAAGGGGTTATAGTAATGTATTCATAATTAACTAAAAGGTGCAGGAGGAACATAGTTGATCTTGGCAGAACTGTTAAAAGAATGGCCATGTGAATTAGAATGCGGTTCGATTCGTACTGAGATTAAAGGAATAACAGATAGAGCGAGCGATGTAAAACCGGGTGACCTATATGTAGCCCGTAAAGGAAAAAAATTTGATGGATGGGATTATAAGGATCTTGCTATACAAAATGGGGCTGTAGCTATCGTACATAATAGATACGAGGCCAAAGTCAATCTACAGATTCCAGTTATCTGGGTTCCAAATTGTTCAACTTTTCTATCATATGCTAGTAAAAAGATATATGGTGCTTATGATGAAAAATTGACAATTGTTGCAGTAACGGGGACGAATGGAAAAACGACAGTAACTCATTTTATCGGTCAATTACTGCAATCATTAAATGTGAATGTGGCAGTTATTGGAACTGTTGGATTATTTATAAATGGAGAAAAACAAAATATAAGACTAGAGCCATTAACAACTCCTTTGGCGACAGAATTATATCAGATTTTTGCTTATTGTGTCAGCAAGGGGGTTACTCATATTGTGATGGAAGCATCATCACTTGCATTATCTGAACATCGCCTTGACGATTGTAATATAAATATTGGCGTTTATTTAAATGTTAGTAGAGATCATTATGAAGAACATGGTGGTGAAAAGTATTATTTAGCAGCTAAAAAGAGATTGTGTCTCTTATCTGAACAAATTATTGTTAACATTGATGATCCATTTTGTAAGCAATTACGACTAGAATATCCCAGTGTAAAAAGTTTTGGCAAAAGTCTATTAGCAGATTGTAGTATTATTCACGAACAGAACATCGACAACGGCACGCAGTTATTAATACAAAATGATGACATACCAACTGATGTTCTTATTCCTTTTCAAGGTGAATATTTACAATATAATGTCCTTGCGGCTGTTACAGCTATTACAGAATTAGGTTTTTCCTTGCAAGAAATAGCTAAACATACGGATACATTGACATTGCCAGCAGGAAGAATGCAAGAAATTCCGAATTCTCTTGGCTTTCGAATTTTTATTGATTATGCACATACCCCAAGTGCATTAGAAGCATTATTAAATGCATTACGGTTGCAGGCTAAAGAAGATTTGGTCGTTGTGTTTGGATGTGGTGGTGATCGAGATCAAGGAAAAAGAGTTGAAATGGGAATCATAGCAGATACTTATGCCGATAAAATTTGGCTTACGGATGATAATCCTAGAGGTGAATCATCAAGAGCTATTTTAAATTCTATTGTAAAGGGCATTCATATGAAGCCGTATAAAATAGAACCCAATCGAAAAAAAGCCATTCAGAATGCGATTAATAGTTGCAAATCAGGAGATATTTTAGTGATTGCAGGAAAGGGTCATGAAGAAGGGCAAATTGTAGCTGGTAAGATACTTCCTTTTTCAGATGAGAAAGTTGTAAAAGAAATATTGTCCGATATGAAAAGTGAAAATAAGTAATTCTTTTAATCCTCCAATCATACAAAATGGAGATAAATCTGTTATGATAAGAGTAGATTGGGGGAATTACCGATGATGATGACTTCTGATTGGGCTTTGATTCTTGAAGAAGTGGAAGTATTGAATGCGATGATCCGTTCCTCCGAGCAATTTACGAATCTACAAAAGGCGCATACGGCGGTTTATACAGATGCCAGCCTTGTTCGTAAAATTCATGATTTTCAACGGATGAAGGATCAGTATGAAGATGTTCAACGATTTGGAAAATACCACCCAGATTATCAAACAATCATGCAATCAATTCGCGCCAAAAAACGTGAACTAGACATTGACGATAAAGTTTCTGCTCTTAGATTGGCAGAAAATGATTATCAAGATTTATTGGACAAAATTGGCCTTTTAATCGGAAAGACTGTTTCTGAATCCGTCAAAGTGCCAGTAAGTAATCCATTTTTCCATTCTGAATCATCTTGTAGTAGTGGTGGATGTGGATCGGGTGGTAGTTGTTCATGTTCAGCATGATGTTAGAATTTATATCAAATAGTTAGGGTTATGCTAATACAAAGAGCACAGATGCTGATGGAACAGCATTCTGTGCTCTCTTTTTCATAGGATGAATTTATACTTTAAAATTCTTTTAAGAGAAATCGCCATCTCTATTGCTAGCGATCGAAATCTATCTTTGGCTGAAATAGATACTTGAATGAACAAAAGAGTTTGATCTTCTCTTCTAATAATCAAGTTGGCTATAAGCTCTCATTAACATTCAGAAGGTCTTACTGTATGAACCCTCGCTTACTTATTGTTATTGATCACTTGAACTGCCAGATCTGGTCGGTCTGTGACAATCCCTCGTGCACCTATATCGATTAATTTTTTCATTGACAATACGTCATTAATTGTCCAATAGTGGACTGGAATATTTAAGTCACTTAAAAAGTGTATAAAGCCTTGGCTATTTAAAGTAAAAACACCGTATTTTTCTGGAATTTGGAACACATCAACCTTTGGATGATACAAATGCCCAAATTGACTTGTAAATGATGTATAAGCCCTTCGCACTTCAGCTTGTCCAGCGCCTAAAGCTACCTTATTTTGTGCATAAAGATTGAAACGATCAATTTGTTCATCATAAAAACTTGTTACGACAATACGATTAGCAGCATTCAATTCTTCGATTAAACGCCATAGTTTAGAAGGCATAAGACCACCTTCGTATGTATCGGGCGCATCTTTCATATCCATATTTACAAACATATTCGGAAATTCAGTTAACAACTCGCGTAATGTGACGATCGATTCAAAATCATCACGATAAGAGAGATAGCCATCTAGATCAACAAACTGATAGCCAAAATTAAATTTTTGTAATTCTTCTAAAGTTAAATCAGCTATACGACCTGTGCCATCACTAGTACGATCGATATAATCATCATGAAACACAACAATTTCTTCATCTTTTGTCAAGCGAATATCAATTTCAAAACCGTCTACACCTAATTCTGCGGCCTTGCGAAATGCGGCCATAGTATGCTCCGGCGCTAATTGTGATCCACCACGATGCGCTAACACTACTGGATGCTCATAGCTTAAAGCATCTTTACTGTCGCGCTTTTGTGGCTTAGAAAGGGCTTTAGAACCTGCCCAAGCTGCAGCACTTGCAGCAGCAATTGCGATTGCCACTTTCGTTTTCTTTCCCATAGTAGTCCTCCTCTAAATGCAGACTTGTTCTTTTATCCGGCTTTAATGAGCAGTAAGCTCCCCATCTTAAGATTTAGAGAGAAACGATAAAGATAGATGGGGGATGAACTGCCCATAAAAGTTCGATTTGTTCGGGTCAACAAGATGTTGGTCCCTCATGTATTGCCACAGGACGTGGCGCTTCTCACTTCCGTTCCTCTAGTCCAGTGGGGATGAAGAAAACCCTCACTGATGGAGTTTCACTTTATTATAACGGATTACCCTCCAGCCTGTCAGCTAAACTTGGTTGCGTGTAAATTCATTGCTATGTTATCTTTAAGATAAGAAAAGAGGGAATCTATATGAAAGACCGACAAGGCTTAATCGTATACGTACATCACTTAAAACAGGCAAAATCTTTGCGACGATATGGTCATGTACATTACATTTCAAGAAAACTTAAATATGTCGTTTTATATTGCAATCAAGAAGATATTGAAAATACTATTGCAAAATTGACCCGTCTCCCTTATGTGCGAGAAGTCTTACCATCTTATCGCCCATTTGTTTCAACTGTGTTTGAAAATGCCAAACCAGATAAAGCAAAAGAGTATGATTATAAAACAGGTCTCTAAGTAAAGTATTGATGATCCCTGTCGATATAAAAAAAGATAGTAATTTATATCTAGTAACAATATAATTTTGTTGCGAAAATAAGTAATTAGTGCAATGACGGGATATAGTGATAAAGGCGTAATATTCCAATCAAATATTGATAATATAGCTCTTTTTCAGCATAAATTGAGGAATGTTTTACATCTAATGTAATCAGTAATTGATTTAGCTCTTTTGCGGTTTCCTCAAATAGTTCTAATCGTTTTGAAGGCTTTTCAGTTGAGTAAGGAATTCCTTCTCGACAAATATAAATGGGTGTAAACTTACTGTCTCCAACTGGCTTCAATACTACTGCAATAGATGCGACTTTTTGCTCGTTACCAGTTGCGGTAAATACAAAAGTATGATGAATACGATGCTTATTTGTTTTCATAAGTTCGCAAAGTTCGTAAACGTCACCATAGCCTTCTCCAAGCTCTATAAATTGTTGAATCATTATCATACACGTCCTTTCTTTACACATAGTATCATGATTTGGGGGATTAGCACATGAAATTTGCAGCCAGTTTATTTTCCATATTGTTAGTAATAAATGGTGTTATGTTGGCTTTTCAGTACCATGTTTATTCGGATCAGTTATCAGAAGATGAGTTTCTGCATTATAATCAGGACATAGATGTTGTTTATCAAAAAGGAAAGTTGATCGTTCATCATCGTCTTAGTTCTTTACCTGAAGAAAGTATAAAGCTTATATGGCCTGCTAAAAGTATCAAAAAAGCTTGTTCTTCGGATGACAAAAATAATTGTAATCGATTAAATAAAACACTAACTGGTTTACAAAAAGGAAAAACGGAAGAACAGACATTATCCTATGTTATTCCTGTCTCAAAAAAGGGTTTAAAATCCGGACAAATTTTGCGGAATATTTTCTTAACATTGCCAAAAGGGACACCTGTGCATACGACAGTACATATTACGGATGAAACACATACAGGGGGACAATGGATAACAGGTTTACCAGAAATAGATAGTAAGAAAATGGTTCTAGTCCAATATACGATGTTCAGTGGAAATGGTCCTGTAACTTCTTTATATTGGCAAAAAAATAAAATGAAAAAAGTATTCACAAATGATCAAATGACACTCTATGGTAAAAATAATATATCTGGTGATTTAAGTAAATCATTAAAAGGATTAGAATTAGAAGATTTTGAACATGTAGCGATTATAGAAACAAATCAAAAGAGACATTCTGCGGGACGTATTTTGTTTACCTCCGAAATCAATGAAAAAACATTAGAGCAAAAAGTGATCCTATCTCAAATTCACCAAAAGTATAAATTTAATACGACTCCATCATGGGTACCAGAGGTTGTGGCATCATTCCTAACAGAGCGTACTTTAGGTACTGCCAAGGCACAGAAGATGATAGGTATATTAAAGAATTACATGAATCAAGATCAATTGGCAGAATGGAAAAAAGGTTTAGAAGATATGCAGGGGAAAGAAGTGACGACAACAAAACTAGATAATCTTTTATCAGATTCCCTAAGCTTAAAAACATCATTCTTTAATATGAATGCCAATAACGGAAAGAATATAGCACCTTTGTTATTTGAAGATAATCGTCCAATCTATATAAATGGATTGCAACAAAATAACGTGCAAGTTATATTTAAAGATGGGCGTATTTTATATTCTATTAAGCCAATCTTGAAGAAACTTGGGTATACTTCAAAAGTAGGACCACATGGCTTCTACATTACAAGTGAGACTCGTTCATTTAGATTTCCAATGGATGAACCGTTTTATGTTTACAACGAGCATCGATACGATATTGTTTCTCAGCCAATTGAGAAATATGGAAACCAATACTACATTGAAGAGGCATGGTTAGTTCGATTATTCTTTGTAAATGTTGAAAAATCAGATAAGCGTATCGATATAAAAACAACTAAAAACGAATCATAAGGTACGCTAATATTAAGATATATAAAGGTTTGATATATTAATGAGAGTCATTTCAGGTGAACGTAAAGGTATGCCGTTAAAGGCTGTAAGTGGTATGACAACACGTCCGACAACAGATAAAGTAAAGGAATCTTTATTTAATATTTTAGGTCCCTATTTTGATGGAGGAATTGTGCTGGATTTATTTGCAGGAAGTGGTGGTCTAGGTATTGAAGCTTTGAGTAGAGGAATGGACAAGGCTATTTTCATTGAAAAAGATGGACGTGCATTCCAAAACTTAAAAGAAAATATCGCAAAATGTCGTTACGAAGAATGTACGGAAGCGTATCGCAACGATGCATCACGTGCTTTAAAAATATTGATGAAAAAAGAAACACAAGCAGATTTGATTTTTCTAGATCCTCCTTATAAAAAGCATCAATATTATGAAATGGTGAAGGACATTGTTGCAAATGGGATAATTTCAAAAGATGGTACGATTGTTTGCGAACATGACACAGAAACTGTATTACCGGATGCATTTTTTAATTTTCATAAAGTTCGGGAAGAAAAATATGGTGGCACCATTATTACATTCTATCGTCTAGTTGAGGAAGAAGGAGATTGTGTTGAATAAAGTTGCTGTAGTACCAGGGAGTTTTGACCCGATTACGAATGGTCATTTAGATATTATTAGACGTGCTGCGGATATTTTTGATATTGTTTATGTGGCTGTTATGAATAATTCGAGCAAACATCCGCTATTTGATGTACAAGAACGAATGGATTTGATTAAAGAAGTGACGAATTCCTTATCAAATGTAAAAGTAGAATCTTCATCAGGGTTACTCATCAACTATGCAAAGTCTAAAAATGCAAATGCGATTATTCGAGGATTGCGAGCAGTATCAGACTTTGAATATGAGATGCAAATCACTGCGATGAATCGATTCTTAGATGAACATATTGAGACATTTTTTATTATGACACAAAATAAATATTCTTTTTTAAGTTCTAGTATTGTAAAAGAAGTTTCGCAATATGGTGGAAATATCCATGGGTTAGTACCCGATCTTGTCGAAGATGCTTTAAAAGAGAAATATAAACAAAAATTAGATAGAAAATGATAGGAAAATAGCATAGCAAATAAGAAGGGTACGATTTAGCATTGAGCTGAATTGTACTCTTCTTATTTTATCCCGCATGAACGGGCAGTAAGACCCCCACCTCAAGGTTTAGAGAGAAACGAGAAAGATAGGTGGGGGAACAACTGCCCGTATGCACCCGATTGGCTTAGTTAACCATCACTGGGGATGAAGAAAAACCCCCACTGATGAAAGTTTTACTTTATAGTTGGCAATTTTAGTATAAACGTTAGCGGTGGGGGAGAAAGATTAACCAATACAAGAGTGGAATTAGAAATGTTTGGAAAATTCTTGTATATGCATATGGAACCATCGAAATTTTTGCCTCTTTTGCTAATACCGCAACTTGTAAATGTATACTTAAGCCTTGTAGCGTTAAAATGGTTATCACAATGAGTTCTAACCATTTTGAATGTGCAAATAAGTTTTGGGAAACAGCTAAGCCTGAAGTCATTTCAAGAACACTATAAAGTGCTAGCATAACGATATCTGGTAACTGATGAACAAAACGTAATATAGTTTCTGTCATCACAAAACTAATTGTCGTAAAGAAAATAACTGTAGCAGCTACGAGTAGAACAGTAGGCAAACTATTTTTGATACTTTCTATTAATGGAGATGTCGAAAGTACCTCTGATTGATGAGTGACGATTGGTTTTGTATTTGTTTTTCGAAATTTAAGCATAAATATAAAGAGCATGACTATATTAACAAAATGGATCAAAGAAAGCATATACCATCCACTCGTTGGATTCTTTAATATTTCAACTCCTACAAAACCAACCACGAAGAGTGGGCTTGGCGCATGACAGATTGCTAATAATAGTGGTGCTTCTCTTTTAGTGATTTGTTGGGATTTTAGTAAAAAGTTAATTGTGGCAGCACCTGTCGGAAATCCACCCAATGCACTTAGAAAATAAACTTGTAAGTAGAATTTCCATTTTGTATGCTGTGGTATACTAGATACGTTTGTTAATCGTAATAACCATTGAGTTAATATGAGATACGGGAGTAAATATGGAAATAAATGATCAATGAAAATTTTTATTCCCGTATCGGCACCTTCATGGGCTAGTCCGGGTTGCAACAATAATAGTAGTATAAAAAGCCAGCATAACAATATATTGCTGTAATGTAATACGATGCACATCATCCATTCTTATTATTTTGTCCCGCTTTAACAGGCAGTAAGCTCCACTGCAGTATTCAAGTGACAAGCAGAGGCAAGAGTGTAGACAACTGCCTGTAAAAGCCCGATTGGTTCAACTAACTCCTAGTGGGAAAAAACTCCACTAGGGGAAGTTTCACTTTATCCCGCTTTAACAGGCAGTAAATTCACCAACAAGCAGAGTTTAAGTGTGGGAAAGACTGCCTGTAAAAGCCCGATTGGTTCAACTAACTCCTAGTGGGAAAAAACTCCACTAGGAGAAGTTTCACTTTATGAAAAAAGAAACTAGTGATAAACTAATTGAACAATTGTTGGAGAACAATTTTACTGTAATTGCGTCATATCATATGTCAATAGATGGTTGTTATTTTGGAGGTGTCACGGTGAAATTAAAAAAATTTTTTACATTAACTATGTTAATAGTGCTTATCATATTAGGTTTTGTTTATCCAATGCATTATTATATTATGCAACCAGGTGGTGCATATGATTTAGGTGATTATGTAAAAGTTGAAAATGCGGATCAACCTAGTAAAGGAAAACTAAATATGATGACAGTTTCTATGTCTGTTGCTACACCATTTACTTATGCTCTAGCCCATTTCAGCGATGAAAAGGAAATTTTAAAAGATAGTCAAGTACGTAATCCAAACGAAAGTGATAAGGATTATAATAACCGTCAGCTCAAACTGATGACGGACTCACAATTTAATGCAAAATATGTTGCTTTTAAAAAAGCAAACCTTAACTATAAGATCCATTACAATGGAGTCTACGTTTACTACGTCGTAGCAAATGGTGCAGCCGATCATATTTTAAATACAGGTGACGAAGTGATTGGAATAGATGGGAAAGAAGTTCATAAACATAAAGAACTTGTTGATTACTTAGCTAATAAGAAAAAAGGTGATCAAGTTAAAGTAAAAATTAAGCGTGATCATCAAACGATGGTGAAAAAGATAAAATTAAAAAAAATACCTGGAACAGGCGGGAAAATTGGCCTTGGTATCACATTTACTGACAGTACATCTATTACTACAGAGCCTAAAGTGAAGATTGATGCTGAAGATATCGGTGGACCCTCAGCTGGTTTGATGTTTACTTTAGAGATTATTGATCAATTGACAAAAGGTGATTTAACAAAAGGCTACAATATTGCTGGAACAGGCGAAATGCTTGAAACAGGAGATGTTGGTAGGATTGGAGGAATTGATAAAAAAGTCATTGCTGCAAATGATGCAGGAGTGGAAATCTTTTTTGCACCCAACGATACATTACCTGAAGCTGTAAAGAAAAAGAATCCTAGTATTCAAACAAATTATCAAGAAGCTGTACAAGAAGCCAAAAAAATAGGTACGAAGATGAAGATCGTACCTGTAAAAAATATAGATGATGCTTTGAATTACTTAGAAAAGCTTCCAGAAAAGAAATAATTAGATGCGGATGGGCGGGATTTTATAGTCCATCCCTATTTTATTTTTCCCAAGTGCTAGCATATATAAATCTGTAGCGTGAATATCTTGTAATAACATCGGATCATTTGAGCTTGCGGCTCTGCTAATTACAGGAAGCGTAAATAATTTTTTTCGTTCAGATAAATATTGTTGTCCGTTTTGGGTCATACCAAGTAAGCGAATATAGTTAGGAAGATCCGATGATTTTAGTTGCTGCCATGTAAAATTGGTGAAAATATGCGTTAACATCCGTTGTATTCTTGTCCATGTATATCGTTTCGATTTTACTTTTTGCATAAAGCCATTAAAATCAGGACATTCCTTTGCCGCTTGTATAATCAAAAATTCTATTCCTTCCGAAACTTCAGCATATGATGCAATTTCTTTTGGCGATAGACGAAGTATAGAGAATCGTAAAAATGGCCAAAAAAGTTCCCAACTAGCAAAATGATGGTGTTCATCATACCACTCTGTCAATGCATAGAAAGTTGCCTTAGGTAAAAAAGAAGAAACATTTTGTAAGGAATGGTGCTCTTGAATCGCTTGACGTATTCCTGTGGCACTGGCAATTGTTGTACCATTTTGAATCGCATCATGGTAACCAGCTTGAACTCGTTGAATGGTAATTGGTTTCACATTTGTGTGATATTTTTGAACAGCTTCTACGTAGTGATAGCCAAGAATATTATTGGGCTTTGTTAAATCCGCGTATGTAAGCTGGTTATTAGGAATAAGCCGTTGATAAGCTGTATTTAATGCTTGAGGGTAGCTTAAACCGCTTTGAACCAATTGCTTCACATTCTGTTGTAATTCGTTGTTACGGTCTTCCAATAGTTTGTAGGTATCCAAAAAGGGTGTAATTTCCCCTTGTTCACTACCGAAAGATAAAAAGTCACATTGTAAGGCTTCTAATAACAGAACGCCACCCTTTGCAAAATCACTTGCTTGAGCTGTTGCATAACTATAGGGTAATTCAATGACTAGATCGGCACCATTTGCTAACGCAATTTTCGTTCTTGTCCATTTATCGATAAATGCTGGTTCGCCGCGCTGTAAGAAATGACCACTCATAACTGCAATTATTACATCTGCATCTGTATGTTTCTTTGATTGTTTGATATGATAGAGATGTCCATTATGAAATGGATTGTACTCAACGACTACACCTGTTGCAATCAAATCTTCACCCCGTTTATCCCGCTTTAACGGGCAGTAAGCCCCCACCCCAAGATTGAGAGAAAAACAAAAAAGTAGATGGGAGATGAACGACCCGTAAAAGTCCGATTGGTTCAGCTAACTATCAGTGGGGGATGAAGAAAACTCCCACTGATGGAAGCTTCACTTTATACTTAGTAATATGATTATACGAGTACTTTCGTCTGGTGACAAGAAAATATCTTGACATCTGTAAATTCGCATTATATAATCAACTTTGTTGTCTTGAGGTGATAAATGTATGAAATGGGCAATCCCACAATTATCTAAATATCGCCAAAACGGGATGCCAATTGATGAAATTGTTCAATTGGATGGACTTATGCGTCGTAATACGGATATTCGCCGTAGTACACCCGTTCATGTAGAAGGATTCTGCACATTTGGTGCAGAACGAATGAACTGTCATTTTCATTTGACAGGCACGATTGTACTTCCTTGTTCGCGAACTTGGGAAGATGTTGAGTTTCCTTATGATATTGAATCAGATGAAGTATTCAGCTGGTCAGATACTATCAATGCAGATGAATACGATAATGTTCATCCTGTAAAAGGTGAGGTTATCGATGTTGATCCTGTATTAGAGGAACTCATCCTATTAGAAATTCCTATGCAAGTGTTCAAAGAAGGTGTCGAAAAGCCAGCTCCCCCAAATAATGCCGATTGGTCTTATCTAACGGAAGATGAGTTTTTAAGTCAAAAAGAAAAAGACACACAAAAGACGGATCCAAGACTGGCTGCTTTAGCTAAGTATTTTGATCAAACAGACGAATAACCGATCTGTAAGGAGGTGCCATCAATGGCTGTACCATTTAGAAGAACTTCTAAAACTGCGAAACGTCAACGTCGCACACATTTTAAATTAGCTGTACCAGGTATGGTTACTTGCCCTAACTGTGGTGAACTAAAATTGGCTCACCATGTATGTAAAGCATGTGGACAATACAAAGGTAAAGAAGTTGTGAACAAATAATTCAGTATTTGTTCTAAAAGAGACTACTAGAGAGACCATGGCTCTCTAGTAGTCCTTTTTTTAGGGCGTAATGTTTGCGTTTATGATAAAATAATTGATAATTTCAACTATTACACAAAGGGGACTATGATATGTCATATTATTTTTCAGAATCTGATGGGGTATTAACATTTACTATTAACCGTCCAGAAAAGCGTAATGCCATCAATGACGCCGTTATGGAAGGATTTAAAGAAGTTATTACGTACGTACATAATCATGCTTCTGTACGCTTTCTAGTCGTTACTGGTGAAGGGGAGAAGGCTTTTTGCTCGGGGGGAGATTTAGCTGAATTTCATAATCTTCATACGGAGGAACAAGCTTTTGGTATGCTGAGTAAAATGGCCAAAATTTTATATGAGCTTGCAACTTTACCAGTACCAACAATTGCATTAGTAAATGGAACAGCAGTTGGTGGGGGATGCGAGATAGCGACCGCTTGTGACTTCCGATTAGTTAA
This sequence comes from Rummeliibacillus sp. SL167, assembly GCF_007896505.1. Taxonomy (NCBI): domain Bacteria; kingdom Bacillati; phylum Bacillota; class Bacilli; order Caryophanales; family Caryophanaceae; genus Rummeliibacillus; species Rummeliibacillus sp. SL167. Next base: position 1,867,755 of record NZ_VCBM01000001.1, on the reverse strand, counting down.
AAAAGGAGCAAAATGCGGCTTTATACAAGGAACTCTAGGGATTACTTCTGGATGGGGCGGCGGAACTTACCTGTTTGAACGAGGATTGCGTCACGATAGAGCCTTGAAAATGTTGGTAGACGCAAAGGCGTATCCTGCAGATTTACTATACGAGATTGGCTTTGCTATGCGCATCTTTGAAAATGATAAAGAACAAGCATTAGCTGAATTTATAGAAGATATGAAAAAAATCCATCCAAATGTTCATAAGGCATATAAGGAAATGGAATTACGCAAATGGCGTGAACGACATCTATTTGATCGTGTAATGGATGAAGTCAAAACCTGTGCAAAATTATGGGAAAGTGAAGAACACCAGCAAGCTGTTAAACAGTTTCTATCAAAAACAAAATAACTTCTAAACTTAAAAAACTCGCATATATTAGTAAAAAATGCGAGGTGATATGTATGGAAGTAAAAAAACGTAAAGATCAATGGTTACAACAAGATGATGACCGTCTTGCACAAATTGTGCTGCAAGCAGTCAGTGAGGGACGCTCGCAATTAGCAGGCTTTCAAGAGGCGGCAGAAGTTTTAGGTAGGACTAAACAAGCATGCGGATTTAGATGGAATAAAACATTACGCAAAATATATGAAAAAGATTTAGAAAATGCAAAATCTCAGCCTAAACAAATGATGAGAACGCATCTGAAGCAAGCGTTAACAAGTTTTGACCAATTATCAGAAGCCTATTATGAGTTAAAAGATGAATATGATCAACTCCAACAAAATTATTTGGAACTGATCCATTGGATTGAAACAGGAACGCAATTTTTAAAAAAGGATATATCTGAATAGATGTTTTTGGGATTCTTAAAGAAAGTATCCGAAAAATAGAGATTCAGCTTCATCCTGTGAAAAAGTAGAGCACAGAATACCGTTTTAATAACATTCTGTGCTCTTTGTATGGCGAGGTTTTCTATGACAAAGGTCCTTATAAACAACTACACCATTTTTTATCCAGCATGAACGAGCAGAAACCTCCTCCTAACATCTAGACTTATGTTCTATATCGAAAATGGCCAATATATTCAGTATAATAATGATGATGCGTAATCTGTCCATTATGGTAGGGACTTTAAGTGTAGAATACAAAGAAGGTGTAGAAATGCATTTCGTAATCATTGGAGGAGGAGCTGTTGGACTAGTAATGGCTAATTGCCTAGCTCAACAAGGTCACTTAGTTGAACTCCTTGTCCATTCTGAGCAACAAAAAAAGAAAATTCAAACTAGCGGCGTAAATTTTATCAATCATCTTGGTCAAAAAAGTGTTGTCCCTTTTAAAGTAAGTACAAGTGCAGAAGATTTGGAATATAAAGCCATTTGGATCATTGCTGTAAAATATCATCATTTAAATGGATTGCAATCAGTATTTGAAAAACTACCAGAAGATACAGAGCTGTTATTTATCCAAAATGGCATTCAACATATAAAATTTGCGACTGCCCTCAAACAACGTACTATTTTTTTGGGTTCTGTAGAATTTGGTGCTGAAAAAAAGGATCTTAATACGGTCATTCATCGTGGAATTGGACCTTTAAAAATAGCTCGTTTTAAAGGACATCCATCTGCTATTGAAAAGCTTACGAACATAGCAACTGAATATTTTCCTGTTGCCATAATGGATGATTACAGTAAAATGTTAGTACGAAAAGCACTATTAAATTGCTTTGTGAATACGTTAACTACTATACTAAGAGTAAAAAATGGAGAACTCATTCGTCATCCATATTGTGTAAAAATTTTGCGACAATTATATCAAGAAGTCATGACCGCCTTTCCTGAGCAAAAGTCTCAATTAACTTTTGAAGATGTGGAAAATGTATGTAAAAGTACGGCACAAAATACTTCTTCAATGCTTGCAGACTATATGAATGGAAGAGTGATGGAGATTGATACAATTATAGGTGGCATCATAGAATTAGCTCAACAAAGAGGCTATACTGTACCCATGCTATCAACTTGTTATTCATTATTACAAGCAATGCAAGAAGGTGGTGAAAGTAATTGATGGGGATTCTATCAATTATTACAAAAATTTTTATCTTATGTCCTTTTTTATTGTTAGGTATCATCTATCTATTTTTAAAAAAGTTTTCTAAAAAGAAAAAAGGCATATTTAGTAAAGCGGCAGATATAACGACCATCCTATTGTTTTTTTCCATACCAGCATCGTTAAAATTTATATGGTCTTTTGATATAGGGTTTATCGTTTTAATCATCGCTAGTGTAACAGCGATCATCTTTACTACTATTGAATGGAGAACAACGAAGGAAATCGAGTTAAAGCCGTTATTTCGTAAAATATGGCGCTTTCTATTTTTAGTTCTATCATTTACATACATAGCCATATGGTTTACAGCATTGATTTTGAAAATAATCGAACTTATCGTTAAATGAGCGTATTTTTTCAAATAAACGTAGGGTAAATGTTATACTTCAATATAGTTAACTATCATAGAGGAGTTTACAATATTATGAAATTGGAACAAATCGAGATTCCTATAACGAATCCTTTACTGGAAGATTACAGAAATGAAAAATCGTCCATTTTATCATTTTTTCATTATCCGAATAGGGAAGAATCATTTACAAGAAGATTAGAAGATTTACAAAATCATCCTATACGTCGTGAACAATTAGTAATGGTTATTCGCAATTTTATGGAGCCTTTAGAAATCTCTGAAAAGGCAGAAGAACATCTTCGAGAATTAGAAAATAACGCGGTTGTTGTGATTGGAGGACAACAATCAGGGTTACTAACAGGTCCTTTATATTCAGTACATAAAGCGATTTCTGTTATTTTGTTAGCAAAACAACAACGTGAGAGTTTACAGGTTCCCGTTGTGCCTATTTTTTGGATCGCTGGAGAAGACCATGATATTGATGAGATTAATCATACATTTACAGCAGTTAATGGTCGTTTGGAAAAACATATTTATGGCAAGCGTTCAAAAAAGAAAACGATGGCTTCTACGACACCACTTGATGTTGACGCTACAAGACAATTTATCTATGAGATATTTAAACAATATGGAGAAACAGCTTATACAGAAAAATTATTGGCAAAAATTGATACTATATTGTTAAAGAGCAAAACATATACGGATTTTTTTGTACGACTTATGAACTGGTTGTTTAAAGAGGAAGGTCTGTTATTTATTGATGCGGCGTATTCAAGTTTACGTGAATATGAATCACCCTATTTTGAGCAATTGGTTCAAAATGCAGAAAAAATTGCGGATATTGTAACTATTCGTGAAGCGGATTTAGCTGAATTAGGATATGGTATGCCTGTTGGTGCAACGAAGGAAGCAGCTAATCTTTTCTACGTAAGAGATGGTGAACGTTTCTTATTGGAACGTCATGACGGTAAATTTATCAATCGTATGGCGAATGTTCAATTTACGAAAAGCGACATGTTAGAACTAGCTCGGAAAAAACCTACTTGTTTAAGCAATAATGTGATTACTCGACCATTGATGCAGGATATGGTATTCCCTGTTCTTGCATTTGTTGGAGGCCCTGGTGAATTAGCGTATTGGTCTACATTAAAGGGTGCCTTTGAAACGTTAGGTATGAAAATACCAGTATTTGTACCACGTATGAATATGACCATTATCGATCGACAAGTTCAGACTTTACTTAAAGAAATACAGATTTCTGTCACAGACGCTATTGTAGGGAAAACTACCACGTATAAAACTTCTTTTGAAGAAAAAGTATATGATGAGAAATCAAAAGAAATGGTGGAACAAACAAGGCAATTACTACAATCGCAATATGATGTTATACAAGGACATTTGTATAAATTAAATATTCATTTAGAAAAATTAGTAGATAAAAACTTATCGATCCATGAAACACAACTAGATTTCCTGATGCGTAAGATTGAACAGGAAGTTTTGTTAAAACATGATGTAGAACTAAGGAAATACCGTACGATTGAAGATCGGATTTTGCCAGGCGGAGGGCTGCAAGAAAGAGTCTTCAATCCATTTCAATTTATGAATGAATATGGAGAAGAGTTAATAAAGGACATGATAACATTACCATTCAAAATAAATGGTCAACATAATGTCATCTATTTGTAGTATTGCTTGATCAAAATCAATTCACTTTTTCCCGCATAAAAAGGCAGTAAGTTTCTACATTAAGTCCCGAGTACAAGCAGAGGATAAAGAGTCGGGAACAACAGCCTGTAAAAGCCTGTTAAGCTAGTTAAACTAAACAAAATAAACAGACCTTAATAAGATTATGACGGCCAAAAAAACTGAAATAGCAAATGAAAGACCAGGAATTCATGAAATTTGGGATCCTAGTCTTTTTCATTTAGTCGTTTCTTCATTTCTTTTCGTGTGCCTCAATTAATTTCTTTAATCTATTGAGAATCTATTGAGTTCTTCTAAATCACAATACTTGTTGATGTACGTCTTAGCCAAACTTTTAGCAGATTGCTTACGTGTTTTTTCACGGTTCCATTCTCAATATGCCTATGTAGCTCATTTCTCTGCTACAGAAGTTTTTTCTCAGTCATCAATTAGCCACCTTGTTTCGATGGGGCCACTGAAAAAGTCCTTTCTGATTTTTATTGCGAGTATGAGAACGATCAATTCGTTCTCATACTCGCTTTTTTCATTTGAAGCCGTGGATTTCCGTTCCAGGCAGGCGCTTTCCGCGGGCACGGCTTCAATCTCCTCGTCACTCCGTTCCTGCGGGGCTTTCAGCTCGCGCTGTTCCCGCTGGAGTCGCTGCCTTCCACTCCAATCCACTCTTTTCTCTTCTCTAAAAGATTTTTTCTCTCAAAAAAGCAACTCCTTTCCTGTATAATGAAATGAAGTCAATGTAGGTGGTGTACCCAATGATTTCAAACCAAGAATCTCTCAATCTTAGCCCATTCATGGCCATATACGATATGGTGGTACCTAAGGGAAATATGCTTCGAAAAATCAATGAACTTGTAGATTTTACTTTTATCCTCGAAGAACTAAAAACAAAATATTGTCTTGATAATGGTCGCAATGCTGAGTCACCCATTCGCATGTTCAAATATCTATTGCTTAAATCCATTTTTGATTTATCAGATGTAGATGTAGTAGAACGTTCTAAATATGATATGTCGTTTAAATATTTCCTCGATATGGCTCCAGAAGATTCTGTGATTGACCCAAGTTCTCTAACAAAATTCCGAAAACTCCGTCTTCCAGATGAGGGTTTATTAGATATGCTAATTGGGAAAACAGTTGAGATTGCATTGGAAAAAGAACTCATTAAAAGTAAATCCATCATCGTGGATGCCACACATACGAAAGCACGTTATCATCAAAAATCACCGAAAGAATTTTTACAAGAAAAATCCAAAACTGTTCGAAAAGCTGTCTATCAAATCGATGAATCGATGAAAGTGAAATTTCCACCGAAAACTCCTTCTAACGAAGTGAAGGAGGAATTGGATTATTGCCGTCAAGTTATTACTGTTATTGAAACAGAACCACACATAGCTGAGATTCCTGCCGTTAAGGAAAAATTAAATGTGCTAAAGGAAGTAGTAGAAGATTACACAGAACAACTTAGCTATTCCAATGATCCAGATGCACGTGTTGGACACAAAACTGCTGACTCTTCTTTCTTTGGCTACAAAACGCATATTGCGATGAGTGATGAACGAATTATTACAGCTGCTATTGTGACAACAGGAGAAAAAAGTGATGGAAAATACCTACAAGAGTTAATTGAAAAAAGCCAAGAAACAGGGATGAAAGTGGAGACAGTCATTGGAGACACAGCTTATTCTGAAAAAGATAATATCCGCTATGCAAAGGAAAATAATTTTGAATTAGTATCAAAGTTAAACCCACAAATTACACAAGGCGCTCGAACGAAAGAAGAAGAATTTGAATTTAATAAAGATGCAGGGATGTATGTTTGTAGAGCTGGTCATATGGCCATTCGGAAAGCACGAACAAATAAGAAAAACGTAGGAAAAAATCAAAGACAAACTTATTATTTTGATATTGAAAAATGTAAAGTTTGTCCTTACAGTGAAGGTTGTTTTAAAGAAGGGTCAAAAAGTAAGACTTATTCTACGACAATCAAATCAACGGAACACAAAGACCAGGAAGTATTTCAAGAAACCGATGAATTTAAAAGAAAAGCAAAATCTCGCTATAAAATTGAAGCGAAAAATAGTGAACTCAAACATAGACATGGGTATGATACAGCATCATCATCAGGTCTATTTGGCATGGAGATTCAAGGAGCTACAGCGATATTTGTAGTCAACCTCAAGCGAATACTAAAACTTCTGAGCGAAAAAGAGTAAAAAAGAGAGGAAGAAAAAGGCAAATTATCGTCCAAATAAGACGGCAATTTGCCTTTTTTGTATTGAATTTCATTTACACAACTAAAAAACGTAAGTTTTTCAGTGCCCTCGTTTCGATAAGTAGGTGTTTTTAATATAAATAATACTAGCCATAACATTGAAACAGTAAAGCCGAGGATGAGGGCTATATTTCTTATCTGCTTATTGTGTACCATGGTAAATAACAAATCAATAGATTTATTGATATTTATTGAAAATTTTTCATTATTTTAGTAAAATACAAATGTAATACATAAACACTTAGAAGTTGCAATGGAAGCAGCTCAATCAAATTAAAAATTAGAAAATTATTTTATAAGTTAAGGAGGTTTTGTGATGGTGAATGAACATTCTTTTGTATTCATTGATGAGAATAAGGGTGAAGAAGGAACTGTTATTAAAGAGATCCTCATTGATGATTTATTTTTGGAATACATATTTAAAAATATAAGTGAAGATGAAAATATTTATAATAACATGCCAACATTAACTACTAATTTAGGAGAAGGTAAATATGGGTTATTAGAACCAACTGATAGAGGTTTTTCTTATTGTGGAATAACGGTTGTTAATTATCGTAGTATGGAAGAATTAAAAAAGATGTTTTTGCAATGGATTAATTTATTAGAAAAAATCAATGTAGAGTATGTTTTAGTAGATGAATATTATAAAAAAAGAAATCCTTCACAAGAAGAAATTAAAAACGTCGAAGCTTTATTAGATTCTTCTTTCAATAAAAATAAAGTGTTAGCTGCTGTTTATGAGTGTTTGGAAATTGTGAATAAATTCGATTCGCCAAGATATATTTTAATCTGTGAAGGGTTATAAAATGATCTTTAGTTTTAATATTTTGGCTCTTCACCAAAATGAGTACTTGACTAAGATCCATATTGAATCCATTCTGCGTTGCACTCGATTAAAATCGCTTCTTTGTAGTGCTGCGGGTTGCGCGTGAAAAAATGACGTCTTTGTAGAGATTTAATCCAATTATTTTTTCCCTTCTACCGCCGCATTCGTGAAGCGTAATTGGTGGTCATTACAGATTTCCTCTTGCCAATTTTTCATCGTAGAAAGACAGGCTTGCACGGCTGGGTGATGGATAGAATCCCCAACGTTTAGCCAACGCACAAAGGCTTTTTTCACTAACTTATAGGTCGCACTACAGTCGTACCACTCTATAAACGCTTCTTTCCACCCATAAACCTGCTGTAAAAGTGGGCTGTAGGAAAGGAAAAAATGTAAAATGGTGTGTTCTTTCGTTTTCCTAAAAGGCGAAAATGCTTTTTTAATTCTTTTTTCGCACGAGGTGGCAGTTCCTTTTGAACAGATTTTCGGACCGTTTGAAGGGCCTCAGTCACGTAACGATTGACATGATAACGATCGGCAATACGGATGGCAGACGGGTACATCGTTTTCGCAAACGTATGATAAGCCTTCGCTAAATCCATGACAATAGCGACTGGTTTTAATGCCCAAAGCGTTGGTTGCGTATGGAAATAGCCCTGTAATTCTTCAATGGTTCGGCCAGGTATGATGTCTAAAATAGTGCCGTTGCGTAAGTCATGAAGCCCTGTATTTGTACGTATGCCCTTTACGAATGGCGAAATCATCGATTTCTAACACAAGTTTATGATGCGTGGCGGCTTGCGATTGGCAGGCTTCTTGAATGCGTGTGGGCTTCATTGGTTTTCCAAGTATGAACAACACGGGCAATCGTAGTAGCGGGTGTATTCGTCACGCATGCAGCATGAGTAACCGTTGCGTCTGCTACCTGTTTCGGTAAAGAATCTTCAAAAGCTTTTGTGTAGCGCTTTTTCGGTGCGGACACAATCATAGGACCAAACAAAATGAGCGCCACAAGCCCTACAGGATAGACGGAGTGCAGGCAAGGTTAAATAGACTACGCAGCCAAATGAATCGAGGTGCCGTACTTTTCGAATGGAATGGATACCACGACGAATCGTTTCCTGCGATGCACAAATAGGGCAAGGTTGATGTGAGGCCGTTGGTGACGCATCAATCAAAATTTGTCCATTGGTTTTCTTAGTAGAAAGAATGAATAGTTCTGGTAAATCCAATAAATCCTTGATAGAATGAGAGTGCATCTGTATACCTCGCTGTTTTGTTTGGTCGTACTCTCAACTCTAGCGGATACAGATGCTTTTTTGTACTCTTTTTTAGGAAATAGTTGGGTTCAAGAACTGGTTTTGGTGTTGAGCCAGATTTTTATTTGGAGGTTTTCTAAATGAATAAAGCTTTAAGTATTATTGGTTTAATATTTTTATTTATTTTTTCATTTTTTTTAGAGAATAATGATGTTTTTGCTAAAGAAAGTGCAGAAGAACTTGTAGTTGATGGAGATGAGATTTCTGTTGATTTAGATACTAAGAATGAAGAAAAATTGCATACAAAAGCGTTAGCTAATGTTGTTACTATTAAAGTAACACCAGGGGTTACAGGAGTTGCATATAAAGTGACTAATTATGGTGTAGATACAGTTGATTCAGTTACACTTCAAGTTAAGAGTACTGGACGTTATTCGAGCAAAAATAAGAATAAGAAAAAGTATACTAATATCAATTTTAAAAAGATAAAACCTTTTACTTCTCAAAGCAAAAAGGCTAATTTGCCAATGGTTAGAACAAAAATGACTTATTCAGCAAATGTTGCAATAAGGGATGGAAAGAAAATTGTTTATAAAAAAGTTATTCATCTTTAATTTTCTCACAAAAAGTGTTATCAAAAGAATGGTTGAAAGGAAGTTTTAATAATATAAGAGATTCTTTAGACTATCATTTTGAAAAGCATCATGATGATAAGTATGTTAAAGTTTCAAATATGAAACAATATTTAGATAAATCTTCTAAAGCGCGAAAAGCAATGAAAGATAAAACCAGTTCGAGTAAATATTATAAAGTTGAAAATAAAAAAAATAATTCAAGAAAAGTTATTAGAAGATATGGTCAAAAGGAATATATATTATTCAATAGATCATCTAAAAAATTATATAGTTATGGAGGGAATTAATTAATGAAAAAGAAAATTATTATGTTAAGCTTTATTGGTGTATTAGCTGTTGGATTATTGGCCTTTAGTGATGTATTTAAGGCATCAGAAGAAAAAGATACAACAACATATCAACCTATTGTAAATGAAGATACTGTAACTGTAACTGAGGATGAATTAAAGTAACTAATTCAAAGAGAGAAAAAGATGGACCTGCAAAGGTGATCTGAACCCCCTAAGTTGGACAAATAAAGTCTAACTTAGGGGGTTCTTTATATTGGTTAAATTCTCAAGCAATATTAGAATGCAAGTTGTTCAAGATTATTTGTCAGGTAAAGGTTCAACGTTTTTAAATGAAAAATATGGAATTTCTTCTTACCAGACTATCCTGGAGTAGATTTATAGATATCAAAAATTTGGCGTAGAAGCATTTCAGATAAGAAGTCCAAAGTTTGTGTACGATGGAAGTTTTAAAACGAAAGTATTAGAATAGAGGTAGAAGAATGGAGTTTCTCTAACTGAAACAGTGCTACATTTTGATATTTCTAACGTTGGTACAATATCTGGTGGGCAAAAAATTCCGATGAAAGTGGCATAGAGGCTCTGTATAAACGGAGAGGAAGACTTGGACAGATAATCAAAATCCTAAGGAAAATCATAAAGGACACAAAAGAATTAAGTGAATTAGTACGACTACAAGAAGAAAATAAACTTTTAAAGATTGAGAATGAATACCTAAAAAAACTAAGAGCCTTCAACTAAATCACACTGGAGATAAAGAGAACTTTCTCTGTGATAATTTCACTTTATATGCATCAGAACGCTAAACACAAAAAAATACTAAAAACAAAAAGGATATCTCATTGAGGTATCCTTTTTGTGTAAAAAAAGTAATAGAAGTTTTCTTGCGTTTAAAAAAATAAGTCCTGTAGAAATGATAGAGTTGCGTAAATTAGATAATCTCATTTAAAAATGTAGATTAGAAGAAGATTATAAGGACAATTTGCGTATTTTTTTAATTTGGCTTTGAAATGTTCATGAATTAGTGGAGGAATGTGGGGGAATGTGGTAATCTATTTTCATATAGTGGGGTGAGAGCCATGTTCATGGGGGAATATCAACATAACATCGATGCCAAGGGCCGCTTAATCATACCAGCAAAATTTCGCGAACATTTCCAAGAAGGTTTTGTCATTACACGTGGGTTAGATCAATGTTTATTTGGATATCCTATGGAAGAATGGAGAAAACTTGAGGAAAAGTTGAAAAAGTTGCCTGTTACTAAAAAAGATGCTCGTGCATTTACACGATTCTTCTTTTCAGGTGCAACTGAAGTAGAGTTTGATAAGCAAGGCCGTATTAATATTCCCATGGGTCTGCTTTCATATGCCCAGCTAGATAAAGAATGCGTCATTCTCGGTGTTTCCAATAGAATTGAAATTTGGGCACAGCAATCTTGGCAAGCGTATTTTACAACATCTGAAGATTCGTTTAATGAGATTGCTGAGAATATGATTGACTTTGATATATAACAACAAAGAGGAGGATTTCAGTTGTTCAATCATACGACCGTATTACTGAAAGAAACCGTTGATGGATTGAACATTCGTCCTGACGGTATATATGTGGACTGTACATTGGGTGGTGCAGGACATAGTGAGTACCTCGTCAGTCAATTGTCTGATGAAGGACGCCTCATCTGCTTTGATCAAGATTTATCTGCTATTGACAATGCAAAAGTTCGATTAGCCCCTTACATAGATCGTGTAACGTTTGTCCATTCAAATTTCCGTTATTTAAAAGAACAACTAGAAAATCTAGGGATATCTAAAGTGGACGGGGTTTTATATGATTTAGGGGTTTCATCCCCACAGTTAGATAACGCTGAAAGAGGTTTTAGCTATCACCAAGATGCACCTCTTGATATGAGGATGGATACAACAGCAGAACTAACTGCCTTTCACGTTGTGAATGAATGGGAGTACAACGATTTAGTAAGAATTTTTTACCGTTATGGTGAAGAAAAATTTTCTAAACAGATTGCTCGGAAAATTGAAGATTCTAGAAAAAAGAAGCCGATCCAAACAACTGGTGAGTTGGTAGAACTTATTAAAGAAGGGATTCCAGCAGCTGCAAGAAGAAAAGGCGGGCATCCTGCAAAACGTGTCTTTCAAGCTATTCGAATCGCTGTAAATGACGAGCTAGGAGCAGCAGAAGAATCTTTGCAACAAGCGATAGAAGTCATTCGTGTTGGTGGACGAGTTAGTGTGATTACATTTCATTCCCTTGAGGACCGTTTGTGCAAGACTATTTTTAAAGAAGTTTCTTCCTTGCCGGAACTACCACCGGGTTTACCTGTAATTCCTAAAGAATTAACGCCAGCTATTAAATTGGTTACGAGAAAACCAATATTACCAACAGATGAAGAGTTAGCAGTAAATAATCGTGCACGGTCTGCAAAACTTCGTATTATAGAGAGAATTAAAGACTAAAAGGAGTTGATAAGTATGGCATTACAAGATCGAAGTGAACAGCATGTATATATACAACAGCAACCAATTGCGCCTGAAAAAATTGAGAAAAAGGCTACCCAAAAACCATTTAAAAATAGAGTTACAAAAATCGAAAAAATACTGATGATTGGCATGGTTACAGTAATTACCGGGATTGCTGTCATGAATTTAAACGTTCAATCATCTATTAATAGTGCTTCAGTTGAAATGCAAAAGACTGAAAACAATATAGATGAGATCAAAAAGCAAAACTCTGAATTGTCAATGGAAGTAAGCGAACTTTCAACATATGATCGTATTTGGAAAAAAGCGAAAGCGATGGGCTTAAAATTGAACGAAAAAAACGTGAAAGTAGTGTCAGGACAATGAAAAAGAGTAAATTTCAATGGGGGGCCTCTATGATGCTAATCATCTATGGGCTCCTATTTTTTTTAATGTTTTTTAGAATTTTTTATATTCAAGTAACTGGGCAAGCGGAAGGGCAAAAATTAGCTGCAAAAGCAGCAGCAAGATATGAAAAAACAAAAACAATTACAGCAAACAGAGGGTATATTTTCGATAAGCAGGGACAAGTCATTGCTAAAGATGCCATTAGCTATCGCATAATAGCTGTTGTTGATCCAAGTGCATCTGATGGAACCAAAAAGAAAATGCATGTTGTGAATCCTAAAAAAACAGCTGTTATTTTAGCTAAATACATTAACATGGATGAAGAAGAAATCTATAAGAGACTCATACCTGAAAAAAAGGATACATATCAGGTTGAATTTGGGACTGCAGGTCGTAATATCAGTCATGCTACTATGAAAAAGATAAAAGCAGAGAAATTACCAGGGATTAATTTTATGGAAGATAAAAAAAGATTCTACCCAAATGGTACTTTTGCATCTAATTTAATCGGCATTGCTCGAGAAGAAGATGAGGATGAGGCCCAAGCTCCAACTGTAGGTAAAATGGGTTTAGAAGCAACTTATAATAAAGAGCTTTCGGGTGTAAACGGTCATATTCAATATAAAAGTGACTTATTTGGTTATCTATTACCCAATAGCAAAGAGATGGTTCAACCAGCTAAAAATGGTGATAATGTCTACTTGACTCTTGATAAGACGATTCAGAATTTCTTAGAAGATTCAATGAGTAAAGTGTACAAACAATATAATCCAGAATCGATGGTTGCTATTGTTGCTAATCCTAAAACAGGAGAAATATTGGCAGCATCACAACGTCCTACTTTTAATCCGCAAACTGGTGAGGGATTAGATACTAGCTGGATGAACGAAATGACAGAAACAACATTAGAACCGGGATCGACAATGAAAACATTTACACTTTCTACAGCCATTCAAGAAGGTAAATGGAATCCCAATGATACCTATCAATCGGGTCAATACAAAGTATATGATCGGACGATTCGTGATGCCAATCAAGTGGGGTGGGGGAGGATCACATATTTAGAAGGAATCCAACGTTCCTCCAATGTTGGGATGGCGAATCTATTGAAAAAAATTGGCGATAAGACGTTCATCCAGTATATGAAAAAATTTGGATTCGGACAAAAAACAGGAATCGATTTGCCAAACGAAGCAACAGGGAAAATTTTAGATGATTATCCGATCAATCGTGTGACAACAACGTATGGACAAGGCTCTACGGTGACGCCAATTCAATTAATACAGGCATTGACTGCAGTTGCAAATGACGGGAAAATGATGCAACCATATGTCATTGACAAGATTGTAGATCCCAACAATGGTAAAATAGTGAAAGAACATAAACCTGTTGTAAAAGGCAGTCCTATTTCGGCAGATACAGCTAAACAAGTAAGAGAAATTTTAGCAACAACAGTTACCTCTGAAAAGGGAACTGCACAAAACTTTGCAAGTAAGGACTATGAGGTGGCTGGTAAAACAGGCACTGCCCAAATTCCAAAATCTACAGGGGGATATTATTGGGGGAAAAATAATTTTCTTTATTCCTTTTTAGGAATGGCTCCTGCCAAAAACCCAAAACTAATTATGTATATTGCGATTAAGAAACCGCATTTAGGTGTCACAGAAGTTGGTTCAGAACCTACATCCAAAGTATTTAATACCGTAATGGAAAGTAGTTTAAAGTACTTAAATATTACACCTTCCAAAACAACGACTGAGCAGACAATTGTAATGGATGATTTGGTAGGAAGTGATTCGAATGACGCTATCGCCAATTTAACTTCTAAAAAGATCCAAACAGTCTTAATCGGTTCAGACGGTAAAATTACAGATCAATATCCGAAAAAAGATCAAACAGTGTTGGCTACTAGCCATGCTTTTATCAAAACATCAGGAAATATTAAAATACCCGATTTCAGTGGATGGTCATTACGTGATATCTTGACTTACCAATCTCTTTCAGGGATTAAGATAAATGTACAAGGCGATGGTTATGTAGAAAAGCAAAACATCAAGGCTGGTACGATCTATGAGGGAAATCAAAGGCTAATCTTAAAAATGGTCAAACCACAAGAACAATATAAATAGTTAGAAAAGAATATCCAAGATCAAGCATAGCCACCTTTTTACAATCATATTTTGAATGTAAAAAGGTGTGAATTGTCGAACAATGTGGGTAACTAAACAAGTAAGTGTTAGATTAAAAATTGTCATGATGATATTTATCTGTTTAGGGTGTTTGCTTATTGGAAAATTGATTACTGTTCAATTTTTTCAACATGATTTTTTAACAAAGAAGGCGGAAGAAAATTGGGATCGTGAAGTACCCATGAAAAGTTTACGTGGGAATATCGTAGATCGAAGCGGTAAGCTTTTAGTAGGCAATCGATTAGCCCCTACGCTTTATTTTATGCCTGCTCAAAATAGAGAACCAGAAAAAGTGGCGGCACAATTAGCACCTATGTTACAAATGGACGAAAAAAAATTAGAAGAACAATTGAAGAAAAAAGTGACCATTATAAAAATTGCACCAGAAGGAAAAAATATTTCCTATGAGTTAGCTGAAAAAATACAGAAATTACAAATTGCTGGGCTTTACACAGGGTTAGACTACGTCAGGGATTATCCATATGGTGTTTTATTATCGAGATTATTAGGATTTACCGGAAGTGACATGCAGGGCTTAGCAGGGTTAGAATATCAATATAACGATTTGTTATTAGGAAAGCAATCTGCCATTCGCTTATTTACAGATGCGAAAGGGGCTAATTTACCTCATGTTGAAGATGGATGGAGAGAAGGGCAAGATGGGGCAACGTTAGAACTTACAATAGATGTAGATGTTCAAAAGGTAATTGAAAGAGAGTTAGCACAGGCGATGGAGAAGTATGAAGCGGATCAGGCAATAGGAATTGCTATGAATCCCAAAACTGGTGAGATACTTGGATTAGCTTCATTTCCTACATATAATCCAGCAGAGTATCAAAAAGTAGATTCTAAGATCTATAATCGGAATTTACCAGTTTGGATGACATACGAACCAGGCTCAACGTTTAAGATCATTACGTTAAGTGCGGCATTAGAAGAAAATGTAGTCGATTTGGAAAAAGATCAATTTTTTGACCCGGGGTACGCCAATGTAGAAGGAGCTACACTTCGATGCTGGAAACGAGAAGGACATGGTCAAGAAACCTTCCTTGAGGTCGTTGAGAACTCATGTAATCCTGGTTTTATCGAGTTAGGGCGACGTGTTGGTCCAACGAAGCTTCAACAGTATATCCGTGATTTCGGATTTGGACAGGTGACAGGCTCTAATATGGCAGGAGAATCAACAGGAATTCTATTTTCTCCCAAAAATTATGGCCCTGTGGAGCATGCAACGACCTCATTTGGTCAGGGAATATCTGTAACCCCTATTCAACAAGTACAGGCTGTTTCTGCAGCAGTGAATGGTGGAAAATTGATGACCCCCTATATTGTAAAGAAAGTGATCAATAGTGAAAACGGAAAAACTTTAAAAACATATGAGCCTACTCTAAAGCGTCAAGTTATACGTCCAGAAACATCCGCAAAAGTTCGCAATGCATTAGAATCTGTTGTGGCAAATGGTTCAGGGAGAGGTGCTTATCAAGATCACCTAAGAATTGGTGGGAAAACGGGAACCGCCCAAAAGGCGGAAAATGGACGTTACAAAAGTGGCGAGTATATTGTTTCTTTTATCGGCTTTGCGCCAGCAGATGATCCAAAAGTTGTTGTATATGTAGCAGTGGATAATCCTAAGCATGGCTCGCAATTCGGTGGTGTAATTGCAGCTCCAATTGTTGGGCAGATTATTGAAGATATTCATACGACTGTGGGGATTACAGATCGTAAAGAGCAGATGGAGAAAGAATATCGCTGGGGGGATGTTGAAAAAGTTCGAGTCCCCAACTTAGTAGGCAAAACGAAAGAAGAAATTACAGAATTATTGTATCCTTTCCGAATCGAGTGGCATGGAGAAGGCGAAAAAATTGTTTCTCAACTTCCAAAAGCAGATGCACAAATTGTTAAAGATGGGACTATTCACGTTTATTTAGAAAAACAGTAATATTAGTCTTTAAAAATGAATTCGAAACTACTATGATAGTACATGTACTAAAGAAGGATAGAAGGAGAATCTTTTCATGTCAATCGCAACAATGCTAATTATTTTAGCCATTTCATTTATTATTTCGGTCATACTAGGTCCGATTGTTATTCCATTATTAAGACGCTTTAAATTTGGTCAAAGTATTCGTGAAGAAGGGCCAAAATCACATATGAAAAAGGCAGGTACCCCAACGATGGGGGGTGTCATTTTCTTACTTTCAATTATTGCAACAACCGTTATGATGAGTTTAGTAAAGGGAGCCTTTACATCTCAAACCATTATTTTAGTACTTGTACTTATCGGTTTCGGAGTAGTTGGTTTTTTGGATGATGGACTTAAAATCATCTTCAAACGTAATTTGGGATTAACATCTTTACAAAAACTAATCGCACAAATTGTTATTTCGATTGCGGCCTATTTCTTATTGAAATTAGGCACGTTTCATAATACAGTTCAAATACCGTTTACAGATTTTGCAATACATCTAGGATTAGCCTATGTACTGTTTTTGGTATTTTGGCTAGTTGGTTTCTCAAATGCCGTCAATTTAACGGACGGACTGGATGGTCTAGTTTCAGGGACTGCTTCCATTGCTTTTGCTGCATATGGTGTGCTGGCGCTTTTAAATGACCAAATGGATGTTGCTATTTTTGCATTTGCAGTTGTAGGTGCTTTACTAGGGTTCTTAATCTTTAATGCGAACCCGGCAAAAGTATTTATGGGAGATACGGGTTCACTTGCATTAGGTGGAGCTTTAGCCATGTTATCGATCCTAGTTGGTCAAGAACTATTATTATTACTAATCGGAATAATTTTTGTCGTTGAAACTTTATCTGTTATTATGCAAGTAGCAAGCTTTAAATTAACAGGTAAAAGAATCTTTAAAATGAGTCCACTACATCACCATTTTGAGCTTTCAGGTTGGTCTGAATGGCGTATTGTCCTAACGTTCTGGTTAACAGCATTAGTGGCAGCTTTGATTGCAGTGGTTCCGGAGGTATTATGATGAAAAACTTAACCATGATGGAACACAAAAAAGTATTAGTATTAGGTTTAGCAAAAAGTGGTGTAGCAGCTGCAGAATTGCTTCATAAGATGGGAGCATTTGTTACCGTAAACGATGCCAAACCTTTTGAAGAAAATAAGGATGCACAAAAACTTTTACAACAAGGAATTACGGTTATTTGTGGTCGTCACCCAGAAGATTTATTGGATGAAGGGTTTGAATTAGTGATCAAAAATCCTGGTATACCTTATACAAATATTATCGTTGCAGATGCTGTAAAACGTGGTATTCCTGTATGGACGGAAGTAGAACTAGCCTACTTAATCAGCGAATCACCAATGATTGGAATTACTGGATCAAATGGTAAGACAACAACGACCACTTTGTTGTATCATATTTTAAAACAAGGTGGTCTGAATCCATTGATTGCAGGTAATATTGGAACAGTCGCTTGTACTGTAACAGAAAAAGCTACAGCCGATAATATTATTGTGACCGAACTATCTTCTTTCCAATTAATGGGTACTGAAACATTTAAGCCTAAAATTGCAATTTGGACGAATTTGTTTGAAGCCCACATTGACTATCATGGTTCGATAGAGTCATATGGGGATGCAAAGTTCAATATTACACGCAATCAAGATGCATCTGATTATTTGATCTATAATGCAGATCAAGAAATGGTTGCTTCTTATGCCCAAAATTCAAAAGCACATTTAATACCATTTTCATCTACCCGTTTAATTGAAGACGGAATTAGTGCAGATGATGAAATGATTTACTGGTTAGGAAAACCATTTATGAAGCGCAAGGTCATTGCATTACCGGGTAAGCATAATTTAGAAAATGTTCTTGCTACAATAGCAGCAGCGATTATATTGAATTGTCCTAAAGATAAAATAGAACATGTTCTAAAATCGTTTACAGGCGTTAAACACCGTACACAATTTATTCGTGAATGGAATAAGCGCAAAATTTATAATGATTCAAAAGCAACAAATACATTGGCTACTCGCAGTGCACTTGCAGCGTTTAAACAACCAATCGTTTTACTTGCAGGTGGTTTAGATCGTGGTCATTCATTTGAAGAACTACGACCATTTATGTCAAATGTCCACGCAGTTGTCGTATCAGGACAAACTGCGGATCGTTTCGCTGAATTTGCTTCCTCATGCGGCGTTAAGACAATTGTTCATGCAGAGAATATTCAAGATGCGGTACCGAAAGCAGCTGAACTATCAGAGCCAGGAGATATCATTCTACTTTCACCAGCATGTGCAAGTTGGGATCAATATCCTAGTTTTGAAACACGAGGGGATTTATTTATCGAAGCAGCTATGAAATTATAATAATTTCTATTACTAAGTATAGGAAGGATGCCTTGCCTGATACAACGTGATCGACTTTTATTAATGATTGCAACCCTATTTTTGACTGTCATTGGTATTGTTTTTGTATATTCTGCTGGTTCGTACTGGGGAAAAATCCACTACGGTCAAACAGCACCTTTTTTAGTGAAACAATTAATTTATCTAGGAGTGGCTTTATTATCTTTTTCTTTTTGTGGTCGTTACAAAGGTCTTCAGTCGGAAAAGACTTGGACACTCCTTTATTGGCTATCTATACTGTTGTTGGTAGCTGTCTTAGTTCCAGGAATCGGTGTTGTCCGAAATGGCTCTCAAAGCTGGATTGCGCTTGGACCACTTAGTTTGCAACCATCAGAGCTTACTAAAATAGCTACGATTGTGAAGCTCAGTTTTATTTTGAGCAATCAGAAATCTACAGGTTCTAAGATCCATTGGCGGCATTTTGGGTATCTATTTTTACCTATTATTCTCATTATGTTGCAGCCTGATTTTGGCTCAGCGTTTATATTGATCGTAGCTGTATTCCTGCTGTTCTTTATCTCAGGTTATCCCATTCGTTTTTATGTTTTTCTGATCATCGCTGGAGTGGTGGGGCTAGCTGGATTAATCCTTTCTGCACCTTATCGTTTAAAAAGAATAAAGGCATTTTTGGATCCATGGTCAGATCCTCTTGGTAGTGGATTTCAGGCAATCCAATCCTTACTTGCGATTGGACCAGCTGGATTATATGGATTTGGGTTTGGGAACAGTCGGCAAAAGTATTTGTATCTACCGGAGCCGCAGAATGATTTTATTTTTTCGATTATTGCTGAGGAAATGGGTTTTATCGGAGCAGCGATTATTATTTTTGCGTTTGGTGTACTGATTTATGCTGGGTTTAAATTAGCCTATAAATCTAGCCATAAGGTTTCTTTATATAGTATCGCTACATTAATTGGTATGATTGGATTTCAAGCATTTTTGAATATTGGTGTCGTTTCAGGATTGCTACCCGTAACAGGTGTAACATTACCTTTTATCAGTTATGGAGGTACATCGCTTGTTGTGACATGGATCGCAATTGGAATAGTTTGGAATTTTTCAAAAGAAAGATAATTTTAAGAAGGGAGTGTTCAGTTTGGAGAAAATCATTGATATTGAAGAACGAATCCCCACTTTAAAAGAACGACGTAAAAAAAGAACGAATCGTCGTTTTACTATGCTCATTGTTATTTTCGTTCTTACCTTACTGACACTTCTATACTTTCAATCGCCTTTAAGTCATATAAATCAAATTACAGTGGTAGGAAATGATTTGAAGAGTGGGGAATATTATAAAAAGCATAGTGGACTTCGCAAAGGCGACTCACTGTGGGAATTTAATCGTCATGCAGTCGAAAATTTATTAAAAGAACAAAAAATTGTCAAGCAAGTAACAGTAAAAAGACAATGGTTCAATCATGTTACGATTTCAGTAAAAGAATACAAACGAGTGGCTTTATTAAAGAAAAATGAACAATATCATTTGGTATTGGATAACGGAACAATACTAAATACGTCCGAAATACCATCAAGTTTTGATATGCCGATTTTAGTAGGATTTGAGGACGAAGAAACAAGAATGAAAATGATTCAACAATTAAGCAAGTTGGATAATCAACTAATTAATTTGATTTCTCAAGTAAACGCTACACCTGATGATTCAAACCCATATGCCATTCAAATGTTCATGAATGATGGTTTTGAAGTACGAGCTTCTATTCCTACACTTGCTTCAAAATTAAAATACTATCCATCTATTGTTTCACAAGTGAAAAAAGGTGAAAAAGGAGTCATTGATTTAGAAGTGGGTACTTTTTATCGTTCTTATAAAACTGAGTATGGGAAGTATAAAGAAGAGTAGCACTTGATTTTACATAAAATATGAAATTATTCTAAAAAGTATTGTATTTTTTCTATTAAAACATGCTCAATAGATTATAATAAACTATAAATAAAATGATTTTAGTTTAAAAGAATTAAAATGTAGATCCTACTAAATTGCTATATTCTATTGTTGTATGAATAGTTATATAGATTGTAGCCTGACAAAAGTCTAGCATTTTATATTGGGTTTTTAGTGATTTGTACCATGTGAATCATAAAAAATACATCAAAAGTTAAAAAAGCAGGATAAATGAAGGGATTTTCGGTAACTTTCTGGAATTTACTTAGACAAGTTCATATTTTTACAATAGAATGTTTATTAAGAGTTGTTGAAGGAGGTACCACAGTTTGAGTCATTCAGAATTATACGTTTCACTAGATATAGGATCTTCTTCTATTAAAGTTCTCATCGGAGAAGTAGATGATGAGACTGTGCATGTTATTGGAGTTGGAAATGTCAAGTCAGCAGGCGTTCGTAGAGGGAGTATTGTAGATATTGATGCTACTGTACAATCGATCAAGAAGGCTGTAGAACAAGCTGAAAGAATGGTAGGCTTGTCTATTAATAAAGTAATTTTAGGAATCCCAGCTAATCAAGTTCAATTACACGCTGTCAAAGGTGTTGTTGCAGTAAATAGTGAAAATCGTGAAATTACGGATGTTGATTTAGATCGTGTGATAGAATCTGCACAACTAATGTCTATTCCACCTGATCGTGAATTGGTGAATATTGTACCTATTCAATTTATAGTAGATGGTTTAGATGGAATTAATGATCCAAGAGGAATGATCGGTATCCGTTTAGAAATGGATGGAACGATGATCACAACATCGAAAACGGTTTTACACAATGTTTTAAGATGTGTTGAAAAAGCGGGCTTGGAAATTCAACAAATTTATTTGCAACCTTTAGCAGCAGGGCAATTTGCGTTAACTGAAGATGATCGTAATCGTGGTACAGCGTTCATCGATATCGGTGGCGGCTCTACGACAATTGCAGTATTCAAAGACGGGCACTTTATACACACAGCGATGATACCAGTCGGTGGTGAACATATAACAAAAGATTTATCGATTGTTTTAAAAACACCAACAGAACAAGCAGAGAAGATTAAATTAGAATTTGGACATGCTTATTACGATGATGCTTCAGAAGATGAATTGTTTGAAGTTCCTGTAATAGGTGCAGATACAAAAGAACAATTCAGTCAAAGATACATATCCGAGATCATTGGTGTTAGACTTGAAGAACTTTTCGATTTGATTATTGATGAATTGTATCGAATGGGTATTCAAGATTTGCCAGGGGGTGTAGTTTTGACTGGTGGTGTAGCAAAACTTGAAGGGCTACCTCAATTGGCGCGTCATGTTTTGCAAACAAGTGTTAAAATTTATTCACCTAATTATATTGGCGTAAGGGAACCTGAATATACATCAGCCGTTAACCTAATACGATATGCATACAAAGAATCTCAATTTAATCGAGATGTTAGTGATAATGTTCCACTCGGTCCTACGATGCATGAAGAACAGCACATCGATCAACCAAAGGGACCTTCAGTATTTGAAACACATGAACATAGAGACGGTGTACTTACAAAAGTTAAAGGTTTCTTTAATAGATTCTTAGAATAATCATGGCGATTTACTCTACACATTATGAGCTGAATTAGGAGGAATAGAGATGTTAGAATTTGAAACAAGTGACGATCAACTTGCTGTTATAAAAGTTATCGGTGTTGGCGGTGGCGGTAATAATGCGGTAAACCGAATGATTGAACATGGGGTGCAAGGTGTAGAATTTATCGCCGTTAATACTGATTCGCAGGCATTAAAATTATCAAATGCTGAAGTAAAATTACAAATTGGAGCAAAATCTACTCGTGGCTTAGGGGCAGGTGCTAACCCAGAAGTAGGAAAAAAAGCTGCCGAAGAAAGTAAAGAACAAATCGAAGAAGCATTAAGTGGTGCAGATATGGTATTTGTGACTGCTGGTATGGGCGGAGGTACAGGTACTGGTGCAGCACCTGTAATTGCTCAAATAGCGAAAGAGCTTGGTGCGTTAACAGTAGGTGTTGTTACTCGTCCATTCACATTTGAAGGAAAAAAACGCCAAAAACAAGCACTTTCTGGTACAGCTGCTATGAAAGATGCAGTCGATACACTAATTGTCATTCCAAATGACCGTTTATTAGAAATTGTTGATAAAAATACACCAATGCTTGAAGCATTCCGTGAAGCAGATAATGTCCTTCGCCAAGGTGTTCAAGGTATTTCAGATTTAATCGCAGTACCAGGTCTTATCAATTTAGACTTTGCTGATGTAAAAACAATCATGTCTAACAAAGGATCGGCCTTGATGGGAATCGGTATTGCTTCGGGTGAAACACGTGCTGTAGAAGCCGCTAAAAAGGCTATTTCAAGTCCTTTGCTTGAAACATCTATTCATGGGGCAAAAGGTGTTTTGATGAATATGACTGGTGGTTCAAACTTAAGCTTATACGAAGTACAAGAGGCTGCTGATATCGTTTCATCAGCATCAGATGAAGATGTAAATATTATTTTCGGTGCGGTTATCAACGATAATTTGAAAGATGAAATTGTGGTCACTGTTATCGCAACGGAATTTACAGAAGATGAAAATCAATATGATGGACGTAGCACAACAAATCGTAGTGGAATTGGTTCTACTCGTCAACAATCTGCTCCTATGCAACAGCATGTGGTAGGACGCGAAGGTCGTTCAGAAGAAGTGATCCAACCAGTTCAAGAAGCTCCGCGTCAAACGCAATATCAGGTCAATACCCAAGAAGATACATTAGATATTCCAACTTTCTTACGTAATCGCAATAAGCGTCGTTAATTGAATCACAAAGCGAGAAACACACTTTAACGACAATTATAAAAATTTGATAAAAAATTTTCCTCCTAGAACGGAATTAAATAAAAAAGAGTTCAATTCAGATTTTGATACTGGATTGAACTCTTTTTACATTTTGAATCATAGTATAACTTTTAAAAGTTATTTGAATCAATTTCATAAATCATTTTCTTCTTAAAAAATCCGAACATTTAAGAATAACTAATTTTGATAGTTGTGGAGCGGAAGACGGCGACTCCTCGATTAGGCTTGCGCATTTTCTTCGTGCGGTGTGAGTTCAGGGAGGCTTATTCAAAGTCCTACGGGAAAAGCTTGAGCTGAAAGCCCCGCAGGAACAATTTAAGGGACAAAGCCTAAGTTCGCCACGTCCTGTGGCAACGGCTTTGGGGTCAACATCGTGTCGACCCGAGGAGATTGAAGCCAAGCCCGTGGAAAGCGCCGTCTGGAGCGGAACAAAAACTTCTGAATATTAATGTTTATTTTGATTTGAAATGTTCGTGCTTTTCGTCTGAATTTTGCATTATGAAATTGATTCATTTAGAAAAATGAATGATTATGTCGGAAAGTTTCTTCTTTCTACATTCACCCTTTGACATTTTTTGAAGACTTGTTATGTTATCTTTTCTATGTGGGAGGTGGTGAATTGTATGGCGAAGTGCTGATATTGATGAATACCCTTTTTAACTATGTGATTCTTTCTTTTACAAATTCAATCTGTTATTTGCAACAACCAAAAAGAAGATTACTTATCAGTGCTTTTCTTGCAGGTATTTGGATTGTTATTTTTGGACACCATTTTCTCATGATGGTTATTGCGTTTATTTTAATGATTACGGTTGCTTTTGGTTGGCAAATTCGCAATTGGTGGAAAGGCGCTCTCATGTGCTTTGTGGCGGCTTTGTTTGCAGGCGGGCTATTTACTGCATTCGAACCGCTATGGATCAACACTTCAGTATTTACTCTATTGATCATAAGTGGGATTATTGCAACAGCAGGATTATTATTGTTGAAAAATCGACTACTTGTAGCTAGAGAAGATAACTTACAGCAACGTTTAGTGCAATTATGTGATTTACAATTAGGAGAAATAACCGTTTCCTTAAAATGTTTTATAGATACAGGAAATACGACAGTTGAGCCGTTATCAGGAAAACCTGTTCATTTTGTACGTTATAAAGCAATAGAACATTCCTTACCTGACAATTTAAAAATGGCGTTGTTTCAATGGGATGCGAGTGATCCATATGATTTAAAGATGTTTCCAGAATATTTTCAAAAGAAAGTGGCTGTGATCCCGATAACAACTGTTCAAGAAAAAAAAACATATAGTTTAGCTTTTCGCTATGATAAATGGTTGATAAAAGACGAAGAAAATCGCCCGATATCACCCGGTTTTTTTATTATTTCTATTCAAAACACCCCGTTTCCACAGGAAGCAGATGCCATATTACATTTTACTGCTTTATATCACATTTAATGAATGGAGGTTTTTAACGAATGATTCGTCGATTTTGGCGTTGGTTAACAGAGGCTATTGCAAGACTTAGGAGAACAGGCACATTTTACATTGGTAGCCATGAATCTTTACCAATACCTTTGAAAAAAGAAGAGGAACAAGAAATGATTGCTGCTTTCAAAAACGGTGATATGCATGCTAGAGATATTTTGATTGAGCATAACTTGAGACTTGTTGTCTATATTGCAAGACGATTCGATAATGCAAAGACACCTATCGAAGATTTGATTAGTATCGGCTCTATCGGTTTAATCAAGGCGATAGAAACATTCAATGCTGATAAGAAAATAAAATTAGCGACTTACGCTTCGAGATGTATTGAAAATGAGATCTTAATGCATTTGCGAAAGACAAGTCGTATGAAAGGCGAAGTTTCATTAGATGAACCTTTAAACTCAGATGGTGATGGCAATGAGCTACTATTATCCGATATTTTAGGAACAGATGAACATCTCATCACAGATGATGTAGAGAAAAAGATGGAACGTCAGCATATGTTTCATGCCATTCAAAAATTAGATGAAAGAGAACGGTATATAATGGAATGTCGCTTTGGACTTGCAGGTAAAGAAGAAATGACACAAAAAGAAGTAGCAGATCATTTAGGGATTTCACAGTCTTATATTTCCCGTTTAGAAAAGAAAATTATTCAAGAGTTACGAAATCATTTAAATCAATTGACATCATAACGGTTGAATTTGGAAGGAAATAAAGCGCATATTATTATTCGTTTCGGACACACTGAATTTACTAACAGTGATGAAGCATCCGGAGGGTAAAATATGCGAACAAAAGTTGAAATTTGTGGTGTTGATACATCCACATTACCTGTTTTGAAACATGAAGAAATGCGACAATTATTTGTTGCATTACAAAATGGACAAGAAGAAGTAAGAGAACAACTTGTGATGGGAAATTTACGGTTAGTATTAAGTATTGTCGGTCGTTTTGCTTATAGAGGTGAACAGGCTGATGATTTATTCCAAGTAGGTTGTATTGGGTTATTAAAATCAATTGACCATTTTGACTTATCGCATAATGTTCGATTTTCAACCTATGCAGTACCCATGATCATTGGTGAAATTAGAAGGCATTTAAGAGATCACCATCCACTACGCGTTTCAAGATCATTACGTGATATTGCTTATAAAGCGATGCAAGCCAAAGAGCAATTTTTAACGGAAGAATTACGTGAACCAACGCTAACAGACTTAGCTAGGATGACGGGTTTACCACAAGAGGATATATTATTTGCATTAGATGCAATCCAAGAACCGATGTCATTACATGAGCCGATATATGCTGAGGGTGGCGATCCTGTATATATGATGGATCAATTAAAAGATCAGACAGTTTCAGAAGATCGCTGGTTAACTTATGTCGCTATTAAAGAACAAATACAAAAATTGGATAGAAGACAACAAAATATTCTTTCGCAACGTTATTATTATGGCCATACTCAAACAGAAATTGCGAAAGATTTAGGGATTTCTCAAGCACAAATTTCAAGATTAGAAAAAAGTGCTTTAAAGATGATTCAAGAGCAAGCTAGTGAAAAATAATAGGACACAACAAACAAGAAGCATTGATCACAATCAAGATTGATGCTTCTTGTTCATATATATACATAAAATACTTTAGGAGGGATAAGGATGCGCTTTTCAGACATTCAGCGTAAAGAAATCATCGCTGCGAATAGCGGACGTTTTTTAGGATATGTTGAAGATGCAGTGGTTCATAAAGAAACAGGGTACGTAGAGGCATTTGTAGTAGCGGAACCTAAAAAGATCAACCCATTTTCAGGAAATAACAAAGAAACTTTAAAAATACCGATAGAAGATATAATAGTGGTGGGGAAAGATGTCATTTTAGTGAAGGGATTAGATTGAAAAATATGGCTATTCATTGATAAATTACAATAGGCTTGATACAATAAAATAACAAGTATCTTTGAAAAGATGAGGCTATTATGACATTAGTGATTGATAATTTACGAGATATTCAAAAAAATATTGAATCAGCTTGCCAAAAAGCTGATAGAAAACTTTCAGACGTTGCTATTATTGCTGTTACTAAACAAGTTTCAACGGAGCGAGCAATTGAAGCATTAGATGCAGGATTAACTCATTTAGGCGAAAACAGACCTGAAGGATTATTAGAAAAGCATGAAACGATCGTAGATAGAGCAACATGGCATTATATTGGCTCTTTACAAACAAGAAAAGTGCGTAAAGTGATCAACCAAATTGATTATTTACATTCTCTCGATCGTCTTAGCCTAGCTCAAGAAATCGATAAACGGGCTGATCATATCGTCAATTGTTTTGTACAAGTTAATGTATCAGGTGAAGAGTCAAAACATGGTCTTATTCCAGAGGAAGTCCTTACATTTATTGAGCAATTGAGTGATTTTCCACATATCCGTATTGTAGGATTAATGACAATGGCACCTAACACAGAAGATAAAGAGTTGATACGAACCGTCTTTAAAGGATTAAAAAAACTGCAGTTAGAGATTGCTAGTAAAGGTTATGAACACGCTCCATGTACCGAACTTTCAATGGGAATGTCTAACGACTATGAAATCGCTGTTGAAGAAGGTGCAACATTCGTCCGTATTGGCACTGCTCTAGTTGGCAATGAAGGAAGGGATCTTTATGAAAATAAAGGATAAACTAAAGAATTATTTCTATCTAGAAGAAGAGGACTATGTTGAAGAAAATGTTAAACAACAAGAATCTATCCATCAGCCAGCAGCATCACCAGTACAGAGGCAGCAAACGAGACCAGCGGTAAGTAGTAAACCAGCAGTGGTGAAAAAACCAATGGTGAAAGAACATCCAAAACATATGGAACATTCTAACATGCCCAATCTTGTGAGCATTACACAAAAAATGTCAAAAGTTATTTTGTCGGAGCCACGCGTTTATGCAGAAGCTCAAGATATTGCTGATAATTTAAAAAACAAACGCACTGTTGTCGTCAATTTACAAAGAATTGATCGAGAACAAGGCATTCGCATTATAGATTTTTTAAGTGGAACTATTTTTGCTTTAGGTGGGGACATCAAACGAATAGGTACGAATATATTTTTATGTACACCAGATAATGTAGAAGTAGATGGTAATATCTCAGATTATTTCTATGAAGATTTACAATAGAGGAGTTTAATGTCCATGCTGATATTTACAATCGTAAACTATTTATTTCAATTTTATTCTATAGCTTTAATCATCTATATACTGATGTCTTGGATACCGTCAGCATATGATTCTAAGTTCGGTAGAATATTAGCTAAGATTTGTGATCCATATTTAGATTTCTTTAGACGATTTATCCCGCCTATTGGAATGATTGATATTTCACCAATTATAGCGCTTATTGTTTTGAATCTGATCCAAGCAGGAGTATACAATGTTTTAGGATATATCCTTTAAAAGGAGCTGTCCCAAAAGTAAAAATAGTATGTTAGGAATCGACCTAGCATGCTATTTTTGATATACAGATGAAATTCGCATAAGAAAAAGATTGCTGTAAGAAAGAGGATATGAGATGGAAGAGATTTTCCAACATTTTAGACCGGAAGAAAAGTCCTTTATCGAACAGATAATAGGATGGAAACAAGAAGTGGAGGATCGATATGCACCTAAGCTAACAGATTTTTTAGATCCACGCCAACAGCTGATCACGCAATCAATCATCGGGAAAAATAGTGACGTTTTAGTAGCTGAAAATGGGCGCTTTTATGAAGCAGAGAGAAAACGTATGATGATTTATCCAGACTATTTCCAACCAACGGATGAAGACTTTAGAATAACTATTTGTGAATTGGCATATCCTTCTAAGTTTATACAGCTTAAGCATCCTGACGTATTAGGGGCTCTGCTATCACTTGGGTTAGACCGTTCAAAATTTGGCGATATCCGATTAGATCATTCATCTGTTCAATTTGCTGTGGCAGAAGAAATACTGGAGTATGTACGTATTAATCTTGATAGTATTGGGAAAGCAAAGGTCCAAGTGAATGCATTGCAGCAGAATGTCCCCTTATTACCTGCTGAGTCAATGTGGATTGAACAAGTGCTTACAACGAGTTCCATGCGTTTAGATACCGTATTAGCTTCTGTTTATCCGATTTCTCGTCAAAAAGCAGCTATGCTTATTCAGGCAGGAAAGGTAAAAGTGAATTTTGCTATTCGTGAACAAGTAGCATTCGAATTACATGAATCGGATTTATTGTCCATTAGGGGATATGGTCGATTAGTCATAAAATCGATTGAAGGAAGGACAAAAAAGGAGAAAATCCGCATAAAAATTAGGCGAATAGAACGGAAATCGTAATTTTTATTAAAAATTTTGTTTTTCTAGTGAAGTTACCTATAGACAAAGGTATAATAATGAATAAATGCTGTTAAGGAGAGGTGCAAAATATGCCATTATCACCACTTGACATACATAACAAAGATTTTAGTCGTGGTTTTAGAGGTTACAATGAAGACGAAGTAAATGAATTTCTAGAACAAGTAATCAAAGACTATGAACTGATTTTAAAAGAGAAAAAAGAATTAGAAGATAAGCTTCTATCCAGTAATGAGCAAATTGGTCATTATAATTCAATCGAAGAAACATTACAAAAATCGATCGTTATCGCTCAAGAAGCTGCAGAAGAAGTTCGCCGCAACTCACAAAAAGAGGCGAAGCTTATTGTCAAAGAAGCAGAAAAAAATGCCGATCGTATCGTCAATGAAGCCCTTTCTAAAGCTCGCCGTATTGCCTTAGAAATCGAGGAATTGAAAAAGCAATCGAAAGTATTCCGAAACCGCTTCAAAATGATTGTAGAAGCACAACTGGATCTAATCGAATCAGATGACTGGGATCATTTGATGGAATATGAAGTGGATACGACAGAATTGGAACGTTTAGATTTACCACAAGATTAGTGAAGACACTTGACTGAATGCTTATGTTTTTCTATAATGTCAACATATATGTATAATAAAGTAATGATGGAGAGAGTATTTTTTAAGTGCTGCTCAGCGATTTGAGGATAGTGGAAGCTCAAACGAAACGCTTTTAAAAGAAAATCACTCCTGAACTAGATTGCTGAACGATTAGAAGTAAGCAATCTCGTATAAGCCACGTTACGGTGTCTAAAGAGGCGTCAATAATCCTTGACGCAACTAGGGTGGTACCGCGAGATAATTCCTCCTCGTCCCTTTTTGGGATGAGGAGTTTTTTATTGCAGTGCTAAATAATTCATCCACCTGGGAAGTCATTCTTGGTTTGAATGGAAAGCTGATTTCAACTTTCAAATGAGATGTGACCGAACTACACCACTAAAGCCATGTGGATACATGAATGGTAATTGAAATGTGATACGTACTTATCATAAAAGGAGGATTTTCCAATATGGAATATAAAAATACCTTATTAATGCCAAAAACGGATTTCCCTATGCGAGGAAATTTGCCAAACAATGAGCCTAAGATGCAAAAAAAATGGGAAGAGATGGATATCAATGCAAGAGTACTTGAACGTACGAAAGATCGTCCCGCTTTCATCCTTCATGATGGACCTCCATATGCAAATGGTGATCTTCATATGGGGCATGCATTAAACAAAGTTTTAAAAGATATGATCAATCGTCATCGTTCCATGACAGGTTTCTATGTACCATACGTCCCCGGATGGGATACTCATGGTCTACCAATCGAGCAAGCACTTACAAACAAAGGACATGACCGTAAAAAAATGTCCATCGCTGAGTTCCGTGAATTATGTAAGGATTATGCCTACGAACAAGTAAATCGTCAACGCGAACAATTTAAACGTATTGGTGTTCGTGGTGACTGGAAAAATCCGTACATCACATTAAAACCGGAGTTTGAAGCACGACAAATCGGTGTATTTGGAGCAATGGCCAAAAAAGGTTATATCTACAAAGGGTTAAAACCTGTTTACTGGTCTCCTTCAAGTGAATCAGCCCTTGCTGAAGCTGAAATCGAATATAAAGATATTAAATCACCTTCTATTTACGTTGCATTTGATGTAAAAGATGGTAAAGGTGTAGTCAATAACGATGAAAAATTCATCATTTGGACTACTACTCCTTGGACAATGCCAGCGAACTTAGGGATTTCAGTCAATCCTGAATACACCTATATTGTTGTAAAAGCAAATGGAGCAAAATATATTATTGCAAAAGGTTTACTTGAAAAGGTAGCTGAAAAACTTGGGTGGGAAAACCCAGAAATTGACCGTGAAATCAGCGGTGCAGACCTTGAAAATGTGGTTGCAAAACATCCATTATTTGGTCGCGATTCCCTCGTAATGCTTGGTGATCATGTCACACTCGATGCAGGTACTGGTTGTGTCCATACAGCTCCTGGCCACGGGGAAGATGACTATGTAGTAGGAAAACGTTATGGTTTAGATATTCTTTCAGTAGTCGATCACAAAGGATGCTTGACAGAAGATGCTGGTGAATTTGCAGGTATGTTCTATGACAAGGCCAATAAACCAATTTGTGAAAAACTTGAAGAAGTTGGCGCATTATTAAATCTATCATTCTTTACGCATTCATATCCACATGATTGGCGTACAAAAAAACCTGTTATTTTCCGTGCAACACCACAATGGTTTGCATCTATTGATAAATTCCGTCCTGAATTACTGCAAGCAATTCGTGACACCAAATTTACGCCAGTTTGGGGCGAAACTCGCCTTTATAATATGATCCGTGATCGTGGTGATTGGTGTATTTCTCGTCAACGTGCATGGGGTGTTCCAATCCCAGTATTTTATGCTGAAAACGGCGAAGAAATCATTACAGAAGAAACAATTGCTCATGTACAAGAATTATTCCGTGAACACGGTTCGAATATTTGGTTCCAAAAAACAGCGAAAGAATTACTTCCTGAAGGGTTTACACACCCAGGTTCTCCAAACGGCGAATTTACAAAAGAAAATGACATCATGGACGTTTGGTTCGACTCAGGTTCATCTCACCAAGGTGTACTAGAAGAACGCCCAGAACTTCGTTATCCAGCAGATCTATACTTAGAAGGTTCTGACCAATATCGTGGTTGGTTTAACTCATCATTAATCACTTCTGTAGCGATGAATGGCTACGCACCATATAGGGGCTTGCTTTCTCATGGTTTTGTATTGGATGGGGACGGACGTAAAATGAGTAAATCACTTGGCAATATTATTGCACCAAGCAAAGTGATGAACCAATATGGTGCAGATATTTTACGTCTATGGGTTGCCTCTGTTGACTATACAGCCGATGTTCGTATTTCAATGGATATGTTGAAACAAGTATCTGAAGTGTATCGAAAAATTCGTAATACACTAAAATTCTTACATGGTAACCTACATGACTTTAATCCAAACACTGATTATGTAGCTTATGAAGATTTACGTGAAGTAGATCAATATATGTATATGAAATTGCAAAACCTCATCCGAACTTCACGTGAGGCCTATGATCAATATGAATTTGCAACGGTTTATAAAGCAGTCAACAACTTCATTGCCTCTGAGTTAAGTTCATTCTATTTGGATATTGCAAAAGACGTTGTCTATATTGAAGGTGTGGATCATCCTGCTCGTCGCGCAATGCAATCTGTGATGTATGATACATTACATGCGTTATTAAAACTAATGACACCAATCATTCCTCATACGACAGATGAATTGTGGTCATATTTACAATATAAAGATGCAGAAAGTGTACAATTGACAGATATGCCTGATGCTGTTCAAAAGGAAAATTTTGCAGCTTTAACTGATAAATGGACGAAAATTATGAAGATCCGTGATGTTGTTTTAAAAGCATTAGAAGAAGCACGTAATGCCAAAACAATTGGTAAATCATTAGAAGGTAAAGCAACAGTTTATGGTACTGATGAAGTAGTGACACTTTTAAATGATGCTAATATCAACTTTGCTCAACTAAATATCGTTTCTGATTTTGCTGTGGGTGGTGCGTTGGAAGATGCTCCAGACCATGCGATTAAAACAGAAAAAGTTGCGGTTGTCGTTGAAAAAGCAGAAGGTGAAAAATGTGAACGTTGCTGGACGATTTCTAAAACAGTAGGTCATAATCATAAACACCCAACTTTATGTGAACATTGTGCGGATATTGTTGAGAAGTATTATGCGAATGTAGAATAAGTTCGATCAATCGTCAAAAAGGAGTGGCTCATCATAAAATTTTGAGCCACTTTTTTGTTTGAAGAAAAATACGAGTTCTTAGAAAGTTCTGTTCTATGGAAAGTATTAGGACAAGATTGTTTGCGGGATAAAGTGAATCATACATGATATTGGAACATTCAACAATTAGCGAATACAAGTCTTTTTTCGCTTCAGGCTATTATATGATAAAATAGGTTAGATTCGGAAGTAAATGGAGGATTTGTTGTGTATAAATATTATGGAATAGCTATTTTTGTGATCATACTTGATCAACTATCAAAATGGAGTATCGTTAAAAATATGCACTACGGGGAGAGTATTTCGATAATTGATCCATATTTTGGCTTATTATCCCATCGGAATCGCGGCGCAGCATGGGGGATGCTGCAAGGTCAATTTTGGTTATTCGCATTAGTCACTATTATAGTAATTGTGGGAATTATTTATTATTATCATAAAGAAGGTAAGGGAAAACCAATGTTCCAAGTGAGTCTGATGTTATTATTAGGTGGAGCTATTGGGAACTTTATCGATCGATTATTCCGTGGGGAAGTAGTAGATTTTGTACATGTCATTATTCCAGTAATCGATTATGATTTTCCTATATTTAATATTGCGGATGCATCGCTAACTATTGGGGTTATATTGTTAATCATTTACTTGTTATTTGAAGATCAATTAGAACGGAAAAAGGTGAAGTAATGTCAGTCACATTTACGGCAACAAAAGAGGTGCAAGGTGAACGTATTGATAAAGCACTTGCCTCTATGCAAAAAGACTGGTCACGGACGCAAATTCAAGGATTTTTTCAAGAAGGTCTTGTAGTTGTAAACGATCAAGTCATAAAACCAAAATATAAAGTGCAAGAGGGAGATGTCATTATTGTAACGCCTCCTGAGCCAGAACCACTTGAGATTATAGCGGAGGATTTGGATCTTGATATTGTCTATGAAGATGCAGATGTTCTTGTTGTGAACAAACCGAAAGGCATGGTTGTACATCCTGCACCTGGGCATACAATGGGTACTTTAGTAAATGGACTCATGTATCATTGCAAAGATTTATCAGGCATTAATGGCATCATGCGCCCTGGGATTGTTCATCGTATTGATAAAGATACTTCAGGTTTGCTGATGGTAGCAAAAAATGACCGAGCACATGAATCACTTGTACAACAATTAGTGGATAAAACGGTAACACGACGTTATACAGCACTTGTTCACGGACATATCCCCCATGATAAAGGTACAATTGATGCACCCATTGGTCGCGATCCTAAAGATCGTCAAAAAATGGCGGTAGTAGATAATGGAAAACATGCTGTGACCCATTTCCAAGTAATCGATCGTTTTGGCGTAGATTATACATTGATTGAATGTCGTCTTGAAACGGGACGTACACATCAAATTCGTGTACATATGAATTATATTGGTTATCCTTTAGTGGGCGATCCCAAATATGGTTTGAAGAAAACCATCGACTTTGGTGGACAAGTTTTACATGCAGGGATTTTAGGCTTTGTGCATCCAACAACAAATGAGTATTTAGAGTTTGAAGCGCCACTTCCTAAAGACTATCAGCAGTTGTTAGATGAATTGAGAAAAAGCTATTGACAGTTTAAGTCATATAAGAATATACTTATCCCAGTGAAAATAATATTCACCTTTTAAAGACAGTCCAGAGAGGCTGGAAAGGGATGCTAAATATTGTGAGATTACTGTATAAATTACAGTCCATTTGACATATTTACAAGTATACCTATATCCTCTTGGGCCTTTAGCTCAAGAGTTTTTTTTTAGCCGAGAAAGGAGGAATCATTAGTGACTAAAAAGGCCGAACTTCTAGAACAAGCAGCGATGGATAGAGCGTTAACAAGAATTGCACATGAGATTATCGAACGCAACGAAGGGATCGATGAATGTATCCTTGTAGGGATTAAAACAAGGGGAGCATTTCTTGCAAAACGCTTAGCGCAAAAGATTAACACAATTGAAAAGAAAGAAATCCGATCAGGAGAACTGGATATTTCTCTTTACCGAGATGATTTATCAGTTAAAACTTCCAATGGAGAAGCGCTTGTACAACAAGTCGACATTACGTACGATGTGACAAATCAAAAAGTGATTTTAGTTGATGATGTACTTTATACGGGTAGAACAGTACGCGCAGCGATGGATGCTGTGATGGATATCGGTAGACCTTCTCAAATTCAGCTTGCTGTATTGGTAGATCGTGGTCATCGCGAATTACCCATACGAGCAGACTTTGTAGGAAAGAATATTCCAACTGCCCGGCAGGAGCGAATTGTGGTAAGTATGGTAGAAGCTGATGGGCAAGATTTAGTAACAATATATGAATAAATAACAGATAACAGTTTTATATACGGAGGAAATAAAGATATGTCAAACGTTGTTTTAGATATCAACGACAAGCCTAAAATGGGGCAATTGATTACATTAAGTTTGCAACATATGTTTGCCATGTTTGGTTCAACCATTCTTGTACCAACATTGACAAATCTATCACCTGCAATCGCATTATTAACGAGTGGTATTGCCACACTCATTTTTATACTCATAACACGCTTTGAAGTACCAGCTTACTTGGGTTCCTCATTTGCCTTCATCGCACCGATCTTGGTTGCTTCTGAAGCATCAGGTCCTGGAGGTGCAATGCTTGGCGCAATGCTAGTGGGTTTAGTATATGGCATTGTGTCCTTAGTTATTTGGAAGACAGGATATAAATGGATTATGCGAATCTTACCACCAATTGTGGTAGCGCCAGTTATCATGGTTATTGGTTTAGGACTAGCGGTTACAGCAGTGAATATGGCAATGTATGAAACAACGAAAAATGGTGAACAAATTTACCATGCATCATACTTTATCGTGGCGTTATTAACATTAGCTATTGCTATCATCTGTAATAACTTCTTTAAAGGTGTAGTTAGCACGATGCCAATTTTAATAGGAATGATTGGCGGATATATTATTTCCTTAATCTCGGATGCAATGTTCGGCACTAGTTTTATCAACCTGCAAACAGTGAAAGATGCCAGTTGGTTCCAATTACCTGATTTCTTGATACCAGGTATTGATTATAAAGTGAATATGACATCGAAAATCTTTTTTGCAATGGTACCCATTGTCATTGTCACAATTTCTGAACATATCGGTCACCAATTAGTACTTGGTAAAGTTGTACACCGCAACTTCATCAAATCGCCAGGACTCAATCGTTCACTTTTAGGTGATGGTCTTGGAACATTAGTGTCATCCTTAATTGGTGGCCCGCCTAAAACTACTTATGGTGAAAATATTGGGGTACTTGTACTCACACGCGTTTTTAGTGTATGGGTAATCGCTGGAGCAGCAGTATGTGCGATTCTTTTAGCCTTTTCAGGTAAACTTATGGCACTTGTTGCTTCGATTCCATCACCAGTACTTGGTGGCGTATCTATCCTGTTGTTTGGTATTATTGCTTCCAGTGGTCTACGTATGTTAGTAGAAAACAAAATTGACTTTGATCACAATCGTAACTTAGTCATCGCGTCTGTTATTTTAATCTTGGGAATTGGCGGTGGTAAGCTAGTATTCTCAGATACCTTCTCAGTAGAAGGTATGGCTCTTGCAGCAATCGTAGGGGTTATATTGAATATCGTTTTACCTGGTACAGCTCAACCAGACTTAGAATTGCTTGCAGATGAACAGGACGAACAACAAAAGCAAAAGAAAAACTAAATAGATTTACCACATGTGTTGATTTTACAAAAATTAGGAATTTTTATTTGGTGTAATTTTTGAAAAACCTTGTATTTTCAGGACCATTTATAAAGATTGGAGCGGAGGCTTGCTCGACTCCCGCAGGAAAGCGAGCAAGCCGGAGCGGAAATCAACGAATTCCTCTATTTTTATGGATTAAATTGGATAATCAACACGTCTGTAGATTTACCTTTTAATAGCTGCCCAGAGAGGCACAGAAGGGTGATTCGATACGGTAAGCGGATAATTATGTATAGTCATATAAGCTTATCATGTCATATCCTTCCTCCGCCTCCTTGATCCTCAAGGAGGCTATTTATTTGAAAGCTCCATCAGGCTCAATCAAGCTGAGTAAAGTAAACAAATTAGGAGGCACATGATGAAAAATTTACTGTCAATGGAAAATGTATCTAACGAAGAAATCGAAGAAATTTTAAAACGCGCTGCGGAGTTTGAAGCAGGAGCAAAACCACAACTAGACCGAGAATACTTGGTGGCAAATTTATTCTTCGAGCCAAGTACAAGAACCAAAACGAGCTTTGAAACAGCTGAGCGCCGAGTAGGGGCAACGGTGATTCCTTTTGAAGCAGGATTTTCAAGTACGCTTAAAGGTGAAACATTGTACGATACAGTGAAAACGTTAGAATCGATCGGTTTGGACGCAGTAGTTATTCGTCATAAAAAGGATGCTTATTATGAAGAATTATTAGAGGGTATCAATGTATCAGTGATCAACGCAGGAGATGGAGCTGGACAGCATCCTTCTCAATCTATGCTGGATTTATATACAATTTTCAAAGAGTTCGGGAAATTTGAAGGATTAAATGTTACAATCGCTGGGGATGTATCTCATAGCCGAGTAGCAAAATCAGATATCATAGCACTTCAACGATTAGGAGCCAATGTGAATATTGTTTGTCCACCACAGTGGCAAGGGGAATATGATGCTCACTATGATTGGGATGATCTAATTGAAACAAGTGATGTCATTATGCTTCTACGTGTACAGCACGAGCGGGATGCTGCATTTGAAGGATATTCCAATGAAAGCTATCATGAAAGATACGGCTTGACGAAAGAAAGAGAAAAACGTATGAAAGATGGAGCGATCATCATGCACCCAGCACCTGTCAATCGTGGCGTAGAGATAGACTCATCACTTGTTGAATGTGATCGTTCTCGTATATTCAAGCAAGTACAAAACGGTGTTTTTGTAAGAATGGCAATTGTTGAAAATATCTTGAAGGGAAGAAGCTAAGACATGACAAAACTGATCAAAAACGTACAGATGATAAATGACTCAGGGATTTTAACAGCAACAGAAATTTTAATCGAGAATGGTAAAATTGCAGCAATCGGTGAGCACATTGAAAACACTGTAGATGAAGTAATCGATGGAAAAGGTCATGTTGTAGCACCTGGATTTGTTGATGTACACGTTCATTTACGTGAACCAGGATTTGAACATAAAGAAACCATCGCTACGGGTTCTCAATCTGCTGCAAAGGGTGGGTTCACAACGATTTGTGCGATGCCAAATACAAAGCCAGTACCAGATTCAATAGAACATTTAGATATGATTAACGGTTTGATCGAGAAAAGTGCGGTTGTACGGGTACTGCCATATGGCTCACTTACCGTTGCGCAATCAGGTGATGAACGAACGAATCTAAAAGCATTAAAAGAACATGGCGCAGTTGCTTTTTCAGATGATGGTGTCGGTGTGCAAGAAGCAGCAACCATGTACGAACAAATGAAAGATGCAGCGGCAATCGATATGGCAGTAGTTGCGCATTGTGAAGATAATTCCTTAATATACGGTGGGGTTATGCATGAAGGAAAGCGCAATAAAGAACTAGGACTGCCAGGGATTCCTTCTATTTGTGAATCTGTTCAAATTGCACGTGATGTCCTATTGGCAGAAGCGGCAGGCGCACACTACCATGTCTGTCATGTTTCAACGAAAGAATCTGTGCGAGTTGTACGTGATGCAAAAGCAGCGGGTATCCATGTCACTGCCGAAGTTTGTCCACACCATTTGTTATTAGAAGAAATGGATATTCCATCAGATGACGCAAATTGGAAGATGAATCCCCCGCTACGGGCGAATGAAGATTGGCAAGCATTACATGAAGGCTTACTAGATGGCACAATCGATTGTATCGCTACAGATCATGCGCCACATACAAAAGAAGAAAAATGTTGCGGAATGGTAGGAGCTCCGTTTGGAATTGTTGGATTTGAAACTGCTTTTCCACTTTTATATACACAATTTGTTGAAACGGGAAAATGGACTTTAAAACAACTGATTGATTG
This sequence comes from Rummeliibacillus sp. SL167, assembly GCF_007896505.1. NCBI lineage: Bacteria > Bacillati > Bacillota > Bacilli > Caryophanales > Caryophanaceae > Rummeliibacillus > Rummeliibacillus sp. SL167. Next base: position 1,828,322 of record NZ_VCBM01000001.1, on the reverse strand, counting down.
GATGACTGTAAAACCAGCGAAATTATTCAATTTACCATATGGCAAAATAGAAATAGGTGCTTCAGCAGATTTGATTTTATTGGATTTGGAAAAAGAAAAGATCGTAGATGCAGAAAAATTTGCTTCCAAAGGTAGGAATACACCGTTTAATGGTTGGAAAGCTAAGGGATGGCCGGTATTAACTATTTTTGAAGGCAATATTGTTTGGGAGGATGCACAATGACAATTAGAAAACTTATCTTAGAAACAGGTGAAGTATTCGAAGGACAGGCTTTTGGTAGCGATAAAGGATCAGAAGGTGAAGTTGTATTTACTACAGGTATGACAGGATATCAAGAAACACTTTCTGACCCATCATTCTGCGGGCAAATTGTTACTATGACTTATCCTTTAATCGGAAATTATGGCGTTAATCGTGACGACTTTGAAACGATCTCACCTGCGATTAAAGGTTTCGTCATTCATGAATTAGCAAAAGCACCATCCAATTTCCGTAGTGAAGGTACATTAGATGATTATTTTAAAGAGAAGGATATTCCAGGGATTGAGGGAGTAGATACAAGAAAACTAACTCGTCTCATTCGCAACGAGGGTGCTGTAAAAGGATATCTTTCAGCAGCAGGCGAAGAAGTGAATGTAGAAGAAGTAGTAAGTCGTCTTCGTCACACAACATTCCCAACAAACCAAGTCGCTCAAGTTTCAACTAAAAGCGCTTATCCATCTCCAGGACGTGGAAATCGTGTTGTGTTGATAGACTTTGGGATGAAACATGGCATTCTGCGAGAGTTAAATAAACGTGACTGTGATGTCATTGTTGTACCTTACAATACAACAGCAAAAGAGATTCTTGCCTATCATCCAGACGGCATTATGTTATCGAATGGACCAGGCAACCCACAGGATGTGCCTGAAGCGATTGAAACCATAAAAGAACTAGTTGGTAAAGTGCCAATCTTCGGTATTTGTTTAGGCCAACAACTTTTTGGATTAGCATGTGGGGCAAAAACCTTCAAACTAAAATTTGGTCATCGTGGTGCAAACCATCCGGTAAAAGATCTACGCACAGGTCGTACAGAATTAACTTCGCAAAACCACGGCTATGCGATTGATAGTGATTCTTTAGAGGGAACAGATTTAGAAGTAACACATGTAGCCTTAAATGATGGAACTTGCGAAGGATTGCGTCATAAAAAGTATCCGATATTTACAGTACAATACCATCCAGAAGCTTCACCAGGGCCTGAAGATCCAAACCACTTATTCGATGAATTTATGGAGTTAATGAATAACAATGGTAGAGAGGAGCAAAAACAACATGCCTAAACGTCAAGATATTCAATCTATTTTAGTAATTGGTTCCGGTCCAATTGTTATTGGTCAAGCTGCAGAATTTGACTATGCAGGTACGCAAGCCTGCTTATCTCTTAAAGAGGAAGGATACCGAGTTATTTTGATCAACTCCAATCCTGCAACGATCATGACAGACACTCAAATTGCGGATGCGGTTTATATTGAGCCGATCTCACTTGAATTCGTATCACGAATTTTAAGAAAGGAACGCCCTGATGCTATTTTGCCTACATTAGGTGGTCAAACTGGTTTGAACATGGCAATCGAGCTTCATAATTCAGGTATTTTAGATGAATTGGACATTGAAATTCTAGGGACAAAATTAGATGCGATCAATCAAGCAGAAGACCGCGATCTATTCCGTAATCTCATGCATGAATTAGGTGTACCAACTCCGGAGTCAGATATTGTTCACAACTTAGAGGAAGCGGAAGCTTTTGTTGAGAAAATTGGTTATCCGGTGATTGTGCGTCCTGCCTTTACTCTTGGGGGTACAGGTGGAGGTATTTGCTATAACGAACAAGACCTCCATGAGATTGTAACTTCCGGTTTAAAATATTCTCCTGTAACGCAATGCTTACTGGAAAAATCAATCGCTGGCTATAAAGAAATTGAATACGAAGTTATGCGTGATTCAAAAGATAATGCCATTGTCGTATGTAATATGGAAAATGTTGACCCAGTCGGTATTCATACAGGTGACTCGATCGTAGTTGCTCCTTCTCAAACATTATCAGACCGCGAATATCATATGTTGCGAAATGTTTCCCTAAAAATTATCCGTGCTTTAGGCATTGAGGGTGGATGTAACGTACAGCTAGCACTTGATCCCAACAGCTTTAATTACTATATTATCGAAGTAAATCCACGTGTATCACGTTCATCAGCACTTGCTTCAAAAGCAACAGGTTATCCAATCGCCAAACTAGCAGCTAAAATCGCTATCGGTTTGACATTAGACGAAATGATCAATCCTGTAACAGGGAAAACTTACGCTTGCTTTGAACCAGCACTAGACTATATTGTAGCGAAAATTCCACGTTGGCCTTTTGATAAATTTGAAACAGCTAAACGTAACTTAGGAACGCAAATGAAAGCTACAGGTGAAGTAATGGCAATTGGTCGCAACTTTGAAGAGGCCATCTTAAAAGCTGTACGTTCTCTGGAAACAGGTCATAAACATATCGAGATGAAACATGCAGAAGATTTAACAGATGAATGGATTAAAAAACGTGTTAAAAAAGCGGGTGATGAACGTCTATTCTTCCTTGCAGAAGCATTGCGCCGTGGCGTAACAGTAGAAACCATCCATGAATGGAGTCAAATCGATTTATTCTTCCTAGATAAATTTAAAAATATCGTTGACTATGAAACCGTATTAAAGGAACATCCGAATGATCCAGAAACCTGTCGTAAAGCCAAGAAATTAGGTTTTGCAGATGAAACAATCGCCAAACTTTGGCATACAACAGCTGACAAAATATATGATTTTCGTAAGGAACAAGGTATCATCCCAGTTTACAAAATGGTTGATACATGTGCAGCGGAATTTGAATCAGAAACACCATACTTCTATGGCACATACGAAGAGGAAAATGAATCGATTCGCTCCAATCGTGAGTCTGTCATTGTTTTAGGATCTGGTCCAATCCGTATAGGGCAAGGTGTTGAATTTGACTATGCAACCGTACATTCAGTTTGGGCCATTCAAGAGGCTGGATACGAAGCGATCATTATCAACTCAAACCCTGAAACCGTGTCAACGGACTTTTCAATTTCGGATAAATTATACTTTGAACCACTTACGATAGAAGATGTTATGCATATTATCGACTTAGAGCAACCAAAAGGTGTGGTTGTCCAATTTGGTGGTCAAACAGCGATCAATCTTGCTGATAAATTAGAAGCTCGCGGTGTGAAAATTTTGGGTACATCACTTGATTCTATCGACCGTGCAGAGTCACGTGATCGTTTTGAAGAAGCACTACATGAGTTAAAGATTCCACAACCATTGGGAAAAACAGCAACAAATACACCTGAAGCAATCGCCATTGCCGAAGAAATTGGATATCCAGTGCTAGTTCGCCCTTCATATGTATTGGGTGGACGTGCAATGGAAATCGTCTATAATACAGCTGAATTGAACCATTATATGGAAAATGCAGTGGAAGCATCTCCAGAACATCCTGTACTGATCGACCGTTACTTAACAGGTAAGGAAATTGAGGTAGATGCGATTTGTGATGGTGAAAATGTTCTAATTCCAGGTATTATGGAACATATCGAACGTGCGGGGGTACACTCTGGTGATTCGATTGCTGTTTATCCTACACAAAACTTGTCACAACAACATATTGATACATTAGTGGATTACACAACGCGACTAGCAAAAGGATTAGGCATCATAGGTCTGATGAATATCCAATATGTTATCTCTCGAGATGTCGTCTATGTAATCGAGGTAAATCCACGTGCATCACGTACAGTGCCATTCTTAAGTAAGATTACTAATATTCCAATGGCAAATGTTGCAACGAAGGCTATTCTTGGTCAATCCATTCCACAGCAAGGCTATCCAACAGGACTTGCTCCGGTGAAAGATGGTGTATTTGTCAAAGTACCAGTATTTAGCTTTGCAAAACTTCGCCGTGTTGATACAACATTAGGACCTGAAATGAAGTCTACAGGTGAAGTAATGGGGAAAGATAGCACACTTGAAAAAGCATTGTATAAAGGCTTTGTTGCAGCAGGCATGAAGATTAAAGATCATGGTGCCGTATTAATGACAGTAGCAGATAAAGACAAAGAAGAAGCCATCGCACTTGCTAAACGATTTGTCGAAATTGGTTACTCTATTCTTGCAACACCAGGTACTGCAGAATCATTAAAACAAGCAGGTATTAAATCAACAACTGTAGGTAAAATCGGTTCAAATGGTCCTACATTACTGGATGTTATCCAAAATGGAAATGCACAATTAGTGATTAATACATTGACAAAAGGCAAACAACCAGCACGAGATGGTTTTAGAATTCGTCGTGAATCTGTGGAAAATGGTGTACCTTGTCTTACTTCACTCGATACAGCAGAAGCCATCTTACGTGTCATCGAATCCATGACCTTTACAGCAACTGCGATGCCAAAAGCAAAGTTGGAGGTACATGCATGATTCAACAAGAAAAGATGAAAGTTGTTCGTCAAAAACAAATAGCCGATGGTATTTTTGAGCTGACTTTAATTGGTCAGCTCACCCTTCAAATGAAGCAACCTGGTCAATTTGTTCACATTCGTGTATCAGATAGTTTGGAACCATTACTTAGAAGACCTATTAGCATTTGCTCGATAGATTCAGAACATATGGAATTTACAATGCTTTATCGTGCAGGGGGACGTGGAACAAAAATCCTTTCACAAAAACAACCAGGCGACGAAGTGGATATATTAGGACCTTTAGGAAATGGTTTTCCTGTAGAAGAAACAAAGAGTGGAGAAACGGCTTTATTAGTTGGTGGAGGCATTGGTGTGCCACCATTGTATGAACTGTCCAAGCAACTCAATGCGAAAGGTGTTCATACCATTCATGTATTAGGCTTTCAATCGATTCATAACGTTTTCTATGAGAAACAATTTAGCGAACTTGGCGAAACCTATATTGTGACAGCCGATGGTAGCTATGGTTCAAAAGGCTTTGTAACAGATCTATTAGCACAATTAAATCCAACATTTGATGTTTTTTATAGTTGTGGTCCTTTACCGATGTTAAAAGCATTAGAGCAAACATATCCAGATAAAAAGGGATTCTTATCTTTTGAAGAAAGAATGGGCTGCGGCATTGGTGCTTGTTATGCATGTGTATGCCAAACAACTGATATCGTTGCGCAAGATTATTTAAAAATCTGTTCGGATGGCCCAGTCTTCCCAAGAGGAGTGGTTGCACTATGAATCGATTACAAGTAGAGTTACCAGGGTTAACATTGAAAAACCCTATTATTCCTGCATCTGGTTGTTTTGGCTTTGGACAAGAATTTGCAAAGCTATATGATTTATCGAAACTAGGTGCCATTATGATCAAGGCGACTACTTTGGAAACACGGAGAGGAAATCCTACTCCTCGGGTGGCAGAAACAGCTGCTGGTATGTTAAATGCAATTGGCTTACAAAATCCGGGTTTAGCACATGTGATGGAATATGAATTGCCATGGTTAGAGCAATATGACGTACCCATTATTGCAAATGTTGCTGGTACGGAGACGGCTGATTATGTAGCTGTAGCTGAAAAAATTTCAACAGCTCCAAATGTGAAAGCTTTAGAATTGAATATCTCCTGCCCAAATGTAAAAAGTGGGGGTATTCAATTTGGTACAGATGCTAATACCGCAAGTGGTCTAACAGCTGCTGTCAAAGAAGTATCAAAAGTTCCCGTCTATGTTAAATTATCTCCAAATGTTACAAATATCGTCGAAATTGCAAAAGCAGTTGAAGCCGGTGGTGCTGATGGTATTACGATGATTAATACATTAATCGGCATGAGGCTTCATCCAAAAACAGGAAAGCCAATCATTGCTAATGGAACAGGTGGTTTATCTGGTCCTGCTGTTAAGCCGATTGCTATCCGAATGATTTACGATGTTCGTCAACAGGTGAAGATTCCGATTATTGGTATGGGCGGTATAACAAATGCTGAGGATGTCATCGATTTCCTATCGGTAGGTGCTAGTGCTGTCGCAGTCGGTACTGCTAACTTTGTCGATCCTTTTGTATGTCCGAATATCATCGATGAGCTACCACAAAAATTAGATGAACTAGCATGTGAGAAAATAACGGATCTTATTGGAAGGAGCCATCGATAAATGTCAAATAAGCCGATCATTGCCTTAGATTTTCCATCAGAAGAGAAAGTCTTTCAATTTCTTTCCCATTTTCAAGAATCTTTATTTGTAAAAGTAGGCTTAGAACTTTATTTGCAAGAGGGTCCTTCCATTATTAAAAAGATAAAAGAACAGGGGCATGAAGTTTTTCTTGATCTAAAACTTCATGATATACCAAACACTGTTAAATCCGCTATGAGGGGCTTAGCGAAACTGGGAGTCGATATTGTCAATGTTCATGCTGCAGGAGGAAGTACAATGATGAAAGCAGCACTTGAAGGTTTGCAAGAAGGTACACCAGCCGGTAAAAAACGTCCAGCATTGATTGCTGTAACGCAATTAACTTCTACTAGTGAAGAACAAATGCAACAAGAACAAAAAATTTCAACGACACTAGAAGAATCGGTTCTAAATTATGCCAAGCTAGCAAAAGCTTCAGGACTTGATGGAGTCGTTTGTTCTGTTTTAGAAGCGAAAGCAATTGAAAAAGTATGTGGCAAAGAATTTTTAAAGGTGACGCCTGGGATTCGTTTATCAGGTGGCGCACTGCATGATCAAAAACGTGTTGCAACACCTACATTTGCAAAAGAAAATGGATCTACACATATAGTAGTAGGACGCGCCATCACACAAGCTGATGATGTTGTAAAAGCCTATCATACAGTACAAGCATTATGGGGAGGACAATAATAGATGACCATTCAAAAAGAAGTAGCAAAAGGTATGTTAGAAGTAGGTGCAGTAGAGTTAAATCCAAATGAACTTTTTACATGGGCGTCTGGTATTCAATCACCTATTTATTGTGATACTCGACTAACGATCTCCTATCCGAAAGTTCGCAAAATTATTGCGAATGGTCTTGCTGAATTGATCAAAGAAAACTTTCCAAAAACAGAAGTAGTTGCCGGAACTGCCACAGCAGGTATTCCACACGCTGCTTGGGTAAGCGACATTTTGGATTTACCAATGGTGTATGTACGTTCAAAACCAAAAGATCATGGTCGAGGCAATCAAACAGAAGGAAAGCTTCAACAAGGTCAAAAAGTAGTCGTTGTTGAAGATATCATTTCTACAGGCGGTTCAAGTATTACAGCTGTTGAAGCGCTTCGTCGTGAAGGAGCAGAAGTGTTAGGAGTCGTATCCGTGTATTCTTACATGTTGCCTCGTGCACAAGAAAACTTTGATCGAGTAGGTGTACCATATAAAAGCCTATCCAACTTTGAAGCGCTTGTAGAAGTGGCCAAAGAAACAGGGATGATTAAAGAAGACGATATTCCAGGATTACTTCAATGGCATGCAGATTTGAAAGCTGGAAAACTATAAATGAATCTGTTTTAAAATGGATGATCATTTTTAGGAGTAAAGAAAGCACCTATTTAGAACGAAAATGAATTAATAAAATACAACAGGTATGTTGATTATCCAATATAATCCATAAAAATAGGGAGATTCGTTGATTGCAGCGAAGATCTATATAAATGGTCCGAAAAATAAAGATTTTCTCAAAAATTACGCCACAGACGACCTAATTTTTGTCAAATCAACACACGTGAAAATACAATTCAGATCGATACATTGATACTGAATTGTATTTTTTTATTGTTTTTCGGGCAGCCTCCTGTCATAGAGGTTTAAGTTAAACGTATGAGAAGCAGTAGCAAAATATAAATCACCCAAATAATGAACTGATCACCAATAACGATTAAAAATGCATAAGTGAAAATGAAAATTTGCGCATAAAACATGCCCACTTTAAGTGACAAAGGGGGATCTTGATAGTCTTATAAAAACCTGATTGGATCAGCTAAAATCTAGTGGGGGAGAAGAAAAACCGACTGAATGAAGTTTCACTTTATCATCATAAAAGATGTATAATATATATTCTTTTTATTTGTTATTTCTTTTGTTTTGTATTAAAATTAACTAAACCTATTTAATAACTATGAATTAAAAAAGGGGTTTTCTGAATGACCGAAAAATTAGAAGAATTTTTACCACAATATACAATTGATGCGGCGACGAATGTAGAACGTGTTGTGCTAAAAGTTATTGATTTAACAAGGCAAATCGCTTTTTATAAACATGTTGTTGGCTTAACAGTACTTAGTAGAACACAAAATTATGCTTATCTTGGTGTAAAAGAGGATGAAAGAGTACTCTTAGAGTTAAGAAAAACAGCTAAAAAATTGCAACCAGCAAAAAGTACGGGGTTATTTCATATCGCTTTTCTTGTGCCAAATAGAGAGGCCTTTGCTACAAAATTCTTTGAAATATTACGGAATAAAAATACGGTAGATAGTCCTTTAGAGCAAGCAACTCGGTTCCCTCATTTTGAACGAATTATTCCTATTGCTAAATTGGATAGTGCAAGTGATCATGGTTATAGTGAAGCATTTTATTTATCTGATATAGAGGGCAATGGTATTGAAATATACGTAGATCGACCTCGAAAGGAATGGCATAAATATCCTAAAGGTAGCAATCCATTAAATTTTAAAGAACTTGCAAAGATTGCAAAATTTGAGACAGATGGTAAATTGCCAATAGGTACAAAAATTGGGCATGTACATCTGCGTGTTAATGATTTAGAAAAAACATTGTCATTTTATCATCAAGTATTAGGATTTGAATCGCAGCTTGTATCAAATGATAGGTTCTTTTTATCAGCAGGCGGCTATCATCACCATATCGCAGGAAATGCTTGGTCTGGAAGAAATGCTGCACGTCCACTAGATATACATAGTGGATTACAAGAGATACATTTCAATCTGCCATCTAAAGAGGCCTACGATAAATTGAAAAACCACGTAAAACAATTAACCCAAATGCAAGATTTAGATCATTATTTTGCCATCATTGATCCAGATGGAAATAGTCTTGTGTTTTCAACAAATCATCAGTAAAATTTAAAGGTTACGATATCAATAAAAGGTATTGGGAGAATGTCTCTCAATACCTTTTATCTCGCTTTAACGGGCAGTAAGACCCTGATCTCAAGATATAGAGAGAAAACGAGAAAGATAGATGGGGGATGAACTGCCCGTAAAAGTCCGATTGGTTTAGCTAACCATCAGTGGGGGATGAAGAAAACCCCCACTGATGGAACCTTCACTTTATTGTTCTTTGCATGTTGTCTTCCTTGAAATACAGCTTCAAAGCTGATGTTATCAGTCCATTACAGCAGATAATATTGTCCCTCTGTCATTCAGATAATTTTTACGAAGGATAATAATATCTGAATGGTTACTTTAAGCTAGCAATTTTTGAAAACAAACAAGCGGTCAACTGATTAACTTCATGGCTGTAAAAAGTTGATCGGCATGCTTTTTATGATCTAAAAGAGTGAATAATTTTCTCCAAAGTGGTTTTTGTTTGAAAAAATTCTTCTTTAGTCATATTTGTCTTTTCGAAAACCTTCTCTGAAATACAAGGTAACTCTTTTTGTACTCTTTTCCCTTGTTCTGTTAGTTGAACCATTAAATTACGTTCATCTTTTTTTGAACGTTCTCTTGAAATATACCCTTTAAGCTCTAGTTTCTTTAATAAGGGTGTCAAAGTCCCAGAATCTAGAAAGATGCGATTTCCTAATTCTTTTATATTGACTTGCTCATCACAATTAATCGCCAATAAAACGATATATCCAGTATACGTTAAATCATATTCTTTGAGATAGAATGTATATTTCTTAATGATTTCTTTAGAAGATACGTATAACAAGAAGCACAACTGATTGTCCAAATAATTTTGCCCTGTCTGCATAGATTATTTCCTCCCAAACAATAATATCATTATTTTTATAATAATTTATTCTTTTGACTTGTCAATCACAATTAAATTATATACAATTTAATTGTACAAAATAAAAATGATTAAGAAAGGGTTGGTTAAAATGAAAAAAATGTATTCAACTAAAATGACAAATGTAGGCGGTCGTAGTGGAGAAGTGCATTCTCCAGACAAATCATTCTCTTTGAATATTGTACCACCAGGTAAAAATGCTGAAGGCACAACAAATCCCGAACAATTATTTGCGGCAGGATTTAGTTCATGCTTTAATAGCGCGCTTGATTTAGTCAAAATGCAAAAAGGCATTAAAGGTCAATCCACAATTAGTGCGATTGTATCACTCTATAATAATGGCAAACAGGATTATAGTTTAGGAGTAGAAATAGAAGGCCATATTGAAGGCGTATCACCAGAGGAAACACAAACACTTTTGGAAATTACGCATACGGTTTGTCCGTATTCAAAGGCTACACGAAATAATATTGAAGTTACTGTAAAAGCTGTCTAATCCACTTTTAGATAGTTATTCGCCCTAATTGGAAATGAGCATATAGAAAAATTTATTAATGAAAAGAGATAGTAAAAGTAGAAGATATTTTTTAAAATCAGAGGTTTCGAAGTTTTCTGAGAATGTTTGAAAAAAGGAGTGATTAACTGCGATTAATCACTCCTTTATGTTCTAAAACGATGGAAAGGTGTAAATGTTTTTGAATCAAAATTTCATTTAGATTACTAAAAAATTATGGTAAAACTTTATCCCGCGTTAACGGGCAGTAAGACTCCTCCCTCAAGGTATAGAGAGAAACGAGAAAAGATAGGTGGGGGGGGACAACTGCCGCATGCGTCTGATTGGTTTGGGCGGGGGCAAGATGTTTGTCCCTCAGGTGTTGCCACAAGACGTGGCGCTTTTAACCTGAGTTCTCCTAGCTCAATGGGGGATGAAGAAAACCCCCACTGATGTGTTACTTTATCGTTCTTTTTTTAACTGAATGACTAGTTCTTCATCAGGTGTAACATATAGTGTTTTTTGTTCAAAGTAGATGACAAATCCAGGCTTTGCACCACTTGGTTTCTTGACTTGTCGAATTTCTGTATAGTCAACTGGAACGGATGAGGAAACACGGGCCTTGCTAAAGTACGCAGATAGTGTGGCAGCTTCTCGCAATGTTTGTTCATCAGGGTTCGCATCATGAATGACCACGTGTGAGCCGGGAATATCCTTTGTATGCATCCAAATATCTGATTTTCTTGCTAATTTAAATGTTAAATAATCATTTTGTTTATTATTTTTCCCTACTGAAATATGGATACCTGTTGAAGAAACGAATTCCTCAGGTGATGGTTTTGTTGGTTTTTTACGCCGTTTGGCAGTACGCATTTTCATAAAACCCTGTTCCGCCAACTCTTCTCGTATCTCTTCAATATCATGTGGTGCTGCTTGCTGTACTTGTTGTGAAAGCATCTCGAAATAGATTAAATCCTCATTGGTTTTATCGATTTGTTGTTGTACCATGATGAGTGCATTTTTGGCCTTATTATACTTGGTGTAATAACTTTGGGCATTCTCAATCGGTGTTTTGCGTTCATTTAAAGGAATCTTCACTTTTGCTTCATGGTCGTCGTAATAATTGACAACGGTGATTTCTTTTTGTCCCTTTTCAAAATTATAGAGATTGGCCATTAGTAACTCACCAAATAATTGATATTGATCTAGCTTTTGCGCGTGATTTAAATCTTTTTGAAGCTTTTTCAGTTTCAGCTTCAATTTACTGATTTCATTTTGTAGCCAGCGTTCAAGATCTCCTGCTTGTTGTTTCACTCGGTCACGTTCAGCTCTTGCGAAGAAGACACGATCAAGCAATGTGCTTAAAGATGGATAGATTGTTGGTTTTCCTTGTAAATGCGTAAGTGCGATAGGAGAAAATTGTGTTTTCCCGTTTACTTCTATATAAGTAGGCTGGCTGCCCCCATTCTTAAATTCAGCAATAAAAGAAGGGAATAGAACTGCCGCAGCTTTTCCAGACTCATCAATGCGATATAAAAATTCAGTGGCATGGAGGGATGAAAATCCAGTGAAATGTTGAACAATTTCTTGTGCCGATTTTTCAGTCGCAAAAAATGTTTGTAAATCTTCGTCAGATACAACTGTTGGATTTACTTTGTTTTGTTTAGGAGGCGCTACATAAAGCTGACCGGGCAACACAGTTCGATAGCTGTTCATTGCAGGAGGTAAATGTTTCAAACTATCTACGATTTTTTGCGATTTTTTTTCTACTAGAATGAGATTACTATGACGTCCCATTATTTCCGCATATAATTCTCTTATGATGGGATCTCCAATTTCGTTTTTACTTGTTATCGTAAATACGATAATGCGATCGCCATCGATTTGTTTGATCGATTCGATAAAGCCTCCTTCGATATGCTTTCGTAACAGCATACAAAACATAGGCGGTTCAGCAGGATTATCGACTGCTTGATCTGTCAGATGTACACGAGCGTAAGATGGATGGATGGATAATAATAATTTATGATTGTTGCCACTTGCTCGGATAGTTAAAATAATTTCTTGTGCATTTGGTTGGTGTACTTTAGCGATACGCCCTGTGACCAATTGCTGCAATTCTTTTGTCATTGCTAGTGTGAATAAGCCATCATATGCCATATGTAAATTCCTCTTTCAAAACGTTTTGTTCTATCTTATCATTTTTTATCTTGTATTAACAGGCAGTAAGCACTCACATCAAGAGGGAGCGGAAATCAGCGAATGTTCTATATTTTCATGGATAAAAATTAAATATTTTCTTTAAACAACAAAAAAATAAGCAGAAAATATAATTTTAGCGTACAATTAAAAGATAGGCAGTCCATGGATATACGCAATAATTTTTTTCTTATGTTATACTTGTAGATAGTATGCGAAGAAGGATGTGACTGACCTTGGTACGTAGTATGACAGGATTTGGCAGGGGTGTCACAACAACGGATCAACTGCAGTTAACCGTAGAAATCCGTTCAGTAAATCATCGTTTTTTAGAAATTTCCACACGATTTCCTAAAGAATGGACTGAAGCGGAAGTACTTGCAAAAAAAATACTTTCTACAAAAGTAGCAAGAGGAAAGTTTGATGTATCCGTCTACGTGAAAGAATTAGTGCCATTTGGACAGGTTGTAAAGATCAATTGGCCTCTAGTCAATGCATATAAAGAAGCAAGAGATGAGTTAAGACAACAGATTCCACTGGATGATAAATGGTCCATGACGGAAATTTTACAACTTGACCAAGCACTCACTTTGGAAATAAAAGAACTTCCCAAAGAAGAGGTTTTAAATGCAGTGAATAAGGCTGTTGAAGAAGCAACAATCGCTCTTATTCAAATGCGAGAAAAAGAAGGCCAAGTATTATTCGAAACAGTTCTAGGCTTTAAAGAGGCCTTAGAAGAGCAAATCGCTGTTATCAAAAACGTTTCTCAAAAAGCTGTAGAGAAATATCGTGAAAAATTAGTAGAACGTATAAACGAAATTAGTCACACAGATCATTTAGAAGAACGCCTTTTAACTGAAGTAGCTATTTTTGCAGAAAAAGCAGATATATCAGAAGAATTGGATCGCTTAGCAAGTCATTTAAAACAATTAGATGAAACATTGCAAGAGGATATATCAATTGGTCGAAAATTAGACTTTTTGATGCAAGAAATGCATCGTGAGATTAATACGATTGGTTCTAAAAATCAATCAGTTGAAGCAGCTACCGCCGTTGTTCAAGCAAAAGCAATATTAGAAAAAATGCGAGAACAAGTTCAAAATATTGAATAATAGCAATACTTATTGTATGATTAATTTTTTGGAACGATGAGGGAGAGTTAATGAGAAGAGAACGTGGATTATTAATTGTTTTATCTGGTCCTTCCGGTGTTGGAAAAGGTACAGTGCGGAAAGCATTATTTTCACAACCAGATACCAATTATGAATATTCTATTTCCATGACCACACGCGAGCCACGTGAGGGGGAAGTTGATGGTGTAGACTACTTTTTTAAAAGTAGAGAAAACTTTGAAAAGCTTATTGAACAAAGCAAATTACTTGAATATGCCGAGTATGTAGGCAATTATTATGGAACACCTATTGACTATGTAAATGCAACATTGGATGCAGGTCGTGATGTATTCCTTGAAATTGAAGTTCAGGGTGCGACACAAATTCGTGAAAAAGTACCAGATGGTCTATTTATTTTCCTTGCACCACCAAGTCTTTCTGAATTACAACAACGCTTGGTAGGACGTGGGACCGAATCAGAAGACGTTATTGCATCACGTATAGCTGCTGCAAACAAAGAATTGGAAATGATGAATTTGTACGATTATGTCGTGGAAAACGACGAAGTACAATTAGCATGTGAACGTATTAATGCGATTGTTCTTGCTGAACATTGTAAACGCGAACGTGTAGAAAAAAGATATTTAGCTATGTTGAGAGGAGAATAATAGATGCTATATCCATCTGTTGATGTTTTAAAAACTAAAATCGATTCAAAGTATTCACTTGTAAGTCTTGCTGCTAAAAGAGCTCGTGCCATGCAAGAAGGCAGCCCAGAACGTTTATCTTCATATGTTTCTTATAAAAGTGTAGGGAAAGCACTTGAAGAAGTTGCCGCTGGCGTTCTTACAATAGAAGATCAAGATGAAACAAAGGTTTATGAAGATGAAGTTTAACCCTTATTCAATGGGTGTATAAGCATTCACTAATTGAGGTTAAAGCTTCCGGCAGTTTACACAGATTTTTGATGGGAATTAATCAAATTGACTTGACAAAATCTTGCTGTGTTTTGCCGAGGTGCATTGATTAACTAAAACGCTGTAGCTCCTAGAGAAGTTTTTCTTTGGGAGCTTATGTTGTTTCGAGAGGAAGAAAAACATGATTGCAAATAAGAACATTTTACTTTGTGTATCAGGTGGAATCGCAGTTTATAAGGCAGTTGCACTGGTGAGTAAGCTTACGCAAGCAGGTGCGCATGTGAAAGTAATGATGACAGAATCTGCAACCCGTTTTGTTACTCCTTTGAGTTTTCAAGTCATGTCCAAAAACGATGTATACACTGATACTTTTGATGAAAAAGACTCTGGAGCTATAGCTCATATTGAGTTAGCGGATTGGGCCGATCTTGTGATTGTTGCCCCAGCTACAGCTAATATGCTCGGTAAGCTTGCCAATGGGATTGCTGATGATATGGTGACAACAACGTTACTTGCTACCACTGCAAAAGTTTGGGTAGCCCCAGCTATGAATGTTCATATGTATAATCATCCAGCAGTAAAAAGAAATATCGAACGTTTAGCAAAAGATGGCTATGAATTTATAGAGCCTTCAGAAGGTATTTTAGCGTGTGGCTATGTTGGAAAAGGACGTTTAGAAGAGCCACAAAAAATAGTTTCTTTAGTGGAACAGTTTTTTAAACCGGAAAATTTACCATTGAAAGGAAAGAAAGTGGTCGTGTCTGCAGGACCAACTAGAGAAAGAATAGATCCCGTTCGTTATTTAACGAACTTTTCCTCTGGAAAAATGGGTTATGCGATGGCAGCTGCGGCACAAAAGCTCGGTGCAGATACAATACTTGTTTCAGGACCCGTAGAAATAACTCCTCCAGCAGGTGTAAAGCTAATTTCTGTAGAGAGTGCTGAAGATATGCTGAAAGCTATTTTAAAAGAATACGATCATGCAGACATCGTCGTAAAAGCGGCAGCAGTAGCAGACTATCGTCCTGAAATCAGTTTGTCCCAAAAAATGAAAAAACAATTTGATCATACAGCTATAGAGCTTGTGAGAACAACTGATATATTGCTTACTTTAGGAGAGCTTAAACAACATCAATTATTAATAGGTTTCGCCGCAGAAACGAATGATGTATTAGAATATGCAAAAGGTAAATTAATCAAAAAAAATGCGGATTATATTATTGCAAATGATGTTTCAAAATCAGATCGTGGTTTTGGAGCTGATTCAAACACAGTTACGTTAGTCGGTAAAGAAGGATTTCAACAAAGTTATGAATCTATGCCGAAAGAGAACCTAGCAATTGAATTATTCACAACAATCTTAAAAAGAGAGGGTATGTGGCAATGATTGCACAAATTATTGTCGATGTCTCTGCTTATCCTGTGGACAGGCCATTTGATTATTTGGTTCCTCTAGAGCTAGAGGAATTGGTAGAGGTGGGGTGTCGTGTTAAAGTGCCATTCGGTCCAAGAAATGTTCTTGGGTTTATCACAGCGTTAAAAGATGAAACAGATGTACCAGTAGATAAACTTAAAGCAATCGCACAGCTTTTAGATTTAGAACCAGTGTTAACGGAAGAGATGCTCAAACTTGCAAAGTGGATGACTGTGCATACTTTATGCTATGAGATAGATGCATTGCAAGTTATGCTACCATCCGCTTTACGTGCAAAATATGAGAAGTCTATCAAACGAACGACTGAACTGTCCAATTTACCTGCGGAATTACAAGCTTTGTTTGGTCAAAAAGAGGTAATTCCGTATAAAAAAGTGGAAGCGGCTAATCTATTAAAGCCGCTTAAATATTGTATGAAGCAAGGTCTTGTTGAGCAAAAAACAATTGTGAAGCAACAAGGGCAAGTGAAAGCAGTTCGCAAAGTAAAAGTGTTAGGTGATGTGTCGCAGTTACGAGAAATTACGACAACGATCCCTAAACGTGCAAAGAAACAATTGCAAGTAGCTGAATGGATGGTAGAACATGCAGGAGAAGAGTTTATCCCACAAAAACTCTGTGAAACATTGAATATTACACCTGCCGTATTGAATGCAGTCATTGACAAAGGTGCAGCTAGCTATTTCCAAGAAGAAATCTATCGTAACCCTTTTTCAAAAGACGTACATAAATCTGTAGCGCTTCAATTGACAGATGAGCAAGATGTTGCACTATATCAAATTTTACAATCGATGAAATCAAAGATGGCTACAACTTTCTTATTACATGGTGTAACAGGCAGTGGGAAAACAGAAGTGTATCTACAAGCCATTCAAGAAGCGATCAATCACGGACAAGAGGCTATTGTGCTAGTACCTGAAATTTCGTTGACTCCTCAAATGACAGAGCGATTTCGTGCACGTTTTGGTGATCTAGTGGCAGTGATGCATAGCGGATTATCAAAGGGCGAGAAGTATGATGAATGGAGGAAAATCGGACGTGGGGAAGTAAAGGTCGCTGTTGGGGCTAGATCTGCGATTTTTGCTCCATTTACTAATCTAGGATTGATTATTTTAGATGAAGAACATGAATCCACCTATAAGCAAGAAGATACGCCACGATATCATGCAAGAGATGTTGCGATTTGGCGAAGTCAATTCCATCAATGTCCCGTTATCCTAGGAAGTGCTACCCCCTCACTTGAGTCTTTTGCTAGAGCAAAGAAAAATATTTATACTTTACTGACATTATCCCAAAGAGCAAAGAAACAAGCTTTACCTACTGTTCAAGTAGTAGATATGCGTGAAGAGCTTCATGAAGGAAATCGTTCCATGTTTTCACAATCTTTAGCAGATGCTATGAAAGTAAGACTGGAGAAAAAAGAGCAGATGGTCTTATTTTTGAATCGTCGGGGATATTCATCCTTTGTTTTATGTCGTGATTGCGGAACGGTCGTGCAATGTAAAAACTGCGACATCTCTATGACTTATCATCGTTCAACAGAAACGTTAAAATGCCATTATTGTGGATATGAAGAGCGTGTTCCAACAGAGTGCCCAGAGTGTCATAGTGAGCATATTCGTTTTTTTGGAACAGGTACTCAAAAAATCGAGGCTGAGATTCATAAAGTTTTTCCAGAAGCCAGAGTGTTGCGGATGGATGTTGATACAACAAGACAAAAAGGGGCGCATGAACGTATATTAGATGATTTTGGTGCTGGTAAGGCAGATATTTTATTGGGAACTCAGATGATTGCGAAGGGACTAGATTTTCCAAAAATTACTTTAGTCGGGGTATTAAGTGCAGATACATCCTTAAATCTTCCCGATTTCCGTGCAGCTGAACGCACTTTCCAATTATTAACACAAGTAAGTGGCCGTGCAGGTCGTCATGATTTACCAGGTGAAGTGATTATTCAAACATATACGCCTGAGCATTATGCTATCCAATTGTCAAAAGAGCAGCACTATGAACCATTCTATGAGCAAGAAATGGCCATGCGACATAAGTTTGCTTATCCACCCTATTTTTTCGTTGTACTTATACAAATAACACATGAAGATGTTATGATGGCAGCGGAATATGCGGGGAAGGCTATGGATTGGTTAAAACTAAAACTCTCCAAACAAGTTGTACTGATCGGGCCTACTGCTGCTTCCATTAGCCGAGTTCAAAATCGATATCGTTATCAATGTTTGATAAAATATAAAAAAGAGCCGAATCTAATTGAAACATTGCAACAATTGATCCGGTTGTACCGTACGGAATGGGTCAAAAAGGGAGTTCAACTAACCGTTGATTTAGATCCATCGTCTATTTAATACACTTAAGACCCCCTGAGTGAAGTTTCACTTTATAAGAGAAGAAAAGAGGTTTCAAATGGCATTATTAGAAATTATAAAAAACCCTGCAAAGGTACTGGAAACAAAAGCGTCTGAAATCGTTCAATTTGATGATGAGTTAGCGAAATTGCTAGACGATATGTATGAAACAATGCTTGAAAATGATGGTGTAGGGATCGCTGCCCCACAAGTCGATAAAAGTATCCAAGCGGCTGTTGTAGAGCTTGGGGAAGAAAGAGATCTATTAGAACTCATTAATCCAGTGATAGTAGAAGTTTCTGAAGATACTGGCGTTGATATCGAAGGTTGTTTAAGTTTTCCAGATTTATATGGTGATGTCGAACGCCCATTATATATCAAAGTACAAGCGCAAGATCGAAATGGTGAGTTATATGAATTAGAAGCTTATGATTTTGATGCGCGTGTGATTCAACACGAAGTAGATCATCTTCATGGCATATTATTTGATAAAAAAATAATCAAAACTTATACATTAAAAGAAATAGAAGAAATGTATGCGGAGGAGGATGAAGAGCAATGACTTCAGTCGTTTTCATGGGCACACCCGATTTCTCTGTACCTATCTTGAAAATGTTGTATGAAGAAGGGTATAAGATTCAAACGGTAGTTACTCAGCCAGATCGCCCAGTTGGTCGTAAACACGTTTTAACACCAACACCTGTCAAGGCTGCAGCGGTAGAACTTGGACTACCAGTTATACAACCAGAGCGTTTAAAGGGTTCACAAGAATTACAACAAATCATCGCATTAAATCCTGATTTAATCGTGACGGCTGCCTTTGGACAAATTTTACCGAAAGAATTATTAGATACACCTAGACTTGGTTGTATAAATGTTCACGCGTCATTACTTCCTGCATATCGTGGAGGTGCACCTATCCATCAAGCAGTAATCGATGGTCAAAAAGAAACAGGTGTAACCATTATGTATATGGCTGAAAAATTAGATGCGGGAGATATTATCGCACAACAGGCGATAGCCATTGAGGAAGAAGATTATACAGGTTTATTATTTGATAAATTAAGTATTATTGGTCGAGACTTATTGAAGAACACTCTTCCTTCGATTATTGATGGTACTAATCGTCGAATTCCGCAAGATGAGTCAAAGGTATCTTTTGCTCATAATATTTCACGTGAACAAGAGCGCATCGATTGGACAAAGAGTAATATAGATATTTACAATCAAATACGTGGTTTGCATCCATGGCCGATTGCTTATACAACACTTGATGGGCAAAACGTGAAAGTTTGGTGGGCAAAAAAATCGACGGTTACACATCATGAAAAACCTGGTACAGTGATTGGAATTTCGAAAAAATTCTTTACTGTTGCGACGGGAGATGGGCAAGCGATTGATATTGTGGATTTGCAACCTGCTGGTAAAAAAAGAATGGAAGCGGTGAATTACCTAAATGGTGTAGGATCTAAATTACAGATAGGAGATCATTTTGAATGAGTAAAAACAAAAATGTAGCACCTATTTGGGATGGCAATGTCCGTGATGCAGCATTGACGATCCTACTGGCTGTTGATCGACAACAAGCTTATAGTAATTTGCTGCTACACCAAACAATTGAAAGATATAAAATTGACGCAAAAGATCGAGGTTTATTAACAGAAATCACGTATGGCACATTGCAATATAAAATGACACTCGATTATTATTTGGAGCCGTATGTACGTGGTAAACTCGATGATTGGGTGCGCTGGTTATTGCGTTTATCTTTATATCAAATCGCTTTTTTAACAAAAATCCCTGATCATGCGGCTGTCAATGAAGCCGTTGAAATTGCGAAGCATCGTGCTCGTCATCGTGGTATTAGTGCAACTGTTAATGGAATTCTGCGTTCTATTTTACGTGATGGTCTACGTGATACAACAACGATTGATAATGATACAGAACGTCTAGCGATTGAGACAAGTCACCCTCAATGGCTTGTTCGTCGTTATATCGATGGCTTTGGTTTAGAAAAAACATCAGATATTTTATTTGAAAATAATCTACCACCTATACAAACTGTACGTGTCAATACGACAAAAGCAACTGTTGACGAAGCATTACGTAGTCTATGGGATGATCAATTCGCTGTAAAACGTAGCACAGTAGTGCCAGAATGCTTACACATTATCGAGGGACAGGCTGCTCGTTCGACTGCATTTAAAGAAGGACTTATTACCATTCAAGATGAGAGTTCCATGTTGCCAGCATATGCTTTAGAAGTAAAACCAGGAATGCGCGTTTTAGATATGTGTGCAGCTCCAGGCGGAAAAACCACTCATATAGCTGAAAAGATGAATAACCAAGGTGAACTAGTTGCAACTGATTTACATCCGCATAAAATAAAGCTGATTCAGCAAAATGCCGATCGTCTAGATTTATCGATCATCCAGCCTCGCGTATTAGATGGAAGAGAGGCCCTTTCAATATTTGATAAGGAATCATTTGATCGAATTTTAGTGGATGCACCTTGCAGTGGCCTTGGTGTTATACGACGTAAACCCGACATCAAATATACGAAAAAAGAAGCAGATTTTGAATCTTTACAAAAAATTCAGCTTCAACTATTAAATACTGCATATACTTTATTAAAAAATGAAGGCAAAATGGTTTACAGTACATGTACAATTGATAAAATGGAGAACAACGGTACTGTTGAAATATTTTTACGAACTCATCCTGATATGGAATTATCCCCCGTGAAAAATGTACCCGAAGCATTACAAGCACTGAAAACGGAAGGCATGATGCAAGTCTTTCCACAAGATTTTGGTAGTGACGGCTTTTTTGTTGCTGCTTTTATAAAAAAAGGAGGATCCACAAAGTAATGGATCAAGAAATAAAAAAAACAGCCAGAGTAAAAAAAGAAAAACCGGAGCTTCGCGAATCCATTTATTCCTTATTACCTGATCAATTACAAGAATGGCTTATCGAACAGGGTGAAAAACCATTTAGAACTGCTCAAATTTTTGATTGGTTATATATAAAACGCGTCACAAGTTTTGAAGAAATGTCCAATCTTTCAAAAGCATTACGCGATAAATTGCAACAAGAATTCGCATTCAGCACATTGAAAACTCTCGTAAAACAGGAATCAAAAGATGGGACTATTAAATTTTTATTTCAATTGCAAGATGGATATTCCATCGAAACTGTATTAATGGCACATGATTATGGTAATTCTGTATGTGTCACCACTCAAGTTGGATGTCGTATTGGATGTACGTTCTGTGCGTCTACATTAGGTGGTTTAAAGCGGCATTTACTACCAGGAGAAATCGTTGAACAAGTGGTCAAAGTCCAACAGGCTTTAGATGAGAAGGATCAACGAGTAAGCTCAGTTGTTATTATGGGAATCGGCGAACCATTTGATAATTATGATTCTATGATGCAATTTTTAAAGGTCATCAACCATGAAAAGGGTTTAAATATTGGTGCACGTCATATTACGGTTTCAACAAGTGGCATTATTCCAAAGATTTATCGATTTGCTGATGAGCAATTACAGATTAACTTTGCATTATCCTTACATGCACCTTCTCAAGAATTACGACAACAATTGATGCCGATTGCGAGAGCGTATAAGCTAACAGATTTAATGGAGGCAGTCAAATATTACACTGCAAAAACAGGACGTCGGATTAGTTTTGAATACGGTTTGTTTGGGGGTGTCAATGATTCAGTTGCACATGCAGAAGAGCTAGCGCAACTTGTGAAAGGGATTAAATGCCACGTCAATTTGATCCCGGTTAACTACGTGCCAGAACGCGATTATGTTCGAACACCTAGAAATAAGATTTTTGATTTTGAAAAAACATTAAAAAAACATGGTGTCAATGTTACAATTCGTCGTGAGCATGGCTCAGATATTGATGCAGCTTGTGGTCAATTGCGTGCGAAGGAGAGAAAAGAAGAGACGACCCACTAATGAGGTGATACATTGTGAGATATACCATTGTAAGTGATATTGGAAAGAAAAGGGCAGTCAATGAAGACTCGGCAACTTTTATCTCGCGCGATGATTCCTATCAACTGGCTATTGTTGCAGATGGTATGGGCGGTCATAATGCGGGTGATGTTGCCAGTCATATGGCTGTGACACATTTTGAAGAGTTATTTTTAAAGGCAGATGCAGGCCATTTTGCATCAAATGAATCGATTGAACAATGGTTGGTTTCAACCGTAAAGGAACTCAATACAACATTGTATCAATACTCTTTAACACATGAAGATTGCCAAGGCATGGGGACAACACTTATTGCGGTTCTAATTGATGGGGATCAAACGACCATTTGCCATGTAGGAGATAGTCGTGTGTATTTTGTGACGCAAGAGGGGATTCGCCTAGTTACTAGAGATCACTCATATGTCAATATTCTCGTAGATAATGGTGAAATCAGCGAGGAAGAAGCTGAAAGTCATCCGAAAAAAAATTATATCATTAAATCATTAGGGACGGAATCTACTATTGAACCTGATAGCTACAAAGTTAAATTAGTAGATGATTCATATATGCTTATTTGTTCCGATGGATTAAGCAATAAAATATCAAATAATGACATGCACAATATTATTATGAGTTCAGCTACTATTCAAGAAAAAGGTAGTCAACTTGTCCAATTAGCGAATGATAATGGTGGAGAGGATAATATTACACTCATCCTATTATCGAAAGACCTTAAGGAGGTGTAAGAATGCTCGTTGGAAAGAGAATCGGCGGACGTTATAAAATTCTCGATGTCATTGGTGGCGGAGGAATGTCTAATGTCTACTTAGCTCATGATATGATTTTAGATCGCGATGTTGCGATAAAAATTTTACATTATAATTTTTCAAACGAACAAGAGATGCATCGTCGTTTTCAGCGAGAAGCTTTATCTGCCACTAGTCTTACACATCCGAATATCGTCAGCATATACGATGTTGGTGAAGATGGAGATATGCACTATTTGGTCATGGAATATGTAAAAGGGCAAACTTTAAAACAATACATACAAAAATATGCCCCGCTTGCTCCTACAAAATGTGTGGATATTATGAAACAATTAACTTCAGCCATCGCACATGCACATCAAAATCAAATTATTCATAGAGATATTAAGCCACAAAATATTTTAATGGATGAATCTGGTAATGTGAAGATCACTGATTTTGGGATCGCCATGGCTTTGGAAGATACTTCCTTTACTCGAACGAATTCAGTATTAGGAACCGTACATTACTTGTCACCTGAACAGGCTCGAGGAGGTACCGCTACAAAAAAGTCAGATATTTATTCATTAGGGATTGTACTTTACGAGTTATTGACAGGAGAGTTACCATTCTCGGGAGAATCAGCAGTAGCGATTGCACTCAAACATTTGCAATCCGAAACACCTTCTGTAAAAGCAATCGTACCTTCTATTCCTCAAAGTCTAGAAAATGTTGTTTTAAAAGCAACAGCTAAAGACCCTGTCCATCGCTATTCCTCAGTGGAAGAGATGAAGGAAGATTTAGAAACTGTGTTATCTGATGCGCGCAGTCATGAAGCTAAATTTAGTCCGCCAATTGATGACGCTGTCACAAAACTTATTCCGGCCATTAAAGAAGATAAAATGGGGGAAGCTCAAGATTTAGAGAAAACAAAAGCGATGTCTACAAAAGAAATAAAATCAAATAATAATGAGAAAATCGACAAAAAGAAGGGCAAAAGAAAAAATAAGGCGCTGATATCTGTGGGCGTATTAGTAAGTTTGCTACTGATTTTTATCATTGGATTATTTTTATTTTCGGATTTATTTGATGAAAAGAAATTTGCTGTTCCTGATGTAACCAATCAAGATGTTGATAAGGCAATTAGTACTTTACAAGATGCAGGGTTTGTCATTGGAGATCAAACAAAGCAAAATTCAGATGATGTTGATGAAAATAAAGTGATTTCAACAACACCTGAAGCAGGTAAAGAACGGACTAAGGGAACAGAGATCGATCTGATTGTCAGTGATGGTCCGAAAAAAACGGAGATTGCTGATTATGTTGGGAAAGATATTGTACAAGTAAAAGAACTTCTAGAAAAACAAGGGTTTAATGTCAAAGTAGATGAAATCTATTCTGATAGCGCAGAAGGAACGATTATGAAACAATCTCTTGAAGAAGGAGAAAAAGTTGTTGCAAAAGATACAACCATTACGCTTACTGTTAGTAAGGGTGTTGAACAGGAGATTGTTGCAAATTTACTTGGATACGATGAAAATGGATTAAACTCATATGCCAAAACTTCAGGATTCCATATTCATATTGGTAGTGAAAAATACTCAGACACAGTTCCAAAAGGACAAGTTATTTCACAATCACCAAAGGCTGGAGAAAAAGTAGATATCGGTAGTACAATTGAGGTTGTTTTATCAAAGGGTGTTCAGCAGCAACCTGTTAAAACGCTTGTCAAATCGGTCGAAATTCCGTACGAGCCAGAAAAAGCCGATGAACCTCAACAAGTACGTATTTATATCCAAGACCGAACACATTCCATTAAAGATGTTGAACAAGAATTCCAATTGTATTCAACACAAGTGAAAAAATTACAATTTGAAATTGAAAAAGGGCAAAAAGCTATTTATAGAATAGTACGTGATGATAAAGTGATCATTGATGAGACGATAGCATATGAAGATCTAAATTAAGGAGGAAGGGCATGCCAAAAGGCCAAATTCGAAAAGCTTTAAGTGGCTTTTATTATGTCCAAGACGCTGAGCAGCTAATTTCATGTCGAGGGCGTGGTGTTTTTCGTAATAAGGGGATAACACCTCTAGTCGGAGATTATGTAGAATATGAAGTAGAAGGCAATAACAATGGTACGATAACGGCTATTTTAGAACGTAAAAATGAGCTGGTGCGTCCACCTGTTGCCAATATGGATCAGGCGATTCTTGTATTTTCAACGAAAGAGCCAGCATTTAATACGGCATTACTCGACCGTTTTTTAGTCGTCTTGGAATCTTTCCAAGTGTGTCCGATCATCTGTTTAACAAAAACAGATCTACTGACGGATAAGGAAAGACAAGCGATAGTGGAATACAAGTCAAAGTATGAAGCGATTGGTTATAAAATCATCGAAACATTCAAGGGAGATACCCAATTATTAGAAAAGATGACGCCCCTTATACAAGGCAAAACAACTGTTTTAGCAGGACAATCTGGTGTTGGTAAATCTACATTATTGAATACGATCATGCCCGCACTTGGATTGAAAACAGGTATGATCTCCGAAGCACTTGGTCGAGGAAAGCATACGACGCGTCATGTGGAACTAATGGAGTTAGCTGGTGGATTAATTGCTGATACTCCTGGATTTAGCTCATTTGACTTTGAAAAAATAGAAAAAGAAGAGTTGGCTCAATGTTTTCCAGAGTTTTTAGCCTTATCGGAAGGCTGTAAATTTCGAGGATGTCTTCATCTTAAAGAGCCAAAATGTGCAGTAAAACAAGCTGTAGAAGATCATAGAGTGGAGCAGTATCGTTATGACCATTATTTACAATTCCTACAAGAAATTATAGAGAGAAAGCCGAGGTACTAATCATGATTCAAATTGCACCATCTATTTTAGCTGCTAATTTTTCAAAATTAGCGGATGAAGTAAAAGAAGTAGAAGAGGCGGGCGCAAAGTTCATTCATATTGATGTCATGGATGGTCACTTTGTACCCAATATTACAATGGGACCAATCGTTGTAAAAGCTTTACGTCCAGTAACCGATCTTCCATTAGATGTTCATCTAATGATCGAAAATCCTGACCAATATATCGAATCATTTGCGAAGGCTGGCGCCGATTATATGACAGTACATGTTGAAGCTTGCCGTCATTTACATCGTACCATTCAACTAATTCGTTCTTACGGGGTAAAACCTGGGGTAGTATTAAATCCACATACACCCATCGAATGGATTAAACATATTTTAGAGGATGTCGACTTAGTATTATTAATGACTGTAAATCCTGGTTTTGGTGGTCAAAGATTTATTCAATCTGTTGTGCCAAAGATCGCGGAACTTTCTGCCTTGATTAAAGAAAAAAATTTGGATGTAGAAATAGAAATCGATGGTGGTATCAACTCAGAAACAATCATACCGTGCGCTCAAGCGGGTGCTACCATTTTTGTAGCGGGCTCTGCCATTTACGGGAAGGAAAACCGTAAAGAAGCACTACAAAGTATTCTAGCAGCAGGAGAACAAGCGATTCGATGACTGTCGTTGTGATTTGTGCTGGAGGTCCAGAGGAGGAAGTCGTATCGAGCGATTTCCTCCTCTCGTTCCATGATGCTAAATTTATCGGAGCTGATCGTGGAACAGTCTATTTGCTAAATAGAGGGATTATTCCAGATTTGGCTGTAGGTGATTTCGATTCACTTACTGATGAGGAATGGCAAATGGTACATGAGCGCATACCAAATATCGAACGGCATATTCCTGAAAAAGATGAAACAGATACAGAATTAGCTGTCTTAAAAGCTTTGATTTATAAGCCAACTGAAATTATTTTAACGGGCGTTACAGGTGGTAGACTCGATCATTATGAAGCAAATTTACATATTCTGTATCGTGTTCAAAAAATGCACCCTTCTGTCGAAATAAAAATGATTAATCATTATAATTGTGTGCAATTTTTATGGCCGGGACAACATAAGATAATATCAGATCATTATTTCAAGTATCTCTCGTTCTTTGCATTTGGTGATGTCATAAAAAATGTAACATTACGAAATGTTCTTTATGAAAC
This sequence comes from Rummeliibacillus sp. SL167, assembly GCF_007896505.1. Taxonomy (NCBI): domain Bacteria; kingdom Bacillati; phylum Bacillota; class Bacilli; order Caryophanales; family Caryophanaceae; genus Rummeliibacillus; species Rummeliibacillus sp. SL167. Next base: position 1,800,999 of record NZ_VCBM01000001.1, on the reverse strand, counting down.
GACTGATGAAATAATTGATATGGGTACTACTCGTTTTACAAGCAATGAAATAATAGGTGATTGCGCGTCTATTTCATTTTCTAATGGCATATGTTTAATGATAAGAAGTATTGATGATAAGGAGTGACCAATTGAAAGTATACACATTTCAATTACCAAAAGTAGTTAGTAACTTTGCTCGTTTTTGTTTACAATTGGTTTCAAATGATCCGGCAGCTCCTAAGAAAACAGCTGTTGCGAAGAAGAAAGGAAAAGAAAAAACGCCGAGTTGAACAATTCAACTTGGCGTTTTATTTAGATGAACAGATTAAACACGTTCAACTTTACCTGATTTTAATGCACGAGCAGAAACCCATACACGTTTTGGTTTGCCATTTACTAAAATACGAACTTTTTGAAGATTTGCTCCCCAAGTACGTTTGTTAGCGTTCATTGCGTGAGAACGGTTGTTACCATATACAGTTTTACGTCCAGTAATGACACATTTTTTTGGCATATTAATTCCCTCCTCATAAAGAAGTTGAAAGATTCATGATTTCACTTCGATATTTCACATACTTTAATAATTTAACACACACTTTTCCCTATTGCAACTGATTTTGATGGACTTTCAAGAAAAAAACCTTTACAGTCTATTTATAGATGAATTGATAGGTTTTCTTTTATAATCAAAATTTGTATAGTACAATAGAGGATAGTCAAAAAGAAATCAGGAGGCATTTTTATGTCAGTAGAATTGAAAAACGAATTCGGTCGTATTGATATTTCTAATGATGTTGTTGCACAAATAGCAGGTGGAGCAGCCATTGAATGTTATGGCATCGTTGGTATGGCAAGCAAACACCAAATTCGTGATGGCTTAACAGATATTCTTCGCAAAGAAAATTTTGCAAAGGGAGTAATCGTTCGCCAAGAAGGTGAAGATTTACATATCGACATGTATGTCATCATTAGTTACGGTACGAAAATTTCAGAAGTAGCTTATCAAGTTCAATCAAAAGTAAAATATACACTAGACAAAACATTAGGAATGGCAGTAAATTCTGTTAATATCTATGTGCAAGGTGTTCGCGTAGCGAATGTGTAAGAGGAGGAACTTATTCAAATGAAGTCGTTAGACGGGATTAAATTCGCGGAAATGGTACAAGCTGGCTCAAGCCATTTAGCTCAAAATGCGAAATATGTTGATTCGTTAAATGTATTCCCTGTACCAGATGGTGATACAGGTACAAATATGAATTTATCGATGACATCAGGTGCAAAAGAAACTGCTGCTCATAAGGTAGCGAATATCGGTAAAACAGCTCAAGCATTATCAAAAGGTTTATTGATGGGAGCTCGTGGTAACTCAGGTGTAATCCTATCTCAATTATTCCGAGGATTCGGTAAAGCTATCGAAAAAGAAGATGAATTAGATGCAGTAAAATTTGCACAAGCATTCAAAAGTGGTGTAGAAACAGCATATAAAGCGGTTATGAAGCCTGTTGAAGGAACAATTCTTACAGTTGCTCGTGAAGCTGCCGAAACAGCAGTAGAAGTTGCAGAAACAGAACAAGATATTGTTGTCATCATGGAAGCAATTTTAACAGCTGCTAAAGCTGCACTTGCAAAAACACCAGAATTATTACCTGTTCTTAAAGAAGTAGGTGTAGTTGATAGTGGCGGTCAAGGCTTAGTATTTGTCTATGAAGGATTTGCTGCCTCATTAAAAGGAGAAGAAATCCCATCAGCAACAATCATCGATTCGATCGATGATTTAGTGAATGCAGAGCATCATAAAGCGCAAGATTTTATGGATACTTCTGAAATCGTTTACGGATACTGTACAGAATTTATGGTTCGTTTTGAACATGACAAAAAACCATTCAATGAAGCAGAATTTCGCAAAGATATGAGTCAATTTGGCGATTCATTATTAGTGATTTCTGATGATGAAGTAGTGAAAATTCATGTGCATACGGAAACGCCAGGAGCAGTTATATCTTATGGTCAGCAATATGGTACCTTAGTAAAAGTAAAAGTTGATAATATGCGCCTTCAACATACAGCCATTGTTGGAGAAAATCATCATAAAGAAGATTTTAAAAAGCCTGCAAAAAAAGAAGTGAAAAAGCATTCATATGCGATTGTTACAGTAGCGATGGGTGAAGGTGTTGCAGAATTACTAGAAAGTATTGGCGCTTCATATGTAATAGAGGGCGGTCAAACCATGAACCCTTCTACTGAGGATATCGTTAATGCGATCAAGGAAATAGAAGCAGAGAAAGTATTAATCTTACCAAACAATAAAAATATCGTGATGGCTGCTGAACAGGCTATTGAATTAGTGGATATCGAGGCAGCTGTTGTACCAACAAAAACGATTCCACAAGGTATGGCTGCTATTCTTGCCTTCAATCCAGATGTATCAGTTGAGGAAAATAAAAAACATATGACAGCTGCATATGCTCATGTGAAATCTGGTCAAATTACTTTTGCAGTACGTGATACTTCCATCGATGGAGTAGCAATTCATAAAAATGATTTCATGGCTATTGAAGATGGCAATATCATTCAAGCTACACCATCCTTAAAGGTAGCATCTGAATTATTAGTGAGCGATATGATTAATGAGGATTCAGAAATTGTTACAGTACTTTATGGTCAAGATGTAGAAAAGGCGACTGTAGATGAATATGTTGAATTCATCGAAGAAAAATATCCAGATGTAGAAGTAGAAGTTCACGCTGGCAAACAACCATTGTACCCTTACATTATCTCCGTAGAATGATGATTTGATGACAATAGGGAGTAAAGAATGTTTAGGGACCAGGGAATGTTTCAAGAAAAGATTTTAGCTGCATAGATCAAGATAAAGGAGTTAAGAATGTCGTAAAATCTACATTCTTAACTCCTTATTTTTCGGTTCTCTACTCACTGTGGGAAGGAAACAACTGATAAGTCCACAGCACGAACACACATAATAAAGTAAAGGTGTGGGATTGATGCGAGATCATCTTTAAATCGCAAACGCATCTCTTAACGTTGACATAGAATCATAAAGTGAAACTTCCATCAGTGGGGATTTTCTTTATCCCCACTGATGGTTAGTTGAACCAATCGGGCGCATGCGGCAGTTGATCCTCCACCTATCTTCTCTCGTTTTTCCCAAAACCTTGAGGGGTGATCATACTGCCCGTTAACGAGATAAAAACGAAAAATTTGGTTATCTAAAAATATTCGTGTATTATAAATTTTGATATTAACTTGAATGTGTGGGGATAAATGATGAAATTTACATCTGTTTTTGATATTATCGGTCCAGTAATGATTGGGCCTTCTTCATCCCATACTGCTGGAGCGGCACGAATTGGTCGCGTTGCCAGAGATCTATTCGGACGCCAACCTAAATGGGCTAAAATATATTTATATGGTTCTTTTGCAGAGACTTATAAGGGACATGGAACAGATGTAGCCATCATCGGTGGATTACTAGATTATGATACTTATGATGAGCGGATCAAGACAGCCTTTAAAGAAGCTACCGATGCAGGGCTAACTTTTGAATTCATAACGGAAACAGACCATACAGATCATCCAAATACAGCAAGGATCGTCATTGGCGATGATCAAATGGAGATGTCAATGGTTGGTATTTCAATTGGTGGGGGCGCTATTGAGATCACAGAGTTAAATGGATTTCCGCTACGACTATCAGGTGGTATGCCAGCTATCTTAGTTGTTCATGATGACAGGGCAGGTTGTATTGCAAATGTAGCGAATTGTCTTGCAAAGCATAATATTAATATTGGTCATATGGAAGTTTCACGTAAGGAACGCGGAAATGTGGCATTAATGGTTATTGAGGTCGACCAAAATATTGACTACTCCATTTTAGGAGAAATTGAACTTCTTCCTAATATTACGAAAGTCACTCGTATTAAAAGCTAGGAGGGGGATAGAAGATGGACGTATTGTTTCGAAATGTTAGAGAATTGGTAGAACGTGCAGAAAAAGGAAATAAACAGATTTCAGAAATCATGATGGAACAAGAAATATTGATGTCAGAGAGAAGTCGGGATGAAATAATGCAGCAAATGTCTCGTAATCTTACTGTCATGGAGGAAGCTGTTGAAAAAGGACTAAAGGGAGTTCGTTCAGTTACCGGTCTAACGGGTGGTGATGCTCCTTTATTACAAAAATATATTCAATCAGGTAAAAGCCTATCAGGCGATCTTTTGTTAGACGCTGTAAGTAAGGCCGTTGCTACAAATGAAGTCAATGCTGCGATGGGGACGATTTGTGCAACACCCACTGCGGGGTCTGCTGGAGTTGTTCCTGGTACCCTATTTGCTGTGAAAAATAAATTAAAACCAACAAGAGAACAAATGATTCGCTATTTATTTACTGCTGGTGCATTTGGATTTGTCGTAGCAAATAATGCATCCATCTCTGGTGCAGCAGGTGGATGTCAAGCTGAAGTCGGCTCTGCCGCTGCGATGGCCGCTGCATCAATCGTCGAAATGGCTGGTGGTACGCCATCCCAATGTTCCCATGCCTTTGCAATCTCATTAAAAAATATGCTCGGTCTTGTATGTGATCCAGTGGCAGGATTGGTTGAAGTTCCTTGCGTCAAAAGAAATGCGATGGGTGCAGCAAATGCAATGGTAGCAGCAGATATGGCATTAGCAGGTATTACAAGTCGTATTCCGACAGATGAAGTGATTGGAGCGATGTTCCGCATTGGTCAAACAATGCCTGTTGCATTAAAAGAAACTGCACAAGGTGGATTAGCGGCAACACCGACCGGCAGAGCTTTAGAGGCTAAAATTTTTGGTGGGGCCGTGGTGCATCGTGACTAATATACTGACGACAGTATCTGACTTAAAAGGCGTTGGGAAAACATCTGCTGATGCATTGAACTTGATGGGGATTGAAACGGTAAAGGATTTAATCTTGACTTTTCCATATCGTCACGAAGATTTCCGACTAAAAGATTTGGCAGAAACACCGCATAATGAAAGAGTAACAGTAGAAGGTCGTATTGAAAGTGAACCGACTGTCCTTTATCTAGGTAAAAATAAATCACGTTTACAAGTACGTATGTTAGCAGGACGTCATCTTATTAAACTGGTATTTTTTAATCAAGGCTACTTACGAAATAAGTTAACACCTGGTGCTACAGTGACCGTGACAGGGAAATGGGATCGAGGACGTCAAGTCATTAATGGCAGTAATGTAACATTTGGACCTAAAACGAATCAGGCTGATTTTGAACCTGTCTATAGTTTAAAGGGGAAACTCACTCAAAAAAAATTCCGTCAATTCATGCGACAAGCACTAGATATTGCAAAAGATGAGCTTCCAGAATCTTTGCCTGAACAGCTTAGGGCTGATTATAAGTTACTACCTATTTCAGAAGCTTTAGAAGGTGTGCATTTTCCAAAAGACGCCAATCATGCTAAACAAGCTAGACGTCGATTTGTTTATGAGGAATTATTGCAATTCCAATTGAAGATTCAAGCATTAAGAAAAAATCGCAGAGAACAGGAACACGGCATCGCCATTCATTATGATTTGCAAAAGATTCGTACATTCATTGATTCATTGCCATATGAATTAACGAATGCACAAAAACGAGTTGTCAATGAAATTTGCCGGGATTTATTACTACCACAGCGCATGAATCGATTACTGCAGGGGGATGTAGGTTCTGGAAAAACAGTCGTTGCAGCGATTGCTTTATATGCGGCGGTAACTGCTGGTTTTCAGGGTGCATTAATGGCTCCAACTGAAATTTTAGCTGAACAACATGCAGCTTCATTGGAGGAATGGCTCCGACCTTTTGACGTAAAAATTGCGTTATTGTCTGGTTCGATTAAAGCCAAAGCGAGAAAAGAATTATTACAAGGACTAGCCAATGGAGAAATTAATATTATCATTGGTACACATGCCTTGATACAGCCAGATGTATCGTTCAAAAAGTTGGGGTTTGTGATCACAGATGAACAGCATCGTTTCGGTGTCGAACAACGTCGAATATTGCGAGAAAAAGGTGAAAATCCAGATGTTCTATTTATGACTGCAACACCAATCCCGCGTACATTGTCCATCACCGCATTTGGCGAAATGGATGTTTCGATGATTGATGAAATGCCAGCTGGCAGAAAAAAAATCGAAACATATTGGGTCAAAAACGAGCAATTTAAGCAAGTGCTTTCTCGAATGGGAAAAGAACTTGCAAATGGGCGACAAGCATATGTGATCTGCCCACTTATTGAAGAGTCCGAAAAGCTGGATGTGCAAAATGCAGTTGATGTCTACCAACAGCTTTCGACTGTGTTTAAAGGACGATTTAAAATAGGTCTTATGCATGGTCGTTTACTTGCCCATGAAAAGGATGAAGTGATGCGTGCCTTTAGTGAAGGAAAACTGGATGTCCTTGTTTCTACTACAGTTGTAGAAGTTGGAGTGAATGTTCCTAATGCTACTTTCATGGTCGTTTATGATGCAGAACGTTTTGGATTAGCACAACTCCATCAATTACGTGGTCGTGTGGGACGAGGAGAATATCAATCCTGTTGTATACTGATTGCGGATCCTAAAAGTGAAGAAGGAAAAGAAAGAATGATTTCCATGACAGAAACGAATGATGGGTTCCGACTAGCAGAAAAAGATTTAGAACTCCGTGGCCCAGGTGATTTCTTTGGAAAAAAGCAAAGCGGACTACCTGAATTTAAAATGGCTGATTTAGTCCACGATTATAGAGCATTAGAAGTAGCAAGACAGGATGCAGTGAAACTAATTGAATCTACTGAATTTTGGCAGGATGAAGACTATAAAGTATTACGGCAAAACTTGGCGTCTTCGGGAGCTCTTGATGGGGAAAGAATCGATTAATATTAGAGAATGCAGGGAGGCTAAAAAACAACACTTGCATTCTCTTTTTTATATTTATATACTGATGTTAGTACCAAGTGCTAATATTAAGGGGTGACGAAAATAATATGAAGTACTCAAAAAAAGAACGACAACTATTATTGCAGCAAACCATTCAAGAAAACCCATTCGTCACAGATGAACAGCTTGCTACAAAGTTTAAAGTTAGTGTTCAGACGATTAGATTGGATCGTATGGAATTATCCATTCCAGAATTACGGGAACGGATTAAGGATGTTGCCGCCAATAATTTTGAAAATGAGGTCAAAACATTACCGATAGATGAAGTAATTGGCGAAATGATCGATATTGAATTGGATGAACGTGCTCTGTCAATCTTTGATGTCGGAGAAGAACATGTCTTTCAAAGAAACGGCATTGCGAGAGGCCACCATTTATTTGCTCAAGCCAATTCCTTAGCAGTTGCTGTTATTAATGATGATTTAGCTTTAACAGTACATTCTGATATTTATTTTTTGAAACCAGTAAAGGCTGGTCAACGTGTCATATCTAAAGCGGTTGTTACGGGCAAAGATAATGATAGAAATCGTACGTTTGTTACCGTTACCTCTACGGTCGATGGAAACACAGTGTTTACGGGGCAATTCGAAATGTATCGTACGAAAGGTAAGGGTGAAAAATAGATGAAATTAGCAGTAGATGGTATGGGTGGGGACAATGCGCCACAGGCCATAATTGAAGGTGTCTATAAAGCATTAGAAGTATCATCTGATTTGGAAATTCTACTATATGGTTCGAAAGAAAAAATGCAACCATTTTTAAACGATTTGAATCGCATTACGATCATCGATTGCCAAGAAGTCATTGAGGGGACTGATGAACCAGTTCGTGCTGTTCGACGCAAGAAGGATGCTTCAATGGTGAAAATGGCAGAAGCTGTTGCGAACGGGGAGGCTGATGCTTGTATTTCAGCGGGCAATACAGGTGCATTAATGGCAGCTGGGTTATTTATCGTACATCGTATTGAAGGGATCGATCGTCCAGCTTTATCAACGACATTACCAACGCTAGATGGCAGTGGTTTTGATATGTTGGATTTAGGATCAAATGCTGATGCAAAACCAGAAAATTTAGTGCAATATGCGATCATGGGAAGTATTTATGCGAAGCAAGTGCGCGGCATTCAAAAACCAACAGTTGGTTTATTAAATATCGGTACAGAAGATAAAAAAGGAAATGATCTTTCCAAACACGCTTTTACATTGTTAAAAGATGCACCAGTAAACTTTATTGGCAATGTTGAAGCACGTGAATTGTTAAATCATGCTGCAGATGTAGTCGTAACAGACGGTTTTACGGGAAATATGGTGTTAAAAACGATTGAAGGTACAGCAGGTGCTGTCTTCAAAATGATGAAGGAAGCGTTTATGGCTTCTACGAAATCGAAAGTGGCAGCATTATTAATGAAAAACAATTTAAAAGCACTAAAAAATAAGATGGATTATACAGAATATGGCGGTGCAGCACTATTTGGTTTAAAAGCGCCAGTCATTAAAGCACATGGTTCTTCTAATGGGAGAGCTTTTGCAAGTGCTATTCGTCAAGCTCGTCAAATGGTTGAGCACAATGTTATTCCAACAATCGATCAAACGATTACGAATGCAAAACAGAATGACAGTGAACAATAATCTAGACATATTTTATGTTGTGATATAAAGGGGAATGAAAATGACTAAAATTGCTTTTATTTTTCCAGGGCAAGGTTCACAAGTGGTAGGAATGGGTCAAGAATTCGTACTAAATGAACCTGAATGTAAGGAATTTTATGATCAAGCTGATCAACTTTTAGCAATTGAATTATCAAAATTGATGCTAGAGGGTCCTCAGGAAGAGTTAACCTTAACTTATCATGCGCAACCAGCCTTATTGACTACAGGTGTAATGATTGCCGACAAGTTAAAAAGAGCTGGAATCGAACCTGATTTTACGGCAGGACATAGCTTGGGTGAATATGCTGCACTTGTAGCTTCAGGTGTGATGACATTTGCTGACGGTGTTCAAGCAGTACATAAACGAGGGATTTTCATGAATGAAGCAGTACCTGCTGGCGAAGGCGCAATGGCTGCTGTCCTTGGATTAGAACGTGATGAACTGAAACAAGTGACAGATGAAGTATCACAAAATGGTGAAGTCGTACAACTGGCTAATCTTAACTGTCCAGGACAAATTGTCATTTCTGGTACTGCTAAAGGTGTTGAAATGGCTTCTGAAAAAGCCAAAGAAGCAGGTGCAAGACGAGTGATTTCTTTAGTTGTTAGTGGTCCCTTCCATTCAGAATTGATGCGTCCAGCTGCTAGTAAACTTCAACAAATGCTATCGGAGATTCAAATGCAAGACGCTGTGATTCCGGTTATTGCAAATGTTAATGCACAACCTGTTACAGCAAGTTCGGTTATTTCAAATCTACTGGTTGAACAATTGTATTCACCTGTTCTTTGGGAAGATTCTGTTCGTACCTTACTTGCTGAAGGAGTGGACGTTTTTATTGAATGTGGTCCTGGTAAAGTTCTAAGTGGACTTGTGAAAAAAGTGGATCGTAAAGTAAAAACATATTGTGTATATGACGAGGCAACATTTAATCAAGTGCTGGAAGCAGCGAAGGAGTGGGCTTAATTGGCAAACTTATCAAATAAAGTAGCCGTTGTTACAGGTGCTTCAAGAGGAATTGGGCGTGCAATCGCATTGCATTTAGCCGAACTTGGCGCTAAAGTTGTTGTAAACTATAGTGGCAATCAGGCAAAAGCACAAGAAGTTGTATCTGAAATAGAAGCAAACGGTGGCGCTGCCATTGCTGTTCAAGCAAATGTGGCTGATCCAGATGATGTCGCTAAACTTATGAAGCAGGCTATCGAAACCTATGGTTCACTTGATATTTTAGTGAACAATGCTGGTATTACGCGTGATAACTTATTAATGCGTATGAAAGAAGAAGATTGGGATGCTGTGATGAACACCAATCTAAAAGGTGTTTTTCTTTGTACAAAAGCTGTTGCACGTCAAATGATGAAACAGCGTGCTGGTCGTATTATCAACATTGCTTCCATCGTGGGAGTCGCAGGAAATGCAGGTCAAGCAAACTATGTTGCTGCAAAAGCAGGTGTTATTGGTCTTACTAAAACCGCTGCAAAAGAATTAGCTGCTCGTAATATTTATGTTAATGCAGTTGCTCCAGGTTTTATCGACACTGAAATGACGGAAGAGCTACCGGAAGAGATTAAAGCGCAAATGCTTTCCCAAATTCCATTAGCAAAGTTAGGTAAACCAGAAGATGTTGCAAAAGTTGTCGCATTTTTAGCTTCTGATGATGCAAGCTATATGACGGGGCAAACACTGCATGTTGATGGCGGAATGGTTATGTAAATTTTAACTATTCTTATATACTAGATTTCGATATAATCATTGAGGGGAGGTGAACAATTTGGCAACAGTATTAGAACGTGTAACAAAAGTTGTCGTTGACCGTTTAGGTGTTGACGAAAGTGAAGTGAAACTAGAAGCTTCTTTCCGTGATGATTTAGGTGCGGACTCATTAGATGTAGTAGAATTAGTAATGGAATTCGAAGAAGAATTTGATATGCAAATTGATGACGAGGATGCAGAAAAAATTGCTACTGTAGGTGATGCAGTAAGCTTTATCGAAAGCAAAATCGGCTAATTCACGTATAACATACAATACTTAGACTTCCCCTACTAGCCGGTGGGGGAAGTTATCTTTTTATTTTTGCACAATGTAAAAGAAAAAGGTAAACTAAAGGATGTATCAAATGGAAAATAAGAAGGTTGATAAAAATGAGAATACAAGGACTCTCACCAAAAAATGGCACAATTTCAGAGCAGGCACGTTTAAAATTTGTTGAATTACAGGATCAATTGAAGTTGCACTTTGATAATCCGAATTTGTTATACAATGCTTTTACACATTCGTCTTTTGTGAATGAGCATCGTAGAAAACTTTTTGAAGATAATGAACGTCTTGAATTTTTAGGAGACGCTGTGCTTGAGCTAACTGTTTCTAAATTTTTATTCCTTAAATTTCCCAAAATGACTGAAGGTGAACTAACAAAATTGCGTGCAGCAATGGTTTGTGAGCCATCCCTAGTGATTTTTGCTAATGAATTAAACTTTGGCAGATATGTATTATTAGGTAAAGGGGAAGAGATTACAGGTGGTCGTGAACGTCCAGCATTACTTGCGGATTGTTTCGAAGCATTTATAGGTGCTTTATATTTAGACCAAGGTTTAGAAACAGTTGTTGGCTTTTTGGAACAAGTTGTTTTTCCAAAAGTTGAGCTCGGCGCATTTTCACATGTGATGGACTTTAAGAGTCAATTACAAGAAATGGTGCAACAAAATAATTCTGGTACATTGCATTACGAGATCATTAAAGAAAATGGTCCAGCACATAACCGAACATTTGTCTCTCAAGTATTGTTAAATAATCAAGAACTTGGAGTAGGAAATGGTAAATCGAAAAAAGAAGCAGAACAAAAAGCAGCACAATGCGCTATGCGTGCTTTAAAAGCACAGTTAGCAAATGATCAGGAGGGTTAATTTTGTTTCTTAAACGGCTTGAAGTGATTGGTTTTAAATCTTTTGCCGATCGAATAGGTATAGACTTTGTACCGGGCGTTACAGCTGTTGTAGGTCCAAATGGTAGTGGCAAAAGTAACGTGATAGATGCGATTCGATGGGTACTCGGAGAACAATCAGCTAAGTCACTTCGTGGTTCAAAAATGGAAGATATCATTTTTGCCGGAAGTGATTCGCGCAAACCGCTTAACTTTGCAGAAGTATCCTTAATTTTAGACAATGAAGAGGAACGCTTACCAATCCCATATAATGAGGTAAGCGTTACTCGTCGTGTCTATCGTTCTGGGGATAGTGAGTATCTGCTCAATAAACAACAATGTCGGTTAAAAGACATTACGGAATTGTTTTTAGATTCGGGATTGGGAAAAGAGGCTTTCTCGATTATTTCTCAAGGACGAGTTGATGAAATACTGAATAGCCGTCCAGATGATCGGCGTACAATTTTTGAAGAAGCTGCCGGGGTACTGAAATATAAACAGCGTCGCCAAAAAGCAGAACATAAATTATTTGAAACAGACGATAACTTGAATCGAGTTTTGGATATATTACATGAGCTCGATAAACGTATCGAACCATTACATATTCAAGCGTCAGCAGCTGAAGATTATTTGAAAATGTCCAATGAACTAAAGGACATTGATATTGCGGTTTTAGTATATGATATGGAACAAATAAATCGTTCGATGGAGAAAATCGTTAAGGATAAGCAAGATCTATTTACAAAAGAACAGGTTCAAGCTGCTCAAATCGCTGATAAAGAATCCAATATTACAATGTATCGCAAACATTTAAGTGAACTAGATCATTTACTGGATGAATCACAACATCAACTTGTCGATGTCAGTGCAGAAGTTGAACGATTTGAAGGACGTAAAGTGTTAATGGCTGAAAAACGCATGAATGCTACGACACAATTGACAAAACTTAAACAATCTCTGGAAAAGGCTAAAAGTTCCAGTGATAGTTGGAAACAAGCTAAAATAGATAGAGAGAAGCAATTAGTAGAACGCCAACAAGAGCTTCAAAATTTAAAGAAAACCGTGAAACAATTAGAAGATAACTTGAATCGCTCGACTTCTGAAATCGAAGCAGAGATTAATAAATGGAAAGATACTTACATTGACCGTCTAAATGAAGAAGCAACGGTAAAAAACGAAATCAAAAATATTACAAGACAATTATCTGAGCAAGCCGAAAACTCAGTGAAAATCTCAAGTCAGTCAACAGAAATGGCTACTGAACTAAACGAATTACAGCATGAGCAACAAATTGTCGCTGATAAGCTACAAAGGATTGAAGAAAAGGTTGCACAAAAGCTTGAAGAATATAAAAAATGCCAACAAGATGTACAGCATGCTAAAAAACAATATGATAATCAACAGGCAATGCTTTTTAAAGGTTATCAGCACTTACAACAGATGAAATCTCGTCAAGAAACACTTGCAGAACTTGAAGCTGACTTTTCTGGATTCTATCAAGGGGTAAAAGCTGTCCTGATTGCACGTGAAAAGCAGCAATTGCATGGTATTCATGGAGCAGTCGCAGAATTGATCCATGTCGATGGTGAATATGCTCGAGCTGTTGAAACTGCCCTAGGTGCAGCGATGCAACATGTAGTGACTGAAACAGATGCGGATGCGCGTCATGCGATTACATGGTTGAAACAACAACATGCCGGACGTGCAACATTTTTACCTAAAAATGTGATGAAATCTCGTAAAATCCCTGCAAATGTTTTACAAATGGTGGCTAATCATCCATCCTTTATCAATACAGCTGATGAACTAGCGACTTTCGATCCTGCTTTTCGAACCATAGCAGAAAATTTACTTGGTCATGTTCTAGTGTCAAAAGACTTGCAGGGTGCTTCACAAATAGCCAAAGCATGTGGTTATCGCTATCGGGTCGTTACTTTAGAAGGTGATGTTGTCAATACAGGCGGCTCATTGACAGGTGGGTCTGTCAAACAGCAAGCATCTTTGTTTAGCCGTAAAGCAGAACTTGAAAGTCTTACTTCGCAACTTGCTCAAATGCAGCTCTCTATAGAAAAGGCGGAAACGGTAGTTGCAGGATGGAAAAAACAAGTAGCAGAAAAATCAGCACTTCTTGAGCGGTTGCGTTTAGAAGGTGAAGAAATTCGTGCTGAAGAGATCAAGTTGAGTACTCGTCATCATGAATTAGAAACTACTACAAAACGTTTATCATTAAGAATATCCATGTTCAGTGATGAGCAACAGGATGCATCAGGTCGTCAAACAACATTAGAAGCTCAACTAGCAGATTTTAATCGCCGCAAAGAAGAATTGGCGAAAGAGCTAGAGGAGATCAATCAAACCGTTGAGGAATTAAATGTTTTAAAACAACAAAGTGAATTAGAGCGAGATGTTTTACAAGAAAATTATGCATTAAAACGCTCTGAACTGGCTGTTTTAAATGAACAGGTGTCCCAACTAAAATCAACAGTGACGGATGCGAACTCTCAATTGGAACAAGCAACAGAGGAAGTTACAAATATCTCGAGCGAAATAGAATGGTTGATGAATGGTGGAGATCTAGATGGTCCATCAGAAAAGGAAATTGCTGAAAAAATCATTGCGTTGCAAAAAAGAAGAGAAGAACTTATTCAAACAGTTGAACAAACAAAACAACAACGTACAGAAATTCAGCAACAGGTTGACGCAATAGACGTCGAATTAAAAGAATTACAGCGTGTCCATCAAGGACTTCTTGATGGACTACGCAATTATGAAGTGAAGCTGAATCGACTAGATGTTGAACAAGAGAACTTAGCAAAACAACTTAAAAATGACTATGAATTGACATTTGAAGAGGCGTTACTTGAGCCATCGCTTGATATGGATGTCGATGCGGCAAGAAGAAAAGTTAAATTGTTAAAGCAATCTATTACAGAATTAGGGACTGTCAATATTAGTGCGATTGAAGAATATGCGACAGTTTCTGAACGTCATACATTTTTATCGAATCAGCGAAATGATTTGCTGGAAGCGCAGGAAACATTGCATGAAGCGATTCGCGAAATGGATGAAGAAATGACAAATCGCTTTAGTGAGACATTTTATGACATTCGAAAACATTTTCAAAATGTATTCCGAGAATTATTTGGTGGTGGCCATGCAGATTTAGAATTACTGGATCCAGATAATATGCTTGAAACGGGTATTGAAATTGTTGCACAACCACCAGGTAAAAAGCTCCAACGGCTTAGCCTATTATCAGGTGGGGAACGAGCGTTAACAGCAATTGCACTATTGTTTGCCATTTTAAAAACACGCCCCGTTCCATTCTGTATCCTCGATGAAGTAGAGGCAGCTCTTGACGAATCCAATGTGGCTCGTTATAGTCAATATTTGAAAAAGTTCAGTGCTGAAACACAATTCATCGTCATTACTCACCGTAAAGGGACGATGGAAGGTGCAGATGTTTTGTATGGGATTACTATGCAGGAGTCTGGTGTTTCTAAATTAGTATCTGTTAAATTAGAAGAGGAAGAACCTGTTCTATCGTTAGGGTAAAGGAGCGGAATGATATGAGCTTTTTAAAGCGTATGAAAGAAAAGTTAATGGGTGGAACGAAACTGGAGCAAGAAGAGCTTTTAGATGAAGTGGTAGAAGAAGAGATAACTGATGAGCAGCACCCCACTGAAAAATTAGTAGAAGATACGACTGAAGACAATTCAACTGATTCAACTGATGAAGAATTGGAAGCAGAAGTTCAACAGGAAGTTGTGGAATCTGAAAAAGAAAAAAAAAGTAAACGTGGATTCTCAGCTTTCTCTATTACAGAAAAATTCAAATCCGGTTTAACCAAAACGCGTCAATCATTTACTTCAAAGGTGAATGATTTAGTAGCACGCTATCGTCACGTAGATGAAGAATTTTTTGAAGAGCTTGAAGATTTATTGCTTCAAGCAGACGTTGGTATAGAAACGGTTATGGAATTAACCGATAAGCTACGATTTGAAGTACAACGTAAAAACATTAAAGACACAGCTGGTATACAAGCGCTAATCTCTGAAAAACTAGTAGAAATCTATGAACAGGGAGAAAAGGATATAACAGAGTTAAATATCCAAGAAGGAGATTTAACAGTGATCTTATTTGTCGGTGTTAATGGCGTAGGGAAAACAACGACAATCGGCAAACTAGCTCATCGTTTCAAACAACAAGGAAAAGATGTCTTGCTTGCGGCAGGGGATACTTTTCGTGCTGGTGCCATCGACCAACTACAAGTGTGGGGAGATCGTGTCGGTGTTGAAGTGATTAAACAGTCGGAAGGATCAGATCCAGCGGCAGTCATCTATGATGCTATTCGTGCAGCTAAAAAAAGAAAAGCAGATATTTTAATTTGTGATACGGCGGGACGTTTGCAAAATAAAGTTAATCTGATGAAAGAACTAGAAAAAATTCATCGTGTCATTTCCCGGGAAATCCCGTCGGCTCCACACGAAGTTTTGCTGGCGCTTGATGCCACTACAGGACAAAATGCGCTACAACAAGCACAAATTTTCAAAGAAGCGACAAATGTCACAGGGATTGTGTTGACCAAATTAGATGGTACTGCAAAAGGTGGTATTGTACTTGCCATTCGTAACAAGTTGCATATTCCAGTAAAATTCGTTGGCCTTGGAGAACAAATGGATGATCTACAACCATTTGACTCAGAACGCTACGTATATGGCTTATTCGCCGATGCAATAGATGAGCAATTAGCTAAAACAGAAGATGAATGAAGTGGATTTAATCATATAGTTTTTTTAGTAGCTTTCTTACTTCTTGCGCAAAGCTCTGAAATTCCTACCGGTAGATTAAAAATAGCATGATAGGATGACTAAAATGTCTTTTACTAAGGAAACATTTTATACTCCTACCATACTATTTTTATTTTTGCATAGCTTTTTCTCAAAATAGACAAGTATTTTTACTTGACGGGAATAATATTTGTCTTTATGATACAAGAGAGTATGTAAAAAAGGAGAGGTTTCGATATGCTACTTGAAAAAACAACACGCATGAACTTTCTCTTTGACTTTTATCAAGCGTTATTGACGGAAAAACAACGTAGTTATATGCAACTTTATTATCTAGATGATCTTTCGCTTGGAGAGATTGCAGAAACTTACAATATTTCGCGTCAAGCAGTTTATGATAACATTCGTAGAACAGAGGCAATGCTTGAAGAATATGAGGAAAAGCTTCAACTTTTCGAAAAATTCCAAAACAGACAGCAAATACTTGCCAAACTTACAAAAAGTATAACAGATGTTCAAACAGACAGGGAAGAACAGTTATCGTTGATTGAGCAGTTAAAGCAATATGATTAGGAGGCGGCATCATGGCATTTGAAGGTTTAGCGGAGCGACTCCAAGGGACGATTAACAAGATTAAAGGCAAAGGTAAAGTAACCGAACAAGATGTAAAAGAAATGATGCGTGAAGTTCGGTTTGCATTAATTGAAGCCGATGTTAACTTGAAAGTCGTAAAAAGCTTTGTGAAGAAAGTTAGCGAACGTGCTGTAGGTCAGGATGTTATGAAAAGTTTAACACCAGGACAACAAGTCATTAAAATTGTAAAAGATGAGCTAACAGAATTAATGGGTGGGGAACAAAGTCCGATTAAATTCGCGACCAAACCACCTACTGTTATTATGATGGTCGGTTTGCAGGGGGCTGGTAAAACAACGACTACCGGCAAACTAGCCAATGTATTGCGTAAAAAATATAACCGTAAGCCATTACTCGTAGCCGCTGACATCTATCGTCCAGCAGCAGTACAACAGTTACAAACATTAGGAAAACAATTATCCTTACCAGTATTTGCTTTGGGTACGGATATTTCACCTGTTGAAATTGTACGACAAGCTTTAGAACAAGCAAAAGAAGAACACTATGATGTTGTATTGATTGATACTGCTGGTCGATTACATATCGATGAAAAGCTGATGCAAGAATTAAAAGATATTCGTGCGTTAAAAGAGCCAGATGAAGTATTCTTAGTAGTCGATGCCATGACAGGGCAAGATGCAGTAAATGTCGCTGAAAGTTTTGATGAAGCGGTGGGCATCACTGGCGTTGTATTAACAAAGCTTGATGGTGACACTCGTGGTGGTGCTGCACTATCTATTCGTTCTGTTACCCAAAAACCGATTAAATTTGTTGGGATGGGCGAAAAAATGGATGCACTTGAATCATTTCATCCTGAAAGAATGGCATCTCGAATTCTTGGGATGGGCGATGTGATGACGCTTATTGAAAAGGCCCAAGCAACAGTCGATGAAGAAAAAGCCAAAGAGTTAGAAGAAAAATTCAAAACGCAAACCTTTACATTAGATGATTTCCTTGAACAAATGAGTCAAGTGAAAAAGCTTGGACCACTGGATGAACTTTTAAAAATGCTACCAGGAGCAAATAAAATTAAAGGGCTTGAAAATGCCAAGATCGATGATAAACAAATTGGTCATATTGAAGCGATTATCTTATCGATGACTCCAGCTGAAAAAACAAATCCTGAAATTATCAATGCAAGTCGCAGAAAGCGTATTGCGAAAGGATCTGGCTCATCTGTTCAAGAGGTAAACCGTCTTATAAAACAATTTGAAGATATGAAAAAAATGATGAAACAGATGACTGGAATGACACAAAAAGGAAAGAAAAAAATGAAGCTTCCTGGACTAGATTCCTTGTTTAAATAAAAAATTTAAGCTAAAATACAGTGTGTTAAGAAAAAACACTTTACAAACAATTCAAAACTTGCTATTATACTATCTTGTGTGAAACTATTCGGAGGTGCAATTAAAAAATGGCAGTTAAAATTCGTTTAAAACGTATGGGAGCAAAAAAAACTCCTTTCTATCGTATCGTAGTAGCTGACTCACGTTCACCACGTGATGGTCGCTCAATCGAAACAATCGGTACTTTCAATCCATTAACTTCTCCAGCAGAAGTCAACATTGACGAAGCAAAAGCATTAGCTTGGTTAACAAATGGCGCGAAACCATCTGATACTGTACGTAACTTGTTCTCAGAACAAGGAATCATGGAAAAATTCCATAACTCTAAATTCGGTAAATAATCGGAGGTGGCCTTATGCAGCAGCTGATTGAAACAATCGTAAAACCTTTAGTCGACCATCCAGATGATGTGAAAATTATAACTGACGAAAACGACCATTGTATCGTTTATAAACTTTCTGTACATCCTAGTGATATCGGAAAGGTCATTGGCAAGCAAGGGCGAGTTGCTAAAGCAATTCGAACAATTGTTTACTCAGCCGCAGGCAGCCATCATAAGAAAAAGACTTATATCGATATTCTAGATTAAAACAAACGAGGGAGGAGCAAACGTTCCTTCCTTTTTTATATAGTTGCTAGTATTCTTTGCTTGTTTATATCAGCTGACTTTTAAGGTTAAGTGGAAAAGTCCAAGATTTTAGTGTGAATAGCATAAGAAAAACGGTAATTTGCAGGTAAAGATGAAAGTTTCCGTTTATCGCAAACATTTGATATGAACAGGAACGCTTAGTAGAAGAGCACTCGTTTGCATGGATCTACATATTGAAGAGGTGAACATTATGGAATGGTATAACGTAGGAAAAATTGTCAATACTCACGGTATTCGTGGAGAAGTCCGTGTTATTTCCCAAACTGATTTTCCAGAAGAAAGATATGTGGTTGGTCAACAGTTAGGTCTTTTTAAAAAAGGTGAAGAAAAGCCCTTGTTACTTACAATTGCTTCTTCTCGCCAGCACAAAAACTTTATTCTTCTATCATTTGAAGGCTATCCTACTATCAACGATGTAGAATCCTTTCGGGATGGCCTATTAAAAGTAAATGAACAACAACTTGAGGAAGATAAGCTACAAGATAATGAATTCTATTATCATGAAATAGTTGGATGTACCGTATATGATCAACAAGGAAATGAAATTGGAAAAGTGAAGGAAATCTTCGAAACAGCTGCAAACGATGTATGGACTGTTAAAGGATTGGATGGCAAAGACCACTATATTCCAGTTGTAGATGAGTTTATCAAGGAAATTGATATTGATGAAAAGAAAATTGTGATTGAAGTAATAGAAGGGTTATTGTCATGATGAGAATTCACGTATTGTCTTTATTCCCTGAGATGTTTACTGGGGTATTCGGGTCTTCTATTTTAAAAAAAGCACAAGAAAAAGAAGCTGTGCAATTATTAGTAACTGATTTTAGACAGTTCTCTAATAACAAACATGCTCAAGTAGATGATTATCCCTATGGTGGAGGAGCGGGGATGGTATTAAAACCAGAACCGTTATTTAACGCTGTAGAAGCGCTTGTAGCGGGAGAAAAGAAACCGCGTGTTATTCTAATGTGCCCACAAGGAGAACGCTATACACAAGCGAAAGCTGAGGAATTAGCAAAAGAGGAAGAGTTGATTTTTGTTTGCGGCCATTATGAAGGGTACGATGAACGGATTCGCCAATTTTTAGTGACAGACGAGCTATCCATTGGTGATTTTGTCTTAACTGGTGGCGAATTAGCGGCTATGACCATCATCGATAGTGTTGTACGATTACTCCCTGGTGTTCTCGGTAATGATGATTCACCGGTACTCGATTCTTTCTCTACGGGATTACTTGAACATCCGCATTATACACGCCCTGCAAACTTTCGAGGAATGAAAGTACCGGATGTATTATTATCTGGCAATCATGCAAAAATTGAACAATGGAGAATGGAACAATCATTAAAGCGTACATTTCAGCGGAGACCTGATTTATTGGAACATATAGAGCTAACACCTGAACAGCAAAAATATTTAGCAAAGCTTAAAAACTGTAAAGTATAAACACTTGCAAGAGGATTAAATGTATGCTAATATTTAAGTTGCATTTCTGCGGAGATGTCGTATTACGGTGTTCCGCTGTAGCAACCACAGTGACCTGCAAGAGCATCTGTCTAAGGAGAGAAAACAATGTCAAATATTATTTCAGAAATTACGAAAGAACAACTTCGTACTGATATCCCTGCATTCCGTGCTGGTGATACAGTAAAAATCGACGTTAAAGTAGTCGAAGGTACTCGCGAACGTATCCAAGTATATGAAGGTGTAGTTATTAAACGTCGTGGTGGCGGTATTAGTGAAACTTTCACAGTTCGTAAAATTTCTTACGGTGTTGGAGTTGAACGTACATTCCCATTACACACTCCAAAAATCGCTAAACTAGAAGTAACTCGTCGTGGTAAAGTACGTCGTGCTAAATTATACTACCTACGTAACTTACGTGGTAAAGCTGCTCGTATTAAAGAAATTCGATAAGCTTACTTTTAAAGATGGAGAGCTTGCATTTCAAGCTCTCTTTCTTTTTGCCTGAAATGATAAATCCTTGTACAATATAAGGAGAAAAGTCAAGGGGGACGTCGATGATGGAGAAGCAAAAAAAAGAAAAGAATGAGTTGTGGGAATGGACAAAAGCACTGATCATTGCATTTGCACTTGCAGCCGGAATTCGATACCTACTTTTTACACCAATTGTGGTTGATGGTGAGTCGATGATGCCTACTCTTGAAAATGGTGATCGTATGATTGTCAATAAATTCGGTTATCGCATTGGAGATATCCATCGATTTGATATTGTTGTATTTCATGCGCCAGAGAAAAAGGATTATATTAAACGAGTCATTGGTTTACCTGGTGATAAGTTAGTTTATAAAAACGATCAGCTTTATATAAATGGCAAAGCGATTGATGAACCCTACTTGCAAAAATTTAAAAACGAAATTACGGATGGTGGCACTTTAACAGAAGACTTTTCACTGAAAGATATTCCAAATGTACATGGGGATACCATTCCAAAAGGCTATGTTTTTGTTATGGGAGATAATCGCCGTTATAGTAAAGATAGCCGCCATATTGGGATCGTTTCCGTTGATAAAATTATTGGTAAAACAAATATTGTTTTTTGGCCATTTGATCAAATGGGTAAAGTGAATTAACAAATAGGAGTGAATAAGTTGACGATACAATGGTTTCCTGGACATATGGCTAAGGCACGTAGACAAGTTACGGAAAATTTAAAACTTGTCGACATTATTTTTGAGTTAATAGATGCACGTCTTCCAATGTCATCCAGAAATCCGATGCTTGATGAGATCATTCATCAAAAAACAAAATTATTAATATTAAACAAGGCTGATATGGCAGATGAAGTACAAACCAAAAAATGGCTTGTTTATTTTGAGCAACAAGGTCATAAGGCAATTGCCATAAATTCATTAGATGGAAAAGGTTTGAAACAAGTGACAAAAGCTGCTCAAGAGTTATTAGCTGATAAATGGGCACGTATGAAAGCGAAAGGCTTAAAGACACGAGCCATTCGTGCCATGATTGTTGGCATTCCCAATGTGGGGAAATCAACACTGATTAATCGCCTAGCTAAAAAAAATATTGCTAAAACAGGTAATACACCTGGTGTTACGAAATCGCAGCAATGGATAAAGGTCGGTAAGGAACTTGAATTACTTGATACACCAGGAATTTTATGGCCTAAATTTGAAGATCAAGAGGTTGGTTATAAATTGGCTTTGACAGGTGCTATAAAAGACACCATTACCAATATGGACGATCTTGCTATTTATGGTCTGAAATTTTTGAGCAAGCACTATCCAGGAAGAATGGAAGAGCGCTATCAAATTTCTATCTTGAGTGATGACATTGTCGAGACTTTTGACCATATTGGAAAATTACGTCGCGTTTACATATCTGGTGGCGAAATAGATTATGATCAAGTAGCTGAACTTATTGTACGTGATATACGTGGTCAACAGCTCGGTAAGCTAACCTTTGATTTTGTAGAAAACTTTGCCCAATAGAGTAAAACTCCACACAATGGGAGCTTTACAATCTATTACCGCGGGATAAAAATCAACCTTTTTTACCATAGGGTAAAGAAGGTTTTTTCTGCATTTTAAAAAAAGATTGCCGATAAAAAGAATATCAATAAAGTGAAACTCCATCAGTGGGGGGTTCTTCTCCCTCACTTGAACTAGAGGAACTCAGGTTAAAAGCGCCACGTCCTGTGGCAACACCTGAGGGACCAACATCCTGTTGGTCCGAACCAATCGGACTTTTACAGGCAGTTGATTCCCCAATTATCTTTCTTGTTTTTCTCTAAATCTTGAGATAGGAATCTTACTGCCCGTTAAAGCGGGATAAAGTGAAACTCCATCAAGTGGGGGGTTTCTTCATCCCCCACTGATGGTTAGTTGAACCAATCGGACTTATACGGGCAGTTGGCCCCCCAACTATCTTTTTCATTTCTCTCTAAATCTTGAGATGGGGGTCTTACTGCCCGTTAAAGCGGGATAAAGTGAAACTCCATCAAGTGGGGGTTTTCTTCATCCCCCACTGATGGTTAGTTGAACCAATCGGACTTATACGGGCAGTTGCCCCCCAACTATCTTTTTCATTTCTCTCTAAACCTTGAAAAGGGGGTCTTACTGCTCGTTAAAGCGGGATAAAGGAGATTTTTCAGTGACTACCATAAAAGAAGTGAAAGAAGCATTATTAAAAGAGTCTGAATGGAAACCTTGGATGACTGCGTTAGAAAAGGATACAAGACAAGGCGTTAAAAAAGCATTGGAACAATGGCAGCATCGTAAAGCGAAATATGATCATTTATTATCAGAGCATAAGAAGAAACTTGATTTTGATAACTCGTATAGACCTTTTCCACATGCACTTATTGCAGGTACAGATGAAGCAGGACGTGGCCCATTAGCAGGCCCTGTTGTTACAGCAGCTGTCATTTTACCTGAGGATTGTCCGACACTCGTAGGATTGAATGATTCAAAACAATTATCAAAAGAAGCAAGAGAAAGTTTTATCGAAAAAATCAAAGAATGTGCGATTGCTACATCTATTCATTTTCAACCTGCAAGTGTGATTGACGAAATAAATATATATGAAGCCACAAAACAATCGATGAAAGCTTCCATCGAAACTCTTTGTAGAAAACCAGATTTTATATTAGCAGATGCTATGACATTATCGATAAATGTTCCACAAAAGTCGATTATAAAAGGAGACGCTAAAAGTCTAGCAATTGCTGCGGCTTCCATTCTTGCGAAAACAGCAAGAGATCATTATATGGAGAAAATGGCTGAAAAATATCCAGAGTATGGTTTTGAAAAGCATGTAGGATATGGGACAAAACAACATTTAGAGGCATTACGACAATATGGACCTACTGAAATCCATCGTAAAACCTTTGAACCGATTAAATCTATGATTCTTCAGAAAGGATGAAAAAAATTGAATTATCCTTCGCTATCATCAGTTCAGCTGCAACAAATAAATGGATCAATGAACGATCATTCATTAGCTCTAAAACAGGGACAAGTTATTCATGGGACGATTAAACAACTATATCCAGACCAAATGGCAGAGGTTCAAATTGGTGGACAACGTGTAATGGCAAAACTAGAAGTGCCTCTACAAGCTGGAAATTCACATTATTTCCAAGTATCAGGAGTAGAACCAGATCTACAACTCAAAGTGGTGTCAGGACCGATGTCCCCGTCAGCATCTCTAGCACAACAAGTCCATCAGTTGCTCGACTCTTTGCAATTGCCACAAACAACTGAGATGAAACAATTAGCTTCTTATTTTTTGAAAAATAATTTGCCCATTACTAGGGATCAGATGCAACAAGCAGAGCAAATCATCAAAACATTGCCTGAAACAGTCACTTCTAAAGAAGCATTAAATGTTTTGCAAAAATTAGTAGAGTTAAAATTACCGATACAGCAGGATACATTCCAAGCTATTTTACAAGGAAGTATGAAACAAGGCTTTACAGAGGCTTTAGGAAATCTACAGCAGTTATTATTACAAGATGAATCCATTCCTCAAGCAATACGTGAACAGCTTTTAAATCAATTGCAAATGGTCAGTAAACCCCTTGCCGTAGAAACGGGTGGCGTATTATTAGCCAAAATGATCGATCTTTTATCAACCCCATCATCTTCTTTAACAGAAAAGGCAGCCATTTTGCAGATCTTAAAAGAAGCAGGAATTATGCCAAAAAATGCAAATTTGTTTAATGGGGGTACAACGCTATTACAACCATCAACTAGCGATCGGTTATGGCAACAATTTTTTTCTCAAGTTCAAGCTGGTCATGCGAAGGAAGTGGTAGCATTATTGCCACAGGTGAAAGAATCTGTGCAACAAAATGCATTACTATCAGATGCTCAAAAGCTAACGATACAACAGGCTATTGCCAAGGCGCTTGCACAACCAACCATACAGAATTTACAAGCAACTGTAAAAGAGGTTCAAACAGTGCTTCAGCAAACGGTGAAATCACCCGTGCAGTTGTTAAATTCACTGAATTCAGCATCCCCCAAGGATATAAATGGATTACTATCACAGCTCAAAACGGTTATTCAAGGGCAATCTTTGTTATCAGCAACACAAAAAGAAGGATTACTGCAAGTACTAGAAAAGTTTGATGTTGAGAAGAGTACACCACAGTCCATTCAAGCTTTGGCGAAGGATTTTCAAAGCCAATTGTTAAAGGCTTTTAGTGAGTCAGCTCAACTACAACCATTTCAAACAGATGTATCCGGCATGACAGCAAAACAGCAATTGGTGCAAATTCTAAATGCCAACGAATCCAGCGAACAGCTATTGACGAAACTAATGCAACAAACAATGAATTCAAAATCAGAAGTCCTTCAACAAATGTTTAGTCAAACGGAGCAACAATTGGCACAGCAGCTCGACAGTAAGGCTTTTGAATCAGCTATCAAACAAACCTTGCAAAATTTAGGGTTAAGTTATGAAGCAAAATTAATAGATAAATCGAACGATATTCAACAAGTTGCCAACCAATTAAAACCGCAATTATTAGGTCTATTACAAGATGATTCTGTATCCAGTACGACAAAAAGTGTGGCGGATCAGATAGTGGCTAGGATGAATGGCATGCAGTATTTATCAGGGGAAAATGGCCCCCAACATCAATTAATTATGCAAGTACCACTAGAATTCTTTGGAAAAAAGACAGAGGCAACATTACAATGGAATGGTCGTATGAAAAAAGATGGGAAGATCGACGCAGATTATGCTCGTATACTTTTTTATTTACAGCTTAGTTCCATTCAAGAAACTGTGATCGATATGCAAGTGCAAAGTCGTATTGTCACAGTGACAGTATACAATGAAAATGATCATTTGAAAGCTTTAGCCGATTCTTTAAAAACAACTCTCAAAATGGGGCTTTCGCAACATAATTATCAACTTTCAGGTGTTTTTATCAAAAAATATTCAACAGAGCATTCACAAAGAACGACACCAAAATCATCGACATCAGAAGAACGTACCCAAGGAGTCGATATACGAATATGAATGAAAAACAACAAACGAGAAAAGAAGCAGTTGCACTGTCCTATAACCCTATAAATAGCGATATACCAAAAGTTATTGCAAAAGGGAAGGGAAAGATTGCTGAAAATATATTGGAGCAAGCAAAAACACATAATATACCTATTCAGGAAGATCCAAATCTTGTTCAATTATTAGGACAATTAGATTTAAATGAAACTATTCCAGAAGAACTTTATCAAGCTGTTGCAGAAGTATTTGCTTTCATCTATCGCCTAGATCAATTACATGAAAAACACTTATCTCACCACCTTTAGAGGGGGGCTTCTGTACCTGCCGCTGCGCTTTCGGAAAAAAAGGATTTGTTCCTGCTACTACGCTTTTGCCGCATAAAACATTTGCCGAATCAAGATAAAGGATAGTTAGTAATAGGGAAGTTCTCGGATTTATGCCTACATGTTTGTTCTGTTTTTTTAATCAACATCCCGATAAAATATAAATATTGTAAATAATTTAATTTTACAGTGTAAAGCTTAAAAGAAAAGTACAATTATTCTATTCGAAAATAATTCTTTTGTTTAGTTTTAGCTTTCAATGGGGAAGAAACAATGGACCCAAAAGCGTGTTGAAACGAGGGAATTGAAGCAAAGTCATGGAAAACAACATCCTGATCGTAACATATAAATCTGAATGTTCATGTTTTCAAGAAAGAAGAGACTTATGAAAATTGATTCAATTGAATAGAAAAAATATCCTGTTTACTTTAGGTTAGTATATTTTAATTCTATATGAACAGGTAATAAGGCTTATATATCAAGATGAAATCAAGCAGGAGAAATGTGGAACAACTGCTTGTAAAAGGATTGATTGGAGCAGTTCATATAAAGTGGGGGATGAAGAAAATCCTCCCATGTGTAAGCGGAACATTATTCCAAAACTATTTTCATAAAACGCCTGAACCATAACGGCAACAATTTTCTGAAAAATAAAATAAGCATTAATATTCTATCTTATAAATCAAATTAACTATATTAATCGATTTTTTCATTGTTAAGTTTAGAAATAGTTAAAATCTTTTATTGAAAAGCAAAAAATATTCTGATAATGTTAGTTATAGAATTGAATACGCCACATTTTTTGGTGCAGATGAGAAATGAAGATTTATCATTTGCTTAAAAGGGAAGTTGGTGAAAATCCAACGCTGTCCCGCAACTGTATTTGGGAGTTTGTAGATGTTGACCACTGTTTGACTTTGTCAAATGGGAAGGTGTCTGCAAATGTTGATCATAAGCCAGGAGACCTGCCAAGAAATAAAGCATCAATTAACCACGCGGATGGGGAGGTGTTATGTCGAGGCCAATGATACACATGTTTATTTGTTGTGCTATCGTTTGTAACAACTTCTAAAATGTACGGAATAGGAGTTGTTTTTTTGTGCTTTATTTTAAGTTTTTATTTATCAGAACACGATAAATGTAAACGCTTACTATTGATTTTATTAAAACAAGGGGTTGAAAACTGTGGAAAAAAATTACTCACCGGGTTTGGATGGGGTTATTGCGGCAGAAACAAAAATTTCTGTATTAGATACCGTAGAGAGCCAAATTGTCATAAGAGGCTATGATCTAATCGATTTGTCGAAGAAATATACTTATTTAGATATCGTTAACTTATTGTTGCTTGGTCAACTGCCATCAAAAGATGAAAAAGTAGCATTAGAAAATAAATTAAAAGCGAACTATGCTATTCCATATGAAATTATTGATATTTTCAAATTGTTACCAAAAGATACACATCCAATGGACGGATTACGTACAGGTATCTCTTCATTAGCAGGATTCGATCCTAAAATCGATGATCGCTCCTTCCATACAAATTTAGAACGCGCATATAAGTTACTTGGTAGCATGCCAAACATTGTAGCCAATAGTTATCGTGTATTAAATAACCAAGAAGTAGTTGAACCAGATGTATCATTATCTTACAGTGCGAACTTTTACTATATGATTACAGGCAAAAAACCAACGAAAACAGAAGAAGAAATTTTCGACCAATCGCTTATTCTTTATAGCGAGCACGAAATGCCTAATTCGACTTTTACAGCACGCGTTATTGCCTCTACACAATCGGATTTATATGGTGCATTAACAGGTGCGGTTGCTTCTCTAAAAGGTAATCTTCATGGTGGGGCGAACGAAGCGGTTATGCATATGCTATTGGAAGCTAAAACCGTTGAAGGTTTTGAAAAGCTTTTAAAGAGTAAATTAGCAAAGAAAGAAAAAATCATGGGATTCGGTCATCGTGTATATATGAAAAAAATGGACCCAAGAGCTTTAATTATGAAACAGGCATTACGTAAATTATGTGATGCAAAAGGCGACGATCTTTTATACCGCATGGGTGAAGCTGGAGAGGCTATAATGAAAGAAGAAAAAGGATTATATCCAAACCTTGATTACTATGCAGCGCCTGTTTACTATATGTTAGGCTTACCGATCGAGCTATATACACCGATTTTCTTCAGTTCAAGAACAGCTGGTTTATGTACTCATGTCATCGAACAACATGAAAACAACCGCTTATTTAGACCTCGTGTTATTTATACAGGCGAGCGTCATAACGTCAAACAAGCTTAGTCAAATCAAAATTTAAAGTTATTAAACTCGCCCATTGTGTGCGTTGGCCAGAACGCACACAATGTATTATACAAAAAAATTATTAAAAAAGGAAGATAGTCTATGATTAAAACAAATGACATTAAAAAGACAGATCAGATTTTAGAAAATATTGCCGACTATGTATTAGATACTGAGATCAAAAGTACGGAAGCGTTTGAAACGGCACGTTATGTTTTAATCGATACATTAGGTTGTGGGATTTTAGCACTACAATATCCTGAATGTACGAAACTATTAGGCCCTGTTGTACCTGGTACGATTGTTCCTAATGGTACACATGTTCCAGGAACATCTTATGTCTTAGATCCTGTAAGAGGTGCGTTTAATATTGGTTGTATGATTCGCTGGCTCGATTATAATGACACATGGCTTGCAGCAGAATGGGGCCATCCATCTGATAATTTAGGTGGTATTTTAGCTGTAGCAGATTATATTAGTCGTGTTCATGTAGCAGAAGGTAAAGAACCATTAAAAGTAAAAGACGTTTTGGAAATGATGATTAAAGCACATGAAATTCAAGGTGTACTAGCACTTGAAAATAGCTTAAACCGTGTAGGACTTGACCATGTTCTATATGTAAAAGTGGCAACAACAGCTGTTGTGACAAAAGCTTTAGGTGGAACCCGTCAAGAAATCATCAATGCCCTTTCTAATGCATGGATCGATAATTCTAGCTTACGTACGTATCGTCATGCACCAAATACAGGTTCTCGTAAATCATGGGCAGCAGGAGATGCAACGAGTCGTGCTGTACATTTAGCGATGATGGCTGTCAAAGGCGAAATGGGTTATCCAACTGCATTGTCTGCACCAGATTGGGGCTTCCAAGATGTGTTGTTTCATAAAAAAGAATTAAAATTGGCACGTCCATTTGGATCTTATGTAATGGAAAATGTGCTATTTAAAGTATCCTACCCAGCTGAATTCCATGCACAAACTGCTGCAGAATGTGCTGTTGCTCTACATGATGAAGTAAAAGATCGTTTAGACGATATTGATAAAATTCAAATTACAACTCATGAGTCTGCTATTCGTATCATCGATAAAGAAGGACCTTTAAATAACCCAGCTGATCGTGACCACTGTATTCAATATATTACGGCTGTAGGTTTATTATATGGCGATGTTACAGCGGATCATTATGAAGATGAAGCAGCTGCAGATCCACGAATTGACGCATTACGTGACAAAATGTATACAGTGGAAAAAGAACAATATACGATCGATTATTTAGATCCAGAAAAACGTTCCATCGCAAATGCTGTTCAAATATTCTACAAAGATGGTACATCATCCGAATTAGTAGTATGCGAATATCCATTAGGACATCGTTTCCGTCGCCAAGAAGCATTCCCTAAAATTATTGAAAAGTTCAATGCCAATATGGCAACGAAATTTGCTTCAAAACAATTGAAACAAATCCAAGATGTATGTTTAGACAAAGAAAAAGTTGAATCGATGAATGTGAATGAGTTTGTTGATTTATTTACAATTTAAGGAGGGATTTTTATGGCATGGATTGTAAACCAACCTGTTTCTCAAAAGGAACTTGCAACGAAATTTCGTGAATTAATAGCACAATCTAGCATTTTACAAATTCCTGGCGCACATGATGCGATGGCTGGGTTAATGGCTAAAAAAGCAGGATTTGAAGCGCTCTATTTATCAGGAGCAGCTTATACGGCAAGTCGTGGTTTACCTGATTTAGGAATCGTTAATTCAGATGAAGTAGCAGATCGCGCGCGTGAAATTATTCGCGCGACAAATTTACCACTTCTTGTAGATATTGATACAGGATTTGGCGGTGTGCTAAATGTTGCACGAACAGCTCGTGAAATGGAAGAAGCGGGTGTTGCTGCCGTTCAAATAGAAGACCAAGATTTACCGAAAAAATGCGGCCATCTCAACGGGAAAAAATTAGTGACTCAAGATGAAATGGTACAAAAAATCCAAATGATTAAACAAGTAGCACCATCGATTGTCATCGTTGCGCGAACAGATGCACGTGCTGTAGAAGGTCTAGATCAAGCAATCACACGTACAAAAGCTTATATTGAAGCGGGTGCGGATGCTATTTTCCCAGAGGCTCTTCAGGATGAAGAAGAATTCAAACAATTTTCTCAAGAAATAGATATACCATTGTTAGCAAATATGACTGAATTCGGAAAAACACCGTACTATACCGTAGAAGAATTTGAAAAAATGGGCTATCAAATGGTCATTTACCCTGTAACATCTATGCGTGTGGCAGCAAAGGCTTATGAGCGTGTATTCCAATTAATTAAAGAAGAAGGTACACAAAAAGAAGCATTGAAAGATATGCAACCGCGCAGTGAGTTATATGAAACCATTTCATATGATGATTTTGAAGCTTTAGATAAGAATATTTCGAAAACCATTTTATCAAAGGGACAATAATCATTTGGTGTTCTCCTCATATGAAACCAAGGCATGATTGCTCAAAGGCTAGTACTTAAAATAAAAAAGAGTAGCAAATCATCAGAAGCAACTACGTTGGAAAACCATTTTTAATGATTCGCTCAAATAAAAGCTAGCCCCTATTGAAAAAGGAACAGGTGGTAACATGAAAAAAATTCATAAAGTATTAGTAGCTAACAGAGGGGAAATTGCCATTCGCATTTTCCGTGCATGTGATGAGTTGAATATCAAAACTGTAGCAATTTATTCAAAAGAGGATACCGGATCTTACCACCGTTACAAAGCTGATGAATCTTATTTAGTAGGAGAACATCAAAAACCAATCGATGCTTATTTGGATATTGAAAATATTTTACAGATTGCTAAGTTAAGTGGAGCGGACGCGATTCATCCTGGATATGGCTTCTTATCTGAAAATATTCAGTTTGCAAAGCGCTGTGAAGAAGAAGAAATTATTTTTATCGGCCCAGATACAAAACATTTAGATATGTTCGGAGATAAAGTGAAAGCCAAAGAACAAGCTAAACGAGCGGGCATTCCAGTTATTCCCGGCAGTGATGGTCCTGTGTCTTCTTTAGAAGAAGTACTTGCTTTTAGTGAACAATATGGTTATCCAATTATTATTAAAGCATCGCTTGGTGGCGGTGGACGTGGTATGCGTATTGTGCATAATGCAGACGAGGTAGCAGAAGCTTATACACGTGCGAAGTCGGAGGCAAAAGCAGCATTTGGCAATGATGAAGTATACGTGGAGCGCTATGTCGATCATCCTAAGCATATCGAAGTGCAAATTTTGGCAGATAAACATGGCAATATTGTTCACTTGTATGAGCGCGATTGCTCTGTACAGCGCCGACATCAAAAAGTAGTGGAAGTAGCACCTTCTGTCTCATTATCGCATCGTTTACGTCAGGACATTTGTCAAGCTGCTGTTCAATTAGCGCAAAATGTTCAATATGTTAATGCTGGTACGGTTGAATTTTTGGTATCAGGAGATGAATTCTTCTTTATCGAAGTAAACCCAAGAGTACAAGTTGAACATACCATTACGGAAATGATTACAGATATTGATATTGTGCAAACGCAAATTTTAATTGCAGAAGGTCATACATTGCATGGTGATATGATCAATATTCCAGAGCAGAAAAATATTCAGACACATGGTTTTGCCATTCAATGCCGTATAACAACTGAAGATCCACTTAATCATTTTATGCCAGATACAGGACGAATTGCAGTCTATCGTTCTGGTGGAGGCTTTGGTGTACGAATCGATGCGGGCGACGCATTCCAGGGCGCTGTCATCACGCCGTATTATGATTCATTGCTCGTAAAAGTATCAACGCATGCTGTTACCTTTAAGCAAGCTGCTGCTAAAATGCTTCGAAATCTGCGTGAATTTCGAATTCGAGGTATAAAAACGAATATACCTTTTTTAGAAAATGTCGTACAACATCCTCATTTTTTAAGTGGTTCCTATGATACATCCTTCATAGGTGATACACCTGAACTTTTTACTTTTTCAAAAAGAAAAGATCGTGGGACAAAAATTCTTTCCTATATTGCGAATGTCACAGTAAATGGATTCCCAGGGGTCGAAAAGAGACCAAAACCGCATTTTGATGTACCTGTCATTCCAAAATCAAAGGCTTTAGCTACTCTTTCTCCAAGTGCCAAGCATATTTTAGATGAACAGGGACCAAATGCAGTTGCCGATTGGGTTAAAGAACAACAACGTATATTATTAACAGATACTACATTTCGTGATGCACATCAGTCATTATTGGCAACACGTGTTCGCTCGAAAGATTTATGGACGATTGCAAAGCCAACTGCTGAATTATTACCCAATCTTTTTTCGATGGAAGTATGGGGTGGTGCTACCTTTGATGTGGCGTATCGCTTTTTAAAAGAAGATCCATGGAAAAGACTAGAAGAAATTAGAAAGTTAGCACCGAACACTCTTTTACAAATGTTGTTACGAGCATCCAATGCTGTTGGATATAAAAATTATCCAGATAACGTCATTCAACGATTTGTAAAACAATCCGCTGAAGCGGGAGTCGATGTATTCCGCATTTTCGATAGCTTGAATTGGGTAACAAGTATGGAAGTAGCAATTGATGCTGTACGCAATGCTAACAAAATTGCAGAAGCTTCTATTTGTTATACAGGAGATCTGAATGATCCAGCGCGCGCCAAATATAATATTGATTATTATAAAAAAATGGCAAAATCCCTAGAACAAGCAGGTGCGCATATTCTAGGGATTAAAGATATGGCAGGTTTATTAAAACCATCTGCTGCACAGCGTTTAATTTCCGAATTAAAAGAAACTGTTGATCTTCCAATTCATCTGCATACGCATGATACGAGCGGCAATGGTATTTTGACCTATAAAGAGGCCATTGATGCGGGTGTTGATATTGTCGATACAGCTATTGGTGCATTATCAGGATTGACATCACAACCGAATATCCAAACGTTATATTATGCTTTAGAAGATCATAAACGTCGGCCCGACGTATCCATCGATGCATTAGAAGAGCTTTCCGCCTATTGGAGCGATGTAAGAACCTACTATAGCGATTTTGAAAGTGGTTTGAAAGCATCCAATACGGAAGTATATCGTCACGAGATGCCAGGAGGTCAATTTAGTAATTTACGTCAACAAGCAAAAGCTGTTGGATTAGGTGAGCGTTGGAATGAAGTAAAAGACATGTATCGCCGAGTTAACTTATTGTTTGGTGATATTGTCAAAGTTACACCTTCTTCTAAAGTGGTCGGTGATATGGCACTGTTTATGGTGCAAAATAACTTAACAGAAAATGATATTTTTGAAAAGGGAAAAACAATTGATTTTCCAGATTCAGTTATTGAACTCTTTTCAGGATACCTTGGACAACCTACTGGTGGTTTTCCAAAGGAATTGCAAAAAATCATTTTGAAAGGCAAAGAGCCTATTAACGTAAGACCAGGTGAATTATTGAAACCAGTTGATTTTGATGCTTTGCAACAAGAATTAGCAAAAGAAATGAAAGAACAACCAACTGCCCATGATGTGACAGCATATGCACTTTATCCAAAAGTCTTTTTGCAATATGTTGAAACGTTTAAGCACTTTGGCGATATTTCCATCTTAGATACGCCTACCTTTTTATTTGGAATGCGTATTGGTGAAAAAATAAGTATTGAAATTGAAAAAGGAAAGACACTCTTTATCAAGTTAGTTTCGATTGGTGAAGCTGCTAACGATGGTACACGCGTTGTTTATTTTGAATTGAATGGTCAAGCTCGTACTATTCGTGTAAAAGACGAAAATATTCAAACCAATATCAAGCAATCATTGAAAGCAGATGCTAAAAATAAAAAACATATTGGTGCAACAATGCCAGGTACAGTTTTGAAAGTCCTTGTTGATGTTGGTACAAAAGTTAAGCAGGGTGATCATTTACTCATTACAGAAGCGATGAAAATGGAAACAACGATTCAAGCCCCATTTAATGGTGTGATTAAGGATATCTACGTACAAAACGGTGATTCGATTGAAGTAGATGACTTACTAATTGAACTTTCATAATTATAAGCGATTCTTTTTAATATAACCTATTATTTTATACAAAACATTGAGCTCCCCAACTCGAATGAATAAACATAAAGTAATAGCGTTAATTATACAAAAAAAGTTCATTTTAAACATATAAAAAACATACTTATTGAATATGTTGCATACTTTTAAATTTAAGGGTTATAAAGGCTTGCAAGGACAATCTAAAAGACTTTTATCTTTCTTCAATTAAATTACGAAAAACTTATTAGAGAGCAGCTAAAGATCCATACAAATGCCAGACGTCCTCACGCAACAGAAATGGGAGCCACTGAAAAATGAATTCACCCCCCAACGTGATAAGATCGGTTTTTGGTTTATAAAATGAAAGAATAGATGGATTTTTATTAACAAAAATGACGATATTCTCGTTTTTCAGTGACTTCCCAGAAAATGAATGATCCTTAAAAAGACTGTTTCTTCTAATAAGGAATGATCATCAAAGGTAAACATCAACAGGGTCAGCTATGGGTGTTACTTTTATCCTTCCATACTTCATGCAAAGCTATGTAAAGAGCTTTGTATGAAGTATATCCATGTAGAACAAAGACAACCAGGTAAAATTCCAAGTTATTTGGTAGCGAGTTCTTACATATATAAGGATAAAGTAACAACTCATATCTATAAAAAACCACCCTAGTATTCTATTTTTAACATTTACAATAGCAAAAGAGAGTACAAAATGATAAAAAGTCTAAAAATTTTGAAGTTAAAAAATTCTGCTAGTATGCTTAAAAAAGAAATATAAATAAAAGATACAAGATATCCTCTTTAGGCGAATTCTGTGACAATGTTTTTGGGTTCAACGTATTGTCTAAAACGGTTCTATTGCTTGTCTTTGATAGAGAAATGGAATTCACCATCGACTACATATTTTGTTAAAAAACTAGCTAATTAAAATTTTTAGAAAAGTTGAGTTATTTAATTTAAGTATAATATGTTATTTTTTAATGAAAAAATGTCATAAGGCAGACTATGGACATAAATCTATGATTTATATACAATATACATGTATTTCATAATATT
Source organism: Rummeliibacillus sp. SL167 (assembly GCF_007896505.1). Lineage (NCBI taxonomy): Bacteria > Bacillati > Bacillota > Bacilli > Caryophanales > Caryophanaceae > Rummeliibacillus > Rummeliibacillus sp. SL167. The sequence continues at coordinate 1,765,337 of NZ_VCBM01000001.1, read as the reverse complement.
ATGAAATTTAAGATGGGAGGAAAATGTGTGAACATCCACGAATATCAAGGCAAAGAAATACTTCGTCAATATGGGGTAGCGGTTCCTGCTGGTCGAGTTGCTTTCTCACCAGAAGAAGCAGTAAAAGTAGCCAAGGAATTAGATTCAAAGGTTACAGTAGTGAAGGCACAAATCCATGCAGGTGGACGTGGTAAAGCGGGCGGAGTGAAGATCGCTAAAAATTTAGAAGAAGTTCGTTCTTATGCTAAAGAATTATTAGGAAAAATACTTGTTACACATCAAACAGGTCCTGAAGGGAAAAAAGTTAAGCGTCTATACATAGAGGCTGGCTCGGATATCAAAAAAGAATATTATTTAAGCTTTTTAGTAGATAGGGCCACTTCAAGAGTGACTGTCATGGGCTCAGAAGAAGGTGGCATGGATATAGAAGAGGTAGCGGCAACAACTCCAGAGAAAATTTTTAAAGAAATCGTTGATCCAGTTGTTGGTCTTACTGAATTCCAAGCAAGACGCCTTGCGTTTAATATGAATATTCCAAATCATTTGATTAATAAAACGGCGAAGCTAATGCTAGGCGTGTATAACGCATTTGTAGAAAAAGATGCTTCCATCTTAGAAATTAACCCTCTAGCCATAACAGGGGAAAACGAAGTGCAGGCATTAGACGCAAAATTTAATTTTGATAGTAATGCATTATATAGACATAAAGATATCGTTGAATTGCGAGATTTTGATGAAGAAGATCCAAAAGAAATCGAAGCTTCAAAATATGATTTAAATTATGTTACTTTAAACGGTAATATCGGCTGCATGGTGAATGGTGCAGGCTTAGCAATGTCCACAATGGATATAATTGGATATTATGGTGGACATCCAGCAAACTTCCTAGACGTTGGCGGTAGTGCAACTGCTGAAAAAGTAACAGAAGCATTTAAAATTATTTTATCTGACTCCAATGTTAAGGGAATTTTAGTGAATATTTTTGGCGGTATTATGAAATGTGACGTAATTGCAGAAGGAGTAATCGTAGCTGCAAAAGAGGTTGGGTTAAGTGTACCATTAGTAGTTCGCCTTGAAGGAACGAATGTGACCCTAGGTAAAAAATTACTGAAAGAATCAGGCTTGAATATTGTTGCTGCAGATTCTTTAGGTGATGGTGCTCAAAAAATTGTAGAACTTGTAGGTTAAGAAAGGTGGAAAAAGGGTGAGTATTTATATCAACAAAGATACAAAAGTATTAGTACAGGGTATTACAGGTTCGACAGCGTTTTTCCATACAAAGCAGATGCTAGATTATGGTACTAAAATAGTAGCAGGTGTGACACCTGGTAAAGGTGGTACTTTCGTAGAAGGAGTACCTGTATTTAACACGGTTATTGATGCAGTCGAACAGACAGGAGCGAATGTATCTGTTATTTATGTTCCTGCTCCATTTGCAGCAGATGCGATTCTTGAAGCAGTTGATGCGGAATTAGATTTGGTTGTCTGTATTACTGAGCATATTCCAGTATTGGATATGGTCAAAGTTAAACGCTATATGGAAGGCAAGAAAACACGTTTAATAGGTCCAAACTGCCCAGGTGTTGTGACAGCAGATGAATGTAAAATCGGCATTATGCCAGGATATATTCATAAGAAAGGACATGTAGGCGTTGTTTCACGTTCTGGTACGTTAACTTATGAAGCAGTCTATCAATTAACAGTAGCAGGTCTTGGTCAAACAACAGCAGTCGGTATTGGTGGAGACCCTGTAAATGGTACAAATTTCATAGACGTATTAAAAGAATTTGAAGCTGATCCAGAAACATATGGTGTTATTATGATTGGAGAAATCGGTGGAACAGCCGAAGAAGAAGCAGCAGAATGGATTAAAGCAAATATGACAAAACCTGTCGTTGGCTTTATAGGCGGTCAAACTGCACCTCCTGGAAAACGTATGGGGCATGCGGGAGCGATCATTTCTGGTGGTAAAGGTACGGCTAAAGAAAAGATCGAAAAGTTAAATGAATGTGGGATCGAAGTAGCTCCAACACCGGCTGTTATTGGAGAAACATTTATTCGCGTCATTAAAGAAAAAGGCTTATATGAAAAATGTAAAACCCATTAAAATAAAATGTAAGGGCTATCTTAAAAGTAAAAAATAGTATGTTAGGAGTAAAATCCTATCATGCTAATTTTTTGATAAGCAGGTAAAGATCCGAGTAGACTAGTAAAAAGCAAAAGACTATTAAAAACGTTGGATATCAATGGATGATTGGAAAGATAATTTTATTGCTTTTTAGAAGAAAAAGGGCTTTTCTGTGATTCAAAAAGTAAGAAAGTGAAACCCAGTAAGAGATAAGCAAGCGATGCGGTTTGTTCCTTGTCTACGAAAAATATAGCGGATTTTTACCCTATAGGATATCGGATATCCAAAAGATTTTATGGAGTTTTTTAACAGTTTGATGAAGTTCTGCTTTTTTGTAATGAATCCAAATACCTGTTTTTGCGTATTTGTATAAGCTTTTGAATTTATATGCGCTATAGGCAGGCACCTTCTGCAAGGGAGCCAATGTGTCTTGTTGTTCACTGCGCTTGCTTCCTGCATCGCTTTGCAAGTTTCATTGCAGAAAACATATTCCTGTGAGGCTGTTCTAAAAACTTCATCAGAGGAGTTTGGTTCGACAGCTTATTTTCGCATAAAATTTGCCACTATTTGTTCTAGGAGTTACGTTAAAAAATCAACAATTAATGGGGTTTTTATCAATTAAAAATGGAGGGAAGCTATGTTCGATGTGAATTTTTCAGAAAGATTACTTGCACTACATTATGTATTTCCTGTTCCCCTTAACAGGCTACAATCATTACTTAAAGTAGATCCGAAATTGCAAAAATTAGAACGAATGTCTCCTCAAGATATCGCAAAATATTTGAATTTATCCGTCGAAAAAGCTAAATATTTACAAGAAAATTATGTCCATACGCTCATATCCCCTTTAAAACAGGCGTATGAAGAACATAATATCTTCCCCATCCCTTTTCACCACCCGATGTATCCTAACAAATTACTTGCATTATATGACCCACCAGTTGTACTTTATACAAAAGGATTAGTTGATATTTTGAAGAATTGGCGTAGAATTGCTATAGTTGGATCAAGGCAAGCTACAAGTTATTCTGAAGCTGTATTAAATTATATTGTGCCGCCATTAGTAGACAGAGATTATGTCATTGTAAGTGGATTAGCAAAAGGCGCTGATCGTATGGCTCATGAAGCAGCATTACGCTTTGCTGGACAGACGATAGCAGTATTAGGGCATGGTTTCTTTCACCTTTATCCACGGGAGAATCGAAAGCTGGCTGAAATAATAGCGAAAGAACATTTGCTTATTAGTGAGTATCCACCATATGTGAAACCGCAAAAATGGTATTTTCCGATGCGCAATCGGATTATTAGTGGTATTTCAGAAGGAATACTTGTCACAGAAGCAGCAGAAAAAAGTGGTACATTCAGTACAATTGATCATGGCTTAGAAAATGGTAAACCTATTTTTGCCGTACCTGGTGATATTACAAAAAAACTTTCTAAAGGACCACACAAATTGTTAGCAGAAGGTGCAACACCAGTATGGAACGGTTATCAAATAATAGAAGAAATAGAAGGATTTTTATTTTCTAAATGAAAAAAAGGTTGCAAATTTTGGATTTGTGGTATACATTTTGCAACAGGTAATTCTTTTGAAATTGAAACATCACCTCTATAGGGGGAACTTTAATGTCAGATTATTTAGTTATAGTGGAATCGCCCGCAAAAGCAAAAACAATCGAGCGATACTTAGGAAAAAAATATAAAGTAAAGGCTTCTATTGGACATGTTCGCGATTTGCCAAGAAGTCAAATGGGAATTGATACAGAAAATAATTACGAACCAAGATATATAACGATTCGTGGGAAAGGACCTGTATTACAAGATTTAAAATCGGCAGCCAAGAGAGCAAAAAAAGTCTATCTCGCAGCCGATCCAGACCGCGAAGGGGAAGCAATAGCTTGGCACTTAGCGACTGCTCTAAATATCGATAGTAAATCAGATTGCCGAGTAGTATTTAATGAGATTACGAAGGATGCGATAAAAGAGTCATTTAAGCATCCACGTCCAATTGATATGGACTTAGTAGATGCACAACAAGCCAGAAGAATTTTAGACCGTCTTGTTGGCTATAACATTAGTCCTTTATTATGGAAGAAAGTCAAGAAAGGTTTATCAGCAGGCCGAGTTCAATCGGTTGCACTGCGCTTGATCATTGATCGAGAAAACGAGATTAAAAATTTCCAACCGGAAGAATATTGGACCATCGATGGTAGCTTCCAAAAAGGAAAACAAACATTTGATGCACTATTTTATGGGAATACAAAAGAAAAACTTAAATTGTCAGATGAACAACAGGTGAAACAAATTCTTGATCAAATAAAAGGTGAAGATTTTGAAGTCATTAAGGTTGTCAAAAGAGAACGCAAAAGAAATGCATCACCAGCGTTTACCACTTCTTCCTTACAACAAGAAGCAGCAAGAAAATTGAATTTCCGTGCACGAAAAACAATGATGCTTGCACAACAATTGTATGAAGGTATTGATATTGGTAAAGAAGGTACAGTAGGTTTAATCACTTATATGCGTACAGATTCGACACGTATTTCTGAAACAGCTAAAAAAGAAGCTCATGACTATATTGAACAAAACTATGGTGAAGAGTACACGACTTTAATCACACAACAAGCAAAAAAATCGGAAAATGCTCAAGATGCTCATGAAGCCATTCGTCCAACCAGTACATTACGTCACCCTGATCAATTGAAAACGGTATTATCAAGAGATCAATTACGTTTATATCGTTTGATTTGGGATCGATTTGTTGCAAGCCAAATGGCTCCAGCTATATTAGATACGGTGACTGCTGATTTACAAAATGGGGAGATTGTATTTCGTGCCTCAGGCTCAAACGTTAAATTTCCTGGTTTTATGAAACTGTATATCGAAGGTTCAGATGATCAAAAAGAGGAAAAAGATAAAATCTTACCCCCATTGCAAAAAGGGGATCATGTGAAAAGCTTAAAAATCGAACCTAAACAGCATTTCACTCAACCACCTCCACGTTTCTCTGAAGCACGCCTAGTTAAAACACTGGAGGAACTTGGAATTGGACGTCCATCCACCTATGCCCCTACGTTAGATACTATTCAGAAACGTGGCTATGTTTCGTTAGAAGCAAAACGATTTATTCCAACGGAACTAGGTGAAATTGTCCATTCGCTAGTGCTTGAATTTTTCCCGGGAATTATTGATATTGAATTTACAGCTCAAATGGAGAAAGACTTAGATAGTATTGAAGATGGAAATACTAAATGGGTTCAAATTATTGATAATTTCTATCAAAAATTCGAGAAAGACGTGAAACATGCAGAAATTGCAATGGAAAAAGTAGAGATTAAAGATGAACCTGCAGGTGAAGATTGTGAAGTATGCGGGGCGCCTATGGTCTTTAAATTGGGGCGTTACGGAAAATTTATGGCTTGTAGTAATTTTCCAGAATGTCGTAATACAAAGGCAATTATGAAGCAAATCGGCGTTAAATGTCCAAAATGTAAAGAAGGAGAAATTGTCGAAAGAAAAAGTAAGACAAAACGAATTTTTTATGGATGCAATCGTTATCCAGAATGTGATTTCGTATCATGGGATAAACCGATCAACCGCCCATGTCCAAAATGTAATGGACTATTGGTAGAAAAGAAAATTAAAAAGGGAATTCAAGTTCAATGTACAAGTTGCGACTATAAAGAAGAACCTACACAATGATGTATTTTTAGAAAGCAGGTAACAAAAGAATGACAACACCAATTGTAAATGTAATCGGAGCTGGTTTAGCAGGTAGTGAAGCTGCTTGGCAAATTGCTAAAAGAGGCGTACAAGTTCGTTTATATGAAATGCGCCCAGTGAAACAAACACCTGCACACCACACGGATCAATTTGCTGAACTTGTTTGTAGTAATTCATTGCGTGCAAACAATTTGACGAACGCAGTAGGCGTCATTAAAGAAGAAATGCGTCAATTAGACTCTATTATTATGGAAGCGGCAGATCATTGTTCTGTACCGGCTGGCGGAGCACTAGCTGTGGACCGTCATGAGTTTTCAGGTTATATTACAGAAAAAGTGAAAAATCATCCTCTTGTAGAAGTCATTAATGAAGAAGTGACAGAAATTCCAAAGGAAGGAATCACGGTAGTTGCGACAGGTCCCCTAACTTCAAAAGCTTTAGCGGATAAAATCCAACAGTTAACTGGTGAAGACTATTTATACTTTTACGATGCCGCTGCACCTATTATTGAAAAAGATAGTATTGACATGGAAAAAGTATATTTAAAATCTCGTTATGATAAAGGCGAGGCCGCTTACTTAAACTGTCCTATGACAGAAGAGGAATTTTATGCTTTCAGGAAAGCTCTTGTTGAAGCAGAAAAAGCACCGTTAAACGAGTTTGAAAAGGAAAAATACTTTGAAGGATGTATGCCGATCGAAGTAATGGCTGAAAGAGGTCCCAAAACGATGCTATTTGGTCCTATGAAACCAGTAGGCTTAGAAGACCCTAAAACAGGCAAACGTCCATTTGCCGTTGTTCAACTTCGCCAAGATGATGCGGCGGGAACACTTTACAATATCGTAGGATTTCAAACCCATTTAAAATGGGGAGCACAAAAAGAAGTATTTAGTATGATCCCAGGTTTAGAAAATGTTGAAATTGTACGATATGGTGTGATGCATCGGAATACGTTTATTAATTCTCCAAAGGTTTTAGCGCCAACGTATCAACTAAAAAGCAATCCAACTGTATTTTTTGCGGGCCAAATGACAGGTGTTGAAGGATATGTAGAATCAGCAGGGAGTGGCTTAATTGCAGGTGTAAATGCGGCACATTTAGCGTTGCAACAGGATTTATGTATTTTCCCAGCTGACACGGCTTTAGGAAGTATGGCACGTTATATTACAGAAGCAGATTCAAAACATTTCCAACCGATGAATGTAAACTTTGGTTTGTTCCCTGCATTGGGTGAAAAAATTAGATCAAAACAAGAACGTGGGGAAAAATATGCAGAACGTGCATTAAATGTGCTGCATCAGTTTAAAACCTTTACAAAAATTTAATTTGCGAAAGTCCTTAAATGTTTGTTATACTTTTAAGGGCTTTTTTTTTGACAATTATTTTCCAAAGCAAAATTTAACCTGCGTTAACTCACCTTAAGGTTTAAAGAGAGAAACAAGAAAGGATAGGTGAGGACATTAACTGCCGCATGCGTCTGATTGGTTCGGACCCACAAGATGTTGGTCGCTCAGGTGTTGCTACAGGACGTGGTACTCTTAACCTGACTTCCTCTAGTTCAGAAAGTTTTACTTTATATTATTTAGAATAAAAAATTCCATAATTAGGTATACTATTAGTGGGATGTTTATGGAATTGTACACAAAAATGTCATAAATCTACTGAAAATTGCCATATTCTAAGTTATAGAAAGCGTTCTCACTTTATTTAATTGATGGACAGTGAGAAAATAGGGAGGAGGACGTGAGTAAATGAGGTGTTCATATGGACATTCAGTTTGAGCAGGCACTTGAACAGTTTGTTACTTATATTCAACTGGAAAGAAATTTTTCTCCTTTAACAGTTCGAGACTATCGGACAGATATACTCGAATTTTTTACATTTCTTCAAGTAGAAGGTGTGGAAGATTTGGCACAAGTCGAATACATACATGCCAGACTTTTTGTAACAAAATTGTATGAAGAAAAAAAGGCAAGGACGACCATTTCAAGAAAAATATCTTCCATTCGTTCTTTTTTTAGATTTCTAAATAAAGAATACGATTTGGATGACACAGCATTTCAAGCTCTTTATCATCCAAAAAAAGAATTAAGACTGCCTCACTTTTTTTATGAAGAGGAACTAACTCAACTCTTTGATTCCAATGAAGGTACAGATCCTAAGTCATTGCGCAATATGGCTCTTTTAGAACTCCTATATGCAACTGGCATTCGAGTAAGTGAGCTCACCTCAATTGAACTAAAGGATATTGATTTTTCATTGAATATCTTGAGAGTAATGGGAAAAGGCAGAAAAGAGAGATACGTTCCATTTGGGCATTTTGCAGCAGAAGCAATGCAAAGTTATCTAGCAGAATCACGTCCTAAACTTGTAAAAGATGAAAAACATCCAAAACTATTTGTTAATATGCGAGGAGGGCCTCTTACTGCAAGAGGTGTTCGTTATATTTTAAATGATATGATGAAACAAACAGAGTTAAGAACTACTATATATCCGCATATGTTACGACATACATTCGCAACTCATTTATTGAATAATGGGGCGGATTTAAGGACTGTTCAGGAATTATTGGGACATTCAAGTTTGTCGTCAACGCAAGTTTATACACATGTAACGAAAGAACATCTTCGACACACATATATGAACACACATCCAAGAGCTTAATATTTTAAAGGAGGTTATGAGGATGGATTTGCATGCAACGACTATCTTTGCCATACAGCATAACGGTCAAAGCGCTATGGCAGGCGATGGGCAAGTTACACTTGGAAATTCTGTAGTGATGAAACACACAGCTAAAAAAGTTCGTCGTTTGTATAACGGCAAAGTATTAGCAGGATTTGCCGGTTCTGTGGCAGATGCTTTCACATTGTTTGAAATGTTCGAAAGTAGACTGATGGAGTATAATGGAAACTTGCAAAGGGCTGCAGTTGAAGTTGCAAAACAATGGCGTGGTGATAAGATGCTTCAAAAATTAGAGGCACTTTTGCTTGTGATGAACAGTGAAACATTGCTGTTAGTATCTGGTTCCGGAGAAGTGATAGAACCAGATGACGGAATTTTGGCCATTGGTTCTGGTGGGAATTATGCATTGTCCGCTGGGCGAGCATTAAAGCAATATACGGGTAATATGTTGACTGCAAAAGAAATTGCAAAAGCATCTTTAGAAATAGCAGCAGATATTTGTGTATTTACAAATCATAATATTATCGTGGAGGATCTGGACGAATGACACAACAAAAGACCCCTAGAGAAATGTTAGAGTATTTGAATCGTTATATTGTAGGTCAAAATGAAGCAAAGCGTGCAGTTGCTGTAGCCTTGCGCAACCGTTATCGTAGACAATTACTCTCAGAAGAGATGAGAAACGAAGTAATACCAAAGAATATTTTGATGATCGGTCCAACTGGTGTTGGTAAGACTGAAATTGCTAGACGTATTGCTCGCCTTGTGAAGGCACCATTTCTTAAAGTTGAGGCTACAAAGTTTACAGAAGTTGGATATGTTGGGCGAGATGTAGAATCAATGGTACGCGATTTAGTGGAAATTTCGAATCGCTTGGTAAAAGAAGAAAAACAAGAAGAAGTAAAAGAACAGGCTGAACGATTAGCAAATGATCAGATTGTCAAATTATTAGTACCAAGCATGAAAAAAAAGCAATCTACGCAAAACCCATTTGAGGCTCTATTTGGTCAGAAAAGCGATACTTCTGAGGAAAATTCAGAAGAAGATTCGCAAGTCCGTTTAAAACGTTCACAAATTGCTGAAAAATTGCAAGATGGTAAGCTGGAAAATGAATGGGTAACCATCGAAGTAACAGAACAACAAACGAATATGATGGGTATTTTCCCAGGTGCTTTGGATATGGGTGGAACAAATATGGGAGACATGCTTTCCAACATCATGCCGCCGAAAAAGAAAAAACGTCGTCTACAGGTAAAAGATGCTAGACGTATACTAACAATTGAAGAAGCCAACAAATTGATAGATAATGATGAAGTGTCTGAAGAAGCAATTCGACGGGCAGAAGAAACGGGCATTATCTTTATCGATGAAATCGATAAAATAGCAACTAGAAGTAATAGCGCTAACGGAGGCAATGCAAATGTATCCCGTGAAGGTGTTCAACGTGATATTTTGCCAATCGTTGAAGGATCAACGGTTAATACAAAATACGGACTTGTAAGAACTGATTTTATGCTGTTTATAGCAGCAGGTGCTTTCCATATGTCAAAACCATCTGATTTAATCCCCGAATTGCAGGGGAGATTCCCAATTCGTGTTGAATTAGAAAAATTGACAAAAGAAGATTTTGTACGTATTTTAAAAGAGCCTGATCATTCGCTGATTCTTCAATATCAAGCATTACTTGCCACTGAAGGTGTTGAAATTGCATTTACAGATGAAGCAATCGAACGCATCGCAGAAATTGCAATGAATGTGAACCAAGATTCAGATAATATTGGTGCAAGACGTTTGCATACAATTCTAGAACGCCTATTGGAAGAATTATCATTTGAAGCAGCTGACATTTCGCCAGCCCGTATTGAAATCACTGAAAGTTATGTGGATGAAAAGCTTAACGAGATTGTCAAGAACAAAGATTTGTCACAGTTTATTTTATAGTTTATAATCTAAAGTATTGCACAAAATTCATAACCTTTTGAATATTGCATAATTTAAGGAATTTACAGGAGGCTAAATAAAGATGAATTTATTAGCTAAAACAAGAAAAATTAATTCGATGCTCCAAGCATCAGCAGGTAAACAAGTTAACTTCAAAGAAATGGCTGAAAAACTTGGTGAAGTAATCGAAAGTAATGTATATATTGTAAGTCGTAAAGGAAAACTATTAGGAATTGCAGTGAATCAACAAATTGAAAACGAACGTTTTAAGAAAATGTTAGAAGAGCGCCAATTTCCAGTAGAATACACTCATAACTTATATGATTTCTCTGAAACGGCTTCTAATTTAGACGTTTTCGATGAACATAGTGCTTTTCCAGTAGAAGCCCAAGAAATCTTCAAATCCGGTTTAACGACGATTGTACCTATCAACGGGGGCGGAGAACGTCTAGGAACATTAATACTTGCACGTTTAGAAAGTAAATTTGAAGATGACGATCTAATCCTAGCTGAATACGGTGCAACAGTTGTAGGTATGGAAATTTTACGTGAAAAAGCTGAAGAAATTGAACAAGAAGCTCGTAGCAAAGCTGTCGTGCAAATGGCTATTAATTCATTATCATATAGTGAACTCGAAGCAATCGAACATATTTTTGAAGAGTTAGATGGTTCTGAAGGTTTACTAGTCGCATCTAAAATTGCAGATCGAGTGGGGATTACTCGCTCAGTTATTGTCAATGCATTACGTAAATTAGAGTCAGCCGGCGTGATCGAATCTCGTTCATTAGGGATGAAAGGTACTTATATTAAAGTATTGAACAACAAATTTTTACATGCTTTAGCAGAAATTAAAATGCGCTAATCTCCATTAGAGATGAATCATCTTTTTTAAACATCAAAGCGAAGATCCAATCGTTTTTTTAGATAAGAATCTACAAGTTTCAAAAGACGCGAATGTTATTGAACGGCATTCGCGTCTTTTTATGGTCTAAGCTATTTAGCAGATTATATTATTCATCTTAACTTAAATGTTCGACTTATAGAAACAATAAACAAGCTTGCATCATTTAGCCAATGGGATAGAAGTAAAAGAGTTATGGATAGATTTAGATAAGTAAATTTAGGCTTGAATAGATTGTATAAGTGGTTTTTGCATCGTTTTAGAATAAGTATCCGCAAAAAAGGAATGTTTTAAAGACGAATGAACCTTGAATTTCACAGTGGGGACAAAAGGATTTTTGTTGAATACCTTATTTAACAAAGTGTCTAATTCATAAAAAAACAGGAGATAAGCGAGAAAATCAAAAATGGTTGCTTCAACTAGTATTCCATGGAGGAGAAGAAAACAACCTGCTGAGTGAAGTTTATTTTAAAAAAGCAAATCTTCATCATCAATAACTAAATTTTATGATTAAATTGGAGTATTAGTTGTAGTAAAGTAGTCAGTATAAAAGATTATTTTTAATGGTTAATTCGTCATTGCTTTAAGCTTAAAAGAAATGAATGCTTCTTTTATGGATTGAAAATGTGGACAATTTGCGAAAAAGCCTGTTATATCGGCGATTTTAAGCTGTTTTGGAAAATCTATAAAAAATGCATCTAATCAAAAAGTAGCATTAATGAATTGGAAAAGATGGTGTTCTAAACTATTTCTTATACAAAAATAGTTTTTTTTTCCTATTAAAAATATGCTATTAACAATAGACACTTTATAACATATTTATTACAATTATAACGTAGCGATATATAAGAGAATTTGACAAAAAAAGTCGAATTGAGGTGAATGATTTGAGTTTATTTGGAGGTACCATAAGCAACATTGAACACGGATTATCCTATGCAAGTGTAAAACAAAAAACAATAGCGCAGAATATAGCGAATGTCGATACACCAAACTACAAAGCAAAAGATGTAAGTTTTAGCAAAATGTTATCAGATGCCCAAGACTCATACATAAAAGCATATCGTACGAATGATAAGCATATTGATTTTCAAACTGATTCCAAAACGCCAGGTGTATATAGTTATTCTAACTTACGTTATAGAGAAAATGGAAATGGCGTAGACATGGATAAAGAACAAGCAAGTTTAGCAGAAAATATAATCTACTATAATGCTCTAATTGATCGAGAGAATAGTAAGTTAAATACACTCTTAACCGTTGCAAAAGGAGGTAATTAGCGATGTCGATTTTCCATAGTATGGATACCACTGGCTCTGCCTTGACTGCACAGCGACTACGTATGGATGTCATATCATCTAATATGGCAAATGTGGATACAACGCGTGCTAAAAAGGTTAATGGTAAATGGGTCCCCTATACAAGAAAGACTGTAACACTGGCTCCAAAAGAAAATACATTTTCTAATTATTTAAGTGTTGCGATGGGAGGAGCAGGAAAAGAAAGTGTAGGAAATGGTGTCAAGGTTACTAGCGTAAATGAGGATACGACAACACCATACAAACTTGTATATGATCCTACAAACCCAGATGCCAATAAAGATGGATATGTACAAACTTCAAATGTTGATCCACTGAAAGAAATGGTGAACTTAATCTCAGCAACAAGATCTTATGAAGCAAATGTGACAGTATTTAATGCCAATAAATCAATGTTATCAAAGGCACTCGAAATCGGTAAGTAATTTTAACGAAGGAAGGATGAAAGAAATTGGCAGTTTCGCAAGTTTCTATTCCACAACCAGTTCAACCTACAATGACACAGACTGTGGCACAAACAATCCCGTCAAATGATAAGGAAAGTTTCGGCTCCATTTTAAAAAATGCTATTTCTACTGTTAATGATAGTCAAGTAGCTTCTGATAATATGACTGATAAATTAGTTAATGGGGATAATGTTGAGCTTCATGATGTAATGATTTCAGCTCAAAAAGCGAATATTACATTAAATACTGCATTATCAATTCGTAATAAAGTAATTGAGGCTTACCAAGAAATAATGCGAATGACAGTTTAATAGGAATGACATCGTAACTTCAGGCACGATGAATCATTTACTATAACCGGAGGCTCAAAATGAAGGAAAGACTAATGAATATCAAAACCAAATTCAGTGGGTTTTGGGGTAGTCGAACAAGAATGCAAAAAGGGACAATCATCGGTTCTATTATAGCCGTAATAATTATTGCTTCAATTATTACATACTTTACAACGAGAGTGACTTATGCGCCTTTGTATTCAGACTTATCAGCTGCTGAAGTTGGACAAATTAAAGAACAATTAGATTCAAAGGGAGTTAAATACCAAGTAACAAACGGAGGAACAGCTATTTCTGTACCGGAGGACCAAGTAGATAATTTAAAAGTAGATTTAGCTTCTCAAGGATATCCTCAATCTGGCCAAATCGATTATTCCTTCTTCTCACAAAATGCTGGGTTTGGAATGACAGACAACGAATTCAATGTATTGAAATTAGCGTCCATGCAAACGGAACTTGCAAATTTAATGAAAGAAGTTAAAGGTGTCAAAGACGCAAAAGTCATGATTACACTGCCAGAAAAGGGCGTCTTTGTTAGCGATTCTCAGCAAGAAGCGAGTGCATCAATCGTATTGAATACGGAACCCGGTTATCAGTTTACGGAATCACAAATCAAAACATTATATAATTTGGCTTCCAAAAGCGTACCCAATTTAAAACCAGAAAATATTGTGATTACCAATCAATACTTTGAATATTACGACTTAAATACACAAACAGCCTCAGAAACAGGCAGTGGAGTTTCTTCTACAGATTCAAACAACCAATTGGCCATCAAAAGACAAATTGAACGTGATCTTCAACGCCAAGTTCAAACCATGTTAGGTCAGTTAATGGGGGCTGGTAAAGCGGCTGTCACAGTAACGACTGATATTGATTTTACGCAAGAAAAACGTGAAGAAAATTTGGTTGAACCAGTAGATAAAGAAAATATGGCTGGTATTCAAATAAGTGCACAAAAGATTAATGAAACCTACACAGGTAATGGAGCGGCGGCAGGTGGTACACCAGAAGCTGATCAAAACACCGATAATTTCACAGATTACCAATCTTCAGGTAATGGCAATGGCGATTATGAAAAAACAGAAGATACTGTAAATTACGAAGTAAATCGTATTAAACGTAAAATTACTGAAAGTCCATACAGAATTCGTGATATTGGAATTCAAGTATTGGTAGAACCGCCAAAACCAGGAGATCCTACTTCTTTACCACAAGCAACGCAAGATAATATTAAAAGTATGTTAGCTTCAATCGTTCGTACTTCCATTGATAAAAACGAGGCTGGACAGTTATCCAATGCACAGGTTAATCAAAAAGTGACAGTTGCTGTTGAAAAATTAAACGGTAAAGCGCAAGTGGCAACAGCACAACAAAGTGGCATTCCATGGTGGGTATACGTAATTGGCGGAATATTATTAGTAGTGATTGGTTTATTAGTATTCTTCATTATTCGTTCGAAAAGACGACAAGAGTATGAAGATGAGGAATATGAAGAAGACGATGGAGAAGATTTAGAAGTAGATGATATTTCTGAAGAAAAAGATACCGAAGCAACATTACGGCGAAAACAACTTGAAAAAATGGCGAAAGAGAAACCTGAAGAATTCGCTAAATTATTAAGAACATGGATTTCAGAAGATTAATGGGAGGGATCAGCTGTGGTAGCTAAGAAAGAAAAAGAGTTATCAGGAAAACAAAAAGCAGCACTCCTATTAATTTCTTTAGGACCGGAAGTTTCAGCTGCTGTGTATAAACATCTAAATGAAGAAGAAATTGAAAAACTTACGTTAGAGATTTCAAGTGTTAAAAAAGTAGAACCAGAAATTAAAGAAGAAATCATTGAGGAATTTCATAATATTGCGCTTGCGCAAGATTATATTTCACAAGGCGGAATTGGCTATGCTAAAACCGTACTAGAAAAAGCATTGGGCAATGATCAGGCACAAGCCATTATCAATCGTTTAACTTCATCCTTACAAGTAAGGCCATTCGATTTTGCACGTCGCACAGATCCTGCTCAAATATTTAACTTTATCCAAAATGAGCACCCACAAACGATCGCTTTAATCTTATCTTACTTAGAACCGCAACAAGCAGGAGTGATCTTATCTTCTTTACCACAGGAAGTGCAGGCAGATATTGCTAAGCGAATTGCAACAATGGATTCTACTTCACCAGAAGTAATTAGCGAAATCGAATCGGTTTTAGAACGAAAATTATCATCAACAGTTACTCAGGATTATACAGAAACTGGTGGCGTGGATGCTGTTGTTGAAGTGTTAAATGGTGTTGATCGTCAAACTGAGAAAACCATTCTCGATGCACTCGAAATTCAAGATCCAGAACTTGCAGAAGAAATCAAAAAACGTATGTTTGTTTTCGAAGATCTTGCTACACTCGACAATCGTTCCATCCAACGTGTTATTCGAGATTGCGAAAACGAAGATTTACTGCTTGCATTGAAGGTTTCTAGCGAAGAAGTAAAAGAAATCATTTTCAAAAACATGTCCCAACGTATGGCAGAAACATTCAAAGAAGAAATGGAAATCATGGGACCTGTTCGCTTAAGAGATGTAGAGGAAGCTCAATCTCGCATTGTTGCCATTACACGTCGATTAGAAGATGCAGGTGAAATTATTATCGCTCGGGGTGGAGGAGATGACGTCATTGTCTAAGATTTTCCGATTCGATGATTCAAATCATTCTACAAAAGATTTTCGCACCATTGAAATACAAGAATTATTTGTTACACAAGATGACGTAGAAGAGGATATAACTCCAGAGAATATTTTAGCAGAGCGAAATAAACTTTTAAGTGAAGCACAGCAAGAAATTCAAAATCAAAAAGATGCATTTGAACAACAGTGTTTATTGGAAAAACAAGCACTGGCAGATGACAAAAATAAATGGCAACAAGAAAAAGTGGAACTGCAAAAACAAGCATATGATGAAGGCTTTCAACAAGGGTTTGAAGATGGACGTTCAAAAGCGGAAGATAATATGTCTGAATCCGTTCGAATAGCCAATAATACAATAGCTCAATCGAAAGTAAATGCAGAGCAATATTTGCAACAACAAGAAAACATTATTTTGGATATCGCGATTCGATCTGCTGAAAGAATTCTTGGGATGACTTTAGAAGAAAATCATGAACGCTTTATTGATGTAGTTCGAAGAGGTTTAAAAGAAGCGAGGGAAATGAAAGAAATCAAATTATATGTTTCGCCCGCATACCATCAACTAGTAACTGAACATCGTGAAGAACTAAGCGGAATGTTTCCTGTAGGTGTCCCATTCATGATTTTTGTCAATGAAGATCTCGGGGATACGGATTGTTATATTGAAACAAATCACGGGAGAATCATTGTTAGCATTGACCAACAATTGAATGAGCTGAGACTAAAACTTGGAGAAATTTTGGAAGGCGTGGATTGAGGACAATGAAAGCTGTAGAGTTATTAGAGCACATATCATCTATACAAACGTTAAAAAAATTTGGACGAGTTACGAAAGTGGTCGGTTTAATGATTGAGTCACAAGGACCCGATAGCTCGATTGGAGATGTCTGTAAGATTCATGTCAATACGGTTAAACATGGTCATCAAGAAATTCTTGCCGAAGTGGTTGGGTTTAAAGATGAAATTGTTATATTAATGCCTTATACATCTCTTCGGGAAATTTCAATAGGGTGTTTAGTTGAAGGAACAGGAATTCCATTAGAAGTAAAAGTAGGACCTGAACTTATTGGAAAAGTACTTGATTCAATGGGATTGCCAATTGATGGTAGTAGCTTACCCAAAGGATTAACAACAGTTCAAACGGAAGAGGATCCACCCAACCCATTAACAAGGCCGCCAATTAATGAAACATTGGCAGTTGGTGTAAAAGCAATCGATGGAATGTTAACCGTTGGAAAAGGCCAGCGTGTAGGTATTTTTGCTGGTTCTGGTGTTGGAAAATCAACACTTCTTGGAATGATTGCCAGAAATACTGCTGCTGATTTGAACGTCATTGCACTAGTTGGTGAACGTGGTCGTGAAGTACGAGAATTTATCGAGCGTGACTTAGGTGAAGAAGGACTAAAACGGTCGATTGTCGTTGCTGCTACTTCTGATCAGCCAGCGCTAATGCGTATAAAAGGTGCTTTTACTGCAACCGCTATAGCGGAGTATTTTCGTAATCGTGGACTAGATGTCATGTTGATGATGGACTCGGTTACGAGGGTTGCCATGGCTCAGCGCGAAATTGGATTAGCAACAGGTGAACCGCCCGCCCAAAAAGGATATACGCCATCCGTTTTTGGCTTACTACCAAAGCTTTTAGAACGAACAGGGACCAATGAAAAAGGTTCTATTACAGCATTCTATACAGTTCTTGTAGATGGTGATGATATGAATGAACCAATTGCTGATACAGTGCGAGGGATTCTGGATGGACATATTGTTTTAGACAGGACATTAGCAAACAAAGGGCATTATCCAGCGATAAATGTTTTAAAGAGTGTTAGTAGGCTGATGAATCACATTGCAACGCCTGAACATGTAAAAGCAGCAGAACATTTGAGGGAACTCTACTATACCTATGATAAGTCAGAAGATCTGATTAATATCGGAGCCTATAAAAAGGGTACTTCAAAAGAAATTGATGAAGCTATTTATTATGAACCATTGATTACATCCTATTTAAAGCAAGGATATAAGGAAAACATTAGTATGGAAGATAGCGTTGCAGAATTAGTGAAATTATCGAATGGCGGTGCGAATTAGATGCAGACTTACAAATATCGCTTTGATCAAGTAATGATTGTTAAACAGCAAGAAAAGGACCAAACCGAAATTGCCTATAAAGATGCCACGAAGTCATTTGAGGATATAGCTACAAGATTATATAACCTTCTTAAGAAGAAAGAAGATCTGATCAATTTTCAAGAAAAAAAGTTAGCAAAAGGTGCAACAATTAATGAAATTCATCATTATTCAAGTTTTTTAAACAGTGTTGAAAAATCAATTGATGAAACACAGCAAAAAGTTATCCAAGCACGCTCCAAAATGGAGTGGCATAAAGATAAATTAATAGAAAAATCATTAGAATGCCGTAAATATGAAAAGATGAAAGAAAAAGATTATCAAACTTATCACAAAGAGCAAGAGCGTCTTGAAATGATTGAGCTAGACGAGCTTTCATCCATTGCATATTACAACAAGGAAATCAGGTGATCATATGGCAACGACTCCTAGAAAAAAAGTAAGTAAACAAAAATCACCAGTTGAAGAGGTTGAAGAGAAAAAAAAGCCGGGAATCATTCAAAAACTATTCTTCTGGGTGATCATACCTTTACTCTTTGTATCAGCTATTCTCCTAATAGCTGCAGAAGTTACAGGTACAAATGTATTTGAAAAAGTGAAAGAAATAACTGGATCTTCTTCAACAGATGAAAAAGCGAAAGATACAAAAAAATTGAACACCAATAACGAAAAACAGATTGCTGATCTGAAAGCCCAAGTTCAAGAAAAGGAAGCGGAAATTGCTAAGTTGCAAGGAGAAGTGGAAGATTCCAAAAGTGAAAAGTCAAAAATGGCAATTGAAAAACATCGCTTAGAAATACAAATCAAGAAACTTGAAAAGGGCAACAACACAGTAAAGACGAAGTTTAATGATCTTGTTACAACCTATGAAAAAATGGCGCCAAAAGCAGCTGCACCGGCCATAACAAATCTAAAGGATGCTGAAGCAGTAAAAATTCTCGCAAGTTTAAAACCAGCTACTCTAGCGGCAATTCTAGAAAAAATGCCTTCAGATAAAGCCGCACACTATACAGAGCTATTGGCTAAAAATCAATAATACTACAGATTTTGAAAGGAGGTGAAAACATGAATGTAGAATCGTTAGATTTTTCAAAAACTGTGAAGGCTGAACCAACAAAAGTTCAAAAAACATCAAGTAAACAAAAATTTTCTGATTTACTAACTACAGCAAATTCTTCTGATTCTCAGAACAATGTGAAGTCGGAGAATGTGCCAAAAGATTCAAATGAAGTTTCTTCACAAAAAAAAGTAGAAACAACTTCTACAGATAGCGCAAAAACGGTACAAGAAGATGAATCGAAGAAAGTGGAAGATACTAAGGAAGAAGCTTCAGATAGCAAAAAAGTTAGCCAATATACATTTGATTTGACAAGTGGCTTAGAGGGATTGTTAGGGACAGTTTCAAAACTTGCAGATGCGCAAAAGAAGGATTCTGACATTTCTATCGAGGATTTACTGGCAATTATGAATGCTTCTACGTTGCAGGATTTAAATGCTGCAACTGGACTAGCGTTAGACGAGGATGATCTTTCAGGAAAGTTATCATTGGATAATTTATTGGAAAAGCTGGGTATTAACAAAGAAGATTTGCAAAATACGATACAACAGCTGACCGGTAAAAAAGCAAGTACTGATGATGTTTGGAAAATGCTTGAAAACATTGGTCAAAATGCAGTAGCTTTTGTACAAAATCTATTCGCAGCTATTAAAGGTGACACAACTTCAAAAATTTCGAAAGATCAAGCATCACAATTACTTCAAGTGTTAAAAGTAATTGAAGTGGTTGCTCCTAAAACAGATTTATTGTTAAAACAAGAGTATCAAACATTTCAAGTAAAAGAATTATTATCGACACTTTCAACAAAGGCAGAAAGTATTCAAGCACAAAATACAAAAACAGATTTACCCTTTGCAAAGTTAAATGACTCTCAGACACTAACTGTTAAATTGGTAGATTCAAACGGCAATGACAATGTAAGCACACTATCATCCACTGTGAAGACTTCAACGACAACTGTTACGCTAACATTGCCGGCAAACAAGGCAGCACAGGGAGAAGCCTTTGTAAAGGAATTCCAAGCCATTATGAATCGTAGTCAATTCTCCAATAATGCTGCAGGTACAAAATTGCTTATTAAATTGTATCCAGAAAATTTAGGTTCTATTCGAGTAGAACTTATGCAAAAAGATGGTGTGATGACAGCGCGCTTTTTAGCTTCTACAGCCGTTGGTAAACAAATGCTGGAAAGCCAATTACAGCAATTAAAGCAGGGTCTCGTGAATCAGAATATCCAATTAGATCGTATTGATGTTTCACAGGCATTAACAGAAACAAACCGAAATGAAAGAGATCATCAACAATCATTCCAGCATTCATTTAAGCAACAATCCCAAGAACAGCACAAAGAACAAAAAGATGATGATGATGAAAAAGTAAGCTTTAACGATATTTTAATGGATTTGGAGGTTTAAAGAATGGCTGATACAACTGTTACAAATGAGATCCCTTCTGATTATTATTTGAAAAATAACAAGACGACAAAAGAAACAGGGAATAGTTCGTTAGATAAAGATGCCTTTTTGAAGTTACTTGTCGCACAGTTACAAAATCAAGATCCGACAAGTCCAATGGATGATAAAGAATTCATTTCTCAAATGGCTCAATTTTCATCATTAGAGCAAATGCAAAATGTGGCGAAATCGATTGACTCATTATCAGAAATTGCTCAGCAATCCCAACTCATGCAATACAATGATTTTATCGGAAAAGAAGTTACGTGGCATGAATTAACGGACAAGAAAGATGAAAAAGGAGATCCAATTATTAATTCAGGTACAGGAATTGTCAGTAAAATTACATTCACAGGCGATAATGTTAAAATTACGCTTGCAGATGGTAAAGAATTAGAACCTGCAAATATATCTGGAGTAAATAGTTCTTCTGAAGGGAACACATCTAATTCATTGGTCGAAGCAAGTATGCTTATTGGAAAAAATGTATCTTATAAAGAAGAGGATGCTTCAGAAGAAACGACTGATTCTGTAAAATCAGTAAAAAAAGCTGCGGATGGCAGTGTCGTTTTAGTACTAGCGAATGGCAAAGAAGTTCAAGTAGATCAACTGTCCTCTATCTCAATATAAAGGGGATGAATGAGTGATGAATATAAAATATATTCAGCAGCCGTATCACATACAAACACGATTGACATCGAATGTTTCTAATGACAAACAATCTGTGAAGCAATCGTTTCAAAACATATTAGAATCTGAAGAAGCAAAACAGTTAAAAGTGAGCAAACATGCTTCAAATCGCTTGCAAGAACGTAATATAGCGATTGATGATAAGCAATGGGAAAAAATCACAAACAAAGTGTTTGAAGCAAAATCAAAAGGTGTCAACGATTCTTTAGTTTTAACAAACAATGCCGCGCTTATCGTAAGTGCCAAAAATGCAACAGTCATAACCGCTATGAATCGTCAAGAAGCACAAGATCAACTATTTACCAATATTGATGGCACAATCGTGCTAGAATAGGCAGGACCTTTTAAAGGGGGCCTATGTATTACTGAATGATAGAGGTAATACAGTTTAAATCGAAAGGGGAAAATAATTATGCTACGTTCGATGTTTTCAGGAGTCAGCGGACTTCGAAATTTCCAAACAAAATTAGATGTCATTGGGAATAATATTGCTAACGTTAACACTTATGGCTTCAAAAAAGGTCGCGTTATTTTTAAAGATTTAATCTCACAAACAACACAAGGGGCCACAGCACCTAATGGTACTCTAGGTGGAGTAAACCCTAAACAAATTGGTCTTGGATCACAATTGGCAACTATAGATACGATACCGGATGAAACAGCTCGCCAAACTACTTATCGAGTGTTAGATTGCGCAATCGAGGGGGATGGCTATTTTGTTGTATCAGATGGAACAAATAATTATTATACACGTGCTGGAAATTTTTATATAGATAATAATGGTACATTAGTATCTGGTGATGGTAAAAAAGTTGTGACAGACCAAGAATTTACAATACCAACTACTGCAACACGGTTAACGATCGGTCAAGATGGTACAGTTTCCTATGTACAGGATAATGAGAATGTAGTAGCAGGAAAAATCCAAATTGCACGTTTTGCAAATCCAGGTGGGTTAACAAAGGTAGGAGGAAACTATTTCCAACCGTCCAATAACTCAGGAGAACCCATAATGGGAAATCCAACAGAAGAAGGTCGTGGTGCAATCATCTCTGGTGCTCTTGAAATGTCCAATGTTGATTTATCCGAAGAATTTACTGAAATGATTATTGCACAACGTGGTTTCCAAGCTAACTCACGTATTATTACAACTTCTGATGAGATTCTTCAAGAATTAGTAAATCTAAAACGATAATGATTGGGTCTTTAAATTATTGATAAAGGAAGGGGGCTGGGCCGGCTCTTTTTACACCCGGCCCTTACATCCTATGATTGCACTGACGAAACTAAATAAAAAACCGTTCTCATTAAATGCTTTATACATAGAATCGGTCGAGGAGTTTCCTGATACGACAATCACGTTAACGACCGGGCGAAAATATGTTGTGTTAGAAACGAAGGATGAAGTTCAAAAAAAAATAATCGAATTTTATCGTAGTGTACAACTCCTATCAAACCCGTACTTGAGAGGTGAAGAAGATGAAGAATAACAAATTATTAACCATTATGTTGATCATTTTAGTTTCTATTACACTTATAGGTGTTGTAGCAGTAGTTGTTGTTACCCAATTGAATAAGGGTTCAGCAACTGAAGTGCAAAACATTGATGATATCGTTGAATCTTCAGTTGATGTGGAGGAAATTACAACGAATATCGCTGATGATAATTATATAAAAATAGCTCTTAAAATCCAGACAACAAGTAAAGATGCAGCAGAGGAATTGACAAAACGTGATTTCCAAGTAAAAAGTATCTTGATCGAGGAATTGTCAGAGATGACGAAAAAAGATTTAGAAAGCAAGTCAGGGAAAGAGATGCTTAGAAATACATTAAAGACGAAAATCAATGATTTAATGCAAGATGGTGAAGTACAACAAGTATATTTTACTTCGTACATCATTCAGTAAGACATAATTAGAATCGTAATGGAGGTGGGAAAATGGCAGGAGATGTGTTATCACAATCCGAGATTGATGCGCTTTTATCTGCATTATCAACAGGGGAAATGACGGCGGATGATATTAAGAAAGATGAGGAGGCAAAAAAGGTCAAAGTCTATGACTTCAAACGTGCTCTTCGCTTCTCAAAAGATCAGATTCGCAGTTTAACCCGAATACACGAAAACTTTGCACGTTTACTCACAACTTTTTTCTCGGCCCAGCTAAGAACATATGTGCAAATTACAGTCGCATCAGTCGATCAAATACCATTTGAAGAGTTTATTCGTTCGATTCCGAATATGACTTTGATCAATGTATTTGAAGTCCCTCCTTTAGATGGTAATATCTTAATGGAAATCAACCCTAATATTGCGTATTCTATGTTAGACAGGTTGATGGGAGGAACGGGAGCCAGTCATAGCAACGTTGACAATCTAACGGAAATTGAAACGAAGATTATGACAAACCTATTTGAACGTTCTTTTGATAATTTACGAGAGGCTTGGGTCAATATTGCGGATATAGATCCAATATTGACGGAACTAGAAGTAAATCCGCAGTTTTTACAAATGATTTCACCGAATGAAACAGTCGTTGTTATTTCGTTTAACTCGATTATAGGTGAGACAAGCGGTATGATTAACATTTGTATCCCTCATGTTGTACTAGAGCCAATCGTCCCGAACTTGTCTGTTCGCTACTGGATGCAATCAAACAAAAAAGAACTGTCACCAGAGCAAACGGCTATTATCGAAAGACGTGTGAAGCAATCTGAATTGGAGGTTATTGCTGAACTAGGAACTACTGAAATAAGCATTGAAGATTTTCTCATGTTGCAATTTGGTGATGTCATTCAGTTAGATCAAAAAATTAGTCAACCACTGGTGTTAAATGTAGGAGGTATTCCTAAGTTTACAGTCCAACCAGGTAAGCTAAAAACTAGGATGGCTGTGCAAGTAATAGAGTCTTTGAAAGGAGGAGACGATGATGAGTGATGATATGCTCTCACAAGAAGAAATTGAAGCCCTATTAAAAGGCGAATCTATCAATAAAACAGATAACGAACCGTCTTCTCAGGAAAAATATAATGTAAATGATTATTTGGATACAATGTCTCAAGATGCACTTGGAGAGATTGGAAATATTTCCTTTGGAAGTTCTGCCACTGCATTGTCTTCATTATTAGGGCAAAAAGTTGAAATTACAACGCCTACAATTAGTATGATTAACCGTGATCATTTGGAAGAAGAATTTCCACATCCTTATGTCGCTATTCAAGTTGAATATACTACCGGATTAATGGGAACGAATCTGCTTGTTATCAAGCAATCTGATGCAGCGATTATCGCAGATTTAATGTTAGGCGGAGATGGACATACACCTTCAGAAGATTTAGGTGAAATTCATTTGAGTGCTGTTCAAGAAGCGATGAATCAAATGATGGGATCAGCCGCTACGTCTATGTCAACAATCTTTAATAAGAAAGTGGATATCTCTCCACCAACAATCGACTTGATGAATATTTCCAAAAATGAGGGAACCGACAATATCCCTTCAGATAAATTACTGGTAAAAGTGTCATTCCGATTGAAGATTGGTGATTTAATCGATTCAAACATCATGCAATTGTTACCTTTAGAATTTAGTAAATCTTTAGTGAAACAATTAATGAATCCTGGACAAGAGGAAGCGGCTGTTACAGCGACTGCGGCCCCAGAAGGGAAAAAGCCACCAGTACAACAGCAAGCTCAGCCTTCTGCGGCGCCAGCACAAGCGCCAATTCAGGAAGAAACAATAGCGGCAAGACAACAACCTGCGCAACCAATGTATGAACAACCATATACAATGCAGCATCAAGCACCGCAACAACCTGTGAATGTGCAACAAGCGCAGTTTGCAAGCTTTGAAAATACTAATTTAAAACAAGCAGAAGCTAGAAATTTAAATATGCTACTTGACATACCACTACAAGTTACTGTTGAATTAGGACGTACGAAGCGTTCCGTTCAAGAAATTTTAGAGCTAGCGAGTGGTTCAATTATTGAATTAGATAAATTAGCTGGTGAGCCAGTAGATATTCTAGTCAATAGTAGGCTAGTAGCAAAAGGTGAGGTTGTTGTAATCGATGAAAACTTTGGTGTTCGTATTACAGATATCTTAAGTAAAGCGGATCGACTTAATAATCTTAAATAGTTATTCATTGGAGGAGTTAAGCATGGCAAAACGTATTTTAATTGTAGACGATGCAGCTTTTATGCGCATGATGATCAAAGACATTTTAACTAAAAATGGCTTTGAAGTTGTTGGAGAGGCTAGTGACGGAGCACAAGCAGTGGAGAAATATGGAGAGTTGAAACCAGATTTAGTGACAATGGATATCACAATGCCAGAAATGGATGGTATTGCAGCATTAAAAGCTATTAAACAACAAGATGCTAATGCCATTATTATCATGTGTTCAGCAATGGGGCAACAAGCTATGGTTATCGATGCTATTCAAGCCGGTGCAAAAGACTTTATTGTAAAACCATTCCAAGCTGATAGAGTAATTGAAGCCATCCAAAAAGCGTTAGGTTAATAGAATGCTTTACAGAACATTTTTGAAACTGATATTGTGTGCATCCTTTTTGATCATTTTTTCTAGTCAACCATTTCAAACTGATACGGTCGTCTATGCAGATTCTAATGATTCTGTAAATGATTGCTACAAAAATCCAGATGCATGCAAAAATGATTCAACGTCAGCTGTCGATCAAAAAGATCGGTCGACAGCTGTTGGCTTTTCTGTATGGGATTACGTAAAAATGGTATTAGCGCTGATTTTTGTGATTGCCTTGCTTTATGGTGTTCTTAAATTCGTTAATAGTCGCAACAACAAATATCAACAAAGTCAGTTAATGCAAAATTTAGGTGGTATATCTCTTGGTCAGCAAAAATCAGTGCAACTTCTTAAAATAGGAGAATCGTTGTATTTAGTTGGTGTAGGTGATGATGTAAATATTTTAAAAGAAATTACCGACAAGGAAGAAAAAGAGCGATTGTTAGATTTATATAATGATAAACAAGAGTTGACAGCACAAGTACCTTACGTTGCCGAAATGATTTCGAAGTGGAAGGGAAGACACGCTGAAAAGGATGCAGATTTATCAAATGAAGGCTTTAATCAAGAACTTCAAAAGCGGTTATCAGAAATCCAACAGGATCGCCAGAAAGAATTAGAAGACTGGAAGCAGAAGGAGCGGGAAAATGAATGAGTGATTTTGTTAATTACTTCTCCAATAGCAATCCAGCAAATGTTTCTGCATCTGTTAAATTGATGCTGTTGCTGACCGTTTTATCGTTAGCACCAAGCATTTTGATCTTAATGACGTGTTTTACACGAATCGTTATCGTTTTATCTTTTGTACGGACAGCATTGGCAACACAACAAATGCCACCAAACCAAGTAATTGTTGGTTTAGCATTATTTTTGACATTTTTCATCATGGCACCCACTTTTCAAGATGTAAACAAGAACGCGTTGCAACCATTATTCGACGAAAAAATCACATTGGATGAAGCTTACTCAAAGGCAAGTGAACCTTTCAAAGAATTTATGAGCAAGCATACAAGACAAAAAGATTTAGACTTATTTTTAAAATATTCTGGAGCAAAAGAACGTCCCAAAACTATTAAAGATATTCCACTTACAACAATGGTTCCAGCATTTGCGATAAGTGAGTTGAAAACGGCGTTTCAAATGGGTTTTATGATATTTATACCGTTCTTAGTAATTGATATGATTGTAGCAAGTGTTCTTATGTCGATGGGGATGATGATGCTACCACCAGTAATGATTTCATTGCCATTCAAGATATTATTATTTATTTTGGTGGATGGTTGGTATCTTGTAGTGAAGTCACTATTAGAAAGTTTTTAGGGGATGAAAAAACATGACAGCAGAAACGGTCATTAAAATCGCAGAAGAAGCGATAAAAGTAATATTACTTGTATCAGGTCCGTTATTACTTGTTGCATTAGTTGTTGGTCTTTTAGTCAGTATTTTTCAAGCAACTACTCAAATTCAAGAGCAGACACTTGCTTTTGTACCCAAAATTATTGCAGTACTTGTTGCTATTATCTTTTTCGGTCCCTGGATGCTTACCAAAATGACTTCCTACACAAAAGATATATTTGAAAATTTAGGACGTTTTATAGGGTGATAGAATGGAAGAATTAGTTCCGAAAACAACCGTCTTTCTTCTGATTCTCGTAAGAATTTCTGCTTTTTTTATAACGGTTCCATTTTTTTCTTATAAAACGATTCCAACCAAAGTAAGAATTACGCTTGCAGTAGTCTTGTCTTGGATGATGTATTATACGATGGATGTAAAACCATTTGAAGTTAATGGAGAATACATATTGTTAATCATGAAGGAGGCCGTTGTTGGTCTTTCAATAGGACTTATTGCTTATATGATTATGGCGGCTATTCAAATTGCAGGAGGATTTGTTGATTTCCAGATGGGATTTGCTATTGCCAATGTAATTGATCCACAAACAGGCGCACAAAGCCCATTGTTAGGCCAATTTTTTAATATTTTAGCTCTTCTTGTATTGTTAGGAACGGATGGTCATCATTTAATCTTAGATGGAATTTTTTATAGTTATCAGTATATTCCAATGGATCATGTGTGGCCGGCATTCAGATCTGGTGATTTACCACAATTTGTGCTAAAAACATTTGGTACACTTTTTGGCATTGCTTTTCAAATGTCAGTTCCGATAGTAGCAACATTATTTTTAGTTGATATTGCTTTAGGTATTACAGCACGAACAGTGCCGCAATTAAACATATTTGTTGTTGGTTTTCCCGTTAAAATCGGTGTAAGTTTTATCGTACTGATCGTTATGTTAGGTGTGATGGTTGCAGTAATGGAAAAGCTATTCAATTTTATGATGATTAGTATGCGAGATTTTATGGCTCTTTTAGGTGGTGGATAAGATGCAATTGCTTCAGTTGGACCTGCAATTTTTTGCAGGAGAGAAAACAGAAAAAGCCACACCTAAGAAACGTCAAGATGCTCGTAAAAAAGGTCAAATATTAAAGAGTCAAGATGTAACAAGTGCACTTGTATTATTATCGGTATTTCTTTTTTTATTGATAGCAGCATCTTTTATGCGTGATGGAATCATGTCTTTTTTTAGTCAAACTTTCTCAAAATATATGAGAGTTGATACATTATCTATAGAGTTAGTCGTAAAAGTTTACAAAGAAGTTCTATCTGAAATGGCTGTTATCGTATTGCCGATCATGGCTATTGCAGTTATTGCAGGGGTTATAGGAAACTTTCTGCAATTTGGTCTTTTATTTACAACAGAACCGTTAAAATTTGATTTAACAAAGCTTGATCCAGTCAAAGGAATTAAGAGATTATTTTCTACTAGAGCTTTGATAGAATTACTAAAGTCTGTATTAAAAATTTCATTAATTGGTACAGTAACGACAATGATTTTATGGATAAACATTAGCAATGTCTTAAGTTTATCATTTAAGTCACCATGGGCAGCGCTCATAACGGTTTCAAAGCTTACTGTATTAATGGGGATTGCAGCATCTATCGTTCTTTTATTCATCGCTGTTCTCGATTATTTCTACCAAAAATTCGAATATGAAAAGAACTTAAAAATGTCTAAACAAGATATTAAAGATGAATATAAGAATACCGAGGGTGATCCTCTCATCAAGTCTAAAATCAAACAACGTCAACGTGAAATGGCGATGCGTCGTATGATGCAAGAAGTCCCACAAGCTGATGTTGTTATTACAAACCCAACTCACTACGCTATTGCTTTAAAATATGATGAAGAAACAATGGATGCCCCAAAAGTAGTCGCTAAAGGGACAGATTTCATCGCTCAAAAGATTAAGCTGATTGCAAAAGAAAACGATGTGGTAATGGTGGAAAATCGGCCTTTAGCTCGTGCTATGTACGATCAAGTCGAAATTGGACAACGTATCCCAGATGAATTTTTTAAAGCTGTAGCTGAGGTTTTAGCATATGTATATCGTGTTAAAAGAAAAATATAAAGATTTAATTCGGGAGGGACAAACATGAAATTTCGCGACATAGGAGTATTGGCTGCGGTAATTATGGTTGTTGCAATGCTTATCATCCCTTTACCACCATGGTTGTTAAGCTTTTTAATCATTATCAATATTACGCTAGCATTACTTGTATTGTTAACAGCGATGAATATGAAAGAAGCACTAGAATTTTCAATTTTCCCGTCCCTATTATTAATATTAACATTATTCCGTTTAGGTTTGAATGTCTCGACTACTCGAGCGATTTTAACTGGTGGAGATGCAGGGAATGTTGTAGAAACTTTCGGTACCTTCGTAGTAGGGGGTAATGTACTCGTCGGTCTAGTCGTATTCGTTATTTTAGTGATTATCCAATTTATTGTCATTACAAAAGGGGCAGAGCGGGTTTCAGAAGTAGCCGCACGTTTTACTTTGGATGCAATGCCCGGAAAACAAATGGCGATTGATGCTGATTTGAACGCAGGCCTAATTTCCGAATCTGACGCGAGACTTCGCCGTGAAAAGGTGAGCAACGAAGCCGATTTCTATGGTTCAATGGATGGTGCTACGAAGTTCGTAAAAGGTGATGCGATTGCCGCAATGATTATTGTGGTGATTAACTTAATCGTTGGTTTAATCATTGGTATCGTGCAAATGGATATGGATTTCTCTGATGCAGTTCATTTGTTTACTACATTGACGGTTGGGGATGGTCTTGTATCGCAAATCCCGGCGTTACTTATTTCGACTGCTACAGGTATTGTTGTAACACGAGCTGCATCTGATGGAAATTTAAGTACAGACATTACGAGTCAGCTATTTGCGAATCCAATGTTAATTTACATAGCGGCAGGAACAGTATTCATACTTGGAGTTGTAACACCTATCAAGTTTATATATACAGTTCCAATCGCCGCAATATTGGCAATTGTGGCATATCGTATGAGCCATGCAGCAAAAGAGGATTTAGAAGAACTTGAACAAATAGAAGAGGTTGAAACAACTGATAATTTGAAAAGCCCAGAAAATGTTGTCAATTTACTGAATGTGGATCCAATCGAATTTGAATTTGGTTACGGATTAATTCCATTAGTAGATGCAACACAAGGTGGGGACCTGCTGGATCGTGTCGTGATGATACGCCGTCAGCTGGCACTCGAATTGGGGATTGTGATACCTGTTGTTCGAATTCGAGATAATATTCAATTACAACCAAATGAATATCGTATTAAGATTAAGGGAAATGAGTTAGCACATGGTGAATTATTACTTGATCATTATTTAGCAATGAGCCCAGGTGATGATGATTCAATAGAAGGTATTGATACTGTAGAACCATCTTTCGGTTTACCAGCAAAATGGATTACTGAGCAAGTAAAAGAAGAAGCAGAGATGCTCGGATATACAGTTGTCGACCCACCAAGCGTTGTTTCGACTCATTTAACAGAAATTATTCGTGCAAATGCATCTGAACTATTAGGTCGTCAAGAAACAAAACAGCTAATCGATCACTTAAAAGAAACGGCACCAATATTAGTGGAAGAATTGACACCAACCCCATTATCAATTGGTGAAATTCAAAAAGTATTGGCAAAATTGCTGAAAGAAAATGTTTCCGTTCGAAACTTAACGGTTATTTTTGAAACATTAGCGGACTATTCGAAACTAACTTCTGATATTGATGTTTTGACTGAGTATGTTCGTCAATCATTAGCACGTCAAATTACGACACAATATGCTGGTGGACAAACAGAGTTGAAAGTATTAACTGTCTCTGCAAAGGTAGAAAAAATAATTGCTGATAGTATTCAACAAACGGATCACGGAAATTATTTAGCGATGGATCCGAATGATTCTCAGAAGATTTTAGAATCGATTGCAAAAGAGGTAGAGCGTATTGCATTATTTGAACAGTCACCGGTTATTTTATGTTCACCAGCTGTTCGAATGTATTTAAGACAATTAACAGAAAGATACTTCCCACAAATTCCGATTCTTTCGTATAATGAATTAGAATCATCTATTGAGATTCAAAGTGTTGGGGTGGTGAACGTTGAATGAAGATGAAAAAATACACAGCATCATCCATGCCGGCTGCGATGAAAAAAGTTCAAGCAGATTTAGGTGATGATGCGATTATCACAAGCTCAAAAGTTGTATATTCTAAAGGCTTTTTAGGCATGTTCAAAAAGAAAAGCTTTGAGGTAATAGCAGGAATTGAACGGGCAGATATAAAAGAACCGGCGTTTTCTTCAAAGACCGTACAGCAATCAGCGATGTTCGAGTCACAAGTTTCAGAAGATTCGTCAAAAGTGATCAAACAAGAGCTAGCAGATTTAAAGAAATTGATGAAATCAATGCAAAGTCAATCTGCTAGCATACAATATCCAGATGAACTATCAACTGTTATTAAGCAATTAGAGCATCAGGAGATCAATCCCCAGCTCATCACACAAATAAGTGATGAGCTCTTTACAATTGTGAAAAACAGTAAGGCTAATCTAACACCGCAGGAAGTACAAGCGTTAGCCCAAAAACAACTCGCTCATTTGCTGGAAGGACTACCTTTTGGTGGTATTTCATATGAAAAGAAATATATTAATGTATTAGGACCAACCGGCGTTGGTAAAACGACTACCATTGCAAAAATGGCAGCGCATGCCGTCTTGAAAAAGAAAAAGAAAATAGGTTTTATCACCACAGATACGTATCGGATCGCTGCAATTGAACAACTCAAAACTTATGCAAATCTGTTACAAGCACCAGTAGAAATTGTATACGACAAAGAAGATTATGAAAGGGCTCTATTAAAATTTGAGCGACTGGATTTAATTTTTATCGATACAGCTGGACGAAATTATAAAGAAATAAAATATATAAAAGATTTGCAACAATTAATTGACGTTGAAAATAATGTTGAAAATTACTTGGTTTTATCTATGACAGCAAAAGAACGTGATATGGCAACGATTATCGAACAATTTTTAGCGTTTTCAGTGGAAAAATTAATATTTACGAAGGTAGATGAAACAAATACTATTGGCTCAATGATCAATTTAATGGTTAAATATAAGAAGGGACTTGCTTACTATACGGATGGTCAGGAAGTACCAGAAGATATTGAGGAAGCTTCTATGAAGAATGTTATAGAATTACTTTTTCAGGGAGATAACAAATGAGAGATCAGGCTGAATCATTAAGAATGAAAATGCAACAAAAAGGTCTTGGAAAATCAATCGCTGTAGTTAGTGGAAAAGGTGGGGTCGGAAAAAGCAATTTTACAACAAATTTTTCGAATATTTTAGCTACCTATGATAAAAAGGTAATTATTGTCGATATGGATATTGGAATGGGCAATATTCACATTCTATTAGGTAAAGGATCACGGAATAGTTTAAAAGATTATTTGCAAGGAGAAGCATCATTAGAACAAGTCATTTTTGAAGGATCTAATGGTTTGCATTATATTTCAGGTGGTACAGGACTTGCAGGATTGTTAGAATGGACAGAATTAATGTTTGATCGCTTGATCGCAGCATTTGAAAGCTTACAAACTACATACGATTACATTTTATTCGATATGGGAGCAGGTGCTACCAATTGGTCACTCGATCTATTAGTTGCTGTTGATGATATTATCGTTGTTGCAACAACTGAGCCAACATCCATAACGGATGCTTATTCCATGATGAAATATATCCATTACAAAGATAGAGAAAAAAATTTTTATTTACTTTGTAATAGGGTTTTAACAAGGGAAGAAGGCACCGATACATTGAATAGATTGAAGCAAACGATGTCGCGCTTTCTATCGAAAGATGTGACTATTTTAGGCTCTCTTCCTGAAGATAAGTTAGTTCGTCAAGCGGTAAAAAGGCAAGTACCTTTTTCTGTATTATATCCGAATGCTCCCATTACAAAGACGTTAAAAGAAATAACTTATAGATATATGAAAGGGAATATTCAAGAAGTGGTTGTACCAAATCCATCGAATAAGTTTATTTCAAAGTTAAGAAGTATTTTTTCGAAAGGAAGTGATTAGTTGTCTATAAATCAACCAAAAAAACTGTTAATAGTGGATGATTCAGCATTCATGAGGAAAATGATTTCTGATTTTTTCGCGGATCATCCAAATATTCAAGTTGTGGGTACAGCACGGAATGGAAAAGATGCGATTAAGAAAATTCACATGCTTAAACCAGATGTTGTAACAATGGATGTGGAAATGCCAGAGATGAATGGTCTCGAAGCATTAAAAGTAATTATGAGGGAATGTCCAGTTCCTGTCGTTATGCTATCAAGCACAACAAAAATTGGCGCCAAGATCACTTTAGAAGCAATGGCAAGCGGCGCAGTCGATTTTATTGCAAAGCCAAGTGGATCGATTTCGCTAGATTTAGATAAGATTCAAAATGATGTTATACGAATTGTCGAAAATGCGGCGACCGTACATGTATCGAAATTACGATATGCAGAACATGTGGTTAAGAAAAAGACAACTACGCCAAAAAATCCAATAGAAAAAGTATCGACTCTTTCTAAAGATAGCATTCAAGATAAAGATCATCCTTTAAAAGAAGATCATAAAAATCCAAAAGTAAATTGGAACTTGCATTCTAAGAAAATGATTCTGATAGGTACTTCTACTGGAGGACCTAGAGCATTGCAAGAAGTGATTACGCGCTTACCCCAGAATATCCCAGCACCTATATTGATTGTGCAGCATATGCCAGCAGGTTTTACAAAATCTTTGGCAAGCCGATTAGATCACTTGTCAAAAATCACTGTAAAAGAAGCTGAGCAAGGTGATCTATTGCAAGAAGGTGTTGCTTATATTGCTCCAGGAGATTTTCATATGCGTATTCGCAAGGTAGGAATGTCCTATCATATTGAATTAGATAAGACAGAGCCACCACGAGGAGGGCATAGACCTTCAGTAGATGTTATGTTTGAAGATAACAGTCAATATAATGATTTTGATAAAATAGCTGTCATTATGACAGGTATGGGATCAGATGGAACAAAAGGATTACAGGCTTTGAAAAAGAAAGGAAATGTCATTGCTATTGCTGAATCGGCAAATACAAGCGTTGTTTATGGGATGCCAAAATCAGCATACGCAACAGGATTAGTTGACGAAGTTGCAGATGTTGATGATATTTCAAAAATTATTATGAAATATTTGCCTTAAAGGGGGGCTTTTAATGGATACAAATCAATATTTAGATGTCTTTTTAGATGAAAGTAGAGAACATCTTCAATCTTGTAATGAAAACTTATTAGTATTGGAACAAAATCCACATGATTTAGCAATTGTCAATGAAATATTCCGGAATGCGCATACTTTAAAAGGTATGTCAGCTACTATGGGATTCGAAGATCTAGCCGATTTAACACATAAAATGGAAAATGTTTTGGATGCGATTCGTAATGAAAAAATCACGGTGAATTCAGATATTTTAGATGTTGTATTTGAATCCGCCGATCATTTGGAAGCTATGATCGATGATATTGCAAATGGTGGAGATGGTAAACGTGATGTTTCAGCAACGGTTGCTAAACTAAAACGCATCGAAAATGGTGAACCCATTAATGATGCAAATGATACAGCATCACAAGAAACTGCAACAGCCGAATCTACTGCAACTGCTGATTCTTTAGAATATGATGAGTTTGAGTTAACAGTCATTGAACAATCTCATGATCAAGGTTTCAATACCTATGAAATTGCCGTACAACTTCGTGAGGATTGTTTATTAAAAGCTGCACGAGTTTATATGGTATTTGACATTTTGGAAAAACTAGGAGATGTCATCAAATCATCACCAACTGTTGAACAATTAGAAGAAGAACAATTCGATAATGACTTTTATGTAGCATTAGTAACGAAAGATCCTGCAGATGACGTACAAAAGAAACTTTTAAAAGTTTCTGAAGTTGAAAAAGTAACTGTTAAACCAATTGATTATGAATCACTTGTACGCCATGAAGTAGCAGTAACTGTAGAAGAAACAAAACCTGTTCAATCTGCTGGGGAAAAAGCGGCGCAAAAAGATGTAAAACCAGCAGCTAAAAAATCAGCTGCTAAAAAAACTCCTGCAAAGAAAATCACTCATGCAAGCAGCAAGACAATACGTGTCAACATAGAACGATTAGATATTTTAATGAATCTCTTTGAAGAACTTGTAATTGATCGAGGACGCTTGCAATCTATTGCAACAGAATTGAATCATAGTGAATTGAATGAAACGGTCGAAAGAATGTCACGTGTTTCAGGTGATTTACAAAATATCATTTTAACGATGCGTATGGTTCCTGTAGAAACTGTTTTCAACCGTTTCCCAAAAATGGTCCGTCAATTGACACGCGACTTACACAAAAAAGTAAATTTAGAAATCGTCGGTGCAGAAACAGAACTAGATCGAACAGTTATTGATGAATTAGGAGATCCACTTGTCCATCTTATTCGAAATGCGCTAGATCATGGTGTTGAAAGTCCAGAAGTACGAAAAGCAGCTGGAAAACCTGAAGAGGGTAATGTGGTATTACGCGCTTACCATAGCGGAAACCATGTGTTCATCGAAATTGAAGATGATGGTGCCGGCATTAATCGAGAGAAAGTATTAGAAAAGGCGATTTCTAAAGGGATAGTTACAACAGAAGCAGCCGAATCCATGACTGACAATCAAGTAAATGAATTGATTTTGGCTTCAGGTTTCTCTACAGCGGATGTTATTTCTGATATATCTGGACGAGGTGTAGGGCTCGATGTTGTCAAATCTACCATTGAATCATTAGGTGGTAACATCACAATCGAATCTACTGAAGGAAAAGGTTCCTTATTCTCTGTCCAATTGCCACTAACATTATCTATTATTTCTGTTATGTTGGTAGAAATCGAGAAAGAAATCTATGCGATTCCATTATCATCAATTATTGAAACATCTATCATACGTAATTCAGACATTTTGAATGCGCATAATCAAAAAGTGATCGATTTCCGTGGAAAAGTTGTTCCACTTGTATTCCTAGAAGAAATTTTTGAAGTGAATCGTACAGAACCTGTGGAAGATGAATTCCATTCTGTTGTACTTGTTCGAAAAGGTGAAAAAATGGCTGGCTTAGTGGTGGATTCATTTATCGGTCAACAAGAAATTGTCTTAAAATCATTAGGAAACTATTTAACCAATGTATTTGCCATTTCAGGTGCTACTATTCTTGGAAACGGCGAAGTTGCATTAATCATAGATTGTAATTCACTTATTAAATAAAGTAGCAAATAGAAAGAGGTGTTCATAATGGTAAATTCACTAGATGTAGAAAGTGTAAAAGTAATTATATTTCAATTAGGGGATAAAGAATATGCAATCCCTGTTAGTCAAGTGCAGGGGATTGAGAAAACGATGCATATTACACGTGTACCAAAAACACCAAAATACGTTAAAGGTGTGATCAATCTTCGAGGTGTTGTTACGCCAATTATAGACCTTCGAGATCGTTTTAATGTGAAATCATCAGTAGAAGATGAAAATACACGTATTATTATTATTACAGTGGATGAAATGGAAGTAGGATTTATTGTAGATGCCGCGAATGATGTGATGGATATTCCAAAAGCTTCGATTGAACCTCAGCCTGAAGTCGTAGGTTCATACGAAGAAGAGTTTATTTCGGGTGTTGCAAAAGTAGAAAAAAGACTGCTTATATTATTAAACTTAGAAAAAGTTTTAAATACCTTAAAATAAAGAAAGGTAAAGGTCCAATGTATAATAGGATTACGTCTTTACATTTAGATGTTTTAAAGGAAATTGGTAATATAGGGGCTGCTCACGCTGCTACAGCCCTTTCTGGATTACTCAATACGAAAATTGATATGCACGTCCCAAAGGTAGAGATGGTTTCATTTAATGAAATGATGGACTTTGTTGGAGGAGCGGAAAGTGTTGTCGTAGGGATTTATCTTCGAATTGAAGGAGATGCCAAAGGAGGAATGTTTTTTATCCTCTCAGTAGAACAGGCAAATCATTTTATCAGAAAGTTAATCCATGATGACTCATTCGATTTTAGAAACCCTCCTGTTTCGGAATTAGGCCTATCTGCCATGCAAGAACTAGGCAATATACTTTCGGGATCATATTTATCAGCATTATCCGATTTCACTGGGTTGAAGATTTATCCAACTCCACCTGGCTTAACTGTTGATATGTTTGGGGCAATTATTAGCTTTGGTCTTGTCGAAGTTTCCAAAATTGGTGATCAAGTAATTGTAATTGATACAACTATTTATGAAGAACATATGGGTGATTCAGAAACAGTTCGAGGGCATTTTTTCTTACTTCCTGATCCAGATTCTTTTCAATCTATTTTTAAAGCTTTAGGGGTTTCTTAATATGTTTCTAAATAGCACAACTGTTATAAAAGTAGGAATTGCCCAAATGGATATTGCAAAATCACCAAATTCAATAAGAACATCAGGATTAGGTTCATGTGTAGGAGTCATCCTTTATGATGAATCGAAGAAAGTGGCAGGGCTAGTTCATGTGATGTTGCCAGATTCAAAATTAGGTCGTGGAGATACCATAAATGTAGCAAAATTTGCTGATACGGGGATCCCTGCAATGGTTGATCAATTGAAGCAGGAAGGTGCTCAATTGTTTAAATTAAAAGCAAAAATTGCAGGGGGAGCTCAAATGTTCCAGTTTACTTCGAGTCGAGATTCAATGCGTATCGGTCCTAGAAATGTGGAAGCGGTCAAACAACAATTGACAAATCTTTCAATACCAATTGTTGCGGAGGATACCGGTGGAAGTAGTGGACGTACGATCGAGTTTGATACGACCACTTCCATTTTACATATTCGTACAGTAAACCAAGGGGTGAAAGAAATATAATGGTTGGCTCATTTTTATATAATTGTTGGGCAGCGGTAATCGCTTTTACAATCTATTTTTTGATGACATTTCGATCATTCAATTCGCCAACAAGCATCATTATTAAAGCATTTATTGCTGCTATTATTGTGTTTTTTTTAACATATTTGGTTCGCTTTATTATTGCATTTGTCTTGTATACTCCTCCAGAGGAATCATCGCAAGACGGGGAAGAATTAGAGGGACAGTCTGAAAGTGAAGCTGAAGAACAATCAGAAAATGATAAGGCTTCTGAGGAACTTAGTGACGATCAGGCGCAGAAATTAGCGAAAACTGTAAAAACAATGATGTCAAATGACGAATAATTTCGAAAGGGAGCTGAATTTGGCTCCCTTTATTAGTAACGATTTGATATAATTAACTTGAAATTTAGAAAACATAACGAGGAGGATTCGATGATGCAACCAACTTCAAAAGAAGAACAAAAGCTTTGGCAAAGATGGGCAGCTGACCGTGATCCTCGTGCAGGAGATTTGTTAATAAAAAGATATACGCCGCTCGTCTCTTACCACGTACAACGTATTAGTACAAGCTTACCCAAAAATGTATCGAGAGATGAATTGACAAGCCTTGGCATGATGGGATTATTCGATGCACTTAATAAATTTGATATATCAAGAGATTTAAAGTTTGATACATATGCTTCTTTCAGAGTTCGAGGCGCAATAATCGATGGACTTCGAAAGGAAGATTGGTTGCCTCGATCTGCGAGAGAAAAATCAAAAAAGTTAGAAGTGCAAATTGAAATGATGGAGCAACAATTGCAACGTCATGTTACACCAATAGAAGTAGCGAGAGAATTAGGGGTAAGTGTAGAAGATGTATATCAAACTGTGCAAGAACATTTTATGTCTAATATATTATCAATGGATGAGCATTCTTCAGAGCCAGATGATTCAGAGGGAAAATCTTTTGTGATAAGAGATGAACAAGTCCGAACACCTGAGCAAGAAATTATACGAACGGAATTATTCGATGATTTGGTGGAGAATATCAAAAAGTTAAACGATAAAGAACAACAAGTGTTGAGTTTGTTTTATTCAGAAGAGTTGACTTTAACTGAGATTGGAGAAATGCTGCATTTATCAACATCTCGAATCTCTCAAATACATTCAAAAGCTCTCTTTAAATTACGAAGTTTACTAGTAAACGAGATGGAAAATGTATAGCTTTTATCCCGCTTTAACGGGCAGTAAGACCCCATCCCAAGGTTCAGAGAGAAACGAAAAAGATAGATGGGGGATCAACTGCCGCATGTGTCCGATTGGTTCGGATGGGCAAGATGTTGGTCACTCAGATGTTGTCAAAGGACGTGGCGCTTTTAACGTGAGTTCCTCTAGTAAAACCACACTGATAGAGTTTCACTTTATCTAGAGATAGTTAAGGATGATGAAATAGGGCCGATTTAGTAGTTGTGAAAACATTCTCCGAAAGCAGTAAAATAGCTGATCCATAGGAGGTATAAGATATGAGCTTAAAAGGTGTAGAGTTACAAATAGCCTTACCCAAAACGTTTGAGGCAGGAAAAGTAGCAGAACAGGAACAGCAACATGTGAATGCCGGTCAGGAATTAGCTAATGTGGCATTGCAAAAACAGACAGAGCGAAATAGGACAGCTGTTTTGAAATCCGATAAAGCTGCTCAAATCAACGAAGATGATCCAACTAATAAAAAAGAAAATGAGCAACAACACAAGCAAAAAAAAGAACAGAAATCTTCTTCAGATGAGCAGGTACAACATCCTTTTAAAGGACATTTTATCGATTTTAGCGGATAGGAGTTATCACATGATTGCAATAATGTTGGTGTTTTTATTTATAGGGCAAATATTAAGTTTTTACTTTATCATTTTACTTTATACGAAGATCTCCAGATTGAAAGATGTTGAAAAGAGTCAAGCCAGATTGAAAGATGAAATGGATAATGCAATAGGAGCTTATTTAGCAGAAATGCGCGATGAAAATGACCGTCTCATAAAAGAATTGGCATTGATGAATAAAAAAAGTTTAGAAGACAAGACTGATCGTGAGCATTCTCCCCAAAATAGTGAAAATGGAGAACATTCAGCCTCCTCTGAAGAAATCATCAAACCAACTTTTAATATGCCAAGAAGAATTGTAACAAAGGCATACCAAAATAGTTCTGCATCGATGTCGGCAACAACTACTTCTATACAAACAGCAGCAGAAACGGCAAAGGATTCTGTTGATTCTGAAGTGACATTGACGTTTGAGGAACAAATTCAAGAATTATATCGAAATGGGAAAAGTATTGATGAAATAGCGAGATTGCTGCAAAAGGGCAAGACTGAGATCGAATTATTATTAAAATTCCAGCACTAAAGTAGTTGCAGATAATAGGTCATTATGATATATTATC
This sequence comes from Rummeliibacillus sp. SL167, assembly GCF_007896505.1. Classification (NCBI taxonomy): domain Bacteria; kingdom Bacillati; phylum Bacillota; class Bacilli; order Caryophanales; family Caryophanaceae; genus Rummeliibacillus; species Rummeliibacillus sp. SL167. Next base: position 1,724,536 of record NZ_VCBM01000001.1, on the reverse strand, counting down.
AAATGGTGTTACATTACACACGCATTCGGATGTAAGGAGAAGGTGCTCGTTTCGAGTTACTCCTACAGATGATGAATGCGGAGGACAAAAAACCATATCAGGAGGAATACAAATGTCAGTAATTTCAATGAAACAATTACTAGAAGCTGGTGTACATTTTGGTCACCAAACTCGCCGTTGGAATCCAAAAATGAAAAAATACATTTTTGTTGAACGTAACGGTATCTATATTATCGATTTACAAAAAACAGTTAAAAAATTAGAAGAAGCTTACGACTTTATGCGTCAAGTTGGCGAAGATGGTGGTAAAGTTCTTTTTGTTGGTACTAAAAAACAAGCTCAAGAAGCCATTAAAGAAGAAGCAGAACGTTCAGGCAACTACTATATTAACCAACGTTGGTTAGGTGGTACGCTTACTAACTTCGGTACAATTCAAAAACGTGTTGCACGTTTGAAAGAAATCGAAAAAATGGAAGAAGACGGGACTTTTGAAGTTCTACCTAAAAAAGAAGTTGTTCAATTGAAAAAGCAACATGACCGTCTTGTTAAATTCTTAGGTGGTATTCGTGATATGCAAAATCTACCAGACGTAATGTTCGTTGTAGATCCACGCAAAGAACGTATCGCAGTAGCAGAAGCTCGCAAACTAAACATCCCATTAGTAGCAATGGTTGATACAAACTGTGATCCAGATGAAATCGACTATGTTATTCCATCAAATGACGATGCTATTCGTGCTGTTAAGTTAATCACTTCTAAAATGGCAGATGCTTTGATCGAATCTAAACAAGGTGAAGAAGAAGCAGCAGTTCCAGCTGAAGAGGTTGCAGCTGAGTAATTTCTGATTTGGAAACAGGTGATAAGCGGCTAAACCCTCTTATCACCTTTTTTTGAGAATGATATTAATTTCATATATTAAGGGAGGAACTATCAATGGCAGTAACTGCTAAAATGGTAAAAGAATTACGTGAAAAAACTGGTGCTGGTATGATGGATTGTAAAAAAGCACTTGTAAAAACTGATGGAGATATGGATGCAGCAGTAGATTTCCTACGTGAAAAAGGATTAGCGGCGGCTGGTAAAAAAGCTGATCGTATCGCTGCTGAAGGTACAACTTACATCGAAGTGAAAGGTAATGACGCAGTACTATTAGAAGTAAATGCTGAAACTGACTTCGTTGCAAAAAATGAAGGTTTCCAAACTTTAGTGAAAGAATTAGCTGATCATTTACTAGCAGTTAAACCAGCTAACTTAGAAGAAGCTTTAGAATCTAAAATGGATAATGGCGCAAAAGTTTCTGAACATATTTCTTCAGCAATCGCTACAATCGGAGAAAAAATCACGCTTCGTCGATTCACGATCGCTTCAAAAACTGATGCAGACGCATTTGGCGCTTACTTACACATGGGTGGACGTATTGGCGTATTAGCAGTACTTGAAGGAACTACTGATTCTGATGTGGCAAAAGATGTTGCTATGCATATCGCTGCATTAAATCCTAAATACATCGCTCATGATCAAGTTTCTGAAGAAGAAGTTGCTCATGAACGCAAAGTATTAACTGAACAAGCATTAAACGAAGGCAAACCAGAAAATATTGTTGCTAAAATGGTCGAAGGTCGTTTACGTAAATACTTCGAAGAAATTTGTGTTCTTGATCAAGCATTTGTTAAAAACCCAGATCAAAAAGTTGGTGACTATGTTAAAGCTGCTGGCGCTACACTTACTTCATTCGTACGCTATGAAGTAGGGGAAGGTATTGAAAAACGCGAAGATAACTTTGCAGAAGAAGTAATGAGCCAAGTTAAAGGCAATTAATATTAATTTTGTTGAATAATTAATGTATAAGAGTAGGGAGCACAGCTTATCGTGTTCCCTCTTTTTCGAGAAAAAAGCATGATGATGGAGGTTCCAATGAGTATGCCACAGTATAATAGAGTAGTCATTAAACTGAGTGGAGAAGCTCTTGCTGGAGAAAAAGGCTTTGGCTTATCACCTAAAATTGTGAAATCAGTAGCAGAACAAGTGAAAGAGGTTGTTGATCTAGGAATAGAGGTAGCGTTAGTAGTCGGTGGTGGTAATATTTGGAGAGGTAAAATCGGTGCTGAAATGGGTATGGAACGTGCAAACGCCGACTATATGGGTATGTTAGCAACTGTTATGAATGCATTAGCTCTTCAAGATTCCCTTGAAAATTTAGATGTTCCAACTCGTGTTCAATCATCAATCGTTATGACACAAGTTGCTGAACCGTATATTAGAAGAAAAGCAATACGTCACCTTGAAAAAAAACGTGTTGTGATTTTTGCGGCAGGTACAGGTAACCCCTACTTCTCCACAGATACAACAGCAGCGTTACGTGCGGCTGAAATTAATGCAGATGTCATTTTGATGGCTAAAAATAACGTAGATGGTGTATACTCTGCAGATCCTAAAACAAATACAGATGCGGTAAAATATGATAGTCTAACATACTTAGAAGTAATCCAACAAGGATTGCAGGTTATGGATTCAACAGCATCCACATTATGTATGGATAACGACATTCCATTAATCGTATTTTCTATTATGGAAAATGGAAATATCAAACGCGCTGTATTAGGCGAAACTATCGGAACAGTGGTTAGGAGGAATTCATAATGTCACAAGAAGTTATCACAAAAGCTGAAGAAAAAATGACGAAGGCAATTCAAGTATTTACTCGAGCATTAGCAACAATTCGTGCTGGGCGCGCTAACGCCTCATTGCTAGACCATGTGAGCGTTGAATATTATGGTGCTCCAACACCTATTAAACAATTGGCTGGGATTACAATTCCAGAAGCACGGCTATTAGTTATTCAACCATATGATAAAACCGCTTTGGGAGATATCGAAAAAGCGTTGTTAAAATCAGATATTGGTATTACGCCAACAAATGATGGTAACGTCATTCGTTTAGCAATTCCCGCATTAACGGAAGAACGTCGTAAAGAGCTAGTGAAACAGGTGAAAAAAGAGGCTGAAGAAGCAAAAGTGGCTGTTCGAAATGTTCGTCGTGATGCAAATGATGAATTTAAAAAGCTAGAAAAAAGTGGAGAAATCACAGAAGACGATTTACGCGGATTTTCAGATGACATTCAAAAACTAACAGATACGAATATTGTTAAAGTTGACCAAATCGCAAAAGAAAAAGAAAACGAAATTATGTCTGTCTAACTATATTAGCAGGAGCCTTCATTTTTCTTGGTAATAAGATGAATATAAAGTGAAACTTCATCCAGTGAGGGTTTTCTTGAGTCTATATTGGGTGTTCAATTGAACCAATCAGACTTTTATAAAAGTGGGACCCACTCTTTGATTTTTTTAAATCTTGGGGTAGGGGGGTTACTGCTTGTTTATACAGGATAAGATTTTCCTCTTTTAGAAGTTATCCAGACATTCGTTATTTGTTCTGTGAATGTTCAGGATATGCATTGTGCAGTTATAGTTCCATTTTTATTCTGCGTTAATGGGCAGTAAAACCCCGCTGCTGGAAGCTTTACTTTATTACGCTTAAGAAGACGTAATTGGTTTTTTAGAACCTTGTGTTTTATAAGACGTCCTATAACTACAGGGACGTCTTTTTTATCTTCATTCAGGAAGTCACCCACCTATATAGGTGGCTAGATGAATGCGATTTTATCCCGCGTTAACGGGCAGTAAGACCCCTAAGCCAAGAGGAAGATAGATGGGGGATCACCCTCGTATTGACACAGGGCTTCCGGTAGATGTCACGGATTTTGAAAAGATTTCTCTTACAGGCTTGAAAAAATCCGGATGCAATTACGCTGGGGTGTAATTGATAAAGATTAAGGAAAAAAATCCGTATTTTTGATATGATAGTAGAAGTATACGTTCCGATCTGTTAGTTAGTGGAGGATTCTAAATGTTAGATAAACTCGGATGGAGAAAATCAGATAAACAAGATCAATCATTGCAGAAGCAAATTGATACATTGCGTCAGCAGAGAGTACCCAATCATATAGCCATTATTATGGATGGCAATGGGCGCTGGGCAAAGCAACGTGCACTTCCACGCTTTGTAGGACATCGAGAAGGCATGCATAATGTACGCCGTATAACAAGAGCAGCTAATGCAATTGGTATCAAGGTGATAACACTTTATGCATTTTCGACGGAGAATTGGAAACGTCCATCAAGTGAAGTAGAATTCTTGATGCATTTGCCAGAGGAGTTTTTGGCAGACTTTTTACCAGAGTTGATGGAATTGAACATTCGTGTTGAAATGATTGGTGAAATGGAAGGTTTACCTCAATATACAAGTCGAGCAGTTCGAAATGCGATGGAAGAAACAAAAAATAATACAGGAATGGTGCTTAACTTTGCATTTAATTATGGTAGTCGCCGCGAGATAGTGTTAGCTGTACAACGGATCGCTAAACTGGTTCAAGATGGAAAGTTAGAAACAACCGCCATTACGGAAGAAATCATTTGTGAGCAACTTATGACTGCAAAGATTGGAGATCCAGATTTACTTATCCGCACAAGTGGAGAATTTCGATTAAGTAATTTCCTATTATGGCAGCTTGCTTATACGGAGTTTTGGTTTACAAACATACATTGGCCAGAATTCAGAGCAGAGCACTTATACGAAGCAGTAATCGATTATCAAAAGCGCAATCGCCGATTTGGGGGATTGAAAGGAGAATAAGAAAGAGTGAAACAACGTATTATTACGGCTATTATTGCTGCTGCATTGTTTATACCATTCGTTATCTATGGTCAATACCCATTTGCCATTTTGGTATATGCAATGGCGACAGTAGGATTATTTGAAGTATTAAGAATGAAAGGGATTTCGTTATTTTCTGTACCCGGAATCATTACATTCATTTTATTATTTATCATTTTAATGCCTAAAGAATGGTCAGAGCAGATTCAAGAGATAACTTCCTATTCTAACACTGAATACGTATTCATATGTGTCATATTATTGCTTATTTATACTGTTCTCGTAAAAAATAAATTCTCGTTTGATGATGTAGGATTCTTGCTGGCAAGTGCCCTATATGTGGGAATCGGTTTTCATTTCTTTATAGCGACTAGAGACGCAGGCTTGCGATTTGTTATATACGCATTAGTCATTGTATGGACAACCGATTCTGGGGCATATTTTATTGGTAGAAAATTAGGAAAGCATAAATTATGGCCAGAAATATCTCCCAAAAAGACGATTGAAGGTTTTGCTGGAGGGATTGTGGTGGCATTCATTTCAGCGATGATTTTCCAATTCATCGCAAAATTAGATATTTCGTGGATAACTTTAATGATCGTATCGGTGGTGGCTTCCATATTTGGACAATTGGGAGATTTAGTAGAATCAGCGATTAAGCGTCACTATGGTGTAAAGGATTCCGGGAACATACTGCCTGGACATGGTGGAATATTAGATCGCTTCGACAGCCTATTATTCGTTTTACCATTGTTATATTTCTTACACTTTATTGGATAAGGGAGATATTTTAAATGAAATCAATCAGCTTATTAGGAGCAACAGGTTCTATTGGCTTACAAACATTAGATATTGTTAGAGATCATGCAGATGAGTTTAAAATTGTAGCATTTGCAGCAGGTAAAAATATCGAAAGAACAAAGGAAATTATTGTTGAATTTAGTCCTAAATTAGTTTCTGTACAATTAGAAGAAGACGCTCACATGCTTTCTAAAGAGTTTCCGCATATTGATTTTACTTGTGGACCAAAAGGATTAGTGGATGTGGCTACATTTGCAGAAGCAGATGTATTATTAAATGCTGTATTAGGAAGTATCGGTCTTGAAGCAACTTTAGCAGCAATTCGTAAAAAAAAGGCTATTGCAATTGCTAATAAAGAAACACTGGTGACAGCCGGACATTTAGTCATGAGTGAAGCAAAAAAATTTGGCGCACCTATCTTGCCAGTAGATAGTGAACATTCAGCACTTTGGCAATCCATGCAAGGGGAAAATCGTCAATCAATTTCACGTTTGATCCTTACAGCTTCAGGTGGTAGCTTTCGAGATAGAACACGTGAAGAACTCAAAAACGTATCAATCAAAGAGGCTTTAAATCATCCGAATTGGTCGATGGGAGCAAAAATTACGATTGATTCAGCAACTTTGATGAATAAAGGGTTAGAAGTGATTGAAGCATCTGTCTTATATGATATGCCTTATGACAAAATTGACGTTTTAATTCATAGAGAAAGCATTATTCACTCGATGGTTGAATATCATGATACAAGTATAATGGCTCAACTAGGTACACCAGATATGCGTACACCTATTCAATATGCATTAAGTTATCCTGAGAGATTACCTCGTTCTACTGCGGAAAGATTAGATTTAGCTAAAATAGGTCAATTGCATTTTGAACATGTGGATTTGAAACGTTTCCGTTGCCTAGATTTTGCTTATCAAGCAGGAAGAATGGGCGGTACCATTTTGACAGTGATGAATGCAGCAAACGAAGCTGCTGTCGGTGCGTTTTTACAAGAGAAAATTACATTTCTTGAAATTGAGGACATTATCGAAAAAATGATGAACAATCATGTGAATATTCAACATCCAGATTTAGAAACTATTTTACATATCGACAAAGAAACGAGAAAAACAGTTCAAACCATGCTAAAATAGTAATAGCAATTTACAAAGCTTGAGAAGGTGGGATTACATGCAATCAATCATTGCATTCATCATAGTGTTCGGCTCTATCGTGTTTTTTCATGAACTAGGTCACTTTATCTTTGCAAAACGTTCTGGTATATTGGTACGCGAATTTGCCATTGGCTTTGGTCCTAAAATATTAGGTATTAACAAAGGTGAAACATTATACACAATCCGTTTGTTACCAATGGGTGGGTATGTGCGTATGGCTGGAGACGATGCTGATGTGGTCGAACTTCAACCAGGATACCGAATCGGAATGTTGTTGAACGATCAAAACGAAGTAACAAAAATCGTTTTAAATCAAAACAAGCAATTGCCGGACATGCTTTTCTTGGAAGTAGAAAAGGCTGATCTTCAAAAGAAATTATGGATTGAAGGCTATGATGAGGATGAAAAGCTTGTACGTTACAATATTGCACGTAATGCAGTTATCGAGGAAAATGGGAGTGAATTGATGATTGCTCCATATGACCGACAATTCAATTCAAAATCTGTAGGAAAACGTGCAATGACTATTTTTGCAGGTCCATTGTTTAATTTTATCCTGGCCATTATTGTTTTTATTGTTATTGCGTTTATGGCAGGGGTACCAACATACGAACCTGTCCTTGCTGGTGTTGTAAAAGATAGTCCTGCTGCGGCAGCAGGATTGGAAAAAGGCGATTATGTAACCGCAATAGACGGTAAATCCATTGAAACATGGCAAGAATTATCAACTGCTATTCAAAATAATCCAAATAAAGAATTAACATTAGATATTAAACGTGATAGTGGACATGAAAAGGTAAAAGTGACCCCAAGTGAAAAGAAAATCGATGGACAAACGATAGGACAAATTGGTGTGCAGTATCAAAGTCCTGTTGAAAAAAGTCCATTAAAAGCTCTTGCATTTGGTTTTACAGAAACCTATCATTGGACGATTAAAATTTTCACGATTCTTGGATCCTTAATAACTGGAGGATTTACGATTGATGCTTTGTCAGGTCCTGTTGGCATATATAAAGCAACCGAAGAAGTGGCTAAATACGGTGCTATCAATATTATGAATTGGGCAGCTGTATTAAGTATTAACTTAGGAATTATGAACTTACTACCATTACCGGCACTAGATGGAGGACGTTTATTATTCTTCGGATTTGAAGCTGTTCGTGGTAAACCAGTTGATCGCCAAAAAGAAGGAATGGTTCATTTTGTAGGAATTGTTCTTTTGATGATTCTTATGATTGCAGTAACATGGAATGATATTCAACGATTCTTCTTTTAGTAAAAATAGTTCCTATTAAAAGCAAATTTTTTCAGAGACAGCACGGCTACTAGCATGATGATGCTGCTTGTACATCCCGTATTAAAGGGCAACAGCTCAAGCATCAAGTGAAAAAGCAGGAGAAGAAGGATCTACTATCTGTAAAAGCTAGACTGGTTCAACTCACAAATAGTGAGGATGAGATAACCTCAAATGTGTGAGATTTTCCTTTGCCGTGTTGCCTGCTAAGGTGCTTATCAACTACGTTCATATAAAAAATTAACTATAGCTCAAAGTGAGGTTTTCCTAATGAAACAAAGTAAAACATTTATCCCTACTTTGCGTGAAGTACCTGCTGATGCGGATGTTAAGTCTCACCAGCTTTTATTGCGCGCAGGTTTTATCCGCCAAAATACAAGTGGTGTATACACCTATTTGCCATTGGGTATAAAGGTTCTACAAAAAATTGAACAAATTGTTCGCGAAGAAATGGATGCAGCAGGTGCAGTCGAATTATTAATGCCTTCTCTACAACAAGCTGAATTATGGCAAGAATCAGGACGTTGGGATGCTTATGGTCCAGAGTTAATGCGTTTAACTGATCGCCATGATCGTCAATTTGCTCTTGGTCCAACACATGAAGAAGTCATTACTTCATTAGTGCGCGATGAAATCAAATCTTATAAAAAATTACCTTTGACTTTATATCAAATTCAAACTAAATTTAGAGATGAAAAACGTCCTCGCTTTGGTCTATTACGTGGCCGTGAGTTTGTGATGAAGGATGCCTATTCTTTTCATGCAAATGCAGAAAGTTTAGATGAAACCTATCAAGCTATGGTAAAGGCTTATACGAATATATTCACTCGTCTTGGATTGAAATTTCGTGCAGTAATTGCAGATTCCGGCTCTATTGGTGGTACGGATACACATGAATTTATGGTATTGTCAGAAATTGGTGAAGATACAATTGCTTATTCTGATGAAACAGATTATGCAGCTAATATTGAAATGGCTGAAGTGAGAGTTGATTATACACATTCCAGTGAAGAAATGAAAAATATTGAAAAAGTAGCGACACCAGATCAAAAAACAATTGATGAAGTTGCCGCTTTCCTAAATGTTAAACCTGAACAATGTATTAAAACTTTAGTATTTAATGTTGATGGTGAATCGGTAGTTGTGCTTGCGCGTGGAGATCATGAAATCAATGATATTAAACTTAAACATGCATTAAATGCTGAATCTGTTGAGTTAGAGGAAGAAGATACTATTTTTAAACTATTAAACAGCCATGTAGGTTCACTTGGACCTGTTAAATTACCAGTGAATGTGAAAGTAATAGCAGACAATGCGATTAAGTCAATTCGTAATGGTGTAAGTGGTGCGAATGAGGATGGCTATCATTATGTTAATGTAAATCCAGGAAGAGATTTTGCTATTGATCGTTATGAAGATTTACGATTTATACAAGTTGGAGATCCAACACCAGATGGTAAAGGCACGATTAAATTTGCAGAAGGTATTGAAGTTGGACATGTATTTAAACTAGGTACTAAATATAGTGATGCCATGAAAGCTACATTCTTAGATGAAAATGGTCGCGCCCAGCCATTTATCATGGGATGCTATGGTATTGGTGTTTCTCGTGTGATGGCGGCTGTTGCGGAGCAGTTTCAAGATAGTTATGGATTTGTATGGCCAAAACAAGTAGCTCCATATGATATTCATCTAATCTCAGTAAATGAAAAAGATGAAGCACAAAAAGGCTTAACGGAAGATTTATATAAATTGTTACAATCCTATCGTTATGATGTGTTATATGATGATCGTAAAGAACGTGCCGGGGTTAAATTTGCAGATGCAGATTTAATCGGTCTTCCAGTTCGTGTAACAGTTGGTAAAAAGGCTTCTGAAGGAATGGTAGAAGTGAAATTCCGACAAACCGGTGAAACATTTGAATGGGCAAAGGAAGAGCTTGTAGATCGTTTAAATAATTTCTTCCATGTAGAATAATAATCGTCAAAAACCGGTTATTTTAGGAGAGAAAGTACATTTGTGCTTTCTTTTCTTTATTTAAAAGTAAATCGGACCAGTAAACTTTTTCCCTTTCCTTTCATGGTACAACTGATACATGGAGAGCGCTGCCTGTAAAAATCTGATTGGTCAGTGGGGTTCAAGAAAAAACACTGCGTGAATTTCACTTTATAAGTTTAAAAAGGGATATGCGCATTGAATGACAGAATGTAAGAAAGTAGGTGGGAAGATGGCAAACGAACAAGATTCAAAACTAAAATTTCAACTGTTACTACAACAAATCAATATGACAGAAGATGTTTTTATGCCATTTTTTGAAGATGCTGAAATGACACGTATGACAGTGCATAAAAAAAACCGTGTTTGGCGCTTTTCATTGAAATTGCAAAATATATTACCTTTTCGAGTGTTTCAAGATTTCCAAATGCGATTGAATTCAGCATTTTCCCAAATTGCAAACGTACTTGTGGACATAGAAGTGGCACATGATGCTATGTCACAACAACTAATTTCGGATTATTGGCCAAAGATAATAGAAGAAATAGATGAGATGTCTCCACCATTAAGAGAAGAGTTGGCAAAACAAATTCCTGAATGGAACGGGCAAAAGCTCATGTTACACTGTCAGCAAGAATTTCAATTAATGACATTCAAAAATAAATATGCCGAAGTTATTTCGGAAGCTTATCAACAATATGGTTTCCCCCATATGGTCGTTGACTTCCAATTAAAAGAGGTCACAGAGGATCTGGCTGTCCAACAACAAGCATTTCTCGAACAACGTCGTAAAGAAGAAGCTGCTTTTGCACAGCAAGCCGTAATGGATATGCAAAAACGCGAACAAGAAAAACAAGAGCATCCAGCCGCTGCTGGAGCCATTGATAGACCATTCCAATTAGGACTACCTATTAAACCGGATGAAACAATGATGGAAATTCATCAAATTCAAGATGAAGAACGACGTGTAGTCATAGAAGGATACGTTTTTGATGCTGAAGTAAAAGAATTGAGAAGTGGTCGTTCATTATTAACTATTAAGTTAACCGACTATACAGATTCTATTTTAGTCAAAATGTTCTCACGTGATAAAGATGATGCTGCACTTATGCAAATGGCGAAAAAGGGAATGTGGCTAAGAGTACGTGGCTCTGTTCAAAATGATACGTTTGTACGTGATTTAATCGTTATGGCACAAGATATGATAGAGATCAGACCAAGGATGAAGGAAGATAAAGCACCAGAAGGAGAAAAACGTGTTGAATTGCATTTACATACACCGATGAGTCAAATGGACGCGGTATCTTCAGTTGACTCTCTTGTAGGGCAAGCAGCTAAATGGGGACATCCTGCCATAGCCATTACGGATCACGCCGTTGTACAATCATTCCCAGATGCCTATAATGCTGGTAAAAAGTATGGGATTAAAATTATCTTTGGTATTGAAGCAAATTTAGTGAATGACGGTGTGCCGATCGCTTATGATGAGCAGCATCGATTACTTGAAGAAGACACATTCGTTGTATTTGATGTGGAAACAACAGGGTTATCTGCAGCATATGATACCATCATTGAACTCGCAGCGGTAAAGATTAAAAATGGGGAAGTCATCGATACATTCGAAAGCTTCGCTAATCCTCATCATCCATTATCAGCTACAACAATTGAGTTAACGAGCATTACAGATGATATGGTAGAAGATGCGCCTGAGGTTGTGGACATGATAGCAAAATTCCATGATTTTATTGCAGATGCTATTGTTGTAGCGCATAATGCAACATTCGATGTGGGCTTTTTATATGAAGCCTATAAAAAAGCAGGAATCGATGAATTCCATCACCCTGTTATTGATACACTTGAACTTGCACGTTTCTTACATCCAGAGATGAAAAACCATCGATTAAATACATTATGTAAAAAATTCGGTATCGATTTAACACAACATCACCGGGCCATTTACGATACGGAAGCAACGGGCTACTTATTATTACATTTATTAAAAGAAGCAGATGCAAAAGATATTAAATATCATGATGATTTTAACAAACATATCGGTGAAGGAGATGCCTATAAAAGAGCACGTCCCACACACTGTACTATTTTAGCGATTGATAATAATGGATTGAAAAATCTATTTAAACTTGTCAGTGAATCACATGTTTCAACGTTCTATAGAGTACCAAGAATTAAACGTTCATCTTTGCAAGAACTTCGTCAAGGACTTTTAGTTGGAACCGCTTGTGATAAAGGTGAATTTTTCACAGCAGTTATGCAAAAATCAATGGATGAAGCAATGGAAGTCGCCAAATTTTATGATTACTTAGAAGTACATCCGAAAGATGTCTACGCGCCATTGATAGAGTCAGAACTGATTCGAGATGAATGGAATTTAGAAGATATCATCCGTAAAATCGTGAAAATTGGAAAAAAACTAGCAAAGCCAGTTGTAGCAACTGGGAACGTTCATTATTTAAGTGAAAATGATGCGATATTCCGCAAAATTCTATTACGTTCGCAAGGTGGTGCTAATCCTTTAAATCGTTATGAATTACCAAAAGTTCATTTAAGAACAACCGACGAAATGCTGCAAGATTTTGCATTTTTAGGAGAGGATATAGCCAAAGAGATCGTTGTGACGAATTCACAAAAAATAGCGAATATGATTGAAGATGTCGTGCCGGTAAAGGACAAGTTGTATACGCCACGTATTCAAGGGGCAGAAGAATCAGTCCGTGAGATGAGTTATAATATGGCTCATGAAATTTACGGCCCAAATCTCCCAGAAATAGTGGAAGCAAGGCTTGAAAAAGAATTAGGATCTATTATCGGTCATGGGTTCTCTGTTATTTATCTTATTGCACATAAACTTGTCAAAAAATCATTGAGTGACGGCTATTTAGTAGGGTCTCGTGGTTCTGTTGGTTCTTCGCTTGTTGCCACAATGATGGAAATTACAGAAGTGAATGCATTACCGCCACATTATATTTGCCCAAATTGTCAGCATGTTGAATTTTTCAATGATGGTTCTGTTGGTTCGGGGTTCGACTTACCCAACAAAGATTGTCCAGAATGTGGTACGCCATATAAAAAAGATGGACATGATATTCCATTTGAAACGTTCTTAGGCTTTAAGGGTGATAAAGTGCCAGATATCGATTTAAACTTTAGTGGTAGTTATCAACCGCGTGCTCATAACTATACAAAGGTATTGTTTGGTGAAGATTATGCGTATAGAGCAGGAACGATCGGCACAGTTGCCGAAAAAACGGCTTATGGTTATGTAAAAGGATATGCAACCGATCATAATATCAATTTCCGTGGTGCAGAAATCGATCGTCTTGTACAAGGTTGTACAGGAGTAAAACGGACAACAGGTCAGCACCCTGGTGGTATTATAGTCGTGCCTGATTATATGGATATTTACGATTTCTCACCTTTCCAATATCCAGCTGATGCTCAAGATGCTGAATGGCGAACAACACATTTTGATTTCCACTCTATTCATGACAATGTGTTAAAGCTAGATATCCTTGGACATGATGATCCGACGGTTATTCGTATGCTTCTTGATTTAACAGGAATTGATCCAAAAACCATTCCCACTGATGACCCTGAAGTGATGAAAATTTTCACAGGTCCAGAGTCTCTTGGTGTAACTGCTGAACAGATTAATTGTAAGACGGGGACATTAGGAATTCCTGAATTTGGAACACGATTTGTTCGTCAAATGTTAGAAGAAACAAAACCGTCAACATTTTCTGAATTAGTTCAAATTTCTGGTTTGTCTCATGGTACAGATGTTTGGTTAGGCAATGCTAGTGAATTAATCGAAAATGGAACTTGCGTATTGTCAGAAGTAATCGGTTGTCGTGATGATATTATGGTTTATTTGATCTATCAAGGTCTTGAACCATCTTTGGCTTTTAAAATAATGGAACATGTTCGTAAAGGGAAAGGACTAACAGAAGATATGGAAGCAGCCATGAGGAAAGAAAGTGTTCCAGAGTGGTATATTGAATCATGTAAAAAGATTAAATATATGTTTCCAAAGGCACATGCTGTTGCCTATGTATTAATGGCGGTTCGTATCGCATACTTTAAAGTACACTTCCCAATCGTGTATTATTGTGCTTACTTTTCTGTACGTGCAGATGATTTTGACTTAATCGCAATGGTAAATGGTTCACAAATGATTCGAGCTCGCATCGAAGAAATTGAGGCAAAAGGCTTAGATGCGTCGACAAAGGAGAAGAGCCTATTAACCGTTTTAGAGTTAGCGCTTGAGATGTGTGAACGTGGCATGTCTTTCCAAAAGGTTGATTTGTACCGCTCAAAGGCAACTGAATTTGCGATAGATGGTCAAAGCTTGATTCCCCCATTTAACGCAATTCCGGGCTTAGGAAATAACGTAGCATATGCCATTGTAAAAGCAAGAGAAGAAGGAGAGTTTCTTTCGAAAGAAGATTTGCAAATACGTGGTCGTGTATCGAAAGCATTGATTGAGTATATGGATAAACTAGGCTGCTTAGAAGGATTACCAGATGCCAATCAACTCTCTCTCTTCTAAGGTTAGTTGCATTTGCTGCTTGATTGTGTTATAATTCATTCAGTTATTTGTTGATAGATTGGCAGCAAAAGAGTGGGATTCCCCGCTCTTTTCTGTTGTTATGACAACTTAGTGGGTCAGGAGGATTGTATGAGCAAGGTTACAATGGAAGTAGAACAACTAGTAACACCGATAGTAGAGAATCTAAACCTTGAATTAGTTGAAGTGGAGTTTGTTAAAGAAGGTCGTGATTGGTTTCTACGTGTTTATGTGGATACTCCTGAAGGAAACATTGACATTGAACAATGTGCACAAGTAAGCGAATTATTAAGTGTAAAACTGGATGAAGTTGATCCAATTGAACAAAATTATTTTCTGGAAGTTTCCTCTCCGGGAGCAGAGCGTCCACTAAAAAAAGATGCAGACTTTGAAAAAGCAATCGATCAATTTGTGCATATAAAATCATATGAGGCCATTAATGGCATGAAAGAATTTGAAGGATATTTAAAGTCGTATACAGATGAAGGCGCTGAGCTTGCAGTACAGGTTAAGACAAGAAAAATAACAGTTTTAATACCGAAAGACAAAATTGCAAAAGCACGTTTCGCAATTGATTTTTCAAAAGAACGTTAACTTTAGGAGTGAAATAGATAATGAGTAAGGAATTAGTCGGTGCTCTAAGTGCACTTGAAGCGAAGGGTATCTCAAAAGAGGTCATCGTTGAAGCCATTGAGGCAGCACTTATTAATGCATATAAAAAAAATTATAACCAAGCGGCGAATGTTCGTGTAGACTTAAATTTAGAACAAGGTACTATGCATCTATATTCTCGTAAAGATGTAGTTGAAGAAGTGGAAGACGAACGTTTACAAATCTCTTTAGCAGAAGCACAAAAGATTAATCCTAATTATGAATTAGGGGATATCGTTGAAGAAGAGGAAACGCCTCGTAACTTTGGGCGTATTGCAGCGACTACTGCTAAACAAATTGTGACACAACGCTTCCGTGAGGCAGAACGTGGTATTGTTTACGAAGAGTATGTAGACCGTGCAGATGATATCATTACTGGTGTTGTAGAACGGTTAGATGCCCGTAATATTTATGTAGGCATCGGTAAAATTGAAGCTGTTCTTCCTCAAAACGAACAAATACCTGGTGAAGTATATAAACCACATGATCGTATTAAAGTATATATTACGAAGGTCGAACGTACTTCTCGTGGACCCCAAGTATTTGTTTCACGTACGCATCCTGGCTTGTTACGTCGCTTATTTGAACTGGAAGTGCCAGAAATTTTCGAAGGTACTGTAGAAATCAAGTCAATCGCTCGTGAAGCTGGCGATCGTTCTAAAATTTCTGTAGTCGCTCATAATGATGAAGTAGATCCAGTAGGCTCATGTGTAGGTGCTAAAGGTGCCCGTGTTCAAGCAATTGTCAATGAATTACATGATGAAAAAATCGATATCGTCGAATGGTCAGAAGATCCAGTTGTTTTCGTAGCAAATGCATTAAGCCCTTCACAAGTATTAGATGTACAAGTGAATGAAGAAGAAAAATCCACAACAGTTGTCGTACCGGATTATCAATTATCACTTGCTATAGGTAAACGTGGTCAAAATGCGAGACTTGCTGCAAAACTGACTGGCTGGAAAATTGATATTAAAAGTGAAACAGATGCTACTGAATTAGGAATTTATCCTCGTAAAGAAGCACAAACTAGTGTTTATGAAGAACTTGATAACGAAGTGGATAGCACTGATGAAGTAGAAGTGGACTTATATAAAGACTAAAAAAGAATAAGAAGCGTAAAATAATTGAATGATATGATTCCTTATCATTCAATTCTTAACGATAGAAGAAAGGTGAGTTCTGATGCCGATCAATCGTAAAGTACCTATAAGAAAATGTATCGCTACAGGCGAGATGCTTCCCAAAAAAGAAATGATTCGTGTCGTACGAACAAAAGAGGGAGAAGTAGAAGTGGACTTAACTGGTAAAAAATCAGGTCGTGGTGCATATGTTTCAAAATCTGAGGCTGCCATTCAGACAGCTAAGGAAAGAAATGTTTTTGAACGTCAACTTGAAGTGAAAGTTCCTGATCAAATATACGATGATTTATTGGCAATTGTCCGTAAGGAATTAAAAGCATGAATCAGGAACAAGCAATCTATAATTTACTGGGGTTAGCCGCTCGAGCACGAAAAGTGGTAACTGGCGAAGAACAAGTGATTAAAGAAGTCCGTGGTCAAAATGCAAAACTTGTTATTTTATCAACGGACGCTTCCAAAAACACGCAAAAAAAGTTGCGTGATAAATGTAATTCTTATAACGTTGAGCTACATGAATTTGCAACAAGAGATTCTCTTGGACACGCTATTGGTAGGGAGGCGAGAGTTTCCGTAGCTATTATGGACAGTGGTTTTGCAAAGAAACTGTCTGAGCTACTCAACGAAATCTAACCGGGGGTGAATACATGACAAAATTACGCGTTCATGAATATGCGAAACAAGTAAATAAGTCAAGTAAAGAAGTAATCGAACAATTATCAAAACTCCATATTGAAGTAAAAAATCATATGTCTACGATAGAAACAGATGTGATCAGCAAATTAGATAGTGTCTATACAAAGAAAAACACTGCACAACAAGCTCATCATCACAAGCAATCTAATGGACAGCAAGGAACTCGTCCTGTAGCAAGAAAAGATAGTCCTGCTCAAACAAAACAAATAAATGCCCAAGGAAGTACTATGAATAATAATTCAACTTCAAGAGATCATTCAAAACCAAAACATAATTCAAATAACAACCAAGGCCATTCAAACGGCAATAACAATAACAGCAATAATAATAACAATCGTAATCGTAATGGCAATCATCAAGGTGGTAACCGTAACTTCAATCAAAAAAGAAAGCCAGGCATTCATGGTGGACAACGTCGGAAAAACCGTCCACAACAAGTGCAACAACCAGCAGCTAAAAAAGAACTACCAGCAAAAATCACTTTCTTTGAATCTTTAACAGTTGGTGAATTAGCAAAAAAATTAGGTCGCGAACCATCTGAAATTATAAAAAAATTATTTATGCTTGGGGTTATGGCTACGATCAACCAAGAATTAGATCAAGATGCTATTGAGTTGATCTGTGCCGATTACGGTGTTGAAGTAGAGGAAGAAGTACGTGTAGATCTTACTGATTTAGATACTTATTTTGAAAGCGATGAAAATGAAAATCAAGCGGATCTTAAAGAGCGCCCTCCAGTTGTTACGATAATGGGACATGTTGATCATGGTAAAACGACATTGTTAGACTCTATTCGAAACACGAAAGTTACTGAAGGCGAAGCAGGTGGGATCACACAACATATTGGTGCATATCAAGTTGTAGTCAAAGGTAAAAAAATTACATTCTTAGATACTCCAGGACACGCTGCTTTTACGACAATGCGTGCACGTGGAGCGAAAATCACCGATTTAACCATTTTAGTTGTTGCTGCTGATGATGGTGTAATGCCTCAAACGATTGAAGCCATTAACCATGCAAAAGCTGCAGAAGTACCGATTATTGTAGCTGTAAACAAAATGGATAAACCTACTGCAAACCCTGACCGTGTGATGCAAGAGTTGACTGAACATGGATTAGTTCCTGAAGATTGGGGCGGTGATACGATCTATGTACCAATTTCAGCACTTAAAGGTGATGGCATCGATCAATTACTTGAAATGATCTTGCTTGTATCTGAAGTGGGAGAGTTAAAAGCAAACCCTAAACGTCGTGCCATCGGTTCAGTTATTGAAGCTCAATTAGATAAAGGACGCGGTTCAGTTGCGACATTATTAGTACAAAACGGTACATTACATGTTGGTGATCCAATCGTAGTAGGTCATACATACGGTCGTGTCCGTGCTATGGTTAATGATGTAGGTCGTCGCGTAAAATCTGCTGGTCCATCTACTCCCGTCGAAATTACTGGCTTAAATGATGTGCCACAAGCAGGTGATCGTTTCGTTGTATTTGAAGATGAAAAAACTGCTCGTCAAGTTGGTGAAACTCGTGCAGCTACTGCAATACAAGCACAACGTTCTGAAAAACAACGAGTAACATTAGATAATTTATTTGAACAAATGAAGCAAGGCGATATGAAAGAACTTAACTTAATCGTTAAAGCAGATGTGCAAGGTACTGTAGAAGCAATGGCAGCCTCATTGATGAAAATTGATGTAGAAGGCGTAAATGTGAAAATCATTCACACAGGTGCTGGTGCCATTACTGAATCTGATATTTCACTTGCAGCGGCATCTAACGCAATCGTTATTGGTTTCAATGTTAGACCTGATGCTAATGCTAAACGTGCAGCAGAAGAAGAAGGCGTAGATATCCGTCTTCATAAAGTAATTTATAAAGTAATTGAAGAAATTGAAGCTGCGATGAAAGGGATGCTAGATCCTGAATTCAAGGAAAAGGTAATTGGAGCTGCTGAAATTCGTGAAACATTTAAAGTTTCCAAAGTAGGTACAATTGCAGGCGGTTATGTAACAGATGGTAAGTTAACACGAGACAGTGGCGTTCGTGTTATTCGCGATGGCATTGTCGTTTTTGAAGGTGAACTAGATTCTTTAAAACGTTTCAAAGATGATGCAAAAGAAGTCGCAAAAGGATATGAGTGTGGCTTTACCATTAAAGATTACAACGATATTAAAGTTGGAGACGAAATTGAAGCCTTTATTATGGAAGAGATAAAACGTTAATGATCATTTACGCAGAGTGTGAATTTTTTATCCCTTCTGCCCATTCGCTAAAAGAAAAAAGAGCCGTATTACAACAGATGCTTACTCGCACAAAACAAAAATACAATGTCTCAATAGCGGAAATCAATCATCAAGATGTTTGGCAAAGAACGCTTTTAGCACTCGTTTCGGTTGCATCTGCGCAACAAGCAGCTGAAAAAGAACTAGGACGCGCAATTGCATTTTTGGAATCAAATCCTGAATGGCAATGTCTCCATATACATCGAGAGTTTTTATAGAAATTGAGGTGAAACAACTATGTCAATGCGCTCAAATCGTGTTGCAGAACAGATGAAAAAAGAACTTGCGGATATTATTAGCCGAAAGTTAAAAGATCCACGAGTAGGATTTGTGACTGTAACAGATGTAGATGTAACAGGTGATCTTCAGCAAGCAACAGTTTATATTACTTGTCTAGGTACAGAAAAAGAACGTCAAGATACTATGAAAGGTCTTGAAAAAGCAAAGGGCTTTATTCGTTCGGAAATTAGCCATCGTATTCGTTTACGAGTTACACCCGAAATCTCATTTGAGTTTGACTCATCTGTTGAGTATGGGAATCGAATTGATACGTTGTTGCGTCAACTTAACGATTCGCAAGAACAATAATCGAAAAAGCCTGCAGATTAAATATTGCAGGCTTTTTCTAATATAAAAAGAGCTGAGGTTGTCGTATAGCCGTGACAAGTACTAAAGACCTCAAGTTGAAACGTTAATGATCTATATTTGAATGGATAAACTTAGATAATTAATGCCTGTTGGTTAAATTATAATTTTTAAGTAAAGGTGTGAATATGCATGCACGGCATTCTCCCATTATGGAAAGAACAAGGTATGACATCTCATGATTGTGTATTCAAAGTTCGTAAAATCCTACATACTAAAAAAGTAGGGCATACTGGCACACTAGATCCTGGTGTTGAAGGGGTATTACCTATTTGTATCGGTAATGCAACAAGACTAGCTGAATATTTGACGGATGCGGGAAAAGTATATGAAGCAATTATTGAAATCGGAACGGCTACAACGACAGAAGATGCTGAGGGAGAAGTTATAGAAGAAGATACAACAGAAAAACATCTTACACGTGAGCAAGTTTTATCTGTGCTAAATTCATTAACCGGTGAAATATCTCAGACTCCTCCAATGTTTTCGGCTGTGAAAGTAAATGGTCGTAAATTGTATGAATATGCGAGACGCGGTGAAATCATTGACCGCCCTACACGTCAAGTAACCATTTATTCATTAGAATTGCTTGATCATTGCGAAGAATATAAAGGAAGGACGATTACCTTCCCTGTACGTATAGCATGCAGTAAAGGAACATATATCCGTACCTTGGCTGTTCAAATAGGTGAATTACTTGGTTACCCAGCGCATATGGCCTCATTAGTACGTATAAAATCAGGTACATTTTCAAAAGAAGATTGCATTACTTTAAGTCAATTACAGGAAAAAGCAGAGAATGAGCAGTTAAAGGAATGTATCAAGCCATTAGAATATGCATTAACAGATTACCCACAATTTGACGTAACAGAGGATAATCATAAAAAAATAATAAATGGTCAAGTTTTACCGATGCACCCTGCTCTTAAAGAACATGATAAAATAGTTTATATGGAAGATCATAAAGCGGTTGCTGTCTATGTAAAGCATCCGGAGAAAAAGGGGCTAATGAAACCAGAAAAAATGTTCCCTAAAGTTGATTCCATATGAACAGGCAGTAAGATAAGCCATTCCATCAAGATGCGTAAGCAATAAAACAGAAGGTAGGAGTGGGATTACTGCCTGTAAAAGTCCGATTGGTTCAACTAACATTCAGTGAAAAAATTTCACTGAATGAGTTTCACTTTATTAGGAGGCAGTTACATGAAGGTCATTCAACTGATGTATCCTTATCAGATTAGTTCAGATAAAATGGAAGGTCCATATTCTTTAGCAATTGGCTTTTTCGATGGAGTGCATCGTGGACATCAAGCTGTTATTGAGGAAGCAAAAAAACAAGCAAAGGATAAAAACCTAAAACTTGCGGTAATGACATTTAATCCACATCCATCGATCGTTTTAGGGCAACATAAGGAACAAGTATTTTATATTACGCCTTTAAGCCAAAAATTAGAAATTTTAGAAGAACTTCAGGTAGATACTGTATTTGTCGTCCGATTCACATCAGATTTTGCTAAATTAAGTCCACAACAATTTGTCGATGTATTTATCCGCAACTTGAATATTCAACATGTTACCGCAGGTTTTGATTTTACATTTGGAGCGATGGGAAGTGGAACAATGAAGGATTTACATGAAATGAGCAATGGAGATTATGAAGTATCTATCGTTGAAAAACAGCTACAAGATTCTGATAAAATTAGTTCGACACGTATTCGACATGCATTAGAAAAAGGAGATATGGAACTGGTACGCGAGCTTCTTGGTCGACCTTATCAGATTCCTGGGATTGTTGTACATGGGGACAAGCGTGGACGACAAATCGGTTTTCCAACCGCAAACGTACAAGAGGCAGAAGGGACTTTTATCCCTGCGAATGGTGTCTATGCAGTACGATTGCAAGTACAAAATGAGTGGCATGATGGAGTATGCAATGTAGGCTATAAACCAACCTTTAAAAAACCTGATGAAAAGAATTTAACGATTGAAGTATATATTCATAACTTTGATAAAAACATTTATGGGGAAGAAGTAAAAGTAGATTGGTATAAATATCTTCGCGGTGAACAAAAATTCGATGGCATTGAATCGTTAAAGGCACAAATTGAGTTAGATAAACAACATGCTATGGAATATTTAAGCCATTGTTAATTCAACGATTATAGTTGCATGCATATGGTCTTTATGTTACTATTTCTAAGGCGGCATACTTAAAGTTGTCACTCAACCATTACTTGGCACATCGAGTCACCAACGAGTTGCTCAGTAATAGGGGGTATTTCATTTTAGGAGGTGAATAGGATGGCACTAACAAAAGAACGTAAAAACGAAATCATTGCTGAGTTCCGTACACACGAAAGTGATACTGGTTCACCAGAAGTTCAAATCGCTGTCCTTACGGAAGAGATTAATAACTTAAATGAACATTTACGTGTTCACAAAAAAGATCATCACTCACGTCGCGGTTTATTCAAAATGGTCGGACGTCGTCGTAACTTATTAAAATATTTACGTGAAAATGACGTACAACGTTACCGTGAAATCATTACTAAACTCGGCTTACGTCGATAAAATGCACTTTTGTGAAAGCGGGCTTGTCCCGCTTTTTCTTTATGCCCCTATAAAATACAACATAACCTCCTAGGTCATATTTGAAAATGAAGTTTAGAGAAATGTTTCGCAAAGCATTATTATTTTTGATAAACTACAAGTAACTACATAACATAAACAGTATATGTGATTAGGTTTTCTTTTTAAGAGAGGAGTTCAATACATGAACGAAAAAAAGGTTTTTACCTATGAATGGGCAGGACGACCTTTACAAATTGAGGTGGGTCAGCTCGCAAAACAAGCAAATGGAGCCGTTATGGTTCGCTACGGAGAAACAGCTGTATTATGTAATGCAACAATGTCTAAACAACCGAAACAAGCTGATTTCTTCCCATTAACAGTAAACTATGAAGAAAAATTATATGCTGCTGGTAAGATTCCAGGAGGATTTATCAAACGTGAAGGACGTCCTTCTGAAAAAGCCATTTTAACATCGCGTTTAATCGACCGTCCGATTCGTCCGCTTTTCCCAGATGGATTCCGTAACGAAGTACAAGTTATTTCGATGGTCATGTCAGCAGATCCCGATTGTAGTTCAGAAATGGCTGCAATGCTAGGGTCATCACTAGCTCTTATGGTGTCTGATATTCCATTCGATGGTCCGATTGCTGGCGTTCAAGTGGGGATGATTAACGATCAATTTATCGTTAATCCAACAGTAGAACAATGGAAAGATTCAATCATCAACTTAACAGTAGCAGGTACAAAAGACGCGATTAATATGGTTGAAGCTGGTGCATTAGAAGTACCAGAAGAAACAATGTTAGAAGCCATCATGTTTGGTCATGAAGAAATTAAAAAATTAATTGCCTTTCAAGAGAAAGTAACTGCTGAAGCAGGTAAAGAAAAAATCGAAGTAGTTCTTCATGAATTAGATGCAGCATTAACGGAAACGATTACTTCTGAATACGAAGAAAAAATGAATGCTGCCATCCAAACTTATGAAAAACATGCTCGTGATGAAGCAATCGAGGCTGTTAAAGCAGAAGTTATCGCCAAATATGAAGAACAAGAAGCAGACGAAGATACTTTAAAACAAGTAGATCAAATTTTAGATAAAATGGTCAAAGAAGAAGTTCGTCGTTTAATAACAGAAGAAAAGATTCGCCCAGATGGTCGTAAATTAGATGAAATACGTCCTTTGTCTTCTGAAGTCGGCTTATTGCCACGTGCTCATGGCTCAGGGCTATTTACACGTGGACAAACTCAAGCGCTATCTATTTGTACATTAGGTGCATTGAGCGACGTTCAAATTATTGATGGTTTAGGTGTTGAAGAATCAAAAAGATTCATGCATCATTACAATTTCCCGCAATTTTCTGTCGGTGAAACAGGTCCAATTCGTGCACCTGGTCGTCGTGAAATCGGTCATGGGGCTCTCGGTGAACGTGCGTTATCAGCAATCATACCAGATGAAAAAGACTTCCCATATACAATTCGTTGTGTTTCTGAAGTATTAGAATCGAATGGTTCAACGTCACAAGCAAGTATTTGCGGCTCATGTCTAGCACTTATGGATGCAGGTGTTCCTATTAAAGCGCCAGTAGCTGGTATTGCAATGGGACTTGTGAAGAAAGGTGATTATTACTCAATCTTAACAGATATACAAGGTATGGAAGATCACCTTGGTGATATGGACTTTAAAGTAGCTGGTACGGCTAAAGGTGTAACAGCACTTCAAATGGATATTAAAATTGATGGGCTTTCTCGTGAAATTTTACATGAAGCTTTAGTTCAAGCAAAACGTGGTCGTATGATTATTCTTGATTCTATGCTTGCTACACTTTCAGGACCAAGAGATCATCTTTCAAAATACGCACCTAAGATCAAAAGCATTCACATAAATCCAGAAAAAATCCGTGATGTCATTGGATCTGGAGGTAAACAAATCAATAAAATCATCGAAGAAACGGGTGTCAAAATAGATACTGAACAAGATGGAACCATCTTCATCTCTTCTTCTGATGAAGAAATGATTGATCGTGCAAAAGAAATTATTGAAAATATCGTTCGCGAAGCAAAAGTTGGCGAATATTATATGGGAAAAGTCAAACGTATCGAAAAATTCGGTGCTTTCCTTGAAATTTTCCCAGGAAAAGATGGTTTACTTCATATTTCTGAAATTCAAGAAGAACGCACAAAAGCTGTTGAAGATGTTTTGAAAATTGGCGACGAATTATTGGTAAAGGTTATTGAAATCGATCGTCAAGGCCGTATTAACTTATCACGTAAAGTGGTAGTGAAAGAAGAAAAAGAACGTCAAGAAAAATAAAAGCAGAGCGTGTTAAAATTTCGACAAGCACTAGAAGACCCGAATCGAGAGTGTCTTTTCAATTTTCAAATAGCGGGATTGAAGTGACCTCGAGGGAACTCTGGTACGTGCAGCAATAAAAGCGAAACATGCTTGCTAACATGATTATGTTTTGAATGTAGAGGATTATGAAGATAATTTTCGAAATCACGAGGTTGCCTGTGAATTTAATGGCAGCCTCTTTTTACATAAGGGGGAAATTATTTGGTTACAAAGTATAAATGTCCAAATGGTGTACGAATATTGACAGAAAAATTGCCTTATGTGCGTTCAGTTGCTATGGGCATTTGGGTCAATGTTGGTTCAGGAAATGAAAGACCCGAAGAAAACGGGCTTACACATTTTATCGAACATATGCTATTTAAGGGGACGCATAGTAGGACCGCGAAAGAAATTGCAGAATCTTTCGATCGGATTGGAGGACAATTAAATGCATTTACCTCTAAAGAAAACACCTGTTATTATGCTATAACATTAGATCATCATGCAGAGGAAGCTATTACTCTATTGACGGATATGTTCTTCCATTCGACATTTGCCGAGGCTGACATTGAAAAAGAACGCCAAGTTATTTTTGAAGAAATGTCTATGGTAGAAGATACGCCTGATGATGATGTAGATGAGCGGCTATGGAGTGCCATGTATCCCCATCATCCAATGGGGGCACCTATCCTTGGGACAGAAGAAACTTTAGAAACTTTTACAAAAGATAAAATTGAAACATATATGTATGAACACTACACACCAGATCAAGTTGTCGTTTCAGTTGCTGGAAATATAACAGACCGATTGATTCATAAGATCATTGAATTATTCGATCAATTTAACAACACGAATCATCATTCTAAAATCATTCAAACAATACCCAAGTTTTTACCGGGACAAACGACAAAAGAAAGTAATACGGAACAAGCACATTTAGCTATTGGATATGAAGGATTAACCATTAAAGATCCGGATTTAATGAGCTTGCTTGTTGTGAATAATATTTTAGGAGATACGACATCCTCCAGATTATTTCAGCAGGTTCGAGAGGAGCAGGCATTAGCATATTCTATTTTTTCTTATTATACTGCCTATGAATATGCGGGAGCCTTTATGATATATGGAGGCACATCACCAGAAAAACTTACGATGCTTGAAGAAACGATTCTTCAAATCACTGAACAAATGGTGAATGATGGTGTATCCTCAATCGAAATACAGTATGCAAAAGAACAATTGGAGAGTAATCTATTATTAGGGCTTGAAACATCGAACGATTTTATGAATCGCAATGCCAAAAATGAACTCTTGTATGGGAGAGAAAGAACGGTAGAACAAACATTACAAGAATTACATGCTGTAGATGAAGAAAATGTAAATCGAGTCATTCAAATGTTGCTAACAAAACCATATGCCAAATCTGTTATTCAACCTGCTAAAGGTGGCGTTGAAAGTCGTTAATAGACGACTTTTGCGCCACTTTTTTCATTTTTTATTCCATAGGGGACAGCATAGGCTCCGCTTTAAAATGGAAGTAACGAGTAGGAGAGATTAGCAAGCAAATCGAGCATAGGATTTGCTTGATGATCTCTTTGCTTTTTTATGCACAGGAAAAGCTTAGGCTTCATACACTGTTAATACGGGAAAAAAGGAGGGATTGAATGCTCTTATCGGAACTTGCTAGCAAAGAGTTAATTCAGATAAAAGATGGGGTACGCTGTGGGCTACTGGCGGAAACGGAATGTTTACTGGATGCTAAAACAGGGCAAATTTATGGCTTTGAATTGGTTCATAAAGGTGTTCGTTTGCCTTTTAAACCAAAAGATACAAAGATGCAATCATTCATTCCATGGACTGAAATTTCACTGATTGGAGAAGATCGTATTTTATTTAAAAAGACGCAACCTTTAACATCGGGGTATATAAAATGACTAAAGAAACGTGGCTAATTTTAGGAAAAGACTTACGCTTTAAAGAATTAGCATTACGCCTTTCGTTGGATTTTGAAAATGTCATTTATAAGTATACGGACAACTGGAATGATGAGGTCCAACAGATTATTGTCACTGAAAAACCTCAAAGAATTGTTTTGCCCATTCATGCTGTTGATTTGCCTAAATCTGCTTTTGAATCATTGTCTGATGATACGGCCATATTCGTTGGGAAAAGCAATCAAAGTTTGCAGCAAGAACTTCGATCTTTAAAAGAAGATCATGTCATCTATTATTTACAGGATGAATCTTATATCTGGCTCAATGCAAGATTAACTTCAGAAGGAATGCTATGTGCATTTTATGAGCTTGAATCTGCTTCTGTTTATGGAAAATCTTTTTATATTACAGGATTTGGAAGGGTGGCGAAAATGCTTGCCTATATGCTGCACAAATTAGGGGCAAATGTGCACATATTAGCGCGCTCAAATAGTCAAATCCAAGAAGCCATTGCATACGGGTATGTTGCCTCGCAACTGATTCCTAAAAATATAAAAGAATCTTATTATTTGATCAATACAATCCCCAATAAATGGCTTACGGATGAATTTTATCAATTATTAGATCAAGAAACCAAAATATTCGATGTGGCATCGGCACCGGGCTGTTTAAATGTGAAAAGTAATGAACAACTCAGCTATTATTTACTCCCGGGCTTGCCTGGAAAGTATTTTCCACAGGATGCAGCTGATTTACTGGCACAAATTATTATACGAAAAAATAATGAACTAGGGGAGGAATGATATGTTAAAGGGAAAACGCATAGGATTTGGCATCACTGCCTCACACTGTACTTACGCAGATGTTATACCTAAAATTTCCTCTCTAACTGAGCAAGGGGCAACAGTAGTGCCGATTATAACAAATTCGGTGCTGACGGCCGCTACTCGCTTTGGTACGGGTGAAGAGTGGACTGAAAAAATTGAAACATTGGCTGGCCATAAAATTATTAAAAGTATAGTAGAAGCGGAACCTTTTGGTCCTTCTAATCCATTAGACTGTATGGTCATTGCCCCTATGACAGGCAACTCCATTAGCAAATTTGCAAATGCCTCGACGGATTCACCTGTATTGATGGCGGCAAAAGCGACTTTACGTAATGGCAGTCCAGTCGTCTTAGGAATTTCTACAAATGACGCGCTTGGCTTAAATGGAGTAAATGTCATGAGATTATTAAATACAAAAAATATCTTTTTTATACCATTTGGGCAAGATGATCCGATCAATAAGCCAAATTCTCTAATTTCTGATTTTCCGCAGTTAACAGCTACAATTGAAGCGGCTTTGGAAAAGAAACAATTGCAGCCTTTATTAATTCAATATACTAAATAATGAAATTATTATATGAATTTTTTGCGAATTATGGTACAATAGCGCCATTATCGAATGAATCGTTGAGGAGAGATGTATGATGACTAAAGAATATACAGTAGCAGTAGTAGGCGCTACAGGAGCAGTAGGAACAAAGATGATGGAGCAGCTTGCAAAGCGTGAATTTCCGGTTGGAAAACTAAAGCTACTCGCTTCAAAACGTTCTGCTGGCAAAGACATTACATTTAATGGTCAAACATACACGATAGAAGAGGCTACTCCAGAGGCTTTTGAAGGAGTAGATATTGCATTATTTAGCGCAGGAGGTTCAGTTTCTAAAGCGTTAGCACCAGCTGCAGCAGAACGTGGCGCAGTTGTGATTGATAATACAAGTGCATTTCGTATGGATCCAGAGGTTCCTTTAGTTGTTCCAGAAGTAAATCCACAAGATATAGCAAAACACAAAGGAATTATTGCAAATCCAAACTGTTCAACTATTCAAATGGTTGCAGCATTAGAACCAATCCGCCAAGCATTTGGGTTGAATAACTTAATCGTTTCTACATATCAAGCTGTGTCAGGATCAGGGATAAGTGCAATCAATGAATTAAAAGAACAAAGCTTACAATTTGATCATCCAAAAGATGTAGAAGCACATATTTTACCTGTAAAAGGGGATAAAAAACATTATCCAATCGCTCGTAATGTCATTCCGCAAATTGATGTGTTCACAGAAAATGGTTTCACATATGAAGAGATGAAAATGATCAATGAAACGAAAAAAATCATGCATGCGCCAGATCTCCCTGTTGCTGCAACTTGTGTACGTGTACCAGTAGTGGCAGGGCATTCTGAATCTGTTTATATCGAAATAGATCAAGCTGGTGTTACAGTTGAAGATATTAAAAAAGTCTTACAACAAGCACCTGGCGTTATCGTGCAAGATGATATAACAGCTCAAGAATATCCAATGCCTATTTATACTGAAGGCGAAGATGAAGTATTTGTAGGACGTATTCGCAAAGATTTAGCAAAAGATAATGCGTTTCATCTATGGGTTGTTTCAGATAATTTATTAAAAGGTGCAGCATTAAACTCTATTCAAATTGCCGAAAGAATGATTGAAGACGGATTAATCTAAGGAGGCAAAATAAGTGAATATTGGTAGTATTGCTACTGCGATGATTACACCGTTCCGTGAAGATGGATCCATTCATTTTGAGATGGTTTCAGATGTTGTTGAACATTTAATCGCAAACGGAACAGATTCAATAGTAGTCTGTGGTACTACAGGTGAGTCACCTACATTATCACATGATGAAAAAGTAGCTCTCATCCGTTTTGTTGTTAAAACAGTTCATAATAGAGTTACAGTGATTGCAGGAACAGGCAGCAATAATACACAAGCATCCATTGATTTAACAAAAGAGGCAGAAGCTGCTGGTGCTGACGGAATTATGTTAGTTGCACCATATTACAACAAACCGAGCCAACGAGGTATGTATAAGCATTTTGCAGCTATTGCGCAGTCAACTACATTGCCGATCATGCTGTATAATATTCCGGGGCGTTCGATTGTAAATATCCAGCCACAAACCGTTTTACAGCTTAGTAAAATTCCGAATATCCAGATTGTAAAAGAAGCAAGTGGGAACTTAGATCAAATGACGGAAATACTAGCTGGGGCTCCTGATGGTTTTACAGTATATTCGGGGGATGACGGCTTGACGTTACCACTGCTTTCGATCGGCGGTGCAGGTGTTGTTTCAGTTGCTGCACATGTGGTCGGTAATGATATGCAAAAAATGGTCAAAGCGTTTAAAGAAGGTCGTCATAAGGAGGCCGCTTCCATTCATCAAGCATTATTACCATTAATTCGTGCGTTATTTGCAACACCTAATCCTTCAACTGTCAAATACGCATTAACGAAATTGGGGATTGGCTCGGAATACGTTAGATCCCCCATTACATTGCTGACAGATGAAGAAAAATCAGCATTCGATGATGTATGGCAAGAATACGAAAAAAAGCAAATTTAAAAATTTTTTGAATGGGTAACGTTTGCCCATTCTTTTTTTGTTTGTGAAAACTCACAACTATCTATATAATGGGAGTAAGTGGTTTGTGTTCGGGATTATTTTAGGAGGAAAACAAGTGGTAAAAACAAAAAATGAAGTTATTCGCGTCATTCCACTAGGTGGCGTTAGTGAAATCGGCAAAGCTATGTATGTCGTTGAAATCGATGAGGAGCTATTTGTCGTTGATAGTGGACTTATGTTTCCCGAGGATGAAATGTTAGGAATAGATTACGTTATTCCTGATATGACGTACTTGGAGGAAAACAAATCCCGTGTGAAAGGAATTTTTCTAACACATGGACATGAAGATGCGATTGGTTCAGTAGCATTTCTTTTGCAAAAAGTAAACGCGCCAGTTTATGGCTCTAAATTAACCATTGCATTAGCAAAAGAGCATTTAAAAGATTTACCTGCACCATATCCTGTTAAATTTTTTGAAGTGACAAGCAAGAGTCGTATGAATTTTCAATCGACCTATGTGACGTTTTTCCATACGACTCATAGTATTCCAGATTCATTAGGTATTGCTTTCCATACTTCAGAAGGTGCTATTGTCCACACTGGTGAGTTTAAATTCGACCAATCAGCTCAAGGAAAATACAAGCCAGACATTGCGAAAATGGCTAATTTAGGCGAAGAAGGCGTATTTATCTTGATGTCTGATTCTACGGAAGCTGAACGACCAGGATATACTATACCTGAAAATGTTGTACGTGAAAGGTTAGCCAAAACATTCCATCAAGCTGAAGGAAGAATTTTGGTTGCACTTTATGCATCGAACTTTATTCGGATTCAACAAGTATTTGACCAAGCGTCAGCTGCAGGTCGAAAAATCGCGGTTGTCGGCCGCAGTTTAGAGCATGTATTTGAAATTGGTATGCGTTTAGGGTATCTTTCTGTAGATTCAGAGCAAGTGATTCCTAGCAATAAAATAAATGACTATCCAGATGAAGAAATTGTAGCGATTATTACTGGTAACCAAGGTGAACCACTAGAAGGATTAGAAAAAATTATCCGCAAACACCACCGTGATATCCGTATTAAGTCTACAGATACTGTTTTAATAACATTTACACCGTCACCAGGTATGGAACTTCAAATTGCAGATGCGATGAATAGTCTCGCTAAATTAGGGGCAAAAGTTTTATCAGCAGATACAAAGGTTCATGTATCAGGACACGGTGCTCAAGAAGATTTGAAATTGATGTTGAATCTTATGAAACCAAAATATTTTATCCCTATTCAAGGGGAATATCGTATGCTTATTGCACACTCCAAATTGGCACAACAAACAGGTTTGTCTAAGTCCCAAATCTTTATTGCCGATAAAGGGGATATCGTCGAATATAAAGATGGCAAAATGCGTATGAGTGGACGGGTAACCGCAGGAAATATCCTTATTGATGGTATAGGTGTTGGAGATGTCGGCAATATTGTTTTACGTGATCGTAAATTACTCAGTCAAGATGGTATTTTCATCGTCGTTGTGACCATTAACCGTCAATTGAAGAAAATTGCTTCAGGTCCAGAAATTTTATCTCGTGGATTTGTATATGTAAGAGAATCTGAAGAGTTATTAAGTGAAGCCTCTAATTTAGTAAAAGAAGTTGTCGAAAAATATGTGAATAAAGGCTCATATGAATGGACAAATATAAAACAAGAAATCCGTGACACGCTTAATTCGTATTTATTCCAACAAACAAAGCGCAGACCAATGATTATCCCGATTATTATGGAATATTAATATGTAAGCGAACAAAAAGGATTTCCTAACCTCTCTTATGGTAGGAAATCCTTTTTCCTTTCAATACATAATGGATGAAAGAAAGTAGGTGGAGGCATGACAACAGCCAAAAAGGGGACAGCTAAGTCAAAAAAAACTTCGACATCAAAGACAAAAAAAGATTCGCCAAAGTTGATGTATGAAATTGTTGGTTTAATTTTGATTGGATTTGCGATCATCATATTTTTTGAATATGGCATTGTGGGAAGATTACTACAAGCCTTATCCCTATTTTTATTTGGAAACTGGGCAGTCATTGTTCCATTTTTATTGGTAGTAAGCGCATTATTATTAATGTTAAAAAGAACTGTACCAAATTTAAGACATCGTTTAATCATAGGTAGTTTGTTGATTACTGGTGGACTAACTTTATTTAGCCATATTGCACTGTTTGAACAATTGTATGAAGGAAATGCCGTACAAAGTAATTCTGTTTTAAAAGAAACTTGGCGAATTTTAGTGACAAGTGGAGGCATTAAAGAACATAGTCATGCATTAGGCGGCGGAATGATAGGTGCGTTACTATTCGCCTGTTTTTATGCCTTATTCGACTCTGCAGGGGCAAATATAGCTGGGTGGTTAATGGTACTAATCGGGATCGTGTTAATTTCCGGGAAAGCACTGTTGCCATATTTAGTGAGTAAATGGCCGATTATCAAGAATACCGTTTTACAAATAAAAGGCCATTCAGGTACTTCCAGTCGGCGAAAGGAAGCTAAAAAGAAAAAAGAAAATACTCGTAAAAATAGAAAAAAAGCGGATTCAGAATTACCTACTCACGATGAGGAACATCATGCAGCAACTGCAATCGAGCCAGTAGTAGAAGAGAGAAAAGAACCCATTATTTCTGCCTTTACACAAAGAGTTCAGCAAGATCGAACTGAACCCGAATTGACCGTCATGCATGATGAAAGTTTGCCACAAGAAATAGATCATCCATCGATCGATACGTCTGATGTAGTAGAAAATGAGGCATATCAATTACCATCTATGAATAATTTGAAATTACCACCGCATACTGACCAAAGTGGTGAGTTTGAGTTAATCCAAGGGAATGCTCGTAAGCTGGAGCAAACTTTTCAATCATTTGGTGTCAAAGCGACCGTAACGCAAGTACATCTTGGTCCAGCTGTGACGGAATATGAAGTATTGCCTGATCGAGGCGTAAAAGTTAGTAAGATCGTTGGTTTACAAGATGATTTGGCATTAGCACTTGCAGCAAAAGATATTCGAATTGAAGCACCAATTCCAGGCAAATCTGCCGTAGGAATTGAAGTACCAAATAAAGAAGTTGCGATTGTCAGTTTACGTGAAGTGTTAGAATCGAAACAAAACAATAAACCAGATGAAAAATTATTGATTGGTTTAGGAAGAGATATTACTGGAGAGGCAAAACTTGCAAAATTGAACAAAATGCCACATTTACTGGTAGCTGGTTCAACGGGTAGTGGTAAATCAGTTTGTATTAATGGCATTATTATTAGCCTATTGATGAGAGCAAAACCGCATGAAGTCAAGATGATGATGATTGACCCGAAAATGGTAGAATTGAATGTTTATAATGGTATCCCTCATTTGCTAGCACCTGTTGTGACGGATGCACGTAAAGCGTCACAAGCGTTGAAAAAAGTAGTTGCTGAGATGGAAAGGCGCTATGATTTGTTTTCCCATACAGGTACTCGAAACATAGAAGGATATAACGACCATATCGATAAATTTAATGAAGAAAACGGTGAAAAGCACCCTAAAATGCCATTTATCGTAGTTATTGTAGATGAATTAGCAGATTTGATGATGGTGGCTTCAAGCGATGTGGAAGATTCGATCACTCGTCTCGCACAAATGGCCCGTGCGGCAGGTATACACTTGATCATTGCTACACAAAGACCGAGTGTCGATGTTATTACAGGGATCATCAAGGCCAATATCCCGTCAAGAATTGCTTTTGCCGTATCATCTGCCATTGATTCGCGTACAATACTAGATATGAGCGGTGCTGAGCGTTTACTTGGAAGAGGAGATATGCTCTTTTTACCTGCAGGTGAATCAAAACCCGTACGTGTTCAGGGGGCATTTGTTTCAGATCAAGAAGTGGAGAAGATTGTCGATTTTGTTATAGCACAACAAAAAGCGCAATACCAAGAAGAAATGATCCCAACTGATGAGGAAGAAATTCCAAGTTTAGATGATACAGATGAACTTTATGAAGAAGCCGTACAATTGGTTTCAGCTCAAGATACCGCATCGGTGTCATTTCTTCAAAGAAAGCTAAAAATAGGTTACGCTAGAGCTGCTCGTATTATGGATCAAATGGAAGAAAGAGGAATTGTAGGGCCGGCTGAAAAGAGCAAACCTAGAGAAGTTTTGATCGGCAAATAATTGCCCTGCTTGGACAAGCAATATGTTCTCACATCGCAATCCTTCCGCAAAACAGGAGGAAAGGTGAGAGAACAACTGTCTATAGCAATCTGATTGGTTCAACTTTAATATTTGCTTTTTGTTATCTAAAACAAGGTAAATGATATAAAATTTTATCTGTTTTAGCACAGTTTTTGTAAAAAATATTTATTTCCCTAAAAAAAATGGTATAGTAATGTCTGATTAGTAGGAATGTTTTACGTCTGATGTCTGATCTCTGATTTCTGGTGGTGATTTATATGACAATAAAATCTGATCATCGTCATCTCTATCTTCAAGTGATTGATCATATAAAGGCAGATATAGAGCAAGGTGTTTACAAAGAAAATGAAAAACTGCCTTCAGAATTTGAATTATCGAAGTCACTTGGTGTTAGTCGTGCAACACTTCGTGAAGCACTAAGATTGTTGGAAGAAGAAAATATCATTGTTCGAAGACATGGTGTAGGAACTTTTGTAAATCCAAAACCTCTATTTACATCAGGGATTGAACAACTTTCAAGTATCTCCTCAATGATTGAGGAAGCGGGAATGGAGCCTGGTACAAACTATTTAAGTTCAACTGAGCAACTTCCAAATGATGAAGATATAAAACGCTTTCAATGTGATGAAGATGAACCTTTAATAACGATTGAACGTGTGCGTACAGCAGACGGAGAACCAGTAGTGTATTGTGTGGATCAAGTACCTGCGAAGTATTTACCAGCAGATTTCTTGTTTCGACATGATCCTTCTATTTTCTCAGCTCTAGAGGAATCAGGAGATATACATGTTGCATATGCTGTTACATTTATTGATCCAATTGGTTATCACAATCAAGTTTCTCCAATCTTACAATGTGGGCGGGAAACAGCCCTATTAGTATTAAAACAGCTCCATTATGATGATAAAGATCGTGTGGTACTTTATTCACGAAACTATTTTAGAGCCGACAAGTTCAGCTTCCATGTAGTGAGAAAACGTGTATAAAACCATACTCATTCCTGCTTATCGAATGTACAATTAACTTTACTTTTTAGGGGGATTTCAAGTGAAAAAGCGTAAAATTGGTTTAGCTCTTTCTGCACTTTTAGCTTCTGGGACTTTACTAGCTGCATGTGGGAATGACAATGCTGGTGATTCAAAGAAAAATAACAAGGACTCATTCTCAGTAGGGATGGTAACTGATATTGGCGGTATTGATGACCGTTCATTTAACCAATCCACTTGGGAAGGATTAGAACAATTTGGTAAAGATAATGGATTATCTAAGGGGAATGGCGGTTATGATTATTTACAGTCTTCATCTGAAAGTGATTATAACACCAATTTGAATAGTTTAATTCGCCGTAATTTTGATTTAGTATTTGCAGTTGGTTATAATCTGCACGATTCAGTTGCTGAAGTAGCTAAGCAACAAAAAGATGCTAAAATTGCGATTATTGATTCAGTTGTTGAAGGACAGGACAATGTTGCTTCTATTATGTTCAAAGCAAATGAAGCTTCATACTTAGCAGGAGTTGCAGCAGCTTTACAATCTAAAACTGGTAAAATTGGTTTCATTGGTGGTATGGAAGGCGATATTGTTGGTGGATTCGAAGCGGGTTTTGTAGCAGGGGCTAAAGAAGCAAATCCAAAAGTTAAAGTTGATGTTCAATATGCAGGATCGTTTACAGATGCAGCCAAAGGTCAAGCAATTGCTAAACGTATGTATGACTCAGGTGCTGATATTGTTTTCCATGCAGCAGGTGGAGTAGGTAAAGGGTTATTTACTGAAGCTAAAGAACGTAAGAAAAAAGATCCAAAGGCCGATGTATGGGTAATTGGTGTTGACCGTGACCAATATGATGAAGGTAAAGTAGATGATAAAACAAATGTCACTTTAACTTCTGTATTAAAACGTGTCGATATTGCTGCACAAGATATTTCCAAACAAACAAAAGATGGTAAATTCCCTGGTGGTAAAACCATTACTTTTGGTTTGAAGGATAATGGGGTTGATTTAGCTGACTCACATGGTGCAATCACTAGTGATACACAAAAGAAAATTGATGAATATAAAGAAAAAATTATCAATGGTGATATTAAAGTTCCCGAACAACCAACCAAAAAATAATAGTACCATTGTTTGTCATAAAGGCCAGTTTTTCTGGTCTTTATGCTGTTTTAACTATGAAAAAATTAATAGATGAAGGTATTTGAAGATTTGAAGATGATTCTTTTTTTTAAACATCAAAAGTAGATTTTACGGCGTCTTAAAATCTAAGGAGAGTTTCACGTTATTTATAGAATAATAAGATAGTTTGAATCATGCGTCTTTATTCTTTAAATCCTTTCTTGTGTTAATTTTTTAAACTTTTGTTAATTTATTAATGACAATCATAAATTTATAGTGTCCTAGGGAGTGAACACATTGGATTATGTGATAGAGATGCTTGGCATTCGCAAACAATTTGGCGATTTTGTAGCAAATGATAACATTACCCTTCAGCTAAAAAAAGGTGAGATTCATGCATTATTAGGAGAAAATGGTGCGGGAAAATCGACACTAATGAATGTGCTATTTGGCCTATACCAACCAGAGGCAGGAACTATCAAAGTCCATGGCAAGGAAGTTAAAATTTCCGATCCCAATAAAGCCAATGATTTTGGTATTGGAATGGTGCATCAGCATTTTATGCTAGTTGAAAATTTTACGGTGACGGAAAATATCATTTTGGGTAATGAGCCAACTAAAATGGGTTTGGTCAATATTCGAGATGCAGCCAAAAAAGTACAGGTATTATCTGAAAAATATGGTTTAAATGTCGATGCAAATGCAAAAATCGAAGATATCTCGGTCGGTATGCAACAACGTGTTGAAATACTAAAAACATTATACCGCGGGGCTGATATTTTAATTTTTGATGAACCGACAGCATCATTGACACCTCAAGAAATTACAGAATTAATGCAGATTATGAAACGTCTTATTGATGAGGGCAAATCCATTATTTTGATAACACATAAATTAAAAGAAATCATGGAAGTTTCAGATCGTGTCACGATCATTCGTAAAGGGAAAGGAATCGGCACAGTTGTTACAGCAGATACAAACCCAGATCAATTGGCTGAAATGATGGTTGGCAGACAAGTTGTATTTAAAACAGAAAAACAACAAGCACGTCCAACCGATATCGTTTTAAATATCGAGAATTTAACTGTTGCAGACAACCGCGGTATCGACAAAGTGAAGAGACTAAATCTTACTGTCCGAGCTGGAGAAATTGTTGGGATTGCTGGAATTGATGGCAATGGTCAATCCGAATTGGTCGAAGCCATAACGGGTCTTCGCAAAGTGAAACAAGGCACAGTCACTTTAAAGGGGAAAAATATTACTGGGTTGAAACCTCGTAAAATCATGGAATCAGGCATCGGACATATTCCGCAAGACCGCCATAAACATGGACTTGTATTAGACTTTCCTATTGGACACAACATCGTTTTACAAACTTATTATCAAAAGCCGATCTCTAAGGCGGGGATTATTGATTATAAAAAGGTAAATGAAATTGCCAAAAGAATTATCACAGAATTTGATGTGCGCACACCGAACGAGATGACTCTCGCACGTGCACTGTCAGGTGGGAACCAACAAAAAGCCATTATTGGTCGTGAAATTGATCGTGATCCAGACTTGTTAATAGCTGCATTACCAACACGCGGTTTAGATGTTGGAGCTATTGAGTTTATCCACAAGCGTTTGATTGAACAGCGTGATAAAGGAAAAGCTGTTTTACTTATATCTTTTGAGTTAGATGAGGTTATGAATGTATCTGATCGTATAGCAGTTATCCATGATGGCTCTATTATTGATATCGTTAAACCATCTGAAACAAATGAACAAGAATTGGGTTTATTAATGGCTGGACAATCATTGCATCATGATCAAAAAAAGGTAGGTGACGAATAGTGTCTAAACATATGACAAATATTCTGGTTCCCCTTATATCCATCTTGTTAGGGCTCATTGTAGGGGCAATCGTCATGTCCCTAAGTGGTTTTAGTCCAATAGATGGTTATATTGCCTTGTGGAATGGAGTCTTTGGGGATAGCTATAACTTGGGTGAAACGATTCGCCAAATTACGCCCTATATTTTTGCTGGTTTAGCTGTAGCTTTTGCATTTCGGACAGGCTTATTTAATATTGGGGTAGAGGGGCAGCTGATTGTAGGGTGGCTTGCAGCAGCTTATGTCGGTTATGCATTTGATCTACCTAAGATTATTCATATCCCACTAGCATTATTAGCAGCCGCTGTAGCAGGTGGATTATGGGCATTTGTCCCGGGCTTGTTAAAAGCAAAATTACAAGTACATGAAGTAATCGTTACAATTATGATGAACTATATTGCATTACATGTTGTCAATGCATCAATCGCTACATTATCTGATGGTGCTGAGAAGACAGAAAAAATCCACGAATCTGCATCATTACGTTCACCATTTTTAGAATCTATTACAGATTATTCACGATTGCACTGGGGGATCTTCGTTGCCATTATTGCCGTATTTGTCATGTGGTTCTTATTAGAAAAAACAACTCGCGGTTTTGAATTGAAGGCTGTTGGATTTAACCAGAATGCATCTGAATATGCGGGAATGAATGTAGGAAAAAATATTATTTTAGCGATGGTTATTTCAGGGATATTCGCTGGTCTAGGCGGTGCAATGGAGGCGTTAGGTACTTTTGGTAATATTTCAAAATTGACGGGCTTTACAGGTATTGGTTTTGATGGTATCGCCGTTGCATTACTTGGAGCCAACCAACCCTTTGGTGTGTTACTTGGAGCCATCCTTTTTGGATCACTAAAAAACGGTGGTTTAAATATGCCAAACGAAGCTGGTATCCCAATGGAAATTGTATCAATCGTCACGGCATTGATTATTTTCTTTGTCGCATCGGGTTATATCATTCGTGTAACACTTGAACGTTTAAGCAAGAAGAAAAAGGAGGAAAAATAATATGAGCTTTTTAGAAGTGTTATATTTCATTATTCCTTCTGCCATTTTCTATGCTGCGCCATTAATAATGACTGCAATAGGTGGCGTATTCACAGAACGATCAGGTGTTGTGAACATCGGTCTTGAAGGTGTCATGATTATGGGTGCCTTCAGTAGTATCGTCTTTAACTTAACTTTTGCAGATTCGCTTGGCACATGGACACCTTGGATCGCTTTATTAGTGGCAATGCTTACAGGGATTGTGTTCTCCCTATTCTTGGCTGTAGCGGCTGTATCATTCCGAGCTGA
Organism: Rummeliibacillus sp. SL167; assembly: GCF_007896505.1. Lineage (NCBI taxonomy): Bacteria > Bacillati > Bacillota > Bacilli > Caryophanales > Caryophanaceae > Rummeliibacillus > Rummeliibacillus sp. SL167. The sequence continues at coordinate 1,684,821 of NZ_VCBM01000001.1, read as the reverse complement.
TCAAACAGTGGCTGGTGTCGCTCTTAATATGTTGGGTTTAGCAGTAGCTGTCTTTGCCGTTAAAATGTTATATGATAAAGGACAAACGGATTCCATTTCAGAACGTTTTTCACGGTTCGATATTCCAGGTTTAAAGAGTGTTCCGATTTTAGGGAAAATGTTCTTCACAGATGTTTATGCTACATCTATTTTAGCCATCATGATTGCATTTGTAGCTTGGTTTATTATTTATAAAACACCATTTGGTCTACGTTTGCGTGCAGTAGGAGAGCATCCTATGGCAGCTGATACAATGGGTGTTAATGTGACGAAAATGCGTTATATAGCAGTTATGATTTCAGGCGCACTTGGCGGGATCGGTGGCGCCATTTATGCACAGGCAATTGCAGGTAATTTCAGTCAAAGTACGATCAGTGGGCAAGGTTTTATCGCCATTGCCGCAATGATTTTCGGTAAATGGCATCCTCTAGGTGCTATGGGAGCAGCCCTATTCTTTGGTTTTGCTCAATCTTTAAGTATCGTAGGGGCTTCCATTCCTGTTATCAAAGATGTACCTGAAGTTATTTTGTTAATCTTACCTTATGTTTTAACAATCTTAGCTTTAGCTGGATTTATCGGGAAAGCGAGAGCGCCTAGAGCATCTGGTACCCCATATATTAAAGGAAAGCGATAATAACTTTTAGTAAGAGGCTGGGCTCTCCCCCAGCCTTTTTTATCGTGTTACGGTGTTATGAACAGGTATTCACTATAACAAACTTTTACTAAAAATCTAGGAAAAGTAATTTGAAGTATTTGTTCGCCTTTAAAAATATGGTGAAAATCAGCATTTTTATTTCATAAAAGAAACAATATGCTCATAACCTCCTTTTACATTAGTTGCAATTTTATTCAATTGCCATGTATAGTTGGAGTAATGGTTTGTTATATTAAGTAGATAGGAGGGATTTGAATGTTTAACACTTTTGAAGTAGCCAAAGACGTTCATATTCATACAAGAGTCACTGATCAATTTAAAACAGTGAATTTTTCTTTGAAATTAAGAAGACCATTGAAGGTAGAGGAGGCAGCAGAAAGAACCGTTTTAACCAATGTTTTGCAACATAGTAATGCCCAATTCCCATCTACTGCTAGTATGCGTATGTATTTAGATGATTTATATGGAACCGTTTTATATTTAGATACAAGCAAAAAAGGAAATGAACATGTTGTCATATTAAATGTTGAAACGGTCAATGACCAATACTTAAAAAATAGTGATGTATTGAGCAAAGTATTAGAGCTTATGCATACAGTACTATTTGAGCCAAACTTCGAGAATGGGACTTTTAAGGAAAATATCGTTGCCCGTGAAAAAGAAATGGTCAAAGAACGTATCCAATCCATTTTTGACGATAAATCACGCTATGCACAAAATCGTTTAACAAAAATTTTAGCTCCCAATCATCCAGCATCTATTTCTGCAAATGGTACAATTCCAGATGTTGAGGCGATTACACCACAATCCCTTACAGATACATATCAACGCACGCTTGCAGAAGATGTGGTTGATATCTATGTGGTCGGAGATATTGATGAAACAAAAATGGTTGAAGAGTTAAAAAAAGCATTACCATTTGGTGATCGAAAATCATCATTAGCAATCACTGAAATACCGAAAATTCAACCAACAGATACTTATGTCAAAGAAAAACAAGACATGAAACAGGGAAAACTGCATATCGGCTTCTCTACACCTGTATTCTTTAAAGATGCAGATTTTCCGAAGATGCAGATCTTTAATGGCATTTTTGGGGGATATCCTCATTCTAAATTGTTTATGAATGTTCGAGAAAAGGAAAGTATGGCTTATTATTGTTCTAGTTCATACTCAGCACAATATGGTTTAGTTTATGTGATGTCTGGGATTGATGTAGAAAATGAAAAGAGAACGCTACAATTAATTGATGAACAGTTATTGGCTATGCAACAAGGCGAAATAACAGATTTGGAAATGACACAAACGAAGGCGATGCTTCAAAACCAGTTGAAAGAGGCTTTAGATTCTGCTCGTGGTCAAATTGAAATTTATGACCAATATAAAGATTTGGATGAAGATTTCAATGTAGAAGCATGGCAAACAAAATGGCAAGCTGTCACAAAAGAAGATGTTGTAGCAATGGCTAAACAACTGCATAAAGAAACCGTCTATTTCTTGAGTGGAATGGAGGACGAAAAATAATGGAAACAATTCGTTTTGATCAATTAGATGAAACACTGTATTATGAAAAGCTTGAAAATGGGTTAGAAGTGTATATTTTACCTAAAAAGGGATTTTCTAAAACATTCGTAACATTTACCACAAAATATGGTTCAGTAGACCGTTCATTTATTCCACTTGGTGAACAACAAGCGATAACCGTTCCTGATGGTATTGCACACTTCTTAGAACATAAAATGTTTGAAAAAGAAGATGGAGATGTATTCCAAAAGTTTAGTGAGTATGGTGCATCAGCAAATGCCTTTACTTCATTTGCAAGGACTGCTTATCTATTTTCTGCAACAAATCATGTTTACGAAAGTACCGAAACACTGTTAAATTTCGTACAAGAGCCTTACTTTACAGAAAAAACAGTCAATAAGGAAAAAGGGATCATTGGGCAAGAAATTACAATGTATGATGATCAACCTGACTGGCGCTTATACTTCGGTACGATAGAAAATATGTTTAAAGAACACCCTGTGAAAATTGACATTGCAGGTACTGTTGAGTCGATTGATCAAATTACAGCAGAACATCTATATACTTGTTATTATACTTTTTATCATCCTTCTAACATGCTGCTATTTGCAATCGGTGCATTAGAACCGGAAAAAATGATAGAAGTAATTCGCGAAAACCAAAAGAAAAAAGAATTCGCAGAACCAACTCCTATTAAGCGCATTGGCGTAAATGAACCATCTGAGGTAGCTATCCCTGAGCGTTCATTACGTATGGATGTTTTAAAATCAAAAGTTTCTGTTGGGCTTAAAGCAAAAGAAACAAGTTTATCAGGTCGTGAAATGTTGAAGCATGAACTTGCCATTAGTTTAACATTGGATATTTTATTTGGACGTTCTTCGGATTTTTATACAAAAGTGTATGAAGAAGGATTGATCGATGAATCTTATTCCTATGATTTTTCTTTAGAGCAAGGTTTTGGGTTTGCTATGATCGGTTCCGACACACATCAGCCAGACAAACTTGTTCAAGCTATAAAAGATCAGCTGAAAAAAACAGAACAAAATTGGCCATTTGGAGAAGAAGAATTAGAGCGTGTGAAACGTCGTAGAATAGGTTTTCACTTAAGAGCTCTCAATTCCATCGAATATATTGCCAACCAATTTACACGCTATAAATTTAATGATATGAATTTGTTTGATTCTGTTGCAGCCATTGAAGAGTTAACATTGGCAGATGTCAAACAGGCCTTTCAATCATTGCAAGGTGAATCACAACAAACGGTCTTTAAAATTTTGCCATTAAAAGACAGTACTAAAACGGATTTTGAGTCAGAGGGTTCAAAAGCATAATGAAAAATTTTGCTTTAGTATTAGGCGCTTCCGGTGCAATCGGAAGTGCCGTTTGTCGTGGGTTAGCGGAAAATGGTTGGTCTCTCTATATGCATTACAATCATCATACAGATGTCATACAAAATTTGATAAAAGAATTATCACAAACATACCCAGAACAAGAATTTATGACCATTCATGCAGATTTAACAGCAGATTCTGCGGCTACTACGATTGCACAATCTGTATTTTCAATAGAAGCGATTGTTGTTGCTAGTGGTCAAGCACTGTATAAACTTGTAGAAGATACGACGGTGGAGGAAATGACTGCACTTTGGAAAGTACATGTTCAAACGCCCATTCAAATGATTGCTTTACTTGCACCTAAGCTTCGTCAACATCCTGTCAGTTATATTACAATGATTGGTTCCATATGGGGAGAAGCAGGAGGAGCTGGTGAAACACTCTATTCTACAGTCAAAGGTGCTATCCACGCATTTGTCAAAGCCTATGCCAAAGAAGTTTCTTTTAATGGGACCCGCGTAAATGCAGTCGCTCCAGGACTTATCGACACCAGCATGAATAGCCATCTGAATGAAACGGAAATGGCCGATCTATTGGCGGAAATTCCGCTAGAGCGTGCTGGCACACCTGAAGAAGTGGCACATCTTGTGTCATTTTTACACTCTGGAAAAGCAAATTATATAACAGGCCAGATTTTGCGAATTAATGGTGGTTGGTACATATAATGTCGAGCTTTACACATACTCATCGTGTAAAGGAGGGATTGTATGCCTATTTTAGAGAATTGGCAACATTGGACATCTTTTTTAGGACAAAATGTGGCACAAGCTGAACAGGCTGGTATATCCAGTAAGATCATTCGACAAGCAGCAGTGAAAATTGGTGAATATTTAGCGAAAAACGTTGATCCCAAGAATGAACAAGAACGCGTACTTTCTGATTTATGGGGTGTTGCTTCTGAGAATGAAAAAGAGGCTATTGCCAATTGTGTGATCAGATTAGTACAAAATAAAAATCTTCAATAGGAAGAAGAACAGTTTTGAACAATTTTTTAGCAACAATCATTTTAGACATCGAGGTTAATCGTCGTTATAAATAAGTACGGGGATGCTTTAAAAGTATATTTTGATACTTTTAAGACAACCCTTTTCTTTTTCTCTTTTCATCTATAGAAAAATCGGCTATTATGGAACTTAGATATGTTTTATGCGTTTTATAATAGAAGGGATCGTTGTATGTGAGAGAGTGGTATTTTGAGTATGAAATACAAATCAATCGCCCCGGATTATTAGGTGATATTGCGTCATTATTAGGGATGCTTCGGGTTAATATAGTAACGATAAATGGTGTTGACCAAGTGCGAAGAGGAATGCTTCTACGTGCCGAAAAAGAGGAACAAATTGAACGATTTAGAAGTATAGTTTCGACAATGGAAATGATAAAAGTGACGAAATTTCGACAACCTACTACTCGAGATCGTTTAGCTATTCGGCATGGTCGATATATTCAACGTGAGGCGGATGAGAAAAAAACATTTCGTTTTGTCCGTGATGAACTGGGGATTCTTGTCGATTTTATGGCTGAGATTTTTAAAAAAGAAGGTCGTAAGTTAATAGGAATTCGTGGAATGCCTCGAGTTGGAAAAACAGAGTCAATTGTTGCAGCGAGTGTTTGTGCAAACAAACGATGGTTATTTTTATCATCAACTATGATTAAACAAACCGTGCGGAATCGACTACTTGGAGATGAATTTAATAGTAACAATGTATTTATATTAGATGGAATTGTTACTAGACGATCTATGGACGAGCGTCATCAACAATTAGTACGAGAAATTATGCAACTACCGTCCACCATTGTGATTGAACACCCTGATATGTTCGTGCAACATTCTGAATATACAATCGAGGACTTTGATTATATTATCGAATTAAGACATCATCCAGATGAAGAAATTACATACGAAGTACTTGAGCGTAATAGTAGCTTTTTACAAGATTCGGATGGTTTCGGTGGTTTTGGAGGATTTAATTTTTAACAGGAAGGTGTTTACAATTGACAGAATTAGGAACTCGTTTGAAGGAAGCGAGAGTGTCAAAAGGTTATAGTCTGGATGATTTGCAGGAAATCACCAAAATCCAAAAACGTTATCTTTCTGCAATTGAAGAAGGCAATTATAGCATTATGCCGGGAACATTTTATGTACGTGCGTTTATCAAGCAATACGCAGAAGCAGTAGGATTAGATAGCAATGAATTATTAGAAACATTCAAAGATGAAGTTCCAGCCAATAAAACGGCACAAACTGTGACAGCAACTACAAATGTCCAACAACCACAACAACGACGTAGTTTAGCAAGGAAAGCATCTAGAGGCAGTTCCGATTGGATGCCTAAATTAATTGTTGCCTTATTTATCATCATTATTATTGCTGCCATTTGGTTCTTGAAACAACATAATTCTAGCAATGACGTTGTGGATGAACCAAAACAACAAGACGTCAAAGTGGAATCAACAGATGTCAAAACGAATAGTAATAAGGATAAAGAAGATCAAACCAAAACAGATACACAGGAAAATAATGCAGACGATACTACACAAAAAGAGGAAGAAACGCAACAAAAGATTTCAGAAGGTGTTTTGGAAAACGATAGTGTAACGACTACGTATACATTAACAGGAGCTAAAGACTTCAAGATCAAAGTAAAAGTTACTGGTTCAACTTGGGTAGGGATTCAAGATGAAAATGGTACGGAGATCTCCAATGAATCAGATTCTTATAAGGCAGATCAAATGTATAGTGATGGTGATGAGCTCGATATAGATGCTACTGGACACAAAAGTGTTCGTGTTAGACTTGGAGCATCTGCAAATGGTACTGTATATGTAAATGATGAAAAGATTAAGTTTGCAGCGACTCCTGCAGAACGTTATACTCAAAATATCGTTATTAAATTTGAGGAAGAAAAGTAGTCATCTGAAAAAGATGACTTTTTCCTTTGTTAAGAAAGGTGAAACAAATGAATATTCCTAATAGAATTACAGTCTCTCGAATTTGTCTAATACCTGTATTTGTATTATTGATGGTGTTAGATTTTGATTGGGGCAATATATCTATTTTAGGTGCTACACTACCAGTTGAACAATTTGTAGGTGCTTTAATTTTTATCGTCGCATCAATGACAGATTGGATTGATGGCCACTATGCTCGTAAATATCATTTAGTTACGAATTTAGGGAAATTTTTAGACCCATTGGCAGATAAGTTGCTTGTCTCATCTGCATTTATATTATTAGTAGGGATGGGAGATGCACCAGCTTGGGTTGTGATCGTTATTATTAGCCGTGAGTTCGCGGTTACTGGTTTACGATTAATTTGTGCAGAACAAGGTGAAGTTGTAGCCGCTAACCAACTCGGTAAGATCAAGACTTGGACACAAATCATCGCAATCGCATCATTATTACTAAATAACATTATTTTTGCCATGTGGGGTATTCCATTTGGAACATTTATGCTTTATGTTGCACTGGTTTTCACCATTTGGTCTGGTATTGATTACTTCTGGTTAAACCGTAAAATTTTATTAGAATCAAAATAATATATCACGGCTCATTTTGCTTAACGAAAGATTCCATTTTCGTCTAGCAACCACTACTATTTGTGGCGCTTTTTCAATTCAAGCGAATGAGTCATTTTTAGTAGGATTTTAAAAAATTACCGTGGGTATAAATCCTTTTTCGTATGGATTTTCAGTTGTTTGTTAAAAATTGGTTGGTTCAACCCATACAAAGGGCTGAAGAAAACCATCGCTGTATGAAATTTCACTTTGTAGAAGGAGGAATAATTGGATGGATGCAGAAATTATTGCTGTAGGATCTGAATTATTATTAGGGCAGATAACTAATACAAATGCCCGTTTTATCTCTAATCATCTATCGGAACTTGGAATTAATGTTTATTATCATACAGTCGTTGGGGATAATGCTGCTCGTCTAGAGGAAGCGATTAAAATTGCTGAATCACGTGCAGATCTTATTATTTTCTCTGGAGGTTTAGGCCCAACAAAAGATGATTTAACGAAGGAAACGATTGCAAAGCATTTACAAACAGAGCTTGTGTATGATGTAGATGCGGTGAAATCAATCGAAGTATTTTTTGAAAAACAAAATCGAGCAATGACTGAAAATAACCGTAAACAAGCGCTGGTTTTAAAGGGATGCGATGTATTGGTCAATAAGAATGGCATGGCTCCAGGAATGATCTATGACGATCAAAAACGTACGTATATTCTACTGCCAGGACCCCCTAAGGAACTGGAGCCTATGTTCCAATTTGAGGCAAAGCCAAAACTTGCCACACGTTTGCATGAAGGTGCCCAAATCGTATCACATGTACTACGTTTTTATGGAATAGGGGAAGCTGAGTTAGAAGTACGTATACAAGATTTACTAGATCAGCAGTCTAATCCAACAATCGCGCCACTTGCTTCAGATGGAGAAGTGACATTGCGCATTACAGCAAATGCCGAAAATAACGAAAAAGCTTGGATATTGATCAATAAAACAAAAAAAGAAATATTAGAACGAGTGGGAGATTATTTATACGGTGTGGATGATGATTCACTGTCTAGTAAAGTAGCAGAGATATTGATAACGAATCATCTAACGATTTCAGCGGCAGAAAGTTTAACAGCCGGATTGTTTCAATCAGAGCTTGCAGCCAATCCAGGGATCAGCCAATCTTTACTAGGTGGCATGGTTACATATACGGAACAAGTAAAAAAAGAACAGCTTGGAATGCCGAAAGAAATACTTGAAAAATATGGTGTAGTGAGTGCCGAATGTGCTGGAGCAATGGCGCATCTTGTAAGGGAAAAGTTCCATACGGATATTGGTGTAGGGTTAACAGGGGCAGCTGGTCCAGAAGCACATGGCGATCAACCAGCGGGTACAGTTTGGATTGGAATTGCAATAGGCAAAGATCAGCCTGCTACCTATCGATTGCAATTATCTGGCATGCGTAATACAAACCGTCTTTGTGCAGTTAAATTTGCATTTTATTATTTAATTCAGCTATTGGTTAAAAAAGGATATTCAAAATGATCAATAGATTCGAATACTCTTTCTTTAAATGAAACAAGTATTTGGGATGATAATAAGTAAGCTATTTTTAGAGAAGGCGAAAAAGCAGTGAAGTAAATTTAATGTTCCGTGGGAAAAGAGAACAGTTGAGACCCCACAGCTTCGCTAAGAAGGCTCAAGCCGCGCCCACATGAGTCGTGCAAGCCGTATCAGCGAATACCCTATATGTTGTGGATAAAATTGGATAATCAACATACCTGATATTTTTCATTAAAAATCAATTTTTAACTTAAAATAAGCTATTAAAATATAGATTTCATATAATTTATAGCTATCACTTTTCAATAGTGTATAAAAATTTACGAATAAATGTTCGCTTTTTTCTTGTCTTTTTCTCAGAAAAGAAGTATAGTAGAAACAGAAATATAAGAGAACCCATTTCAAAGGAGGAACTAGATTGGACGAACGTAAAGCGGCATTAGACATGGCTCTTAAACAAATTGAAAAGCAATTTGGTAAGGGATCTGTTATGAAATTAGGAGAAAAGGCAGACAGTAAAGTTGCCACATCTTCAAGTGGTTCGTTAGCACTTGATACAGCACTTGGAGTTGGCGGCTATCCACGTGGTCGTGTCATTGAAATATATGGACCAGAAAGTTCAGGTAAAACAACCGTAGCCCTTCATGCTATCGCAGAAGTACAAGCAAACGGAGGTCAAGCAGCATTTATTGATGCAGAACATGCTCTTGATCCTGTTTATGCTTCTAAACTTGGTGTTAATATCGACGAATTGCTATTATCTCAACCAGATACTGGTGAACAAGCATTAGAAATTGCGGAAGCATTAGTACGAAGTGGTGCTATTGATATTATTGTTGTGGATTCTGTTGCTGCACTTGTACCAAAAGCAGAAATTGAAGGGGAAATGGGAGATTCCCATGTTGGTCTTCAAGCCCGTTTAATGTCACAAGCATTACGAAAATTATCTGGTATTATCAATAAATCGAATACGATCGCTATCTTTATCAACCAAATCCGAGAAAAAATAGGCGTGATGTTTGGTAACCCTGAAACTACTCCAGGTGGACGTGCGCTAAAATTCTATGCTTCCGTACGCTTAGAAGTACGCCGTGCAGAAACAATCAAACAAGGTAATGATATGGTTGGTAACCGCACGAAGATCAAAGTTGTGAAAAACAAAGTAGCGCCGCCATTTAAAACAGCTGAAGTAGATATTATGTACGGCGAAGGGATTTCAAAAGAAGGAGAAATTATCGATATCGGTGTTGAAAAGGATATCGTACAAAAAAGCGGTTCTTGGTATGCCTATGAAGATGAACGTTTAGGGCAAGGCCGTGAAAACGCAAAACAATTTTTAAAAGAAAATCCAGAAATCCGTGATGAAATTGCTCAAAAAATCCGTGTAGCTTCAGGTATTGGTGATGATGAATATGAAGTATCTGAAAAAGGCGAAGATGAAGGAGCTCCAACATTATTTGATGAAGAATAATGTTAGACCAGAGTAAAAATCGATTGGGCGTATACCCCCTGTCGCGAAAGTCAACAGGGTATATAGCAAAGTCGAAAAAGAAAACATTATAACAAAGAGCACAGAAGGCTGATTGATCAGTTTTCTGCGCTCTATTTTTTTACATTAGGATCCATTTTATAATAGAGTCCATTTCATAACACAAAAATCATATAAAAAACACGAACGTTTAATGACCGCTACATTTAATAATTGTGTAGCGGAAAGCGACGAGCCTTACATAGTGAAAATGAAAAAATTTTTAATTATCTTCATCTTCCTGTAGCAAACGAAACAATCAAAATAAAAAGTACAACTTTTTACTATGAAGATGACAAAATACCAAAGGAATAGCTGTAAGAGCTGGATAATAATACATTCAAAAACTGTGAATCCTTGACAGGTCTATTTATCAACTATACAATTAACTTGTATTATTTCTAAAATTGAAATGAAATTGGCACTATATTGAATAATCAATGTAAAGCCGACTGAAACAGAATTTGAAACAGCAAGAGGAGGTTATTCAAATGATGGAAATCATCATCTCCGCTTTGCTTGGATTTATCGTCGGTGCCGCTGTTATCTATTTGATCATGAAAAAAGTGAACGATTCAAAAGTGAACGGTGCAAAGAATTCTGCGGAACTTATTATCGAAGAAGGTAAAAGAGAAGCGGAAGCCCTTAAGAAGGAAGCACTACTTGAAGCAAAAGATGAAACTCACAAACTTCGAACTGAAGCAGAAAATGACATCCGTGAACGCCGGTCAGAAATTGTAAAACAAGAGAATCGGTTATTGCAAAGAGAAGAAAATCTTGACCGCAAGGATGACGCTCTGAATAAGAGAGAATCAGGATTAGAGCGTAAAGAAGAAGCTCTATCTGAAAGACAACAGCATATTGTACAGATGGAAAGCAAAGTGGAAGAACTTGTTGCTAAACAACAATCCGAAATTGAGCGCATTTCAGCATTATCTCGTGAAGAAGCAAAAGCAATTATACTTAAACAAGTAGAAAGCGAGTTATCAACTGATATTGCCGTTATGACAAAAGAAGCTGAAACACGTGCAAAAGAGGATGCTGATAAAAAAGCAAGGGAAGTGCTATCACTTGCCATTCAACGCTTTGCAGCAGACCACGTTGCAGAAACGACTGTATCTGTCGTTAACTTACCAAACGATGAGATGAAGGGTCGTATTATTGGACGTGAAGGTCGCAATATCCGAACGCTTGAAACATTAACTGGTATTGATTTGATCATTGATGATACGCCAGAAGCGGTCATCTTATCAGGATTTGATCCAATTCGTCGTGAGACGGCACGCTTAGCACTAGAAAAACTTGTTCAAGATGGACGCATTCACCCAGCGCGTATAGAAGAAATGGTGGAAAAAGCACGTCGAGAAATAGATGAACAAATTCGAGAAACTGGGGAACAAACAACATTTGAAGTAGGAATTCATAATCTACATCCAGATTTAATAAAGATCCTTGGGCGAATGAAGTATCGTACTAGTTATGGTCAGAACGTCTTAAAGCACTCGATAGAAGTTGCTCACTTGGCTGGCTTACTTGCAGCTGAGTTAGGAGAAGATGTTACTCTAGCGAAACGTGCAGGTTTACTTCATGATATTGGTAAGGCAATCGACCATGAAGTAGAAGGTAGCCACGTTGAAATCGGCGTTGAGTTAGCTACGAAATACCATGAGCATCCTGTTGTTATTAACAGTATCGCATCTCACCATGGTGATACAGAACCAACATCTGTTATTGCAGTTTTAGTGGCTGCTGCCGATGCATTATCAGCCGCAAGACCTGGGGCGCGTAGTGAAACATTGGAAAATTATATTCGTCGACTGGAAAAATTGGAAGAAATATCCGAATCTTATGATGGTGTAGAAAAGTCCTATGCTATTCAAGCAGGACGTGAGATCCGTATTATAGTTCGACCAGATCAAATTGATGATTTGGCATCACATCGTCTAGCTCGAGATATTCGTAAACAAATTGAGGATGAATTAGACTATCCAGGACATATTAAGGTAACTGTCATCCGAGAAACTCGTGCCGTTGAATACGCAAAATAATTGTAAGGCAGAAGTGGCTTGTTTTAAGATGAAAAGTTGTGTCACTGAAGCTTAATTGAATATCAGTTGAACTGCAGGTTTAAACTTTTTTGAATTTAATTGATAAAAGGCTTCTCAGAACTTCGGTCGAGAAGCCTTTTTTAATGGAAATGAGTGGATAAAATGAAAGTATTATTTATAGGAGATATTGTTGGAAATATGGGTCTGGATGCAGTTGAAACTTATTTACCTCGATTGAAAAGAAAATATAATGTGGATGTTGTAATTGCTAATGGTGAAAACGCGGCTGCCGGTCGAGGAATAACCAAACGCATTTATCAGGATTTGTTGATGATAGGTGTAGATGTTATCACAATGGGAAATCATACATGGGATCAAAAAGAGATTTTTGATTTTATCGATGATGCAGAATTTTTAATTCGCCCGGCAAATTTTTCGGATGAAGCACCTGGTAAAGGAATGGTGTCCGTTACTAAAAATAACGAAACGATCTCCGTCATTAATTTACATGGTCGTACATTTTTACCACCCCATGGAGATCCATTTGCGAAAGCAGAAGAATTAGTGAACCAAGCGAAAAAAATATCTCCCCTTGTTTTTGTAGATTTTCACGCAGAAACAACAAGTGAAAAAATAGCGTTAGGCTGGTATTTAGATGGCAAGGCATCCGCTGTAGTAGGTACGCATACGCATGTACAAACCGCGGATGCTCGCATATTCCCAGGAGGCACGGCATTTATCTCGGATGTTGGTATGACTGGTCCATATGATGAAGTGCTTGGCATGAAAAAGGAAGATGTGATTTATCGTTTTAGAACCAATATGCCAACACGTTTTGAAGTACCAAAACAAGGTAGAGAAGTATTAAGCGGATTTTTCGTTGAGCTTGATCAACAATCGGGTAAAGCTAAAAATTTTGAACGTGTCTATATAAATGCCGATTATCCATTCGTTCCTTAATTAGTCTATTTTATGCATGGTGAGCATACAATGCTTCATGGACAATCAAAATGTCCCCGATTTTTCAAACTAAGGGAGGAATAGTTGTGGATTCATTGAAAGTATCGTCTCGCTCCAACCCAAATTCCGTAGCAGGTGCATTAGTGGCAGTGATAAGAGAGCAAGGATATGCAGAGATGCAAGCAGTTGGGGCAGGTGCCCTCAATCAGGCTGTGAAAGCGATCGCAATTGCGAGAGGTTTTGTAGCGCCGAGTGGTACTGATTTAACGTGTTCACCAGCATTTACAGATATTTTAATAGCGGGTGAGGATCGAACAGCTTTAAAATTACTCGTTGAAAAAAAAGAACGATAAAGTGAAGCTTCCATCAGTGGGGAGTTTCTTCATCCCCCACTAAAAAAGAGGAACTCAGGTTAAAAACGCCACGTCCTGTGGCAACACCTGAGTGACCAACATCATGTTGGCCCGAACCAATCGGACGCATGCGGCAGTTGATCCCCTATCTATCTTTGTCGTTTCTCTCTCAAACTTGAGATGGGGTCTTACTGCCCGTTAAAGCGGGATAAACAATAAACAGAGGCGGTTGACTAAGGGGAAAATCCAAATCACATCATCATTTAGACAGCCGAAGTGCATTGATTTTTCACTAAAAACGTGAGTAACTATAATAAATGAAATACCGGATAACTGATTCCGGTATTTTTTTATGTTTTTGGATAAAAATATATGTATAAAGAGCGTAAATCATTGCAATTTTATGAACAAATTTTTCCGTCAAAGGTCTGATTTTAAGAGAAATCGTTTCATAACGATAGTTTCATGCGTATGTTCGTGATAAACTTATGAAGGATAAAAAGCTTATACGTTATATATTAAGGAGATGTTGATCAATGTTACATCAGCTTTCTTGGAAAGTCGGTGGGCAACAAGGGGAAGGGATTGAAAGTACTGGAGAAATTTTCTCTACAGCAATGAATCGATTAGGTTACCATTTATATGGATATCGTCATTTCTCTTCTCGTATTAAGGGTGGCCATACGAATAATAAAATTAACGTACGTACGTCAACTGTACATACGATTCCAGATGACTTGAATATATTGGTAGCATTTGACCAAGAAACAATTGAGATTAACTATAAAGAACTAACAAAAGAAGGGGTTATTTTAGCAGATGCTAAATTTAAACCTGCAAAACCAGAAGATTGCCTAGCAGAACTTTATATCGTACCATTTACAGAGATTGCAACAGAGCTTGGTACCTCACTGATGAAAAATATGGTAGCAATCGGTGCAACAGCTGCGCTGATGAACCTTGAGGATGAAGTTTTCCAAAGTGTTGTCAATGAAATCTTCGGTCGTAAGGGAGAAGCGGTTGTACAAAAAAATATGGAGGCAATTGCTAAAGGTCATCAAATAACGAATGAATTGTTAAAAGATCAAGTTGGTAAATTTGAACTTGAACCAGGTGACGGCAAACATCGCTTGTTTATGATCGGTAACGAAGCACTTGCTTTAGGGGCACTTGCCGCTGGTTCCCGTTTAATGAGTGCATATCCAATAACCCCAGCATCAGAAATCATGGAGTATCTCATTAAAAAACTGCCTAAATTCGGAGGTACTGTTATTCAAACAGAAGATGAAATCGCGGCTGCAACAATGGCGATTGGTGCAAGCTACGGTGGTGTACGTGCCTTTACAGCATCGGCTGGTCCAGGTCTATCACTGATGATGGAAGCGCTTGGTTTAGCAGGAATGACCGAAACACCACTGGTTGTCGTTGATACACAACGTGGTGGTCCATCAACAGGTCTTCCAACAAAACAAGAACAATCTGACCTTATGGCGATGTTATATGGTACTCACGGTGAAATTCCAAAAGTAGTCATTGCACCATCTACTGGTGAAGAAGCATTTTATGATATGATTCAAGCATTTAATATTGCGGATGAATTACAATTACCAGTCATCGTATTATCTGACTTACAATTATCACTTGGAAAACAAACAGTAGAACCATTCGATTATTCTAAAATCAGCATCAACCGTGGTAAATTAAAGATGGACGAACTTCCTGAATTAGAAGATAAACAATATTTTAAACGATATGAATTTACGGAAGATGGCATTTCTACACGTGTCGTTCCTGGTCAAAAATATGGTATTCACCATGTAACAGGGGTTGAACATAATGAAGAAGGGAAACCTTCTGAAGCAGCTGGAAACCGTAAAAAACAAATGGACAAACGTTTCCGCAAATTACAATATGTTCATTTTGATACACCTGTATTTACAGATGCGCCGAATGAAGAGGCAGATGTATTACTAGTAGGCTTTGGTTCTACCAAAGGGGCGATTGAAGAAATTCGTCCTGTATTAGATGCTGAAGGCATAAAAACAAATCATGCACATATTCGATTGATCTATCCATTCCCAGTTGAAGAAATGAAACCATTGATTGATCATGCCAAAAAGGTAATTGTCGTTGAAAATAATGCAACGGGTCAATTAGCGAATATTTTAAAATTAAACATGGGTCATCATGATAAGATTGTAAATTTAACAAAATATGACGGTACACCATTCTTACCATTGGAATTGCTTGACCGTGTAAAGGAGTTGCTAACAGATGGTGACATTTAAGGATTTTCGTAACACAGTAAAGCCTAACTGGTGCCCAGGGTGCGGTGACTTTTCAGTGCAGGCAGCAATCCAACGTGCTGCAGCCAATCTTGACATTGAACCGCATGAACTAGCCGTAGTTTCAGGTATTGGTTGTTCTGGTCGTTTATCAGGCTATATTAATTCATATGGTTTACATGGTATTCATGGTCGTGCATTACCAATTGCACAAGGTTTAAAAATGGCTAATCGTGATTTAAATGTTATCGCTACAGGCGGTGATGGAGACGGCTTTGCCATTGGTATGGGGCATACGATCCACTCCATCCGACGCAATATCGATATTACTTATGTTGTAATGGATAACCAAATCTATGGATTGACAAAGGGTCAAACATCGCCACGATCTGCCGCTGGCTTTGTAACAAAATCAACACCTGGTGGCGCTATCGAGCCATCATTAAAGCCTTTAGAAGTGGCCCTTTCTTCCGGAGCTACTTTTGTTGCACAAAGCTTTTCAACAGATTTGAAAGAGCTTACAGCCATTATTGAAGCGGGTGTGAAACATAGAGGCTTTGCATTTATCAATGTATTTAGCCCTTGTGTTACTTATAATAAAGTCAACACCTATGATTGGTTTAAAGAACATATTACCAAGCTTTCAAGCGTAGAAGGGTATGATCCATCTAACCGTACTGAAGCAATGAGGACAGTGATGGAGTACGAAGGTCTTGTTACGGGTATCATTTATCAAAACGAAAATGAACCATCCTACCAAGAAAAGGTTATTGGCTATCATGAAGAACCGCTAAACAAAGCGGATATTATGATAAAAGAAGAAGAACTAAATGAATTGATGAAAGAGTTTATGTAATACCAATTCATTCTTTTAAAAATCACTCATTCAACAAGGATGGGTGATTTTTTCATTTCATATAGGGAGTGAGTTCTCCGTATCAAGATGCAGGAGTATAAATCAATCCCAAGTTACGATGATGAGCCAAAAAATAAGTAGCGAAATCAACAATTTATAACGTGTATCATGACAGAACGATGGATTGATCAAAAATAATTCGATGTGAATATGGCTATTTATGAACATTTGAGACTCTAATCTTGTGAGAATGCCCTCTCTTTCAGTATAATGTAGTAATGGGTATTCAAATGAAAGGGGTTTATCGATGAACGAAAAACAACGACTTGAAAGTCAACAAGCAAAAACAACTACATTGACTACTCAAAAAACGGAAAAAGATTATAGCAAATACTTTAACCCGATCTATATAGCACCATCTTTAAAAAATGCAAAAAGACGAGGAAAAGAAGAAATTCAATATCATAAAGATTTTAAAATTGATGGAAAGTATGAGGATATGGGGGTTGGACGAAAATTTTTAATCCGCACATATGGCTGTCAGATGAATGAACATGATACAGAAGTAATGGCAGGTATTTTCACCCAACTTGGATATGAACCGACAGAAGATATCGAAGAAGCCAATGTCATTTTGTTAAATACATGTGCTATTCGTGAAAATGCTGAAAATCGTGTATTTGGTGAACTAGGTCACTTAAAACCATTAAAACAAAGCAATCCAGATTTACTTATTGGTGTTTGTGGTTGTATGTCACAAGAAGAAGCAGTTGTCAGCAAAATCCTAAAAACATATGATCAAGTAGATATGATTTTTGGAACACATAATATCCACCGTTTACCAGAGATCTTACATGAAGCATATCTTTCTAAAGAAATGATTGTTGAAGTATGGTCGAAGGAAGGAGACATTATTGAAAATCTTCCTAAAGTGCGGAAGGGAAATATAAAGGCTTGGGTGAATATTATGTACGGATGCGATAAATTCTGTACATATTGTATTGTGCCGTATACACGAGGAAAAGAGCGCAGCCGTCAGCCGGAAGAGATCATTCAAGAGGTACGCAGCTTAGCGGCACAAGGCTATCAGGAAATCACCTTACTTGGTCAAAACGTTAATGCTTATGGGAAAGATTTTGTAGATCGAAATTATCGTTTAGGCGATTTAATGGATGAGTTAAGAAAGATCGATATTCCACGTATTCGCTTTACAACAAGCCATCCAAGAGATTTTGATGATCATTTAATCGAAGTGCTTGCCAAAAAAGGAAATTTAGTCGAACATATTCACTTACCCGTTCAGTCTGGTTCAGATGGTATGTTGAAAATAATGGCACGGAAATACACACGTAAAAGTTACTTAGAACTGGTTCGCAAAATTCGTCAAGCGATTCCGGATATAGCACTTTCTACAGATATTATCGTAGGCTTCCCAAATGAAACAGAAGAACAATTCGAAGAAACGATTTCATTATATAAAGAAGTCGGATTTGAAGCGGCTTATACATTTATTTATTCACCACGTGAGGGAACGCCTGCAGCAAAGATGAAGGATAATGTACCTCTAGAGGTAAAAAAAGACCGTTTACAACGTTTAAATAATGTAGTAAATGAGCTTTCTGCTCAAGCCCTAAAAAAATATGAGGGACAAGTGGTCGAAGTACTGGTCGAAGGGGAAAGCAAAAAGAATCCGGATGTATTAGCTGGATATACAAGAAGAAATAAGCTAGTGAACTTTAAAGCACCTAGAAATGTGATTGGGAAAATAGTAAAAATTAAAATTACTGATGCTAAAACATGGTCTTTACAAGGCGAATTTGTCGAAATAGTATCAGGTATAGAGGTGAAAGCATAATGACAGAAAAAGTATATACAAAAGATGATATTATTGAAAAAGCGCACGAAATTGCACACATGATTGCGAATACGGAAGAAGTGGAATTTTTTAAACGTGCAGAAGCACAAATAAACGAAAATCAATTTGTTCGCGAAAAAATTGCAAGCCTAAAAAGTTTACAAAAACAAGCGGTAAATTTCCAATATTATGGCAAAGAAAAAGCATTAAAATTAATAGAAGAAAAAATTGAAAAAATTGAAAAAGAAATTGATGAATTGCCAATTGTTGTGGAATTCAAACAATCACAAGGCGATGTTAATGATTTGCTTCAACTTGTGGCAAACTCAATTGCTAATAATGTGACGGATGAAATCGTTGTATCAACTGGTGGCGATCTTTTACGTGGGGAAACCGGCTCAAAAGTACGTAATTCAGAGCCAGGAAGTTGTTCATAATGAGATCAATTGGGCTGCTGTCCAATTTTATCCTGCATAAATAGGTAGTCAGTTTGATGCTAAGACTTTAGTAAAAAGCAGAAGGATAATTGTAGAGGAATTGCCTCTGTACAGACTGGATTAGTTCACCTTATCTCTTAGTGAGAGACGGAGAAAATCTCTACCAGATGTTTCACTTAAAATATATAGGTATAGCAAAGGATGCCATAGGAGTGTTGAAAACACTTGATGGTATCCTTTTTATCCGCATGAATAGACAGCAAATCTCCTAGCGCCTAGGTAATAAACAGGTGGAATCCATTGCTAGTAAAAGCATGTTTCGTGAGGAGTGAAGAAACCCGTTACTGTATAAAGTGTCGATTCCTGTACCTATGGTGAGAAACTCCAAAACACCATTGTTTTGGAGAATTTCGACTTTTTCTTTCAGAATTAGGCACCCACTGGGCAAAAGACGCATATGATGTGGTGAACGGAAGCAAAGGAGGAATTATGCTGAAACAGTTACGTCATATTGTAACCAAAGCAGTGGTTGCAAAGGGGAAAAAGCGTACAGAATGTAGTGAAACGTTACGTCCACCAAATAGGCCATCAAGTATTTTAGGGTGTTGGGTGATTAATCATACTTATTCAGCAAAGAAAAATGGAAAGTTCGTAGAGGTAACAGGTAAGTATGATATTAATGTATGGTACGCATACAATAATCATTCCAAAACGGCTGTATTTTCTGAATCGATTTCATATCGTGATCGCATTAAATTACATTATCGCGAGGATGAGTCAACTGGGAAAGAAGAGGTGCATATTCGCGTCTTACAACAGCCAAATTGTGTCGAAGCAGTCATTGGACCAGATGGTGAACACTTTGTGGTCACCATTGAAAGAGAGTTATTAGCAGAAGTCGTGGGAGAAACAACCATTTGTATTAGCATCCATCCTCTTGAGTATGAAGAGGAATGGAGTTTTGAAGAGGAGAGCTCATCATCAAGCTCCTCTAAGTCATCAAGCTCATCAAGCTCAAGTTCATCCTCATCTGATCTGTCCGATTTAGAGTCATCGTCCTTCCATAAATAAACGAAAAAAGATTGGTTAAAAGTCCATAATAGTACCGACAGAAAATAAAACATTTCTTGTTGGTACTTTTTTTATCCCACATTAACGGGCAGTAAAAACCCCATCTCAAGATATAGAGAGAAACGACAAAGATAGATGGGGGATCAACTGCCGCATGCGTCCGATTGGTTCGGGCGGGCAGGATGCTGGTCACTCAGGTGTTGCCACAGGACGTGGCGTTTTTCACTTCCGTTCCTCTTTTTTAGTGGGGGATGAAGAAAACCCCCACTGATGGAGTTTCACTTTATGTTTTTGAAAGGAACTGTACCAAAAAGTCTGTGAAACCGATTTTCCGAACAGTTCCTTGTTATCTCCAGTCAATAGTTTTTTTCTAAAGTATAAAATCAGTCTATAATAGTGAGTAACTCCTCTGCTATTATAGATTGATTCTTCTTTTTGAGAGATAGGAGGAGTAATGGGGGTCTTAAAATCTAGTAAATATATTCCGTTATTCATGGAGAGACAAGCATAATGATTTGTTCGAATCCTGTCCATCCTTTTATAGGTAGACGATTTGACTGTAGAAGAGTCAGGTCAAGCTCTCTGCGTTTTATTCAACCAACAGTGTGAATCTTATATACTTCTCAACTCAGTATTTTTCACTGCAAAAAGAAAATTTCTTTCACATATATGATAAATAATAGGGAGGATGGCATATCTAAAGGCATCCCGGTATGCAGGTATCCCTTTTGTTTACGCCAAGTACGGTTTTGGAAACGTAAGTGAATATGATCAAGTTATCAAAAAGTTTGATGACCTTTTGAACCTATTTTAAAGAATCACAGATGATAAAAAGGGGTATTTGTCCATCTTTCAGTAAAGAGTTTAAATATGGTGTGTTGATTAGGAAAAATCAGGATAAACATGCGAGCATAAACGTGAAAGCCTCCTTATTATTATGGCTTAAATTGAATAATCAGCACACCTGCAAATATATATTAAATTAAATACGGTCCATTAATAAAATAATTTTTTTCTTAAAATATATTGATTTACGAAATTTTTTTTGTATAATTAAATTTATTGAAAGTGCTTACATTATATGTGAGCGAATATTGAATCTGGGGGATTAAAATGGACGCGTATTTATTAATTATCACTTTATTAGCGATAGTTATTGTTATAGTTGGCGTATCAATATTTAAATGGCACGCATTTATTAGCCTATTGATGGCCAGTCTTTTCCTTGCTATTTTTGCTGGTATGGACCTTGATGAAATTGTAAAAGCATATGAAACAGGTGTTGGAGGAACACTGGGACACTTAATTGGTATCATTGCATTAGGTGCTATTCTAGGAAAAATGCTTGCGGAATCGGGGGCAGGTTTAAAAATTGCCAATTTCTTTATCCATGTATTTGGTGAAAAGAAATTACCGTGGGCAATGTTTTTCTCTGGATTTGTTATTGGGATTCCAGTATTTTTTGAGGTTGGAATTTTAATCTTACTTCCACTTGTTATTTCTATTCAAAAAGCTTCAAAGAAAAATATTTTATTGATTGCCTTACCGGCTATTGCTGGATTATCAATCGTTCATGGTTTAGTGCCACCACATCCAGGCGCAGTGGCTGCCATTGGAATTTATAACGCTAATTTAGGGAAAGTTCTGCTTTATTCATTAATCATTGCAGTTCCTGCTGGTATAATCGGTGGTCCCCTTTATGCAAAATATATTAGTAAACGAGTAACTCCTGAAGAAGAACCAGAATTTGTGCATATAGAAGAAAAGAATGAAAATCAGCTACCTGGTACATTTATTTCGTTTTTCTCCATTTTACTTCCAGTACTTTTAATGATTGTTGGCACAATGGCACCTTATATGCACGTTGGCAAATCATTTGAAAATGCGTTTATGTTTATTGGAAGTCCGCTAATAGCACTTCTTATTTCAGTTTTCTCTGCTTATTATTTTCTTGGATTTAGACTAGGACAGGACAAAAAAGCGATTAAAAAGTTTACAGAAGATTGTATAATTCCTGTTGGGTCCATCGTTTTGATCGTAGGTGCTGGTGGGGGATTCAAACAAATCCTTATCGACAGTGGTGTTGGTGATACCATTGGTCATTTAGCCCAAAACTTCTCAGTATCACCATTGGTATTGGCCTTTCTCATTGCTGGCATGATACGAATCGCGACAGGATCTGCAACAGTGGCATTAACAACAGCTGCCGGAATCGTCTCTCCTATTATTGCAAACATGGCAGACGTTAATTTAGAACTTTTAGTCATTGTCACAGGTGCGGGGTCATTAATGTTTTCACATGTGAATGATGCCGGTTTCTGGATGGTAAAAGAATATTTAGGATTATCCATTAAAGAAACATTTAAAACTTGGACCGTCTTAGAAACGATTCTTTCGTTTGTCGCATTTGCATGTGCATTGTTTATGAATGTATGGATCTAATGGTTCAGAAATATAGATTGGAAGAAAGAAGATGGAGAAGATTGAGGATATACAAAGTCTTCTCCTTTTTTCTTATAGACGGGTTTGGGAAATAGCATGACGCATTCTTTCAAGTGCATGGTTCGCTTCGTCTTTATGTTGAATCATTGTATTAACATACAATGCATCGATGATACTCAACTGTCCAATTCGAGAGGAAAGGGCTTCAGAACGATATTCTGTTTCTTCTGAGCTTGTATAGAGAGCGACATCCGCTAATTGACTAATAGGTGATTTTGGGAATCCTGTAATGGCGATGATCGAAGCCCCATTTTCTTTTGCAGTTTTAGCAATTTGAATAGTATCTCGATTACGACCCGAATGTGAAATAACAATTGCTAGGTCATCTTTAGATACTTGTGAAGCGGACATCAATTGGAAATGCGAATCGATAAAAGCAAAGCATTTAACACCTGTTCTTATAAATTTATGGTAAGCATCCATAGCTATTACGGAAGAACCACCTGTACCATAAAAATAAATATGTTTTGCTTGATTTACTAATTGAACCGCTTTGATCATGGATGCTTCCTCTAAAATATGCATCGTATTTTCAAGTGTCCGAATATTGGATTTGAAAATTTTTTCGAAGATCGTTTTTTCATCATCCTCTTCTGAGATTTCCTCGTGAATTTGTTGGATGGGTGTGATGATTTCAGAGGCTAAAGAGATTTTCATTGCTTGATATCCTTTAAAACCTAAGCGCTTACAAAAACGAAAAACAGTGGCATCAGCAATGTTTAAATCAGCAGAAACTTCGTTAATCGTTTTATTAATAATACGTGTAGGATCTTCTTGGATATAATCCGCAATTTTCTTTTCCTTTTCACTAAAGCGAGGATATAGAGAATGGATCTTTTTAATCGTATTTTGTGTCATAAAGGAATTCCTTTCAAATAATAATCGTACATGTAGTATAGCATATTTAAATAAAAGAAAAAATATTTCATTATATAATTGAAAATTAGAAATTATTTTTAGTATAATAGGATCAAGATTGAAATGAAAGAGGAGCGTTATAGATGAATATAGGGTTAGTGGGATTAGGAAAAATGGGATTTAATCTCGGATTAAATTTATTGAAACACCAACACCGTGTATTTGCTTTTGATGTGAATGCAGAGGCTGCAAAGAATTTTTCATCAGAAGGTGGCGATACTTTTACATCCTTACAAGAATTGGTAAAGGCTTTACCGAAACCAAGGGTCATTTGGCTAATGGTCCCTGCGGGGAGAATAACCAAAGATACTGTAGAGCAATTAAAAGAAATGCTTGAAGCTGGTGATATTTTAATTGATGGTGGAAACTCACATTATAAGGAAGCTATAAGTATTGCAGAAGAATTACAACAACAGGGGATCTTCTTTATGGATATTGGCACAAGTGGTGGTACTGCTGGCGCATTGAATGGTGCTTGTATGATGATTGGCGGAGATGAACAAGCGTTTCAAGTCATTGAACCATTTATCCGAGATATTTGCGTAGAGAAGGGGTATTTATATGCTGGTCAATCAGGCAGCGGTCATTTCTTGAAAATGATTCATAATGGGATTGAATATGGAATGATGCAAGCCATCGCAGAAGGTTTTGAAGTGTTAGAAAAAAGCCCATTTGACTATGATTATGAAAAAGTGGCGGAAATGTGGAATCATGGTTCGGTTATTCGCTCTTGGTTAATGGAACTAACACAAAATGCCTTTTCGAAAGATCCAAAATTAGAGGAGATTAAAGGGATTATGCATTCTTCTGGTGAAGGAAAGTGGACAGTTGAAACAGCTCTAGAGTTAAAAGTACCTGTTCCTGTCACATCATTAGCATTGATGATGCGTTATCGCTCTTTAGAAGAAGATACATTTACGGGGAAAGTAGTCGCAGCACTTCGCAACGAATTTGGTGGACACGCTGTTGAGAAGAAATAAATACAGGCCATTGAAAAAGCTAGCAATCGATAAATGATCACTAGCTTTTTTTACTTATCCCATACAAACAATAAGCCCTACATGAAAACTTAGAGGACAAGTAGGGGGTGAATAAACCTTTCCCTGAGTGAAGGCTCACTTACATGAAAATAATTATTTTACCCATTTCTCCTGGAACTTCGTCATTTCGTAATATTCTTGTTCAAGTAATCGAGAAACCCGGATGAAAATGGGGACTAATTCTACATATACCTCTACATTTTCCTTAATTGGTTTGTGAACATGTGTTGAGCCGATCCATTCAGATACAATTGAAAAATCCTTGATTTCTCCTAAAGCATACATACCAAGGACGATCGCGCCAAGGCACGAACTTTCAAAGCTTTCAGGAACAGATACTTCTTGGTCAAATATATCTGCCATCATTTGACGCCATAATTCAGAACGCGCAAAGCCACCTGTCGCTTGAATTTTGTTGGGGATTCCAATGACTTCTTGCAATGCGATGAAAACCGTATAAAGATTGAAGATCACGCCTTCCAGCACTGCACGAATCATATGCTCTTTTTTATGATGTAAGCCTAACCCGAAAAATGAACCCCTTGCATTGGCATTCCATAATGGGGCGCGTTCACCTGCTAGATAAGGATGGAATAACAATCCATCTGAACCTGGTTTTACATGAGAAGCAATTTTCGTTAAAACATCATAGGGGTCTATTCCTAAGCGTTTTGCAGTTTCTACTTCGGAAGCTGCCAATTCGTCACGAACCCACCTAAATGTCATCCCGCCATTATTGACAGGTCCCCCGACAACCCAATGTTTGTCGGTTAGTACATAACAGAAGATCCGGCCTTTTGGGTCCGTTACAGGGTGATCTGTCACTGTACGAATCGCACCACTTGTACCGATCGTGACAGCGACGACGCCCGGGTCAATCGCATTCACACCAAGGTTTGATAAAACACCATCATTAGCGCCTATTACAAATGGAACATGTAATGGTAAGCCGATTTCTTCTGCAATTTCATTTTTTAATCCATCAAGATAGTACGTAGTAGGCACTAGTTCTGATAATTGATCTTTTGTGATGCCGGCCACTTTTAATGCGGTTTCATCCCAATCATTATGCGTAAGATTGAACATCCCTGTTGCAGATGCAATGGAATGATCAACAATATAGCGGTCGAAAAAGTCGTGAAACACATATTCCTTCATCCCTATAAATTTAAATGTTTGTTGGAAAATCTCTGGTTTTTCATGACGTAACCACGTAATTTTACAAAGTGGCGACATGGGGTGGATAGGAGTCCCTGTACGTTTATAGATTTCATGGCCATTCATTTCCTTTTTAATTTTTTCTGCCCAATCTGTTGCACGCGTATCTGCCCATGTAATACAGTTTGTCAAAGGTTTGCCATTTTGGTCGATCGCAATGACACTATGCATAGCTGCGCTGAATGAAACAAGTTTTACATCATTTATATCAATTTTGCTTTGTTGAATTGCAATATAAATCGATGTTTTAACCGCTTGCAAAATTTCATCTGGATCTTGTTCTGCAACATTGGGAGAAGGACTATACAATGGATAGCCCACATGATGCATACTAATGACTTGACCTTTATCACCAAAAAGTACGGCTTTGGTGCAGGTAGTACCTATATCAACGCCTAGATAATAAGACATTTTTGACATGACAATTTATTCTCCTTTATACAAAAACACATGAATTCATAAAAATATTTTCTACTAATTTTATTCTTCCAGAAAAAATATTTCTCATCATCATTTTACTGGACATAACTCATTAAGAAAAGGATTACAGTGAAAAAAGAATAGTTTTGAAAATTCAGCCTTCTATATTGATGATGCAATGGTTATGGAGTTTTATGGCTAGTTTTTTCATATGAGCAGACAGTAAGCTTACCCACCACTATATGAAGTCTTCCCTGATAAAATAGCGTTCCACACGATTGACGGATTGATTCATGTACAATAAGTGAACGTTTTGATCTATTGAAGAACACCCAAATTCCCAGTGACTTCGATATTTTTCAATAAAATAGATTTGGAAAATTCCTGATTGTCACATACAATCAAACGATTTTTCGACCTCGTTTTGTTATAATAAAGATACGATATAGGAACACAAGAGAGGTAATAAAATGACTTACACACCGATGATGCAACAATATTTACAAGTAAAAGCAGACTATCAAGATGCTTTTTTATTTTTCCGTTTAGGAGATTTTTATGAAATGTTCTTTGATGATGCATTAAAGGCATCACAAATTTTAGAAATTACATTAACGAGTAGAGATGCAGGGATGGAAGAGCGCGTGCCCATGTGTGGGGTACCGCACCATTCTGTCCAAAATTATATTGAAACACTCATACAAAAAGGCTATAAAGTAGCAATTTGTGAACAAACAGAAGATCCAAAATTGGCAAAAGGTGTTGTGAAACGGGAAGTCATTCAGCTTATTACGCCCGGAACAATTATGGAAGGGAAAACGATTGATGGAAAATCCAATCATTTTATCGCATCCGCTACAAAACTAAAAAAGACTGAATATGCCTTTAGTTATTTAGATTTATCAACAGGAGAATCGATTACAACATTTGTAGAGGGCGACAAAAAAGATTTGATCCAACAGCTTCAGGCATTTAATATTCGTGAATTGGTCGTCAAAGATGATCTATTTGAAGAATTACAAGAGTTAGCTGAAACTTATTCAATCGTCCTGTCATTAGAAAATGAAGGGATGGCTGAGGACAACAGCCTTGTATATGTGGAACAAGCGCCAGAGGAACTGCATGAGGCTTGCCGTATTTTACTTCATTATATTGAACGTACGCAAATGCGTTCACTAACACATATTCAACCTTTTTCTTATCTTGAAGTGAAAAATTACTTAAATATCGATACGAATTCTAAACGTAATTTAGAACTGATTCAATCATTACGTGGTGGTGATCAGAAAGGAACATTGCTGTGGCTGCTCGATGAAACATCGACCGCCATGGGAGGAAGAAAACTTAAACAATGGCTTCATCAACCGCTTGCCAATCGTAAAGCCATTGAAAAACGTCTAAGTATTGTAACAGACCTATTAGAAGAATATTTTATCCGTACGGAATTACAGGAGTTGTTAAAAAAAGTCTATGACTTAGAACGATTAGCAGGGCGTGTTGCTTTTGGTAGTGTAGGTGGCCGGGATTTAGCTCAATTACGTGATTCATTGCGTCAAGTTCCTGCTATTAAAGACCAATTGATCCATTCAAGTAAGGAACATTTAGTTCCACTAGGCCAAGCGTTAGATTTATGTGAAGATGTAGAAATCTATTTAAGTAAAGCCATTACAGATCATCCCCCTATTTCTATAAAAGAGGGAGATGTGATTCGGGAAGGATTTAGTGAAAAACTAGATGAATTGCGCTATGCATCTCGAAACGGTAAAGACTGGATCGCTCAATTAGAGCAAAAAGAACGCCAAGCGACAGGCATCAAAAACTTAAAAATAGGGTATAACCGAGTGTTTGGTTATTACATTGAAGTCACCAAATCGAATATTGGATTAGTAGATCTTAATCGATATGAACGTAAGCAAACATTGACAAATGCTGAACGGTATATTACGAAAGAGTTAAAAGAAAAAGAGTCTATTATTTTAAATGCGGAGGAAGAAAGCTTAGTACTTGAATATCAATTATTCACAGAAATTCGTGAGTATCTAAAACAATTTATTCCTCGTCTTCAAGCATTAGCATCAGACATCAGTGAATTAGATGTTTTTACAAGCTTTGCTACTGTTACGGAAAAATATCATTTTGTCAAACCGACATTCCATGAAGGACGAGCATTAAAAATTATCAATGGAAGACACCCTGTCGTTGAGAAAATGATGAATAAGCAATTGTATGTTCCAAATGATTGTATTTTAGATACAGATCAAAATATGATGCTGATTACAGGACCGAATATGTCAGGGAAAAGTACGTATATGCGTCAAGTAGCTTTAATTACAGTAATGGCACAAATGGGCTGCTATGTACCAGCGGATGAGGCGGAGCTACCTATTACGGATCAAATTTTTACACGTATTGGTGCGGCTGATGATTTAGCAGGTGGACAAAGCACATTTATGGTCGAAATGCTTGAATCACAACATGCGATCACGAATGCTACTGCTAACAGCTTATTGCTATTTGATGAAATTGGTCGTGGTACATCTACTTACGACGGTAT
Organism: Rummeliibacillus sp. SL167; assembly: GCF_007896505.1. Lineage (NCBI taxonomy): Bacteria > Bacillati > Bacillota > Bacilli > Caryophanales > Caryophanaceae > Rummeliibacillus > Rummeliibacillus sp. SL167. The sequence goes on along the minus strand of NZ_VCBM01000001.1, from coordinate 1,656,103 downwards.
GGCACTAGCACAATCAATGATGGAATATATCCATAATGAGATTGGTGCAAATACATTATTTTCAACACATTACCATGAATTAACGGCTTTAGAAAATGAGTTAGATCGCTTGCAAAATGTACATGTGTCAGCTGCTGAACAAAATGGCAAAGTGGTGTTCTTACATAAAGTGAAAAAAGGACCAGCAGACAAAAGCTACGGTATCCATGTCGCAGAGTTAGCAGCATTACCGAACCCCATTATAGAACGTGCACGTGTTTTATTAGCAGAATTTGAAGCAACAGATGTAGAGCCTGTTCTTCATCAAAAAGAAGTAGCAGCCACGGCTGGAGCAATGACAGAGAAAGAGACGGTAGAAATACCGAAACCCGCCACTTCATCTGTCCATGAAGAAACGACGGCACAGCTTTCACTTTTTGAAGAAGAGCCTGTTGTCAAAGAAGTAACAAAACCTAAATTATCAGCTGTTGAAAAAGATGTAGTTGATCAGTTAAAGCGGTTAAATGTATCTGGTACAACCCCTATGGATGCCTTACAGCTTGTCTATCAGTTACAACAATCGTTATTACAAAAATAGGAGATGCTTAATATGGGGCATATTCATATAATGGATGAATTCTTGTCCAATAAAATCGCAGCAGGAGAAGTGGCTGAGAGACCTTCCTCTGTTGTAAAGGAATTGGTCGAAAATGCTATCGATGCAGGAAGTACCTCAATTGAAGTGGTGTTAGAAGAAGCAGGAATGACCTCTATTCAAGTCATTGATAATGGATGTGGAATGGATGAAGATGACGCATTGATTTCCTTCCAAAGACATGCCACTAGTAAAATTAATAACGAACATGACTTGTTTCGCATTCGTACACTTGGTTTCCGTGGTGAAGCCTTAGCCAGTATCGCTTCGGTATCCAAAATCCACTTAATCACATCAAATGGTGAAGAAGGGATTGAGGTACAGCTCGATGGTGGGCAAATGATAGAAAAAAAACCCGGACCTCTTCGAAAAGGAACGGATATGACGGTTTCACAGTTATTTTTCAATACACCGGCTCGTTTGAAATATATGAAAACAATTCAAACAGAGCTTGGACATACAATCGATTTGATGAATCGTCTAGCACTTTGTTATCCAAATATAGCATTTAAACTCATACATCATGATCATGAACTATTGCAAACAAATGGTCGAGGGGATATGCGACAAGTTCTTGCAGCGATTTATGGCGTGTCGAATGCCAAGAAAATGGTCCATTTTGAAGGAGAATCTAAAGACTATAAGATTTCTGGTTACGCTACTATCCCAGAAATCACAAGAGCTTCGAAAAATTATATGTCTATATTCGTAAATGGACGTTGGGTTCGACATTATACGGTTCAAAAAGCAATGATTGATGCTTATCATACATTTTTACCGATTGGGCGATATCCCATTTCGGTCATTCATATTGAAGGAGATCCGTTCTTAACAGATGTCAATGTGCATCCTGCAAAACAACAAATCCGCTTAAGTAAAGAACCAGATTTAATGCAATTAATTGAACAAGTCCTTCACAAGGCTATTCGTCATTCAATGCAGGCTCCTGAGATCGCTCAAAAAAAGAAAAAGCCAGCACCATCGTCTGAACAGATTAATTTTTGGAAAAACATTAATTATGACACAACCCATATGCCGCAGTTCAACGAAAAGATAAAAAGAGGAGAAAATGAAAATTCAAGCGAGACAGGTTTCTCTTCGGTTTTTAAAGATGACATCATCAATGAGCAAACAGAAAAAGGCTTTGCGGTAGAGGAAAGCTGGGAAGAAATCAAAGAATCACAAGGAATCAGCCAGTTGGAGCCAGATTCACAAGAAATCTGGTCAAATGATGAGGAAACAACTGAAGAGATTACTCCAACAGAAACGCCTAAGGAACCATTTCCTGAACTTGAAATCGTCGGGCAAATTCATGGCACCTATATTGTTGCACAAAGTGAAGATGGATTTTATTTGATCGACCAACATGCTGCACAAGAACGTATTAAATATGAATACTTTAAAGACAAGGTGGGAGAAGTGAATGCTGATGAGCGTCAATCACTTTTATTGCCATTAACCTTTCATTATTCTGCTGATGAAGCACTAATTTTAAGAGAAAATACAAAAGCTTTAGAAGATGTGGGGGTTTATCTTGAAGAATTTGGTCAAAACTCATTTGTAGTACGTGAACATCCAACATGGTTCCCAAAAGGTTTTGAATCAGAAATTATTGAGGAATTGATCGAACAGGTATTAAAAGAACGCAAAACGGATATCAAGAAACTTCGAGAAGCAGCTGCTATCATGATGAGTTGTAAACGCTCGATCAAAGCTAATCATTATCTAGATAAATCACAAATGGAAAGATTGCTACAAGACTTAAAAACAAGGGTCAATCCATTTACTTGTCCACATGGTCGACCAGTCATTGTCCATTTTAGAACATACGAGATTGAAAAAATGTTTAAGCGCGTTATGTAATGAAGTGAAGCAAAAGGAGGAATCTCACATGTTTTCAGCCGCGAAAAGAGATCAAGTCATTCAAACTTTAAATGATTATTCATTTGATGTTTTAGTTGTTGGTGGAGGTATCACGGGGGCTGGGATTGCATTGGATGCGGTATCTCGAGGGCTATCCGTAGCTTTAGTTGAGATGCAGGACTTTGCCGCGGGCACGTCTAGCCGTTCTACAAAATTGGTACATGGTGGTTTGCGTTATTTAAAACAAATGCAGATGGATGTTGTGAAGGAAACAGGAAGAGAACGGGAAATTGTCTATGAAAATGGTGTCCATATTACGACACCTCAATGGATGTTGCTCCCTTTTTACAAAGGTGGAACATTTGGATCCTTGACAACATCTGTTGGACTAAAGATGTATGATCGTTTAGCAAATGTCAAAAAGTCCGAAAGACGTATGATGTTAAATTCGAAAGAAACGCTAGCAAAAGAGCCATTATTAAAACAGCAAGATCTTAAAGGCGGCGGCTATTATGTTGAATACTTGACAGATGATGCTCGTTTAACCATCGAAGTATTGAAAAAAGCAGTCGAGCTGGGGGCGATTTGTTTAAACTATGCGAAGGTAGAAGAATTTGTATACGAGGATAACCATGTTATGGGTGCGGTTGTGCACGATCAAATTTCGCAAAAAACTTGGACGCTACAAGCAAATACGGTTGTCAATGCGACTGGACCATGGGTTGATGATATACGAAAAAAAGATAAGATCAACAACCATAAGAAATTGCGTTTAACAAAAGGTGTTCATATTGTCATCGATCAAGCTCAATTTCCTTTACAACAGCCAATATACTTTGATGCACCAGATGAACGAATGATTTTTGCGATTCCTCGTGATGGCAAAACGTACGTAGGAACGACGGATACTTTTTATGATGATGATCCAATAAAACCTGTAGCAACAGATAAGGATATTGAATACTTACTTGGAACGATTCATTTTATGTTTCCAGATATCCCTATCTCAAAACAAGATATTGAATCCTGCTGGGCAGGCGTGCGTCCACTTATTTATGAAGAAGGAAAAAATCCATCCGAAATTTCAAGGAAAGATGAGATATGGGAATCTTCAACAGGTTTATTGACAATCGCTGGTGGTAAGTTAACGGGTTACCGTAAGATGGCGGAAAATATTGTCGATAAAATTGTTAAACGTAAACAATTTAAAAAAGCTGGGTCATGTACAACGGCAGAATTATCGCTTTCTGGTGCTAAAGGCATCAACTCTCAAAATTTTGATGCCTATGTGCATTACAAAGCGCAAGAAGGTATAAAATACGGATTAACTTTTGATGAAGCCTATCAATTGGTACGCAGATATGGTACAAATATTGATGATTTATACCGAATCATTCACACATTAAATGTGCAAGAAGGAAGCCTTCTACTACCATTAGATTTATATGCACAACTTATTTATGCGATGCAATATGAAATGGCTTATACGCCAGCGGATTTTTTTGTACGCCGTTCTTCAATGTTGTACTTCAATGTCAACAATGTCAAAAAGTATAAAGAATTCGTTATTCGATTGATGAGTAATTACTTGCATTATACGCCGAGCGAAGAGCAACGATATCGGAAAGAATTAGAAGAATTTATATACGATGCGGCACATTTTGCAAATGACAAATCGATGCATTCAAAAATAAAGGAATAGACCGTATCACTTCCAATAAAGTGAAACTCCCTCAGTGGGGGTTTTCTTCATCCTGACTGTGTGTGAGTTGAACAATTGTACTTTTTTCAATGACTTGCTACTTGGAGTCTTGAAATTGTAGGATACGACATTAAGCGGTAGAAAACAAGGATTTTAAACGATATTAAAATGGTTGGAGAAGAAGAATGTTGCCAAAAGAATTAGATGTGATCGCAATCGTTGGACCGACAGCCGTTGGAAAAACTGCACTTAGTATTGAACTTGCCAAGGCCATTGATGGAGAAATTATCAACGGAGATTCCATGCAAGTTTATAAAGGCTTGAATATAGGGACAGCTAAAATTACACCTGAAGAAATGGAAGGAATTCCTCATCATCTGCTCGATATTAAAGAACCTACAGAATCTTTCTCGGTTGCGGACTATCAAAAACTAGTTCGCAGCAAAATTGATGAGATCAACGCAAAGGGAAGATGCCCAATTATTGTTGGGGGAACAGGGCTTTATATTCAAGCCGTATTATTTGATTATCGGTTTACGGAGGAAAAAATTGATCCAACTGTTCGTGAAAATTATTACAAAGAATTGGAGAAGATTGGTCCAGAGGCCATGCATAAAAAACTAGCTGCTATCGACCCTAAAACAGCAACCATCATTCATCCAAATAATACACGTCGAGTTATTCGTGCTTTAGAAATGGCAGAGCATAATGGAGTTCAAAAATCAGACCAAATTCAACACTTAGGTAATCATCCATTATATAAACATCGGATCATTGGACTGAATATGGATCGACAGTTTCTTTATGAGCGGATCAATCATCGAGTAGATATAATGATAGAACAGGGTTTACTAGAAGAAGTAAGAGGGTTATATGACAAAGGAATCCGAGATGTACAGTCTATGAAAGCGATTGGATACAAGGAGATTTATGATTATTTAGATGGCAAAGTAACACTGCAAGAAGCCATTGACCAATTAAAACAAAATTCGCGTCGATATGCAAAGCGACAACTCACTTATTTCCGTAATAAGTTGGATATTGAATGGTTTGATGCTCAATTGGGTACAATAAAAATAATTGATAATATTTTACAAAAATAAAGGGAATTCACTAAAAAAAGCGAATATACAATACTATTATTAACTTAAGGGGGATCATTCTTCATGAAATCAACGAATTTGCAAGATACGTATTTGAATCAATTACGTAAAAACGGTATTTTTGTGACCGTCTTTTTATTAAATGGATTTCAATTAAAAGGAACAATACGTTCTTACGATAATTTCACGGTATTACTTGAAGTGGATGGCAAGCAACATTTGATTTACAAACATGCAATTTCAACATTCTCTCCATCGAAATCTATAGATTTACAACAAGAAGTAGAATAGTTTGATAAATCTCTTCTATATGAATCAATTTCATAATGCAAAATCCAGATAAAAATACGAACATTTTTTGTTAATATTCAGACTTGTTTGTTCCGCTACACAACTATCAAAATAAGTCATTATTAAACATTCGTATTTTTCAAGAAGAAAATGATTTATGCAATTGATTCATATAATTATTCATGTAAAAAACCATTTATAACTGGACTAGTTATAAATGGTTTTTCTATGAAGTTTTACATTAGGACTTGCTGGTTGATTTATATTTATTCTTATCCTGTACAAATAAGATGGCAAGCTCTTTAGTTATGATGCAAGGAACAAATATGTGCCTCGATTGCCTATTGTTTCAATTAACAAGCAGTGGGAGATGAAGAAAACTTTTCACTGTGCGTAATTTTATTCTACAGGGACCTTATAATGCTGAAATATAGTGGAAATGATGAATAGTTGACGTATAAGAAAGAATTGATAAGATTAAATAGGACTTAGTTTAGAAATGGAGTCGATAGAGATGGCATATATGTCCAATTTAACGGAAGAAACAATGATTTTAGCCAAAAAAATAGAAGAAAAAGTGAAACCTTACTTAGAAAAGGCAGATGACATGGCATTTTACAACCAACAAAAGGTATTAGCTGCTTTTCGTCATAATAATGTCAGTGAAAGTCACTTTTATCCGTCAACAGGCTATGGCTATGATGATGAAGGACGTGATACGTTAGAACGTGTATATGCTGAAACATTTGGGGCAGAAGCTGCCATTGTTCGACCACAAATTATTTCAGGTACACATGCGATTACACTCAGTCTTTTCGGGGTTTTGCGCCCAGGAGATGAGCTCATTTATATAACAGGAAAACCGTATGATACATTACAATCGATTGTAGATGGTGGTGACAAAGATACAGGCTCTTTAAAAGATTTCCATATAAGTTATCAACATGTTGATTTACTTGATGATAAAGCTGTCGATTGGGAGCGTGTTGAAGAGGTAGTTTCAGATAAAACGAAAGTCATTGCTATTCAACGATCAAAAGGGTATGCAGTAAGACCTTCCTTTACGTTAGATCAAATAGCGGATATGATAAAAAACATTCGTGCTATTAAAGAAGATGCGATTATTTTTGTCGATAATTGTTATGGTGAATTTGTTGATGCAGTTGAGCCGACAGAGCTAGGTGCGGATTTGATGGCAGGTTCCCTGATTAAAAATCCAGGTGGTGGTCTTGCGAAAGTTGGAGGCTATATTGCTGGAAAAGCGAAATATGTCGAACAATGTTCATATCGAATGACTTCTCCAGGTATCGGAGCAGAAGCAGGTCCATCGTTAAATGCACTGCTTGACATGTACCAAGGATTTTTCTTATCACCACATGTCGTCGCACAAGCTTTAAAAGGAGCCATCTTCACTTCCGCTATTTTAGAAGAAGTTGGCATGAAACCATCACCGCGTTATGATGCAAAGCGTACAGATCTAATACAATCTGTATCATTTAATACACCAGAACAAATGATTCAATTCTGTCAATCGATTCAAGCAAACTCACCTGTCAATGCACAGTTCGCTCCTCAACCTGCGCCAATGCCAGGTTATGAAGATGATGTGATAATGGCTGCAGGCACGTTTGTTCAAGGTGCAAGTATTGAATTATCTGCTGATGGTCCGATCCGTCCGCCATATACTGCGTATGTGCAAGGTGGGCTAACCTATGAGCATGTAAAATACGCAATCCTAAATGCTGTTCAAAATTTGCAAAAATGATGTAAACTCATGAAACATGCTTGATTCCTGTTACAAATTTCATGTAAAGTGAGATTGAGAGAAGTTTGTCTAATGTAATCATTTCTAATGATATGCTTTGACCATAAGCAACCTTATAAACAAAGGTTGCTATCTCTCATATTTTTTGATAATTGAATCAATTTCATCATACACAGTTTAAAGGACAAACCTGAACACTATATGAATACAGCTGTTGTTAGTTAGGAAAAAATTAGAGTAATGGGGAGACGAAATAAAAAATAATGTCCTATTATGAACTCTGTATGTATGGATCCTTGCTATGGCTTGCTCGAGTCATCAAAAATAGAATTTAGTTCAATGTCTCATGGGAAAAGTAAGACGAAAATCAGCTAATACTTTATATTTTAGTGGATAAGATTCGATAATCAACACATCTTAATGTATCCAAATAGAAACCAAAATGTATGGATGAAATGGATTCTTTGGAATAAGCATGATTCACTGAACACGAACATGATTGAAATTTTAAGCAATTACGCCAATGTGTAATAAAGAGAAGCTAGAAAACTCCATATTGACGGGCTTTTTTTAATAGTTTAAAATTAAATGTAAATAATTCTAACATGTTATTGACAATAATAATAACATCATGTATTATAAATCATGTGAAAGGTAAGGTGAAGGAAATGAGTAAGGAAATACGTAAGACCATGCCTTTGCTACCAATCAGTATAGTTATGCAGCTAACTGATTTAACTGCTCGCCAAATTCGTTATTACGAAGAACATGAGCTGATCACGCCTGCTAGAACAGAAGGCAACCGTCGAATGTTTTCATTAAATGATGTTGATGTTTTGCTAGAAATTAAAGATTTGTTGGATCAAGGCATTAACATGGCAGGTATCAAGAAAGTCTTCGCAATGAAGAATGAGCCAGTAGTGGCAAAACAAGCAAAAACTGAAATAACTGATGATGATCTAAGACGCATTTTAAGGGAAGAAATGCAACAAGCACAAAGGATGCAAAAAACTTCAATTCGTCAAGGTGATTTATCTCGATTCTTTTTATAAGAGCCGAGTATAATAAAATTTTATTACATATTTATAGGAGAGTGATTCGTGTGGCAAAGTACACAAAAGATGATATTCGTAAACTTGTAGAAGAAAAAGAAGTTAAATTTATTCGTTTACAATTTACAGATATCTTGGGCACTATTAAAAATGTAGAAGTTCCAGTCGACCAATTAGAAAAAACCTTAGATAATAAAGTAATGTTTGATGGTTCTTCTATTGAAGGTTTCGTACGTATTGAAGAATCTGATATGTACTTATATCCTGATTTAGATACATTCATCGTTTTCCCATGGACTGCTGATAAAGGGGCTGTATGTCGCTTTATTTGTGATGTATATAGTCCTGATGGTACTCCATTTGAAGGAGATCCACGTAATAACTTACGTCGTGTGTTAAAACGTATGGAAGACCTAGGCTTCACAAGCTTCAACTTAGGACCTGAACCAGAATTCTTCTTATTCAAATTAGATGAAAAAGGCGAACCAACTCTTGAATTAAATGACCAAGGTGGTTATTTCGATTTAGCACCAACAGACTTAGGTGAAAATTGCCGTCGTGACATCGTGTTAGAACTTGAAGAAATGGGCTTTGAAATTGAAGCATCTCACCACGAAGTTGCTCCTGGTCAACATGAAATTGACTTTAAATATGCCAATGCAATTGAAGCCTGTGATAATATCCAAACATTCAAATTGGTTGTTAAAACAATTGCACGTAAACACGGCTTACACGCAACATTTATGCCAAAACCATTATTCGGTGTAAACGGTTCTGGTATGCACTGTAACGTTTCATTATTTAAAGGTAAAGAAAATGCATTTTATGATGAATCTGGTGATTTAAAACTAAGTGAAACTGCATATCAATTTATGGCTGGTGTGTTAAAACACGTTAAAGGTTTCACAGCTGTTACAAATCCAACAGTCAACTCTTACAAACGTTTAGTACCTGGTTACGAAGCACCATGTTATGTAGCTTGGTCAGCTCAAAACCGTTCACCATTAATTCGTGTCCCAGCTTCTCGTGGTTTATCAACTCGTATCGAAGTCCGCTCAGTTGACCCATCTGCTAACCCATATTTAGCAATGGCTGTTATTCTTCAAGCAGGTTTAAATGGTGTTGAACAACAACTTACTCCACCAGCAGCAGTAGATCGTAACATCTATGTGATGAATGCTGAAGAACGTGCAGAAGCAGGTATCGGCAACTTACCAGCTAACTTGAATGACGCTCTTGCAACACTTGCAGAAGATAAAGTTATCCAAGATGCTCTTGGCTCACACATCTATGCTAACTTCCGTGAAGCAAAAGAAATCGAATTCGATATGTTCCGTACACAAGTTCACCAATGGGAACGTGACCAATACATGAAAATGTACTAAGATTGAATGCGTTGGGGCTCTAAGCTCCAACGCTTTTTTTATTTACCACGAATCCAAGTTCGTGGTAAATAAATTTGAAAGTTACCACATTTTTACCACGAATTTTTTCCTTCTCCTATCATTTCATGTTATTTCGCATATATTTATCCTGGAGCTATTTAATATGTCTGCATTTTCTCCACATAGTAAAAGCCAATATTTATGAGGTGATTTTACTGATGAAACTTTAGTGACTTTTGTTGAAAAAGGCAAAATTTCAGATGTCGGAAGGCGCGAATCATTAACGCTGAAATAATGTAGGGCAATGTGTGCAGCAAACGCAATCAACCGACTAGCGTTATTTTTATAGTGAAAATGAGTGAACTTTATTAAAGGTAATTCTCCCTCTTTGTCGAAATAAGTAGAAAGAGAGGAAGGGGTTCGTATGAAAGATGTTTTTTTAACGGCTCTTACGAAAGTTGTTAACGAGACAAAAGGATTAAGTCTTAATATTACGTTAAATGCACATGGCACAACAATTTCCGGTAGCTTGATTGGCTATGAAACTTATTTAAAAGAGCTGAGTAACAGCTTTAAAAAAGCTAACAGTGATTCTACAATTGCAGAAGTATTTTCGGATAAATTTACTAAATTAGCTGATGTGACTGCGACATCTTCCTTAAGTAACAAAAGTGAAAGTAAAAATCACGACCCTAATTTTATCCATTTAAAGGGCGTAAGAATTGTAAATTCGAATGGCGATTTTATTACTAACACACTATGGAGAGGAAAAATAGATTCAATTGACGGATTCTTTTTCGGTGCATTCTAAAAATTTAATAGGAGCACATCCATTTGGGTGTGCTTTTTTGTATGCGAAAAAATTTAAAAATGAGGTGCTAAAATGGAACATTTATTAAAAACAGCAATTGCAATAATGAGGGGACCAGCTTATTACTTCTTGAGAGTCAGAAAATTAAATTGAAATAGAAGAAAAATCAGGTGTTCATTATAAATGTGGGTGCCTAGTCTTTTTCATTTTATTAACTTTTCGTTTTAAAAAAATTAATTTAACAAAATATATAAAAAAATATATTTTAAACATAAATTTCTATAAAAGGATTTATAAAATGATATTATATGTTAATATTTATAAGAATGATATAATAATTGGAGGTACTAGCTTAGGTGGACTTGGTATATTTTTCCCTGTACTTCTTATTCCAGGAGCAACAGGTAGTTGGTTCTATCTGTTCGCAACACGTTTAGATGCTAATAACAAAGGCAAAGGTGTTATTGTAGAAATGACGTGGGCCGCTGTGTTTGATATTACGACACAATAGTTGTTAAAAGGAAAGAGATAAACCAATGAAGTATATTAAATTAGGAATATTTTTTTTACTAGTCTTATCAAGTATAGTTATTGGAACTAATTCAATTTTGCAAAAGAATGCTTCTTTAGTTCCGTTGTCATTATTTTTAACAATTCTTATACTTCTTATAGCTATATACGTTACAAAATTGAAAAGTTAAGGTTTTAAAAAGTATGATATATTTTGCTCCGTCATCCACAAATGACGGAGCTTCTACATTTTTGTACATAAAAAAGATGGAAATTAGAGGATATTCAGTACAAATTAAATATTGGATTCAACTCAAAACTAGAATTAGAATACATCATACGGACAAACGAACAACCAATAATGCACTGGGGTATCCATATATAGACTTTAAATACTCGTCAATTTTATTATATCGATCCGTTTAGCGAAAACGTGGCCTATATGCTTTAGATGATGTTGTAAAAATAAATCCAATTACATTTCGCAAAATTCTTTAAAGTAGGTGATGAGATGATGGAAGGAAATAGAAAATTAATCCATCAACAAATTATCCTTGACTTAACGAGTTAAAATAATATTAGACAAATGTGTATTTGTAGTATATAATGAAATTAATAAAGTCCTTTATAGGAAAAAAGTTGAATTCACATATTACAAAGAGTAATCGTGTTTGTTCGGTACTTTTTGCAATATGTGAATTTTTTTCTTTTAAAAACTTATATATTAATAATTATTTAATGGAGGTCATTTAAATGACACAAGGTACAGTAAAATGGTTTAACGCAGAAAAAGGTTTCGGTTTCATCGAAGTTGAAGGCGGAGCAGACGTATTCGCTCACTTCTCAGCAATCCAAGGCGACGGTTTCAAATCTTTAGACGAAGGTCAAAAAGTTGAATTCGAAGTTGAAGAAGGTAACCGCGGACCACAAGCTGCAAACATTGTTAAACTTTAATCTTTAATTGGTTAAAGAAGTATAAAAAAAACCAGAGGAATCCTTTCAATAGGATTCCTCTTTTTTTATTTAGTTTGACTCTATTATCTATATACATAAAATATGTTGTGGGATTGTAGCTTTATTTTAGTTACCACGAGCCATGATAATTCCTTACCACATCCTTACCACGAATTCTTGAGATATTATGATTTTCTATGATAAAAAAATCCCTAAAACATTGATATATCAATATCCTTGACATTGTATGATTAAAACAATTCTTGTAAGCCTTGTTCCGTACACAAGTTTACCAATGGGAACGTGACCCAATATTTGAAAATGTACTAAGTCTAAATTTGTTAGGGCTCTAAGCTCCACCTCTTTTTATTGCCCACAGGATTTCGTTTCAAAGTAAATTTTTTTCATATCTTACAAATTTATTTTCCTCTTTTTTGTAATTCACTTTCAATTCTTCAGATAACCCGGTCTACTTCAGCCAATGTCTTTTCTTGGTAGCTAGGCGATGAATTTTTCCTAAAGCCTAAACAACAGATTCAAGTAAAACATGTTTTTTTTACCCTTTTCACATTATCAAATTGAAGATAGCTCGATCAGCTGTGTTAAGAGGGGGAATGGTAAATGAAGAAAATTTGTGGAGACTGTGGCGGAGGGATAGTGATGACTTGCAATGATGAAGAACGGTAAATAAGAACGTAGTGTATGTAATGAGTAAGAAAAAGGATAAAATTGAATCATTAACATGTATGAGAATATAATCGAAAATTTAAGTCATACTAATAAGGGCTCGGATTGTATCACCATTATTAAAAAGGAAAGGAGCATATCGAAAATGAATCACTTTTTGGCAATCATTATTAAATTACTAATGATTACAGCCGTTGTTACTTTTATTCATTCATTTATTTATGGCGGATTAATCACTAATTCTCTGCTTATTAGTTTGATACTAACATTTGTTACCTATATTGTTGGTGATTTGTGGATCTTTACTAAATCAAGTAAACAACAAGAATACGTTTGGAGAAATACAATCGCTACTTTTTCAGATGCGATCTTGGTTTTCATCATCATCTATTTTGTGGGTTCCACATTGAACGATCCAAATAATGTCGATTTACTTTCGTCAGCGTTTGCCTCTGCATTAGTATTAGGTATAGTGGAATGGCTATTCCATAAATATATGGATGTTGCAGTGTTTAAAAATCAATTAAAGAGGATTACTGAAAGAGAACCAAATGGACATATTTAGTCACAATTTTTGATAAGATTTTTTATAGTTAAGCCTATTCTATAAGATAAAATGAAGGATGTTGAAAAGGCTGAAAGAACTAAATATTTCCTTTAGACTTTTCCCTACATTTGTGCCCCGGATTGTAGGGATTTTTTTATGAAATGATCAAGCCTTTTCGTGATTAATATTTTCTATTTTGATGAATTTAAAAACTAAAACTAAAAGAATGATTCCGATCAAACCAGCAATGATGTAACTTAAATTGAGATAATTCACCATTAACACCGACATTAGTGGAGGACCGGCAGCAACTCCTATATATCGTGCAGAACTATAGAAAGAAGTAATAGTACCTCTTTTTTCTTTACTAATATTTTCAGTAATAATTGCATCAAGTGCTGGTAAGAGTGAACCTAAGCCCATACCTGCCACACTGGTGATAGTGAGCAATAAAACTAAATGTTCTTTTAAAAATCCAACGAATATTATGCTAATGGAAATGACCCATAAACATAAAATGATGGTTCTTTTAATTGTTTTTAAATCTCCTTTAATTTTCTTTCCAACTAAATAGGAAGCAATACATAAAGTTAATAATGGAATGGCTAACAGAAATCCCTTCTTCACGCCATGAATGTTGAAAGCTTTTTCCAGAATATCTGATAGGAAGAATAACATTGCAAATAAAACAAGCATAACATAGGCACCATTGATAAAGACTACATATAACCAATTGCCATTCTTTTTAAACGTTTTTTTAACAGTGCTTAAAAATTCGTTGAAACGTATGGTTTCTTCTTTCTTCTTAGGTACTTTAACAAAGAAAAAGATGAGGATCATAGAAATCAGGCTGAAAATTGAAATAGAGAAAAAAGGTAAAAACCAGATCAATGCGGCAAATGCAGATCCGAGTATTGGACTTAATACTTTTCCGAATGTATTAGACGTTTCGATAATCCCAAGAGTGGAGCTTACTTTTTCATCGTCTCCATTAAATAGATCTCCAACCAATGGCATCACAATTGGAAATGCTCCAGCAGAACCTATGCCTTGTAATATTCTTCCCCATATAATAGTGACGTAAGGATCGTCCATTTTCCAAGAGGCAAAAGCAGAGATTAATCCACCGATACATGTTAAAAATAAGCTAGGTAAAATCACCATTTTTCTTCCAAATCGATCTGATAAATAACCGGCAACTGGGATAAGAAGAATAGCTGCAACAGAAAAACTAGTGATGATCATACTTGATTGAAAGGAAGATATGTCAACCTTTTTTTCTAGAATGGAAAGTACAGGAATTAACATAGAATTTCCTAAAGTGATCACTAAAGGGACTGAAGCTAGACTTATAATGCACCAAATACTAACTTTTACAGTGCTTGAATCTTGTTTGTTCATATTACACCTCTATTTTTCCGTCAATAAAGGTATCGTATCCGAAAAATCTTATTATATACTTCCTTTTAGCAAATAGATGGTTAAAAAAGTGATTCATATGCCCTAAATCCAAAATGTAAGCCAAAGCCTACCATAGAAAGAGAAGAGGCAACGGATAAAATATTTAAAAAAGTGCTAGATAAGAATTTTTTCGAGCCGCTTGAAATGGTTGCCATTGTTAAATCGACCAAAATGATACCAAATAAAATAAGACAACTATAAATAATAATTTCAAAATGATTTTTACCAGAGCCACCTACTAAGACAGAACCATAAATTCCTAACCAAAAAAGAATGGTCAGAGGATTTAATAAGGCTATAAGAAATCCTGATAGAAAGGAATATCTTAAGCGAATTGTTTTTTTAAAATAAGAATCTAACTTCCTTTTATGAAGTGATAGTAAGTTTTCAATACCAGTATAGACTAAAACAAAGCATCCGAAAGACCAGAGAATTGATTTAATAAATGGATATTCGACCAACTGACCAATTCCCAAATATACCATTAACATATAGACAATATCAGTGGCTATGGCACCTAGACTAAAGAACCAAGCATGAAAAAAGCCATTGGTAATACCCAAATTTAGCAAAGTGGCTTTCACTGGGCCGATTGGTGCAGCCAATGACACCCCTAATAAAAAATATGGAAATATAGAATTCATAAAGATTAGCCTCCGCCGCTGTATGATGTTAAATATTATATTCGGCTAATGTACATGTTAAAACTAATACAAAATAAAATTTGATGATGAATGCGTTTCATCATGTAAAAATAGCTCTAAAATCTAATCATAATCATAGAAACGCATTATTCAAGGTGATAAGATAAGGCGTGTAAAGAATTATTATTTTATGAAAGGGTATGGATCACAGATGCCTGGAACAGAAAAAAAAGTGAAAATTAAACAAGCAAAATACCAGATTATTGCTGCAGATATTGCATCGAAAATAGTAGAAAATAAATATCATGTTGGAGAGAGAATATATGCTCGCTCTTCTTTAGCAAGTCAATATGGTGTTTCTTCTGAAACAGCGCGTCGTGCAATTGCGGTATTGCAGGATTTAGAAATTGTTGAAGCGACAAAAGGTTCTGGCGTTATTATTCAATCCTACGAAAAAGCTGCAAAGTTTGTTCATCAATTACAAGATGTGCAATCTGTGAAGGAAATACAACGCGATATGCTAGAAACGATTATTCAGCAAAAAGAAGAATTGGAGAAGCTTGAAAATTTAACAAAGGAATTAGTCAGTAGGGCAGATCGTTTTCATTCCCTCAATCCATTTGTCCCTTTCCAAGTAACGATTACTGATTCATGTGTCTATTTAAATAAGACAATCGAAGAAATGAATTTCTGGCAAAATACGACTGCTACGGTAGTGGGGATTCGGAGAGGACAGGAAATTCTATTATCACCGGGTCCATATGCTACATTACATGATCAAGATGTACTTTATTTTATTGGAAATGAACAGTGTATAGGCATTGTTCAAAATTTCCTTTTTACAGCCAACCAATAGTTGCTGTCAAGATGTACTTTAATGCCAAGTAAAACTTAAGGAATAGTCCACAAAAAACATGAATGCTGATCGAATGCATTCATGTTTTTTATTATTTAGCAAAATTCCCCTGAGACTATTGAAATAGAGATGATTTGACCAAAGTAACAACTCTTTGTTATCATTAAGTTGTCACTTAAACGATAAATCATAAATTGCTTCCCTACAAAAGAATAAATGTCTAGGAGAGATGTATTTGCAAAAAATAAAAATTGATCATGTCAGTAAAGTATTTGGAAAACATACAAACCAAGCACTTAAACTTGTGCAAAATGGAGCTTCTAAAAAAGAAATTTTGAAAAAAACAGGTGTAACGGTAGGGGTTTATAACGCTAGTTTTTCAGTAAACGAAGGTGAAATATTTGTCATCATGGGGTTATCGGGTAGTGGTAAATCTACGCTTGTTCGTTTATTAAATCGATTAATAGAACCAACAAACGGTGATATTTTCATAGATGGCGAGAATATTTCAAAGATGAATAAAGAACAGTTGAGAAATGTACGGCGAGAAAAAATGAATATGGTGTTCCAAAACTTTGGATTATTTCCTCACCGAACGATTTTACAAAATACAGAATATGGGCTCGAAGTACGAGGAATCTCAAAAGAGGAACGCCGACAAAAGGCGGAACAAGCATTAAAAAATGCGGGTTTACTAGATTTTAAAGATCAATATCCCCATCAATTATCTGGAGGGATGCAGCAACGTGTAGGATTAGCAAGAGTATTAGCGAATGATCCAGATATTTTATTGATGGATGAGGCCTTTTCAGCACTAGATCCGCTTATTCGAAAAGAAATGCAAGATGAATTATTAGATTTACAGGAAACGATGCAAAAGACCATTATATTTATCACGCATGACTTGAACGAAGCTCTACGCATAGGCGATCGAATCGCTATTATGAAAGACGGACAGATTATCCAAATTGGTACTGGTGAAGAAATTTTAACAAATCCGGCAAATGAATATGTTCGTCATTTTGTTGAAGATGTGGATCGCTCTAAAGTGTTAACTGCAGAAAATATTATGATACGTCCAATTACGGTAAACGTAGAACAGGATGGACCCAAAGTGGCACTTTCTCGTATGAGAGAAGAAAAAGTTAGTTTACTAGTGGCGATTGATAGAGCGCGTAATTTAAAAGGATACATTACTGCAGATGATGCCTTAGAATCCGCAAAGCGTGGCGATAAAGATATCAAAAAAATCGTTCAAACAAACATGATAACTGTCAATCACGATACACTTATTCAAGATGTTTTTCATGTGATTTATGATGCTCCAACACCCGTAGCGGTTATGAAAAATAATCGGTTAGTAGGTATTTTAATCAGAGGTGTTGTGATTGAAGCGTTAGCAAAGGGAAATGAGGAGGCGATTTTGCATGAGTAACTTCCTCGATAATATTCCAAGACTGCCAGTTGCCGATTGGACGCAAAGTGCAATGGATTGGATGACAAAGAATTTTTCAGGATTGTTTGATGCATTGCAATCTAATGGTGAATGGTTAATGGATTCCATCACCAATTTATTGACTACTATACCACCGATCCTATTTATACTAATCATAGCTATCTTAGCATTTTTAGCTTCAGGTAAAAAATTAGGATTGACCATTTTTTCTATAATCGGTCTGTTATTTATCTACAATCAGAATTTATGGGATGAGCTTATGAATACAGTGACACTTGTATTATTTGCAAGTCTTATTTCTATTATTTTGGGTATTCCAATTGGAATCATCATGTCTAAAAGTAAATGGGCAGAGGAAGTCATTAAACCGATTTTAGACTTTATGCAAACAATGCCGGGCTTTGTTTATTTAATACCAGCCGTTGCCTTTTTCGGAATCGGTGTTGTACCAGGTGTATTTGCATCTATTATATTTGCTATCCCCCCAACTATTCGTTTTACAAACCTCGGAATACGCCAAGTGCCAAAAGAGCTAGTAGAAGCTTCGGAATCCTTTGGTAGTACTCCATCTCAAAAGTTATTCAAGATTGAACTTCCTCTTGCAAAATCAACGATCATGGCAGGGATCAATCAAACAGTTATGCTGGCTCTTTCAATGGTAGTAATAGCATCTATGATTGGTGCACCTGGATTAGGACGTAAAGTATTGTCAGCTTTACAACGTGCACAAGTGGGAAATGGTTTTGTAGCAGGATTAGGTTTAGTGATTTTTGCTATCATTATTGACCGTCTTACACAAAGCTTTAATAAGAAAAAATACGAATAAGAAGGATGATTAGATGAAATTCAAAAAAATAAAATCTTTAGGACTTGTAGTGGGGTTAGGTTTAAGTGCTATTTTAGCTGGATGTGGTTCATCAGATAGTAACTCTGCAAATTCTTCCAAAAATGAGAAAATCAATTTGGCTTATGTGGAATGGGATACAGAAGTCGCCTCCACGAATGTTATTGGTAAAGTACTTGAGGATATGGGTTATGATGTAACATTAACGCCACTCGATAATGCAATTATGTGGGAAGCTGTTTCAAAAGGTGAGGCAGATGCGATGGTGGCAGGCTGGCTACCAAACACACATGCGGCTCAATATGCCAAATATAAAGATAGCTTAGAAGATCTTGGAACAAATTTAAAAGGTGCAAAAGTAGGCTTGGTTGTACCTGCATATATGGATGTTGACTCCATCAGTGATTTAAAAAAAGAAGCCAATAGCACCATTACAGGAATTGAACCTGGTGCAGGTGTTGTGGCAGCAACTGAGAAGGCTTTAAAGAACTATGATAATTTAACATCATGGAATGTTAAAACATCTTCTTCGGGTGCAATGACAGTTGCGCTTGGTAAAGCTATCAAAGACAAAAAAGATATCATTGTCACAGGTTGGTCACCACATTGGATGTTCCAAAAATATGATTTGAAATATTTAGATGATCCAAAAGAAATCTATGGTAAAGAGGAATCTATCCATACGTTTGCTAGAAAAGATCTAAAAAAAGATTCACCAGAAGCATATAAGGTATTGGATCAATTCCACTGGTCTACAAAAGATATGGAGCAAGTGATGCTTGATATAGCAGATGGGAAAGACCCAGAAGAGGCTGCAGAAGATTGGATTAAAGATAATCAGGATAAAGTCGATAGCTGGACAAAAGATGCGGTCAAAAAATGATCTTGTCAGCAACGCCATTTCCAAGCTTAAAATCGATAAATAAGCGTTAACGAGGGACAATCGTGGAAGATGGTATGCCGATGAACAGGAAGAAACTTTCATTCTTACTAGGGGAGAGTAACTAAATCGGCTTTTGCAATACAAATCAGATAAAATGTTAATTGAGACAAATAGAAAGTTGAAAAATGCAAGCTTTTCGTTTTAAAATTTAGTGTGGGGGAACCTCATTCACTGAATACAAACAATCGATCAATACATCTGATTGTCGATAATTAATAATGGCTTTAGAAATTTGAAGAAACACCCCATTTCTAGTATGTGTATTTCGTGACACTTACTAAAATGAGGTGTTTTGTATCCCTTTCCATTACTTTTTATCTTGCTGTTTCTTCCAAACTTCATAGAAGATTTCAAATTGCTCAAGTGCATCCATTAGCTTTTTAGGATTGTCATGGAAGAATAAATCTTCTCTTACAAGAAAGAAATCAACTACTTCTCTTTGATAAGGAGTTAAACTTGTATACTCTTCGTTTGTGATACCAGCATTTTCAAATTCTTTTGGATTCACAACATCCGAACGACCAAGTAAAAAATCTAAAGAGACATCATATAAATCAGCGATTTTAACCAACATTTCATTATCAGGTTGCCTAGTTCCATATTCCCAGTTCGCGTATGTTGAAACAGTTTTGATGCCTAATTTATTTGCTACGTATGTTTTAGTCCAACCTCTTTTTTCTCTTAAATAAGTAAGACGAGTGCCTAAGGTATCCACATAATCACCCCTTAAGAATAGATTCTATCATCTTTTACACAATTTATGTAAAAAAATACTCAAAAAGAGTAATAAAAGGTTGACTTACTCAAAAAGAGTGAATATAATAGGAATATAGTTACACAAAATGAGTAATGAGGTGATGAGAATGAATGATAGATTGCGCGAAGCTAGAAAAGCTAAAGGAATAACAATTACTTACTTATCAAAAAAATTAGGCTATAAAAGTGCTTCAGGTTATGCAAATATTGAATATGGGATAGTAAAGCCTTCACTTGAAAACGCAAGAATAATAGCAGACATTTTGGAAATGCCAATAGAAGAGCTTTTTTTAACTAAAAGTTACACAAAATGAGTAATTTATATAAAAAACTATTTGTTTTACATTATCTACTGATAAAGAATCAATCGAACAATAAGGTATAGAGACAATACAATTGGACTCGAATTCACATCGCCGATCATCACCATAACATGAATTTTTAATCGATAAGGGAAAAGAAAAGGAATGTAGGTGAAATAGGGGATTGATCATTAAAAAGATATTCTGCCGATTGCATGAATTATTAGTGATCGTTTTAACAAAATAGAGGTACACCACAACTAACATGATCAACTAAAGCAATACTTGATATTTATCTCACATTTAAATACAGGAAGAACCCCCACTTTATAAAAAGCAAAAAGGATAAGTGGGGGTTCTTCCTGTCTGTAAAAATCTGCTGATTCATAGTGGTTACAAAAAAACAACCAATGTATGAAGTGTTACTTTATTAAAATTACAGGCGTGTTGATTATCCAATATAATCTATAAAAATAGGGGAATTTGTTGATTGCAGCGAAGATCTATATAAATGTTCCTAAAAATACAGGGTTTTTCAAAAATTACACCCAACAGGTACTCCTAATTTTTGTGAAATCAACACGAGTGATAAATTAATTAAAATATTATTCCTCCATCCTGCAAATTTATAAGAAAATAAGGTAAAATATACTGAATAGTAAAATGAATAAATTAGGAAATAGGGAATGCTATTTAAAAATGATGTAGGTACTTGAACATGCTTTTGAATATGAAGTTATTACTGTTCTTAATTTACTAATATTTCTATAACATGATACATTTTTATACTTTTAGTAACATGTTTATACAATTCTAGGAGATTTAATAGTATCCTTAGTATTGTGATACAAAGTAATCTTCATTTATCAATAAACTAGTGTAGTAGTTTACGTCAATTCAATGGGGGGAATAAATTGGTGGTAAACAAATTTAGAAAAAGTAAGAAAGAAGAGCCTGACTTATTAGGTGAGATTAAACGAAATGAAAAAAACGTTGTAATAGCAGCGAATTCTACTAGTGAAATTCAGAGCATTTTAAAAATGGCTGGTTTTACTATCTATGATTTAGCTGCTATTCAATTATTGCAACTGTATGTGAAGCAAAACATTGAAAAAATTGTGGATAATTTTTATTCGAATTTAGCAAATGAGCCAAGTCTCATGAAAATTATTGAAGATCATAGTTCAGTAGACCGTTTGAAAAAAACACTTACTGACCATTTGATCCAACTTTTTTCTGGTAAAATTGATTCGGAATTTATACAGCAAAGATATAAAATTGCGCAGGTGCATGTCAGAATAGGATTGCAACCAAAATGGTATATGCTCGCATTTGCAGATTTAACAAACAGTTTAAATGAGATTGTTTTTGAAAATACGACAAGTAAAGAAGAATATGCAGCATTTTCCAATGCTCTCAATAAAATTTTATCTATAGAGCAGGTTATTGTATTGGAAGCCTATGATAAGGAAAATGAAAGAGTCAAGAAAATATCACAGATGGAAAAAGAGAAAGCTCAAAATGAAGTGCATGACATGGCAGAAGAGCTTGCATGCATTACAGAGCAAGCAAGTGTGTCCTTACAACAGGTGTCTGGGCAGTCAGTCCAATTAGTATCTGTTGCAAAAGAAAGTTCTTTATCCGTACAAGAAATCGAACAACAATATTTGGATGCCCAACAGCGTCTTAATGCTCAAATGGAAGCGATGAAAAAGATTGAAATACGTATGGATGAAGTGAACGAGCAGATCGGGATCCTTAAAGGGACGTCAGCAAAAATTCAAGATGTTACAGGAATCGTTTCTTCTATAGCCGATCAGACAAATCTCTTAGCTTTAAATGCTGCCATTGAGGCTGCACGTGCTGGAGAACATGGAAAAGGCTTTGCTGTAGTTGCAGATGAGGTTAGAAAACTTGCTGTACAAACAAAAAGCAGTTTAGCTAACGTCAGTACGCTAATTTCTGATACGAATAAGGGGATTGAAGGAGTCACTGGATCAGTTGCTGAAGCGAACGATTTAGTATCCGATGGGGTCAAAGAAATTACACAACTCGATCAATTTTTTGATCAAGTGTTTACACTTATGGAACAAATTAAAAAGGGCAGTGTGAAGATCGATGAAGAATTGCAATCACTCGTTACTGTCATCGAAGAAATTTCAAATGGTGTCAGTGACGTGGCGGTATCTACTGATCATTTAAATGAAATTGCTAAACAAATGAAGTAGAGTAACATAGAAATAAAGTTTCAGATAAAGTTGTGCAAAATAAGTTAAAATATAGCTTTGTATTCTTTCATTAACATAACATGCCTTATTCATAAGGTTGTTAAAAAGAAGTGATAATGTTTAAAAATAGAATTTTGACTACTTTGAGCTTGAATAAGTATAAAGGATTCTCATCGTTTTTATTTTTTACTATTTAAATAATGCAAACGAGGAAAACGATTTTTTTGTGATCACATGTGAAGAGGATATTGAATACGGGCATTTTTATAAAAAAGCGATTTAGTAAAATATCAATATTTATCCCGTATTAATAGGCAGTAATACTTCCCGCTCAAAATTCAGCGAAAGTAAAGAAGTTAAGAGGGAGAACAACTGCCGCATGCGCCCGATTGGTTAGGGCGGGCAAGATGTTGGTCACTCAGACGTTGGCACAGGACGTGACAACGCCTGAGTTCCTCTAGTTCAGTCGAGGATGAAGAAAACCCCACACTGATGAAAGTTTCGCTTTATAAGGTCAGTTGAGTGATTATATGAAGAAAAGCATCCAAATCTATTTAATTAGAATAGTTTTGGATGCTTTTTCATATAAAAGATTAGTGGACGTTTCGGTATAAACCAACCACTTTACCAAGTACAGAAACTTTTTCCACAATGATAGGGGCCATAGAAGAATTTTCAGGTTGAAGGCGGAAATATCCATCTTCTTTAAAAAAACGTTTTACTGTTGCTTCATTTTCTTCAGTCATAGCCACAATAATATCGCCATTATCGGCAGTTGATTGTTGTTTGACAATCACATAATCACCATCTAAAATACCAGCTTCAATCATTGATTCACCCATAATTTCAAGTATAAAGATGTGATCATCTGAAGTGCCATAAAAATCTGGAATCGGGAAATACTCTTCTATATTTTCAATGGCAGTGATCGGCATACCTGCCGTTACTTTTCCAACTAGAGGTACATGAATCACACCTTGTTTTGTAATATTGTCTTGGTCCAATATCTCTATTGCACGAGGTTTTGTAGGATCACGACGAATGAGTCCCTTGCTTTCAAGACGATTTAGGTGGCCATGTACAGTAGAACTCGAAGCTAACCCCACAGCCTCTCCAATTTCTCGGACGGAAGGTGGGTATCCCTTTGTGCGAACTTCCTCTTTAATAAACTCTAGTATATCTTCTTGTCTTTTTGATATTTTTTTCAATCTGTTCACCTCTTATCTTAGTTTCCTGCTAATTGTTAAATTTAGTATAGCATTACCGAACAAACAAAGCAAACATAAGTTCGAAAAAAGTGTTTGACAAAAACAAATGTTCGTTTTATATTAAGAACATATATTCCGAACAAACATTCGATGAAGGGGAGATTTGTATGAATTGGGTTAAAAGAAATCAAAATACGGCATTGTTTATGGTATTTGCAGTCATCTTTATGGCTATTCTACTTCTAATTAATAGAGATACAACAACATATACAAATATTAAGGTACAAGAAGGTGATACACTTTGGTCTCTGTCTGATCGATACAAAGGAAATTTATCTAATGCTGAGTGGGTTCGTCTAGTAAAAAATGAGAATAATATTATAGATGATAAAATTATTGCTGGTCATACTTTAATCATTCCTGACCATAAACAATCTGATTCAACAAACAAAGAAGTAGTATTGGCAAGTGACAAAAATGACGAATAAAAAAGCAGTACTTTATTGTCGAGTAAGTACAGAAAAGGAAACACAAGATACGTCGATTGAGAGACAGGAAATTGAGCTGAGAGCATTTGCACAGTCAAAGGGTTATGAGGTAGTAGCAGTATTTAAAGATAGACATAGCGGGTATGACATAGAACGCGAAGGCTTACTGGAATTGCTGGATTTTGTAAAGGAATATCACATTATGAATTTATTTATCCAAGATGAAACACGTTTAGGACGTGGTAATGGTCGAATGGCTGTTTTACATTTGCTTAAAAAGTTGAATGTGGATATCTTTACTTTAAGTGATGCTGGCACTATCAAATTAAATGAAATGGATACAATGCTCCTCGAAATTTTAGCCATTGTTGAAGAATATCAACGAAAATTGCATAATGCAAAGATACGGCGTGGCATGAAAAGGGCTGTGCAAAATGGTTATAGGCCAGAAAATAACTTAAAAGACCGCGGCAATGTGGAAGGTAGGGAGAGAATTGATGCACCAATCGAACAGATTGTTCATTTAAGAGAGAAGGGGATGACTTTTGAGGAAATTACTGCAACATTAAAAGGACTTGGATTCCAAATAAGCAAGGCTACCGTTCATAGGCGTTATAAAGAATATGAAGAAGAGCAAAACCTTAAAAATTGAAAATAGATCAGGTATGTTAAGAAGATTCCATTAAAGTATAAAGTGTAATAGTTAAAAATCGTATATTTTACGGACAATATTAGATATCAACTCGACTGAGAATGGATATTTGACAAAATGATTAGGCAGCAGAATCTCGGTTAAGAAATTCTACTGCCTTTTCGTTTTAAATATCAGCATACTTTCTGTATATAAAATCATTAATGCTTTTTCTAATTCTTCATAAGAAGCATAGGCAAAAGATAGACGAATATGATGTGCATCCTCTACATCATAGATATAGCCTGGATTGATCAATACTTTCTCTTTAAGTAACTTTAAAAAGAATTCCTTTGTAACAATCGGTTCATTAAATCTTAACCAAATATAAAATCCTCCCAATGGTTTTTCCCATGTAGCAATTGTATGAAAGTATTTGTGAAGTATGGATTCGGTAAATGCCGCACGTATTTTTAATTGAGATCCTAATTCAGCTAAATGCCTTTCATAAAGTCCTGATGTAAGCCAATAAGTAACGATTTTTTGCGAAATTGCACTAGAACCATAATCCATTTGCATTTTAATATCAGCCAGTCGTTTTATAACAGGGGTTGGTCCAATAATCCAGCCTATGCGTAACCCTGGACTTAATGTTTTAGAAACACTACTGACATATAATACTTGTCCAGAAGAATCTAAAGATTTGATTGACGGAAGAGGAGTATCAAACAATAATTCAGCATAAACATCGTCTTCTATGATAGGTATTCGAAGAGATTTACACATTTCATAGAAATTTTGTTTTTCCTTTGCTGTCCAAACAGTTCCGGTCGGATTATGAAGGGTAGGGACAGTATAGTATATAGATTGCCGATTCTTTTTGAATGAACATAATGTCTTTTCTAGAGACTCATCACGTTTAATGGATTTCATTCGCATACCAAATGATTGAAATGGATGAATGGAATTCAAATATGAACAGCTATCTTGAAAGACAATCGATCCTGATTCAAATAATCCCAATGCCATTAATTGAAGAGCTTGAAGTGCACCAGAAACAATGAGTATATTGTCAGGTGTAGTTGTAATTCCACGTTTTTTTACATATTGGCAGATCGCCATTCGTAATTCGTCACTCCCCTGTGGAGAAGAATAACCAATATCTTTTTCATGAAAGGTTAGTTTTTGAAGTGATTCTGTCAATTTTTTTGTCGGTAATAATTGGGGAGAAAGTTCACCTGTCCCTAATCGTATAATGGAACTGTCTTGTTCATATTCGTTTATCAGTTGAATCGTACGATCATTCGGTTTATGGATACTAGTATCAATATATCTTTGCCAGTTTGGTTGAGACTTTTTTGCAAGAAGATTCCATGAATTATTGGCAACAAAAGTACCAGCCCCAATTTTTGCCTCTAAGATGCCATCTGCCTTTAATTCTTCTAAAGCCTGTTGAATAGTACTTCTGTTAACTTCGAATTGCATGGCTAATTGTCGTTGTGTTGGAAGTTTTGTGCCTACTCCCCAATTTCCTAATCGTATTTGTTCTGTCATCCAGTTTATAATTTGATGCTGTAAGCTAATGGACGTATTATGAATTGGTTTCCACAATCATATCAATCTCCCTTTTTACTAAATTGGATGGTTGAATTACCAACCAATTGGACCTTTTCTTCTTTTTATAACATTGTACGATATTAAAAGAAAGGGAGTTGGATGATGCAAGCATTTTTTCATGGATTTATCCTAGCATTTGGATTGATTTTGCCATTAGGAGTACAAAATATTTTTGTTTTTTCACAAGGTGCCACACAGCCCAATATTTATAAAGCCTTACCTGCAACATTAGCAGCAGCTTTATGTGATACGTTACTAATCGTTTTGGCGATTTTAGGAGTATCAATGCTCGTTTTACAATTTGAATGGATTCGTTTGATTTTGTTAATCGTGGGTATCCTATTTTTATGTTATATGGGAAAAGCTATTTGGAACGTAGGAGCATCCAATTTTGAAAACAATCGAGCATTATCCCTAAAGGAGCAAGTTCTTTTTGCTATATCCGTTTCATTGTTAAATCCCCATGCTCTATTAGATACAGTGGGAGTAATAGGTACTAGTGCATTAAAATACAAGGGCTTTGACCAAACTCTTTTTACAGTAGCTTGTATTAGTGTGTCATGGATTTGGTTTTTTGGTTTAATGATAACTGGCTCTTCTCTGAAAAAACTACAAATTTCAGGAAAAGTATTTCTTCTTTTTAACAAGCTTTCTGCCTTGTTTATCTGGGGAACTGCTATTTATTTAGCAATCAGTTTGATATAGTCGCTTATCATCATTCCAATAAAAGATTTCTTTAAAAGGAATCCAGCACTATAAGATTTTATAGGATATGAGCTTTAAGCTTGTGCTTAAACTCTTTTTTCATTGTTGAGCGTTAGTGAAACGACGAATGGAGACTCGTGGCTTTAATTATGAGAGGAACTCGCTCGGCATGAGGGCTGGTCTTTACCAGTTCGAAAGCCAACGTTTTAAGCTCACGACCACCTTTCTCTTTTGTCCGCATTTTGTTCTCTTTTCCAACTGAAACACGGTATAATGATTCTAGTGATTGGTTCAAGAGAAAACCGTTATGTGTCTGCTGTCAATTATCAGGCAACTCAGGCAATTGTTGAACGTTTTCCGAAAGAAACTGTTTTGTTTTTGAAGGTTCGTAATGCAACGGCAAAGGTACGTGTTAAAGACCATTATGTGTCCGTTTCTTGGGCGTTCTACCAATTTCGACAAATGTTAGAGCGCAAAGCGGAATTAAATCACCAACGCGTTATTTTGGTAAATCCGAAATATACATCTCAAACCTATCCTAAATGCGGACAAGTTGAGAAAGCGAATCGAAACAAGAAAACCCATACGTTTTGTTGTGAAAATTGTCACTATACATCAAATGATGACCGTATAGGAATCTACATCGCTAAGGGATTGAAGCAATCTCCGAAGCATGCAGTATCACTGAGGCATGACCTTTTTGGTAAGGGCGAAATCAACCGTCCTGCGAGTGCAAGTTCTCGACTTTAGTCGTGAGTTGTTGATATCTTTATATTCATGTAGTGATGAAAGGAGCATCTTAAATGTTGCCAAAAGAAAAAATTCAACGTATTAACTATTTATCCAAGAAATCAAAAGAATCAGGTTTAACGATAGAGGAAGCAAAAGAACAAACAGCCCTTCGTAAAGAATATTTAGACACTTTCCGTGAGCATATGCGTAAAACAATTGAGAATGTTCGTGTTTTTGATCCAAATGGAGATGAAGTGACACCAGAAAAAGTACGTGCTATTCAAAAAAGAAAAGGGCCTTTAAATTAACAGAATCAATTGCTGAAAAAGCATTGTTTTATGTCAAAATCTTGACTAAACTGAAATAGAATAATATTTTGCTTTAAGAAAGGATGTCTATTCATGACTGTACAAGCAGATCAGCTTGCAATTAATACAATCCGTACTTTATCCATTGATGCAATTGAAAAGGCTAATTCCGGTCATCCGGGACTTCCAATGGGTGCAGCACCAATGGCTTATACTCTTTGGACAAAACAATTACATCATAATCCAAAGAACCCTAAATGGTTTAACCGTGATCGATTTGTATTATCAGCTGGACATGGTTCGATGTTATTATATAGCTTACTTCATTTAGGTGGCTATGATTTACCGATGGAAGAGATCAAAAACTTCCGCCAATGGGGTTCATTAACTCCTGGACACCCAGAATATGGTCATACTGCTGGTGTTGAGGCGACAACTGGCCCACTAGGACAAGGAATTGCAATGGCAGTCGGAATGGCTATGGCTGAATCGCATTTAGCCAGTGTGTATAACAAACCGAATTACGATATTATCGACCACTATACATTTGCATTATGTGGAGATGGTGATTTGATGGAAGGTGTTTCTGCAGAAGCAGCTTCACTTGCAGGTCACTTACAATTAGATAAATTGATCGTTCTTTATGATAGTAATGATATTTCTTTAGATGGTGATTTAAATAAATCATTCTCTGACAATACGGCTGAACGTTTTAAAGCATATGGCTGGAACTATTTAAGAGTAGAGGACGGCAATGATGTTGAAGCCATTAATGCTGCTATTGAACAAGCAAAAGCTCATAAAGGACAACCAACTTTAATCGAAGTAAAAACCATTATTGGTTTTGGTTCGCCAAATAAATCTGGAAAATCAGCTTCTCATGGTTCACCACTTGGTACTGAAGAAGTCGTTTTAACAAAACAAGCATATGAGTGGGAAAATGATGATTTCTTTGTTCCAGAAGAAGTTTATGAAACATTTAAACAAGCGGCTAAAATTCAAGGAGAAAATGTTGAAGCCGCTTGGAATGCACAATTTGATGCGTACAAAGAGGCTTTCCCTGAATTAGCGATCCAATTAGAACAAGCGATCACAGGAGAACTTCCAGCAGACTTTGACGCTGAAATTCCAACTTATGAATCTGGTAAGTCGATTGCAACTCGTTCATCTTCAGGAGAAGTGATTAACGCTTTAGCTAAAAAAATTCCAGCGCTTTTCGGTGGTAGTGCTGACCTTGCTGGTTCAAATAAAACAACGATCAAAGGTGCAGGAGATTTTTCAGCAACTGATCGAAAAGGCCGTAATATTTGGTTTGGTGTACGTGAATTTGCAATGGGTGCTGCTCTTAATGGCATGGCACTCCATGGGGGCTTAAATGTCTTTGGTGGTACATTCTTTGTATTTTCTGATTACGTGCGTCCAGCAGTTCGACTTTCAGCACTTATGGGATTACCTGTAACTTATGTCTTCACACATGATTCAATTGCTGTCGGAGAAGATGGACCAACTCATGAGCCAATCGAACATTTAGCAGCCTTACGTGCAATGCCAAATTTATCGGTTATTCGTCCAGCAGATGCAAATGAATCGGCTGCAGCTTGGAAACTTGCGATATCCTCCAAAAACCGTCCAACTGCATTAGTATTATCTCGTCAAAACTTACCGGTTCTTGATGTTGATGTACAAGCTGTGTATGAAGGTGTAGCTAAAGGTGCTTATGTAGTAGCAAAAGCCGAAAAAGGAATTGCAGATGCATTACTTTTAGCAACAGGTTCGGAAGTGCAATTAGCTGTAAAAGCAAAAGCTGAACTTGCAAAAGAAGGAATCGATGTAACAGTTGTTTCTATGCCTGATTTTGTTCGTTTTGAAGAACAAGATGCAGCATATAAAGAAAGTGTATTGCCAAAAGCTGTAACAAAACGTTTAGCTATCGAAATGGCCTCATCATTTGGTTGGCATAAATATACTGGTTTTGAAGGCGATGTACTGGCGATCGATCATTTTGGTGCAAGTGCTCCAGGACAAACAGTCATGAAAGAATATGGTTTCACAGTTGACAATGTAGTAGCAAAAGTGAAAGCATTATTAACAGAATCAATTTCATAAATCTTTTTCTTCTTAAAAATACGAACTTAATGACGACTGATTTCGGTTGTTGTGGAGTGGAAGACGGCGACTCCTGTGGGAAAAGCTTGAGCTGAAAGCCCCGCAGGAACAATTTTAGGGACAAAGCCTAAGTTCGCCACATCCTGTGGCAACGGCTTTGGGATCAACATCGTGTTGACCCGAGGAGATTGAAGCCAAGCCCACGGAAAGCGCCGTCTGGAACGGAACATGCAAATCTTAATATTGAAGTATATATGTTGAAAAACGTTCACATTTTTATCTGAATTTTGCATTATGAAATTGATTCAACTAAATAAAAATTTTCAAAAGAGTAGAGGTGATTTGCCTCTACTTTTTGTTTTTTGACAAAGAAAGTGGATTATTTACAGTTCAAATTGACAAAATATTCAATAGATTGATGGTATAATTACTTGAAAGAAGGGAGTGGCAAAAGATGCGTGTTTACTCAATCTTTCATGTCAAGAAAAAGCATCAGTCGTTTGTTTATGGGAGAGAAAGGTTATTATTTGAATTGATTAATGATTTGAAGTCTGAAAAAAATGCCTTATATCCGTCACAAGAATTAACGTATTTATGTGAGCTGCTGCCAGTAGAGGAGATTGAAGATTTCATAGAACAATATTTAAACAAAAATTTTTCTGCCATTCATAAGAAAAATCATGAGATTTTTTTGACAAACGAATTTAAGGGCGATTTACATATTGAAATACAGCCATATTATATGGTCGTGACGTGTGTAGGATCGCGAATGTTAGAATTGGATCTTTTTGCGGCACTATCAAAGATTAGTTCTGGTTTTATCGGTTTTAACAAAAATGAAATGGAGTGTGGGTGGCTAAAACCGCCCAAATTTTCAGTACTTGCAAAGTGATAAATCAGATAAATGGTAGTATCGAAATAGTTTTTATTGTATAATCCTCTTTGGAGATATTTTTCTCGCATGCGAATTTTAGAGGAGGAACATAAGTGAATACTGGATTAGCGATTACTTTAATAGTAGTAGCATTAATCGTAGGTTTAGTTGGCGGATTTTTTATCGCTCGTCAATATATGGTGAAATATTTAAAAGAAAATCCACCAATTAACGAACAAATGTTACGTGTAATGATGAGTCAAATGGGACGTAAACCATCGGAAAAACAAATTAAACAAATGATGAATCAAATGAATAAATTAAGCAATAAATAAAAAAATGCTGCCTCAAGACCAAGATTTGGAGGCAGCATTTTTTTATTTGATTACAGGCGTGTTAATTGCCCACTGAAATATAGATATTTCGTTGATTTCCGCTACGGCTTGCTCGCTTTCCTGCGGGCGAACGGTGAAGCCTCCTTAGCGAAGCTACAGGGTCTCAACTGTTCGCTTTTCCTCGTGGGACATTGAATGGACTCCTGAATCCACACCGCACGAAGAAAATGCGCAAGCCTAATCGAGGAGTCGAGTAAGCTGCGGCGAAGATTCATATAGATAGGAGTTAACAATAAGGGGTTTTCATTTTTATGTTTGTATATTTATCCCATTTTTCTCCTGATTAACACGTCTAATTGCATTAATTCTCTAAAACATTCTAGTGCAGTTAGGATGACTTCAGAGAAAACCATTACTTTTCTTTTGCATTTTTTAGAGGCCTACGCGAATATCGATCGGATAGATGTACGGTTTTTCAGGCTCTTCTATTTTCTTCCAATCTGCAATTTTAATAATTGGCAATTGCTCTCCATTATAAGTACTTATATCGATTGTTCCAGTTGCTTCAATCCAAGTGTCTTCGTCTATATTTTGTGCCTCAGGAAGTTCCGAAAGAAATCCTATTATACTTGCATCAGCTATACAGTGAGTAATCAGAAATCTAGATAGGACTAACTGGTTCTGTTTAAAACCCTTTTCTTTCAATACAAAACCTGTTAGTTGTATTTTTTTCCCTTTGTACTTGGATGCATTACGATTAATATCGTCATAGTAAATTGTATAAATATGATTTGTCATATGAATGGTTTGTTTTTGGGAAAGTTCCTTTTTTAGATGATCATATTCTTCTTCGGGTATTTCTTGTCTTTCCTCCATTAAATTTGGATCTGGAGCGTGGTCTCCGTATAAATTGTCTCCGGCGGATTGATTCGGAATGGCTGCTTCTGTAAAATCCTCTGTTTCTGCAGCTTGCGTTTGTTTTGAAAGAATCATCATCCCCCCTTTTTTCTCAGCTATAGATGCGTCGAGTGTTTTGGCAGGTATAAAAAAACCAGTTGCTAATGGGATTATAAGAATAAGGTATGAAAATAATTTTTTTGTATTGAATGGTGAGTTTTCGTGGTCATGATGGCAACAATGATGTCCAGTATGATGACAATGATGATGATCTTTCGTTGAAAAAGAGAAAATTCTAGTAAGTTGAACAACAAATAAAATGAAAAATAAAATGGCAACGGTCTTACTTAGATTTTCATATTTGGGGTTGATCAATTTTGTTATTTCACCAGTCTGATGTAGGTTGAAAATCATGGCAGAAAAAGCGAATAAAATGACAGCTCTTATTGCTTGTTGAAAGTGAAAGTTCATATTTTCCCCCTAAATATATTTTGAAAGTATCAATATGCTTATATAGATAACAGAAACAACTAAAAACAATAGCCACATCACAAATTTAAAACGAAATACCCCAAGCAGCATAATTGTATTTTTCAAATCGATCATAGGTCCAAAGATTAAGAATGCGAGTATAGAAAAATCCGGGAAAATAGCACTGAATGAAGCCCCGATAAAGGCATCAGCCTCAGAACATAGTGAAAGAATATAAGCCAAGAGCATCATCACTAATATCGAAGAGGATACATCATTTCCTATTTCAAATAATGTTTTAGTAGATACATAAGTTTGTACAAAAGCGGCTAGAAATGCACCGATGATCAAATATTTTCCCATATCAAAAAATTCGTCTATAGAATGTTTTAACATATCAAAAAATTGTTTGATGAATGGTTGCTTTTTTGCATTTTCTAACGATTTTTCATGATGAATACCAGATTTGAATTGTGAACCTTGAAAAAGTAGGCTTACCAGCAAGGATATAATGATGGCTATCAGAAAACCTAAGACCATCCGTAGTCCAGCAATTTTCATATCATTTCCAAATGCCATATAGGTCGAGACAATAACGATCGGATTAATAAGAGGACCCGTTAACATAAAGCCAATTGCAGCATGCAGGGGGACTCCTTTTGAAATCAGTCTCCTCACGATGGGGACTATCCCACATTCACAAGCAGGAAAAAGTGCTCCAACAGCACAGCTCATGAGAACAGCCATAAACTTATTTTTAGGAATCCACTTTTGAATATGTTCTTCTGTTATAAAAATTTGAATAAAACCTGCAATAAGAACCCCTATTAAGACAAAGGGTAAAGCCTCGATTAAAATACTCAAAAATATGGTATTCAAGTTCATAAGCGATGAAGGGATCATAAAAGTATTCGTATAGTTTGTTAAAAATAGTGGGATCAAAAATAAGATGAAAATAAACGAAATATTCATTAGATATTTTGGAACATAATTCCCCATGTTTTCCTCCTATAATTAGTGCTTTTAAAATGTAATGATTCCGTTTTAACATAAATTATGCAAATAATCATGGGGTTATTACAGTTTATATAAGTCGACTCAAATCTTATAACTTCACTTTTTTGCTTTCTCATAAACAGGTGTAAGTACTTCTCATATCAATGTTTTAGAGGAAAAACATAGACTAACTGTCAGTAAAAGCTCGATACAAGTAAAATAAAAAGGTGATCTCAAAAGTCGCCTATTCAACGATTTTTTGGATCACCTGTATTTTGATCTTTATTGAGTACATATTCATGTAGAAATGTTCGAACGGTTTCTTCGTATTCTTGTGGATTTTTGTTAAAAGATTGTGCATGTTCTCCTTGTTCAAATAGTTTCAACATTTTAGGACCTTTTTTTAATTGATATAACTCAATTGTCATTCCTGGTAAGATAAAGTCATCAGGTAGACTATGGATAAAAAGAACCGGTTTTTGAATATTGGTGACAGCTGTTCGAGGTGCGATATTTTTTAGCCAATAACCATCTCGCAATCGTAAAAACAAATTGGCGAGTTTTATCGCAAAAGCTGTTTTAAAAGGAGTTTGTTTAGTAAGTAAGTAATAAAGTTCCTCGGAAAAATCAGAATAAGGACAATCTGCTATATAAAAATCAGCTTCATCTTCTAAAGTCCCTGCATATAATAAGGTCGTGGCAGCACCCATAGATTCTCCATGGACACCAACTATTGCTTCTTTAGCTAGGCGCTTTTTTAAATAATGGAGGACCGCTTGTAAATCAAATTTTTCATAATAGCCATAACTGGTCGTTTTACCACCAGTTTCACCATGTCTTCTATGATCGTAGACGATGGTGTTAAATCCTAGACGTTCAAATAAACGGACATATTTGATCGAGTTTACTTTATTTTCGGTTACACCATGACAGACAATCATCGTATTAACCGTATCCAAAGGCATAAAGTAAATTCCTTTAATGATATACCCATTAGGAGAATGAACACTTATGTTTTCTTTACGGACGTTTGTATACCAATTTTCATCATATCGTAATGCTTTTTTTTCACGTTCTAAAATAAAATGATCGTCTTTTTTCTTAATATATATGATGCGACTCGTGATGAGATATCCAATAAGTGAGGCGATTCCTCCAACAATCCCAGTTATTAAACCAAAGATCCATATGATTCTTTTTTTCATAAGCAACATCACCTTTTTCTTTATTAATATAACTTATTTTGTACATTTGAATTGAACGGCATAACCATTTGGTCAATATAACATAAGTGATTCTATCATGTTGATAAGAAGACTATTCAGTATTAAAATGATATGAATAATGATTAGAATACATACAAATATTAATCGAATAGAAGAGGTGATCTTATCAATGGCAAAGAAAAAAGCACAATCTAAAAATCAAACATCATCTAACATAATAGTAAAAGAAGAAGCAATAACGCTTCAAGATCAACTAGATGAAAATGTATTAGCTAAATTAAAGATGACTAAAAAAGAATTAGTAGTGAAAGAAAAGAAACAGCAAGAAGAAAAGGAAGCTCAACTTATATTTGAAAGAAAACAAAGTGAAAAAAATAAATCTTTTGCAGAATTACTTGAAGAATATGGCGATCAAGGTTCAAAATACTAGCTAGGATATAACTATTTCTGGCTCATCACTGTAACTCGGTGGTGGCTTCTGATCTGCCAATGTGCTTCCAGAGGGATGTACGATGTGTACGATGGCTGGAAAACATCCCATCCTGCTTCATTTTTGATGTATAGGTGACGATCGACATGAAGAACAAGTGAATAGCTCTTCTGTCCAATGAGATGATTGTCGTTTAAATTACTTTTTCACCTTTGTATCTTTTAGACAGCAAAAGATAACAAAGGTGAAAATTTGTTCAATCACGATGAGACGTGTAATGATCTTTTTTAGTGGATGCAATTATTTCATCGATATTGTTGACCGTATCGATAGCTTCATAAGCATCAATAGTTGCAGTCAATTGTTTTTTGGAACTTGCACCAACTACTGCTGAGGCAATTGCCGAATGACTTAAAATCATTTTTAGCGCAGCAGCGTGGATGGAAGAGTTTATAGCAATTATATGTTGAAGCGTGTCTTGTAGTTCTTCTTGCGAATAAGATAGATAACCGTTCGAATTGGCGAGCCGTTTTTGCCATTCAGCTGTTAATAGACCTTTGGCAACTGAACCTCGAGTAACCACAGATGCACCTTGTTCTACGATAAAATCGAACCATTCTTCTGGTCTACGATCAAGAAGATTGTATTGCATCATAACTGAGATCGCATTGCTTGTTGGTAAAAAACGTTTTAAAACATTTGGTCGGATAGAAGAAATACCATATTCTCGAATGTAGCCTTCCTGTTTAAGTTCTTCAAATGCTTCGATAATCTCATCCCATGGATCTTCTATTGTACCGCCATGTAATTGATAAACATCTACGTAATCTGTTTGTAGGCGATGTAAACTGTCTTTAATGCCTTCTTTGATATGTGATTTTGAGGCATCCCAATGCCAAGAATCTTCGTTTTTGTTCCACACATTCCCTACCTTAGTGGCTAAAACAATTTGTTGCCTTTTTTCTTTTAACAATTGACCAACAATGTTTTCATTTAATCCATGATTATACAGATCGGCTGTATCGAAATAGTTAATGCCAAAATCCAATGCTGCATCAACAATATAAGAAGCGTCCTGCAAATTTGTAGGTAAAGACATACACCCTAAACCAATTTCAGAAATATGTAAATTACTTGCACCTACTTGCCTTTTTTTCAAAATATATTCCTCCTTTTTAGTTAATGGTACAATGATTTATGGAAAAAGAACAACAGAGAGGAATTTAAATATGGAAAAGTTTGAAGAAAAAACGATTTCTACAAAAACAATCTTTGAAGGAAAAGTTATTAAAGTGCAAGTAGATGAAGTGATCCTACCGGATGGAAAAAAAACAACGAGAGAATTGGTGAAGCATCCAGGAGCTGTAGCCATTATCCCTATCACCAGTGATGGAAAAATCGTAATGGTAGAGCAATTCCGCAAGCCACTAGAACGTAGTATTATTGAAATACCTGCTGGAAAATTAGAACCAGGGGAAAAGCCAGAATTTACTGCTATCAGAGAGTTGGAAGAGGAAACAGGTTATGGGGCTATGGATCTCGATGTCATTCAGTCATTTGCCACTTCTCCCGGATTTGCGGATGAAGTAATCCATCTGTTTGTTGCACGAAATTTATTTAAAATAGCACAACCTGCAAGTTTAGATGAGGATGAATTTGTCGAACTTTTAGAAGTTTCAATTGAAGAGGCAGAACAATTGGTAGCAGAACAACGGATTTTCGATGCTAAAACCATTTTAGCTATCATGTGGGCAAAAAATAATCTAGTAAAATAAGGTATTTTTAAGAACGATGTGCATAGGTTGTACTATTAGAAAGTAGGTGACCTAGTGAATCGTTCATTACAAATCATTTATTTTTTCCTTATTATCTCAATTGGATTTATCGGTGGTATTATTGCGTTCAAATTATCTACTCCCTCTCAAAGTGAATGGCTAATATCTATTATGGATCCACGGTTACTATTAGAAGGGAAGCCTAAACTATGGCAATCACTTTGGCCAGCATTCATGCCATATCTATTTTTAGTGCTTCTTGCAACACATCAATGGTTTAGACATGCAACGCGACTAGTTGTTGTTTGCAAAAGTGCTTTTTTTGGATTTTGCTCTGCCTTTTTAATTGCTACACAACATGCCTTTTGGAGTTACGCATTGTGGTGGTTCCCTATACAATTTTTGTACACTTGTTTATTATTATTATTTTCTATTGTCCTTGTTCCAAAACCATTTTATAATAATCGGAAAAAGGGTATACATTGGAAGAGAGTAATCGTCATTAATATAATGACTCTTATGATATTTGGGATAGAGTTGATTATCATTCATTTCATGTTTTAGATGAATTTCATCATAGAAGGAATGCTTTTTCAATGCTATGCTTAAAGTGAAGCCTCACAAGGGGATTTTCACTTTATCTCTCATTGTGTTAGTAGAACCAACCAGCTCTGGTTTGCCTGCAAGAAAGCGAGCAAGCCGTAGCGGAAATCAGAGAATACACTCTATATTTCAATGTACAAAATTGGATAATCAACATACTGGGAAAAATTATTTTCAACTGAAAATGAATTATTTAATGATAATAATTATCATTAAATAATTGCTATAACATTTTAGTTGCTTAATCTTGTAATAAGAAATAATTCTTTGGTATAATGGTAGAAGTTTAGGGGGGCGTCATATGGAGAGCCGAATTGATCGTATAAAAAAACAACTACATGGTGCTAGCTATAAACTGACGCCGCAACGAGAAGCGACGGTTAGAGTGCTTTTAGAAAATGAGGAAGATCATTTAAGTGCTGAAGATGTTTACCTTTTAGTGAAGGAAAAAGCACCAGAAATCGGTCTAGCAACTGTATATCGTACATTAGAGCTACTTACAGAACTAAAAATTGTCGACAAGATTAATTTTGGTGACGGAGTTTCTCGCTATGATTTACGACAAGAGGGAGCAGCTCACTTTCATCATCACCTCGTATGTATCGAATGTGGCGCCGTCGATGAAATTCAAGAGGACTTACTTGAAGATGTAGAAGCTGTCGTTGAAAAACGCTGGAATTTCCAAATTAAAGATCACCGATTAACATTCCATGGTATTTGCTGGCGCTGTAATGAAAAGCATGCAGCAGAGGAAAAAAACAAAGAAGAAAACAACAGAGAATAAGTTTATAGCAAACGAGTAAAGGATGGCGGAGGTGCTGTCCTTTTTTATTTTAGTGAATCCATTTCATCATGCAAAATCCATATTAAAATCAGCTAATTCCTTATATTTCATAGCAGACGTCATGATTAGGGGAAAATAGGTGATAAGTTAGGCATCATTCTAAAAGCAGGTATTTTAGCTTCATTTATGAGGTCTTCGCTGTGACTTGCTCAAGTCCTTCGAGCGGCGTCAGGTGAAGACAAGCCATGTCTACGGAAAGAGCAAATAAAGTCTCCGAGAGAGCGAATAACTCCTCGGAAAGAGCGAATAAAATCTATGAGAGAGCGAATAACTCCTTGAAAAGAGCAAATACAAGTCCGCGTCCATATGAGCGAGCAAGCCGTAGCGGAAATCAGCGAATACACTATATTTTATGGGGGAATTGGATCATCGCTATGCTTGATTTTATAGATAAGCCCCACTAATGAATACATCTGATAAAAATAGATTGATGAAATTGATTTTAGCACTAAAACTTTGTACATACTGAAAAATCCCAATGTATCTTTCAACCAAAAGCGTTTTTTAGCTTTCAAATGAGATGCATTGAAACTTGATAGGCTAGCTTGAAAGCCAGATAGATTTTGCCAAATTGGAGGAATAGAAGCTGTGAAACCAGATATAGCAGATGCGATTGAAGAGTATATACATTTTCTACGAGTCGAGCGTCAACTTTCCGAAAATACACTGCAATCTTATGAACGAGATATCAAAGACTATACACAAAATATTTTTGAAACCCAACAACTTGAAACTTTTGACCAAGTTGAACGTTTTCATATACTACAGCATTTACAAACGTTAAAAAATAAAGGAATATCAGCAAGAACGATTTCAAGACATATCTCATCCATTCGCTCTTTCCATCAATTTTTGCTTAGAGAAAAAAGATGCAATAATGATCCAACCGTGCATATTGATATGCCTAAAATTGAACAAAAATTGCCAAAAGTTTTATCCATTGAAGAAATAGATCGCTTAATAGCGACGCCAAATATAAGTAAACCACAAGGTGTTCGGGATCGTGCCATGCTGGAATTGTTATATGCAACAGGTATGCGAGTAAGTGAATGTATCTCATTGAACTTAGAAGATATCCATTTGACAATGGGCTTTGTACGTGTATTTGGGAAAGGTGGCAAGGAGCGAATTATTCCATTAGGAAGCTCCGCTATTGAAGCCTGTACAAATTACTTAAATACAGCCCGTTTTCAATTAGAAAATCCCAAATTACGAACAGAGGCATTATTCATCAACCAAAGAGGAAAAAGGCTGACTAGACAAGGATGCTGGAAATTGATGAAGGGATATGCACAAAAAGCGGGTATCGAAAAGGAATTAACACCGCATATTTTAAGACATTCCTTTGCCACACATTTAATCGAAAATGGCGCAGATTTAAGAGCTGTTCAAGAAATGCTAGGACATGCAGATATTGCAACAACACAAATTTATACACATATTAGTAAAACTCGACTGTCAGAGGTGTATAAGCAATTCCATCCTAGAGCATGATTTGAAATCATCAGATGTCTGACCTTTATTTTTTGAAACAATTTGGTAAAATGGATGTAGGAACGAGGAGGATAAATGGATGACTACAAAATCTTTTAAACGTATTCACTTAATCGTCATGGACTCAGTTGGAATAGGTGAAGCACCTGATGCCGCAAAGTTTAACGATGTGGGTGCTGATACACTTGGACATATTGCACATGAAATGAAAGGTCTAACCATGCCGAATATGGAACGCCTTGGTTATACCAATATTCGTGGTTTGCTAGGTCTTGAAAATCTTGAAGGCATGAAATCAGTAGAAAAACCAGAAGCCTACTATGGCTATATGCAAGAAGCTTCTGTGGGAAAAGATACAATGACAGGTCATTGGGAAATGATGGGGCTCAACATAAAGAAACCATTTAAAGTTTATCCAAACGGATTCCCACAATCATTAATCGATGAATTGGAAGAACGTACTGGACGCAAAGTATTATGTAACAAACCAGCGTCAGGTACACAAGTTATTGAGGAATTTGGGAAAGAACATATGGCAACAGGTGCGATTATTGTTTATACATCTGCGGATCCTGTTCTTCAAATTGCAGCGCATGAAGATGTTGTACCGCTTGAAGAATTATATGAAATTTGCCAGATTGCTCGAGAAATGACATTGAAACCCGACTATCTAGTTGGTCGTGTCATTGCTCGTCCATTCGTTGGTACACCTGGAAACTTTACACGTACTTCAAACCGTCATGATTATGCATTAAAACCATTTGGTCGCACGGTGATGAATGAGTTGAAAGATGCAGAATTAGAGGTGATTGCGTTAGGAAAGATCTCTGATATTTATAATGGTGAAGGGGTAACAAAAGCTATCCGTACGAAAGATAATTCTGATGGGATGGATCAATTAGTCCATGTGATGAAGAAAGACTTTCATGGTTTGGCATTTCTGAATCTTGTCGATTTTGATGCAAAATATGGGCATCGTCGAAATCCGATCGGTTATGGTGAAGCTCTTGAAGAATTTGATCGTCGACTTCCTGAAGCATTATCGTTGATGACAGAAGATGATTTACTTCTAATCACTGCAGATCATGGAAACGATCCAACATTCCATGGAACAGATCATACACGTGAATTTGTTCCACTGATCGTGTATTCACCACGTTTCAAGGAAGGAAAAGCGCTTCCTAAAATAGATACCTTTGCATCATTAGGTGCAACAGTTGCTGATAATTTCCATGTGAAACTACCTGAATACGGAAAAAGTTTTTTACAATTTTTAGAATAAGTAGGGTGATATCATGAGAATGGTGGATATTATTGAAAAGAAACGTGATGGCTATGAACTAACTACAGAAGAGATTCGTTTCTTCATTGATGGTTATACAAAAGGGAGTATTCCTGATTATCAAGCAAGCAGTTTGGCAATGGCTATTTACTTTCAAGATATGACAGATCGAGAACGAGCTGATTTAACAATGGCTATGGTTGAATCAGGAGATCAAATCGATTTGTCCCGTATTGAAGGAATCAAGGTAGATAAGCATTCGACAGGTGGAGTAGGGGATACAACCACACTTGTATTAGGACCTTTAGTAGCTGCGGTGGGGGTTCCTGTTGCGAAAATGAGCGGTCGAGGCTTAGGACATACTGGTGGGACCATCGATAAATTAGAATCGATTGAAGGATTCCATGTAGAACTAACGACAGAACAATTCACCCAACAGGTCAATGATATCAAATTAGCGGTAATAGGCCAAAGTAGCAACTTAACTCCAGCAGATAAA
Organism: Rummeliibacillus sp. SL167; assembly: GCF_007896505.1. Taxonomy (NCBI): domain Bacteria; kingdom Bacillati; phylum Bacillota; class Bacilli; order Caryophanales; family Caryophanaceae; genus Rummeliibacillus; species Rummeliibacillus sp. SL167. Next base: position 1,613,788 of record NZ_VCBM01000001.1, on the reverse strand, counting down.
AAACTCTATGCTTTACGAGATGTAACAGGTACTGTACCAAGTATCCCATTGATCGCCAGTTCTATCATGAGTAAAAAAATTGCAGCCGGTGCAGATGCCATCGTTTTAGATGTTAAAACGGGAGATGGGGCATTCATGAAAACGGTTGAAGACTCAAAAAAATTGGCATATGCAATGGTTCAAATCGGTAAAAACATAGGGCGTAAAACAATGGCGATCATCTCTAATATGAATCAACCACTCGGTTATGCGATTGGCAATGCATTAGAAGTGAAGGAAGCCATTGATACTTTGAATGGCAGAGGACCCAAAGATCTAACGGAACTTTGTTTAACTTTAGGCTCCCAAATGGTTGTCTTTGGAGGTAAAACAGCAACCATAGAAGAGGCACGAAAACAATTGGAAGAAGTCATTAAAAATGGCGCAGCACTGGATGCATTTAAAAAATTCATCCAAGCTCAAGGTGGCAATCCTGCAGTCGTGGATCATCCGGCATTACTTCCTCAAGCCAAATATCTATTCGAAGTACCTGCAAAAGAATCTGGATTTATCAGTCATATTGTTGCAGATGAAATCGGTACAGCTGCAATGCTATTAGGGGCAGGACGTGCAACAAAAGAATCTGAGATTGATCTAGCAGTTGGATTAGTATTACATAAAAAAGTAGGGGATTCAGTAAAAATGGGTGAATCTCTTGTTACAATCTACTCTAATCGTGAAAATGTTCAAGAAGTAATTGAAAAAATTTATGCAAATATCGAACTTTCTTCAGTAGAAGTCACAGCACCAAAATTGATTGAAGCAATGATTACTGAATAATCTAGTATTCTAGTCTAAAAGAAAATAGATAGTGATCAAAGGTGGTTCTATAAAATTATTTTATAATAGAGTTTGAAGTCATGGACTGTTACTTTGTTAAATAAAAATAATTTTTAAATTTAAAACGATAATCTTTTGTCAAAATGACAGATAAAAGATTATCGTTTTTTTATTATCCAAGCAGACTTTTCCTTTCAAAGCTCTAAAATGCTGGAATATTTCCCTTATCAACACGTGTGATAAAAACATTCAAATATTTTTTATTTTAAATGTTTCACCTGATTAAAAAAGGATATTTAAATCCATACTAATGGATGGTATGTCGTATTTTTTCTATCTTTAGCGTTTTGATTGTTAAATTGTCAGGACGTAGGATTCTCCTATTCTTCCGTAGAATAGTCTTTGAAAAGGAGGTATGTAAATGCAGCACCATATTGAAATTACATCAGAAAAAATTGCGATTATTAGATTAGGAGGAGAGCTGGATCACCATGCAGCTCGTCATATCCGAGAAGATATTTCGCAGGCTATTTACAGTGGTTATGTACAAGATATTATTTGGAACTTAGAGGGGCTACAGTTTATGGATAGTGCAGGTGTAGGACTAATCTTGGGGAGAATGAGAGATCTTCAAGTACACAATGGTCGTACTTTAATCATCAAACCTTCTTCAACAATGGAGAAAATTTTTCAGTTTTCAGGATTAGGAAAATATATTTGGCATGATACAGAACAGGAAGCTATCCAAAGTTTAGGAGGGATTCTACATGGATAACGAAATGACGCTATCTTTTTTAGCTATTAGTGATAATGAGGCGCTTGCTAGAATCGCCATTACCAGTTTTCTTTCTGTATTAGATCCAACAATCGAAGAATTATCAGAAATTAAAACGGTTGTATCTGAGGCAGTTACGAATGCCATTATACATGGCTATGATGAAAACCCGAATGGTATTGTTACGATTCAGGCATCACGTCAAGGAAGAGAAATTACGATCACTATTTTAGATCAAGGTGTAGGAATAGAAGATGTGACAAAAGCGATGGAACCTTTATATACGACAAAGCCAATGTTAGAACGGTCAGGAATGGGCTTTACAATTATGGAGAGCTTTACGGATCAATTGACTGTACAATCAGAACCTGGGAAAGGAACGGCTGTCACCTTTAAGAAAAACTTTCAACCAGTAGAAGAGCCGCTATATGTAAGGTGAGGACAATGGCATCAAACCCGCAAGCGTCAAAAGAACTTCTGACACAGGAAAGAATGAGAGAGCTTATTAAATTAGCGCAGGCAGGGGATGAAACAGCAAGAAAAGAGATGGTAGAAGGTAATACTAGACTTGTATGGTCAATTGTTCAACGTTTTACTTCAAGGGGTGCCGATTTAGAAGATCTTTTTCAAATTGGCTGTATTGGACTGATGAAATCTGTCGATAAATTCGATCTCTCTTATCCTGTAAAATTTTCGACATATGCCGTACCGATGATTATTGGAGAGATTCAAAGATTTCTACGTGATGATGGTATGGTAAAAGTCAGTCGCTCTATTCGTGAATTGAATTATAAGATTCGTCATGCTTCAGATGATTTTCTAAAAGATCATGAAAGACCACCGACCCTTCAAGAGTTGGCAACAATATTAGATGTATCCATTGATGATATCACTATGGCAAGTGATGCCTTACGTGATCCGGCATCACTCCATGAGCAAATTTTTGAAAGTGATGGTGATCCAATTAGTTTAATGGATCAGATGAAAGACGAAAGATCAGAAAAGCCATTTGAACATATTCCTTTAAAGGACATGCTGGAAAGGTTAGGAAAACGCGAACAGTCTGTCATTTACTTACGCTACTATCTTGACTGTACTCAAAGTGATATTGCAGAACGATTGGGAATATCACAAGTTCAAGTTTCACGTTTGGAAAAGCGGATTCTAGCACAGTTGAAGATTTGGTTAACAGATCAGCAATATGAACAATTGGTAAAGGTGGCAGATCATGAGTAGTGGTACCAATAGTGAAATACAAGCAATTTTTCATAATAACGAAGCAGCAGAAGCTTTCATGATTTCCCAATTTGGGAAAAGTGAAAGCTTCGATATCAATATGAAGTATATCCATGTTCATAATATGGATGTATTTACGATTAATATTAATGGTTTAATCGACAGTCAAAATTACACTCGATTATTGACGGCAATGCAACCGACAGCAGTATATGAAAGAAATAAATTTCCAACAGGATCAGCACAGCCTAAATCTAAGGATAAAGCTGACTTTCAAGATGAATTAGAGGATAAAGAGAATATGCAAGCCTATGAAAAAAAAGAAACGATACAGGCGGAAGCTGATTATTTTTTTGAATCGTTTCCTTTTTTCGCATGGGAGTTACAAACTTCAAAAGATAAATTATTAACGGCTGTCATGAGCGGTCAGGTGGCTTTTATTACACCATCTGGCATTGCTTTTACAGCAGATTTGAGGAGTTATCCAGGGAGAAACCCTGAAGAACCTGATAATGAAAAAGTTATTCGTGGCTCTAGAGATGGGTTCACGGAGAATATTATTCAAAATACAGGCTTAATCCGTAGAAGAATACGTGATGTATCTTTACGCTTTGAACTGCATCAAGAAACCGTTCGAAGTCAAATGGATGTAGCGATTATTTATTTGAAAAATGTTGTCAACGAGGAGCATTTGAATTTTATAAGGGAACGTCTAAAGGAGATAAAACATGATGGGTTGACAATGGCCGATAAGTCATTGGAAGAATGGTTGATTAAACAGGGGTTTCATCCATTGCCGTTTGTGCGTTACAGCGAAAGACCTGATATAGTGGCAGCGCATATTTTAGAAGGTCATATCGCCATTATGGTTGATACATCTCCCTCTATTATAATAGTGCCCATTACATTTTTTCATCATTTGCAGCATGCAGAAGAATATAGACAGGCACCTGCTATTGGAACGATTGTTCATGCATTACGTTTTTTAGGGGTATTTCTGAGTTTCTTTTTATTGCCCCTATGGTTTTTGATGATTAAGCATCCTGAATATGTTCCTTCTTTTATGGATTTTATCGGTATTAATAAAAAAACCTCAGTTCCTCTCCTTCTTCAAATCTTGGTTGCAGATATTGGTATAGAATTCTTGAGGTTAGCAGCTATTCATACACCAACCCCACTATCCACCGCAATGGGACTGATTGCAGGGATTATTATTGGACAAATTGCTATTGACGTAGGATTGTTCTCTGCAGAAGTTGTGTTGTATACCGCCGTTTCAGCTATCTTCACATTTGCAATTCCATCGTATGAATTGAGCGTATCCATTAAGATCTTTAGAATAATATTATTGTTATTGACAGCCGCCTTTGGGGTAAATGGCTTCTTTATCGGCATTTTCGCGATCATTTGGTATATGGCATCGTTAAGACCAATGAGAGTACCTTATTTATGGCCGCTGATTCCTTTTTATCCTGTAGCCTTTGCGCATGTATTGATTCGCTATCCGATGACACATGATTCACCAAGACCGTTTATCGTAGGAGCTAAGGACAGGAGACGTAGCTGAGGTCATTGCATATACTCTTCTATCGTGTTAAAGTTCATGATATAGAAAATTCCGTGTATTCTTAAATGTTGGAGAAACACGATAGGAGAGATTAGATGCATTTATACGGGACGCAAGCTATTACAAAAAATAATCATTTATCTATCGGTGGAGTTGATACGGTAGAGTTAGCAAAAAACTATGGAACACCACTTTTCGTTTATGATATTGCGTTATTTCGAAAAAGGGCGCGAGGTTTTATCGATACCTTTAAAAATGCTTCTGTAAAAGCCCAGGTTGCTTATGCTAGTAAAGCATTTTCAACTGTGGCTATTTATCAGGTGGCGGCACAAGAAGGATTATCTGTAGATGTTGTTTCTGGTGGTGAGTTGTATACGGCTCTACAAGCAGGATTTCCAAGTGAAAAGATACATTTTCATGGAAATAACAAGAGCTTGCATGAATTAGAATTTGCATTTGAATCGAATATCGGATGTATTGTGATCGATAATTTTTATGAAATTGATGTGTTAAAACAATTATCTACGCAAAGAAAGCAAAAAATGCATGTTTTAATTCGTGTAACACCGGGAGTAGAAGCACATACGCATGATTTTATTACAACAGGTCAATCTGATTCAAAGTTTGGCTTCGATCTAAATAATGGTCAAGCTGATAAAGCTTTTCAACAGTTACTCCATCATCCTTATCTAGAATTGCAAGGTATGCATTGCCATATTGGTTCACAAATTTTTGATACGGCAGCATTCCGACTGGCAGCGAAAAAATTGGCAGATAAAATGGGAGAATGGCAAGAAAACTACCAATTCCATACGAGTGTTTTGAATCTAGGTGGTGGTTTTGGGATTCGTTATACAGACGAAGATACACCTTTAGAGCCTAGTGTTTATGTGGATGATATGATAAAAACTGTTAAACAAGAAGCACAAAATTTGAATATTCCAATGCCTGAAATTTGGATCGAACCCGGAAGATCATTAGTAGGGGATGCTGGTATGACACTTTATACAATTGGCTCTCAAAAAGAAGTTCCCAATGTACGTAAATACTTAGCTGTCGATGGAGGGATGTCAGATAATATTCGACCTGCTCTTTATGAGGCAAAGTATGATGCGGTAATTGCCAACAAAATGACACAATCTGCAACAGAAACTTATACGATCGCTGGTAAACTATGTGAGTCTGGTGATAAACTAATTGAAAAGATCCATTTACCAGAAGCCGAACCAAACGATATTCTTGCCGTATTTTGTACTGGGGCTTATGGCTATTCAATGGCAAGCAATTATAATAGAATACCTAGACCAGCTGTTGTGTTTGTTGAAAATGGGGAACATCAGTTAGTAGTGAAACGTGAAAGCTATGAAGATCTTGTAAAGTTAGACCTTCCGCTATTGATTGGAGAGGGGCAACTAGAACATGAAAAAAAATAATATGATTCTTTTTATATCCTTACTCGTTATAACATTTATATGGGGAGCTATTTATTGGCTTTTTATAGCACCACAGTAAACTGTTAAATAGTGGCAAAATATTTGCGCGTTTTTTGCTTTTCGTGTAGGATATTCAAAGATACTTAAAGGCAAAAAAGAGGGATCTAGTATATGTTATGTCGTTATAAGAAAGCATACGAAAAAATTGCAATGGGGCTCTTGTCTTTTATGCCAGAACATAAAGATGTAAAAAAGCTACAGGAGACTATTTGTAAATATAATTCTGATCCAAACTGGCAGCTGTTTTTATGGAAACAAGCAGAAGATTATATCGGTCTTGTTGGTGTTGAGACAAAAGATAGTCAATGGATTGTTAGACATATATCAGTAGATCCTTCTCATCGTGGAGAAGGACTTGGAATAGAAATGATTCGACAGCTTTCAAAAATGGATTTATGTGGTTCCATCACATCAGACTCTTTAACAGAACCATTCATCCAAAAATGTCTAACGATGTTAGAAGGAGCAGACAACGAGTATTAATGTCTGCTTCTTCTTTTTTCATCCCGAGCTGAAAGAATATTAGAACGATCTCTTAGCATATGTTTATTTTGAAGAAAATAGTTGTCACTTGGTGGCAATAAAGTGATAGAGTGCTCTACTTTTATCTTTAAATCCGGTGAAGTAATATGAATATACCAACAAATATACGGTTCATGATCGGTCACTTTTTCTTGGGTTAGATGAATCTGCTGCAACAAATCGACTGTATTTATTTCTTCTAAAAACGGATCATAAATAGAGGCACTTAATGTTCGTTCAGCTTTTTTTAAGATGGTTTCGGCTCCCTTAAAATTTTTTCTTCTCCAGTGATAAAGACCTGTTGCTAATTGAATCCATCCTGTAAGTGGATGTGCTTTATCCTTTGGAGCGACTTCTTTCCAATATTCCTCTAAAACTTCATGACATTCAAAATAATCTTGATTGCCATTGAAATAAGTAAGAAATTGGATGAATAAAGGGTGATGCATCGGATGCATTTTGTTCACCTTTCCTCTATACTAAATTTTGAAGATAAATTGTCAGGTGGTAAACTATGTCATATGAAGTGAAACTAGAGGCTTTTGAAGGACCTCTCGATTTATTATTACATTTAATTCATCGCTTGGAAATCGATATATACGATATCCCGATGGCTGAGCTTACTGCACAGTATATGGAACATATTCAAACGATGCAAGTTTTGGAGCTAAATGAAGCAAGTGAATACTTAGTAATGGCAGCTACTTTACTGGCCATTAAAAGTAAAATGCTGCTTCCTATTCACGAGGGTGAGCTGGACGAAGAAGAGTTTGAAATAGATGAACCTGACCCTCGAGAAGAACTTGTAGCAAGATTAATAGAATATCGAAAATTTAAAGAAGCAGCTATCAATTTAAAAAAAATGGAAACAACCCGTACAAAATATTTTACAAGACCTCCAGCAGATTTATCCGCTTATATGCCTGATGAACAACTAGTTTTGTTCGATACTTCTGTAAATGTCTATGATATGGTAGCAGCATTTCAAAAAATGTTAAATCGCAAACGTTTAAAAGCACCACTTACGACAACGGTAACAAAACAAGATATATCCATAAAAGATCAAATGCGCGCTGTTGTTGATGTTTTAAAAATAGCGAATGGTCGTGCGGATTTTTTTGATCTATTTCCATACGAAGACAAAGGAACACTTGTTGTAACGTTTTTATCATTATTAGAATTGATGAAGCGGCAGGTGGTAGCTGTTGAACAAGAAAATAATTTTGCAAACTTAACGGTGATTTTACGGAAGGAAGAAATAACAGATGAGCAACTTGAATCCATTGATGAGCAAAATTGAGAGTCTTCTTTTTGTTATAGGAGAAGATGGATTAACGATACAACAACTCTCAATGCTGACTGAAACGAAAGAAGAAGTCATTGCAGAAGCGATACAACAAATGAGGCAACGTTACGAAGAACAAGACGAGCGAGGCATTGTCATAAAAGAATTGGCAGGAACATTCCAACTTATTTCAAAACCTGAGCATGCCGATGTCATTCAAAGGTTAGTAGAAAATCCCCCAAGTCAGTCGTTATCACAAGCAGCATTAGAAGTATTAGCCATTATCGCTTATAAACAACCAATTACACGTGTAGAAATTGATGATTTAAGAGGTGTAAAAAGTGAAAGAGCGTTACATACTTTAAGTGCAAGAGGTTTAGTACATGAAGTTGGGAGAGCTGAAGGTACTGGCCGTGCCATTTTATATGGTACAACAAAAGAATTCTTGAATTATTTTGGGATGAAGGATATTCATGAGTTACCGGAACTTCCGGAAGAAAATGCAAATGAAATAGATGAACAACCAGATTTGTTTATGTCAAAATTCCAAGAAGTATTTCAAGAACCACAAACAGACTGATTGCTAAAGGAGTGACATTTTGCGTCAATGGATTGTTGTTGTATTAAGTTGTATGATCGTTCTTATGTCATTTGGAAGAACAGCAGAAGCTGCAACTGCTACAAGTTCTTATGCAGTAATTGATGCTGATACAGGAAGATTATTGATCGGTATGAACGAACATGAAAGATTACCAATTGCAAGCCTTACCAAAATGTGGACCGCATTTGTAGCGATTGAAGAATCTAGTTTAAATACTAAAACGACTATCTCCAAAAAAGCTACATTAAGTGAAGGTTCATCCATATATCTGGTTGAAGGTGAAACAACCACATTAAAAACATTATTGAATGGATTACTGTTACGTTCAGGAAATGATGCAGCTACCGCAATTGCGGAAGAAGTCGGTGGATCAGTCGATGGATTTGTAAAATTAATGAATGATTATGCGGTGCTTTATGGTTTATCCGATACTCAATTTGAAAACCCATCTGGCCTTCATAATGACAAGCATTTATCTTCTGCATATGATACTGCTCAAATGCTAAGAATCGCGATGCAGGATAAGGATTTTCGAAAAATAGCCACTACTAAGTATTACAAAAATGATCTAAAAAATCCGACTGTTTGGAAAAACAAACATAAACTTCTCCATTACAATAAATACGCAATTGCTGGAAAAACAGGCTATACAAAAGTAGCTGGACGTACACTTGCAACCTATTTCGAAAAGGATGGGAAACGGGTGATTGTCGTCACCTTGAATGAATCCAATGATTGGCAAGTTCATGCAGGATTTGCGGAAGCCGTCTTTGAAAAATATGATAAAAGATTATTGGCCAAAAAAGGTTTATATCAAGTGAGAGACGATTTACAAGTAGAGCTGAAACATCCAGTATATGCACTTATTTCTAAAGAAGAAAGAAATAAAGTAAAGTCGATTCTCAGAATGCCGAGAATTGAAAAGGGCAACACTGGTATTTGGACGTTCTATCTTGATGGTCAGCCACTCATAGAAGAACCCGTTCAAATGGTATGGAAGTAAAGAAAATAGCGCAAAAGCAAAAATAGTATGTTAGGCATCATCCTGGCATGCTATTTTTGTATACAGTCGCATCGGAGAAGAACATAAAGATGCAATGGGCGTTTAATGGGCAATGGGGCGGAAATTAACGAACCCCTTTTTATGAGGAAAATTGGATAATCAGCACGTTTTATTTTGACATTCAAAAGTAAAGACAGTTTCTTATACTTTTATTATTAGAAAAAATATGCAATAATTTTTGAAGGCTATTAGCATAAGTTTAATGAGGTGACCAAATGGAAAGACTACAGAAAGTGATTGCTCATGCGGGAATTGCATCGAGAAGAAAAGCAGAAGAGTTAATCACAGAAGGCAAAGTAAAAGTAAATGGTCAAGTGGTTCGAGAACTTGGAACAAAAGTTTCTTCTTCAGATACGATCGAAGTAGAAGGTGTTAAGATCGAAAAAGAAGCGAAAGTTTATTATCTATTATATAAACCGCGGGGGGTTATTTCAGCCGTTTCAGATGATCATGGTCGTAAAACAGTTGTGGACTTATTACCGCATGTTGAACAACGAATTTTCCCAGTAGGTCGATTAGATTATGATACTTCGGGTGTATTATTATTAACAAATGATGGAGATTTTTCGAATTTATTGACGCATCCACGCTATAATATAGATAAAACGTATGTCGCAAAGATAAAAGGTTCTCCAAGAAAAGAAGATTTGAAAAAATTAGAAAGGGGTATAATGTTAGAAGATGGTAAAACAGCCCCAGCTAAAGTGAAGGTTCTTTCATCTAATCGGGAACAAGGGAAATCCATTATAGCCATTACGATTCATGAAGGGCGTAATAGACAAGTTCGTCGTATGTTTGAAGCCATTGGCTATCCAGTATTAAAACTAAAACGTGAACAATTTGCCTTTTTAGGATTACAAGGTTTGAATGCAGGAGAATCTCGTACATTAACTGCACATGAAGTGAAGCAACTTCGTGTTCTATCTGAAACAGGGAAAATTGGCTAATGGCTATATTTTAGTGAGTTCGTGATGCAAGATATACGGACGCCAATCTCGAACGATGTTTGCTATATGTTACAAAAGGTTCACAAACCACTTATATATATTTAATTATTGAAGTCATATTTTGTTATAATAGAGTGGATTGTTTCTGTCGTTTTTAAGGAGGCTTACTACGGCAATGGAAAAAAAACAAAAAAGACTATATACACGCATCATCATTTTAGTCGTGCTTGTGGCTGCTATTGCATACACAGTGTATAATACTGCACACAAAGATGACATTCAACTGCTAAAAGTAGGTGATGATGCACCAAACTTCTCATTGGTCGATTTAAATGGCAAAACACATAAATTGTCTGATTATAAAGGACAAGGGGTTCTATTGAATTTTTGGGGAACTTGGTGTAAGCCATGTAAAAGAGAAATGCCGGCTATTAACAACCAGTATAAACAATTTAAAGGACAAGGGGTTCAAATTCTAGGTATTAATATCGCTCAATCTAATTTAGAAGTTTCTAGCTATGCGGATAAATTAGGCGTAGAGTTTCCAATTGCGATTGATAAAACAAAAAGTGTAATGAGAGCATATAATGTAGATCCATTACCAACAACAGTATTAATCGATAAAAATGGCAAAATCGTAAAATTTATTACTGGAGAAATGACGGAAACAGATATTCAAAAATACCTAACAAGTATTAAACCATAACAAGGAGTTCTTAAGGATGAATAAAATAACTTGTGAATGTGGCCATGTTAATCCCGAAGGAACGCATTTATGTGAAAAATGTGGGCGACCTCTAACTGAAGAAGACAAAAAACAAAAAATAGTCGATATGAAGTACGAAGGAAGCGCAATTCGTTCTAAAACATATAACAAAACTATTATTGATAAAATTTGGAATTTCTTCTCAAGTGTAAAAGTTGGGGTGACAATCATTATTGTTACATTGATTGTTGCAGCAGTGGGTACATTTTTGCCTCAAGTCGTCTACGTTAACGTAACAGATGGCGAAGATGTAAAACAGGCCTATGTTGATAGCTATGGTACGTTTGGTAAAATCTTTTACAATTTAGGATTAACGGATATTTATAGTTCATGGTGGTTTCAAACTTTAATAGGAATGTTAGCGATTTCAATAATCGTGGCAAGTTTGGATCGTGGCATCCCTCTTTACAAATCGTTAAAAAATCAACGTGTAAAACGCCATGAAAGTTTTATGAAGCGTCAACGCATTTTTGGTCAAAAAGAAATGTCTTCAGCTGAAGCAGATGAATCATTGGATTTGGCTGACAAGAAAATGCAAGAGTTAAAGTACAATGTTCGTAGAGAAGAAAATGCCCTTTTAGCAGAAAAGGGACGCTTTGCTCGTCTAGGTCCTTATGTCAATCATTTAGGGCTAATTATATTTTTATTTGGTGTTATGCTACGTTTAATGCCTGGCTTTTATATAGATGAAGATTTATGGATTCGTGAAGGCGAAACAGAATCAATCCCAGGTATGGAAGGTTATTACCTACATAGTAATAAGTTTACTTTCCAAACATACGAAAAAGATGAGCAAACAAAAGAATTCAATCAGTCTAAAGCGGCTGTCAACTCCGTAGCCAAAAACTATCAAACGGATGTTGTATTATATAAAGCAAAAGATAGTGCTATTGCAGGGGATACAGAAAACTTAAAAAAGATAAAAGAATCTGCCATTAAAGTAAATGAGCCATTAAAATATAATGGATATGGACTTTATCAAATGGATTTCCGTTTAAATGAATTAAAAGCGATGCACTTCGATTTAGTCAATAAAAAAACAGGTAAATCTTTAGGTGAAGTAACAATCGATCTGGCAGATCCTAAAAAAGTATATAAAATTGATGATCAAACAAAAATTGAGTTAAAAGGATATTATCCAACATTCTCTGGGTTTGACAACGGTGAGCCACAATCAGAATCACCTATTCCAAACAACCCAGCGTTTATCTTCAAAATGTATACACCTGAAACACCTAAAGGGGAAACCAGTTTCGTTGCGATTAAACAAACCCTAGAACCTCTTGGTACAACGAAATATAAGATGAAATTTGCAAGTATTGATACAAGAAATGTTTCTGGACTAACGGTTCGTAAAGATAAGACGCTTCCTATTCTGGCACTTGGTGGTATAATTTTCATGATAGGTGTTGTTATGGGATCTTATTGGAGTCATCGACGTTTATGGCTGCAAAAAACAGCGGATGGTCGCCTCATAATGGCTGCCCATACCAATAAAAACTGGTTTAGTCTGAAAAAAGACTTGAATGCAGTAACAGACTTTGCTCACCTACCTGCATGGATTGATCAACAAGATGAAGATGATCTAAAGAAAAAGCAAGAGAACGAAAAGGAAGGTGACCACAACCTATGAGTTTGATTGATCTAAGTGGTAGTTTATTATTTATCGCTTTTATTGCGTATTTAGTCGCTACGTTGTTTTTCGGTGGAGCGATTAAAGGGACAAAACAAGATGCGTCAAAATCCAACAAAAACTGGGGTAAAATTGCAATTACAATCACCATTATCGGTTTTATCGCGAATCTCGGTTATTTTATCACTCGCTGGATTTATGCTGGACATGCCCCAGTTAGTAATATGTTTGAGTTTACTACCGCATTCGGTATGTTCGTTGTTGGAGCGTTTATCTTAATTTACTTTATTTATAGACTTCCAGCACTTGGACTATTCGCATTACCGGTTGCCATATTAATCATTGCTTATGCGAGTATGTTTCCAAAAGAAGTTACACCATTGATTCCAGCATTAAAAAGCTATTGGTTAACCATCCATGTTATTACTGCAGCAATCGGTGAATCGATCTTATCAATCAGTGCTGTGGCAGGGTTAATCTATTTGATGAAAAATGTTGATACAACAAAACGGACGAAAAGTAGCATTTGGCTAGAAATCGTAATGTATGCAGTTGTATTAGTGCTTGGTTTTGTAATTGTAACTACAACATTCAAAGCGATTGGCTATGAAGCTGATTTTAGTTATGTAGATAAAAATGGTGCACAGCAAGAAATCACTTATAATACGCCAGCACTGTTTGGAATGCATCAATATGAGCTAAAATCATCAGGAAAAATGGAACCATTGGCTGAAATGCCTGCTATTGTCAATGCAAAAAAATTGACAACAGTAGTTTGGTCCGTTATTTTTGGTACGGTTCTATATGGTCTAATTCGTCTTATTTTACGTAAACCAATTTGTCGTGTAGTGCAACCTCTTACGAAACGTGTCAATTCACAATTATTAGACGAAATTGGTTATCGTTCTGTATTAATTGGTTTTCCAGTATTTACATTAGGTGCATTAATCTTTGCGATGATTTGGGCACAAGAAGCTTGGTCAAGATTCTGGGGCTGGGATCCAAAAGAAGTATGGGCATTAATTACTTGGCTATTCTATGCGGCTTTCCTTCACTTGCGGTTATCAAAAGGTTGGCAAGGCGAAAAGTCTGCTTGGCTTGCGGTAGTAGGATTTGCCATTATTATGTTCAACCTTGTTGCAGTCAACTTAGTCATTGCTGGTTTACACTCATATGCAGGATAATGTGTATTTGAATTTAGAGAAGCCTTTTCCAGCAGTGTGGAAAGGCTTTTCTTTTCAATTAATAAGTATGATTGTACAATAAGACTATAGAACACGGGGAGGCATAAACAGTGACTGAACAAATTTCGATTTTAGTAGTAGACGATGAGGATCGTATCCGTCGTTTATTAAAAATGTATTTAGAACGCGAAGGTTATGAAGTAGATGAAGCAGAAAATGGTGAACAAGCTATAGAAAAAGCACTTGCTAAAGATTATCACTGTATCCTGTTAGATATTATGATGCCAGAGAAAGATGGCTTAGAGGTTTGCGAGGAATTACGTGATAAAAAGTCGACACCTATTATCTTACTAACTGCTAAAGGTGAAGAAGCTAATCGAGTTCAAGGCTTTGAAATGGGTGCAGATGATTATATTGTGAAACCATTTAGTCCTAGAGAAGTGGTACTACGAGTAAAAGCGATTTTACGCCGTTCTGCAGCATTCTCACCAGTTAATGTTACTTCATCTTCGAAAGACTTAGTAGTATTTCCACACTTAACGATTGATCATGATGCACATCGTGTTTCTGCGGATGGTGTAGAAGTAAATTTAACCCCAAAAGAATATGAACTGCTCTATTTCTTGGCAAAGGCACCAGATAAGGTTTTTGATCGGGAGCAACTTCTAAAAGAAGTATGGCATTATGATTTCTTTGGAGATTTACGTACTGTCGATACACATGTTAAGCGTCTACGTGAAAAACTAAATCGTGTATCTGAAAATGCAGCGAAAATGATTGTAACGGTATGGGGAGTTGGCTATAAATTTGAGGTAGTCAATGACTAGAATATGGAACAGTGTTGTCGGGAAGCTATGGGTAACCATTTTGCTTCTCGTTTCATTTGTATTATTTGTTTTTACAGTATTAATGTTAGAATTTTTATCAAAATACCATACCCAACAATCGGAAGCATTACTTCGACAAGAAGCAACAACCATTGCTAGAGTTGTTGATGATCATGAATCAACCGCATCGACAAAATCAATTATCGATGATATTTTAAGCGATGAAACAAACGCAGTCATTGCAGATGAACCTGGAAAAGTAGCCTTTTCATTGCAAGAAGGTTTAAACCAAGAAAAGATCAAAGAAAAAATTATAAGGGAAAAATCATTTAACAAAGTATTTACATCTGATGAACCCGTTGTAAAAGAAGTGATGCTACCCTCTTCAACAGAAAGAGATCATGTAGAATCATATATCGTTATGGCATTTCCATTAAATGTAGAAAAGATTAAACATGGCGTCGTTTATATTTATCAAAGCCCTGATGCTATTCATAGAACAACCAAAGAAACAACGAAGATCGTCTTTTTATCTGCGGCCATTGCATTTATATTGACAACATTCTTTGCCTTTTTCCTTTCCACACGAATCACATCACCTTTGAGAAAAATGCGTGAGGCAGCCTTCGAACTAGCTAAAGGGAACTTCGATAAAAAAGTACCAGTTCTACAGAATGATGAAATAGGTCAATTAGGTACTGCGTTCAACCAAATGGGTCGCCAACTCAAGCATCATATGGAAGTGATCAATCAGGAAAAAGAACAATTGTCTAGCATTCTAACATCAATGACGGATGCCGTGATTACATTTAATAGTGATCGTTCAATTATTTTGAGTAACCCTCCAGCAGAGTTATTGTTACAAAAGTGGTTTATCAATAAAGGCTCTGACAGTGATCGCCCAATTCCTGTAGAAATTTATCATATGTTAGATCATGTACTGGACCTAGAGGAAGAGCTTCAAGAAGAATTAGAATTAGATGGAACCTATTTTATGATCTCCATCAGTCCGCTTTATAGTGGAGATTCTGTACGAGGAGCAGTTGCTGTTTTACGTGATAAAACAGAAGAACATCGTTTAGACAAATTGCGTTCAGACTTTATCGCCAATGTTTCCCATGAATTACGGACACCTATCGCTATGCTACAAGGGTATAGCGAAGCAATAATAGATGACGTAGTATCAAGTGAAGAAGAACGAACAGAAATGATCCGTATTATTTATGACGAATCTCAACGAATGGGAAGATTGGTAACGGATTTGTTAGACTTAGCTCGGATGGAATCTGGCAATATCACTTTATACAAAGATGTAGTACCGATTACACCAGTGTTTGAAAGAATTACACAAAAATTTGTACAAGCTGCAAAGGAAAAAGGGATTGAATTGAAATATTCATCCGCTTTTGATGACAAAGCGACAATTCGTTTAGATGAGGATCGAATTGAACAAGTCTTAACAAACTTGATTGATAATGCCATTCGACATACGAATACAAACGGAACTGTACAGGTGATCGTGGATCAACAAGTTTCTTATGCTCGTATTCAAGTAAAAGATAATGGTGCAGGTATTCCAAAAGAAGATTTAGAGTATGTGTTTGAACGCTTCTATAAAGCTGATAAAGCTAGAACAAGAGGAAAAGGTGGTACAGGTCTAGGGTTAGCAATTGCTAAAAATATAGTAGAGGCGCATAAAGGACGTATTACCGTTGAAAGTGAAGTAGATGTTGGTACGAACTTTATCTTCTTTTTACCGCTTGAAATACACTAATAATATTAAGGTGTTCCCATTTTTGAGGGGAGAGTCTAAAGAGTAGGAAGAGCTGTTTAAAAAGCTCAGTAGCTCAAAATAATATTTCAATAGGCTTACGCTAGTAAAAATCTGCCCAATTTACTGATAGAAATGTAAAAACTTTTTTATGATAAGAGTGCAGCTGAAGTCATATGTTTTTTGCGACGAAAGTGGAACGATAGAAAAACATGTTTACCACAACGAAAGCCAAAGATTAGAAACACACTTCAATCATTGAAAAATAAAAGCGCACAATTCGGTGTTAGATACTGAATTGTGCGTTTCCCATTTTTAGACGGGACGGTTCCATAAGAATCTTCATTTTATCCCGCGTTAACGAGCAGCAAGACCCCCTCAAGGTTTAGAGAGAAACGAGAAAGATAGGTGGGGAATCAACTGCCGTATGCGCCCAATTGGTTTGGGCGGGCAGGACGAAGGTGGCATTGTCATAATGTTGGTCCCTCAGGTGTTGCCACAGGACGTGGCGCTTTTCACTTCCGTTCCTCTAGTTCATGGGGATTGAAGAAAACGCCCACTGATGAAATCTTCACTTTATAGACAGAGGTTTGATACTTGAAAAATTGATGCTCGATGGGAGATTTTAATTATATGCATTCAATTATCTGTTCAAAAACATACTATACATGTAGGAATTGTAATTTTTTTTGAGAAATAGCTTATAAGGTCTTTACAAAATCTTCTTTTTTTTATATAGTTACATTGTAATTAAAATCATAGTGATTCATCTTCGGGGCAGGGTGAAATTCCCGATCGGCGGTATTAGAGGATAAATTAATGACTCTTGAGCCCGCGAGCCATAATAATGGTAGGATTTGGTGAGATTCCAGAGCCGACAGTATAGTCTGGATGGGAGAAGGTGAAGGTACGGTCGTCTTATTTAACTATATATCGATTAAGACGTTTTTTGATTATGCCAAGTTCTCCTTTAAGTCAATCTGTTTGAAGGTTTTATTGCATATCATATGAACCGGACCTCTCCTCTTTTTGAAGTGAATCGACAAAAGGAGAGAAAAAGATGAAAAATACAAAGTTGCAAAAAATGGTTTCTATTGGGATGTTAAGTGGTATTTCATTTATATTAATGATTTTTAATTTTCCCTTACCGGCTTTTCCAAGTTATCTAGAAGTAGACTTTAGCGATGTTCCAGCACTGATGGCAGCTATTACAATGGGGCCAGTTGCAGGAATCGTTGTAGAATTTATTAAAAATGTTTTGAATTGGTTCTACATGGGAAGTCCAACAGGGGTTCCAGTTGGACAAATTGCAAACTTTACAACAGGAGTTCTATTTATCATGCCGGTTTATTTTGTTTATAAACGATTAACGACTGCTAAAGGATTAACAACAGGCTTAGTCATAGGTACGATTACGATGGCTGTTGGTATGAGTGTGCTAAACTATTTCTTATTTATGCCAATGTACAATTACTTCTTAAATGTGCCAACAGAAACAGGTTCAGCATTGACGAAGACAATCGTCACTTTTGTTTTACCTTTTAATATGATTAAGGGCATCATTGTTACGGCTATCATGTTATTGCTGTTCTCAAGTTCAAAAAATTGGATTGCAAAGCAACGCAAACATTTTATAAATGAATAAAAAATAGATGATTCAGATTGCCTGTACAGATCGAGAATATTGATTGTATAGGCAATCTTTTTATTTCCCGGGAAAGTGAAAATTGAATATAAGCTACTTACAATGACAATGTAGGCGCTATATAATTGTACTAATCTAGAATGCAATATGATTTGTTGTTTGACCACAGTAACTGGACACGATATCAAAGAGAACCGCACCTATACAGGCAATACACACTAGTATAATAGATTAGATTGAAATAAAGTAAAACTCATACAATTTTTTTAGTATTAGTTGAACGAATCGGGCAATTTGTAGGCAATGATCCTCGCAAAGATGACTATGGTGGCGATAAATTTACAAATGACTTGGATGTAGAAGAATTTGATTGCATCACTTGGCTGTCTGACTTCGATGGGTAGTCGATAGGCAGCCAGTCACTATTACGTTTGAATAAAAGTCTAGTAACTTATCATACAGTTATTTTGATATGAAAGAAAATTGTCGAGCAGAAACAATGCCTCACTTTTAAACTCTACTACCATTGAAAAAAGGACAATCAGTATCAATCTGAATTGTCCTTTCATTTTGTTTGAAATATTGGAATAGTGTTTAAAGATATCGGATGAATCTGTTTCAGTGCCCGTTCTTCTCTTTACAGCGGCTGACTATTCTAATATTCCAAACCTTTCTTGATCTACTAATGTTTTCTCAAAGATTTTGACAGATAGCTTGCAGCAAATCTCAATTTGTTTCGAAAAATAACATTGGGCATGAGGCGGGGATTGTTCTTCTCTTTGTCATTTTTTATCCCGCGTTAACGGGCAGTAAGACTCCCACCTCAAGGTTTAGAGAGAAACGAGAAAGATAGGTGGGGAATCAACTGCCGCATGCGCCCGATTGGTTCGGGCAGGATGTTGATCACTCAGGTGTTGCCACAGGACGTGGCGTTTTTCACTTCCGTTCCTCTATTTCAGTGGGGGATGAAGAAAACCCCCGCTGATGGGAGCCTCACTTTATCCAGCTTCAATCGATCATTGTTCCTTAACTTAGTAAGTAATCTACTTTTTAGACTGCTCTTTTTTAAAGTAATCTAGTATGAATTGTTGAAATTGTTTTGTAGCGGGTGAAAGATATCGTCCCTCTGACCAAGCCATACCGATAATGCGTTCAAGTTTTAAATCACTAATGTGTATTTTGACAATTCGCTTTGAGTTAATCTCTTCGCCATCTGGCAAAATAGAAACACCAAGTCCAGCTGCCACAAATCCAGCAACTGTTGCTACTTCGTCACCTTCAAAGGTAATGGTTGGTTCAAAGTGAGCTTTATTAAACATATTATCCAATTGTATTCTCAGTGCATACTCTTTTTTCAATAATATAAATGGTTCATTCGCTAATTCCTTTATAGTAATTGAATGACGAGTAGCTAGAGGATGCCAAGTTGGGACAATAGCGAACAATTCTTCACGCCAAAGTTCAGTCCATTGGATTGGTTTTTCCACTTCCATATCTGCAAGCAAACAAAGATCGAGTTCTCCTGATCGCAATTGTTTCAACTGTAGATGTGTGTGATTTTGTTTTAACTTAAAATGTATATCATGATACTGTTTTCTAAAATGCATGATTAAATCAGGTACAACATTGGTACCTAAAGTATGTAAGAAGCCGAGAGAAACTTCACCATGATTCGGATCTATAATCTCTTGAATCTCATGTAATCCATTTTGATATTCCCTCATTATATTATGAACACGTTTCACAAATATTTCTCCATAACGATTTAAAGAGATCGAGCGTCCTTGTCTTTCAAATAAAGGAACACCTAACTCATCTTCCAATCTGGCTATCGAGCGACTAAGTGCTGGTTGAGAAATGGATAACTGTTCCGCAGCCCTTGTCATATGTTGAATCTTTGCTAGTACCTGAAAGTATTCTAGCTGTTGCCATTCCATGTAGTTTACTCCCTTTCAATCATGCCTTTTTTGCATCATATTGATACTAATCATAAAAAACATTATGCGTGAAGTCAATAAAAAAAGTTGGGATAAAAGTATTTTAACTAATGGAAAATCCGAACTATGAATTGAAGTTCTAATTAGAATTCCAGATTAGTTCGGATTTTCTTTTTTATTATGATTTTATAAAGTTCAATTATTCAGCTTTAGAGAGGCTCAATTAATTAGTTCGGTTTCGGCCTCTTATTTATAAGCCTTCATAAATGTAATGGTTTGCTCATTTGAATCATATAAACACCATTCGCGGTTTTCAATAACAGAGCCGACATTAACCCCGTATTTTTTCTTTTTTAGCTGAATGGGTTGTCCATATTGAAAATCTTTTTTGTTGCCTTTTCGATAAAAGGCAGCACTATGACTATGACCAAAAAATACGATTGGTGCTTCAATTTGTTCTAAAAATGGCTTCCAATCCGATGACCATTTAAATTGGTGACCATGAATCAGTTCGGCACCTTCAATTTCGATAAATTCTGGTAAAGTCAAAAACATATCTGAGCCTGTCACTTTCATAATCCGTTCTTCTTGATTTCCTCTCACTGAAGGAAATTGCAATAGTTGTTTAAATTCATTTGAATACACAGCAGCTTCATCTAAAGGAATACCTGAGACATCTTTCGCCTTTTTCTTTCCAATTTTGCATTCATACAAATCTCCCAGTCCCAATATAGTTGCGTTTTCAGCATTTTCATGGATATTTCGAAGAACAGCTTTTGTGTCATCTACGCTACTATGAAGATCACCAAGTATTGCATATTGCATAATAATAACAGTCCTTTCGCGAAAATATATGAAAAAGTTTATCATAAATCTTAAACTTCAGAAAATGTTTTGTTCAAAAAAAAAAGAATATTTTACAAAAGAAACATAGTAAAAAACAATATGACAGAAATGTAACAGCAATTACGCTTCCATTAAAACAGGAGGAAAAGACTATACAAATATATGAATCGTGCTATTATTAAGTAGAGTAATTACACGTACATATTGAAAATAAATGGAAATGAGTTGATTTGATTGAGTATACGTTCAAAATGGGGGCGCACAGCTGCTGTTACCCTAGCTTTAACTTGTGGATTTTTCTATACAGCTGAACCAGCACAAGTTGATGCAAAAACATCAGCACAAATGATACAGAAGAAAGCTTTAATAGATAAGAAAATTAATCAATTGAATACGGAAATAAAAAAACTGCAAAAACAACTAGATAAAAAACAACAAGAATATGAAAAAACAGTAGAAGAAATTGCTGAAACAAACAAAAATATAGCAGTAACTGAAAAAAATATTAAAGAGCGTTCAACAATTATTAATGATCGTTTGAAAGCATATCAAAACCAAGACAATACAATGAGTCCTTACATTGAAGCTATTCTCGGTGCTGATAGTATTGCAGATGCAGTAAGTCGAACGGTTTCTGTCAAAACAATATTAGATGCGGATCAAAACTTATTAGATGATCAAAAAGCGGATAAAGAAAAATTAGCGAAAGAAAAACAATCTTTGCAAGAAAAACAAGAAAAATTGCAAAAGCAATTTCAAGAAATGCAAGAGCAAGAAAACAGCCTAGAAACTAAAAAAGCTGAAAATAAAGCAAAATCTTTAAAACTAAAAGAGCAAATCGCTACGAAGAAACAACAAGAAAAACTAGAAAGAGAACGTAAAAAACGTGAAGCGGAAGCAGAACGTTTGAAAAAACTGCAAGAAAAACAATTTATCGATGCTAGTAAAGAAACAGCTGTAACTGCAACGAGCAATCCGTTACATGCAAATAGCGCAAGTGATTCTGCTAATACAGGTAATGATACAAGCGCATCTAGAGCATCAAGTAACGATCAAAAAGCTCCAAGCGTATCAGGATCAGGTTCTGCACAGGCTGCTATTGCAGAAGCAGGCAAGTATCTTGGACGTTCATATGTATGGGGTGGAAATAATCCGTCAACTGGTTTTGACTGCTCAGGCTTGACACAATGGTCCTTTAAACAAGCAGGTGTTTCACTTCCTCGTACAGCCGCACAACAATATTTGGCAACGCAGAGAGTGAGTGCAAGTGAAGCAAAAGCAGGGGATTTAGTATTCTTTAGCTATGGTTCAGGTATTGCACATGTTGGTATTTACCTTGGGGGCGGAAGAATGCTTGATGCCCAAAACAAAGGTGTAGTTACAGAGTCACTTAGTTGGTGGAATAAATACTTAGTAGGATACGGCCGTATTTCTGGCGTAAACTAAAAACGATTCCATTAAAATATAGACTGTAGATCAGCTGGATTTTTCCAGTGGGTCTACAGTCTTTTTTATCCCGCTTTAACGGGCAGTAAGACCCCCAACTCAAGATTTAGAGAGAAACGAGAAAGATAGGTGGGGGATCAACTGCCCGTAAAAGTCCGATTGGTTTAGCTAACCATCAGTGGGGGATGAAGAAAACCCCCACTGATGGAAGCTTTACTTTATTTGTCTTTAAATGTTGTGGATAGAAACATAAATAGGGTTCACACCATATAGCAGAAAATGTATAAAAGTGGGAGGGATATATTCCAATTTCAACTGGAGTGAAGCGACCAGATGGTATTATAAATGGTCGATTTTTTTAACTTTTACTTTAATGGACAGAGTATGATTTCCTCCTGTATAAACGCCTTCAATAGGGCTAACATCCGTATAATCTCGTCCCGCGCATAGGATAATATGATTCTCAAGTGCTTCAACATCATTTGTTGGGTCCAATCCTAACCATCCGACACCTGGAACCATTATTTCTACCCAAGCATGCGTTGCAGAGTCTCCGATTAAATCATCCTCTTTTCCTACATAAAGATAACCGCTGACGTAACGAGCAGGAATACCATTTGCCCGCAAAATACCAATCATTATATGCGCATAATCTTGACATACACCGGCTTTTAGCTCATAAGCTTCTTGGGCAGTTGTTTTCACAATTGTTGCCGTTTTATCATAACGAATATTTTTGTGCAGATGGGTCATCAGTGCAATTGAAAATTCAATAGGATTATGTCGATTACCAATGATCTGAGTGATTTCTTTCACATAATGTTCTGGTAAATAAGTGTATTTAGTTGCCTGCAAATAATGTAAATAATGATCTCTAAAAAGTTGTGATTCAAAAATATCTTTCATTTTGTTTGAAAAATGGAGTTGTTTCAAGAGTGGTGCTTTTTGAATACTAACAATGGATGTTGTTTGAATTTCTAGCTTACTGTGTTTTTGTGGTATGTAAAAATCAGCAACAGGGTTATGCCAGATATCCGTATATTCTCTTGTTACGGAATTTGGAAATATTTCGATATCATAAAATAATAGTCTTTGGCATTCGTTTGTACGCGGCTTAAGTCGTATCGTGTTTAAACTTTGTTCAACAGGACTATCGTATTCGAACGTATTTAAATGCGTAATTTTATATTTCATTATTGTTGATTCTCCTCTTGGTGCATAGTGTCATTGAAATTCATAAGTGGGAAAAGATTCATCTAGATAATAAACTTTTGAAAAGACAGAGCCTAACATAATACAATGGGTTAGAAAACTACCTATACAAATTTTTTGCTGTTCAATCGACATCGTAGCTATATCTACAGAAGAAATAGCCTGTTGAATTGCCTGTAATTCTTGTAAAAGAGGGCTCAGTCGACAATTGTTATTATTTTGCTCTAGTACAGAGATACTTTGTTTCATATGCTGAATGCAATAAGAAAGTGAATGTGTACATGTTGTATCTTTTATCAAGTAATTTAAAACAGAATCTGTATTGCAGATTCGATGTTTCTTTGAAAAATCCTCTAAAGTTTGTGTCAATTGTAAACTATAGGTGGCTGTACATTTTCTTATTTCATGTTCCTTTTTTTGAAGTAATTCATTTAAAATAATCATTGTTTTTTCAGCACGTTCAATCCAACGACCGATTTTCAAAAAATGATAGCCTTCATCACGAGACATGAGTGTATTAATGATTCCTGTAGAAGTAAGTGATGTATGGTTAATCTTTTCGAGAAACCTATTGATTTCAAGCAATGAAAAGATTGGAGATTGAGGATCATCTTTTAAGGATAAGTAGAGCTCGTTCCATTCCTCCCATAAAGCATGTGGAATGATATCACGAGTCATCCGGGCATTTTCACGTATACTAGAAATCGTATGGATCAGTGAATTGAAATTCTCTTTTGAGTATAATAAATAATGACTTAAATTTCGAACAGATAGCTTATCATAGGTGTCAAAAAATTCTTTTGAAGATCCGCATATATTTAAAATTACTTTCCAATCTTCTAGATAAGTTGTGTCTAGTCCAGATTCTTCTAACATTTGGGCAAATTGAGTATGTATAATGTGCGTATTCGCTGCTGTTCGTTCACTATAACGAGCCATCCAAAATAATGATCCTGCAACTCTACTTAACATGTTGATCTTCCTCCTTTAGAACCCATGTATCTTTTGCTCCTCCACCTTGTGAAGAATTGACGATTAGAGATCCTTCTTTTAAAGCCACGCGTGATAATCCTCCAAGCAAAACATTTGTTTCATTTCCTTTCATAACAAAAACGCGTAAATCTACATGACAAGGGTAAAAATGATTGTTTTGGTAAACAGGTGCTCTAGAAAGTTTAATAGTAGGCTGTGCAATATATTGGTTTGGATTTTCCGTTATTTTTTTTCGAAAGACCTCTATTTCTTCTTCAGAAGCATGCGGTCCAATTAACATATCATAGCCGCCTGATGCACCAACGTTTTTAATCACTAATTCATGGATATGTTCAAGAACCCATTTACGTTGAGGAGGATCGCTTAGCATATATGTCTTTACATTTTGAATAATAGGCTCCTCATTCAAATAAAAACGAATCATATCAGGCACGTAGGCATACATGGCTTTATCATCTGCTACAGCATTTCCAACTGCATTTAAAATAGCAACATTTCCTGCTTTGTAGGCTTCTAAAATATGTGTGACGCCTAATAGGGAATCTTCACGAAATACAGCAGGATCTAAAAAATCATCATCGATTCGGCGGTAAATAATATCCACACGTTCTAATCCACGGATCGTTTTCATGTAAACAAAACGATCTTTCACGATAAGATCTCTTCCCTCTACAAGAGAAATATTAAGCTGTTTTGCCAAGAAAACGTGATCATAATAGGCAGAATTATAAATTCCGGCTGTTAATAATACAGCGTGAGGTTCTTGAGTGGGCTGTAGACTCATAGGCCGATGTGCGAGAAGTGCTTCTCTCATTGTTGAAAGCTGGTGGTCAAATGTATGTAATGTGTAATTAGAAAAGAATTCCGGATAAACTTGTTTCATAATGGCACGGTTTTTATACACATAAGAGATACCGGATGGATTTCTTAAATTATCCTCTAATACTCTATATGTACCATGATCATCCCGTATTAAATCAATTCCTGCTAGGAAGATATGATTGTTCAGAGGGATTTTAGCTCCTATTACCTCTTTATAATAATGAGGATTATGATCAACAAGTGTAGCAGGTATGATCCCGGCTTTTAAGATCTGTTGTTCATGATAAATATCATGTAAAAAAAGATTAAGTGCTTCGACGCGTTGCTTCATCCCGTTTTCAATGGTGCGCCAATGATCATGCGTTATGATAATTGGTACAAAGTCAAACGGCATTGTGCGTTCTGTACCACCTTCTGCTCCATAAACGGTAAAGGTAATGCCCCGCTTTAACGGGCAGTAAGACCCCCACCTCAAAGTTTAGAGAAAAACGAGAAAGATAGGTGGGGGATCAACTGCCCGTTAAAGCCCGATTGGTTCGGGCCAACATGATGTTGGTCACTCAGGTGTTGCCACAGGACGTGGGCTTTTAACCTGAGTTCCTCTATTTCAGTGGGGGATGAAGAAAACTCCCGCTGATGGAAGCTTTACTTTATCGTGTTTAAAGGAAATCTAAAAAAGTAGGATACTTTACATAAATCCCTTTATAATGTTAGGAAAATCAAAATAAACGACATTTTGACGTCAGTTCATAAATTAGACACAATTATTCATATTAGAGGATTTATTTATATTAAAGTGGAATATGTATGGTAATTTGCTATAAAGTAGGTTTATCACCACCGCAACTTGGGTCTGATTCATATATTTATGTACTGGAACTTATTGAATGAAAAAACATAATAGATTTTAGTCAAGCATTTTCCATTTTTATGGTACAGTATGTAGTGACCACTTTTGTAGCAATTATTTTTAATAAGAGTATCGTTTTTTACATAATGATTTGTGCAGTAGCAGGCGTGTTGATTATCCAATTTTGCCCACAAAAAATAATGACAACGAATATTTATTCTAATTTTTTCTAATCAACACACCTGAAAATTTTTAAAGGTTATTAGCGGAGGGATTATAGATGACATTATTAGAACGATTAAAAATGCAATGGCCTATTATTCAAGCACCGATGGCTGGCGTAACAACACCAGAAATGGTTATAGCTAGTGCGAATGCTGGAATTTTAGGTTCCATCGGTGCAGGTTATTTAAATGCTGATGTTACAAAAGCATTTATCCAGGCGGTGAAAAAAGAAACAACAAAACCATTTGCTGTTAACTTATTTGTACCTAATGTGATCAATGCGACACGACAAGAACTTGAAGAAGCCTATAATGTATTAAAGCCATATCGAGAAAAATTAATGATTGCAGATGAGGGCGCGCTACTTTCCACAACGGATTTTGATGCGCAAGTAGATGTCGTCATTGAAGAAGATGTGAAAGTATGTTCATTTACTTTCGGGTTACCTTCTGAAGATGTCATAAAAAAACTACGTGATCACGATATCTTTACAATCGGAACAGCTACGACCATTGAAGAAGCCATCTTGGTACAACAGCATGGTTTGGATGCGGTTGTTTTACAGGGTGAAGAGGCAGGTGGACATAGGGGATCATTTATAGAACCTTTTCAATTAGTACCATTACAGGAATTACTTCTACAAGCCCAAGGAAAAATAACGATTCCAATTATTGCAGCAGGCGGGATTGCGACGAAAGAACAGCTTCAGCATGCAATCGAGACAGGTGCAGAAGCTGTACAGATTGGAACAGCTTTTGTAGTAAGTGAAGAGAGTGGGGCTCCAAACGTTCATAAACAACAAATTTTGTTAGCGGACGAAGATGTGACAGCACTATCAAATGTTTTTTCAGGTAAATTGGCACGTGGAATTGAAAATGATTTTATGATTTTTATGGAAGGTAATAAGATTGCACCATATCCATATCAAAATGATTTGACAAAAAGTATTCGTGCAAGAGCTCAAGAATTAGACTATTATAGTTTAATGTCAATGTGGGCAGGGACAAGCTTACACTTAGTAGAAAAAGGGACTGTTCAGGAAATTGTTGATCGTTTGACAAAATAATATCGGTACAAACAAAAATCCGCTCATGATCTGTGTTGAAATGAGCGGATTTTTACTAATAGTTGTAAGATTTATCTTTTAGGATAAGATTTTTAGTAGGATATTTCTAATGGTTATTCACTTGAATATGACGAAATTCGTTAAACTCCCATAATGTGATAGCCGCCATCTACATAGATGACTTCTCCTGTAACACCGCTAGATAATGGGCTTAGCATGACAAGTGACATATTCGCTACTTCCTCCGGTGTAACATTACGTTTAAGTGGTGCTGTTTCTTCCATTTTATTTAAAATCTTATTGAAAGATGGGACACCTTTTGCAGCAAGTGTTTTAATGGCACCAGCAGAAATAGCGTTTACGCGAATACCATCTCCACCAACATCAGAAGCCAAATATCTTACAGAAGCTTCTAAAGCGGCTTTTGCTACACCCATCACATTATAACCCTCGAGGACACGTTCAGCTCCTAAATAAGTCATCGTAATAATGGAGCCACCATCTGTCATATAAGGTCTTGCAGCATTGGCAACAGCGATTAGAGAGTAAGCGCTAGTATCTTGAGCGAAGGCGTAGCCATCACGAGATGTTTCGATAAAACGATTTTTTAAGTCTTCCGCATGTGCAAATGCAACGGAATGGACGATCCCATGAATTGTACCAACTTTTTCACCGATTCCTTTAAATGCTTGTTGAATACTTTCATCACTATTTACATCACATTGTACGACAAGTGGTTGCAAATTTTCATATTTTGCAAGTTGTTTTTCTAATTTCATGAGAGAACGTTCTTTACGATATGTGAAAATAACGTTAGCGCCAACAGATATTAATGCTTTAGCAATACCCCAAGCAATACTTCGATCGTTGGCTACACCCATTACCACAATGTTTTTATCTTTTAATTGTAATAGATTATCCATAACAGCCTCCTGTAATAGTTACTATTAGTACCTGATACTAAAATAGTAACCTATACAGTTTTATATTGCAACAAAG
Source organism: Rummeliibacillus sp. SL167 (assembly GCF_007896505.1). NCBI lineage: Bacteria > Bacillati > Bacillota > Bacilli > Caryophanales > Caryophanaceae > Rummeliibacillus > Rummeliibacillus sp. SL167. Next base: position 1,585,258 of record NZ_VCBM01000001.1, on the reverse strand, counting down.
AAATTATACTATCTTGTTAAACAATGTAGTTGACGCACTATATGATTTATGTATATTATTAGGATGCTACATTGCTTAGCAAGATAGCTGTTTCTTATTGCATAACTATCTTGTTAAACAATGTAGATGGAGATTGGGAGTGATGAACAATGTCTACGAGAAGCCAGCTATTAAAAGGAATACTAGATGGATGTGTATTGGCTGTTATTGAAAAAGAAACCGTTTATGGTTATGAATTATCAAAAAAATTACAATGGATTGGTTTAGCAGATGTCAGTGAAGGTACTATTTATCCAGTATTATTAAGATTACAAAAAAATGGCTGGATTTACGGGGAACTACGTCCATCAGAGGAAGGACCTAATCGAAAGTATTATACATTGACAGAGAATGGAAAAAAGGCGTTATGCGATATTCGGCAAGAATGGTCAGGGATATCGGTGGCAGTAAATACATTACTTAGAGAGGATGAAAACGATGAATGTTCAACAGTTGATTCAGGAAAATAATGATAAGAGAAAACAATTAACCGAAGAAAATGAAAAATATTATGATCAATTATTAGTTTTTCTTCGCTGTCATTTAGGATTGTCTGAAAAACAAACTGAAGAAATTTTAATAGAACTGTTAGACCACTTATTATTAGCGCAAAATGAAGGAAAAACAGCTAAAGAAGTTTTTGGCCCAAATCCTGACAAATATGCCCTAGAAATCGTAGAAGCATTACCAAAAGAAAAAGGAAAAAGCGTTTTTAAATTTGCACTAGAAACTTTAAGTATTCTAATAGGTTGGTTCATCGTTGTAGATGCTTTTGGAAAAGCTTTTACAAAGCAAGATACCATCTATCTTTATTCTGTACTTATTGTACTCGCGATATTGACTATTGGTGGTATCAGCATGATTCTTATTATACTCAATTTATTGAAAAAATCTGCGTTTCATGAACATCAAACGATCGATACTTTGAAAGCATCAGTTGGCTTTACCGTATTTTTAGGTATTGTCGTGACGGTAAACTATTTTTCAAAGGGGCTTGGTCCAGCTTTAAAATTGGATTGGTATGTTGAATTAGGTATTGGCTGTGCGCTTTTATTATTAAGTTCTATTATGAAGCATCTACGTATTTTTAAAGCAGAGAATTAAAAAAAGTGCACAGGAAAGAATTCCGTGCACTTTGCTCATTATACAAATATAAAAGACTATTCGTATTTAAGAGGATCGCCATCAAAAGATTCATCTGCCACTTTTATAGAGTCAGTTGGGCAACCTTCAAATGCATCTTCCATGTCTTCCATTAAATCTTCTGGAACTTCAGTAGTCCCCGTGTTATTATCTAAAATAACGAAGGCAATACCTTCATCATCATAATCATAAATATCTGGTGCTGCTGCCCCACATGCTCCACATGCGATACATGTATCTTGATCGACAATGGTAAATTTAGCCATTCTACTTCTCTCCTTTTACTAACAATCCCAATAGCTTCTTTATTATTCTAAAACGCTTTTCCTCACATTTCAACTTAAATTACTTTCTATCGGGGGGAATAACGATGTATTTACAGCAATTATTATTACATATTATTGAAAAATTCAATGGTCAACGCTCTCGTTCAGCTGCCTATTACTTGATATGTGGAAAGCGTTCAGGTCAAACGATTCAAGATGTGGGCGCGTTCGGATTACAGGCCTATTTTAGTATTATGCCAAAACTTTCAAGAGATAAATTTAATGAGACTTTTGAACAATTGATGGAAAATGGCTGGGTTTTCTACGATGATCAACAAATGCTACAACTTACAGTCAGGGGGAAAGATATTCTAGAAAAATCCCAGCCTATGCATTTTAACGGTTGGTTTTATAGAGGAAATGAGTATATATTTTTTAAACGTTTATCATTAATCGTTCAGACCCTATCACATGTACGTGCAAAGGATTATCGTTTTATCCCTATACAGAAAGAAGAAGACATTCAAATATGGGTGAAAATGTTCTTAAAATATCACCCATACCAAGATTCGTCATTTTATTTACAATTCAGGGATGAGATAGAAGAGTCTTTACATAAAGTGCCATCATCTGAACAAGCTAAGCAAATTGTTATGCTACGATTAACAGGTTTCCAACGCACAGGTTGGACATTGCAACAACTTGCGAGCGAGTTTGACTGTGGAGAAATAGATATACAGCTGATGTTTGTGGAGCTGTTGCATTTATGGCTTGATCTTCTTACTGCTGAGGTGGTTCAATATCCATTATTGTATCAGCTAACTGAAAATGTTCGAATAGAACTTTTGCTAACAGATTCTACTAAAAAAACAGCAGACTTATTTGAAAAGGGATATTCACTTGAACAAATTGCATTTATGCGACATTTAAAAATGAGTACGATTGAAGATCATTTTGTTGAAATGGCAATGATCAAGCCAGATTTTCCACTTCACCAATTTATAGAAGAGAAAGATGTTCAAAAAATTTTACAAGTATTAGAAAGAACAGAAAGTAAGAGGTTAAAAGTAATTCGAGATGAACTTCCACAATTTTCTTATTTTCAAATTCGTTTAGTCATTGCAGCAAAAGGGGGAGAATAGAATGTTAGAGCTGGAACAATTATTACAGCAGCATTTTGGTTATACGACATTTCGTTCAGGGCAAAAAGAAGTTATCGAAGCTATATTGGAAGGTCAAGATGTCATTGCCCTTCTCCCTACCGGAATGGGAAAGTCACTTTGCTATCAACTTCCGGGCTATATTTTGAAAGGCCCCATTTTAATCATTTCTCCTTTATTGTCCTTAATGCAAGATCAAGTTGAACAATTGAAACGATTTGGCGAAAAAAGGGTTGTTGCATTGAATTCGTTTTTACAGGGTACTGAAAAACAAAGGGTTTTACAAAGGCTGTCAAATTACCGTTTTATCTTTATCTCACCTGAAATGCTTGCTATGCCAATTATTCAGAGTGCATTTCAACAGCTACGGTTTTCATTAATCGTTGTAGATGAAGCACATTGTATTTCACAATGGGGCTTTGATTTTCGACCAGATTATTTAAAAATCACAGAATGGATTCCAAAACAACAAAGGCCACCGATATTAGCATTAAGTGCAACTGCAACGAAAAAAGTAGTCCATGATATGAAAACTTATTTACATATGGTCCAACCATTTGAATACATTCATTCTGTTGAGAGGGCAAATTTACACTATGATGTCGTTCGAACACAATCTGTTGATGAAAAATTCGACTGGATCATCCATCATATACTGCAAACGGAAGGGCCTGGCATCATCTATACACAATCAAGAAAAAAAACCGTTGCCTTTGCAGAAGCTTTAACAGGTCATCATATTCGTGCAGCAGCCTATCATGCGGGAATGGAAGCTTTAGATCGTCAATTTATCCAGCAACAATTTCTAGCAGGGGAATTAGAGTGGATTTGTGCAACTACAGCTTTTGGAATGGGTATTCATAAAGAGAATGTACGCCAAGTGATACATGATCATATTCCTGCGACAATCGCCAATTATATGCAGGAAGTTGGTCGAGCTGGTCGAGATGGTCATGACGCATTAGCGATTTTAGTGTATAGTCCAAATGATGAAGAATATACACAATATGTCGTAACAGCAGACTTGCCTTTAGAGTGTCATGTCGATTTATATAAGGAATATGTAAAGCAAGGGGAGAACCCTAAAAAAATGATTGATTTGCAACAAATCAGTGAAACAGGTTATCGGGTACTTTCCTATTGGATGGAACAGTTACCACCAGATAAAGTTATACAAAAATTAGATGATTTAAGGCAACAGAAAATAGAACAGATTTTGCAAGTAGTAGCACTTGTAAAGGGAGAACATTGCCTGCGAGAACAATTGACCACATATTTTGATCAAAAGTTGGAACAAAAGCCACCAAATTGTTGTCATTATTGTGGAATCCATTACGATGAAATCATTCATCCGCGAAAGATAATCATTGGACAAAAGGAACTGCCAACATGGGTAGAAAGGCTCCACTCGTTATTGCCATAGTTGTAACAGAACGTGGATTTACATTTATCTATAATTTCGTCATAATAATAGTGTTACATAGTATGATTAGAATGGGGGGATAAGATGTCTCAAGAAGATTACCGTGAAAAAATTGAGGAGCATCGCCAAGCTATTACTATTAAGTCTGAACAAGAGACAAACCCTTCAAGAATGACTAGAAGACAGCTTCATGGCAATCAAAATAAGAAAAAAAATCACAAAAATAGATTGCTTACAATCTTAGCTATTATTTTTATCTTACTGCCAGTGTCAACGCTTCTCTACTTTGGTTATTTTGATCAGAAAAAAAATAGTGAAAAAGCAGAAATTGATCGGGGTGGAGTTCAAATAGAAACGAACGACGATAGTCAGTCAAAAAAGGCTACAAAAACCTCAAATAGTGAAGAAAATACACTAACTAAAAAAGAACAAGCTGAAAAAGAAAAAACCGAAAAGCTAGCTGCTGAAAAAAAGGCGATAAAGGAAAAAGCTGAAAGGGAAAAAGCTAAACAAAAAGAGAAAGAAGCTGCTGCAGCAAAAGAAAAGCAGCAACAAATTTATAACGAAGCGAAAGCTGCAGGTAGACTTTATAACGTAAAACAAGGTGAAACTATCGAAAGTATCGCTTTAAAATTCTATGGAAGTGATGCAGGGATCGCCATTATTAAGGAAGCAAATGGTATTACAGCTGATAGCGTTCCAGCAGGGACGATCATTGCGATTCCAGCTCAATAATATATGACAGGTATGTGAAATAGAGCACATGCCTGTTTTTTTATTGTTCGCAGGCGTATAATGTACAATTAGGATTATTCGATAATATCTCTTAAAAATAGAGGTGTTTATTTATATAGGGAGTGACAGCTTTATGCAACAACAAGATGCCATTATTGTTGGGGGAGGACCATGTGGGTTAGCAGCAGCTATTTCATTGCAAGAGATTGGACTGAACCCAATTGTTATTGAAAAGGGAAATATTGTGAATGCGATCTTTCACTATCCTACTCACCAAACTTTTTTTAGTTCAAGTGAGAAATTAGCAATCAGTGACGTTCCGTTTATTATTGAACAGCAAAAACCAAAGCGCAATCAAGCACTTGTATACTATCGTGAAGTCGTGAAACGAAAAAATATTCAAGTTCATCGCTTTGAAAAGGTAGAAAAAGTAACGCCTCAAGATGGTAAATTTATTGTCTATAGTGATAAAGAAATTTATGAAACCCCATATGTTGTCATTGCTACTGGCTATTATGATCATCCAAATTATATGAATATACCAGGTGAAGACTTGCCTAAGGTCTATCATTACTTTAAGGAAGGGCATCCATACTTCGATACGGATGTACTAGTAATTGGAGGGAAGAACTCCGCAATCGATGCTGGATTAGCTCTTCATAAAGCTGGGGCGCGCGTAACTGTCGTGTATCGCGGTGCAGAATATTCTTCAAGTATTAAACCTTGGGTATTGCCAGATTTTGCGGCACTTGTGCGAGATGGTAATATTCGTATGATGTTCAATACGGGTGTCAAAGAAATCAAAGAAAATGAAGTGATTTTACTTCAAGAGGGACAAGAAATTACAATTCCAAATGATTTTGTTTTTGCCATGACCGGATATCATCCAGATCACTCATTTATACAACAAATCGGAGTTACTGAAGACGAAGCGACAGGACGCCCAACCTTTAATCCCGAAACGATGGAGACGAATGTACCGGGCTTATTTATCGCTGGGGTTATCGCTGCAGGAAATGATGCCAATGAAATTTTTATTGAAAATGGTCGTTTCCATGGAGATTTAATCGCTAAATATATTCAAGAAAAACAGCAATGACCCATAGTTTATTGAGGAATGGAAAGGTTGTGCAAATGATTTCTAAAATGTGCAACCAATTTCATAAAACCATAGTTGTGTAAACTAGAATTTGTAAGAATCCAAAATCCAACTGCGTTTTTTGAAGTTAGATTTAAACTAAACTGTTTTTTGATTTAAAGATTTTATCCCATGTAAACTAGTAATCCCCCACACTCAAGAAAAGTGTGGGGGATGAAAATACCTGTAATAGCTCGATCGGTTCAACTAGGTGAAAAATTGGATGGTGAAATAGCTCTTATTAAATAAAGAATTTCTTTAGATCCATCGGTTCATCCACTTGATTAAGTCCGATTAATAGTTTTAATCGAGCTTTTTGTCCATTCAATCCTATAGCAAAAATAGCGCCCATATCTTCTAACATTTTGCCCCCACCTTGGTAGCCATAAACACCTTGAGCAATTCCGTTAAAGCAGCGAGATACAAGAACAACAGGAATATGAAGTCGTATTAATTCCTCGATAACTGGTAAAACTGCGGGAGGAATATTTCCTTGTCCCAGACCTTCCAAAACCACTCCATCATAATGATAATCAATGGCTGCATGTATTAAATCGGCATCCATTCCAGCATACACTTTAAATAACGCCACTTTTTTATCAAGTTTAAGAACTTCTACATATTCTCTTTTCATGGGTGCATGATGAAAATGAATCATCGTTTTTGTTACTAATCCAAGGGGACCGTATTGAGGTGATTGAAAAGTTGCTACTGAACTTGTAGAGGTTTTCGTCACATTCATGGCTGAATGGATCTCATCATTCATCACAACTAGGACACCTTTGTTTTTGGCATCTTCAGAGGAAGCCACCCGCACGGATTCTACTAGATTGTATACACCATCAGCGCCTAACTCATTAGATGAACGCATTGCACCAGTTAGTACAATTGGAATTTCTAGTTTTGTCGTTAATTCAAGAAAATAAGCAGTTTCTTCTAACGTATCTGTTCCATGTGTAATAACAACCCCATCGATTTTCATTTTTTGGATCGTATGTAAGATTAGATTTCGCAATTCTAGCATTTTTTGAGGAGTTATATGAGGAGATGGCAAATTATAAGCCTCAAGTTCGATGATATTTGCAATTTTTTCTAACCGTTTACTTTCATGTATTAAAGGATTAGTTGTATCTGGTACAACAGCTCCAGATTCTTTATTGACATGCATAGAAATAGTGCCGCCAGTATGAATAAGTAAAATTGTTTTTTTCATAATAAATCCTCCTAAATTTTCATTACCATACTGATAGAATGGTATAATAAAAAGAGATGGATTGAAAGGGGCTATTAAATGTTCGTACTCTTATCAGTATCCATTGCTCCTGTTCTAGCTCTCTTTAGCTTTTTCTATCTACGGAATCAGATGGCAACGGAGCCTAGAAGAACATTATTTCACACTTTTATATACGGTGCAATATTAACTTTTCCTATTTTATTTTTGCAGTATGTATTGAAGGAGGAGCAAATATTCTCTAGTTTGATTATTCAAGATATATTTTTTGCAGGAGTAGTGGAAGAATTTTTCAAATGGTTTATATTAATGATCGCGATTTATCATCATATAGAATTTGATGATCCTTATGATGGTATTTTATACGGTGTTAGTATTTCATTAGGATTTGCAACTGTGGAAAATATTTTATATATGCTATCATTTGGCGTTGACACAGCTTTTATGAGAGCGTTGATGCCCGTTTCAAGCCATGCTTTATTTGGTGTGGTGATGGGATATTATTTAGGAAAAGCTAAATTTTCGAAAGACGATTTGTCTATGCAGCATCGACTTTTAGCCTTGTTTGCTCCAATGACTTTGCATATCATTTACAACTTTATTTTTACGATCGAAGGAAAATGGACATATATCATGATTCCCTTTATGTTCTTTTTATGGTGGTTTGCTTTACGAAAAGTAAAAAGAGCGCATCAGCATTTAGTTCAAATGTTGTTCATCCAAAAGAAAATCTAATTCGTTTTAGCTGAGGGTAAAATTTACTCTCAGTTTTTTTGTATAAAAATTTTTTCTTGAAGCATGTTAAGAAAAAAGGAGAAATGAAATGAGACGCTATAAAATTCTATTAGTATTGTCGTTTAGTCTTTTTATCATGAATATGGCTCCGCAAAATAGTGACGCTTTTTCAAATCAAGTCATTACAAGAGGTGCATTTGGAGATGACGTAATTGAATTGCAATCAAGACTACAATATATAGGATATTACAACGGTACAATTGATGGAAAGTTTGGCTATGGAACTTATTGGGCTTTACGAAATTTCCAAGATCAATATGGTTTACCTGTTGACGGAATTGCAGGGGCCACAACAAAAAATAAATTAGCATCTGTTTCTCAATATGATAAGGCTTATGTTATGGATCAAATCAATAAAGGCAATAAATTCACTCATTATGGCAATCAAGATTTAAATAAGCAAAGTTCGAAAGGTACAGGTACTGGTACCAATATGCAAGTACCAAGTAACTTTACTGAGCAAGATTTGAAACTAATAGCTAACGCGGTTTATGGAGAGGCACGAGGAGAACCATATGATGGTCAGGTAGCGGTAGCAGCGGTTATTCTAAATCGTCTGGATAGCCCAGATTTCCCTAATACAATATCCGGCATTATTTTCCAACCAGGAGCATTTACAGCTGTTTCGGATGGCCAAATTTGGCTAGAACCAAACGAACAAGCAAAAGAGGCCGTATTAGATGCTATGAATGGGTGGGATCCTTCTGAAAATGCTCTCTATTATTTTAATCCTAAAACGGCGACAAGCGAATGGATATGGACAAGAAAACAAATTAAGCAAATTGGCGAGCATATTTTCTGTATTTAAAAAAGCCCAGAGGAGGATCTAGATGAAAAAAATAATATTTTTATTAAGTTATGCAGTCGTTGCTTGCCTGATATTTAGTGTAGCTTCTAATAGAGAAAACCAAGAATTAAAGTATTTGTTACAAGGTCAATATACCGGTAAAATGGCAGATGCTTCCACTCAATTAAATGAATTACAAAAAGCGGTACAGCAATCCCTATTATTTAATGATCCTACTGCCTTTCATGATTCTTTACAGGATGTTTGGAGACTATCCTCAGACATTCGATACTCTATTGCAGATTTGCCTTTAGAGCGTGAATTTACAACAGAATGGATGAACTATTTAGGAAGATTAGGGAATAGTGCGAAAATGACGATGACTTCACAAGAAAGTGCTGATAAATGGCATGACAATGTCAATCAAGTAGCCAATAATTTATCTAATTTCTCTTCAGATTGGCAAATAGCCACTGCACATTTCTTGCAAGCAGATGATAATTATAAACAATGGTTAGAAGAGCAAACCTCTAATGCAGAAACTTCCGGATTCAAAAATCTTTCAAAATCAGTAAAAACCTATGCTGAGAGTGACTTTCCTCTAACCGCAAGCGAAGCGGATCATGAGAAAAAGAAAGAATTAAAAGAGATCAATGACAAGCAGATTACAAAAGAAGAAGCAATTGCACGTTTTTATGAGATGTTCCCAGAACTCGAGGATGCAACTTTATCAGTCAATCAAAGCAAAAAAGGAGCACCATATGCCTTTTATCATATCGCTTTTCATAAAGGCGAGCGTACAGGATATGCAGATATAACTTTAAAAGGTGGACACTTGCTTTCATATCTTGTTGAAAGACCATTTGAAGAAAAAACATTATCAGCAGAAAAATTGAAAAAATTAGCCGATCAACGATTAAAAGAACTAGGCTATAAAGACGTAAAAGAAACAGATGCAAGAGAGAATCATAATGTTTGGCATATTACTTATGCACGAGTAGATGAAAAAACGAATGCTAAAGTCTATGCAGATGGTGTACAAGTGAAGATTGCAAAAGACACTGGAGAAGTAGTGGGACTAAATGGTGTCGAGTATATTCAAAAAGAAAAGCTTGAGCCTCAACTGATGAAGAAGATCGATTGGGAGAAATTTTTCACAAATAAAGCGAAAGTCGTGAACGAAGACTTAGCATATGTAGAAAATAAGGATTTTGTTGAAAGACTATGCTATGAATTAACAGTTCGTATTGATTCTTCGAAAATTCCACACACCTACAAAATTTTAGTGGATACGCAAACGGGAGAAGTTATTAAGAACGAAAAACTATCATAAAGTAAAGCTTCCATCAGTGGAGGTTTTCTTCATCCCCCACTGAACTAGAGGAACTCCGGTTAAGAACGTCACGTCCTGTGGCAACACCTGAGTGACCAACATTTTGTTGTCCCGAACTAATCGGGCGCATGCAGCAGTAAGACCCCCACCTATCTTTCTCGTTTTTCTCTAAATCTTGAGGTGGGGGTCTTACTGCCCGTTACGTTAACGCGGGATAAAGTAAAAACTGCACAAAGTGGGGACTCACTCCCCACTTATCTTCTTGCTTATTGCTAGGATCTTGAAATAAGGGTCTTCTTGCTCTCTATGAACGATAAATCAAATTACCTATAATTGTAGCTAAAATGGTAGTTTCGTGGCATAATATTAATACAACTTATGATTCATAAAGGGAGATTGCGATGGAACTGAAAATAGGTACTAATATCATTTTAGAGTCAATTTCTTCAGAAACAACAGAAAAATTTCGCTGCAAAATTGTAGAGCAAAAAAATAATGTAATCTATATCGATTATCCTGTAAATACAGCAACTAACAAAACAGCTTTTTTATTTGAAGGAGGTCAATATAGAGCATCTTTCGTAGACGAAGCGAAAGTAGCGCATGCATTTAAAACACAAGTATTAGGAAGAGTTAAATCTAATATACCGATGATTATGCTTTCTTTTCCTACAGATGAAGAGATTATCAAAATTCAAAGACGCGAATTTGTAAGAGTAGAAACACCTGTTGATGTTGCTATCGAATTTGACCATCAGTTTTATCAATTTGTTACAGAAGATATTAGTGCTGGTGGGATAGCTATTATCGTCAATCAGTCCGTCTCTTTTAAAGAAAATGATGAAATACAATTGACAATTGTATTACCATTTTCAAATTCGAATGATGGGATCAAATATGTCCAAACATCAGCGAGGGTAGTCAGATTTATTGAAAAAGACAACCGAGTCATTGTCCCACTCCAATTTACGAATACTGATGATGTTGATCGTCAAAACATTATCCGTTTTTGTTTTGAAAGGCAATTGAAAATTCGAAAAAAGGAAACAACTTTTTAGTTCACGATTTTGATGGATGGTTTGGACTGTAGGCAAACTCGAGATTTTCGAGTTTATCTATAGTCTTTTTTTCATCTACAATGAATAAAAATATACGAAAAAGTGCTTTCACTCAGGTCCTTCCAATGATTTTCGAATCTAAACAAGCCGCCTTCGCTTTTCTATGTTACAATATTACGGAAAGAAAGGGTTGATACCGTGAAGAAGAATATTCAAATTGCTATTGATGGACCTGCAGGGGCTGGAAAAAGTACGATTGCTAAGATCGTCGCAGAGAAATTGAGCTACACATATATTGATACTGGAGCAATGTATCGAGCACTTACATTAAAAGCATTGAAAGAACATATAGATTTAGAAAATGCTGAAAGCGTAACCAATTTATTAAAAGAAACAATTATTGCATTAAAACCATCTGAACGTGGACAATTAGTATTTCTTGATGGACAGGATGTATCAAAAGAAATCCGTTCAAACGAAGTTACAGGAAATGTTTCAAGGGTTGCCTGTCATGCTTCGATGCGAAAAATCATGGTAGAACGCCAACGCGAAATGGCAGAACACGGTGGTGTTGTGATGGATGGAAGAGACATTGGCACTGCGGTATTGCCAAATGCAGAACTAAAAATTTATATGTCAGCCACTGTGGCAGAACGTGCACGTCGCCGTTTTGAAGATAATAAACAGCGAGGCATTGAATCATCCATTGAAAAATTGAAGGAAGAAATTGCATTGCGTGATAAACTAGACAGTGAACGAGAAGCATCCCCACTTGTACAGGCTCCAGATGCAATTTACTTAGATACTACTGATTTATCTATCCAGCAGGCAGCGGATGAGATTCTAAAATTAGTGAGTGAAAGGATGGCATAAATATGGACTTTTACCAATTTGCAAAGTCTGTTGTTTTTACTGTATTGAAGCCAATTTATCGAATGGAAGTAATAGGGGTAGAAAACTTTCCTAAAGAAGGTGGCATCTTATTATGCTCGAATCATATCGATAACTTGGATCCACCAGTAGTAGGGATTTGTGCTCCAAGACCTGTGAATTTTATGGCGAAGGAAGAACTTTTTCATGTACCCATTTTAAAAGGAATTTTACCGAAACTGCATGCATTTCCTGTTAAAAGAGGCCTTAGTGACCGTCAAGCACTTCGGATGGCCATCAACATTTTAAAAGAAGGTCAAGTTGTTGGATTATTTCCAGAAGGGCATAGAAATAAAACTGGAAAGCTCGGGAAAGGCTTCTCAGGTGCTGGTTTTTTTGCATTGCGTGGAAATGCCAATGTTGTACCATGTGCTGTCATAGGTCCATATAAGCCATTTCATAAGGTAAAAGTTATATTTGGTGAGGCCATTGATATTGAACCGTTCCGAGAAAGAAAAGCGAAACCTGAAGAGGTAACAGAAGCCATTATGGCGCATATTCAGCTATTATTAGACGAATATCATCCTGATAATAAAAAATAATCGTATTTAAAGCGTTAATTTTTGTTTTTACTAGCAAATTCTAATAAAATAGAAAGTGAACATTGTGAAGGAGGATTACATATGTCTGAAGAATTGAACTTAAATGAAATAAAAGAGATCCGTGAAGGTGATATTGTTACAGGCAAGGTAGAGAAAGTGGAAGACAAAGTTGCTATAGTAACGATTGCAGGTGCACCTTTTGATGGCGTAGTGCCAATCAGTGAGCTTTCAAGCTTGCATATAGAAAAAGCTTCTGACGCTGTCTCCGTCAATGATGAATTAGAATTATTAGTAACTAAAATTGAACAACCTGATGATAAAAAACCAGGACAATACGTTTTATCAAAACGCCAAGTAGATGCCAAACGTGCATGGAAAGTGCTAACAGAGAAATTCAATAATGGAGAAGTGATTGAAGCAGAGGTTAAGGATGTTGTAAAAGGTGGTCTAGTAGTAGATTTAGGTGTAAGAGGTTTTGTTCCAGCTTCTTTAGTTGAGGATCATTTTGTTGAATCATTTGAAGATTATAAGGGAAAAACGCTCACTTATAAAATTGTTGAAATGGATCAAGAAAAAAATCGCCTAATCCTCTCACATCGTGCAGTTGTAGAAGCACAAAAAGAAGAGAAAAAAGGGGAAGTTATCAATAATATCCATGAAGGTGATGTTATTGAAGGAACCGTACAACGTCTAGCTTCATTTGGTGCCTTTATTGACTTGGGTGGAGTGGATGGTCTTGTGCATATTTCCCAAGTTTCTCACAAGCATATTGATGATGTTTCAACAGTTCTTTCTGAAGGACAAAAAGTAAAAGTAAAGGTATTATCCGTAGACCCTGAACAAGAACGTATTTCTTTATCGATTAAAGAAACAGAAGAAGGTCCATGGTCGCAAATTGAAGAAAAGGCCCCTGAAGGTGCTGTGTTGACAGGTATTGTTAAGCGTCTTGTAACATTTGGTGCATTTGTGGAAGTCTTCCCTGGTGTTGAAGGCCTTGTACACATTTCCCAAATTTCGCACAATCATATTTCCACACCACATGAAGTGTTAAAAGAAGGGCAAGAAGTAAAAGTAAAAGTACTAGCCGTCAACAAAGATGAAAAACGTTTATCACTTAGTATAAAGGCTTTAGTAGAAAATGAGGATGAACCTAAAGCTGATGAATTTGAATTTCCTGAAGAAACAACAGGGTTCTCCTTTGGTGATGTGATTGGAGATAAGCTCAAAAACTTTTCAAAAAAATCATAAATAACAAAGAGAGGATCTAGGCAGATGGGAGTATGAACGCTTTCTTCTGCTTTTTTTCTTGCATTACAGCTAATCTTTGATAAAATAATTATACAAAATGACTTTAAGCATGGGTGATGGTGAACTTATCAGGTACCATCATCTTTTTTGTTGTATAATAGCACTTATTAGAAGTCGGAAGGATGAAGAAAGTTATGGCGAAACCGATTGTCGCAATTGTCGGCCGTCCAAATGTCGGTAAATCGACTATTTTCAACAGAATCGTAGGAGAGCGCGTTTCCATCGTGGAAGATGTTCCAGGCGTAACACGTGATCGAATCTATAGTTCTGCGGATTGGCTAACACATGAATTTAATATTATTGATACAGGTGGTATCGATATAGGAGATGAACCTTTTTTAGACCAAATTCGTCATCAAGCAGAGATTGCAATGGATGAAGCAGATGTCATTATTTTTATGGTTAATGGTCGAGAAGGTGTTACATTAGCAGATGAACATGTGGCAAAAATTTTATATAAAACAAAAAAACCCGTTGTTTTAGCAGTCAATAAAATTGATAACCCTGATATGCATGACATGATTTATGATTTTTATTCCTTAGGATTTGGAGAACCTTTTCCAATCTCAGGTTCTCATGGACTGGGACTGGGGGATTTGTTAGATGAAGTCGCTAAACATTTTCCAAAAGAAGATGAAATCCGTTATGATGAAAACGTTATCAAATTTTCATTAATCGGTCGACCTAATGTCGGTAAATCTTCACTAGTCAATGCTTTTTTAGGAGATAACCGTGTTATTGTAAGTGATGTAGCAGGTACAACTCGCGATGCTATTGACTCCAGCTATGAGTATGATGGACAAGAATATGTGATTATAGATACTGCAGGTATGCGTAAAAAAGGGAAAGTGTACGAGTCTACAGAAAAATATAGCGTTCTTCGCGCATTGAAAGCAATTGAGCGTTCTGATGTTGTTTTAGTTGTTTTAAATGGGGAAGAGGGCATCCAAGAACAAGACAAGAAAATCGCAGGATATGCTCATCAAGCTGGTAAAGCTGTGATTATTGTGATGAATAAATGGGATGCTGTAGAAAAAGATGAAAAAACAATGAACGAAAAAACAAAAGAAATAAGAGAGCAATTTCAGTTTTTAGACTATGCGCCAATTGTGTTCGTATCAGCAAAAACAAAAAAACGTGTACATGCCATTTTACCGATTATTAATCGAGTAAACGAAAACCACTCTATGCGGATTCAATCTAGTATATTAAATGAAGTCATTTTAGATGCGGTAGCTCGTAATCCTGCACCAACCGATAAGGGAAAACGTCTGCGCATTTACTATGCAACACAGGTTGCCATCAAACCACCAACATTTGTGGTATTTGTAAATGATCCAGAATTAATGCATTTCACATACGAACGCTTCTTAGAAAATCGTATTCGTGAAACATTTGATTTTGAGGGCACACCGATAAAAATAATCACAAGAGTACGTGATTAAAACAGTCAAAAGCGAAAGGAAAGGGGATTTTCAACATGAGTCGTGTATCAGTATTAGGAGCAGGTTCTTGGGGGACATCTTTAGCTATTGTCTTAGCAGAAAATGGCCATGATACGTTAATCTGGTCTCATCGAAAAGAACAAGCAAACGAAATGAATATACAACATACAAATGTGAAATATTTACCAACTATTATTTTACCAACAAACTTAAAAGCAACTTCAGATATTGCTGAAGCTGTCACACATGCAGAAATTATCGTGATGGCAGTTCCAACAAAAGGAATTCGAGAAACATGTCAAAAAATGTTGCAAACGCTTAACAAAAAAATATTATTTGTTCATGTATCTAAGGGAATTGAGCCCAATACATTATTGAGAATTTCAGAAATCATGCGAGAAGAAATCCCTGCGAAATTCATAGAAGATATCGTTGTTCTTTCTGGTCCTAGTCATGCAGAGGAAGTAGTACAGCATCACCCAACAACTGTAGCCGCTGCATGTGAAAATTTAGAGAGCGCTGAAAAAATTCAAGATCTTTTCATGAACCAATATTTCCGCGTATATACGAATCAGGACGTAGTAGGTGTTGAGATAGGTGGTGCATTGAAAAATGTCATTGCATTAGCTGCTGGAGCTGTCGATGGACTAGGATTTGGTGATAATGCAAAGGCTGCACTTATTACACGTGGATTAGCAGAAATATCACGTCTAGGTGTGAAGTTAGGTGCAAACCCTCTCACATTTGCAGGTTTGGCAGGAATGGGGGATTTAATTGTGACATGTACAAGCGTCCACTCACGTAACTGGAGAGCCGGCAATATGCTTGGAAAAGGTCATTCATTAAATGAAATTCTAGATCAAATGGGGATGGTAGTAGAAGGAGTTCGTACAACGAAAGCAGCTCATCAACTAGCAAAAAAATACGAAGTTTCTATGCCTATTTCAGAAGTATTATATGAAGTTCTTTTCGAAGGAAAAGATCCACATCAAGCTGTAGAACAATTAATGTTGAGAGAAAAAACACAAGAATTAGATGCTTCCTACGATTTTTAGGAGCAGTTCACAAAATTGTACGAATATAATAGGATAGAACTCGTTTTTAAACGTTGTTAAATTCGTTTGAATTTTAAATGAAAAATGGCAACTTATGCGAAAGTCTTAGCAAAACTACTGAAAAATGATTAAATGTCCATTCTCAATAATAAAAATTTGTTATTTTTAGATTTATCCCGCGTTAACGGGTAGTAAGACCCCCACCTCAAAACGTTTAGAGAGAAACGAGAAAGATAGGTGGGGGGATCAACTGCCGCATGCGCCCGATTGGTTTAACCAACAAGATGTTGGTCTCTCAGGTGTTGCCACAGGACGCGGCGCTTTTCACTTCTGTTTCTCTATTTCAGTGGGGGATGAAGAAAATCCTCACTGATGGAAGCTTTACTTTATCTGATGAATCCATTTCACCAGGCTAAATTTAGATGAAAATACGAACATTTACTGGTAGCTAATTTGGATAGTTGTGGACAGGAAGACGTCAAGTCCTCGAAAATATATGCATATTTCCTTCGTATGGTGTTTGCTTAGCGAAACTTATTCAGAGTATTGAGGGGAAAATAAGCGAGCCAAGATTCTAGATCAAACAATGCGGGGGCACTGAAATACTATAGGATGATTATTTTATTAGTAAAAATCCATCTTTCCTTTCGTTTTATGAACGAAAAAAGTTGTTTTTTATCATATTTTGGAAGATGAATAGATTTTTTCAGTGAGCTAAGCAACGCGAAGAAAGTAGTTTACATCTAATACTTTACTTTTGATTCAGAAAGAATTCGACACTTATCCGAAAAGAACATTGTATGTGGTGAAACATACAATCTGAATATTAAAGAAATTATTTATTAGAATGTTCGCGTTTTTGAATTGAAAAATATTGATAAAATTTTGCTTATAGAGAGTGTGTTGACTTATAGTGGCATGCAGTAAATTTCAACCGTATTATTAGACAGAATCTTCTTACATCCGTACTTAATTGGTTGGTTGAAACAAGGGGTGAGCATGATCCATCTCTTGCTTTTATGTTATACTGTCATCTGTGAGAAACGATCCTCACTGTACATATGAAAGGTGGTTGTACTGTTGACAGATTTAGTATTGCTTACAGGCAAAGGTATATCGCCAATGAATATGATGTGGATATCCTTTTATTCTATTGGCTTTTTGCTAATTGCTTCAGGGTTAATCTATTTAAGCAGACAGAAAATAAGTAATAGAATTTTAAGTACAATAGTGGCTTTGATCGCCTATATTTTCCTCATCATTGGATTTTTAACGATGGTGTTTGTTGTTATGACTTTTTGATCATCAAGAACATGAGGGGATTACATGAAAAAAATATATTTAATATTGTTTATATCAATAATGACAGTTGTCTTATCCGGTTGTATGTATCCTGATAGCGAAAAAGGAGAGAATCAGATACCTGATGAGGCCCAATTATCAACAGTTCAAAAGGCAGTCGACCAATTTAGAAAGGATAATGGTGGCTTATTACCAATCCAAAATCGAGATCAAGATGTGGATCAATATATTAAGTACCCGATAAATTTCGACAAATTAACACAAGGTTATATCGCTAAAGCCCCTGGAAATTCCTTTGAAAAAGGTGGCATTTATCAATATGTCATTTGGCATGCTGAAAGTAAACATCCTGAAGTGAAATTAGTAGATCTACGTGGTTCTGAGACCATTCGTGAATTAAATATAAAAAAAGGTGTCAACGGATTTGTGCCTATTTCAAGACAGATCAAAGATGATGTCTATCAATTTGACTATAAAAAAATGGGCTATAAAAAAGCACCAACAGTTCCAAGTCCCTATTCAAACACAAATTTACCTTTAGTTGTGAAGGGGAGCGGTGATATTTGTATCGATTACTCAATTGAATTGCAAAAAATCATCAATGAAGACAAAGTGACAGTAAAATCGGGTGAAGATATTCGCTATTTGCTTTCTGACAAATATCCAATTCTACCCGCTTATTCATTGCCATATACTGTGAATGACAAGAATGAAGTAGAATTTTTAACAACATCAAATAAGAAATAAGGGATCTTCAAAAGCGTTTCATGACTTGTGCATGAAACGCTTTTTGTGTGCATAGGATATAGTGCTGAAAAAAAGGGGGAAAGATGATGTCGCAAGAAGTGTACGAGCAAGTAGCAACACGTACAAACGGTGATATTTATATTGGTGTTGTCGGCCCAGTAAGAGTAGGAAAATCAACGTTTACGAAGCGTGTAATGGATATTATGGTATTACCAAACATGCAAGATGAAAAAGAACGCCAACGAGCACAAGATGAGCTACCACAAAGTTCTCCGGGACCAGTAATTATGACGACAGAGCCAAAATTTATTCCAGCGAACGGAGCACAAATTGCTGTTGGCAATCAAGACATGCCATTTAAAATACGATTTGCTGATTGTGTTGGCTATATTATTGATGGTGTTAAAGGGTATGAGGATGAAAATGGTCCCAAATTAGTACATACCCCTTGGCATAATGATCCGATACCATTCGAAGAAGCAGCTAAAATTGGAACAGATAAAATTATTAGGGAGCATGCTAATATTGGTGTAGTTTTGACAACTGATGGTACAGTAAACGGTATTCCAAGAGAAGCTGTTTGTAAAGCGGAAGAAGAGATTATTGGACAATTACAGGAAATTGGTAAACCGTTTGTTATTGTTGTGAACAGCAAGATGCCTGCTCATACGAATGCAAAAGAATTATGTAAAGAATTAAAAGAGCGCTATAGTGCCCCTGTTATTTCTACTTCTGTTGATCAAATGTCACTAACTGAGGTTCGGCATATTTTAGAAGAGGCACTTTATGAGTTCCCGATTGCCAAGTTGGAAGTAGAAAAACCGGATTGGCTAGATGTATTAGATGAACAACATGAGTTAAATAAATTAATCAAACAATCAATCGATAATTGGAAAGCGTCCGTCAATAAAATTCGAGATATTGAACGTTTGACGCAGGAGCTCTTACAGGAAGAATTTATTGCATCAGCTCAAGTAAAAAACATTGATGCTGGATTAGGGCATGCCATCATTTCTTTACAATTAAAAAACGAAATTTTTAAATCAATCTGTGAAGAGTGGCTAGAAGAGCCAATCCAAAGTAAGAAAGATTGGCTATTATTTATCAAAGAATCACAACTTGCGAAAAAATCATATCAACGATTCCACAAAGCAATTGAGCAAGCCAACAAAGAGGGATATGGAGTGACCCTACCAACATTACAAGAGTTCGAGCCTACTAGACCAGAAATCATTAAACAAAATAATTTCTTTGGTGTTCGGATGGAGGTTAAGGCACCTTCTTACCATATTTTGCGTATTGATATGGAAGCGGAATTTTCTCCACTTATTGGCTCAGAGTTTTATAGTCAGCAATTGTTGAAAGATTTAACGTATGCCTATTTGCATGATCGTGAAAAATTATGGGAAACTCAAATATTCGGTACGCCATTATTTGAAGTGATGAAAGAAAGTATTGCTTATAAAACAGAATCGGTACCTAAACATGCAAAGGCTAGAATGCGCCAAACCGTTGAAAAGATGGTGAATAAGGGCGATCAAGGAATGGTTACACTTATTTTATAAATTAAATATTTTAACTTTAAGGTCAATTTACGGTAGGTAAATTGGCCTTTTTTGTATGGAATTGAGATTTTATTTGCTTAAAGTTGGGAAAAGGAGTATAAATATTGTTGCATAGCAAAAGTTGTTGTGATAATCTTTTTACATGATTTAGTAAAGCCCCTTTGAGAGGAGGTGAATGGTGTGAATAAAACAGAATTAGTTAACTCTGTTGCAGAAACTGCAGCTCTTTCTAAAAAAGATGCTTCTAAAGCAGTTGAAGCAGTATTTGAAACTATCCAAGCAGCTCTTGCAAAGGGTGATAAAGTTCAATTAATCGGTTTTGGTAACTTTGAAGTACGTGAACGTGCGGCTCGTAAAGGTCGTAACCCACAAACAGGTAAAGAAATTGAAATCGCAGCAAGTAAAGTACCTGCGTTTAAACCAGGTAAAGCGCTTAAAGATGCTGTCAAATAGTACAAGCATCTGTTTTACATAGAGTAGCCTTTGGGCTGCTCTTTTTTTGTGGAGTGATAAAAGTTCATGATGAATAAGCAATGAAAAGTTGAAAATATAACCAGATGGAGTTGGGGGTAAAGCGTTACGTAATTTTCTAAAGCCTATTCCAAAGTGGTTTTAACATAAGCTGGCGGCAAAAAATAAAATTCGCCCACATATTTTGCGATTACTTTACTTGTGTGGTAATCTCATTTTAAGACTCTTTGTTGATATATTGGAGGATTTATGGTGATTGAAAAAAACTTTGAAAAAATAGATCATTTAACGATGAATGTAGATTTAGAAAAAATAGAAAAAGCTGTAACAATGATTTTAGAAGCGATCGGTGAAAATCCACAAAGAGAAGGGCTTTTAGATACACCAAAGCGAGTAGCTAAAATGTACGAAGAGATGTTCCAAGGGCTTCATGAAGATCCGAGACAATATTTTGAAACGGTTTTCCATGAAGGACATGATGAAGTAGTACTTGTGAAAGATATTCCGTTTTATTCTATGTGTGAGCATCATTTAGTTCCTTTTTACGGAAAAGTCCATGTTGCATATATTCCTCAAAATGGGGTAGTTGCAGGTTTGAGTAAGTTAGCAAGGACAGTTGAAACGGTTTCGCATCGTCCTCAATTGCAAGAGCGTATCACAGGTACGATTGCAGATGTTTTAATGGAAATGCTGAATCCACAAGGGGTTTATGTAGTTGTTGAAGCAGAGCATATGTGTATGACAATGCGCGGTATCAAAAAACCCGGTTCCAAAACAGTCACTTCTGTAGCAAAGGGTATTTTTAAGAACGATGAAGCAAAACGTTCAGAAATACTTTCATTCATTCAAATGTCTTAAATTTCGAGTTTTTTTGTGGTATGATGATTGGAGAAAAGTCGAAAATAAGGAGAAAGTTTAAATGGCTCAAAATGATTATGTTGTAGTTCGTGCAAAGGAAGATGGAGTACATGTCATTGGCCTAACTCGGGGAAATGATACAAAATTCCATCATTCTGAGAAGTTAGATAATGGTGAAGTGATGATTGCACAATTTACTGAGCATACTTCCGCTATGAAGATTCGCGGTAAAGCAGAAATCCAAACTGCTTTCGGAATTGTTGAAAGCGATTCAAATAAATAATTATAATAACTAAAAATGATTGAAAACAAGGATGACAACAGGAATCAAACTGAATGGAGAAAAGTTTATGAATGCAGCTTATATTGAAAAACAAGTATCACAACTAAAAAAAAATATTTTAATGCAATTGCATCATAGAACGCTCCTTCAATTTACAGGTCAACCAGTTGTTGAAGACAGTCAACTGCTCTATCTACTGTTGCCTAAGATCAATGGAGAACATTGGTCAGCGCGACATGAAAAGGCAGCGAGTGCTGTTGCAATGATTAATGCGGCTTTACATGAGCATGAGAAAATTGATGAGCAGGATGCTACTTCTAAAAGCCAACAACTGACTGTACTTGCCGGAGATTATTATAGCGGCATGTATTATATTACACTTGCATCGATCTCAGATATTCCACTTATACGTGCCTTATCGGAGGCGGTCGTTGAAATCAGCGAATGCAAAACGGCCTTGTATGAGCCGGAAAAAAGAGATGTTAAAGAATGGTTTGAGATACTTCAGGTGATTGAGACAAAGACCATTGAACAATTTTTAAAACGTTTTGATTTTGACGTTTATATTGATATTGCTTGTCAAGGTTTAGTTCTTACTAGATTCAAACATGAATTGCAACAATATCAAGAATTACATCAAAATACGCATGTTAAGAGAGTTTTAGAGCAACAAAAAGAATATGCGGGTCTATCATATGAGCAAATTCTTCAATATCAAATTTCTGATCTTTCATCTAATTTAATTCGAAGTATTAAATCTTCTCCTTTTCTGCTAGATGAAGTGAAAACAATAATGTTACAGCATATCGAAAGTGATATGTCAGAACATCAAACGATGAGAGAAGGTTGATTTATAGTGACACCACAATCGAAAGAACAACGTGTGCATGAAGTTTTTGAGAGTATTTCTGATAGTTATGATAAGATGAATTCTGTCATAAGTTTTCAAATGCATAAAAATTGGCGAAAAGATACAATGGAGCGAATGGCAGTGCAACCGGGATCTACTGCTCTTGATGTGTGCTGTGGGACTGCAGATTGGACGATTGCATTAGCTGAAGCTGTAGGCGAAACAGGACATGTTACCGGTCTAGATTTTAGTCAAAATATGTTAAATGTTGGATTAGAAAAAACAAAGGATATAAAGCAAATTAAACTAATTCAAGGAAATGCAATGGAGTTACCCTTCCCAGATAATACATTTGACTATGTAACCATCGGATTTGGCTTACGCAATGTTCCGGATTATATGCAAGTACTTCGTGAAATGCGTCGTGTTGTAAAACCAGGTGGCAAAGTAGTATGCCTTGAAACTTCTCAATCAGAAATTCCGGTCTATCGTCAATTATTCCGATTCTATTTCCATTATATCATGCCATTTTTCGGGAAAATTTTTGCGAAAAGTTATAAAGAATACTCTTGGTTACAAGAATCAGCAAAAGATTTCCCAGGAATGAAAAAGTTAAAGAAAATGTTTGAAGAAGTCGGATTACAAAATGTGATCTACAAATCTTATAGCGGTGGAGCAGCTGCTATGCATATGGGTTATAAGAAAGAAATCTAGTGTGGGGGAAGGTTTAAACGCGTGGAAAAGATGAAGTTAAAGTTTCTTTATGCTGATTTACAGTCAGATATAAAGATCATCGAAAGAGAATTGGAAACAGCGTTGGATTCATCTTCACACTATTTGAAAGATGCCTCTCTCCATTTGCTGAAAGCTGGCGGAAAACGTATACGGCCAGTTTTTGTTTTGCTTGCTGCCAAATTTGGGCGATATGATATTCATCAGATAAAAAACGTTGCTGTAGCACTTGAGTTAGTTCATATGGCTTCACTTGTTCATGACGATGTTATTGATGATTCTGAATTACGTAGAGGACGACCTACCGTTAAATCGCAATGGAATAATCGTGTTGCTATGTACACTGGCGATTTTATTTTTGCTAAAGCAATCGAAAATATAACGAAAATCGAAAACCAAAAAGCGCATGAAATTTTGTCTAAGACGATGGTTGAAATTTGTATAGGTGAAATTATTCAAATCGAAGATAAAATGTATTTAGAGCAAAATATTCGTGATTATTTTAGACGTATTAAAAGAAAAACAGCCTTGTTGATTTCATCTAGCTGCTATTTAGGGGCAATTGCTGCAGGGGTTGATGAGAAAGTTGCTAGTCATTTAAAACGATTCGGTTACTACGTAGGGATGTCTTACCAAATCATTGACGATATTCTAGATTTAACGGCTTCGGACAAACAACTTGGAAAGCCGGCTGGCAGTGACTTAATGCAAGGGAATATTACACTACCCGTTTTGTTGGTGAAAGAAAACGTTGACATGCGTCCTTTCATTAATCAAGCATTGAATGGTACGATGAAAGAAGACGAAAGACAGGCTTTTCTAAAGAAAATCCGGCAATCTGATGCGATAGAAGAATCCTATCGTATTAGCAATTTGTATTTACAAAAAGCACTAAGAGAAGTAGAAGCTTTGCCAAGTAATTCTGTAAAAAAATCATTAAAAGACATAGCAATCTATATGGGAAAACGGAAATTTTAACGTAGTTGTTGAACATTATGTTGTACAATGATAATATTTTCAAGTAGGGTTTGAGCCCAGATAATCTTAAGGAGTTGTAATCGTACAATGGCTATCCAAAAAACATTTTTAATGGTAAAACCAGATGGTGTCCAACGCCAATTAGTTGGAGACATCGTTGACCGTTTTGAACGCAAAGGTTTTGTTCTTAGAGGGGCAAAACTTATGCAAATTACAAAAGAATTAGCAGAAAAACACTATGCAGAACATGCAGATAAACCATTCTTCGGTGAATTAGTTGAATTCATCACTTCTGGTCCAGTATTCGCAATGGTATGGGAAGGCGAAAATGTAATTTCTGTTGCTCGTTTAATGATGGGGGCTACTAACCCAGAACAATCTGCACCTGGCACAATTCGTGGCGACTACTCAACTACAGTATCTCACAATGTCATCCATGGTTCTGATTCATTAGCTTCTGCAGAACGTGAAATTGGTTTATTCTTCAAAGAAGACGAATTACACTAGGATAGATAAAAAGGAATTGTTTCATCATTTTCTGAAGCAAAACCTGTAAACTGAAAAAGGCACGAATGTTGAATTGAATAGCATTCGTGCCTTTTGCTATTTGGGTTTTAGTAAAAATTCGTGAGTACTGTTTAATATTAGGCGTGTTGATTAGGTAGAAATCAGGAAATATATTTACCATAATCCTTAAAAAACATGTATTTTTAGCTCCATTTATGTAGATCTTCGCTGCGGCTTGCTCGAGTCCTCGAAAATGAACGCATTTCCTTCGTGCGATGTCGATTCGATGAAGGCAATTCAATGTCCCGCGGGAAAAGCGAACAGTTGAGACCCTGCACGAGCGTAGCGATTAAGGAACGGAGTCTAAGGGCGCCATGTCCTGTGGCAACGACTCCGTGACCAACATCCTGTTGCCCACAGCGCCCGCCCGCAGGAAAGCGAGCAAGCCGTAGCGGCAATCAACGAATTCTCTCTATATTTATGGAGAAAATTGCATAATCAACACACCTGGTTTAATATAGCTTATTTTTAAATAATCTCTCTATTCTTCTATTTAAGATTCATTTTTTATCCGGTATAATGGACATAGGACTATAGAGAGGGAAGATTCTCATATGACAACTGATTACGAACAATTTATTGTAAATATTAAACGTAAAACGGGTATTGATCTAGCATTATATAAAGAAGCACAAATGAAAAGACGCTTAACATCCCTTTATGAAAAAAGAGGATTTAAAAGTTTCAGTGAATTTTTTAAAGGTATTGAAAGAGATCAAAAGCTTCTTAATGAATTTCTAGATCGAATGACGATCAATGTATCTGAATTTTATCGTAATGGAAAACGTTGGGAAGTATTGCAAAATAAAATATTACCAAGACTATTACAGAATAATAAAAGACTTAAAATTTGGAGTGCTGCTTGTTCAACGGGCGAAGAACCCTATTCTTTAGCAATGGTTCTTTCTAATTACTTGCCATTATCGCAAATCTCGATTTTAGCGACAGACATAGATGAAAATGCAATTGCTAAGGCAAAAGCCGGCGTTTATCCTGAAAGATCGATAGTAGAAGTTCCAACTAATATCAAGACTAAGTATTTTGAGCAAAACGGTGCGTTTTTTAAAGTGAAGGATGAAATTAAGCGAACGGTGACATTCAAAAAACACAATTTATTAAAAGACACTTATGATAGTAATTTTGATTTGATCGTTTGTCGGAATGTCATGATTTATTTTACAGAAGAAGCTAAAGATAAAATTTATCAGAGTTTTAGCCATGCACTACATTCAGGGGGAGTATTATTTGTAGGCAGCACCGAACAAATTTTCAACCCAGCAAGATATTCTTTTGATATAGAGGATACCTTCTTTTATCGGAAAATGTAAATTGGAAAATTTTGTATTACATTAATGGAAGCAGGCCCCATATCAAAAGTGGAGGATTATGGAGGACTTAAATCATCCACAAGCCTGATAGGATTATTGAAAAATTTTCACTACTTACTGCTTTTTTACGCTAAAATATGTTATAGTGAAAAATACATACTTTAACGAGTTGAAGGGAGAAAGTGTCATGCGATATTTAACAGCAGGAGAATCACATGGTCCGCAACTAACAACGATTATAGAGGGATTGCCAGCACAATTACCATTAACTGCTGAGATGATCAATAAAGAATTGAAACGTCGCCAAGGTGGTCATGGTAGAGGACGTCGTATGCAAATTGAAACAGATACGGTAGAAATTGCTTCTGGTGTTCGACACGGCAAAACGTTAGGATCTCCAGTGGCATTAGTTGTCAAAAATGATGATTGGAAACACTGGACAAAAATCATGGGAGCAGAGCCTTTAGCAGATGATGTAAATCCCGATGATATAAAAAGAAAAATATCGAGACCACGTCCAGGACATGCAGATTTAGTAGGCGGGATTAAATACGGACATCGTGATTTACGAAATGTTCTCGAACGATCTTCCGCTAGAGAAACGACTGTTAGAGTTGCAGTTGGCGCAGTAGCAAAAGCTTTGATCAACGAACTAGGAATTCGTATTGTTTCTCACGTTACCGAAATTGGCGGGATAATAGCTGACCATCAATCGATTGCTGGTAAATCTGCAGATGAAATTCGTAATATTGTTGAAGCAGATCCATGCTATTGTGCAGATCCAGTAGCTTCTGCGAAAATGGTAGAAGCGATTGATTCGGCAAAAGAAGCAGGCGATTCTATTGGTGGAGTTGTGGAAGTAATTGTGGAAGGATTACCTGCAGGAATTGGTTCATATGTGCATTATGATCGAAAACTGGATGCCAAACTAGCTGCAGCTATGTTAAGTATTAATGCGTTTAAAGGTGTGGAATTCGGCTTAGGTTTTGAAATGGCACATTTAAAAGGCAGTGAAGTGCATGACGAAATACTCTGGTCTGAAGAAAATGGGTATACACGACGCACGAATCGTTTAGGTGGTCTAGAAGGCGGAATGTCTACAGGAATGCCAATCATCATAAGAGGAGTTATGAAACCGATTCCTACTTTATATAAGCCTCTTCAAAGTGTAGATATAGAGACGAAGGAGCCATTTAAAGCAAGTGTTGAACGCTCTGATAGTTGTGCAGTTCCAGCTGCATCCGTTGTTGCAGAACATGTTGTTGCATTTGAAATTGCCAAAGCGATTGTGGAGCAGTTCCATAGCGATCAATTAGAGCAACTGAAAGCACAAATCGATGCAATGAAGCTATATGCGAAGGAGTTTTAAGAATGAATATCCCTGTTAAGGCACGCTCACATGCTTATGAAGTACAAATTGGCAGCGGTCATTTGACAAAAGCCGTTCAGTCATTTAAAGAGGAAATTTCAAAAGCTGATCGTTTGATTGTTTTTACAGATGAACATGTATGGAAAATTTACAAAGAACCATTTACAAATAATTTTCCATTTCCATTTGACGTGTTTGTTTTGCCTGGTGGAGAAGCTTGTAAAACATTTGATCATTACTTTGCTGCCCAAACTTTTCTTCTTGAAAAAAAATGCACACGAAAATCGTTTTTATTTGCGTTCGGAGGCGGGGCTGTAGGCGATTTAACAGGATTCGTCGCCGCAACTTTTATGAGAGGTGTGCCATTTATACAAATACCAACAACTATTTTGGCTCATGATAGTGCGGTTGGAGGAAAAACGGCGATTAACCATCCACTAGGAAAAAATATGATTGGTGCTTTTTACCAGCCTGAAGGCGTTATTTATGATATTGACTTTTTGGAAAGCTTACCGCAACGAGAAATCCGTTCCGGTATGGCAGAAGTGATCAAGCATGCTTTGATTTCTGATGAAAAATGGTTGCAGCAGCTGATGGACTATCCTTCTATTCTGTCACTATCTAAAGAACAATTAGAGCATAATTTAGAACAAGGTATTCGTGTCAAAGCCAATATTGTGGAACAAGACGAGGAAGAACACTCTGTTCGGAAATATTTGAACTTTGGCCATACATATGGTCATGCAATAGAGGCTGCGTCTGGTTTTGGAAAGGTAGCTCATGGAGAGGCTGTTATGATTGGGATGGTATATGCTCTATTACTTAGTGAACGTTATGGAGACATTACACATTCATTCACGAAAAAATTTTTACAATTTGCCCTTTCAAATGGTTATCCATTTGAAGCGGTAAGAAAATTTACTTTTGATGAACTACTCAGTTATTTGATGAAAGATAAAAAAGCTGAATATGGTCATTTGCAATTTGTCTTATTACGAAAAGTTGGTCAACCATTCGTTCAAAAAATTTCTCAACAAGAATGTCGTGAATTGGATCATCTTTTAAGAAAATTATTAGAGGAGGTAGCTTATGATTAGAGGCGTAAGGGGCGCGGTGACGATTGAACATGATGATGCTCAACTTGTGTTACAAGAAACGACTCATCTGATGCAAGAAATGATTGCTGCCAATCATATTGAACCGGAAAACGTTGCTTCAGTAATTGTTTCTACCACTCCAGATATTGTTTCAGCCTTTCCAGCAAAGGCTGTTCGTACATTAGAAAATTGGAATTATGTCCCTGTTATGTGTATGCATGAGATGAATGTGCCTGGAGCTCTACCACTATGTATTCGTGTATTAATACATGTGGATACTGATGAAAAGCAAAAAGACATTCGACATATTTATTTGAATGATGCGATTAAGTTACGACCAGATTTAGCAAAATAAATGTTACCGGAAAGAGGAGATTTTTTTATGAAATGGAAAGAACAAATTAATGGCATGAAAGCTTACCAACCAGGAAAATCAATTGATGCGGTAAAACGTGAATTTGGATTAGATCATATTGTCAAATTGGCTTCCAATGAAAATCCATTTGGTAGTTCGCCAAAAGTACATGAGTTTTTGGCGAAAGAGTCTTTCAATTTTGCCTTATATCCAGATGGTTATGCTACAGACATGCGTGCGGCTGTCGCAAAACATCTTGGCGTTTCAGGAGATGAACTAATTTTCGGTAACGGTTCTGATGAATTGATCAGTATTATTACACGTGCTCTATTACACCCAGGTGTGAATACGGTAATGGGTAATCCTACATTTTCTCAGTATGCACATAATGCCCGAATCGAAGGTGCAGAAATTCGTGAAGTCCCATTAAAAGATGGTAATCATGATTTGGATGCAATGTTGAAAGAAATCGATGAAAATACAGCGATTGTATGGGTATGTAGTCCAAATAATCCGACAGGTGTCGTTGTAGAAGATGCACCACTGAAATCATTTTTAAAACGTGTTCCAAAAGATGTACTAGTCGTATTAGATGAAGCTTATTTTGAATATGTCACAAATAAAAATCACAAAGACACGATTTCATACATTCATGATTATCCTAATTTGATCATTTTGCGTACATTCTCAAAAGCATATGGCTTAGCCACATTCCGAGTTGGGTATGGAATTGCTAATAAAGATTTAATCGCTAAATTAGATCCAGTCAGAGGACCATTTAATAATACAGGGTTAAGTCAAGCTGTTATTCAAGTTGCTTTACAAGACCAAGCATATATTCAAAAATGCCGTGAGGAAAATACAAAAGGTAAGGAACAAATCGAAGCCTATTGTGATGAACATGATCTACATTATTATCCATCAGATACGAATTTTGTATTAATGGAAATAAAAGCAGATAGTGATGTTGTATTCCAAAAACTAATGCAACGCGGTTTCATTATTCGAAGTGGTAATGCACTTGGAACACCAGGATATATTCGAGTGACAATTGGCACACAAGCACAAAATGAAGGATTACTAGCACAATTGACAGAGATTTTAAAAGAAGAAGGCGTCTTTTCTTGAAGCAAAAAGTCCTTATCATAGGGTTAGGTCTAATCGGCGGTTCCATTGCATTGGCTTTACAAAAATCATCGAGTATTCAAGTGATAGGTTATGACACAAACGAAAAAACACTTCAAAGTGCCAAAGTGCTAGGTGTCGTGCAAGATGTCACAAAACAACCTGAGTTGGCTGTAAAAGATGTAGATATCCTACTTTTTGCTACACCGGTTAATGCTACGATCGAATGGATGGAAAGATTGAAAACTTGGGATTTACCTGACAATATAATTGTCACTGATACAGGAAGTACAAAATCACTGATTATGCAAAAAGCGGTTGAATTAAAAGGCTTGGGAATTACTTTCATCGGAGGACATCCAATGGCAGGTTCTCATAAAAGCGGTGTCCTTGCTGCAAAACCTTATCTTTTTGAAAATGCTTATTATATGCTGACACCACATGAAGATGAAGATGAAAACAAAATACAACAGTTAAAAAATGTTCTTCAATATACACGAGCAAAACTAACGACTGTTTTAGCAGAAACTCATGATCAAATGACATCTGTAGTGAGTCATTTTCCACATATCGTAGCAGCTTCATTAGTACATCAGCTCGCCAAAGAGAGTAAAGATAATTCTTTAACAAAGCTTCTAGCGGCTGGAGGATTCAGAGATATTACGCGAGTAGCATCATCTAATCCTATTTTATGGCGTGATATTACACTGCAAAATCGTAAACAAATTAGTCATCAACTTGCTAATTGGCAAAAAGAAATGTCAAGAGTCCAAGCACTATTGGAAAGTGGAGATGACCAACAAATCGAAGCTTTCTTTGCAGAGGCAAAGGCTTTCAGAGATGAACTTCCAAGTACTGCTCAAGGGGCGGTTTATTCAACTTATGACTTGTATATTGATGTACCTGATTATCCAGGGAGTATTGCAGAAATCACTGCTTATTTAGCTGATGAGCAAATTAGCATTGCGAATATTCGAATTGTAGAAACACGTGAAGATATCTTCGGAATATTGGTCGTTAGTTTCCAAAATGCAGATGACCGAGCAAAGGCGGCTGCTTGTATTGAAAAACGTAGCCCATACGAGGTATATATATCGTAAAGGAGGTTGCATAATTTGGCAGATGTAAGACTACATTATAAAAAGCCTATTCTACATGGCGACATTACAGTTCCTGGCGATAAATCTGTTTCGCACCGTTCCATTATGTTTGGGAGTATTGCAAAAGGTCGCACAACTGTAAGTGGTTTTTTATTAGGTGATGATTGTTTAAGTACGATTGACTGTTTTAGAAAGCTTGGGGTTGAAATCGAACTGAATGATACAAATGTGGTGATCGATAGTCAAGGCATGAAAAATTGGAAAGAACCTATCGATATTTTATATACAGGAAATTCTGGTACAACGACTCGTTTAATGTTAGGGTTACTAGCTGGATCTAACATACATGCCATTCTAAACGGTGATGCTTCTATTGGAAAAAGACCTATGAAACGTGTGATTACACCACTTCGTAAAATGGGTGCACATATTACAGGAAGAATGGATGGGCAGTATACACCTTTAGCGATAAAAGGTAGTCCGCTACATGCGATTGAGTATACAATGCCCGTAGCTAGTGCACAAGTAAAATCAGCTATTTTACTGGCAGCGTTACAAGCCGAAGGGACTACTGTCATTCATGAAAAAAGTGTCTCAAGAGATCATACTGAAAGAATGCTACGTCAATTTGGAGCAGAAATAACTATAGAAAACGGAACCGTATCTTACAAAGGAGGACAAACTTTACACGCGACACATGTAGATGTACCAGGCGATATTTCTTCTGCAGCATTCTTTTTAGTAGCTGGTGTAATGGCTGAAAATAGCGAAATCACACTGCATAATGTCGGTTTTAATCCTACGCGGACAGGAATTATTGATGCATTAGCTGCAATGGGCGCTGATATGGGAATAATAGTAGCTGATGAAGAAGCTGCTGAGCCTACTGCTACGATTACGGTTCGAACATCTGATTTAGCAGCTATAACAATAGATGGTGAGCTAATCCCTCGGCTGATTGATGAAATCCCGATTATTGCTTTACTTGCTACTAAGGCAAAAGGAACGACAGTTATTCGAGATGCAGCTGAGTTGAAGGTAAAAGAAACGGATCGTATTACGGCGGTCGT
Source organism: Rummeliibacillus sp. SL167 (assembly GCF_007896505.1). NCBI lineage: Bacteria > Bacillati > Bacillota > Bacilli > Caryophanales > Caryophanaceae > Rummeliibacillus > Rummeliibacillus sp. SL167. The sequence goes on along the minus strand of NZ_VCBM01000001.1, from coordinate 1,553,073 downwards.
TAATGAGTTAAAAAAATTGGGTGCCGACATCGAAGCAACGGATGATGGCATGATTATTCATGGTGGCAGCGAGCTCCATGGGGCCTCTCTTCAAACATACGGAGATCATCGTATTGGTATGATGGGCGCGATTGCGGCACTGTTGACAGATGATGCTGTCGAATTGGATGATATAGAGTGTATCGCGGTATCTTATCCAACATTCTTTGAAGATATTCAAAAAATTATAAAATAGTAGGTTCTCAAGAAACTCTCCTATATTAGGAGAGTTTTTCCTTGTGTATAAAGCCATAGTCATGTAGCATAATGTTAAAAGCGAAGGCAGTGCATCTAGCTTCGAAAATCATTGGAAAATCCAAATCGAAAGCGGTTATTTTAATGATTCAATTGAAGGTTAAAAAGTGTATGAGGGGAGTTATTTTTAGCTGTGCTAAAGTCGCAGCTCAGCTTAATGAAGGCATAAAAAGTAGAATCAGGTGACAAAATGGATATACAGGAAAAAATGATTGATACCATTCAAAAAGGGAACTTAGAAGGCATTCAAAATCTTCTCGAAGATTTTAAAATACAGGCAGATCCTTCTATACAATATGAAATAATAGGGTTGCTGACGAATTTCGGCTTTTTAGAGGAAGCTGATGAATTATTAGAACACTTATTATATTTATTCCCAGATGAAGCGCAACTTAAAATTGATCGTGCTACATTATTGATGGAGCGAGAACAAGAGGATGAGGCATTAAATTTATTGATGTCGATCGACACTGCTGCACCAGAGTATCCACAAGTTTTATTGGCTTTAGCGGATTATTATCAAATGCAAGGGTTATATGAAGTTTCAGAGCAGCGTATAGATGAAGCATTAGATTTATTGCCAGATGAACCCTTACTACATTTTGCAAAAGCAGAATTATTAATGGAAATGGGACGTTTTACGGAGGCAGCTCGTATCTATCATGAATTATACGAAGAACACACTGAAATAGCAGGGGTACGGTTAGTTGAGCGATTAGCAGAAGTACATCGTGCAGGAGCTGCGTTTGAAGAGGCCTTAACCTTTTATATGAAAGCACTTGAGGATAATACATCACCAGACCTATTATTTGGTGCAGCCTATTCTGCATTTCAATCACAAATGTATGAAACAGCTATTCGATATACGGAGGATTTAAAAACTTTAGATCCAGATTACTTTTCAGCCTATCTGCTATTAGCGCAAAGTTATGCGATGCTTGAAAATAATCAACAAGCATTAGTGGTGATTAAAGAGGGGATAACTCGCGACGAATATGATAAAGAACTCTATCTATTTGCAGGAAAAATGGCCCTTAAAAACAGCCTACCAGAAGAAGCTGAACAATATTTACGACAAGCAATTGCGTTAGATAGTGAATATATGGAAGCCATTATTACCCTTGTTTCGATCCTTTCAAAAGAAGAACGAGATGAAGAAATTGTTGAACTAATCGAAAAACTAGAGCAAGAAAGTTTTGATTGGTCGACTTTATCGGCGTTTGCAGCTATCTCTTACGATCGATTAGAAAAGTATGAACGTGCATACGATTTTTATCAATTAGCATATAATGACCATAAGGAAGATCCATTATTCCTTGAAAAATACGTTTATTTCTTGATTGAAGATGGTAAACGCGCTGAGGCAAAAGATGTAGTGAAACAGTTGATTGCTTTACAACCAGAAGAACCTACTTGGCAAGATCTTTTGCAAACTTTTGAATGAGAGGAGGCTCATACAAAATGACCGCATCCGTTTCTGTCTTGGACAAAAAAGAATTTGTCCGCTGGTTTTTAAAGAAGTACCAAATGAAACGACGTGAGTGTGTATGGATTTTGAATTATCTGCTTGGTCATGATGAATTATTAGAACATATTCATTTTGTAGAAGAAGCACATTACTGCCCACGAGCAATGGTTATGTCAACAACCGAATCATCTGGCATACCATTTCGCTTCTATCGGGGGAATATTATGACAGCAGATGCGGAAAAATCCTTCCATGATTTAAGACTTCATTCAGATGAAGAGATGTACATCCAATTAAATTTTCCAAAGGTTCCGCCAAGTAGAGAATATTTAACGGTATTAGAGGAGAATCCTTATATGCCAAATTATTTACAAATAAGCGAATCAGATCGTCAGCTTGCAGAGGAAATTTTGCAAGATAGTATGAAGACTTTTCAAGAGGAAGCTATTTTAAAACAGATTGATGAAGCATTAGATCAAAATGATAAAGAGAAGTTTTATAAGTTGTCTGCATTATTGAATGTGATTAAAAATGTAGAAAAAAAATAAAGACTTCATCCGTCATTGGATGAAGTCTTACTTTTAGGAGGAATACAAATGTTTTGGACAAGCAAGGATATTGATGAATTTTTAACACAAAAGGAGTTTATTGATACAGCATTAGTTCCATTAGTCATATTAGAAGGAAAAGATTTAGGTATAAAACAGAGTGCTTCTGGGGCAGAATTTTTAATGTCATTAACAAATTTCATTGAACAACAATTCAAGGGACGAATTGTGTTAACTTCACCAATTACATATACTGCGTCAATGTCAAAAGAAGACATAATCACAGCTATTTATGATGAATTAGTGACTGCTGGTTTCAAATATATTTTCTTTATAACATCTGACCATGAATGGAATAGATTCACAACAAATTACGACATGATTTGGCTGCCATCTATTCCATTAGGTGATATGGATGAAAAAGTTAAACAATCAGTTCTAAGTGATCAGTTAAGACAAGTAATACCAGTGCTATCTTCAAAATGGTCAAAACAATAAATCTTCTTTCAATAAATGTTCACAAATGGACATAAAACAGTTGAATGCGTTATTGACCTCACATTTTAGTTGATATATCATAGATATGTCCTAGTATTACTATTTTGTATAAGTTTGTCCGTTGGACTGACCTGAAGTTAGAGGGGGGAAAAGGATGAGTAACAATCGTGTCACAAGACGTCAATTTTTGAACTATACACTTACAGGTGTTGGTGGTTTCATGGCAGCTGGTATGTTAATGCCAATGGCTCGCTTCGCAGTCGACCCAATTTTACAAAAAAAAGCTGGGGGAGACTTCGTACCTACTGACAAAAAAGCCTCAGAGCTTTCTGCCACTCCTGTAAAAGTAGATTTTACGTTTGAACAAGTTGATGCTTGGTACAAATCAAAAGTTACAAATACAGCATGGGTTTATAAAGATGGGGATAAGATTATTGCGCTTTCACCAGTATGTAAACATTTAGGCTGTACGGTTAACTGGGATGGTAACAAGGATTTTAAAAACGAATTCTATTGCCCATGTCACGGAGGCCGTTATGAGAAAAACGGTAAAAATGTGGCAGGTACACCACCACTTGGTCCATTAGACGAGTTTGAAGTAAAAGTAAAAGACGGTCTATTATTGATCGGAAAAACAAGAGCAAACACTTTAGTATAATTGTAAGGGGGTACGACATCAGTGCTTAATAAAATCTATGATTGGGTCGATGAACGCCTTGATATTACACCGATTTGGCGCGATATTGCCGACCACGAAGTTCCAGAGCACGTAAACCCTGCACACCATTTCTCTGCATTCGTATATTGTTTTGGCGGGTTAACGTTCTTCGTTACTGTTATTCAAATTTTATCAGGTATGTTCTTAACAATGTACTATGTACCAGATATCGAAAATGCGTGGAAATCTGTTTACTACCTACAAAATGAGGTAGCATTCGGTGAAATTGTGCGTGGTATGCACCACTGGGGCGCTTCCCTCGTAATTGTCATGATGTTCCTTCATACATTACGTGTATTCTTCACAGGATCTTATAAAAAGCCTCGTGAATTGAACTGGATTGTTGGGGTTCTAATCTTCTGTGTAATGTTAGGCCTTGGCTTTACAGGTTACCTACTTCCTTGGGATATGAAAGCATTATTTGCTACAAAAGTAGGTATTCAAATTGCAGCTTCTGTACCATTTATTGGTGAAGCAATCAAAATATTATTAGCTGGTGATTCATCCATCATCGGTGCACAAACATTAACAAGATTCTTTGCGATTCATGTATTCTTCTTGCCAGCATGTCTACTTGCATTGCTTGCTGCGCACTTTATCATGATTCGTAGACAAGGGATATCTGGCCCATTGTAGTATTACAATACAGCCATTAATATTTCCTTAAGGAGGGGACAAAATGCATAAAGGAAAAGGAATGAAATTCGTAGGAGATACGCGTGTTCCAAAAAAGGACAACAAAAACGTATATCCACCAGATTATTCCGAATATCCAGGCAAAACAGAACCATTCTGGCCAGACTTCTTGTTAAAAGAATGGATGGTTGGTGCGGTATTCCTAGTTGGTTATTTAATTTTAACAATTGCTCACCCATCTCCACTAGAGGGACAAGCTGATCCAACTAATACTAGCTATATTCCAATGCCGGACTGGTATTTCTTATTCTTATATCAATTACTTAAATATGAATATGCTTCAGGTCCTTATAATACAATTGGTGCAATTGTTATTCCAGCCATTGCGATTGGTTCATTGATGTTAGCGCCATTCTTAGATAGAGGTCCTGAACGTAAGCCATTAAAACGACCACTTCCAGTAGCATTTATGTTATTAACACTTGCTGCTATGGTCTTCTTAACATGGGAATCAGTTGTTAACCATGACTGGGCTGCTGCTAAGAAACAAGGACAAATCGTTAAAGCGGTTGAGATTAATCAAGAAGATCCAGGTTACAAAGTATATGCGAAACAATCATGTATTAACTGCCATGGTGATAAACTTCAAGGTGGTGCAGGTCCTGCACTAACGGATACAGGTTTATCTGCTGATGAGATTGCTAAAATCGCACATGAAGGTAAAGGCGGTATGCCAGCAGGCCAATACAAAGGATCTGATGAAGATCTTCAAAAATTAGCTAAATTTATTTCAGGTTTAAAAGCTGAATAATAGGGGACTATATAATCTTCGAAACATTTTTTACTAGCTAATGGAGCTACTCCGAAAAGTTGGTTTTCACCGACTTTTTGGGTAGCTCTTTTTCTTTTTCGGACTGCTTCTATTCTTTACATATAAAGATAATACTGTATAATACATAACAAATTATTTTATAATATAAGGGGAAAATGATGACTAGACTATTGATGTTTGTATGGAAGATATTATCGCACCGTTTTTTTCTGTGGATGTTATTAATCATTAATATATTAGGGACAATTGGTGGTTATATTTGGTATGGTGAGCAATTATCGATTACGAGTCCTATTTTTTATATTTTTGTTCCCGATAGTCCGACAGCTACTCTCTTTTTCTCGATTGCTATTATAGGATGGCTATTCGGCAAAAACTGGGGCTTGATAGAAGCATTAGCGCTTATTACATTAGTTAAATATGGTCTTTGGGCAGTAGTGATGAATATATTGGCATTTATGCAAATGGGGTCAATTGGTTTTCTAGGATGGATGCTTGTTATTTCTCATTTTGCAATGGCTGTTCAGGGAATTTTATATATCCCCATGTATAATATGAAGATGATTCATGTAGGAATTGCTTCAATTTGGACTCTACATAATGATGTTATTGATTATGTCTTTGGTCAGATGCCGATCTATAGTATGCTTTCTATGTACATGTCTAAAATAGGCTATTTCACATTCTGGTTATCGATTGCTTGTATTACGTTAGCTTATTTTGTATCACAAAAAAGGTTATCGTTTGCGGTAAAAAATGATTCCCTTTAAAATAAGGTTAAGTACGTAATAGGAGGATGGTTTATTTGTCAATAGCGATGTATATCGTATATTTTCTCGTGTTAATGTTATTGCCTCTTTATGCACAACGGAAGGTAATAAAAACGTATAGGCGTTATGCAGAAGTTCGTTCCACTTCGGGGATGACAGGTGCAGAAGTAGCAAGAACCATTTTGGATAGCAATGGGCTAAGTAATGTAAGAGTTGTAGAAACATCAGGTGTTTTATCGGATCATTACGATCCAACAACTAAGACTGTAGCCTTATCATCGCAAAATTATCATCATGCTTCCGTTGCTGGTACTGCTGTAGCAGCTCATGAATGCGGACATGCAATTCAACATAAGGAAGCGTATGCTTTTTTAACATTTCGTTCAAAATTAGTACCAGCAGCCAATATTTCTTCAAATGCATCATGGATTTTCATTATGATTGGTCTCCTTGGATCAATAAAATCATTGATGCTTGTTGGAATCATACTATTAGCGGTTGGAGTACTTTTTCAATTTGTTACGCTACCCGTAGAATTTGATGCATCTAAACGCGCTCTCAATCAAGTTGTTAGCTTAGGAATTATTCGTAATGAAGAAGAACCTGATGCGCGAAAAGTATTAAGTGCAGCAGCTTTAACTTATGTAGCAGCAGCAGCTACCGCCATCTTGGAATTGTTACGATTATTGTTAGTCTTTACAGGTATGAATAATGATGATGAATAGTGTTCGTAAATAATATTAAGGCATCTTGGTTAGGATGTAGTACAAACATAATGTTTGTATGAAAATACTCAGCTAGGCCCAAAAGGTATACTACAAAATTTATTTGTAGGTACCTTTTTGTTTTATATGTACGTATTTAAACAGCTCATATAAATGTTGAAAATTTCTTGGTATGATCTACCGAATCTAGCTATTCATTAAACGACGGAGATGTAAGATCATACATAATTTGACTAAAACAATTCAAGTATATGTCGAAAAAATAACAAAAGCCGTTCTTTGGTCAATACACATATATTTGGAGGAGAATATCATATGAAAAAGGCAGTAGTATGTTGCATCATCGCAATATCATTACTACTCAATACTGATGGGAATGTTTTTGGGGGAGCAGAGATTGCAAAGGCAAGTTCGATTTCAACTTATAAAACTACAGCTAATATAAATATGCGTAAGGGGGCTAGTATAAAATCTTCACGTATTCTCGTAGTTCCAAAAGGAAAAAAGGTTATTTATATTTCCAAAAAACGTACTAAGAATGGTACTTGGTATAAAATGAAATATAAAAATAAAAAAGGCTGGTTAAATGGTCAATATATTAAAGTAGTCAAAACAATTAAATCAGTGAAACACGAAAATACTCCAAATGCAGCAAAAGTAAAAACTACGAAAGAAAATATAGCAATTCATCCCTTAATCATTGCTCACCGGGGAGGAGCTAATCATCTTGCTTCTGAACACTCTCTACTCGCTTATAAGCAAGCTGTTGATAAAAAGGCGGATTACATCGAGATTGATCTTAGATTAACGAAAGATAACCAGTTAATAGCTATGCATGATGAAACAGTAGACAGAACCACTAATGGTACCGGAAAAGTTTCAGATTATACTTTACAGCAGTTAAAACAATTAAGCTTGAGTGATGGTCAAAAAATACCTAGCCTTGAAGAAATTTTTGCCCGTTTTAGAAAGACTACGAAATACTATATTGAAACAAGGAAAGTTGATGGAAAAACTGTGATGGAGGATGAATTATTAAAACTAGTTCATCAATATGGATTGGAAAAACAAGTCATCATACAATCATATTCACAGGATAGTCTAAAGCGAGTAAAAAGTTTAGATCCTAATATTTCTCTAATTTTACTATTAGTTGGCGACACAGTAAAAAACGTAAATATAAATGCTGTTAAGCAATATGCAATAGGTGTAGGACCTTATGCGCAGCTGATTGATAAAAGCTTTGTCGACAGAATGCATCAAGCGAATTTAAAAGTGCATGCTTGGTTCGATCATTCAAATGAGAAGGAGCTCATTCATAAAACGTTACAATATGGTGTTGATGGTGTTTTCACAGATTATTTAGCTGACACACAGAAAATGATTAAGAAATGAAATACAAGAGTGGTTTAAATCATGAAAATAGTAAAGAAACAAATAGCTTACAGGGTAAAATACATTTAAAGTATAATTTTTTGTCAGTCAATACTAGAGTTTTAATATTCGAATGAATGGGTAATTTTTTTGGAATTAATCTATCAAAATATTAATGATTTTACAGTAGATTCAAGCAAATTTACTAGTAATTTTGAATTTGAGCCAACTTCATATGGACAAGCTATTGAAGAAACTTGTGCTTGGTATATTAAGAATAATGATATTTATAAATAATATGTCGTGAGGAAAATTATATTTTTTCATATTTTATGCTGCGTTAACGGGCGGCAAGAACACACCTTAAGGTTAGGGAAAAACGAGAAAAGAGAGTGGGGGATCAACTGCCTGTAAAAAACCGGTTGATTCGGGTCAACAAGATGTTGGTCACTCAGGTGTTACCACAGGACGTGGCAACACCTGAGTGTTCCTCTATTCAGTGAGGAAGAAGAAAACTCCACTGATGGAAGCTTCACTTTTTATGATGGTACAGTCTAACCGATTGATTTAGCGAACACCTAGAAAGATGAAGAAAATCCACACTAAGTTTTATTCAAGCGGTCTTTTTTGATCGTCTAAAGTAAAACCTTCCCCACTAACGTCATGCACTTCAGAGACAGATATGAAGGCATGTGGATCTACTGTCAGAACGATACTTTTCAGCTTGAACATTTCATTTTTGGCGACTACACAATAGATGACTTCGCGTTCTTCCTTTGTATAATAGCCATACCCTTTTAAAAACGTAACACCCCGATCCATTTGTTTGGCAATGCGCTCAGCAATTTTATGATTATTATTGGAAATAATGATCGCCCCTCTTGCTGCGTAAGCTCCTTCTTGTACAAAGTCAATGACTTGAGCGGTGACAAATACACAGACTAATGTATACATAACAGAGCGAGCGTCTAGATACGTTATCCATGATAAGACGATGACGGTTGCATCAAAGATAAACATCGTTTTCCCCATCGGCCAACCGAAGAATTTATTCACTAATCGAGCAATGATATCTACGCCACCTGTTGTGCCCCCAACACGGAAAATGATACCAAGCCCCACACCAAGAAATACACCAGCAAATAATGATACAAGGAACATATCATCATGCAAATCAATTGGAAATTGATAAATTTGAAATATTTTTAGAAATACGGATACAGATACAGTCCCAATAATCGTATAAGCAAAAGTTTTTTTACCGAGTACACGCCATCCGATGACGAACATGGGTATATTTAACATTAAGTTCATGATCGCAGGATCCAAGTGGAATACATTGTATAAGATTAATGTAATACCGTTGAACCCGCCTTCACCAAGATGGTTCTGAATATTAAAATGCACAAAGCCAAAACTGAAAATAGCGGCTCCTAATATAATGAACAAAGTATTTTTTATTTTAATATTTGGCATGTCGTTTCACCTCATTTTTAGTTGTATAGAGTATAATAACGTTAGTGTGTAGATAAATAGTTAGGTTTGAAGTATACGTAATTTGACAGCGAAACATAAATTGATCTTGATTCAGAAAAAGCCATCTCTATAGTTGGCGCAATTACGCTGGGGCGTATAGATGGCTAGTAAGATTGTTTCTTTTTAATAACTTCGCACAAGATTATATTATCATGCATTTTTGAGATTTTGACAACAATGATGATAGTTGATTAGGATAAGAAGAGGGATTTTCATCTCCTCATTAGATGTTAGTAGAACCAATTGGGCATATACAGGTAGAAGATCCCCACCACTTCTTCATGTTTATTTGAACCGAGAAGAGAGGAATCTTACGGCTTGTTCATGTGAGATAAATTGAAATATAAGATGATAATTGTTGGACTAGAAAGGAAGAGAAATAATGACTATTCGAGTTGTAATCGCAGGACCAAGAGGGAAAATGGGACAAGAAGCAGTACATACGGTCATCAATGACGATAATATGGAATTAGTAGCAGTGCTGGATCATAAAGAATTAGCACCCAATTTAGCACAATATGAACAATTCCCAGAACAATATAATGTCCCTGTTTATACAGAATTACATACATTATTTGATGCTGTACAAGCAGATGTTTTTGTAGATTTGACCACACCAAAAGTAGGATACGAACATACAAAGGCGGCCCTTTTTGCAGGTGTACGTCCTGTCATTGGCACAACTGGATTTACGGATGAACAATTAGAAGAACTTGTGGCCATTGCGAAAACTTCAGGGGTAGGATGTATAATCGCTCCTAATTTTGCTATTGGTGCTGTACTAATGATGAAATTTGCTCAAATGGCAGCCAATTATTTTGCGGATGTTGAAATTATTGAAATGCACCATGATCGAAAATTAGATGCACCATCTGGTACAGGTGTGAAAACGGCTCAACTGATAGCCAAAAACCGTGTGCCACATAAACAAGGGAATCCAGAAGAACATGAAAATCTTTCTGGTGCAAGGGGTGCTGATATTGATGGCATGCGCATCCACAGTGTTCGTTTACCAGGACTCGTTGCACATCAACAAGTTCTCTTTGGGGGAGCAGGAGAATTATTGACCATTCGCCACGATTCGTTTGATCGTAAATCATTTATGACAGGTGTAAAATTATCAATTGAAAAAGTAATGGAATTAAAAGAATTAGTCTATGGGTTAGAAAATATTTTATAAAAGGTGATGACTATCTATGAAAATCGCTCTAATTGCGCATGACAAGAAAAAAAGTGATATGGTGCAATTTGCGACAGCATATCGTGACATTTTGGCACAACATGAAATATTTGCAACAGGGACAACTGGACAACGAGTAATAGATGCTACAGGTTTGAATGTAAAGCGATTTCGTTCGGGACCGTTAGGCGGGGACCAACAGATAGGGGCTATGATTGCCAATAATGATATGGATATGGTTATCTTCTTCCGTGATCCATTAACAGCACAACCCCATGAGCCGGATGTATCCGCATTGATCCGTTTAAGTGATGTTTACCAAATTCCCTTAGCGACGAATATGGGGACAGCGGAAGTATTATTGAAAGGATTAGAGAAGGGATTTATTGATTGGCGATTAATACAAGAACGCAGAAATTAGAAAGGTAGTGGTCGGATGAAAAAACTAAAAATCGGTATTACATGTTATCCGACCGTCGGAGGCTCTGGTGTTATGGCAACAGAGCTTGGTAAGATGCTGGCAGAAAGAGGTCATGAAATTCACTTTATTACATCTAGTATGCCATTCCGTTTAAATAAAGTTTATCCGACAATTTTTTATCATGAAGTCCAAGTGAACAATTATTCGGTTTTCCAATATCCTCCGTATGATATTGCTTTGGCAAGTAAAATGGCGGATGTCATTCAAAGTCAAGAGTTAGATGTATTACATGTCCATTATGCGATCCCACATGCTGTATGTGCGGTTCTAGCACGGGATATGTCAGGACAAGACATCGGCATCGTCACAACCTTGCATGGTACAGATATTACGGTTTTAGGATATGATTCTTCTTTAACGAGCGCCATTCGATATGGAATTGAGAAATCCGATATTGTTACAGCTGTTTCATCTTCTTTAAAACAGCAGACCTATGATTTGATCGAAACAGATAAACCGATTGAAACGATTTATAATTTTGTAGATGAACGTGAATATTATCCGAAAGATGGTACTCAGTTAAAACAAGATTTTGGTATTCAAGAGCATGAAAAGGTATTAATACATGTTTCAAACTTTCGAAAAGTAAAACATGTACCAGATGTTATTCGAACGTTTATCAAAGTAAGAGAGAAAATGCCCGCTAAATTATTATTAGTTGGCGATGGCCCTGAAAAAAACCAAATCATGCATGAAGTGAAAAAATGTCCTTTTGCGACAGATATTTTGTTTCTAGGCAAACAAGAAAATTTGTCCGAGTTGTATGCCATGAGTGATTTAAAATTGTTGATGTCTGAAAAGGAAGCCTTTGGGCTCGTATTATTAGAAGCAATGGCGTGTGGAGTACCAGGAATCGGTACCAATATTGGTGGGATACCTGAAGTTATTCAGCACGGAGAAAATGGCTATATTGTAGAACTTGGCGATTACGAAGAGGCTGCAAGATATGCAATTGATTTATTACGAGATGAACGTAAACTTCAACAGTTCCGAGAAAATGCTATCTTTACGGCGAATCATCATTTTCACTCATCTAAAATTGTCGATCAATATGAATCGCTCTATGAAAGGGTGGCGCGACAACATGACTGAACAAAAAGCATGGCAAGCAGCTTTCGATGTGATTGCGTCACTTGAGGACAATGGCTATGAAGCGGTAATCGTGGGCGGAGCTGTACGCGATTCACTCAGAGGTCATATGGTTAATGATGTGGATGTTGCTACGAATGCAGTACCTGAAGAAGTAAAAAGGGTTTTTACACATACGGCGGATGTTGGTATTCAACATGGTACAGTTTTAGTTATTCATCCGATGAGTCCTGTAGAAGTGACGACATATCGTACAGAAGGTACTTATCAGGATCATCGTCGTCCCGATCAGGTGCAATTTGTGTCTTCTTTAGCGGAAGATCTAAAAAGACGTGATTTTACGATTAATGCCATGGCGATGTCGGGAGATCGGAAAATCATTGATCTGTTTGGTGGTCAAGAGGACTTAAAAAATGGTGTGATAAGGGCTGTAGGAGAGCCGATAGAGCGTTTTAAAGAAGATGCTTTAAGAATGCTTCGTGCAATCCGTTTTAGTGCACAATTAGGTTTTCAAATTGATGATGCTACATTTCAAGCCATTTCAAGACAGGCTCAAGATATCCGTTTTATAGCGGTAGAGCGAATAAAAGCTGAGTTCGATAAAATCTTTACGAGCGAGCATCCTGAAAATGCTATGTACAATATTCATCAATCTGGTTTAGCTCCCTTTTTGCCAGGAGAATATAGGCATCAAGCGAGCTACTGGAATCATTTCAAGGCAAGTGAAGATGCACGGAAGGGATGGGCTTATTTTTGCCTATTGCAACAGCCTCAAGATAGCCAGATGATGCATGCCTTTAAATGTTCCAATAATGAAAAAAAACAAGTAGATGAAATCATCAAAGCCTATCAATCCCTAATCTCAACGGGCTGGACGAAAAAAGATTACTTTACGTTCGATTTAGAAATATTGAAAACAGCCTATGAATTTGCAAACAATTTTGGAAAAACAATTGTACAGCCTAAATCATTAATCGATATAGAGAAGATAAAATCTAGTCTAGCTTTACAAAAAAAATCAGATTTAGTAATAACAGGACATGATTTGATCGAATGGAGCGGTCGAAAAAGTGGCCCATGGTTAAAAGAATCGCTGGATCAAATACTGATTGAAATTCTTGAAAATCGTCTAAAAAATGAACGACAACAAATAAAGGAATGGTTATTAAATGAGCGTACCCATTAAATATGAACTATTAAAACGGTTATTTGATGCGAAAGGAAAGCCTGTCTCCGGTCAACAATTAGCAGATGATTTAAATTTGTCCAGAACGGCTATATGGAAACATATGAAGCAATTAGAAGAAGAAGGCTATCAATTTGAATCTATTCGAAAAAAAGGATATATCCTAATTTCTACACCAGATACTTTAGATCCTGCTAAAATAACGGCTATACTTGAAACAGAGCAATTCGGGAAAAAAATCATTTACGAAGAATCACTGACGTCTACTCAAACGATAGCGCATCAGCAAGCACAGGATGGAGCACCAAACGGTACAGTTGTGATCTGCGAGGAGCAAACCGAAGGAAGAGGGCGTTTAAAGCGACCTTGGAGTGCACCATTAGGTAAGGGGATTTGGATGAGTGTTATTTTACGTCCTAATGTTCTTCCTTATGAAGCACCACAGTTTACATTAGTAGCGGCTGTTGCCGTTACTTGTGCGATTAAGGATGTCACTGGTGTTAGACCAGATATTAAATGGCCGAATGACTTATTGATCAACGGAATGAAATTCACAGGGATCCTAACAGAGATGCAAGCTGATCCAGATCGTGTAAACGCGATTATTATGGGAATCGGTATTAATGTAAATCAGGAACCTGAAGATTTTGATGATAAGATTGTCAATTTAGCAACGTCCTTGAAGATAGCAACGGGTAAGTCCATTGATCGTGCAGAACTTGTGGCTAAGATTCTTTATTATTTAGAAAAATTCAGCAATCAGTATATTAGAGAAGGTTTTGAAAATATTAAAGCATTGTGGGAAGAATGTTCTTGTACGATTGGCAATCGTATTAAGGCGACAACACTACGTGAAGTTTATGTGGGAAAAGCCATTGGGATTACAAAGGATGGCATATTAAAATTGCAACTGGACGATGGAACCATAAAAGAAATCTATTCAGCGGACATTGAAGTTGAAAAATAATGTTGGCAATCGCATTAAATATTGTTATAGTGGTACCATAGGACAGTATCTCAACGGAACTGTACCTCAATTTTTAATACTTGAACAAAAGAATCTGCCTTGATCTTATTAGACAGGGACGGAAGAAAACGATTCAATGTGAGACTACACTACCCTTCTGTCCATTTTTAGATAGAAGGGTTTTTTGTTTTCTTCCTCTAAAAAAAGGAGGAGCAAGGATGAAAAGCACAGCTGAATTTTTAAAGATGAAAGAACGTCATGAAAAAATTGTGATGTTGACCGCTTATGATTATCCTTCCGCGATGCTTGCTGAAAACGCTGACATCGATATGATTTTAGTTGGAGATTCACTAGGAATGGTCGTTCTTGGTTATGATTCCACAGTTAACGTGACGTTGGAAGATATGATTCATCATGGAAAAGCGACAAGAAGAGGCGCAAAAGATACCTTTGTCGTCATTGATATGCCATTTGGAAGTTATCATGGTGATGTAGGGGACACGTTAAAAAATGCAGTACGGTTATTCCAAGAAACAGGGGCCAACGCTTTAAAACTAGAAGGTGCTGGACATATAATCGAAGCGATTAAAACACTAATTTCAGCAGGTATTCCCATTGTAGGGCATTTAGGCTTACAGCCACAATCCGCTGCTGTATTAGGTGGATATAAGGTGCAAGGAAAAACAACGGAAGCAGCTGAAAAGTTGATCAATGATGCTTTGGCACTACAAGAAGCAGGTGTTTGCGCTATTGTATTAGAATGTGTGCCACATCAATTGGCGGGTATTGTAGCTGCAAAACTAACGATTCCTATTATTGGCATTGGAGCTGGTCAAGAGGTAGATGGACAAGTATTAGTATTCCATGACACCTTGTCTTATGGAAGTCATCATGTTCCTAAATTCGTTCAGACTTTCGCAGATATTGGAAAGAAAGCAACACAAGGGATAGCCGCTTATAGAGATGCTGTTAAGCAAGGAAAATTCCCAGCGCCGGAACATCAATTTTCAATGTCAGAAGAAACACTTAGCCAGCTATATGGAGGTATTAAAAGATGAAGGTCGTTACAACAATCGATGAATTACAACAAGAGCTTGAAAAGTATAGAACCGCCAAGAAGAAAATTGCATTAGTACCAACAATGGGCTATTTGCATGATGGACATTTAACCCTAGCTAAGACAGCTAGAAAAGATAATGATATTGTTGTAATGAGTGACTTTGTCAATCCAACACAGTTTGGGCCAAATGAAGACTATGAAAGTTATCCAAGAGATTTAAAACACGATGAAAAAATCGCAACTGAAGCAGGGGTCGATTATTTATTTGTTCCATCAGTAGAAGAAATGTACCCAACAGATGGAGGTATTCGCTTTGAAGCAGGACCTGCGTCTAAAATTCTTTGCGGAGCATCCAGACCTATTCATTTTAATGGTGTTTTA
The DNA here is from genome assembly GCF_007896505.1 of Rummeliibacillus sp. SL167. NCBI lineage: Bacteria > Bacillati > Bacillota > Bacilli > Caryophanales > Caryophanaceae > Rummeliibacillus > Rummeliibacillus sp. SL167. The sequence goes on along the minus strand of NZ_VCBM01000001.1, from coordinate 1,537,330 downwards.
CAAGTCGTATCGAAGCTATTCCACATCGTTCAACCAACCCATGCTTATTTTGGGCAAAAGGATGCGCAACAATTAGCGTTGATTAAGATGATGGTTAGAGATTTTAATTTCCCGTTAACGATTTGTAGCGTGCCGATTGTGCGTGAGGAAGATGGTCTTGCCAAAAGTTCTCGCAATGTTTTTTTAACAGCAGAAGAAAGAAAACAAGCACCCACTATACAAAAAGCTTTGCAACAAGCACAGAAAGAATTTTTGCAATCCCATGACAAAGACAAGGCTATTCAAATCGCCAAAACCATGATCGAAAGTGAGACATCAGGGAAGATCGATTATTTAGAATTACGTAGCTACCCTGATTTACAAGAGATTCATCCTGAAACGCGACACTTTTTACTTGCCACAGCTGTTTATTTTTCAAATGTACGATTAATAGATAATATTCTTTTTTAATTGAGGAGATTAACGAAATGCTAAAAATGATGATGACTTCAAAAATCCACTGTGCTACTGTAACGCAAGCTGATTTAAACTATGTTGGGAGTATTACTATCGATGCAGACTTACTAGATACAGTAGGAATGCTGCCTAACGAAAAAGTTCAAATTGTCAACAATAACAATGGTGCACGTTTTGAAACATACACAATTCCTGGAAAGCGAGGATCAGGTGTTATTTGCTTAAATGGAGCAGCCGCAAGATTAGTGCAACCGGGAGATATTGTAATCATTATTGGCTATGGTTACATGACAGTAGAAGAAGCTGCACAGCACAAACCTGTTGTTGCTATATTAGATGATAACAATAAAGTAAAGCAATTAATACATGATGAACCAGAGGCAACCATCATAAAGTAAAACGAACACACAATGGGGAGTGTTTTTTGCTCGATGGTGTGTTGGTAGAACTTTCGGGTAGTCCACAGTTCTATTTTTGGAAATCTACGGAAGTGCGAATGATGTATTTACGTGGGATAAAATAATATTGTAATAGGCTGTTTAATGAATGAAAAAATCATTCATTGAACAGTCTTTATTTTTAAGCATGAAGCTTGCTGTTCATTGCAGAAAATATTTTCAATGTCTTGCTGTTCATTCACAGCTATTCCTCTCGAAATATGATAAAATCATCCATATACCATGAACGGAAAGTTGTGAAGAATAAATGGAAAGTCAAACTTACGCCATTGTCGATTTAGAAACAACGGGTCATTCCTCACAACAAGGAGACCGCATCATTCAAATCGCCATCGTTTTGATGAAAGATTGGAAGGTCGTATCAACGTATACCTCTTTTGTAAATCCAGGAAAGAAAATTCCTTATTTCATACAAGATTTAACACATATTTCAGATAAAGATGTTGAAGAGGCGCCTTCTTTTGAAGAGCAGGCAGAGCAGATTTATGAAATTCTACAAGATAAGGTATTTGTTGCACATAATACAGATTTTGACTTGCCATTTTTACAAGCGGAATTTAAACGAGTAGGTTTACCCAAATGGTTTGGAAAGTATATGGATACTGTAGAACTATCGAAAATTCTTTTTCCAACTGCCTATAGTTTTAAGCTACAAGATATTACGATGGAATTAGGCATTCAACTGACACATGCTCACCGCGCTGATGATGATGCATTAGCAACAGCTTATTTATTAAAAACTTGTTGGGAAAAACTTTTAGCTCTACCTCTTGTGACAACTGAACAACTCCACAAGAGATCGTTTCGATTAAAATCAAATTTATCTCAACTATTTTTAGAGGCTATTCATATAAAAAGAAAGCTTTCAAACGATTTACAAAATCATATTTATTATCGGGATGTTGCTTTAAAACAGCCTATGAGAATCAAAAAAGCGGATAGAGAAGAGCTTCATTATCCATCTTCTTTCAAGGAAAAGGAAAAGCTTTTTGAAGCAGCATTCGATTCTTTTGAAGTACGTCCAGATCAATTTAAAATGATGGATATAGTCTGGCAGGCACTTGTGACAAAGCAAGAAATTATGACAGAAGCATCAACAGGGATTGGGAAGACGCTAGCATATCTTATCCCTTCGATCATATTTGCCAAAAAGAATACTTGTACTGTCGGGATTAGTTCCTATACATCACATCTGTTGGATCAAATTTTATTCGAAGAATTGCCGAAAGCAAAAGCCATTTTGAAAACGGATGTTTCTACAGCGCTTGTAAAGGGTATGGAACATTATGTTGATATGGATCGGTTTTGTGATCTTTTGCAGGTAAAGAATGATTCTTACGATGAGAATTTCATGAAGATGCAACTGCTTGTTTGGTTACAGGAAACCCAAACAGGAGATCTAGGGGAAATCACTGTATCCGGTGGCGGACAGCATTTTATCGATAAAATACGACGAACAGAAACAACATCTGATACGCGTCATAAAGGTGCCTATGATTTTTATATCCAAGCACTTACGAATTGTCAAAATGCCGATTTAGTGATTACTAATCATGCTATGGTATTGGCTGACTTAGGTAGAAAAGAACCGATTTTAGAAAATATAAGTGGTTGGATTTTAGATGAAGGGCATCAGTTTATACAGGCAGCTACTATAAGAGATGAGAAAATTTTTTCATATACTCAATGGAAATATCTATTTGGGCAGATAGAATCAACTGAAACACATACAATAGAGCATCCTTTTTATATGGGGATGAAACGACAAGATAAGATCCCTCGTCGGCAGTTGACAACCTTGGAATCACTGTTTGGAGAGATAACCACTCTTTTTGATAATGAGATTAACTTTTTTATAGGTCAATTGCCGTTGCGCAGGACTAAAACACATCAACATAAATTTAGTTTTTTACGATCATCTATCCCATTAGACCCTTCTTTTGGAAGAGAGTTTAGTCATAAATTAACCCAATGGATTCAACTTGCAGAATCAGTTACAGCGACTTACTTGCGTTACCCTGATGAACTATCGAAAAAACAACAGGCGAATCTGGCGGATTGGCAATTTCAGCTTGGTGAGCTTAAAATAAGACTTGCAGAATGGAATGCTCTTTTTTTACAGTATCAGGAAGAAGATACATCTTGGATTGAAATAGACACAAGAAGTATGCCAGGAAGTCTCCATTTGTTTAAAAGACCAGTGCGAGTTGAAAAAGAAATTACAAAGGTTCTGCAATCATTTCGTCATCAATCGGGGATCATATGGACTTCTGGTACATTGACCGTTCCGAATGATGAACGTTTTATCGCACAGCAATTAGGGCTCTCAAAAAATGTTCCTTTGTATCAATTTCAAGCACCTAAGTCTTATTATGACGGTGCGAGTGTCTATATAGTGGAAGACATGCCAGATATAAAAACAGTATCGCAAACAGCTTATATAGAAGCTGTCGCAGATGCTATCGTTCAAACGGTATTAGCAACTCAAGGAAGATGTTTTGTATTGTTTACGGCTCAGGATATGCTTCGAAAAACAGTAGAGCTTATCCAAGAAACAGGAACATTGGACGATTATATGTTATTTGCACAAGGAATGTCTTCGGGTAGTCGTATGCGCCTGTTAAAGATGTTCCAACGCTTTGAACACTCTGTTTTATTTGGAACGAATAGCTTTTGGGAAGGGGTGGATGTACCTGGAGATGCTCTATCTGCAGTGATTGTTGTACGTTTACCATTTTCTTCACCCGAAGAACCATTTTTTAAGGCAAAAGCAGAAAGACTGGCAAGCAAAGGGATGAATACGTTCTATAAATTATCTTTACCAGAAGCCATTTTACGCTTTAGACAAGGTTTTGGCAGATTGATACGATCATCACATGATAAAGGTGTTTTTATCGTACTTGATCGTCGGATTGATACAAAATCATATGGACAAGAATTTATGAAAGCATTACCAGATATACCAATCAAAAAAGTATCACTTGAACACATGGTCTTCGAATTAGAAGATTGGTATAATCATTAAAGTGAAGTCGAGTCGAAATGATCAACAGGTGTTGGACGTGGCTCTTTATCGAAAGTGACAAGATCCTGGCTAACGCAACTGGATAAAGTGAAAGAGAGATTAGTTCGAAAAGACCATACCCATGAAGGATGATAGCTAAAGCTATGCTATCTTGTTATAAAGATAATCTCCTTCATATCATGTGATTTCTCGATATAAAGGATAAATAAAATATAAGGTGATATAATGAAAAATTGGATTAAGTTCTTCTCTATCTTTTTACCAATACTAGCTCTATCATTAGTTGTTATAGTTGGATGGAAATCATATGCACCGTTTCACAATTCAGAAAAAACGGCCAAAGCAGCGGTGTTACATAATCAACAACTAAGTAAAGTGACAGATACTTATGTATATCAAAGTAAAAAAACATATGTAACGGTAATTGGAAAAGATAGCAATGGAAAGAAGAAGGCTATTTTTATGCCGCAAAATAATCGTGAAGAGAAACCAACAGAAGTCTTTTTAAAGGATGGCATTTCTAAAAAAGAAGCCATTGCAGAAGCAGCTAAAAAAGGTGATGTGAAGGAAATTCTACACACTAGGCTTGGAGTAGAAAAACCAGGCGTTGTATGGGAAATAACCTATTTGAATAAACAAGATAAACTGAATTATGTATATATCATGTTTGAAAACGGTCAATGGTGGAAGCGTATTTTAAATTTATAAGATTTGCCCATATGCCTGTGTCCCTGTTGAATCAAACATCCAAATCATTTCACACGAAAATTAGACAAAACTTGTATATAATAAAGGTAAGTGATTCTCATTGTATATAGAATGATGTTGCTACAAGGATTTCGCATGGACGTCTTTATCTTGCAAGCCTCAAGGTGAAAACTAGGAGGACAAGTGGTAGTCTTTTGCCTACCTATAAAGCCCGATTGGTTGAATGAACATGCGGTAGGAGAGTAAAAACTACTGTGTGAAGTTTCCCTTATAGGACTCGCTGAAACTTAAGATACCATTGTAACCAAAAAAGAAACATAAAAGTGACTTTTTTAAAAGCATCAAATTTGATCAATTGTAAAGATTGATACTCTCTTATGTTGATTTTATAAAGGCAGTATAGAATCTCATTGCGAAAAACTCGAATACACATTATTAGGAATTAGGAATATTTCCTAATGAATGTTTGAAATACTGGAGGTTAACATGAACAAAATTACAATTCAAGACATGCCTAAACATGTCGGTGAAACTGTAAAAATAGGCGCTTGGCTTGCGAACAAACGCTCAAGTGGTAAAATCGCATTTTTACAATTACGTGATGGAACAGGATTCGTACAAGGTGTAGTCGTAAAAGCAAATGTTTCTGAAGAAATTTTTGCTTTGGCAAAATCAATTCATCAAGAAACTTCACTTTATATTATCGGTGAAGTAACGGAAGATACTCGTTCATCATTCGGTTATGAACTACAAGTAAAAGAAATTGAAGTGATTGCTGAATCTCATGATTATCCAATTACACCAAAAGAGCATGGTGTAGAATTTTTAATGGATCATCGTCATTTATGGTTACGTTCTAAAAAACAACATGCGAATATGAAAATTCGTAATGAAATTATTCGCGCTACCTATGAATTTTTCAATAATCATGGATTTACAAAAGTCGATCCCCCCATCCTAACGGGCTCGGCTCCTGAAGGAACATCTGAATTATTCCATACAAAATACTTCGATCAAGATGCTTATCTTTCTCAATCAGGTCAGTTGTATATGGAAGCGGCAGCGATGGCATTTGGAAAAGTATTTTCATTTGGTCCGACATTCCGTGCTGAAAAATCTAAAACTCGCCGTCATTTAATCGAGTTCTGGATGATTGAACCGGAGATGGCTTTCGTTGAACATGATGAATCTCTTAAAATTCAAGAGCAATATGTTTCCTATATTGTTCAGTCTGTACTTAACAACTGTAAACTGGAATTAGAAAGATTAGGTCGTGACATCTCTAAACTTGAAAAAGTACAAGTTCCATTCCCACGTATTTCTTATGATGATGCCATCGAGTTATTGCATGAAAAAGGTTTTGATGATATCAAGTGGGGAGAAGATTTCGGGGCTCCACATGAAACGGCTATTGCCGAACATTTTGACAAACCAGTATTTATCACATGTTATCCAGTAGGGATCAAACCATTTTATATGCAACCACACCCTGACCGTGATGATGTCGTCCTATGTGCAGACTTAATCGCACCAGAAGGCTACGGGGAAATTATCGGTGGTTCTGAACGTATATGGGATTATGATTTATTAAAACAACGTATTGCAGAATATGGATTGGATGAAGAAGCTTATGCATGGTATTTAGATTTACGTAAATATGGTTCGGTACCGCATTCAGGCTTCGGTTTAGGACTAGAACGTACAGTTGCTTGGATTACAGGTGCCGAACACGTTCGAGAAACGATTCCATTCCCACGTTTGCTCAATCGTATTTATCCATAATCCTACAATCTTGATGCACTATATAGCTTTCAAAAAGATGACAAATGGCAAGAAGGAACGCTTAGGTGATTCTTCTTGTTCAATTTATAAATAAAAGAGGAGTTCGATGGTAATATGAATGAAACAGAGCGGCTCCAAACTTGGCTTGAGCGGGGAAGTGTCAGTATTTCTCAGCTTTTTTTTCAGTTTTATAAAGAGTTACAAATCTCAGATGCGGAAGCTATGCTAATTATGCATTTGAACGCATTTCATGAGGAGGGAAATGAATTTCCCACGCCTGCTAATATTGCGCAACGTATGAGTATGACAGAAAATATGATTTCTACAAATATGCAAAGGCTTATGCAAAAAGGATTTATGGAAATTCATCAAAAATTGGATGATAAAGGCGTTCTATATGAAGTTATCAGTTTACTGCCATTATGGAATAGACTTCTTGATTGTGTTCTTGTCAAAAAAGAGAATGATAAAAAAGAAATGGAAAAAATAAAAGAAGGACAATTATTCCAATTATTTGAACAAGAATTCGGCCGTTTTTTATCACCTATGGAAACCGAAATGATTTCCATGTGGCTTGACCAAGATGGACATACTCCTGAAGTTATTCGTAGAGCGTTAAAGGAAGCTGTTTTATCGCAAAAGTTGAGTCTTCGTTACATTGACCGTATTTTATTTGAATGGAAAAAAAATAATGTCAAAACGCCAGAAGACGCGGAAAAATTGAGTCATAACTTCCGAAAAAATATTATCCCAAAAAATACGGATCATCAGCCTATGAAAAAAGAGACTGATCAAAGTTCTCCGACAAGTAATGTCCCTTTTTATAACTGGTTAGATCGTCATAAGTGAAAGGGGGATTCGACATGCTAACTATCAAGCAATGGCAATATTGTTTGGAAAAAATGGAAGAAATGTTCCCAGATGCACATTGTGAGCTTGTACATGATAATCCATTTGAATTAACGATTGCTACTTTGCTTTCAGCACAATGCACAGATGTATTAGTCAACAAGGTAACTGCTACATTATTTAAAAAATATAAGAAGCCAGAGGATTATTTAGCGGTTCCGCTAGAAGAATTAGAACAAGATATACGCTCAATCGGATTGTATAGGGGCAAAGCCAAAAATATTCAAAAGCTTTGTCAACGTTTACTAGATGAATATAATGGGGTTATTCCAGATTCACGTGAGGAACTAGTAACTTTACCTGGTGTAGGGCGTAAAACCGCCAATGTCGTATTGTCTGTTGCGTTTGGACAACCTGCGTTAGCGGTCGATACACATGTAGAACGGGTGACGAAGCGATTAGGACTCTGTAAATGGAAAGATAGTGTTTTGGAAGTAGAACAAACTGTTATGAGAAAGACACCAAAAGAAAAATGGGCAAAAACACATCATCAACTTATATTCTTTGGACGTTATCATTGCAAGGCACAAAATCCTAATTGCAAAGAATGTTCCTTATTTGACTTATGCAGGGAAGGCCAAAAAAGGGCAAAGAAGGGTCTTGTAAACAGATGATCGCATGCAAGAAAGAAGCCATTACAAAGGAACTTGTAGATGAATGGATGAAGAAATGGGAAATGCTTCGACAAGGTATTCACCAATCACATTCAGTTAGAGATGGCAATGCAAAAGAAATAATGTTAAAAGCGATTCAGCTATATGAATCTTTCGTTTTGGACGCATCGGGTACGCAAGATGTATTATCGGAAAACGAAGAATACGAAATTTTACCAATCAATGCAATGGAAAGATTGTCATTTATTAAATCTCGTCCGGGCCAATACGCATGCTATAGGCAGTTGGATGAATTATTTATCGAAACTAAAAAAAGATGTGCAAGATTGCGCTTAAAACATTAAGGGGTATAAGCCCTTTTCAAAATAAAAACTCTAAAAAGGTATGAATGGTGATTAAACAGCATTCGTACCTTTTTGTTTTTTCTAAATCTATCCAATAAGTTCCTTTAGCAGAAAAAACGTTAGACTTATACAATGAATGAGGCTCTCTAAAGGGCAAGCAATCATCAAACAACTTATAGGACAAAATCTAAAACGTTTTCTGAAAACACGGAGTGATTCGATACACTAAATTCTTGCTCTTTGCCATATTGAAGTGCCACTTTCACTCAGTGTTCCATCACAATTATTATGAACGGATTAAGGTATAACAGGTTAGAGCAAATGATTAAAAAGGGCTGACAACAAAAGGTTGCTATCCCTTTTTGTCGTCAGCCCAAATCATCTTAAAACGATGATTATTGTTGATTAATTGTCTGATCGGGTGTGCTATTTTTATTCACGCTATTGAGATTCGCCTTATTTCTTCGGTTCGCATTTCCCGTATTGGATTGATTATTTTGTTGATTTGTATCCGGATTGTTTTCTGTTTGTTGATCTGTTTGGTCATTTTGATCATTCTGATTTGTATTCGTATTATCTTGGTTATCTCCTTCAGACGGTGTATTTGGCGTTTCCGTCTCATCAGGGTTTGTCGGCGTTTCCGTCTGATCTGGATCTGTTACATCAGGTTTGGGTTCCGAAGCTTGTATTTGAATAGACGTTGTTGCAGCGCTACTCGTCTTGTCGCCAGCAACTGCGACAACAGAGAATACATAAGTTTTGCCATCTTCTGCACCACTATACGTATAAGATTTTGAAGATGTCTCTGTCAAAGCCTGTGAACCTCCGCCATCGACAGATACAGAAACTTTGAAACTAGTAGCTTCTTCGCCGTTTGCCTCGTGTGACCAAGACAAATTGATTGAATTTGAATTAGCATCATACGTTGCTTTTAAACCAGATGGAGCATTTAGTTTCGTATCTTCTTCTTTCGTATCTTCTTTAGTTGTCGGTTCAGCTGGTTGTTGACCCTTCACGTATAGTTCACCGCCAACTCTCACAACGGAATTAGGTTGTTTAAAATCAGGCGTTTGGACATTTGCCGAAATTTGTGACATGACAATTCTAAACAATTGCTGTGGAAGAACTCGTTCTGCACTGGTTGTAATTGGATCTTTATAATTTGTATAACCGCTCCAAACAGCGATTGAATATTTTGATGTGTATCCAGCAAACCATGAATCAGGAACAGAAGTTTCAGGGAGTCCCCATTTACTAAACTCGTCTGAATTATAGTTTGTTGTCCCAGTTTTACCGGCAACATCCAATCCTGCAATTCCTGCGGCTGTACCAGATGCACCATACTTAGAACTTACGACATCTCGCAACATATCTGTCACCATATAAGCTGTATAATCGCTCATTGCTGGTACTGGGTCTGGTGTATATGATTTAGCCGTTTTACCATCACGATAGACGATTTTTTTAATCGCATGTGGTTTAGTGTAGATACCATTATTTCCGAATGCAGCATATGCACCTGCCATTTCAATTGGAGATAGATTGATCTTACCACCACCAATAGCATCTGATTCTGTAACGTTATTTGCATTTACCCCTAGATTTTTAACAAATGCTTTTGCTTTAGCAGCACCAACTTCTCTAAATGTTTTGACAGCAGGAATATTACGTGAATTATATAATGCTTGTCGAATCGTAATAGTCCCTTTATATTGATGATCAAAGTTATTGATTTGTTGATCTGTTCCACTATAAGTTATTGGCTCATCTACAATTGTTTTACCCGTAGACCATTTTAGATTTTCAATAGCAGGACCGTAATCCATTAAAGGTTTCATTGTAGAACCAGGTTGACGTTTTGTAAGAGCCTCTGCATAGTTAAATCCACGTTCTGGGCCATAATCACGTCCACCACCTACCGCAACAATCGCGCCAGTTTCTGTATCGATCACAGACAGACCAGCTTGTATATCCTTTGTCGGGAAGTTTGCATCATTATTCATTGTTTTTTCAACGATTTTTTGAGCGGATGTATCTAATGTTGTATATACATTGACACCATCTTCTAATGCTTTTTCATCGCCATTTTCATCTAATTCTTTTAACACGACATCTATAAATGCATCATATTTTGATGCATTGGCAGTTTGTCTTTTACTTTCAGGTAGAAGACCTTTTTTGACATCAACTTTTTTAGCGGCTTCCATTTGTTCTTTTGTAATTTTTTTATGTTGATACATTAGATCTAAAACAATATTACGACGTTTTTCTGCACGATCTGGATTTTTAAATGGATTATAGGCATTAGGCGCTTGTGGCATACCTGCTAAAAGAGCTTGTTCTGCTAGGGTTAACTCTTTTAAATCTTTTCCATAAAAGAATTTTGCTGCAGTTCCAAAACCATAGATCCGACCAGACATTAACACCTTATTGAAGTACATTTCGAAAATTTCTTCTTTTGAATACTCACGTTCTAATTGTATGGCTAGGTAAGCTTCTTGCGCTTTACGTTTTAATGTTTTGTCATTATTTAAAAAAGAGTTTTTAATCACCTGTTGCGTTAGCGTACTACCACCTTGTGCACCAAAACCAAAACGAAAATTGGCTAATACTGCTCCGCCTAAACGAACAAAGTCGATTCCATGATGTTGGAAGAAACGAGAATCTTCTGTCGCAATAATAGCATCTCGCATACTTGCCGGAATATCTTCATATGCTACATGTTCGCGTTCCTGATCGCCCATTGTGTAAAAAACTTTGCCGTTAGCATCATAAAATTTTGATGATACGGGATCTTTTAATAATTCTTCATCCAATTTAGGAGCCTGTGCTGCATAAAATGCAAAAACAGAAGCACCAATTACAAATATTGCTATACCAATCGCTAAAATAGCGATGATGGTTTTTTTAAGCCAAGAACGGTTTGGTTCCTTGGGGTTTTTTGTTTTTTTCTTCTTTGCATGTTTTTTTCTTCGTTGCTGTTCTTCTAGTTGCTTTCGTTGTTTTCGAGAATTTATTTGTTGATCCACAACATTCTCCTCACTTTCTCATAACTACGATCAAGTTATGGTAGCAATTGTGTGATTGCTTTTAAATAATCTAATCTTGGAAAATAGCTAAGTTGAATTTCTATAGCTTGTTCCTCAAATTCCCCTAGAGGAATTGATTTTCTTCCGCCATTTAGCATACGACTCCATGCTAGTAACAGCATTTCTAAAGGTACTACAAAATAGCGCTCTAAGGAAGAAAAACGCACCAACAAAAAGCAGATGCCTTTTTGTTTTGCTGAAGACTCCATATGGGAGACTTGGTGTGGGTGGACATTTTTCAATGGAAAAGCTGTTTTGCTTTCTGTTTCTTTTGCGTCAAAATCGATGTAGTGACCATTGTAAACACCATTATAGTCGGTTGTTGATGGTGTTCGAAAATATGCTTCGCGTATAACTGCAGCACTTCTTGATGGATATTCTACTTTGACGATTTGTATAGGAACAGGTTTCTTATGAATCACTGCAATATTTCTTTGTAGGTAAAATTCATTTGTTTCGTCTATTTCTTCTTCAAGAGTTTTCCCACGATTACTGTAAGATAAATCTTTCTTTTTGGGAAGTTTCTCATCTGTTTTGGGTACAGGTGTATATTTTTTCCCATTTGGATAGCGAATCGTCATAAAAGCACCTCATCTCACCTCATCTGCCTCTATGATACCATAAACCACGGATGGTAATTGATGAGAAATTCATGAGAAAGAGTTGAAAAATAAAACTATTATCGTCGAATATGCACTTGTTTTGTCCACCTCAAAGGATTTGTTATTTAGATATTGAAAAGTATCAGCAGGAGGCGATGAACATGCAAAAAATAACCAAGCTAATTATTTTAATTGAAATGGTGGATGAACTTATACAAAACAGAGTGAACCATGAAGAGGAAATGTTTAGCAAGACGCTTGAAAAGAATATGACTGATGTTGCAAACCGCCTTGAGTTGATCGAACAGCAAAAAGAATATTTGTTCGCTTTAAAGTAGTGAAAAGATGTCTTTTTTGATACACTATAATAATAGAAACAAGTTGCCCGATTGGTTCGGACGGGCAAGATGTTGATCACTCAGGTGTTGCCACAGGACGTGGCGCTTTTAACCTGAGTTCCCCTAACTCACAGTGAGGGATGGAGAAAATCTCCACTGAGAGAAGTTTTATTTGGAGGTGTGTACAATGCTGCAAGCATTAACAGAGGAATTATTAGATGAATGCAAAGAATGTTGGCAACGATTTTTAAAAATGAGAGAAACCAACACATCTCCAGATTTTTTTGCCGATGTAAAGCCACATGCTAATTTATACCATGAAAAACTGTTAGCTTGGAAAAGTGAAGTGGATATTTGGATTGATCAAGAAAAACCAAAATATATACATAAAATCCAAATTCAAAATGCTGTAGATGCAATGGATCAATTGATCGTGCAATCCTTTTATCAGAAAACAAGTAAAAAACGATTATATCAATCGATTCAATCTGTTACATATACTTTAGAAAATTTGCAACGTATTTTACAAAAGGATGATTCAGATGATCAGTAAAAAGAAAACCATCGAAGAAATACTAGAAGAATGGCAAGCCAATCCAGAAATGCAAGACCGGATTAAATACGTTCATACACTACCTGCTAAAGAGGCAAAATTAGTTGATTTTCCTGCCAGACTGCATCCTTCTCTTAAAAAAGCTTTACAAAAGAGAGGGATTTATCAACTATACTCCCATCAGAGAGAAGCGTTTGAATATGCGATGAATGGTCAGTCTTTTACTGCGGTCACACCTACTGCATCAGGTAAATCACTATGCTATCATTTGCCCGTTTTACAGGCAATTTTGGAGAACAGAGCATCAAGAGCATTATATTTGTTTCCAACCAAGGCACTGGCTCAAGATCAAAAAAGTGATTTAAATAAGTTGATCGAAGAGAGTGGTGAAGAAATTTTAAGCTATACATATGATGGGGATACTGCACCTGGGATCCGACAAAAGGTTCGTAAAGCGGGGCATATAGTGATGACGAACCCGGATATGCTGCATTCAGGAATATTGCCACATCACACAAAATGGGTTTCACTATTTGAAAATTTACAGTATATTGTCATAGATGAATTGCATACATATAAAGGGGTATTTGGTTCACATGTGGCACATGTACTTAGACGCCTTTTAAGAATATGTCATTTTTATGGAAGCCATCCTGTTTTTATCTGTACATCGGCTACGATAAAAAACCCAAAAGAATTGGCAGAAGATCTAACCAATACAGAGCACCAATTAATCGCTCAAAATGGCGCACCAACTGGAAAGAAAACATTTTTGTTTTACAATCCACCAATAATCCACCCGACTTTTGGCGTGAGAAGAAGTGCCATATTAGAAGTACGCGATTTGGCAAGAGAATTATATAATTCGAGAATCCAAACAATTATTTTTGCTAAAAGCAGAGTAAGAGTAGAAATGCTTGTCACTTATATGAAGTCCTTGACAGTGAAGAAAATTCAGGATGAAACAATTCGTGGGTATCGTGGAGGATATTTACCGTCTGAACGGCGTGCCATTGAAAAAGGTTTAAGAGACGGTACCATACAATGCGTCGTTTCGACCAATGCATTAGAATTAGGTGTAGATATTGGACAATTACAAGCATGTATCATGACAGGGTATCCAGGTAATATTGCGAGCGCATGGCAACAGGCAGGACGAGCTGGTAGAAGACAGGATGATGCTCTAGTCATTTATGTTGCACAATCTACTGCGTTAGATCAATATATTATTAAGCATCCACAATATCTTTTTGAAAGTTCACCTGAAGAAGCAAGAGTGTATCCGGAGAATATGTTAATTCTAATGGATCATTTAAAATGCGCCGCTTTTGAATTACCATTCACAACAGATGATACGTATGGCGAATTTGACATACAAGATTTGTTAGAATATTTACAAGAAGAAGGTGTACTCATCAAAACCTCTGATAAATGGCATTGGATGAGTGATAGCTTTCCAGCACATGATATAAGTCTTCGGTCGGCTTCTCAAGAAAATGTTGTAATTATTGATCAATCTATTCCCGCTCAAACAAAAGTTATCGGGGAAATGGATCGTTATAGTGCACTAACATTACTTCACGAAGAAGCGATCTATTTACACCAAGGGACTCAGTTTCAAGTTGAAAAGCTAGATTGGGAAGAAAAAAAGGCATATGTTCGTGAAGTTGATGTAGATTATTTTACAGATGCAAATTTAGCCGTAGAGCTGAAAGTTATTAGTGAAGATAAAAGTAGGCAAATAGGACATGCAGAAGTCGCATTCGGAGATATTATGACATTAGCAACCGCAACGGTTTTTAAAAAAATCCGCTTTGGAACGCATGATAATATAGGCAGTGGACCTATTCATTTACCACCCGAAGAACTACATACAAGTGGTACTTGGCTGTCTTTTGACCAGCCAGAAAATTGGCAAGAAGATGATTTAACAGGGGCTATGACAGGAGTTGCTTATGCCATGAACAGTTTTATACCATTATTCATTCAAAGTGATCGGAGTGATGTTCATGTTGTGCCACAAGTAAAAGCGGCTCACTCAGAAAAGTCAACCTTTTTTGTATATGACCGCTATCCAGGTGGCATAGGCTTAAGCGAACGTGTTTATGATTTATGGGAGGATCTACTTCAACACGTGTACAATCATGTTGCAAGTTGCCCGTGTCAAAACGGATGCCCTTCATGTATTGGTGCACAAGATTTAAATGGCGAAGGAAAAAGACAAGTTTTAACTTTCTTAAAATCAATATTATTAACAGAGTTGGATGATTAAATGTCATATGAAAATAAAATTCTTCAAATGAAAAAAATGCTTAAAAAAGCGCCTAAAACAGAGCAGCCATCAAAAACAATATTTAAAAAACCTAATGTGCCAATATATGCAGACCAATGGGAAGAAGCTGGGTTGAAAAGGATCGATAACGATTTTGGTGTAGTATTTTTACTGGAAAAGCATTATTCATTTCATTATCAACATGGTAATTTTCAATTGGGCGAACTTTATCATGCATTTCAATTATGGAAGTGTACAGATCAAAAGCATCCGTTAGCGTTAACAGATGATAAGAATTTAGTTTTTTACGATACGGAAACGACCGGATTAAAGGGTGTAGGAACACAGATCTTTTTAAATGGTATTTTAGAAGCCGATCGAGATCATAATAGGTTTGTTTTAAAGCAATATGTATTAGCAGACCCAAGCCATGAAGTGGCCTTTTTATGGGAATCAAAATTGTGGCAAGAACATAAAACAATTGTCACCTATAATGGAAAAAGTTTTGATTGGCCACAATTACAAACACGTTTTACTCTGCATAGAAAAGATTTACCGAAACTACCAGAACAAAAGCAAATTGATTTACTTCATGGTTCCAAAAGGATCTGGAAAAATGATTTATCTCGGATGAAACTATCACAGGTGGAAGAAGAAAAGTTAGGTTTCCATCGAAAGGGTGATATCCCTGGTTATCTTGCTCCTGTCATTTATTTAGATGCTGTAAAAAATGGTGATCCAGAGTCATTACTAAAAGTATTAGAGCATAACGAATATGATCTATTGTCATTAATAACGCTTTATATACAAGCAACCAAATTACTATGTGAAGGTATACAAGAAGAATCCGCCACAACTTATACGAACATTGGAAAATGGTATGGCGATTTATCTGATACTGAAAAAAGCAGAGAACTATTAAAAAATGTGACAAAGCAATATAATAACAGTGAAACAGGTTATGCTTATTATCATTTGGCATTTCAACAAAAGAAACAGCAATCTTTTGAGCAGGCCTATCAGTCGTTTAAAAATGCGATTTCTTTCATTGATGAACGACAGCAAATCATTGCTCTGATTGAATTAGCTAAAATCGATGAACATCGTCATCAAAATTATGAGCAAGCCATTTATTATACTCACCAAGCTTATCAACTGGTAAAAAATAGTGCATTGTGGAAACCTGATTTGAAATCTAAAAAATTAAGAGAAATTGAAAAGAGAAAGATTCGCAATGAAAAAAAACGATTATTTCCGGGGAAATAGCAAGAGGGATTTGCTAAACATTGGAAGAGAGTACGGTAGTTTTATGTGAAATGTGGTATAATTATAAAACCTACGTTTATATGGAAGGAAGATGGATATGGACATTAAATTATCAGCAAAAACGATCTTAGATAAAGATTTTAAAACGGGAATTAGAGGCTATAGCCAAGATGAGGTAGACCAATTTTTAGATATTATCATCCAGGATTATGAAAGTTTTGAGAAAGCATTAGCAGAAAAACAACAAGAAATAGATGTTTTAAAAAATGAATTGAAGCTTGCTCAATCTCAAACATCATCGCAAGAATCAAGACGTCAATTGACTTCTCCAGCTTATACTGGCAACACAAACTTTGATATTTTAAAGCGCATTGCCAACTTAGAAAAACATGTATTTGGCGATAAACTTTATGATTAGCATATAGTTTTAAGTTCTTTGACGACTTCACACTTTTCTCACATGCCACTATAAAAGAGTATAAAACTCTTGAATTTAGTAATTATTAGGCATATAATTGTCCTATCATCATGAAAGAACGAGTAATCGCTGCAATGCTTAAGCATTGTTGAGGAAAGTCCATGCTCGCACGGTTCTGAGATGACCGTAGTGTTCGTGCTTAGTGAATAAATAAGCTAAGGCAGTTTGATAGCTGACGGCGAGAGGAAGGCCTAAGTCCATATGGATATGGTTGAAACTCTCTGAAAGTGCCACAGTGACGAAGCTGTTACGGAAACGTATCAGGTGGAACGAGGTAAACCCCGCGAGTGAGCAACCCAAATTATGGTAGGGGCGCTCTCCTGAAGGAAATGAATGGATGGAGAGACAAAAGTATAAAACTTTTGTAGATAGATGATTACTACCCAATTGTACGAGGCGAAAGCCGTTATAGTACTTGGGCACAAAACATGGCTTATGATCTTTTAATGATGCTCAACATGATTAGACAAGCTCTCCAGAGTTTTTTGGAGAGCTTTTCTTTTAGAAATGGGGTGATAAATACGATGGATAATAAAGATTTTCAAGAAATACTTAACAAGGAAAATATAACCGATAATTGTCAATACATAACACCAAAGATTCTTGCAGCAATTTCAGAAGGGGTAATGATTACAGACTTAAATAGCCGTATTATTGATGTAAATCCAGCTTTTGAATTTGTTACAGGATATAAAAAAGAGGAAGTAGTTGGGAGAAAACCTGATGTACTAAGGTCAGGAGTTCATGGGATAGCGTTTTACAAGAAAATGTGGAGAGATATTGATCAGTATGGTGAGTGGCAAGGTGAAATTTGGAATCGAAGAAAAACAGGAGATATATACCCAGAATGGTTGAAAATCATTAGAATCCACGATGGTAATCATCAAACTCTAGGATATTGTGGAGTATTTTCTGATTTGTCAGAGGAAAAGATTGTTGAAAGTGAACTCAAAAGGCGTACCATGACAGATTCTGTTACTGGCATTTCAAACCGTTTTGCCTATAATGAGCGTATGAATGTTCTATTGAATTCTTCTAAAAATCATAATTATCAGCATGCGGTCCTGTTTATAGATTTAGATCGTTTTAAACAAGTGAATAGCACATTAGGTCATGGAGTTGGAGATCAGTTATTAGTAGAAGTAACGAAACGAATTCAAACCTTGTTAAAAAACAAGGATATTTTAGCTCGTTATGGGGGCGATGAATTTGTTATCACATTTGTGGACATACATCATCCTCGTGAAGCTATACATTTAGGAGAAAAGATCATTCAATTATTGGAGCAACCATTCTTCATTGAAGATCAAAAAGTATATATTTCTGCTAGTATCGGGATCAGCCTCTATCCACATGATGGCGATGAAACGGAGATCTTGTTGAGCAAAGCCGATAAAGCTATGTACTATGCAAAGGAAAATGGGAAAAATCAATTCACATTTTATTTTGATGAGCTAAAGACCGATGCTAAACGTGCGTTACTTTTGGACAATGAGTTAAGAAAGGTTATTAAAAATAACAGTTTTGAACTCTATTACCAACCAAAAGTAGATCTAAAAAAATATCAAATCATTGGAGTCGAAGCACTTGTAAGGTGGAATAATGACAAGCTCGGAAATGTTTCACCAGCGGAGTTTATCCCCTATGCGGAAGAAACGGGACTGATCATCCCTATCAGTGAATGTATTATTGAACGTGCCTGTTTAGATGCTCAAATAATGGCAAGCAAAGGGTATAAAGCGATGCCGATTGCCATAAATATCTCTAGTATCCATTTTCATCAGCGAAACTTTATCCGTTCAGTAGAACAAATATTAGAGCAAAATAACTTACCAGCAAGACAATTTGAATTAGAATTAACTGAACGGACTATTATGGAAAATGAAAGAGAAACCATTCGGAAATTAATCAAGCTAAAACAAATGGGATTCAAACTATCAATTGATGATTTTGGGACAGGTTATTCATCACTCAGTTATTTAGTACAATTTCCATTAGACTATTTGAAAATTGACAGAAGTTTTATTCAACAGATTTGTTCATTGAATGATAAACAAGCAGTTGTTGATGCCATTATTCAAATGGCGCACCGCTTACAAATGAAGGTGATTGCAGAGGGCGTGGAGCAGCGGGAGCAAGTCAAATTGCTCAATAAATTGGATTGTGATATGATTCAAGGATATTATTATTCAAAACCTCTCCCATTAAATAAGCTGATGGAATTCTTAGAATTCTGGGAATTAGAATTAGAAGGGAAATAAGTATGACAAACTATCAATTGGTGGCAACCGCAGCGATGGGATTAGAATCCATTGTCGCTGATGAGTTAAAAGCTTTGGGCTATACAACGCGAACCGAAAATGGCAAAGTATATTTTGAAGGTGACGAAAAGGATATAGCGAAAACAAATCTGTGGCTACGTGTAGCAGATCGGGTAAAAATTGTTGTAGGTAAATTTCCGGCAAAGACATTTGAACAATTATTCGAAGGTGTAAGAGCCATTGAATGGGAAAAGTACTTACCAGTGGATGCAGAATTTCCGGTATCCGGAAAATCAGTAAAATCAAAATTATTCAGTGTTCCAGATTGTCAAGCCATTACGAAAAAGGCTATTGTAGAGCGAATGAAATATTATTATAAACGACTTGGTTTTTTAGAGGAAACAGGTGCAAAATATAAAATTGAAGTTTCTATTTTAAAGGATGAAGCGACACTGACGATCGATACAAGTGGTGCAGGATTGCATAAACGTGGATATCGAATTAATCAAGGTGAAGCACCGTTAAAAGAAACATTGGCTGCTGCCCTTGTATATATTTCTAAATGGCATCCCAATCGACCATTTGTGGATCCTTTCTGCGGTTCTGGGACAATCGCATTGGAAGCGGCTATGATTGGACAAAACATAGCTCCCGGTTATAATCGTGATTTTATCAGTGAAGAATGGCCTTGGATGAAACAAAAAATTTGGGATGAAGTACGTCTGGAAGTAGAGGATGTAGCGAAATATGACCAACCTCTCCAAATCTTTGGTTCAGATATAGATCATCGTATGGTAGAAATCGCTAAAACGAATGCTCGGGAAGCCGGATTCTCAGATTTAATTTCTTGGAAACAAATGCAAGTAACAGATTTCACTACACATCTGACAGATGGCGTAATGATCGGTAATCCACCGTATGGAGAACGTATTGGTGATAAAGAGGTATTGGAGAAGATGATTCGTGACATGGGACATGTGATGAGTCAATATCCATCTTGGTCAGTATATATGCTATCTTCCATGGAAAACTTTGAAGCGCTGTATGGTAAAAAAGCAACCAAAAAACGCAAACTATTTAATGGATTTATCAAAACAGATTATTATCAATTCTGGGGAAAACGTACACCAAAACAAACACAAGATGAATCCTAAAATAAATTACTATTTAAAATTTTAAAATCATATTTTATAATGATGGATATTTGTCTATAATATTATAGACTCTGTTTTTTTGAATATGTTTAGACGGGAGGGGGTGACCCCTTCCGTTTCGTTGTCTGTACAAGAAGAGGGGAATTTGAATGAGACAATCAATACCATTTGCCTTATCCAAAGATAAGTCTTTCTTTGACTCATTGGGAGACTGGATTGGCGATATTTTATACGATGAACTGCCTGAAAAAGGGCTAGAATGTCGTGATGAACAAATTTTCATGGCCTATCAGATTGAAAAAGTATTACGAGAAAAATCCATCCTTTTTGCTGAAGCAGGTGTGGGTACAGGAAAAACTATCGCATATCTTTTACCAGCGATTGCGTATGCTCGTTATACAGGAAAACCTGCATTAATAGCATGTGCAGATGAAGCACTCATCGATCAGCTCGTTAAAGAGGGGGGCGATATTTATAAACTGCAACAATTTCTAGATTTAAAGATTGATGTTCGACTAGCGAAATCACGTGATCAATATTTATGTTTAAAGCGTTATGAAGAAGCCGAAAAATTCGCTGATGGGGAATTTTTAGATGATATAGCAGAAACAATTCCAGATGGCGTATTTGGACAAGGTTCCTTAGAATTATATGGTCAACACAGTGATTATCCCAATATTAGTGATGAAGAATGGAACTTAGTCAATTACAACTCCATTCAACAATGTTCAGTCTGCAATTTAAGAAATCGTTGTGGGCAAACGCTTCACCGTGCCCATTATCGTGAATCAACAGATCTCATCATTTGCTCGCAGGACTTTTTAATGGAGCATATTTCTACAAAAGAATCCCGTATACGTGAGGGACAATTAGCATTGCTTCCAGAGGTATCGATGATTGTCTTAGACGAGGGTCACTTATTGGAGTATGCGGCACAAAAAGCAATGACCTATAAAGTTCAGGATTATACGATTGTACAATTACTTGATCATTTAATGGTGGATGGTTTAAGAGAAAAAACATTGTACACCATGGAACAATTACAAGATGGTCATGAATTGTTCTTTGAACAGTTACGAGAAGATGTTATTGATTCAGATGAAGATCGGAAACGAATCAAAAAATCTGCTTTGCTGTTAAAGTTAGGGAAAAAGGTTATTGAAACTGTTGAAATATTACTAGAGGAATTTGTATTTGAATCAGAATTATACGTTATTCCAGAATATGAATTACGCATGGCGGAAGAGTTTTTAGAACAGTATGAGGCTGCGATGCGGATTTTCATAGCGCAGGGTGACGCTGTCGATTGGTTGGAAGAAACAGATGGAGAAGAAACGCTAGTGATTATGCCGCGTCTTATCACAGAGGTCTTAGAAGAAAAAGTATTTTCAAAAAGGATTCCATATGTTTTTTCATCCGCAACCCTATCAATCAATAAAGATTTCAGCTATATGGCGGGAAGTTTAGGCATTCAAAACTATCAGTCTTTCTCAGTATCATCACCATTTGATTATGAAGAGGTTATGAAAATCATTTTGCATCATTTAAAGCAAATAGAAAAAGTTCAAAAAGTTGAGGATTTACTCGAAGAAGAAAAGCAAACACTCATACTCTTTAAGTCTAAAAAAGCAATGCAGGGCTTTAAGTCGCAAATTGATGAACGCTTGACCACTAAAATCGGCTTCGAAGGAGATCGAGAATTATCATCCATTATCCGCGATTTCCAAGAGGGTAAAATCCAAGTATTATGTTCGTATCATTTATGGGAAGGATTAGATTTGCCAGAAGAAACATTAACGCGTGTGATTATTTATGATTTGCCATTCCCACCTAATGATCCTTTATTTGATGCAAAGCGGGAATTTGCAGAGGATGCTTTTGATGATGTAGATCTTCCATTCATGCTCTTACGTTTGCAGCAGGGGATGGGACGACTAATTCGAACATCCAATGATTATGGAGATATTCATATCTTATTAAATGAAGAAGAAGTGCATTATAAAGCGCAAATAGAACCAATTTTTGCAGTTTCTGCTGATGAATATCATTGAAGCCTTATGTGTGAATGTTTAGAGATAGTAACCATTAAGAGGTTCACAAAGTAAAAAATCCGCTCTCTCTACTGAGAAAGCGGATTTTTTATTATCGCTAGCGATTACCAAAGTTTATAACCTATAGAACCTAGCGGAGAATTTTGAATAATATCGTAGATTGGGAACGTGTAAGCTATTAAGATTAATGCTACTAAAATGACAATCCAGATTTTGAAGTTTTCTAGGAAAGCTGGAGTCTTTTGTGCATGTGGTGCTACAGTTCCGATTGGGAATTCTTGTTCACCCTTAGGAGCAAACCAGCAAAGTTTTACAAAGATATATAGGAACAAGATAATCCCGATGAATAATAATGTTCCACCAACAGCTTGCGCAACTTGATAAGATGCCCAAGTTTTTGCAATTTCAGCGCCACCATAATCTGAGAATGCTGATCGACGAGGGGCACCCAACAAACCTTCGATGTGCATTGAACTAGACATAATCACCATACCAACAGCCCATACAATCGTTTGAATGATACCAAGACGGTTCAATTGTTTTGTCAAAGTACGTCCTGTAAGGTGAGGAACCAACCAATAAGATGCGCCGAAGAATGTTAACACTACAGCGGTAGCAACCGTTAAATGGAAGTGACCTGTTACCCAAATGGTATTGTGAATTAATTGGTTCATTTGGTGAGATGCATTAACGATACCGCCAGCACCACCAGGAATGAAGATTAACATACCCATGAACGGAGCAAAGAAACGAGCGTCACCCCAAGGTAATTTTTTCAACCAACCGAATACACCTTTACCTCCTAATTCACGTCCGCGCATTTCAAATGTGGCAAACAAGGAGAATGCCGTTAATAGAGATGGAATAACAACCATCATTGTCAAAACAACTTGTAAGAATTTCCAAGAACCGTCAATACCTGGTTCAGTTAATTGGTGATGAAGTCCGACTGGAACTGAGAATATAACAAATAACATAAATGAAAGTCGAGCTAGTGCATCAGAGAATATTTTTCCTCCGATTACTTTTGGAACAACTACATACCAAACCATGTAAGCAGGGAGTAACCAGAAGTAAACAAGTGCATGACCGAATGACCAGAATAGCGTACGAGATAATAGAATATTAACCCGATCAACAAGACCTAGTGACCAAGGAATCAATTGGAATAATACTTCAATAGCAAGCCCTATAGTAGCTACAAACCACATTAAGTTATTGCAAACTACCATAAATGAAAGCAATGGTGATGTTTGATGTGGATTTTCTTTTCGCCATTGTATCCAGCGCAATGATTGACCGAGTCCGTCAATCCAAGATCCAACAACGACAAGAGCTAAACCAACATAGAAAATCCAATGTGCTTGTAATGGAGCATAGAATGTATAAAGAACAGATGCCTCATTTAAGAGAACCATAGCCGCTGCCATTGCGGTACCAATTGTCATGCTCCAAAAACCAATCCAACAAAGCAGCCTTTGTTTTGAAGACAGTGTACCGGATGTACGGCTAACTCCTGCAATGTGAAAGCCCATAATAAAGAATGTTGTTAAAATTAAGCCGAGTAACACACCATGTACGGTTAAAACTTGATAATAGCCAATTCCCCATGGTAGTTCAAAGTGACCTGAACGAACTAATACTTGTAAAAGACCAGCAGTACCACCTAAAAATAAGGCGATAAACGCTACAAAAATATGTGCCATCGCAAGTTTAGCATCTTTAGAATCTACTTTTAATAATTCAGTAGTTTTCTTCGCTATTTTTCTTGAAACAGTTACGTTTTCTTCATTTACATTAGATTGATCAATTACTGTTTGACTCATTCTTTATCCACCACCTTAAGCATAGAATGCATTTGAGCATGACCTGCACCACAATACTCATTACATACGATTAAGTATTCGCCAGCTTTATCCACTGTTGTTGTATATTCTGAAATATAACCAGGTTCTAGCATCATGTTAACGTTAGTTCCTGAAATTTCAAAACCATGGACAACATCTTTAGAAGTAGCAATAAATTTAACTTTTGATCCTACTGGTACTTTCAATTCAGGTGGATTGTAGTAGAAAGCGGAAGCTACTACTACTACTTCATAGTCCCAATCCTTACCGGATACTTTATGTACCCCCGGTTTGTTGAATGGTGCGATTTCATCAACTTTTTCATGATTGATAGTGTTCTTTGCACTTGGTGGGTGACTCCCATTATGAAAGGCCATTATACCGGTAATCAATAAAAATACGATCAGGGATCCAACACCAAATGTTAGCCAATATTTTTCATACTTATGAAGATGCATAGTTTTCCCTTCTTTCCTTCTGTTTAAAAGCGATCAAGAAATAGACCAAAGCATGTAACCCAAAAAGCTATGATCACAATGCCTAATCCTGTGACGAGGTAAAGCGTGCCCTTTAGATTTTCTTCGGGTTCATTTTTGTTACCCATATTGATCCTCTCCTTTATTCTTATAACTTCCTTTCTTAAATTCATGATATATAAAATAAAACGCTTTCGATGTGACAAAAATCACACTTCTTGTGTGAAATGTGAATGAAGTGTGAAAAAGAATTGATAAAATAGTGAAGATACATATACTATTTTATTCCTATAAGTTATTACTGATTTTTCAGTTTATCCCACATGAACAGTTAGTAAGATTCTTTGACTTGAGACTTAAGTAATGAGTTGAAGGAGAAGAGATTGGGATACATTGGGATATTTCCTCGTCACGCGTGTTGATTTGACAAAAATCAGGTTGTCTGTGGCGTAATTTTTGAGAAAACCTGTATTTTTCGGACCATTTATATAGATCTTCGCTGCGGCTTGCTCGTTCCTTTTGTGTAGCACATATTCGATAAAAAAACAATCCAATGTCCTGCGGAAAGAGCGAATAAAGTCTTTGAGAGAGCGAATAAATTGTCTCAAAGGGCGAATAAATACTTTATGGAGAAAATTGGATCATCAACGTGCCTGTTTCCTCGTAAAAGCCTGACCCATCCAACAATACTATTTGGAATGAAGAAACCCTACTTGTGGAAGGGGCTGTGGGAAATAGACTTGCTCCGCTTGTTGGTAAATGTTAAAATTCCAATTAAGGGAAAAATTGAAATAGATGGGCAAATGGTTCCTCATTAAGGTGCAATAGATATAGCATATTTACCAAATATTGATGAGTTCTTCTCGAATTTAATGGGACATATACATCTCAATTTAAAGATTTCTCTAAATATAGGGCAAAGGAGATTATAACTTTCACAACTTGAATCAATAGGAAAATGTCGAAGGGAAAAAGAGATAGCAAAGGATGATTTGATGAAACCAATTGTTGAACTGAAACATTTATCTAAGACAATCAAAGGGAAAGAAATAATTAAAGATTTGAATCTTGAGCTTTTTCCTGGTCAAATAACGGGCTTTTTAGGACCTAATGGAGCTGGAAAAACAACGACTATTCGTTTAATGACTGGGTTGATGAAACCAACAAGTGGAGAAGTTTTAATTGATGGTATTTCGTTGAAAGAAAATTTCGAAGAGGCCATTAGTAAAGTAGGGGTCATTGTTGAAAATCCTGAGATGTATAAATATATGTCAGGATATAAAAACTTACTTCATTTTGCTAGAATGCATAAAAACGTGTCAAAGGAAAGAATAGCGGAAGTCGTTCATCTTGTCGGGCTTGAAAAACGTATAAATGAAAAAGTATCAACGTATTCACTTGGTATGAGACAACGATTAGGACTTGCCCAAGCATTATTACATCACCCTCAATTTTTAATATTAGATGAACCGACAAATGGACTTGATCCAGCTGGTATTCGTGAATTTAGGGAACATCTCCGCACAATTGCTCAAAAAGAACGAGTTTCTATTTTTATATCCAGTCACTTATTGGCGGAAATTGAATTGATCTGTGACCGTATTGCGGTTATTAAAAATGGACAATTAATTGATATTCGTGAAATGACTGTTGAACAGCAATCAACATACTATATTGAAGTGGGACAACCATGTGAGCCATTATTAAAAGAACAAAATTATCTATTTGAAAAATTTTCAAAAGGTTATTTAGTTTCAATCGAACGAGAGGATGTGCCAAAATTGATCACTAATCTTACAACAGCAGGAATTGATCTCTTTGCTGTGCAACCACATCATCAATCATTAGAAGATCAATTCTTAGAATTGACAGGAGGTGGACAAATTGCTCAAACTTCTGCAAAATGAGTGGATGAAATTATGGAACAAAAAAGGAACTTGGGTCATGTTCATCCTGTTGATCTTAGCAGTATTTGCAGTGGCTGGGATTTATAAATGGGTGGATCATTTAGAAACAGAAAATTGGAAAACGGTTGAACAACAGTCTATAAAAGAGCAGCAACAGAGTATCGATGCAGGTGGATTGACAAAAGATGAATTAAAGGATGCAAAAGATTCTATTCAAATATCTAACTATCGTTTAAAGAATAATGAACCTCCTATAGAAACAGATAGTGCAGAAGCGTATTTGGATAATGGTTCATTCTTATTAGCTTTGATTAGTCTTTTTGGGACGATTATTGGGGCAAGCATTGTGTCGAACGAATTTTCTGCTGGAACGATTAAAATGCTTTTAACAAGACCGATTAGTCGAGCAAAAATCTTAACATCCAAACTTTTAACGGTTTTTATTTTTGTTATCCTTATGGCAATCCTTTCATGGGTGTTAAATTTCATCATGGGTATTATTTTGTATGGTTTTGCCTCCGGAACAGATTTAGTTATGGAAGGAAATAAAATTGTAGAATCATCTCCTATCACGCATTCCCTCTATATGTATCTATTAAGTATGGGTGAAATTTTCATGTCAGTTATTTTCGCATTTATGATCGGCAGTATCTTCCGTTCTAGCTCTTTGGCAATTGGACTTACGCTTTTTATCAACTTTATGGGATCAAGCCTTGTTGTGTTTTTAAGTAAATATGAATTTGTAAAATATTTATGGATAGCTAACACAGATTTAACCCAGTTTGAATCAGATTACTCTATCGTAGAGGGACTAACCATGCCATTTTCTCTAACCATATTAGCCATTTATGCTATTATTTTCTTAGTGGCAAGCTTTGTTACCTTTATAAAACGTGATGTAACCGCATAATCATTATTAATGAAAAACAACTTTTAAGAGTATTTGCTTCTAAACTGTATATGAAAAAGTTTTTAAACAGAAAAATAGAAGTCAACATACCAAAAGTATAGTTGACTTCTATTTTTTGTTATAATCACAGATGTGTGTAAGCACACAAGTTTGTCTTGATTGATTTCTAATCAGCACACCTGTTATAGTCATTCTTTTGAGTTATATGTTATTCATCAACGGGATCTATTGTTAACAAAATGGTTAAATCACCTATTCCATCCGCAATCACAGGAAGTTTGAAGGCATGCTTAAAGCCAAAAAGCTTTGTGTGTCCAACCATTACAGTTGGTGGTGTAATATCAAGTTCTAAATTTTGTTCTGCTACATATGTACAAAGATTTCCTGCGATCATATTCCCGAATTCACCTGTAAAAGATTCTAACATTGCACCATCAAGTTGCATTCCATACATTGCTTCACCTATTGCACTAAATGTCGTTGGAGTTGAATCAATGATAATACGTCCCTTCATATCTCCAACCATCCCGATTAAAACACCAATTTCTGTCTGTTCATAAGGGTCTGAAGTAATGGATGGAGATGAAACATGAACTTCTTTAGGTAAAACAGCTTTGAGCGAAAGTATAGTACCATTCAAAATAGCTTGTATTTGCGTCGATGTGCTCATTTTTATCTCCTTTAAGTGTGACCTTTATATTATAATATCACGCTTGAATAAAATTGAATAGCGAACCTTGACGAACTTTTGATTTTTTATTATGATAAAACCAACCAATGAGAATGATTTTCATATTCAATAAATAATTTTAAATAAGAATCATTATAAAAAGGAGCGGTAATGATGGTATATGCATTTATAGGTGCAACATTATTGATTTATGGAGCAATAGGAAAATATGTTTTAAATCAAATAACCGCACATATAAAATAATTTCTTAAATCCTTCTATGTAAAAATGGGAGGGTTTTTTTTGTTTGGGCATGGTAAAATAAGTTTATCACTTATTAAAAGGGGTAAATGATTGTTATGACAGAATTCGAACCGCAATTACAGAAACTTTTAAAGCAGACTGCAGTTCAATATTTAATTTATCAACATAATGAAGATGAAGAACGACTACAAAAAACAAAATTATTTGCTGAAAAGCTTCTAAATAAGGAATATATGATTGCATTTGCTGGCCATTTTTCTGCAGGTAAATCCAGTATGATCAATGCATTAACTGGAGAAGAACTTTTACCTTCAAGTCCAATTCCAACAAGTGCAAATGTTGTGAAAGTACATAAATCTGACAAAGATTATGCAATTGCTTATTTAACAGATCAGGCGCCTGTTTTGTTTGATGAAAACTATGATATCCGTACAGTGAAAGAATTTGCGAAAAATGGTGCGCTTGTTTCACAAATAGAAATCGGTCATCAAGATTCGGTTCTACCAGAAGGAATTACGATAATGGATACACCGGGCGTCGATTCTACGGATGATGCACATCGACTATCAACTGAATCCGCATTACATTTAGCAGATATTGTTTTTTATGTCATGGACTATAACCATGTTCAATCAGAACTGAACTTTCAATTCACAAAAAATTTGATGAAGTATAATCCGAATGTCTATTTGATCGTGAACCAAATTGATAAACATAAAGAAAATGAATTATCATTCAACGATTTTTCTAATTCCGTTTACACCTCTTTTGCCAACTGGGGTGTAAATCCAAAAGGGATCTTCTTTACGTCGTTACGTGATCCAGCCAATAGTCATAATGATTTCGAACAAGTAAAAGAAATCGTGATGAATAGTATGGATGGCTGGCAGGAACGTTTGCTTCAAGTAGCAGAAAAGACATTACAACAGTTAAATATGGAACATGACCAATATTTGACGACGAATAAACAAGAGCTGTTGGTGAATAATGAAGACAAATTGTCAAGTGAAGAATGGGAAAACCGTCAAGCCATCACCGAAGATTATGCCACTGTTTTGCATCAACTAAAGCTCTATTCGTCTTCCAATTGGCAGCACAGCTTTGATGATCATCGGGATGAGCTTTTAGAAAATGCAGGCGCAGCTATTATGCCGTTTGAGCTACGGGAAAAACTCACACTCTATTTAGAAAGTATCCAACCTAATTTTAAAGTGGGAACCTTTTTTTCAGGGAAGAAAACACAAGCGGAACAATTGGCACGTAAAGAGAGCCTTTATGAATTATATAGTTCGATCACAACATCTCAAATTTCCGGTCATTTGAGAGCGCTTATGAAGCAATCCTTGAAAGAGGTTAATGCACTGACAGATGAAATGGCTCATGAGATTGATGAAATGACTTTAAAACCACCAATGCGTGTTATTGAAGAACAAGTCAAATTAGACTCTGGCATTACAGGGGATGCATTGTTGAATTTTGCCAATCGTGTAGCAGATGCGACGAAAAGATGGTACAAACAAAGTACGGATGATTGGAAATTTGAAAAAGCTTCATATATTAAAGAATTATCAATTACCATTACCGAACCGCTTAAGAAAAAATGCGCATCATTAAAAGAAAAAGCTGAAGTTATTACAGCTGCTGAAGCTATTGAACAACAACAAAAGTATTTTGAAATTCAAAAATCTGTATCAATCGAAACTGTTAACCCAGAAGCAGATCAATTCGTTTCTACTTGGTCGAAAGAACATGCTGAAGCCTTTGACAAGATACGTAAATTTGATCCTTCTATGCTGGCAAAGGAAAAAGAATCAGAGATTGAAGGCGTAGAAGATGAACAAATTGACAAGGGAGTATCCATTCATACAACAACGGCTCTTCAAAATGCAATAACAACAGCTAATGAAGTTGCATCCATCCAAGGCTTCTCAGAAGTCGCAAACTTTTTGAAAAATAAAGTGCAACGTTTAGAGAAAAAGGATTTCACGATTGCTTTATTTGGCGCATTTAGTGCTGGCAAATCTTCTTTTTCAAATGCTTTGATGGGACAAAAAGTATTACCAGTTTCGCCTAATCCAACAACAGCTGCTATTAATAAAATACGTCCAGTTTCATCGGAACATCCACATGAAACAGCAGATGTCCATTTAAAAACAGTACAGCAATTACAAGAAGATATCATTGCAAGCTTTGGCGCGATCGGCCTTCGAGTTTCATCTTTAGAAGATGCTTATCATAAAACAGAGGAAGCACTGGCAAAAAAACTAGAGAATGAAAGACTGCATGTCCATAAATCTTTTATCCGTGCTTTTAAAGAAGGATATCCAATCTTTAAAGAGCAGTTAGGGAACACAATACGTACAAACCGTGTGGAATTTGAAAAATTTGTAGCACAGGAAAATCGAAGTTGTTTCGTCGATACCATTGATTTTTATTTTGATTGTGAATTGACACGTATGGGTGTTACGTTAGTGGATACCCCAGGAGCAGATTCGATTAATGCTCGCCATACTGGAGTAGCCTTTGAATATATCCGAAATGCCGATGCTATTTTATTTATAACTTACTATAACCATGCATTTGCAAAAGCAGACCGTGAATTTTTAATCCAGTTAGGGCGTGTCAAAGATGCCTTTGAACTCGATAAAATGTTCTTTGTTGTCAATGCCATTGACCTTGCCTCCAATAATGAGGAAGCAGAAGATGTGAAAACATATGTAAAACAGGAATTACAACGTTTTGGTATTCGTAAACCAAGATTATTCGGCGTTTCAAGCATACTGGCATTGCAAGAAAAAGTTGAAGAAAAAGCGTTAGATTCAGGTATGTCAATGTTTGAAGAGAATTTCCATCACTTTTTATCTGAAGAACTGACAGCACTTGCCGTACAGGCTTTAGTGGAAGAAACAGAAAAAGCACAAGAACGCTTACGGATGCTGATCCAACATACAGAAGAAAATTTAAAGGATAAAGAAAAACGGCTTGCTGAATTAGCAAAATTAGAGCAATATATCCATACTCATTTTATGTACTCTGCGGCACAAACGATCGAAAAAGATGCATGGCAAGAATTGAGTGAACTAGTGTACTATGTTTTACAACGAGTTTACTATCGTTATCCAGATTTCTTTAAAGAGGGCTATAATCCAACGACGTTTGCTTCGAAATCATCATCAGTTGCGTTAGATATTGCCTTGAAAGAAGTATTAGCAAGTTTAAGTTTTGACTTTGAACAAGAAATGCGTGTTACAAACTTCCGTTTAGCTAAATTTATTTTGAAAAAAATTCAAGAGCATTATGTTTATGATACAAAACAATTAAAGGATCTCAATGCAAGTTTTTCATTTATGCCATTTGAGGTTGAAGAACCAGCCATATTAGAGTTTACAGGTCCTTTTACAAGTACAAAACCTTATGAATCTGTCAAATCCTATTTCAAAAATAGTAAATCATTCTTTGAAAAAGGGGATAGTATTCAATTGCGTGAAGCACTTGAAGAATTAACAAAGCCAGCTGCAAAATCCTATCTAGATGAGCAAGCTGAACGGATGAAAAAATGGTCAGAAGATGTGATTACGAAAGAAGCAGAAGAATTACGTTTGTACATTAGTAAACAAGCGATTGAACAAATTGAAACAGAGAGATCATTGCTTCAAGAAAGCAGTAAATTGGATGAATGGAAGTTAATCTATGAATCATTAATGAATGGAGTGAAAAATTAATGGGAAATGTATTCGTTTCAGTAAAAGATTTAGAATTGAACAACCAGTATGCGTATAAATGGATTGACGCACGTTTTAATTTGCAGGATTCAGCAGAAGGGCATCATCTGTTTGAAAACAGTCATATCGATCAAGCTGTCTATTGGGATTTAGAAAAAGATTTATCTGATATGAACAAAGCGGCAGGTAGGCATCCAATGCCTGATAAAGAGCAGCTAAAGGCACTTTTTGAGAGAAGCGGCTTACAACAACAACAAAATATTCTCATCTATGATCAAGGTGGCGCACCATTTGCAACAAGAGCTTGGTGGATGCTGCAATATGGTGGATTCAAGAATGTAAAAGTTGTTCAAGAAGGCTATCAAGCATTAGAGCAAGCTGGTTTTAAAACATCGAATGAGAAGTCAAAAGTGAAAACGACTTCATTAGAAATCGACTGGCAAGACCATTTATATACAGATCGTAATGGGGTAAAGGATATTGTAGAAGGAAAAGTAAAACGTACATTACTAGATGCAAGAGCGCATAATCGTTATAAAGGGGAAATAGAACCAATCGATAAAGTAGCGGGGCATATTCCAGGAGCACTAAATTATGATTGGGAACAGTTAAAAACAAAAGGGTACTTAGCACCTAATGATAGTCTGCTAGAAGTTGTATCTAAAGATGAACCTATTACTGTATACTGCGGAAGCGGTGTAACAGCATCACCACTTTATGCCGTTTTAAAAGAAATGGATTATCAAAATGTGCAATTGTATACAGGAAGCTATAGTGATTGGATCACTGAATATGAAGTGGAAAAAGGAGAATAAAACCGTAGAAAGAGGGTTTTCAGTTGCTATTAAAAAGGACAAAAAATAGCAGGAAATTGCTGGCTGTTACAGCATTAAGTGCAACATTATTGGCGGCAAGTCTTGCCAATATCGTACAGCCATTAACCGCACAAGCTGCATCGGCATCGGAAAAAGTATCAAATGAATATATTTTAAAAGTGAATAGTCATGTGCGCTCGGGAATTGGAACAAATCATAAAATTTTAAAAACGCTCAAAAAAGGCACAACGATTAAACCTGTTGTTCGTAAACAAAATAAGGATAAAGTCTATTGGTATAAAATAAAAATCGGTTCAACATATGGTTGGATTTCAGGAAAACTTTTGACTAAAAAATTTATTTATAAAACAAGTGGTGACAAGAAAGCCATTTCCTTAAATGTACCTTATATCAATCAGCTAAAACCGGTTTACGCCCCTTTTGGATGTGAAGGTGCAAGTCTGTTACAAGCGTTACGTTACAAGGGATATGCTAAAAAGACGAGCTATAAAAAACTCTTGAATAATATGCCAAAGACTACACGTAATCCGTTTAAGGGTTTCGCTGGTTCTCCATACCATTCTATTGATGGTGTATTTCAATCTATTTTTCCAAAGCCTTTAACGAAGTATGGAAAGAAATATAGTAATACGGTCAAAGATATTTCAGGTGCATCTGTAAGTACTTTACGTCAAGAGCTTGCTAATGGCAATCCAATTGTCGTATATGTCACTTTGAATTTCTCAAAACCTAAATGGACAAAATGGAATATGGGTTCTGCCGGGAAAAACGTTAAAATGGTTGATAATCTTCATGTGATGACATTGGCCGGCTATAGTAGTAAGACAAAACGTTACAAGGTTATAGATCCAAATAACAAAGGTGAATATTGGGTAAACAAATATGAATTTGAACGCGCCTATAATGCTTTAAAATATGCTGTTGTAGTACGCTAAGTGATACAAAGAGAATTTTATCTTATCGACTAGCTGCATAAATTATTCCTTAATAGGCAGTGCCCTCCTCTTTCAAGACTCCAGTAAAAATGGGCTGAGTGGGGAGCAGACTGCCTGTGAAAGTCTGATTGGTTTAGCTGATGTGCAGTAGAGTAAAGAATCTTCCATTGTGTGAAGTTTTACTTTATACAGTTCCAGTGTCATTTATATGAGATTAGTACTTTTATTATGGAGTACAAGCTTATAAAGACCAAACACTATGAAGTCAAGTGTTAGGGGGAATTATAAATTCATCGTTATCCTCGTAATAGTCAATCGGATGTAGTTCGACATATTATCAAAAAAATCCTGATTAAAAAGGAGAATCGCTTATTTTGTCGAATAATAGAATAATGTCAGAAATAGAAAAAAATAGATGACATTTTCTTGCATTATCTATCGTTAGTTTTCAGAAGTTCTTAAAAAAACCGTTGTTCTAAAGGGTATATTCAGCATAATAAAACTCTTAATGAGGTGATGTATTGGGAACAAAAGAAAATCTACTAGAATCGATTGTCATACAGCTTAAACAGGGTTTATGGGAAATGGAGAGTATTTATAGCAAAAGAATCAAAATTTTAGAAATTGAAAACGACAATCAAGTACATCAAATTCATAAGTTAAAAGAGAGAATCTCAGCTTTACTTGAAAATGTAGAAACTTTAAAAAAGGTAAACTTAGATTTGAATAGCAGTAGAGAATTACTGTTAAAAGAATTGAATGTGAAACAACAGAGGACAACTGTCATTGGCATCATAACTGTTTTATTATGCGAAGATGAAATTACCAATGATGACAAAGTAGAACTGATCAAACAACTCCTTAAACTGGCTGTGAAAGAAGAGCAAATAGAAGGATATGTCAAGGAATTGATGCAAATTCTCAGTGATGCATTCGCTTTTTTTGATTATTATCAAAAAAGAGTCATTAAAAGAGAGATAAAAAAGAACTATCTATTCTTTCACCAATTATTTGTAACAGCACAATCGCAGTCCGTCAGAAAAATCCTATTTGCCTACCATTCTGATAAAATGAAAGATATGATTAAACATTTATTGGATGAACTTATACGCTCTAATAGATTATATTCATATAATGATGAAGATGCGTTAAATATTCTTTTATACATAATCTATTACAATAAGATAAAAGAACATCAAGACAACGAACAATTTCAGTTTTTTTACAATAAAGATGAGAATTATTATGCCAAAAGATTTTATAGTTTATATAAACTGTACTTATATAAAAAAGACAGAAGTTGCTTATATTCAATGATGAAGCTTTTTCATGAGAAAGAGCTATGTATTGACTTATTGAAAATAGAAATGGTACAAAGTATTTTGAAAAAATTTTTTAAAGAAGAATTTGGATACCACTATAATATTGGAAAAAAGACTCAATATATGAGCCTTAAAGATTATAGATATCGGCATCCTCATTATAGTGAGCTTCGGAACTTTGGTTATCAAATAACGAACCGTACAGATGAACAACGCTGGGCAGCTTTACTGGAATTTATGAAA
The DNA here is from genome assembly GCF_007896505.1 of Rummeliibacillus sp. SL167. Taxonomy (NCBI): domain Bacteria; kingdom Bacillati; phylum Bacillota; class Bacilli; order Caryophanales; family Caryophanaceae; genus Rummeliibacillus; species Rummeliibacillus sp. SL167. The sequence goes on along the minus strand of NZ_VCBM01000001.1, from coordinate 1,501,838 downwards.
GAGTATGGCTTACAAGCAACAGTCAATGAATTACATAAAAGAATCAGACTAAAAATGGGAAGAGAAGAAGATCAAAAAAGATATGCAAATGCAATTGAAAAATGGAGTTTTGATTTGAGGCGTTTAAAAGAAGAATATTATCAAAATGATTTTCCTTGGCCGGATTAAAGTAAAACTTCACATGGTAAGAGGCTTCTTCCTCTCTTGATTGCTTTAAGACTATCATTCGATTGGAGTAGGGTTCAATTATCGTGCGAAAAGCGAGTAGACCCATGTGGAAATCAATTGGTCATGTAATTTTCAAAAGAGTAGATGAATGAACACTAAAATCATTTTTCTAAAGTACAAAAGCAAATGGATAAGAAAAAAGAAAGTGGATGAACATTTTGAAAAATAAATTCCGTGTCAGTCAAATTCTTGTTTCAAAAGAAACGCAAAAAATCGAAAAAATATATGCAGTGAATACAAAAGGAGAACCATTTGATCTGCTTGAAATTGGCATTCTTGAACATTTCCACATCCTCACAAAAGAACAAGTTCAAGAAAAGTTAGATCGGTATAAAATAGGTGTTACTTTTAAAGTAGATGGTCAACGTACACTTTTGACATTAAACTCAAAAGAAGATGCAAATCTTTATATTGAACATATAGGACCCTATTTCAATGAAGTATTGTTATAAATTTAATCTACAAGCTCATGGTCGCAGATTATTTTCGTTAAACGATAGATTATACTAAAAGGAGAGATTAAAGATTTAATGAATTTACCTCAAGATCATCATCACGAGTATGAAATCCAACCATTTTTTTCAATATGGTGGCATCCCAAAAGGACTGCTCAATATTTAATCAATCAAAAAAAATGGTCATTTACAATTTTCCTTATTTTACTAGGCGGTATAGCAAGTAGCATTGTGTGTTTAGAAGGTACAAAGCTGTATCCTTTCTATGCCACATGGCTATTGCTAATGGCTTGTATTTTATCGGGACCTTTTATAGGTATATTTACTGTATTAATAAGCACAGTTATTACTTGGCTTGTTGGTAAAATCTTTGGAGGCAAAGGTAGCTTTGAAGATATTTTAAGAGTGAAAAGTGCGTTATTTATACCAACCATCGCGATTACACCATTTATGATTGTGTGGATGGCCAATTCACCACAAACTTTTTTTGATACAAATTATGTAACTTCAAATGTTATGATAGGAATTTCAGCTATTTCATTTCTTATAGCTATCATTATTTCAGTTTGGACATTTATTATTAATGTCGCTGGAGTGGCAGTCGCACATCGATTTTCAAATTGGAAAGCATTTTTTACGATTTTCATCCCAACATTTTTACTATTAATAGTTTGTCTAGCGTTTGGTGTATTGTTCTTCATCACATTTTCTACGATATGATAACAATGACGCAGCGCTATACAGAAAAAAAGAATCTGTATGATCGTTTTAGGATCATAACGTTTTCTCAATCGTTAAAAGATTGAGTCGAGAATGATTAAGGACTAAAATAAGAAAGATCGATGTATTACTGTCATTAGTAGTACAGCGACCTTTCTTTAAAAAACGATTCATTATGCTCCGAATATATTTCCTTCATTGACAACTTCTCTAGAAATCGCAATGGCGCCCTTTTTTCTTAGATGCAATATGCCTTCTTCATCTGCTTTGAGGATTTTTTCAAGATAATATTCCTGTTTTTCTGGGGGAATATGCATCCCATTAAATTCATCTCGAAGCGCAAATTCATAGACAGCTAATTCATCTTCAGTAAGTACACTAGGGTTTTTACCTGAGTTTTTATTTACATCCATTATGCTACATCCTTTGTCTAAAAATCTTATGAACAATATGTCTTTCCTAATAAGTATACAATACAATTTGATGTTGTTTAAAACAAAGAGACCAATAGCTATGGTTTTGATGGTGAATATTAAGATTATCCCGCGTTAACGGGCAGTGAGACCCCATCTAAAAAAAATAAGAAAGATAGGTATGGGAAGAACTGCCGTATGCGTCCGATTGGTTCGGACGGGCAAGATGTTGGTCCCTTAGTTGTTGCCACAGGACGTGGTGCCTTTAACCTGAGTTCCTCTAATTCAGTGGGGATGAAGAAAACCCCATGGATGGAAGTTTCACTTTATTTTAAAAGTATCTGTAATTCAGGTACTACATTTTGCTTTTTTCCATGGATCAACACTTCAATAATGTTTTCAGCAGCAAGTTGCGCCATGTCATCTCTTGTCTCATGGATTGCGGAACCGATATGGGGTGCCGCCGTAAAATTCTCTAATTGGAGTAGAGGATTATCCATATTAATGGGTTCTTGAACAAATACATCTGAAGCGGCTGCATAAATTTCTTTATTTTTCAGTGCAAAGTACATAGCTTTTTCGTCTACAGTTGCACCCCTCGACATATTAATAAATACAGCGGTATTTTTCATTTGTTTAAATTTCGATGCATCGATCATATTTTTGGTTTCCGCAGTGAGTGGTGTCAACATAACAATAAAATCAGATTCCGCGAGTAATTTTTCTAAAGGTTTCCAATAGATATGTTGTTCTTCTAATTCAGGTTTTTTTCGACGATTATAATAGCTAACATCCATTAAAAAGCCTAGTTTTGCTCGTCTAGCTAAATCTTCGCCGATACGTCCCATACCGATAATACCTAACTTTTTGTGGTGAACATTTAATCCGTAATAATTTACATCATCTTTTACTGTCCAGAGTCCCTTTTTGATCTTGGCATCAAGTTCGCTAATCCTTCTAGCAGCACTTAGCATAAGACCAAATGTTAAATCTACAACACTATCATTTAAAATATAGGGAGTATGTGTCCCGATAATTCCAGCCTTTTTCATGACATCCGTATCAAAATTATCATAGCCAACACTGATATTGCTAACAAGCTTTAAATTAGGAGCATGTTGAATGAGTTCTTCATCTATTTTTATCCCATAGTTTAGTAAGGCATAAGCTTCTTGTAGCGACATCAGTAATTGTTTTCTTGAGCACGAAGGCTGGTAATCAATTTCAAAATGCTCAGCTAATTTGTTGATGATATCCTTTTTGATATCGCGTATAATTAAAAGTTTTGGTTTCATTAAAACACTCCTCCATTGGAAAATGTTAATGTCATATTAAGTATATATGAAGATTATGTACAAAATCTAAAAATGCTCATTATTTAGAGGAAATTTGAATGCATATTGTCGAATTTATCAATAGCTATGAATAATGAATCCTTTTGCGGAAGGTGATTTGTCATGGAAGATAAAGAACGTCAAATTTGGTTTGATCTATTCATGTATACGATATTAGTGATATGTATTACGTATATTATCTTTCTCAATCAAATGCAAAGATATTTCTTATATATTGTTCTAATAGGTTATGCAGTAGCAACCTCTTATAAAATTGTAGTTTTAACACAACATAAACATCATAAATAATATGGAGAAAGAATAATTAAACAATTGATTTGAAGGACATTATTTGAAAGCTAGGATTTATAAGGTGTGTTTGTTCCGTTATGCTTCAACCTCTTCCTCTCGTATTAACCAAGTAGTAAGACAACAGCTCCACTATAAGTAGGTAAATAAGTGGAGAATAAGTATCTGCTGCCCATAAAAACTGGTTGTTCCAGTGAATGCGGCGGACTTGTGGACGAAAAAACGATCGTGTGCCCCCACTTTATCTGCTTTAAGATCGTCAAGTTTTTAGAAATCATCAACTTTTAAGATATACAAGCTACTCAATCAATAGTTCAAATAAAATAATGGGTCACTCTTTATTTGCCTATGGAAAGTAGTTTCTATCCAGTAAGATTCACAAACAAAATCTTGAAGATGGATACTTATTTGACCTGAATTCGATCAATAGATTCATTATACGATTCAGAAAGTTATAGGTAATGAAGAATAAAAAACAAACGTGAATCGTAAACTGATTAAATAAAAGAAAAAGTATAAATGAATCAATTTCATAGATCATTTTCTTCTTAAAAAATGCGAATATTTAATCATCACTAATTTTGATAGTTGTGGAGCAGAAGACGGCGGCTCCTCGAAAATGCATGCGCATTTCCTTCGTGCGGTGTTAGTTCAAGGAGGCTTATTCAGCGTTCGCATTTCTTATCTGAATTTTGCATTATGAAATGGATTCAATCACAAATTTTTTTCTAAAAAATAGTTTTCCCTTTTTCATTTTAGAGGAAAAGAGTAGAATAGTACAAGGATAGGACTTTAGAAAGTAGGAGAAGAAATGGAAGCAGAATTCCTAGCAAAAATAGCTTCAATTATTTTGTTAGATATCGTATTAAGTGGGGATAATGCAGTTGTTATTGCTCTTGCTTGCCGCAATTTAACAAAAGGTCAACGTAAAAAGGCTATTCTTCTTGGTACAGCTGGCGCTATTATTTTACGAGTTCTTTTAACTTTTATAGCAGTTTGGCTTTTAGGAATACCATTTGTCAAAGTTGTCGGTGGTTTATTGTTATTCTATATTGCATTTGACTTGCTAAGATCTGGTGAAGGTGATCCAGATGTTAAAAGTAGTAGTAGCTTATTTGCCGCAGTTCGCACCATTATAGTTGCAGACTTTGTTATGAGTTTAGATAATGTCTTAGCAATTGCAGGTGTTGCGAATGGTCATATTGGACTTGTAGCACTAGGTTTACTAGTTAGTATCCCTTTAATTATATTCGGTAGCCAAATTATTATTAAATTAATGGAAAAAATTCCGATTCTTATTTGGGTTGGCGCGCTATTGATTGCCTATACTGCAGGAACCATGATCGTGGAAGATAAGTATGGACATCGACTTGTTGACTTTACATTCCCAATGATGGAACATATTATACCGATCGTCAGCGTGGTATTGTTAATGATTGTTGGTTTATGGACTAAAAACCGCCAAGTACGAAATATCACCAAGAAGTAGTGAGTATAGTATTTAGCGAAAGAAAACAAAAATGTTCTAAAAGTAAAAAGTACAATTCAAATGAATGTTTGAATTGTACTTTTTTGATGACCAATTTTGTTCACAGTATTTTTTAGTACAAGATAGGGCTTACTATTTGGCTTGATAAATTTCTTCAGTCAACTCTTCTAATTGATCGATCAATGTGCCGATAAAAGCAATTGTATCTTGAAGAGGTTTATCCGTTGAAATGTCAACGCCAGCCATTTGTGCTAATTCGACAGGTGTTTTCGTACCGCCTGCTTGCAGTACTTTTAGCCAATCATCTACAGCAGGTTGACCTTCATGTAAAATCCGTTGTGATACTTGAGTAGAAATAGTAAGACCGGCACTATACGTATAAGGATATAAGCCCATGTAGTAATGTGGCTGACGCATCCAAGTCAATTCAGCCCCTTCATTTATCTCTACATCTTCTCCCCAGAATTCCTCTAAAACAGAACGTTTTAAATGGTTTAGAATCGTTGCGTTGACACTTTCGCCAGCATCTATGAGTTCATATACTTTGCGTTGATAAGCAGCCTCTAACAGATGTGTAACAAAGTTATGGTAGTAAGTACGAGCAACAATTGTTGAAATAACCCAACGTTTAAAACGGGGATCATCTGAATGTTCTAGTAAATAATTGGCCATCAACATCTCATTCATAGTGGATGGAGATTCTACAAAATACGTAGAAGCTTCGCTGTTAAAATATGATTGATATTTATGTGCATTTCTAAAATGACCTGCGTGACCAAGTTCATGTGCTAATACGAATACTTCATTCATACGTTGTGTCCAAGAAATTAAAATATAAGAATGAGATCCGTATGGGCTAGAACAAAACGCACCCGTAGATTTTCCTTCATTATTAGCAAAGTCAATCCAGCGATCATCAAATGCACTATCGATCATTTCTAAATAGTCTTCTCCCATGACACCTAGAGCCTTTTTCATATAGTTGCGTGATTCTTCAATTGTGACAGATGGTTCATAATCTGGATCAAGTGAAATTTTTAAATCGGCAAAAGTGATTTTGTCTAAACCGTGTTCCCTTTGAAGAAGTTTTGCATAACGACGCATATGCGGTGCTAAATCTTTCATAATGATATCAATTTGACGATTATATAAATCACGGTCCACTTCTTGATCAAATAGCAAATAATCAATGACTGATTCATAACCACGTAAAGTAGCGATTGTTTTTTCAGTTTGTACATGCGTATTATACGTTTTCGCCGTTGTATGTTGATAGTCTGCCAACTTTTTAGAAAAAGCTTTAAAGGCTTCACGACGTATGGCAGTATCGGATTCTAATTCCCAATCACCTTCAAAAAGATTGTAGCTAAGCGGATAGCTTTTATCATCAACAGTGAAATTTTCAAATTTCATATCTACTAATTTGGTTGTATTGTATAAACCATATGGCGCATCAAATGTAGAGCCAAGTGCGGCTAACGTTTTTTCCACTGCTGGATGCAATTGATGAGCTTTTTTGTTGATTAAGCGTTTGATGTAATGTGTATAAGTCGGTGCCAGTTTAATAGCTTCTTCCAATGATTCTACAGGTAATTGTAGAATTTCGCTGTGTACAAATGATACTAAACTAGCGATTTGGGAGGAAACTGTACCAAATTTACTTGCACGAATTTGTGCAGCATCATTTGTTTGATCTGTTTCAAGGTCTAGGGACATAAATGCATCATATGGGATTATAGATGTGATTAAAGCTTCATAGTCCGTGATGACATTGACAATCTGTTGTGCATCAGTAATATGGCCTTGATATTTGTCATTGAATGTTTTCGCGTCTTCAATGATTTGTTGGATTCCCTCATTGTATGCCTCTTCATTTGGTACAAGATCTGTTAAATCCCAAGTTTCAGCAACAGGAACATCTTTCCGTTTTAGTACATGATCGATCAAGTAAAAGCCCTCCTTTTATCCCGCTTCAACGGGCAGTAAGACCCCATCTCAAGATAGAGAGAAAAACGAGAAAGAGAGATGGGGGATGTGCCTGTAAAAGTCCGATTGGTTTAGCTAACCATCAGTGGGGGATGAAGAAAACCACCACTGATGGAAGCTTCACTTTATTACGTAGCACGAATTATTTTCATTATAAATCGTATATTTTGTAAAGTAAAATATTTCAGATAATGTATGAAGTTATAATTAAAAATGACAACTTAAACCTACTAAAGAAATTATTCCAGTTAAGTGATAGCTCAATATGATAAAAGACAAAACGAGCAAGCTCTTCCTATTTTCATGGACAACATTAGATAATCAGTACACCTGAAAATGACAAATTTATCCCGCTTTAACGAGCAGTAAGACCCCCATCTCAAAGTTCAAGGTATAACATTTTCTAAAAGTGTGAAAGTTTCGTTGGAGTACAGGCGTGTTGATTAGGCAGAAATTAGGAAATATTTTTGATATAATTCTTAAAAAAACATGTATTTTTCGTTCCATTTATGTAGATCTTCGCTGCGGCTTGCTTGACTCCCGCGGGAAAAGCGAGACAGTTGAGACCCTGCACGGAGCGCAAGCGAAGGAAGCGGCTCAGCGCTCGCCCGCATGAGTCGTGCAAGCCGTAGCGGAAATCAACGAATTCTCCCTATCTTTATGGAGAAAATTGGATCATCAACACGCGTGGTTGGAGTAGAATATAATTTAACAGATGTATTGATTAGAAAAAAACAGGATAAATATGTAGCGTCATCGAAAAAAGCGCGAATAGTGAGTGAACGGCACCCATTCGCGCTTTTAGAGTTACTAACAGAAGTATGTTTTGGTATAAGTTTTTAGCAAACTAAACGAATGAAACCTGTGCAATACCTTGCCTAAAGGTTACAGACTGATTAGATAACACCTTGAGCAATCATTGCATCTGCAACTTTTAGGAAGCCAGCAATATTTGCACCAATTAACAGGTTTCCTTCATGACCAAATTCTTTGGCAGCCTTCACGCAGTTATTGTAAATGGATGTCATGATGACATGTAATTTTTGATCTACTTCTTCAAACGTCCAGAATAGGCGCATGCTATTTTGAGCCATTTCTAAAGCTGAAACAGCTACACCTCCTGCATTTGCAGCTTTAGCAGGAGCAAACAATACATCGTTTGCGAAATAAACGTCAATCGCTTGAAGTGTGGAAGGCATATTGGCACCTTCACCAACAGCTTTGACACCATTCTTGACAAGGGTTTTTGCTGCTTCTTCGTTGATTTCATTTTGTGTCGCACATGGAAGGGCAATATCACAAGGAATAGCCCAGATACCTTGGCAACCTTCTGTATAAGTTGCATTTGAATGAGTTTCAACATATTCTTTAATACGACCATGTTGTACTTCTTTAATTTCTTTCACTGTATCCAAGTCGATACCATTTGGATCATAAATATAGCCATTTGAATCAGAACATGCAACGACTTTCGCACCTAGTTGTTGTGCTTTTTCAATCGCATATGTTGAAACATTACCAGAACCCGATACAACAACAGTTGCCCCAGCAAATGATAGATTAATTTCTTTTAACATTTCTTGTACGAAGTAAACGCAGCCATATCCAGTTGCTTCTTTACGAGCTAACGAACCACCAAAACGTGGTAATTTGCCTGTGATCACACCAGGTTCATATGCACCACGGATACGATTATATTGTCCAAATAAGAAACCGATTTCACGTGCTCCCACGCCGATGTCACCAGCTGGAACGTCAACGTCTGGTCCGATATACTTGTGTAATTCGGTCATAAATGCTTGGCAGAAACGCATGATTTCAGCATCTGATTTACCTTTTGGATCAAAGTCTGAACCACCCTTGGCGCCACCGATTGGTTGACCTGTTAATGAGTTTTTAAAGATCTGTTCAAAGCCTAGGAATTTGATAATACTTTCATTTACAGAGGGGTGGAAGCGAAGACCACCTTTATAAGGACCAATTGCAGAGCTATATTGTACGCGATAACCACGGTTTACTTGGATTTTACCATGATCATCTTCCCAGGATACACGGAATTTTACGACACGTTCTGGCTCAACGATTCTTTCTAAAAGACTTGCTTCCATATATTCAGGACGTTGTGCAAAAACTGGAGTTAAAGAGTAAAGAATTTCTTTTACCGCTTGTAAGAATTCAGGTTCATGACCATGTTTTTCTTTAAGATTGTTATATACTGTATCAATATATTCAGTTGCTACTTTTTGTGAATCTGACATCGCTGTGACCATTATGAAGACCCTCCATGAATTTTTATTTATGATATGAATCCATTTCATAACACAAAATTCATCTGAAAATACGAACGTTTAGTGATATCCAATTTTGATAGATGTGTAGTGAAAGACGGCAAATCCCTAAAATCCATGCGTATTTTCTTCGTACGATGCTGATGCAGTGAAGCTCATTCAGACGTCTGCCAGAAAAGCTTGAACTGAAAAACCTCGTAGAAAGGTTAAAAATAAAGCTATCGTGTACTATGTCCTGTGATAATAGCTTTGGGTTCAACGATAGATTGGACCGAGGGGGCAACCGTCAAACCTGCGGAAGTACCATCTGTTGTAAAATATAAAATCTGAATATTAAAGAAGATTTTATTTGAAATGTTCGTGTTTTTAGAATATAAGTGGATTTATGAAATTGATGCATATAAGTGTATTTTAGACATAGTTATGTGAATTTACAATCAATTAATATTATAAAAATACAAAATTAATAGAAAATTCACCTTAAAAGCAATAAAATTGTAACAATTCAGCATTTTCATGTTAGGTTAAAACTGAGAAAAGTTAGTATGTAGGAGGTAAGACAGATGTCAAAAATATGTATAGATGCAGACGGATGTCCTGTCGTTAAAGAGATCATTCAAATTGCAAAAGAATTTCAATTGAAGGTGATTATTTTTTGTGATACCTCACATCAATTTGAAATAGAAGGGGTACAAACAGTAATGGTATCTAAAGGGGCAGATGCGGTTGATTTTGCATTAGTCAATCAAATACAAAAAGGAGACATTGCAATTACTCAAGATTATGGACTTGCCGCAATGGTGTTAGCTAAAGGTGGCTATGTGATGAATCAAAATGGCCTACAGTACACATCTCATAATATCGATCAACTTTTATATTCACGTCATATTAATCAAAAAATCCGTCAAATAGGTGGACGAACAAAGGGACCTAAAAAAAGAACAAAAGAAGCGGATGATCAATTTATCAATCATTTTCGTAGACTATGCGAGTATGTGACAAGTAATCATTATCCTTCATCTGGGAGTGATTAAATCAAAGAGAGGTTACTCCACAATAAATTGTGGATTCAGGTTTTGAGTGCGATTCAAAGTGTGGTCATCATGATATCGAGTTATGATGGGGTGATTGAAAAAGTTAACAATACCCTATGATCCTGTAACTATCACAAATTCCAATGAAAAAAAGCGGTTGGAGGAAGATCACTGCTCCAACTGCTTTTCGCTTGTTTTAGAAGATTTTATATCTTGATAAAAGGGGACATAATTATTCAGATGTAATTTCTTCAACCGTTTGTTCAACTTCTTTACGTGTCATTTTGTCGTTTCCCTTGCGCATCGTATCAAGTGTTTTGTGAGCCAATGCTAGAGGGATTTTACAAAACATTAAAATGCTTCGCTTTGAAATACTTTTATTGTATTGATCTGCTTTCGCCAAATTTTCTTCTGCATATTGGAACAAGTCATTGCGTGTCCAACCATCTGGAATAAATTGCACTCCACGCTCTTTATCTTCTGATTGATTACGCAAAATATTTACGGCTTGTAATCCACGACCGTAACCAATTGCTAGTTCGCGGTCGGTTTTAATACCTGCTCCCCAAAGCCATATATCTGAAAGCATAGTACCGACAAGACCTGCAACATAGTAGGTATATTCATCTAGATCTTCTTTTGTCTGAATATGCCAACCTTTCGATGCCCACTTTGCCATACCGTCTGCCATCTCACTTGTTGAAGAAGCAACAGTATTTCGAATTCCTTCTGGGCAAAGAGCTAACCAATCGCTTAGTCTTAATGTTACTTCAGGTAATTGATGTCTATAGGGTTCTAATAATTTCAAATAGGCATTACGGTCAAAAGGTTTCAATAATAATTGACTCGTTGCATGTAATAATTCGGCTTTTATAGTATTCGGTAATTTTTCGTCATCTTCAATTTCATCAATGGCACGCATACACAGATAGGCTGTTCCAACGGTAGTTTTTAATTCTTTTTCTAAAAATGTTATAGGGATAAAAAAAGTACGACTTGTTGCTTTTAAAACGGTCATGGCTTCTTTATATAATTCTTTTTGATGTTTCAATGAAAACTTCCTCCGTTCAAAATAAAACATTAACTATATCGTATATCAAATTTAGCAAAATAGAAAATCAAATCTACCCATCATACTCAATCTTTTTAGGAAAACTACTTTCACATACTGCTGATTTAGAGGTAATCATTGAAAACACATGATCTGTTATGATGATGTTAACTTTTTTACGTGTTTGAGGTGAAAAAACGATGGGTTCTTGTGTAAAAGAGTGTTATTCTATTTATCCAAAAAAAGTTGCCCTAAAAGATAAAAAATAACCTTTTAGGGCAATTGCTATGCTCGAGATCGTTCATTTAAAAAGAGTGTTATTTTACTGGCTTCATCTTGAAAAGCGTAGTATGTTGAGACTTTAAATAGGAGACTTCGCTTTATCAGCACAATAGATATTTATAAAAAAACTTTAAGCCATTGGAAATTCGATTAAGATTTCAACACCTAGGTGCTTCAATATTTTTTCTTCATTATTATCAATGACAGTTGTTGTTTGATAATCCATACCATCTCGTCCCAGTATATTTAAGACGGTTACTTGATAACTATGACTTCTCATTAATGATTCAGAAATTTCTTGTATGAAGTCTTTGGGGATTTTACCAATGATGTGTAAACCATATTTTACAATAATTTCATCACGACGATTATCTAATTCTAATTTTGCCCCTCTTTGTAATGTGCGTATGGTGCGTTCATGTTTATAAGTTTCCTCTAAATTAAAGTAGAAAATAGTTGATAGACTATTTTGAGCTTTTGAAAGTACTAGCTCTCTTTCCTTTGCAATTCTTGCCTTTTTTTCCTCATTATTATTTAATGTATTCATATTGTGCATAGTCACCTCAAAAAATAAATATAATGTATACTCTTATTATTCTGCAAAATTGATAAGGTGTCTATATATTTCTTATATTCATTTTTGAAAGCATTTTCAAAGATTGTCTATTATGCTATAATGGGTAAAATTTAATTTGTCTAAAATGTGAATTCAAGCAAACTATTTTCGATTTCTAGTGGATGATCCATATCCTTGGTATGAAATCAAAAATGGATTCTACAGTAACGGGCATAAGGCATTCACATCAAAACTCCAGCAAAAAGAGGGGATAGGTGGGGAACGACTGTCTGTAAATGTCCGATTGGTTCAACATACACACAATGGGAGATGAAAAACACTTCTACTGTGTGAATTTTCATTTTAAAAAATATTGTTTTGGTATTACGGATCAGCGTAATAAAAAAACAGGGGACAATCATTTTTAAAACAAATTGCACATTCAGTTATAACGGATTAAAGTGTTAGTGGCGATTAAAAAGGGGCAGATTTGTATGACAAAGACAATTGGAATAGATGCTGGAGGAACGCTTACAAAGTTGGCATATTTAAATGATCAGCATGAACTCCAATTACAACATTTTCCATCCAGTGACTTATCAGCTGTTTTAAATTGGATTCATCAATATGATATACGTGAAATTGGGTTAACGGGTGGTCGAACGGAACAAATCAAGATGATGTTAGATATGGTCGATTCTGTTCATTATCTAGTAGAGTTCGAGGCAACACTCAAAGGAGTCCGGTACCAGCTAGAAAAAGAAGGCCATCTTTTTGAAAAAAGCATCATTACGAATATTGGTACGGGAACGTCTATACATTATATGGATACTGAAAAACATATGAGAGTTGGGGGAACAGGTGTTGGTGGGGGCACATTAATTGGGCTTGCATCATTGATAACAGGTATTCATGATTATGAAGAAGTTCTTCAACTTGCCAAAAACGGCAAACGTCATGGTATTGATTTATTGGTGCAGGATATTTACCAAGGTATGGATACGCCAGCTGAGCTGAAACCAACATTAACAGCTAGTAATTTTGGAAAAGTTGGAATAAAAGAAGTCATAAAATATGAGCCTGAAGATGTTTTGGCAACTGTGCAAGGTTTGGTCGGTGAAGTCATTACTACACTGAGTATTCAATTAGCAGAACAGCGGGATACGGAGCATATTATTTATATCGGTACAACTTTAGATAATAATGATAAATTACGAGAGATAATTTCTCATTATACGATATTAAAAAAGAAAACACCGGTTTTTTTGCAAGATCATGGTTTCAGCGGAGCCATCGGTGCGTTAATGAATATTCTTGAATAATCGAAAAAAATTAATGATTGAAGAAAAAATAAGTGAGTAAAAGTACGATGATTTGCTTCAATGAATACGCAGTGGGGAATGAAGAACTCCTCCACTGCGCGACTCTTCAGTTTAGGCATAAAAGTAGGCATTTGTATCAAGCTTAAGTTGACGAATAAAAGAGGTTCTGAAAAACATTTTCCCTTCTTAATTGTTAAACAAAAAATGGACAGAATTAATAATAGTAGTTTTTGAAGAAGTGAAAATAACTTGACGAAATCTTGCATAAAGTAAAATTTGATCCTGCTTACTTATTTTTATATTTTCCTTTTTGAATCCCTTTTCGCGCAAGGGCATCTGCTGCTTTGTTTTGAGAGTCTGGAATCCATTTTATAAAGAATAATTCAAATGGTTCGATTAACTGTAATGCTTGGTTTAAATAGGGTTTATATTCTTCATTTTTTACAAATTCCTTTTCAATCGAAGCTACGACAATTTTTGAATCAGAGCGCACAGAAATGATTCCTGTTGATAGCTTGGCAGCTTCTTGTAATCCTCGAATAAGTGCCATAAATTCAGCTATATGATTATTCGTTATGCCAACGGATTCACTGATTTTCACTTGGTGGCCTTCACCTTTTATAAAGATACCAATAGCGCTAGGACCAGGATTTCCGGCACTTGCTGCATCAATATACACTTCTAACATCACATGATCACTCCCACATTTTACCCGCATTAACGGACAGTAAGATCTTACTACAAAACGCCGATCATAAACAGGGGCATATGTTGGATCCAAAATTGATTAGTTCAACTCCCACACGATGAAAGTGAAAAAACGCCCACCACTGTAGAATTTTTTATTTTATCTTGATTCAGCAAATGTTTTATGCGACGAAAGCGCAGAGGTAGTAGCAAATCTTTTTTGTACCGAGAGCATAGCAGGTACAGAAGACTTCCAATTCGATTTGGCTAGCTGAATGAGATTTTGCTTCCTATTCGGCAGATGTATAAACTTCCGCTGAAACGGTGGAACTCAGGCTAAAAGAGCCATATCCTATAGTGATGCCTGAGTAATCAACATCGTGTTGCCCCAAAGTCACTGGCGGATGTCGAGAACTTTGAAGAAGAGCTTTTCGAGCAAAGTCGAAAAAATTCGGACGTCATTAAGCAAGGGCATAAATGATACTTGCATTTTAACACATACTGGTAGTAGAATAGATAAACACTGCAAAATGAGGTGATTTCATTTGATAGAGCAGAGCACCATCATCAAGGAAATTGATGAACTATTAGAAAATTATTGTTCAGACTGTTTGGTGAAAAAACAAATGCGGAAAGAGCGGGGGAAAACCGGTGCTCATAAATTTTGTATCGCATCTTGCACAGTTGGAGAACAATTACAATTTTTAGGCGAAGAATTACTAAAAGTATATACAAAAGCATAATTCATATAAAGTGAAGCTTCTATCAGTGTGGTTTTCTTCATTCCCTACTGAGTTAGAAGAACTCAGGTTAAAAGCGCCACGTCCTGTGGCAACACCTGAGGGGCCAACATCTTGTTGGTCCAAACCAAATGGGCAGTTGGTCCCCCACTTTGTATCTCTCTACACCTTGATGTAGGGGTTTTACTGCCCGTTAACACAGGATAAAAATAATATTGATAAAAACACCCTAAGAATGATAATCTTATGGTGTTTTTATCTTGATTCAGTAGAAGAATACGTCTTTATTCTCGATTGAGCAGGTGTATAAACGTCAGTTAAATCAAGATGCCCTCGGTCGGCGGATGCCACGAATTCGGAAGAGGTACTTTTCGAGCAAGCTTGAAGAACTTTGGATATAATGATCAATAAAAAAGAAATGACTGGACATTACTTCTTATGATTATTTTTTTGAATCTTATAATAATAGTTTCTTTAAAGGTATTGACTATTATCAGGATAATTTGTACACTGTGAAAAAACAGTTGTTTCTTATAAAAATACAAATATAAATACTTAATATAAATAAAACGTAAGGATCTGATGAGATGAAAGTATGTAAATTCGGTGGAACTTCTGTGGCGAGTGCAGAACAAGTCAAAAAAGTAGTGGCTATTGTAAAGTCGGATGCTATGCGAAAAATTGTTGTTGTTTCTGCACCGGGGAAACGATTTAGTGAAGACATAAAAGTGACTGACTTATTGATCCAGTTAGCAAAAGCGGTCATTGCAGGCAAAAAATATGAAGATAAATTACAAAAGGTTGTTTCGAGATATAAAGAAAATGCAGAAGGTCTAGGTCTTGATCTTGCCATTATTGAAGAAATCACGACAGATTTACATGCTCGTATTCATGAAGCTTCAAAAGTTAGTGAGGAATATTTACTTGACACATTAAAAGCAAGCGGTGAAGATAATAATGCAAAAATGATTGCCGCTTATTTTAAAAGTGTTGGTGTAAATGCGAAATATGTTAGTCCCAAAGAGGCTGGGCTTATTGTGAACGATGCACCAGAACGAGCAATGGCGTTACCTGATGCTTATGACAATTTAAGTTCATTGAAAAATTCGAAAGAAGTAATCGTTTTTCCTGGATTTTTTGGATATACAAAATCTGGTGTATTGCGTACTTTTGATCGTGGTGGTTCTGATATCACAGGTTCCATTTTAGCTGCCGCTGTTCAAGCAGATTTATATGAAAACTTTACAGATGTAGATTGTGTATTTAGCGCAAATCCTAAAGTGGTGAACCATCCGGCAGAAATTCAAGAAATCACATATAGAGAAATGCGCGAATTATCCTATGCAGGTTTTTCTGTATTCCATGATGAAGCATTGATGCCTGTTGTAAAATTGGGAATTCCAGTAAATATTAAAAACACAAATAATCCGCAAGTGGAGGGTACGAAAATAGTTTCAAAACGTAAAGAGAACCATCGACCTGTTACAGGTATTTCGGCAGATTCAGGCTTTTCTATTTTATATGTAAGTAAATATTTGATGAACAGAGAAATAGGGTTTGGACGTAAATTACTACAAATCTTAGAAGAAGAACATATTTCTTATGAGCATACACCATCAGGATTGGATGATATTTCCGTCATCATTCGAAGCCATCAATTATCACCAGAAAAAGAAGAACGTATTGTCAAACGTGTATATAATGAATTGCATGCTGATGATGTTTACTTCCGTCACGGTTTCTCAATGATTGTGATTGTAGGGGAAGGGATGAATAACAATACGGGCTTAGCAGCTCGTGCCACAGCTGCTATCGCAAAAACTGGTGCGAATATTGAAATGATCAATCAAGGTTCATCAGAGGTAAGTTTGTCCTTTGGCGTACAAGAGAAGTTTGAAAATGTTATTTTACAAGCTTTATATGATGAGTTTTTTGCAGTTGCAGCAGTAAGATAAGGTGAAACTCACGCAAGGGTGTATCTTCTTCATCTTACACTGTGTGTTAGTTGGGTCAAAAGATCTTTTATCCCGCTTTAACGGGCAGTAAGATCCCCATTTCAAGATATAGAGAGAAACAAAAAAGATAGATGGGGGATCAACTGCCACATGCGTCCGATTGCTTCGGGCGGGCAAGAGTTGGTCCCTCAGGTGTTGCCACAGGACGTGGCGCTTTTCACTTGCGTTCCTCTAGTTCAGTGGGGGATGAAGAAAACCCCCACGGATGGAAGCTTCACTTTACAGGCAGATATCTTCTACTTGTTTTTGGCGTCTTGAATGGGAAGAGCCTACAGCCATATAATATGGGATAAGGCTTGAAATAGTAAATAAGGAATCAATCTATGAAACAGTTGGATGGGAAAAGTGATTTTCCCATCCAACTGTTTTTTACAGGTTGCATAAGTATCTTATCCGTTCATTGTCAACCATATTTTGATGTTATGAAAAAGATGATTGGAATTTCTTCAGACCACCATGAACTTGTTTCTATTTTTGACCAAAAATTAATAAACTAATGATGCCTTAAAGTTGCTTTTTTAATAGGATTTCCTATAAATTTAGAATAGTAAGAAAACGGGAGGTGAATTCTCTACGTTGAAAAATCAGCGTAGAGAGACCATATTTGGACATTGAGATAGCCAGTAATTTAGTTCTGTTTGTTATTTTAATTGCAATGACTGGATTTTTTGTAGCAACTGAATTCGCTATTGTAAAGGTGAGGCCCACACGAGTTGATCAGTTGATATCCGATGGTAACAAGAAAGCCAACAAAGCAAAAAAAGTGATCACGCATCTAGATGAATACTTATCAGCATGTCAACTAGGGATTACGATTACAGCACTAGGTTTAGGGTGGATTGGTGAACCAACAGCAGCAAAATTATTACATCCACTTTTTGAAATGCTGAGTATTGAAGGAAATACTGCTTCCATTCTATCCTTTATAGTTGCATTTTCTGTTGTTACTTTTTTACATGTCGTGGTAGGTGAATTAGCACCAAAAACATTAGCGATTCAGCAAGCAGAATTAATTACTTTAAATTTTTCAGGCACTCTCATACTTTTTCACAACATCATGTATCCTGTGATCAAATTATTGAATGGTTCAGCAAGAGCTTTGACGAGTATCTTTGGCTTGAAAATGCAATCTGAGGGTGAAGAGGTTCACAGTGAGGAAGAATTGCGAATGATCTTATCAGATAGTTACAAGAATGGTGAAATCAATCCTTCCGAATATAAATTAGTGAATCAAATTTTTGAGTTTGATGAACGGATTGCCAAAGAAATTATGGTACCTCGGACGGAAATCGTAAGTTTCGATAAAGAAATGACGTTAAATGAAGTTTTCGAACTGATGAACGTGGAGCAATATACTCGCTACCCCGTTATAGATGGTGATAAAGATCATATAATTGGAATTGTTAATATGAAACAACTTTTATCAGCACTGATTGTAGATGAAAATTGTGGCTCTAAAACCGTGCAAGATTATATGCAGCCTATTATTCGTATTATAGAAACTGTGCCCATCAATAATCTTCTCATAAAATTCCAAAAAGAAAGAATCCATATGGCTGTATTACTTGATGAATATGGTGGTACTTCCGGACTGGTAACGATTGAAGACATTATCGAAGAAATTGTTGGTGAAATTCGTGATGAATTCGATGATGATGAACTACCAGAGATCCAAAAGGTGAGCGATGGGCATTTCAGCTTCGATGGTAAAGTATTACTTAATCAAGTAAGCAATATGTTAGGTGTTCAAATCATAGAGGAAGACATTGACACAATCGGTGGCTGGTTTATGTCACATCAAGATAATGCAAAAGAAGGGGATTTTTTTGAGGTAGATGGATTTCAATTTATCGTAAATCAAGTCAATAAACATCAAATCGTCAGAATTGAAGCAAAAAAGTTAGGAGCATAAAATCAGAGCCACCAGTATAACTGGTGGTTTGCTCTGCGCGTGAAACGCTGGGGTACTGGCCCATGTCTAAAGACATACTGAAAGGTCCGCCAACCGCACTCCGTTCTCACACTACCACTAAAGTGGTTCTATTTATTTCCTCTTTTTAGGTTTTACTTCCTCACCTGTGAAAGGATCAATGAATTCTTTCATCGTCATTTGATCCTCCAAAATATCTTCCTGCAATTGATTTTTTATATACTCTTGTATCACTTTTCTGTTCCGGCCTACTGTATCTACATAGAATCCACGACACCAAAACTTCCGATTTCCATATTTATATTTTAAGTTTGCATGTCGGTCGAAAATCATTAAACTACTTTTTCCTTTTAAATAGCCCATAAAGGATGAAACACTTAATTTCGGTGGAATACTTACCAGCATATGAATATGATCAGGGCAAGCCTCTGCTTCTATTATTTCAACGCCTTTTCTTTCACATAATTGGCGTAATATTTTTCCTACATCTGCTCTTATCTTTCCGTATATAATTTGTCTTCTATATTTTGGTGCAAAAACAATGTGATACTTACAATTCCATGTTGTATGTGCTAAACTTTTATTATCCATTTGGATCCCCTTTCGTACAGAGTCGGTTGGCTAGACCTAACTCCATTGTACGACCGGGGTTTTTTTTCTGTCCATAGCTAAAAGCTTTTTAGAACCCCTCGCATAGCAAGGGGTTTTCAATTCTACAATAAGAGCTATTCAGTCGTATGACTTGAATAGCTCTACTATTAATTATGACTATTTTATAATTTAATCACATTTGCCGCTTGAGGCCCACGGTTTCCTACGATAATATCGAAACTCACATCTTGTCCTTCTTCCAATGTGCGGAATCCTTCTTCTTGAATGCCTGTGAAATGGACAAAAACGTCATCACCATTATTGTACTCAATAAAACCATAACCTTTTTCGTTATCGAACCATTTTACTTTTCCTTGGTGCATACGCGTTCCTCCCAACAACAAATTCAATTTTTTTACATCTATTGAACAATTAATGTTGGATAAACTATACATGAATATTTATGCAATGTCAATTATTTGTCGATATTTAGCCCTAATTGATGAATAATCTATTTTATAGTATGGTTAATTTAGCAAAAAGGTGCGTAAAATTTATCTCGCTTTAACGGGCAGTAAGACACCCATCTCAAGATTTAGAGAGAAACGAGAAAGATAGATGGGATGAACTGCCTATAAAAGTCCGATTGATTTGGACGGGCAGGATGTTGATCCCTCAGGTGTTGCCACAGGACGTGGCGCTTTTCACTTCCGTTCTTCTAGTTCAGTGGGAGAGGAAGAAACCCCCCACTGATGGAAGCTTCACTTTATTTTGATTTTACAGAAGATCCAGCATGAATAAGCAGAAGGATTGACGTAAGGTGAACTGCCTGTAAAAGCTCGATTGGTTCAGCTAACAAAAGTAGAGGAGATGAAGAAAACTCTATTTTTGTTAGTATCATCTTATCCACCTTTAATATTTGAAACGAAAGTAGGAACTGCTGTGTCAAAAACTGTTCGAACTCTATCAGATTTAGAAATCGCTAGAAATGCAACGATGCAACCAATAGTGGAAATAGCTAAAAAAGCAGGAATTCCAGAAGAAGCATTAGAACTTTATGGCAAATATAAGGCAAAAATCGATGTTAGCAAACTATCTAACCATGTTCCTGATGCAAAAGTAATTCTTGTAACTGCAACGAATCCTACACCAGCTGGAGAGGGAAAATCAACCGTCACAGTTGGTCTTGCTGATGCTTTGCATCAATTGCAACAAAATGTGATGGTCGCTCTTCGTGAGCCCTCTTTAGGTCCTGTTATGGGGATAAAAGGTGGCGCAACTGGTGGGGGGCATGCTCAGGTTTTACCAATGGATGACATCAATCTTCACTTTACAGGTGATATTCATGCAATTACAACAGCTAATAATGCCCTTGCAGCATTAATCGACAATCATATCCAGCAAGGAAACAAGTTAGGGATTGATCCGCGAAGAATTATTTGGAAGCGCGTATTAGATATGAATGATCGTGCGTTGCGTCATATTGTTATTGGTCTAGGTGGTGCTGGACAAGGTACACCTCGTGAAGATGGCTTTGATATTACAGTTGCTTCAGAAATAATGGCTATTTTCTGTTTAGCGTCAGATCTTCAAGATTTGAAAAAGAGACTTTCTGATATAGTTATCGGTTATACTTATGATAAAAATCCTGTATTTGTAAGAGATTTAGGTGTACAAGGAGCACTTACGCTTCTTTTAAAAGATGCTTTCAAACCAAATCTTGTACAAACAATTGAAGGAACGCCTGCTGTTATTCATGGTGGTCCATTTGCAAACATTGCACATGGTTGTAACTCCATACAAGCAACCAATACTGCGCGTAAACTGGCAGATATTGTTGTGACAGAAGCTGGTTTTGGTGCGGATTTGGGCGCAGAAAAATTTATGGATATAAAATCTGTTCAAGGAAACCTTAAGCCTGATGCAGTCGTGATTGTTGCAACTGTACGTGCACTAAAAATGCATGGTGGTATGGATAAAGAACAGTTAAAAATAGAGAATGTTGAAGCAGTTAAAGCAGGGATTGCGAACCTTGCCAAACATATCGATACTGTACGTCAATTTGGAGTAGAACCAATCGTGGCATTGAACCGTTTCGTGACAGATACAGAAGCGGAAATGGATGAAATCATCACATGGTGTCAAGAGCATCATATTAAAATTGCTCTTACAAATGTATGGGAGGAGGGCGGAGCAGGAGGAATCGATCTTGCGAAAGCTGTATTAGAAGTCATTCAAACCGAAAATCATTTTAAACCCATTTATGATGTAACAGATTCCATTGAAAACAAGGTTCGGACAATTGTTCAAAAAGTTTATGGTGGTCGAGATGTGAATTTTACAGACAAAGCGCGAAAGCAAATGGTTGAGATTGAAAAGTTTGGTTGGGATACAATGCCAATATGTATGGCAAAAACACAGTATTCACTTTCAGATCAACCTACTCTATTGGGTCGTCCTGAAGGATTTACAATAACTGTTCGAGAAATTATTCCAAAGCTAGGGGCGAAATTTTTGGTGTGCTTAACAGGTGATATTATGACAATGCCAGGGCTTCCAAAAGCACCTGCTGCATTGAAAATGGATGTAGATGACAACGGGAATGCTGTAGGGTTATTTTAGAGACTAGCATGAATAGTTGATAGTATATTTACAAAGAACATTTGTACAAAATAAGGATTCCATAAATTAGGGAAAATCTGCTCAATCTAATGGGAAGGATGGGCAGATTTTTTGTCTTTATTCAGTTGAGTTTTTAGACGAAAGCGGAGTGGTAGGGTTTTCCTGTGAACATTTAAATTGAAAAGCAAATGGCTGAAGGATAGCATCGATTTGTGGTAGACTTTTTATATTAAGAGAGGTTAGAAAGAGAAGGGAAATTATGAGTCATTTAATTGTTTCAAATTGTACGAAAACAGTAGGGGATAAAACCCTATTTGAAAATATAGAATTTACAATCGTAGAAGGGGAAAGAGTAGGATTAATCGGTATAAATGGAACAGGAAAGTCCACCTTAATGGCCATTTTAGCTGAAAAATTAGAAGCAGATTCAATTGAATTAGATCATCCTAATAAATATCACATTGCTTATTTGCCACAAAATCCTATCTTTGCAGATGGAGAAACTGTTTTACAAGCGGTTTTTGCTGGAGATTCTCCCATTTTAAAACTTAATCGTGAATATGAAGAAACGGTTGCTGCGTTAAGTAGTGATCCTCAATCGAATTCTTTGCAGGAAAAACTATTTCGTTTACAGCAGCAAATGGATCAACAACATGCTTGGGATGTCAATGCTTTGGCAAAAACCGCATTGACGAAACTAGGAATAAGTACATTTGAAGCACAAGTGGTGAACCTTTCTGGCGGTCAACAAAAACGAGTAGCTTTAGCAAAAGTATTAATAGAACCAGCTGATTTATATTTATTAGATGAACCGACGAACCATTTAGATGTACAGGCTACTGAATGGTTACAAGAAATGGTAATGAGACTTAAGGGTGCAGTCATTTTCATCACACATGATCGTTACTTTCTCGATGCGACTTCAACTCATATTTATGAATTAGCTGATCAAACATTGTACAGGCATAATGGAAATTATGCGGCTTATTTAGAAGCAAAAGCGATAAGAGAGGAAATGACGATTGCAACCCAAGCCAAGATGCGTAATCGTTATCGTTCCGAACTAAAATGGATAAGACGTGGTGCACAAGCTCGTTCGACAAAACAAAAGGCAAGGATTCAACGTTTTGATGAACTATCAGAAAAACTTGAACATAAAACGGAAGATAGTCATCTTGAATTGGGATTAGCAACATCAAGACTAGGTAAAAAAGTAATTGAAGCGAAAGATATTTCAAAAGGTTATCAACATAAGCAACTGATCGAACATTTCTCGTTTTTTTTACAACAAGGGGATCGAATTGGCATTATTGGTGCTAATGGTGTAGGGAAAAGTACATTATTGAATATGATTGCCGGTGATCTTCAGCCGGATGCAGGTGTTATTGACGCAGGTTCAACTGTACGAATTGCGCATTTCACACAACATCTACCTACGATGGATATCCATCAACGAATGATTGAGTATATTCGTGAAACCGCCAATGATATTGAAGATGCCACTGGCGAACATCATTCAGCGGCATCTATGTTAGAACGTTTTTTATTTCCATTGCATACACATGGGACACCAATTGGAAAATTATCTGGTGGTGAACGAAAACGTTTATACTTGCTGAAATTATTAATGGAACAGCCAAATGTGCTATTACTAGATGAACCGACAAATGATTTAGATATCGAAACACTTTCAGTATTAGAAGATTTTATCGAGCAGTTTCCCGGTGTCATAGTGACGATTTCTCATGATCGATTTTTCCTCGATCGAATAGCGAAAAAACTATGGATTTTAGATGGCAATGGTCGTGTCGAAGAAAGCTTGGAAATGTATAGTGATTATCTATCAAGGCAAACTCAACTGCCATCTCAAGTCAAGAAAGTAAAAGTAGAAAAAACGAAAGAACAAAAAGTGAAAGTGCAAAAGAAAAAATTGTCATTTAAAGAGCAAAAAGAATGGGAAACAATCGAAGATGATATTGCCAAAGTGGAGGAAGCAATTATAGATAAGGAAGAAAGAATCGCAGCAGCAGGCTCTGACTTCACTTTACTACAAAACTTAACAGCAGAGTTAGATGACTTGAATGCAAAATACGAACATCTTATTGAACGATGGGAATACTTACAAGATATAGTGAACGGGTAAAATGAGGAGGTAAAAGAGATGAAAATAGTAACGATTGAACCCACTCCAAGTCCAAACACGATGAAAGTAATATTAGATCAAGAGTTGCCTTTTGGAACGGCCAATAATTACAATGAAAAAAACAAGCAGGATGCTCCGAAAGAGATTCAAGATATTCTTGCTATTGAAGGTGTGAAAGGTGTTTATCACGTTGCGGATTTTCTTGCAGTTGAACGTATTGCAAAATATGAATGGGAAAATATATTAGCGGCTGTTCGTAATGCTTTTGGTGAACAAAATAGCACATCAGCAGGTGAGCAGGTGAACGAGCACTATGGGGAAGTTTATGTTCATGTGCAAATGTTTAAAGGAATTCCACTACAAGTAAAAGTGTTCGATAATATGTCTGAACAACGATTTGGTTTAGCGAAACGCTTTATCGATGCATTTAACCAAGCGATGCAAAGTGATGAAAATTATATTTTACAGCGTAAATGGGTAGATTATGGCGTTAGATATGGTGAAAAAGACGAAATCGGTCAAAGCGTAGTTGATGAATTGGAAGCAGCATTTCCAGAGCGCAGAATAACAGGGCTTATTTCGGCTAGCAATAATCAAAAAATAGCAATTGACAATCATAAACGCAAAGTATCGTTACAGGATTTTGATGTTGAAGATTGGGAAACTCGTTTCCAATTGCTTGATCAGATGGCGGATCCGGAAGTAAGCGATTTACCATTGCTGCAAAAAGCCTTGCAAGATGAAAAAATGTCTATTCGCCGCCTTGCAACTGTATATTTAGGCATGATTAAAGATAAAGAGGTTGTTCCTAGTTTAGTACAAGCACTACAAGATAAAAGTGCTGCTGTTCGTCGTACAGCGGGTGATTGTATGAGTGATTTAGGCTTTGTAGAGTTTGAACCAGCTATGATGCAAGCTTTGAAAGACCGCAATAAACTTGTTCGTTGGCGTGCGGCTATGTTCCTCTATGAAACCGGGACGGAAGCTTGTTTAGGAGCATTAGAGGCGGCAAGTGATGATGCAGAATTTGAAGTGAAATTACAAGCGAAGATGGCAATTGCCCGCATTTCACATGGGGAAGAAGCAATGGGATCTGTCTGGAAACAAATGACGGAAGCACGTGCGACTGCTAAGAAAAAAGAATAGATTTTTAGAATCTACACCAAAATCTGTTCTCGACATAAGGTAAAGCTTCCATCAGTAGGGGGTTCTCACTAATCTATCTCGCTTTTCTTTAAATCTTGAGATGGGGATCTTACTACCTGTTAAAGCGGTATAAAAATCAGATAGCCTATTTTTTGGCTGCGGTTTTACACGACTCACGTGGCTTATCGGAGGTCTTTGGAAAGCATTCGCAAAGCACAAATCAATCCTAAGTTACGATAATGAACTAAAAATTTGAACTTATTTTAATGAATGGATAGTTTGGAAATGATTTTGAGATTTTAGAACTATCTTTAATTATTGACATTGAGAATAAAGAACTAATATAATGATTCTTGATAAGTCTATTGTTGCAATTTATTTTAAAATTGCCTTTCTAAAAGATGCAGTAAGGGGCGTATTTATGATTTGTGGAAAATGTAGTTGTGAAAAGAAAAATGTCCATTTATCGCAAAGTTTTCAGACGACTAATGGACATGTTCATATTCATAATATTCCTGCGATAATGTGTGAGTGTGAAACAATAGTGCCACAATCGGTTTTAATGGAAATTAATAATTATTGCGCTACCATAAATTCTTCAGGAATTACCCATGTTCAATTTGAAGACATTTAAAGCTTTAACCTATATCATTTGGCAATAAGCCCCAATCAAGACGCAAGTAACAAGTTGATAATCAGTAGCGTGTGGATCAACTGTCTGTAAAAAGCCCGATCGTTCAACTAACACACAATGAGTAGGGAAAGAAGAAAACCAACACTGTGTGAAGTTTCACTTATCAATAGATAAATGATTGGGTCATCTAATAATGTTGAAAATTTTAAGAGGTCCCTTTGCCTTTGCTAACAAAATACGTTGTCCTGATATAACTATAATGCTTGTTTAGTTTCACGAACGAATCATGTTTTCCTGACGTTTACTTTTTGCTGTTAACACATAGCTAGTATAAAAAGAAGGAATGCTTAATATTCCTACTAACCAACGGATTTCAATACTATGAATGGGTGCAAAGAGTCCTGAAAATAATAAGATGATCCCTAATATTAAAAGAAAAATCGCCGTATTTATATCCTTCATGTATATCCTCTCCTTATGCGTTTGTAACACTATTATTTCTATATTTTTAATTCTTAATCCTCTTTTTATCTGAATTTTACCCATTTTACTAAGAAAACTAATTGGAAGGAATATTTTTGAAAATGATGAGAAATATTTGAAATGTGAAAATTTTATGTCTATAATGAGTGCAATCCAATGAAAGTTGGATGCAAAGTTTGGCAATAAGTAAATTGTGGGTAAATATTACTGCAAGGAGGTTTTTATATGGTATGTATTACTTTAGTTCCTCATGATGTTCAGTATGCCGAAGAGATCTCGAAAATGACAAGTGCTCCAGCTATACGTAATGCTCTTGGATTATCCGATACACAATGCTCAATTGCAGGAACAAGAGACTATATTCGTTTGATGCAATTAGAAGAAAAACTTGGTCAACAATTTTCACGAATGATTTTTAATGAGGACGATGAGTTAATCGGTGTTATTTCATTAAAAGGTATGGATGAAAAACAAAAAATATGCCATATCGGTACATGGCTAGGACGACAATATTGGGGAAAAGGATATAACCAAGTCGCTAAAATGGAAATGTTAAAAATAGCGTTTGAAAGATTCCAATTAAATTATGTATTCGCAGGAGCGCGTTTGGAAAATATCCGCTCACAGAAGGCTCAAGCTAAACTGCCATATATGACACTTAATGTGGGTCAGCAGTTTTATCGTGAATGGAAAAAACTTGAATGGTTAGAACATACGCCTTGCATCCTAAATGTTGTCAGAAGGGAAGATTTTTTAAATTGGTATTACCAAGATATAGCTGTTAGTTAGGTTGATTCGATGAAGGAGAATCAACCTTTTTTTATTTTAACTGTATTTGAATCAATTTCACAATGCAAAATTTAGATGGAAAACACGAACATTTTAAATAGACATGGACGTTAATATTCAGAAATTTTTGTTCCGCTACAGACGGCGCTTTCCACGGGCTTGGCTTCAATCTCCTCGGGTCGACACGATGTTGACCCCGAAGCCGTTGCCACAGGACGTGGCGAACTTAGGCTTTGTCCCTTAAATTGTTCCTGCGGGGCTTTCAGCTCAAGCTTTTCCCGTAGGACTTTGAATAAGCCTCCTTGAACTCACACCGCACGAAGGAAATGCGCAAGCCTAATCGAGGAGTCGCCGTCTTCCGCTCCACAACTATCAAAATTGGTTATTATTAAATGTTCGTATTTTTTAAGAAGAAAATGATTGATGAAATTGATTCATTTATAGATATCCTGTTTTTTTTACATAGTACAATTATTTTTGTAGAAATCATTTTTACATAATTTTACTTAGAATTTATGGTAAGATATAGTTGGGATTATTCAATATAAAAATATTGAGGAGGAAGCATGAAATACAAGAAGAGTTTTATTTTAGTTTCGATGATTGTGCTGTTAATCGTTGGAATACTTGTAATTGCCAATTATAAAAAAACATCAAAATTCAATGATGCAACGCTGTCAATAAATGATTTAAAACACCAAAACTTTCTGAATCATCAGCAAGCGGTCCTTTATGCTTCATCTACGACGGAAGTATTACAGAAAGAAAAGGGCAATAGTCAAGTCATCTTTATCGATCGGCGAGGACACGCACGTGGGCTGACACTTTCGGGCTTGGAAAGCGGCAGTACATATTTTCATACAAAGGGACTTTTCATGGAGGAATCGGATCGGGTAATGATGCTCGATGGAAGTGGACTGAATACATATGATATGCCATCTGAAGAATTACGAGGTATTCAAACTGGTTATCTTACAACAACAAAACAGTTTTATAGTTTATATAACACAGGTTTTAGTAAAAAGGATGATTATGTTTCTACAATTCGTTATGGTGGAAAGAAAGGTATACACTCTGCACATATTCCTTACTTTATATCAACTGCTGGCCAATTATCGGACAGCTTGATGATTGTGACGCAAGATTTAATTTCTGGAGAGTTTGCTTTACAAAAAGTAGAGCTTACGCCTAAAGTAAAGACACGAAAGCTGCTAGATCTATCATTAGAAAAGACGGAAGAGTTAGATGCGATTACACCAGTTGTTGCAGATGATCAGAACTATTATTTCATCATGTCGCATTATCAGGCGGAAAATCGGGAAGATCTGCAATTGGTGGTTGTTAATCGAGATACGAAAAAAGTGAAGAATGTACCGTTTATCCAATATCGTTCAAAATATCAAGTTGAAAATGGATTACCGTTTAATTTTAATCATTCAGCTTATGTGAATGATGGGCATTTTTATTATGTCAATGGACTTGGTGAAGTGTATGAGTATCACGTTGCTGCTGGAGATATCCAAAAGATATTGCAACTTAGTCATATCGAAAAGGGGAATAGCCGTTTTGAACAAATTACGTTTCAAAACAATCAAATTCATCATATCTACTCGAACGAGAAACAACGATTTTACCTAGAAACATATGATTTGTCTTTAAAAAAATCAACCAACACTGTAGAAATACAAAATTTAGATCGTCTTTTACCAATGGGCGATAAGAATTACTTTTTAACAAGCCTAGAAGTGCTGAAATAATCACCTTGTAGAAGAAGTATGTGAGGGTTTTTATTCGTATAATAAAAATAGTATGCTGAGGGCTATCTCTAATCCTAGCATACTATTTTGCGTTTAGGATAATTTAAAGGGATTTTCTTTTAAAGGAATTTCTGACAGCGCCGTTATGATAAACGATTGGTTGAATCTGCATGAACAGGTAGCAAACTTCTACTATACCAAGTTGAAGGGAATAAACAAGGAGCAACTGCCAGTATAGATTTGATTCTTTCAACTAACACACAGTAGGAGATGAAAAATTCTCCCCTGTGTGAAGTTCTTCTTATTGATAAATTTGACTTCCTTGATGACGAAATTCAGAAGCTTTATCCTTCATGCCTTCTCCAATGACATCTTCAACCGTAAGTTTTTTATCTTTTGCTAAATTTCGAATATCCTGTGAAATGCGCATACTGCAAAATTTAGGACCACACATTGAACAAAAATGCGCTGTTTTAGCGCCCTCAGCTGGTAATGTTTCATCATGGTATTCTAATGCTCTTTCAGGATCGAGAGATAGGTTGAATTGGTCCCTCCAACGGAACTCGAAGCGTGCCTTTGATAAGGCATCATCTCGTTGTTGGGCACCTTTATGTCCCTTTGCTAAGTCAGCAGCGTGTGCAGCAATTTTATACGTAATCACACCAGTACGCACATCTTCTTTATTGGGCAAACCTAGATGTTCCTTTGGTGTTACATAGCATAACATCGCTGTGCCAAACCATCCAATCATCGCGGCACCAATTGCAGAGGTGATATGGTCATAGCCAGGTGCAATATCTGTAGTAAGTGGGCCTAATGTATAAAAGGGAGCTTCCTGACAGATTTCCATTTGTTTATCGACATTTTCTTTGATCAAATGCATGGGGATATGTCCTGGGCCTTCGATCATGACTTGTACGTCGTGTTTCCAAGCAATCTTGGTTAGTTCTCCAAGTGTTTCGAGCTCAGCAAATTGCGCTGCATCATTCGCATCCGCAATGGACCCTGGGCGTAAACCATCACCCAATGAGAGAGCGATATCATACGATTTTGCAATCTCACAAATTTCTTCAAAATGACTATAGAGAAAATTTTCTTCATGATGTGCTAAACACCATTGTGCAAGGATTGAACCCCCACGAGATACGATTCCAGTCATACGATGAACGGTCAATGGAATATAGCGTAAAAGTACACCTGCATGAATCGTAAAATAGTCTACACCTTGTTCTGCTTGTTCGATCAAAGTATCTTGAAAGACTTCCCAAGTTAGATCCTCAGCGATTCCACCAACTTTTTCTAAGGCTTGGTAAATAGGGACTGTTCCAACAGGTACTGGAGAATTTCGAATAATCCATTCTCTAGTTGTATGAATATTTTTACCTGTAGAAAGGTCCATAATTGTATCAGCACCCCAGCGAGTCGCCCAAGTCATTTTTTCAACTTCATCTTCGATAGAAGATGAGACAGCCGAGTTTCCAATATTAGCATTGATCTTCACATAGAAATTTCTTCCTATGATCATAGGTTCAATTTCAGGATGATTAATATTGGCTGGTATAATTGCTCTCCCTTCAGCTACTTCTCGACGAACAAATTCGGGTTCTACATTTTCTCTTATGGCGATAAATTCCATTTCAGGTGTGATCAACCCATTCCGTGCATAGTGAAGTTGTGTGACATTTCTTCCTTTTTGAGTACGCAATGGTTGACCATTGATGCAAGGAAATTGCTCCATAGAATGAGTCCGATCTTCTTTTTGATAGCCATTATCTTCAGGTCTGATATTTCTGCCTACATATTCCTCTACATCGTTTCTCTCCAAAACCCAATCACGACGAAGGGGGGATAAGCCTTCTCGAATATGAACGGAGCGATGTTTGTCTGTATATGGGCCACTTGTGTCATAGACACGCAATGGAGGATTTTTCATAACGTCCGTATTGTTATGTGTTGGCGTTAAAGTAATTTCACGCATTGGCACCTTTATATCTGGACGTGATCCTTCTACATATACTTTCTGACTTCCTGAAAAACTGGACATAATGGTGAAATTTAATTCTTCATTCGTTTTTTTCATACGATTTCCCTCTTTTCTTATTGATAATAGGGATAGATCTTGTTTGACAGCGAATATCAAAAGAACAAAAAAGCCAGCCCCATTTTATTTATCAAATGGACCCGGCATATAAACATAGATATAATGATCTACGTTGCTCAAGTGATGTAACATCCCCACGCTGGTATGAACCAGATCAGGTCCCGAGGGTTAAGAAACGTCATTGTGTTTCTCTCTCAGCCCAACTCACTGGACACCCCTTGTTATCAATATAAAATTTTACATCTAAATTATAGATTAATAAACAAAAAAGTAAAGATGCAATAATTGATAGATTCATATGACTTTAAAAGGATTTATTGAGTACATGGCGAAATAGGAAGTATACAGTATTTTGATGGAGGGGATAAAAATGGCAAAGAAAATTTTGATTTTGGCTGGAGACGCAGTAGAAGCATTAGAGATATATTATCCTTATTATCGTTGCCTTGAAGAGGGATTTCATGTAACGATAGCCGCTCCTAGTGTAAAAAAGATTCAAACGGTCATACATGATTTTGTTGATGGAACGGACGCAAGAATGTCAGCATTTTGCATTCTTGCGTTTTTTGTATGAGATTCTTTTCTAAGGACAATGAACATCAATGAATACAGGTGATGAAATGATCGATACCCTATTTTTAGAAAACAAAATAGTAAAACGTGGAGAACAATTAGAGCAGAAACCTACACTAAAATCTCCTGGAATATATGAGTTTACCATTATTAAAAAAACTGCCAGAACCTATCGGATTACTTCTAAAATTCGAATGGGCGAAACGATAGGATTTTCGGTATGTGATGGAGAATTAGAAAAATATCACTTCAAGGAAAATAGTCAAAAACAATGGCATCATAATTTTGAGATTATTCAAAAATTTCACCACTTTTTCATCGTATGCTCAATGGATAATGGATGAATTCTCACAGGGGATGCATGAGCAAGAAAGAACATTAGGGGGTGTAGAGGAATGGAAGAAATGGATTTATCAATAGAAAAAAAGCCCATATCTATATTTGATGAAAACTTACATCAAGTGGATATGAACAAAACAATGCGCGATATTGCATCACTTTCCGGTGTTTTAAACGATTTGCATTCACAACAAATCTACCAATCACCAATTGAAATCCTCCGATTTTTAAGGTTGTTGCAGTTATTAAATGAGGAAGCTCTGGGAATAAACTCAACGCGTCGTCCGATTGGAAATGCGGAAGAACTATTTTATCGCTATCTTCACCGTTATAATGACGAGGAACCACCATCATTAGAAAAGGTTGGGCAAATTGTTCATACATTAGCTAAGCATAGTTGGATTTCAAAGCAAGCAAGAAAACTAAAGCTATTAGATAGAGGAAAACGAATGATCGACGCACTTATTCGCCTGGCAAATGATTCATTAGCTTACCACATGCAGGATGATATTTCACGTCTATTATTTCAGGCTCGTCGTGATGCAGAGTTAAGTGAAGCATATGATGACAGAGGGATTTCGGGAGGAAATAAAATTGCTTCCATGATCCAAAATGTAGAAGACGCCATCGAGCAAATTGAATTGCGGCAATTAGAATTTTTGGCAGAAAAAAATGCTTTACCACAGCTTGAGAAAATTCATGCATTAATGGCGGATTTAGATGACAAGATGAATGACCGCTTAAATCTGTTTAAAACGGTTGATGAAAGTTTAGGGATGACTCCTTTAGTAAGGAGAGGGACCGCAGCTTTAACGAAGGGAACTGGTTTAAGTCTTGGCATACTCAATAAATATAATCGATTTGTCATGATGAAAAATACACCTATTACGACCAATATTTCTCCAGAAAAGGTTCGACAATTTATCATGAATATGTATGAACCACCGATTGATTCAAATATTCCAAATGCGCATGACATCTTTAGTTTTATGGAACAACAAGAATATGAGGATGAAGCAATGGATGGTATTTGGGTCCCTATTAAATTTACAGCGCCCATTAGTAAGCAAGACATTGAAGATGGCATTGATTATTTAGAAAACTATGAACCTCAAGTGAGTTCAGAGGATATTGCAGAAGAGCCGATTCAGTATGTTGAAAATCTAATCGAAGAAGATAATATTCACACTGCATTTTCTGAAGCTTCCTGGCAAATGACGAAGGCCGTCATTCATACGGAAGAAGTAGAAACGTATCTAGAGAAAGAAAATGTTGCCGAACTAGAACAATTGATTATTGAGGCAGGCTCGCCGAATTGGGGAGATAGTATTCGAACAATGCTTGCCATATCAGCATTAATCGGAAATCAAAATGTAGAGGAAGACCGAAAAAGAGAAGTACAAGCTTTTGAAAAAGAATGGGAGTGGATCAATGATGACGACAGAAAACATATTGTACGACAACGAACAGCAAAACCTAAATCCTTTGATGGTGATGCAAAATCTTAAAGCATTTTTGTCTACAGAAGAAGAATTAGTCTTCATGCAATTACTCTTTTCTTCTTCATCAGCTATCAAGGGTCAAAATTATGGTTTGAAGCGAAAAGAAGTAGAAAAAATGCTGAATATCAAAAATGATGAAACGGCTTTTTATTCTTTTATAAACCGCTTGAATCAAGCAATTGCAAGATATTTTAAAATCATTTATGACGATAAAAGAGATCAGCTTATCGCGATGATGCGTGTCCCTGCAAAACAAGCAAAATCTACTTTAAATAAAGAAGCACTTGCTATATTGCTATACATGTTCTATCAACAAGAAGTGCTGAATCATGAATTCACATTATTACAGCAATTACTGACTGATTTTGGTCATGAAATGCAGCACGCAAGCCGAAAGCTACAAAATAATATCGAGATATTAAAAAAAATCGGTGCTGTTGAAGACTTTCAACTTTCCCAATCGGAGCAAGCGTATAAAGTAACATCTATTGGGGTTCATATGTTTTCAAATTCATTTTTACGAAGAACAACGGAATTTGCGCAGTCTGCTCAATTAAGTAAGGAAGAGGTCGTGAAATTTTTCAAACGACATAATTTGTATAGGCAGGAGGAAGAGCAATGATTCCATATAGCTTACAATTTAGTGGTATTCGTGATTACAAACCAGTGAAAATAACATTTGGCGGTGAAGGCGAGCATGTCTTGATCTCAGGACCAAATGGAGCTGGAAAATCAACCATTACTTTTGTCATGGGGGCGGTCCTCTATTCAGCAAAGGTGGATATTGAAGGATTGCGTTCAGCCAATTTAAGACCGGGACAAATATGGAATGCTGAAATCTTATTAACCTTTCATAATATTGGCTCCTCTCGTGTGGATGCAGCACCTTATATTGCCTTTCAACTTCTGATCAAACAACAACCTAGTTCTGTTATCCAACGGTTATTCAAGGTATATACAGGTGATTCGCCAGAAGAGTTAAAAGAAGTCGCCACATATCGTTCAGGGGATCAAAATCAGCGAAATCTTTCGATGTATCGAGATGATCTACAATATAAATATAAAATTCACCCTGATATGTTTTACCTTATTTGGTATCAAAAAGAGGTTAATCAGTTTGCTATCATGTCGCCAGAAGAACGTTTTCGCCGATTCAGTGAAATGTACCATATCGAAGAAATACAAAAGGAATGGGAAATAAGCGTTGAAAATTTGAAAGAGCTAGAAGCGGAATTGCAGCAAACAAAAACCAATGTTAAATACATTGAGAGTCAAATGACGATCGCACATGATGCCTATAAACGCTTTCAAATAAATGAAAAAAATCTTCATACCAATGGTAAAAATCATGTTCTTTTTACTCGAAGTATCAAAGCAAAACTAGAAATGGAGCAAAACGAACTCGAACAGGATATGAAGAAAAAAGAGCAGCAATTACAGGGATTGCAAGAGAAAGCACAAGTCATTGTCAATCAAATAGCAGAATTAAAAGAAAGAAAAAAACAAAAGGAACAGCAAAGTCATCAATATGATCAAGAGATACGGCAACTAAAAAATCAAGAAATTTCGTTCTATAATCAACAAAAGCGATTAAAGGATGAAATCGAATACCTTCAAGAAAAGCTAGAAAGCACGCAAGAATTACGAAAACGACTTCGATATAGTGAAGAAGACACGAAAAAGTATTTAGAAGAAAATAGTAGGAAAATGTCCACATTAGAAGCTGAACTTGAAAGACATAGGGAACAAATCCGAGAGAATACGAAAAAAATAGAAGAGCTTCAATATAAAAAGGTAGACGAGGAATACAAACTAAAAGGAATTATTGAACAAGAAGATGAATACAGAAATATGCTTGCTATCTATGTCAGCAGCTATCATGTGGAAGAATCTTTAGAAAAAAATAAACAAGCTTTTAAAACACTCGCTAAAACAATTCCTCATGAAGAAGAAAAGTGCAAACAATTAAAAAATGAAATCACCATGTTACAGCAAAACAGAGTCATGTCCGTTCGTCAACAAGAAGCTATTCAACAACTAAAAAAACAAGGGATCCAAGCCTACACGTTACGTGATTTTATCGAATTAGAGGACAACGCCACTTTAAAGGATGAGAAAGCACTGGATCCGATTAAATATACGATTTTTTATCATGCACGTTCATGCAAACCAGTAAATGACTTATATCATGTTTCACTGTTAACGATTATACCAACAAAATATATAGACCATTTATCTGTATGGAAGTTGAAAATAAGAGATCAATTATCTGAGGAACAAGTGATTATGGCAACGAAAGTTCTTTTTTGGATTGGCCAATTCTTTGAAAAATCCCCTAAACTTGAAAACCAGATATTGATCGATAGGCGTGGATTGCGTGGGGCACAAGAAAGAGATACTTTTATTTTAAGTAAAAGAGCAGTAGAAAATCGTTTGATCGAATTACAAAATCGCTTCAACAAGTATGAAGAACAGCTTCAGCAAGACTATTTAGCCATCTCTGAATATGAAAAGAAAATCACGGATTTACAAAATGTTATCAAAGATGTAAAAAAAGCAGAAGCTTTTACGCTTGAATTGGACAAAAAGAAGGAGTATCAGAAGCTAATAGACAATCTCCAACTGGACATTATTCAAACAAATCAGGCAAATGAACATCTTCAAGATGAAATGATAGAAATTCAAAGACAGCAAGCTATTTTGTTGCAACGACAACAATTTTTGCAAGAACAATTAAACATTTACCAACAAATCGGTGCTTTGAAAGATGAACA
Organism: Rummeliibacillus sp. SL167; assembly: GCF_007896505.1. NCBI lineage: Bacteria > Bacillati > Bacillota > Bacilli > Caryophanales > Caryophanaceae > Rummeliibacillus > Rummeliibacillus sp. SL167. The sequence goes on along the minus strand of NZ_VCBM01000001.1, from coordinate 1,465,545 downwards.
ACAAAAACTGCTTCAATTAGAAAAAGAAGAAATACAATTGAACCGAAAAATTAAAGAAATTGACCAAACGAAAAGAAAGAAACAACTTCAATATCAAAATTTGCAGGATTTGATCGCTAGTTTATCACGAAATATTGGAAGATTAGCTAACGATAAAGAAAATAATGAGCAAGCGATCCAAGATAGAAGGAAAAAAAGTGTAGAGATTTCGGAAAAACTTCAAACGATTAAAGCAGAAATTACACAAAATGAAATCATCTTAAAGGATCTACAACAAATTATCCCTCAATTATACGAAGCAGCTATGAAAGAAGAAGTTGTAAAGGAAGCGTCAATGCCTGAGTTGTTATCACAAAATGAACGCGCAAAAATTGCATTCGAAACAGCAAGAAATGCGGATGTAGATCCTCATGCTGAAGAAAATTATAATACACGCAAAGCAGAATATGATAAAAAAAGAGCAGATGCATTCAAAATGGAAGAGTTACTAGAACAACATAGAATTGTCGTTACAGAAAACGAACAAAAGTTAGAAACGACCATCAATATGCATGTGTCAGCACTTCATAAACGATTTCAACATTATATGGAGCAATTTAACTTTGAAAGCGAAATTTCATGGGAGCGTTTTGAGGATAAACGTGGTCGGGTGATTTTTAAATTATATGTAAAAGCATATAAAAACGGTCACGGCAGTCGATTAGAGGATGTTAGCGTAAAAGCTAGAAATGGTAAACATGGGAAAGGCGTGTCTGGAGGAGAGGAATCATTGAGCTCCCTTCTATTTGCTTTGACCTTGTTGCAGCATCTTGATACAACACCAGGCTATATCATACTAGATGAATTCGATAGTGCATTAGATGAAATTCGTAAAGAAAAAGTGTTTGAACTATACGCTAGTGAACTAAATCGCAAGCTCATCATCTTATCGCCGAAAGCACACGACAACGATTATTATGCAAAGTATAGTAAAGTTTTCATCGTACAACATGATCCTTCAAGAGTTGAAAGCACGATAAAGGGCATTCAGATCAAGCATCAAAAGGAAGCAGTAAGTATGAATGGATAGAAAACAAATGGATTGATCTTCATTCAGCAATATCTTATGCGACGAAAGCGAAGCGGCAGGAGCAAATGTTTTTTATGCGACGAAAGCGAAGCGGCAGGAGCAAATGTTTTTTATGCGACGAAAGCGAAGCGGCAGAAGCAGATGTTTTTTATGCGACGAAAGCGAAGCGGCAGAAGCAAATGTTTTTTATGCGACGAAAGCGAAGCGACAGGAGCAAATGTTTTTTATGCGACGAAAGCGAAGCGACAGGAGCAAATGTTTTTTATGCGACGAAAGCGAAGCGGCAGAAGCAAATGTTTTTTTATGCGACGAAAGCGAAGCGGCAGAAGCAAATATTTTATGGGAAGCAAATATTTTATGCGTTGAAAACGTAGTGACAGGAACTAACTCTTTTTTGTATCGAAAGCGTAGCAACAGGTACAAAGGTTCATCTCAATAGCTGGTGAGATGAATGCGATTTTAATCTTTATTGAGTTGAGCGGATGTATATTCACCTGCTGAATCAGAGGAGCTTTTTGACCAAGCACGGAAAAACTCCGAAGCAATTACTAGGACGTAATGAATCAGTTTACTAGCTTTCACTTTACAAAGATGAATATTTTCTATAACATATAGGTTAATCAAATAGTTGAGTGCAAAACATGGTGGAGTCTGTCAATCTGGCTCCGCCATGTTTTTTTGTTAATGGCTCTATTAAGCTACGATTGACTTTTTCGGCTCTTCCTCATGTTGCAGTAAGCTTTTCATCTATTCACTATTGAATTGAACTGTCTATCAAAAGGAGGAAATCATTTGTTCATTTTCCAAATCGTTATTGTTTTATTGGCGACAAAATTAGCTGGTCATTTGAGTGTAAGGCTTGGACAACCATCCGTATTGGGCAAGATCGTTATAGGCATTATTTTAGGGCCTGCTCTATTAGGGTGGATACAGGATTCTGAAATCATGCATACTTTTAGCGAAATTGGTGTCCTGTTATTAATGTTTTTAGCAGGACTTGAAACAAATTTGGAGGATTTAAATCGCAATAGGAAAGCGGCCATGTTTGTCGCGATCGGGGGAATTATTGCACCTATTGTGATGGGATACGTTGGAGCGCATTATTATGGATTATCAACAGCAGAAGGTATCTTCATAGGATTGTTATTAGCTGCAACTTCTGTTAGTATTTCTGTCCAAACATTGCGAGAATTAGGATGGTTGAACAGTAAAGAAGGTGCAACCTTACTAGGAGCAGCTGTACTAGATGATATTATTGTGGTTGTATTATTAGCAATAGCCATGAGCTTTTTTGTTGGGTCTGATGTGAGTATTTCTTTATTGATTGGAAAGAAGATTTTGTTCTTTGTGATTCTTTTCTTAGCATCCAAATGGTTCGTACCATTCTTTTTAAGATTATTCTCTAAAGTCAAAGTTACAGAACCCTTATTAAGTGGCGCTTTAATCATCTGTTTTGCATTCGCATATTTTGGAGAATATTTAGGTATTGCGGGTATTATAGGATCGTTCTTTGCAGGAATTGCAATGGCACAGACAGAATTTAAGAAAGAGATCGAGGAAAAAGTTGAACCAATTGCTAATGGCATTTTTGTTCCATTTTTCTTTGTAAGTATCGGTTTGTCTGTAACGTTTGAAGGGATCAGCAACCAACTGGGCTTAATCGTTCTATTCTCTTTTATTGCATTGCTTTCAAAATTTATCGGCGCAGGGATTGGCGCAAAATTAGCAGGTCTCAATATGCGTTCATCCATGGGTGTTGGAGCTGGCATGATTTCTCGAGGAGAAGTGGCTCTTATTATTGCCGCTATGGGATTAGACAATAAATTATTGCCAGTGGCGTATTATACCCCTATGATTATCGTCGTTGTCGTTACAACCTTAGCAACACCACCACTATTAAAATGGATTTTTGGAAAAAGAGTGGACGAGTAAAATGTTAAATGAAGGACGGGCAATCATATAAATACATGCTTTTTAAGGATTATGGCAAAAATATTTGCTGATTTCTGCCTAATCAACACGTCTGAAATAATAACTTTCATAACAAACTTATCTTTCCTAAATCCCCCTTTAAAATCCTGTATTTTAAAGGATTTCCTTCAGTTGTTCTCATAATGATACCTTCGTTTATTTTATCCCGCTTTAACGGGCAGTAAGACCATATCTCAAGATTTAAAGAGAAACGAGAAAGATAGATGGAGGTTAACTGCCGCATGCGTCCGATTGGTTTGGGCGGGCAGGATGTTGGTCCCTCAGGTGTTGCCACAGGACGTGGCGCTTTTCACTTCCGTTCTTCTAGCTCAGTTGGGGGATGAAGGAAACCCCCCACTGATGGAAGCTTCACTTTATTAATTCTTTGATCCCTCAATTACTTTCGTTAAACATCCAATTTTATTATAAAAAGAACAAGAAGGTAATTCTCAGGTGCTAGATTCTTAAAACCATTTACCTCTGAATTTTTATCAAAAAGGTACAAATTTTGAAGAAATATTGAAAAAAAGTTATACAATCCTCCATATTCATCCAGTATCAAGCACAAAATGGTTTGGATGGAAGATAGCGAAAAAGTTATTTATGGCTCAAATTTTAAACTTTATTTTACATATTTTATTTAAAGAGTAAATAAAAACATATTAAGGTCCCATTTATAACAATTTTTTGCTTGTGTATAATAATTCTGTAACATTTTTGTTATAAAAAGTATTATTGGAGGAGTAAAATGAAACAATATTTCAAAAAATGGCTATCGTTATTTTTAGTCACGACTTTGATTGTCAGTATGATTCCTGAATATGTCGGTTTAGCATACTCAGAATCAAAAGAATCACAAGAACCAACTGATTCGGAAAAAGAAATGATTTCTACTGACAATTTAAAAGAATTAAAAGATAAACGAACGCCTACAAGTAAGACATTCACAGATGAAAAAGGAAACTATTACAAGGAAATCTATGCTGAAAAGGTTCATATCGAGCAAAATAATCAGTATAAAGATATTTCTGAGAATCTAACCTCTACTGGGACAGGCTATGTTGCTACCGATACCACTCAGCTAGCATCAAAGTTTCCGCAATCCATTAAAAATGATCAGAGTATTACATACAGTAAAGGAAGTCACAAACTCGTTTTTGAGTTAGATTCTGCTACTAAAGATGAGGAGAAATTACGCCCATCAACCGCAAGTAAAACCTCTACCAAAGAGAATGAAATTCAATATAAGAATATTTACCCGCAAATTGATTTAAGACATATTACTTTCAATGAAGAAGTAAAAGAAGATTGGATCGTCAATGAGTATACAGGTATTCATCAGTTTACGTATACATTAGAAACAGATTTAAACGCCAAACGATTATCTGATGGTTCCATTGGATTTTTTACAAATGATGCAAAAGAGGAAAGAATTTTTACACTTCCTAAGCCAATGATGATGGATTCTAACATCAACGATACAAAAGGGGAAGGCGTATATTCAGATAAAGTTCAATATCAATTAACGAAATTGAAGGAAAATACATACACTTTAACACTAGAAGCAAATGAAAACTGGTTGAAATCTAAGGAACGTGTATATCCGGTCTATATAGATCCGTCTGTTACTATAGATGACTTAGGTGATACATATGTATCTAGTAAATATCCAAAAGCAAACTTTAACAAGCAATGGGATCCTACACAAGGAGAATACGTTTTACAAACAGGCTATTATGATAGTACATCAGGAACAAACTATCCATTTATTAAATTTAGTATTGTAGGAGATTTAAAGGGTGCCACAATAGACAGTGCAGATTTACAGACTTATGTGACACATGCCTATTATGCATCACAAAAAAATGGATTATGGGTAGATGAGGCTAAAGGAAAATGGTATGCGGATGAACTAACTTGGAATAACAAGCCTTCTTCTACTAAGATCACCTATACCTCTGTTGGACGAGACGAATGGGCGCATTTTAACGTGACAAATAACGTGCAAGCTTGGGTTTCAGGGGAACGTTCAAACTATGGGTTTAAATTTCATACAAATGGTCATGGCAAAACCTACTGGAAAAAGATAACTGCTGGTGAAAGCACAAAAAAAGCAAAAGTTGTCATTGCTTATCACTACGAAAAAATGGCTACACCGACAATGACAGCCACAGCTGATGATGCGGCTTCTAAAACTGGTTCAGTAAATGTAAAATGGAAGTCAGTTTACGGAGCAACAAGCTATGATTTGCAGATGTTTGACGGCAAGAGTTATGAAAGTGTATATAAAGGAACGGCAACTAGTTGGAATTCTAAAGGGAAAAAAGTATTTCCTAAATCCCCCTATAAAACTACAAGTACTTATAGTACAAACCAAACTGGTGTTGAACTACCACTTGATCCAACAGGGTTTTATTCTGTAAAAGCTGGTTCAACTGTCACTTCAAAAGAGTATAAATTTCGTGTGATACCGATTTATCCGACTGGTAATGGTCCTACTTCTTCAACAGTATCAAAAGCTATTCCTGTACCAGCTGGTGAACCAGAATTACCAACCATCACAACTGGAAGCTATCCTGAGACAGATCCAGTCAATAAAGGACGTGGTTGGTTAAATATTAGTTGGAAAAAAGTTGCTAACGCTACTGGCTATAAAGTCCGTATTTGGAATGGTGCAAAGTATGAAAACTATACAGTAGGCAAAGATACGTTATCTGTTAGCACAAAAGGAAAGAAAATTTGGCCGACTGACGATGAAATACAAGCAGGGAAAACGGATCTTCATCAAGTAGAATTAGATCATTCATCAAGTGTCGGAACGGGTAGCGAACTACCTATTGATCCAAGTACAACATATGGGAATACATCAAAACGTTATAGTGTTCGTGTGATTGCCATGTCGGCTGCGGGTGATTCGCCTTCATCAGATGTCAACTATGGCTATATGCCTTTATACGCGCCCAAAGATGTCAAAATCACTTCAAATGATGATAACCTAGTCCAAAATAAGACAAGTTTTGATATCGAATGGAAAGAATCTAACGGTGCAAAATATTATGATGTTATTTTAAATGATGGCAGTAAAGATGAAACCATTAAAGTTAAAGGGAAGACAAGCTATACGACGGATGCAAAATACGATAATAGTAAAAATTACACCGCAACAGTGCAAGCGTATTTTGATGATGACGATACGGCTCCTGAAACTGAAGAAGATAAGATTTCAGGAAAACGAGGTTTGAGTCCAAAAACTTCATCAAATAGCATAAAACCGAGCCAGCATTTAGATTTAATAGGTCTAGAAGACTACTTCACATATGAAGATGATACATTTGGAAATGCCTCTTCTAGTGTGAATGTCACAACAGGAAATATGGCACTACAATTTACGGATGAGTCTCTTTATACACGAAGTGATTTAGGGTATGACTTCACACGTACGTATAATTCTCGTTCAACAGCTACCTCTGCTTTAGGTAAAGGATGGACGTTCATTGGCAATGAGACATTATCAGTTTTAGAAAATGGAGATGTTTTATATACAGACGAAGATGGCACTGTTCATACATTTGTAATAGATGGCACTCAATATCATTCACCAAAGGGATTATATGAGAAGCTATCTAAAGTAGATGATGCAACCTATACACTTACTGATCCAAACCAATTTGTCCAAACCTTTCAATTAGGGAAGGATAACGTATTCTATATCACTTCATATAAAGATGAATATCAAAATCAAATCGATTTCACACGTGATGAAGAAGATCAACTAACCACAGTATCGGAAGCAAAAGGGATTGAAAAGCAAGAAAAAATTCAAATAGAGTATAGCGATGGAAAGATAAGTAAAGTACAATTCGCGGACCATTGGACAACCTACACTTATAATGGTGATTTACTTGTTCAAACCAAAATGGGCAGTGACAAAACAACTCGTACCATTACTGAAAATTTCACTTACAATGATAACGGGCAGCTTATCAAATATATAGATGGTGAAAATAACCAAACTGTTTTCTCGTACACGGAAAATGAGTTAACCATTTTTGACCAACAAGCAGAAGATGAAGAATTATCTATTACGAATACGTATCAATTTAATGAGAAGGAAAACGAATTCAAATCGATTGCAACAGATGATACAGAAACTATTTATAAAAGAGATAAGGCAAGTGGTACGCATGCAGTTACACAAGTAACAGAACCTTCTGAAACCGATAACCGTACAACTTTCTATGAATTAGATTCCCAATATAATATGTTAAAAGTAACAAACCCAGATGGAACGACTGAAGAAAATACGTACGATTTAAACGGTAATATCCTAACATCGAAATCCAACGAAGGTACTGTAACGAATACGTACAATGAAAAAAATCAGGTTGTTAAATCAGTTGCAGCTAGTGGAGAAACGACTACAAACTTGTATGATGGCCCTTCTTTAGTATCATCGACAGTAAATGATGAAACGACAGCCTATACGTATGATTCGTTTGGTCGTGTAACGAAGACAACTTATCCAAATGGTACATTTGATACGACGACTTATGATGATGATCTCTATGCGGTTTCCTCCACTGATAAAAAAGGGAATCATACCAAAACGGTTTATACCATTTATGGTCAGCAAAAAGAAGTAACTGATGCAGATGGACATACAACACAATATACGTATGATCCACTCTATCAAGATACGCTTACTTCTGTAAAAGACGGAAACGGTCATAGCACAGCCTATACGTATGATGACAACAATAATATGTCTTCACTGACAGATGCACTCGGACGCACGAAAACGTATAATTATAATGACAATGATCAAGTAACAAAAGTAACAATGCCGCAAATGACCTTCCAGTATGAATACGATTTAAACGGTGAATTGAGTCAATCACTGTTACCGTCAGGCACTGCAACACTCTATAGTTATACCGAAGATGACCAAGTAGATACAGTCCAAGTGACAAACAGGGACGGTGATGTGGTTGCTTCAACACATTACCAATATGATGACTTAGGAAATGTGAGCCAAGTCGCACAAGATGACCAAGTTTTAAAAACCTATAGCTATACAGATGAGTCCAACTTACTAGCTAAATACGACTTAAAGCTATTTACACAAAATTATGAGTATGATGATCAAGAACGTCTAACAAAACGTACAACCGCCTACGACAATGCTTTGACTGTTCAAGAACAAACCAATTATAAAGAAAATGGCGATGATGTTGATCATGTCAAATACGGTGTAAATGATGAAGTATTCCATGATTATCAATATGATCAAAATACAGCGGACAATCAAAATACCATAACACTCAATCAGGATTTACTAAAACAGGTCGCACAATTCAATGATGCGAACTTATTAGCTTCCTTGACATACACCACAAAGGCACAACAACCATTTGAGATTGCCTATGATTATACGAAAAACGGCAATATTTCAAAAGAAACCATTCAAGGAACAGCCACAACCTATGAATACGATGGCAATAACCAACTAACAAAAGAAACGTTCGCAAATGGCGATGCCAATACGTATGAATATGATGCCGTCGGAAATCGGACAGCAGCACATGTAAATGGAAAAGACTTCACATTCAGTTATAACGATGCGAATCAAATTGAAAAGAAAAACGATACGAACTACCAATATGATGCAGATGGCAACCTATTACAGGATGAACATTTTAAGTACACCTATAATGAAGCACAGCGCTTAACAAGCGTTCAAACATTGAAAGGCGAAGTAGTAGCTTCTTACACATACGACGAAAATGGCTTGCGTTTAACAAAAACAGTCGGCGATACAACCCATGAATATTTCTATAATGACGAAGTATTGAATATGGAAGTCGTCAAGAAAAACGGTGAAGTTACCCAATATCGTTCTTACGAATGGGATGGCTACACGCCACTTGGACTGATCGTGAAAGAAAAAGAGGCATCCGGAAACTACCAAACCAAAACGTATCAATACATCACCAACCAAAGAGGAGATGTGTTAAGCATTCGTGATCAAGAGGACCAAGAAGTAGGTTCTTATCGTTACGATGCTTATGGAAATGTCTTATCCGTAGAAGGCGATGTGGCAAGAGACAACCCTATCCGCTATGCAGGTTACTATTACGATGAGGAAACCAAGAATTATTATTTACAAGCTCGATACTATAATCCAGAGAACGGTGCGTTTCTAGCGTTAGATCCACATCCAGGTGATGATGATGAACCGTTATCGCAAAATGGGTATACGTATGCGAATAATAATCCAGTGATGAATGTTGATCCGAATGGAGAAAGAGGGCAACTTGCGTTAAGAGTTGGACAATGGGTATTAAAATTTGGCAAGTTTATTTTTAATAAATTTAAAAAGAAAAAGAAAATAAAAATTTATAAAAGAGGAAACTTAGAGTTTACTAAGACAGCAAGCAAACACATGGATGAATACGATCGATATGTTCCAGTTTTATTATTAAAAAAGGCTATAAAGACAAAAGCTTATAAAGATCCAAGAGGTAGTAAAGCAAAAATGTATTATACAAGAATCTATGTTTATAAAGATAGGAAAAGAAAATATAATTTAGAGGTATTGTATGATAAAAAAACAAATACTATTTTACACTTTAAATACTCAAGAAATGCAATGGGACCTTTAAGTGCTATAAAGAAGTAAATACATTTATGTTAGAGGTGGTAAAAAATGAATTTGATTCCTAATGAATTAGAATGGATGAGTCTATTTAATACTGAGCCAAGTACTAAGGAGGAGGCGCTGCCTTTTTATTATCGAGAGAATATTTATGAATTTTATGTTGAGGATTTACATTATATAATAAAGATATTTCCTAGTATGGACGAGTTTTCTATAAAAGTACAATTTAAAAATGAGAAAATAGATTTTGTTTATCTAAGCTTTATAACTGTTTATAAAATGGAAATTAATTCAGATAAGGAGAAATGCGCAAAATTTACAGTTTATGCAAATAAGGAAGATGATCGTTTCTATTCAAAAATTGAAATTACAATAAAGCCTAATTTTTCAATAAAAGTAATAGAAGATTTTCTTCATAATACTTAGGTGTCCCAATATGGATTCCAATATTGAAAAATAAGCATAAAATATATTAACTTTCTAATCGTACTTTTGTTATACGATAGAATAAGCGCCAATCACCAAAATAATTCTGACAATAGGCTTTAATTCAAGTCGTAGGATTCCCAATATCTTTTGTATATTGGGAATCTTCTTCTATTTTTAGAATTAGCAGGCGATCAAAATACCGTAATACTTAATTGGGATTTACTAAAACAAGTCGCACAATTCAACGATGCGAATCAAATTGAAAAGAAAAACGATACGAACTACCAATATGATGCAGATGGAAACCTATTACAGGATGAACACTTTAAGTACACCTATAATGAAGCACAACGCTTAACAAGCGTTCAAACATTAGAAGGCAACATAGTAGCCTCTTATACCTATGATGAAAATGGACTTCGCCTCACGAAAACAGTGGACGATACAACCCATGAATATTTCTATAATGACGAAGTATTGGATATGGAAGTCGTCAAGAAAAATGGTGAAATTACTCAATATCGTTATTACGAATGGAATGGCTACACACCACTTGGACTGATCGTGAAAGAAAAAGAGGCATCCGGAAACTACCAAACCAAAACGTACCAATACATCACCAATCAACGAGGCGATGTGTTAAGCATTCGTGATCAAGAGGACCAAGAATTGGGCTCTTATTGTTACGATGCTTAATGGGTATAGTTTTAAGTTTTAAGAAAGGAGATAAAAGTTAAGTGTGTATAAAATTACAGAGGATGGGCAGGCATGAAATTAAAGAATTGACACCTTTTAAATTTACTGGTGAATTAGATTATAGTTATTTTGTAAATATTGTAAATGAAAATTTGATAACGGAAGAATTATTGAAATTAAGTTTTAAAAAACTAGAAATTAATAAGGCTTATTTTTATATGCAGATTTATCATATGATGGAGGATAATATTATTGAGTATTGTAAAGTGAAAAAGATAGATCTTAATTTCCTTCAAAAAGTAGGTAATTATAAATTTGCACAAATATTAATTAAAGATGTAAAAACTTTTTTACAAATGTTTCACATTGTAAATATTTTAACTGTAAATATGGAGGATATTACTTTATTTTCAACAGAAGCAAATTTAAAAATTTCGACTAATCAAAGAAATAAAGGTTTTTTTAAAGCTTTCCCTATAGAATTAGAACTAACAGAATCAACAACAATCCTTGTACCAGATGATACCAATTCCTCCTTCACTTTTTATTCTAATGAAGCAAAATTTAGCCCCGAATCATTAAAATTAATATTCCGGGAGTGGCGTTTGTAAACCCATTGCTAAATTATTTGAAAATAAAAAATATAAATATTAGGAGGCATAACTGTGAAATATATAAAACTATTTTTAATCAATATTTTAGTGGTCGGAATTGTACAATATTTCTGTTTTTGGATAGCGGATATCACAGATGATGCTATTTATGAAGGCAATGCATATCTTATTGCACTTGTAACACCTTTTGTTTTATTTATCGTGAATTTTTTAATGGAAAAGAGGGAGAGAAATACTGTGCACAGCAGTTTATTATTTGTCTTAGTTGGAAGCATTGTTGGAATGTTTTTATATTTCAAACTGAGCAGTACCCCCTTTCAAAATGGTTTTCCTTATGATCCTCTTGCAGATAATGAATCAACTGGGCTTTTGTTATTTTTATATAAAGCTGTATTTTTCCAATGTTTGATAGGAAGCATTCTTTATGAATGGGTGTTGCGTAAAAGGAAAAGTTCTGTGCGATAATATCTTAGCATTACTGTAATATAATTGTAGTTTGGATCTCCGATATTTTAGTTCTGCTATTTATAGGGCGATATCCTAATCTTATTCAAAATAGATACAAAATAATAATAATTCACATTTTAAAAGATTCCTTAATGATTAAAGAATATTGATATTGTTAAATATTTAATTGGAAATATGATGAATAATTGTAAAATTAATAAAAATAAATGTAGAGTTACTAGTAAATTAGTGGTATATTTAAATAAAGAAGGGAGGTATGTTAAATTGAGTTCTAAAATTTTCTTTAATTTAGTAGTTTGATTATAATCTTTGCTCTATGTGTATCTTTTATTATACCAAGCGATGAGGTTTCTGCCGCTGAAATAGATGATTCTACTTCTACCGTACTTTCAGATATTCCTGAATCTGTAGATTTTGATTTAACCAAAAATGAAAAACAAGAATTTACTTTTGTTGATGATGAAGGAAATGAAGTTACATATGGCGCAGAACCTGTTTCCGAAAATGTTTTACCATCAGATAATAACCATGTAATTCTTCCAATGGCAAGTTATCCTATTTCTTCCGGAAAATCAACATGGCATATTTATCACTATTCCGGTGCTATTAATATGTCATATTATATTACAATTTCTCGTTCTGGAAGTACCGCAAAAATTACTAATGCGTATAACTTAAGCGTAACTCTAATTGGATATTCTGAAAACAATAGACAATTTGGTTTCACATCTAAAAAAGCAGAGTACACTGGATCGGCTATACTATTCAATGCATTCCTCAGCTTAAGTATTCGTTTAACAGCAACTGTTTCTGGAACTACTTTAAAAACATCGGCTAAATCTTAATAATGTTATAAGGTGTGTGATGCTTTATCTTTGTAGGAACGATCATTTTAATAATTGCGGTAATTGCAATAGTAGCTCTTATTAGATTAATAATAAAAAAGGTGAAATCTAATAAGTAGCTTGCTTTTGGCAATTATAAGAAGCAGAGGCTGGGACGAAAAGTCTCTATAGCGTGAAAAAAAGTGAAGTCGTTGGAAACGATTTCACTTTTTTTGCTTATCTTAGAGATATGTTGGTAAGTTCTCACCCCCTTCCACATATTTTCTTATGTCCACAGCCATTAATGTGAGGTTGGTTTCGTTTTCGACTTTTGATTTTCTACGAACAAAATATTTGTTTGACCATTTGTTTCGGTAACTTTCGTTCACTTCGAAGTTGTTTATGCTTTTTAATAGTAGAACATAGAAGAAAGACTTAGAAGCCAGGCATTTACGTTATCGGTCTCGTAAGTTCATTTATCCTTATTTGGAGGACCAGCGACTTATTCAGGACCAATAGGGGTTTTAATGGGATACCTTTTATATCATAGATAGAAGTACAAAAAATTTAATAATAGTAAATACTTACTATCCAATAGCTTATTTTTTCACTTACAGGAAGCGGATAATAATTTTTAAAGTGTTAGAGCCTAGCAATAAAAGCATTCTGAGAATAGATTTCAATTTAAGTTGTATTTCTCCAATGTTTTTGTATAGGTTGGGAGATTCTTTCACTTGCATCAAGAAACCAAAATAAGACATTTTTTAATTAACAAATTGTTAGGTAGATTTTCATTTAAGAATAAGTACCAGTCACTAAAATAAAAAAGATGATGAATTTCCCCATTTACGTCGTATTTCTTCTGCTTCGCCAATCATTCTTTTAAATAATTCTGAAACAGTAGGGATATCATGGATCATCCCTGTCACTTGACCAGCAAAGCCAAATCCTTCTTCCATTATGCCATCATAGATACACCTTTTATTGGTAGTTCCAGAAATATATTTTTGAATTGCTTCATAACTTGGTGCTTCTTTCTCAATGGCGAGAATCTTTTTGGCATAATCATTACATAAAACCCTTGCTGGTCCAACTTATGCTTGATCCTCCATTTCAAAATAAATCGGATAATGTGCTTCACATCGATTATTGAAAAGTGCATGACAATGGGGGCAATGAGTAGAATTCAAATATTGGCGGATTGTCAGCTCAGTGTGGCATGCTCCACATAAAATAGCCAAAGTATCAAATTGTTCTTTTGACCATCTTTGGATAGGATGATGAGCATGTTCTTCATGGCATTTATAGCAAGGATAATAGCGATGATCGCAGCATGCAAATTTGATCGCTATAATGTCTTTTTCTGTATGGTAATGTATACAACGTGTTTCATCATCTATAACTGAGCCGTATATATGCATTTAAATTCCCCCTAGTTTTAATAGTACGAACGCTAGTGCAATAAGTAATGTACTGCTAATGATCTGATAATCTATTTTTTGAAATCGTAATTCGATATAGTGTGTTCTGCCCTTACCATTCCCATAAGCACGTGCATCGATTGCATAGGTTAGCTGTTCTGCACGTTGGACTGTCGTAAAAAGAAGGGGAACTAACATAGGTATATAGGCAAATAAACGTTTATGAATAGGTAGTGCGTTGATGTCAAGGCCTCTTGCCTTTTGTGCTAACAAAATACGATCCAACTCTTGCAAAATAGTCGGGATAAATCGAATCGCGATAACGATCATTAAAGAGAGCTGCTCGACAGGTAGATGCAGCTTACTGAGTGGTGCTAGTAATTTTTCTAGCCCAGCAGCTAATGACAATGGTTTGGTTGTCAGCGTTAAAAAGGAGGCAATGAGCACAAGCAAAATAATGCGCCACACAAAGCGAATCCCTTGAATAAGCCCCTCTAACGTTATATGGATAAAATTCCAAGACCATATCACAGTAGTCCCTTTCGTTAAAAACAAATGATACAAAAAGGTAAAGGATAATATAAATATAAGGGGCTTTAAGCCTTTCAGAAAGATCTTAAGCGGTATATTCGATAGTCGCAATAGAAGGAACATCAATAACGTTGCAGCGATATAGCTGGTGATCGTCTCTAATGTGATAAAACTTAACATGATAACAGAAATACATATGATTTTAGAGCGAGGATCTAAACGGTGAAATATGGATTTTGCTTCGAAATATTGTCCGATTAAAATAGAATTATTCATCATCTAACCCTCTCGCTTTTAAAATCGGTATAACCTTGGCGAATATGTCCGCTTCTTTACAGCTTGTCACTTGAATGTTTCCCCCAGAAAGCTCTTCAACCAACTGTAAAAGCTGTATGGATTCTGGTAATGCTAATACGGCTTGTTTGAGTAACGAAGATTTCTCCAAAAAAAGTGTTTCCACAGGAAAATGCCCCATTAAATATCCTCTATGAAATAACATGACTTCATCAGAATATTGCGCCACATCCTCCATTTGATGAGACACAAAGAGGATCGTTCCTTTCGTTTTGTGCTGCCAATTTTTTAATTGCTGTAACAGATTTGTTCGATTGATCGGATCTAATCCCGCTGTTGGCTCATCAACGATCAATACCTCTGGCTTTGTCATTAGTACAGAAGCAATAGCAACTCTTCTTTTTTGCCCACCGCTTAATTGAAAAGGAGCAAGAGGAAGAATGTCTTCTGATAAGTTAACCATCGGTAAAATAGTAGATATCCTGTCTAAAATGCCTGTTTTCGTCATGTCTTTATGCTTCAGTGCGAAAGAAAGCTCTTTTTCTACAGTGGTTTCAAATAATTGATGCTCTGGATATTGAAATACAAAACCTATTTCAGGGATTACACCAATATTGCCTTTTGAATCCTGTTTTACAGGCTGCCCGTTTAGTTCATAATCCCCTTGAAAGGGAACCAATCCCTTTAATACTTTTACAAAAGTAGATTTTCCAGCACCTGTTTGACCAATAATGGATATCCATTTTCCTCTCTCTATTGAGCAGCTGATATGATGAAGAACTTGTTTTTGTCCATATGTGACGTTTATGTTTTTTAATTTGTAGACCATTGTGATCGAATGGCTCCCTTCCAATCTGCTGTCAATGCAACAGCTTGTCCAGATAATCGATGTAATCGTACAGCAAACGGCTGTTCAAGTTGAAAATTCTCAACAGGGATTGTTTGAAAAAAGGGAGCGGGTTTTCCATCAAAATGTATTTTGCCTTGCGCCACAAGCAGAATACGATCTGCTTGTAATACTTCCTCCATATGATGAGTGATATGAATAATCGTCATCCCTTCGCTATGAAGTTGATGCATAATGGCTAGTATCTGATTTCTTCCTTCAGGGTCCAGCATAGAAGTAGCTTCGTCAAAAATGATTATTTCTGGTTGCATGGCAATGATAGCAGCAACTGCAACTCGTTGCTTTTGCCCACCCGATAATTCATGGGGCATGGCATCCAAATAATCCTCCATATTGACAACTTTTAATGCGGATAAGGCACGATTGTACATATCTTCTTTTGGCACACAGATATTTTCTAGCCCAAAAATCACTTCATCTAAAACAGATGTAGTGATAAATTGATCTTCGGGGTTTTGAAACACAAATCCAACACGCTGCCTTATTTTCATCAAATCGTTAGGATCTTTTGTATGATGATTTCCTATTCGGATGGTTCCTTTTTTAGGCATTAATAGACCATCGATTAATTTCGCGATCGTTGATTTGCCACAACCATTGGGACCTACGATACAGACAAATTCCCCTTTCTCGATTGTAAAGCTGATATCCTCTATAATAGGTTTCTCTTTTTTATAGTAAAAATAGACATGATCAAATGTAAGCATCTAATCACTTCCCTTTTGGTCTTTATATGTACGGAAAAACTCTTCTGGACTATTGGCAGACATTGTGATCGTGGGCTTTTGCCATCTTGTGATTTTCGTGCCATTGACACCGAAGATTTCTCCTGTTAGATGCTTATCCGAGTGATGAAGCAATTGTCGTATAAAAATAGCGACATCATCTGGTGAACCAACCTTCCAAAAGTCAGGGAAAGGTTCCTGCCGCTTTTTATATTTTTCAGTTAAATGTTCAATGACAGGTCTTGTCATATCTGTTAGAGCAGCAGGGGAAACAGCATTGACTCGAATCCGGTAACGCTTCAATTCTTCCGCGAGTGTCCAAAGCATGCCGAGAAGCCCAGCTTTTGCAGCACTATAGTTGACTTGACCAACTGAACCCATTAATCCAGCAGTAGATGTCATCAAAATGATATCTCCACCATGTTCTATCAAATAGGGTAAAGCACGACGAATACAATAAAAGGCACCATTCAAATGGACATCTATCACTGATTGCCAGTTTTCATCTGTCATATTTATACACTTTTGATCTGCTAAATTTCCTGCGTTGTGAATCAGGACATCGATTTGCCCGAATGTTTGAACGGTATATGCGATAAGGGAGGAAACAGCAGCCGCATGTCGAATATCTGCACAATATCCAACAGCTTTTCCACCAGTAGCTTGAATCTCTGAAACGACTTCATCGATTCGTATGGAATTTGTTCCATTTATAACAACGTGATAATCAGCGTCACTAAGATGTTTTGCAATACTTTTTCCGATCCCTCTAGTAGAACCAGTAATTAATACAACCTTTTTCATGAATCCCATTCCTTTACATAGAAAGTTCCTAAAGCAATGCTTTGTTGCCCTAAAGTGGAACAGCATACTTGTACAAAATTTTCTTGAACGTCAAAATCCAATTCGATTTCTTGATCGACTAATAGTGAATGTAGAAAGCGCATTTCATATTGTCTGATCCATTGATGAGGATGTGCTTTTAAATAAATCGATTGTGCGAATCCCATTAAGTACATGCCATGAACGATGGGACGTTCAAATCCAGCATTTTGTGCAGCCCTTTTATCTATATGGATAGATGCATTGTCCTTTGAGATTTTTGCATAGTGAAGGATTTCTTCAGCTGTGATGAATTTTTTCATTCGTTTCACCTACTTGAATTAAAATAGTTGTGGCAACAACAATTAATCTCCCTTCACATTTGCATGTCAGCTCATATGTAGACAACGTTAACTTTCTAGTTTTCCCTTTTTTCTCTTCCATTTTTAGAAGCGCCAGTTCACAATCTAATAGCATTCCGGCTGCCATCGGTTCTTCATAAAGGAATTTTTGAGAACCGTGTAACACAGGGGAATCTTGGTTCGCTGTTTCCTTAAAAAATGGCCAAAAAATAATGGGCATTGTAGAAGGAGCAATCAGTTTTCCTTGAAAAAATTGCAAAGGAGAGTCGATGCTTCGAGCATATTCTCGAATCCACTGCTCCGTTACGTGTAATTGCTGTATTTCACTCATTCCATCGCCTCCACAAGAGTAGCTATGCCCATTCCACCGCCTATACCAAGAGTAGCTATCCCTCTTTTATAAGGTTCTAGGAGCATTTCATTGCATAAGCGGGTCATCAAGATCGCTCCAGATGCACCATAGGGGTGACCTAAAGCAATTGCACCACCTCCGCGATTTACCTTGTGAGTGGGGATGTTCAATTCTTTCAAGCTTGCTAATACCTGACAGGCAAAGGCTTCATTAAATTCAATGATATCTAGGTCATTGATCATGATATGTTGGCGTGTTAATAATCTTTGGACGGCTGGGACTGGTCCTATTCCTAAATAATGAGGATCTACACCAACTACCTGCGCATCGACCAATTTTAAAATAGGGTGAAGATGGAGTTTTTGGCACATATCCCATGACATGATTAAAAGAAGGGCTGCTCCATCATTTAATGGACAAGCATTGCCAGCGGTTACTGTCCCTTCTTTTAAAAAGACGGGAGAGAGTTGTTGTAATTTTTCAAGGCTTGTATTTGCCCTTGGACATTCATCAAGGAAAATCCATTTTCCATCCACTTCAATTGGTACAATCTCTTTTTGAAATCTTCCAGTTTGAATTGCCTGAATCGCTTTTTGATGACTGAGGAGGGCGTATTCATCCTGTTCCTCTCTTGAAATGGCATATTTTTGTGCAACATTTTCTGCGGCAATCCCCATATCTGGGTCTCCATAGCTACTAGGAGTAAAGGGTGCACGTGAATAAGGTTCGGGCATGCCATTGAGTGATAATGGTTTTTTCATTTTCCAAGGTGCTCGACTCGTACTCTCAACACCGCCTGCTAGATAAACATCTCCCGCTCCACTTTGTACCATTCGCATAGCAATATTAATCGCTTCCAAACCAGAACCACATTGTCTGTCAATGGTCATTCCAGGAACGGAGAAGGGGAGTGAAGCCTCTAAAGCAGATAATCTTGCTATATTGCCACCGGGTCCAACTACATTGCCGATAATGACATCATCGATTAAATCGTTTGAAACTTGAGTTTCCTGTAAAATTTTTTTGATCAGTGGTGCTAACAATTTTTCAGGCTCTAATGTGCGGAATTGACCACCGATTTTTCCAATAGGTGTTCGTTTGGCCGCTACGATGACTGCATCTCGCATGATTTCACCTTCTGTAGAGATTCCCTCATTTTCTGACGGGCAATTTTGCCGCTACTTGTGTAGATAAATTGTTCGATTGCCACGATTTCTTTTGGTAGTTTATAGCTTGGTAAGTATCGTTTACCATATGTCTTTATTTCTTCGACTGTTAAATGTTTGGAACCTTTCCACTGGATGAGGGCAATTACTTTTTCACCCCAATAAGGGTCCGGGATGCCAAGCACCATCACTTCTACGATTTCTGGGATAGATTTTAGGATGAGTTCAACTTCCTCTGGATAAATATTGAGACCGCCAGAAATAATCATATTTTTTGCGCGGCCGGCTATATATAAATAGCCTTCTTCATCTTCAAAGGCGTAATCACCCATTTTAAGCCATCCTCGATAAAATACCTTTTCCGTTTCTTCAGGCATATTGAAATACCCTGAAAAGATCATGTCACTTTTGATAAACAATTGACCAATTTCACCCTGAGAAACTTCTTGAAAATTCTGATCACGTATAGAAATCTTGACACCTGGAAAAGGTTTTCCAACAGATTCCGATTGCCGATCATCATTTACATCATAAAAACTGATATAGCTTGCTTCAGATGCACCATAGAATTCAAATAACTTTGTATTCCCTAAAATTTTTTTAGCTTTTCTTTTGGATGCATCATTCCATTTGGCCCCTGAGCTAATAAGTGCTTGGATGGGCAATGGTTCTGTGACGACCTCCAGTAGCTTTTCGATCATTGTTGGCACAACAAATAAAATCATATCAGGTGTTTCTTTACACCGATCGATGACAGCTTCGACATCGAAATGCGTAAATAGATGAAACGTTGCTCCGTCATATAAACTTTGCATTAAAGCAAACAAAGAGAGGGATTGTACAAAAGGACCAGGTGCCGAAATATGCTCCATATTGCTAAATTGAAAGGCATCTATTGTCGCCCTAAAACTTTTAATCCAAGAAAGGGGAGTTCTCATATAGCCTTTTGGCATTCCAGTAGTTCCTGATGTGAAAGCAATAAATAGTACCTCATTTGTTTTGAATGTGTCCAATGCTTGAAGCCCTGCTAACCAGTGAGAATAGGACCCTTTTTCATCATCTGCAAATGCGAATAGATGATCGCTGTAATGTTGAAAATCATCCATGTTTTTTTGGATATAGTCTATCTCTGAAAAAATCACTTTTGGCTGGCATTTATCAACAATCACTTTTACCTCATTTGAGCTCCATTTAGGATCGAGGGGAACAGGGATACATCCAGCATATATGGTTCCAAGAAAGACCTCTACAAATTCCATGCGGTTTTTTGATAAGATCGCGATTTTATCATTGTGACAGCCGATTTGTTGTAAACCATAGGCGACTTTCTTCATCTTCTGGGCCAATTGCCAATAGGTTTGTTGTGTTTGACCGTCTGATAGGGCAATTTTATTAGGATGAGTCAATGCGTGCTGTAATATGGATTCAATTATTTGCATGTAATCACACCATTCTATTGATTTTAACTTTGGGATTTTTGCTCTATTGGGCTAATGGATTTTAATTGCACCGCAAGAAAAGCAGCAATAATCGCTTTTAGGGTATCACCAGGTAAAAAGGCTGTTGCACCGACAAGGCCTGCCCAAACAGAAGTATGTGTGATGATCGCCATAATGGGTGCACCAATTAGACTCACAAGTACCACACCAAAAACAAAGTTAATGATAAATAATTTCCATGTTTTTAAAGACCCCCATACTTTTTCTGAGGCATAGCCAATAAGGAATGCTACAAGTGCCAACTTAATATGTATCCAGCAGATGGTCCAACTAATACGGATAGACCACCTCGTCCACCTGGTAATATCGGTAAACCTAAAGCAACCAATATGATAAATAGAATTAAGCTAATCGTCCCTGATTTTTTTCCTAAAAAGCACCCTGCAAGCATTACACCAAGTGTTTGTGCTGTTATAGGTACAGGTATAAAACCTAGTGAAATGGGGGGAACCATTCCTAATACGCTGATTAATGCAGTAAATAGTGCTGCATAAACCATTTCTTTTGTTGTCATTGTTCAACCTCCGATAAATATTAGAATGAATAACATCTATGTTGATAGATGTATTGGCATAATCATACCGCGTAAAAAACAATATGTAAACAAAATTATGAAAACGGTTAACATATTTTCAGGGAGATTATCATAAAAAATGAGGGCAGAATGAAAGAGGTATTTAGAAATGAAACTTTATCCCGCTTTAACGGGCAGTAAGACGCCCATCTCAAGATATAGAGAACGAGAAAAATAGATGATGGGGGATCAACTGCCCGTAAAAGCCCGATTGGTTCGGGGCGGGCATGATGTTGGTCACTCAGGTGTTACCACAGGACGAGGCGCTTTTCACTTTCGTTCCTCTAGTTCAGTGGGGGATGAAGAAAACCCCTACGGATGGAGTTTCACTTTATCCCGCTTTAACGGGCAGTAAGACTCCCTCTCAAATCATAGAGAAACGAGAAAGATGGATGATAGGGAACAACTGCCCGTAAAAGTCCGATTGGTTCAGCTAACCATCCGTGGGGGCACGGATGGAGTTTCACTTTATGATTAATTCATTTGTATCAGCAATTATTTTGAGCGATTTAATCGTGCGTGTAAAGCTAATTTTCATTTGAATAAATCCCTTTATATTCCCATATATCTTTATATGTAGGGATTGAGGTGATCAGATGTTTTATGTTGGGACTGTTGCTTTTTTAGCTACTGTAGTAGGATTCGGTTTTGGTGGTATTATTGCGCTGTTTTTAAAAGAAATTCAGCAAAAGGCTTCTACGATCAATGCTTTATGCACGGGTTTGATATTAGGATTGGTTTCTTTAGAGATCGCACCCGAAAGTATTTATCTTGGTGGCTGGATCGTCTTTACGATTGGAGCTTTGTTAGGCGTTTTTAGTTTTATAAATATTCACGAATTTTCTCATAAGATAGCCCCTTCAACGGAAAATTTCCAAAAGGATCGATTTATTCAAACGGGCTTTTTATTGGCGATTAGTATTGCCATTCATAATTTTCCGCTAGGTATAGCATTTGGAGCTAGTCAGAATCTTGGAATTAGTAAGCCGATACTTCAAGCGCTTATTTTGCATAATATTCCTGAAGGGATCGCAACGTTTATCCCTTTATTTCTAGCAGGTCTCCGATTTAAAGTATTTTTGTTTATCATTAGTATTGTTTCTTTGCCAGTTGCCTTTGGATCGATTGTAGGAAGTATTATTGGCATGAAATACCCAATATTATGGGCACTTATTATTAGTTTTGCATTGGGCATTATCGTGGTTGTCACTATTAAAGAAATTTTCATAGAGGCTGTAAGGCAATCTTCTTTTGGACGAGCTCTTTTTTACGTCGTGGTAGGTCTTTTGGTGATATGGGGATATTTATCATTGACTAAATGATCAGATATAATTATCAATAATGGTATAAACATAGGAATATCAAGTGTTTTGATTGGGAGAAAATTAGTGAATACATTTGACATAATAGTTGTATTTTAACGCCAATTGCTCACTATTACAGCCCATTTTCTTCCATAACCAGTAACATTGAAAGGGATGCATATGATATTTGTAATAAGTTATCGATGACATATGGTAATACTATAAATCCCTTAAAGAAAGCATACTTAATAATAAGAAGAGTTTCTTTAGGAGGGATTGTTTCATGAATGAATCAACAAATGTACGTGAAACGGTTATGCAAATTGAAAATAAATATAAGAAGGAAGAATTTTGGAATGTCGTTACACATGGCTTAGGCTTTTTGCTTTCTATTCCCGCCCTAGTTCTACTGATTATCAAAGCAAATGAGCATGGTTCAACGTTACATATGGTAAGTTTCGTTGTTTTTGGTGTATCCATGATGATACTATATTTAGCTTCCACCTTATTTCATAGGTTTCTAAAGTACAAACTTATTTTTTCTAAGTTAGATCATGCCTCCATTTATATATTAATCGCAGGTACTTGCACACCAATTGCTCTAATTGGAGTAGGAGGAAAACTTGGGTGGGTCATTTTCGGTATCGAATGGGGACTCACGATTGTAGGGATTATTTTTAAACACTTTTTCATTTATCGCTTTAACGCTTTATCGCTAATGCTGTATATTGTGATGGGGTGGCTTATCGTCATTGCGTACCGTCCATTGGTTGAACATATTACACCAAATGGGGCTCTTGTATTATTAATAGGCGGGATTTTATATACAGTGGGCACTTATTTTTATCAAAATCGTAAAATTCCTTATAATCATGTTATTTGGCATTTATTTGTGCTAGCTGGAAGTGCAGCGATGTACTTATGTGTGTTTTATTATTTGTAATTTGATAAAAATGGCTGTTTGATAAGTGTCTATCTTAATAAAATGATTGAACTGTTGAGGATTTAATTTTCACTACAAAATATAGTGTATTTGCTGATTTCCGCTACGGCTGGCACGACTCTGCGGCTGAACACCTGTAACGGAAATCAACAGTTTAGAAATGACAAAAAAGGATCATGGAATTGAATGCAAAACGAAATACTTAATACTTTTTGGACACCACTCTTTGTTTTGTTCGTATCACATGCTTAAAAGTTGGCAGTGGAGAAAGAAGTAAGAGAGACTATTTCAATGCATTGATTTGCTTGGTCAGCTCATTAAATTTTTGATCTAATTTAGCATATTCTTTATCTTTTGGAGATAAAAAACTTAGTTTGCCTAGAACCTCTTGCCGTTCATTTTCCAGTTTTAGTCGGAGCTCAGAGTTGTCACTATTGTTTTCAGTTGATGGCGCGTCAAATTGTTTTTGAATCGTTTGATCCATAAAGACTAACTTATTGGTCGTAATCTTATTTAAAAAATAGAGATCATGTGATACAACAAGCAATGTACCATTATAACTGGCTAATGTTTCTTCTAATTGTTCCCGTGATGGTAAATCTAGGTGATTGGTTGGTTCATCTAAAAGAAGGACGTCTTTTTCCTCTAAGATATAGGCTATTAATTTACATTTAACACGTTCACCCATACTCATATTGGAGATGGGTTCTTTCCATTGTTCTGCGGTAAAACCAAGGTGCTTCATCAAGTTTTGAACTTTTCCACGTTGTTGAAAAGTTTCTTTATAAAATAACTGCTCCGGAGTTTGATCGAGTGGTAAATCAAATACCTCCTGTGTTAAATAGCCGATATTAGCACTTGGAGAAATCCAAATGTCACCGTCTGCTTTCTCAAGCCCCATTAGAACCTTCAAGAATGTTGTTTTTCCACTACCATTTGGTCCGATTATAGCGACCTTTTCACCATGCTGGATCGTAAAATGAGCATTTTGAAACAAGGTTCGATTTTCAAACGACTTTGTTAAATTTTTGACCTCTAAAAATCGTTTTCCTCGTTTTTGGTTTGAGTGAATTGAAAATTGAACGGAATACTCAGGAGCCACTTTTTCCACTTTTGTTTTCTCAAGCTCCTTTTTTAAACGTTTTTGTTTGGATTTTACTTGTATATCCATCTTTTTTGCTTTGACACGATAATATTCTTTCACTCCCTCCTGTTTTGTTGATTGTGCGTGTGCTTTTTGAGACCAGTTGGAAATTTCATTGATTTGGGATTCAATTCGTTTGATCATTTTTTGTTGCTTTTCGTATTCTTGTTGTTGAGAACGCCTTCTTTGCTCTCGATGATGCATGTAACTCGTATAATTTCCTTTATGTTCAAATAATCTTTTTTCTTCAATCGACCATATCTTTGTTGCAACGACATCAAGAAAACGTCTATCGTGTGAAACAACGACAATTGTCCCTTGATAATTTTGTATTTGCTTGATCAATAATTCTGTACTCTCTTGATCTAAATGATTTGTCGGTTCATCAAGTAATAAAAGATTGACATCCTTTGAAAAGCCTTCAGCTAATCTCGCTTTTAATTTTTCACCACCGCTTAAAGAAGAAAAATGAGCAGTGGGGACATGCCATTTTGATAGGAGCGTTGCCTCTAATTGATCGATATTCTCAGATTCGTATGTTTCAGCTTCCTGCTTTACATAAAAAGTGGTCATATTCTTCGGAATTTGTATGAGCTGGCCTTTTGTCGGTTTTAAATTTCCTTGTATAAGTTGCAGGAGTGTGGATTTTCCAGCACCATTTTTGCCGATAAGTCCAATAATCTCTCCTTTTTGAATCGTGGTATTTAAATCTTCCAGCAACGATTGATCTTGAAATTCGAAGCTTATATGTTGAAGTTTCAGTAGTTCTTGCATATTATACATCCCTCTTTTTTAGGGAGGATCCATTAGACTCTAGCGTAACGATATCCGGATTTTTCCGATAAGCTTGCTTGAAAAGTTTTTCTTTAAAATTCGTGACATCGACTAGAGACTTCATCTTGATTCAGCGGACGTTGTACACTTGTTGAATAGGGGATCGCATTCATCTTGCTACCTATAGAGGCGGTACCTGCCGCTATGCTTTCAGTACAAAAAAAGATTTGGCTCCTGCCACTACGTTTTCGTCGCACCAAACATCTGCTTCTGTTGTACGCTTTCTTCGCAAAAAAATTGCTGAATCAAGAGAAAAAATCCTCCCAAAGTTTTTGGAAGGATTAGTCGCTTTTTTGCCTATTCAAACAAGCTATTATCAATAGCTTTAACTGTATATAGAGAAAATGAGCAGACTAATCCTATTTTTGAAATCGAAACATGAAATTTCAATCGTTAAAAATAAGATTATTGAATCATTGTCCACCCATCGTCCCTTCAGTTGTGTTTGCCCTTATTGTATCATTTTTTCCCAATTATCAAAAGTAAAACCTCATCTAAATTTTTTTGTCAAATTGGAAAGTGTTAGAATACTATGTTCAATATCCATGACGTTCTATTGACATTGGATAATGTACCATAAATTACTTGTCTACTTTTCTTATTTTAGATTTATAGTTATGTATACGAATCAATTTCATAAATCATTTTCTTCTTAAAAAATACGAACATTTAATAATAACTAATTTTGATAATTGTGGAGCGGAAGACGGCGACTCCTCGAAAATGCATGCATTTTCTTCGTGCGGTGTTAGTTCAGGAAGTTTATTCAAAGTCCTACGGGAAAAGCTTGAGCTGAAAGCCCCGCAGGAACAATTGAAGGGACAAAGCCTAAGTTCGCCACGTCCTGTGGCAACGGCTTCGGGGTCAACATCGTGTCGACCCGAGGAGATTGAAGCCAAGCCCGTGGAAAGCGCCGTCTGGAGTGGAACAAAAAATTCTGAATATTAATGTTCATGTTGATTAGAAATGTTCGTGTTTTTCATCTGGATTTTGCATTATGAAATTGATTCATACAGATATCTTAAAAATTCACTTCATTTATGATAGATAAAATGTTGGAAAGGAGAAGAAATTAATGAAAAGATTTCTTGCTTTGTTACTAGGATTCTTACTATGTCTTGGTACAGCAGGTTATTTACACTATGATGTTTATGCAGATGACGATATTCCAGCAGTTACAACTAAAGCGCAAATAAAGCAGGAAGTTTTAAAAAATTTAGATCAAGTTAACCCTGATTTTACCATTTCAACAAAAATCCCTATTTATCAATCAAAAGAAGTCGATGAAATGTTCAAGAATATCATCGATGAGCTAAGCACAACCGCCAATTATGGATTTGGTAATTTGACGGGTTACTCTTATTATATTTCGTCTAAAATGGGCTTTATCCAAATAAAAGTAGAGGCTTTTTATTTAACAACACCACAACAAGAACAGAAGATTAATCGTAAAATAGCATATATTGTGAAGCATAACCATTTAAAAGAAATGACTGACTTTGAAAAAGTTTATTTTGTCAATAAATATATAGCATCTCATACGAAGTACAGTTCAGATGCAACTGACGGAGGTCATTCTGCATATGCGGTACTGTTCGATCATAAGGCTGTCTGCCAAGGCTATGCACTAGCAGCATATCGGATACTTACCGAAGCAGGTGTTGAGACGAAATATATTACTGGTCAAGTAAAAGGGTCAAATCATGCGTGGAATAAAGTAAAAGTAAATGGCAAATGGTACAACCTAGATATCACTTGGAATGATCCTATGCCTGACCGCGGTGATCGCTATCGTTTAAATTATTTTTTAATCAGCGATCAACAATTAGCAAAAGATCATGTATGGAAATATCGTTCTGAAACGCCAGCTACAAGCCAAAAATATGAATTCCTTATGAACGCACAAGCTTTCAATATCGGTAAAAATAATTTTTACTATACTTTACAAAATGATTCTAATTTCTATAAATGGAATATGAAAAAAAATAAAAAAACAGTGTTATTTCAAAACTATATACCACTAAAATATATTGATATACATGGTCAATGGCTAACACTAAAAGACTTTGATGGAGATACTGCACAAGCCAAAATAGACGGATCAGATTATACAGGTTTTACACAAGTAGCTTTTCATGATTTTGCATCATCTTTGAAAAAATGAATAGCTCGAATTGCCTCACAGATTTTATCTCACATTGGCTGACCACAAGGCATCTATTTTAAAGATTCAAGTGAAAAACAGAGGACAAGTGGGAGTGATTGCTTATAAAAGCACACAATTATTTCAAAAATTTTTAAAATAGGAAGCGTCTATTTTTAGACTGAGTGAATATGATAGAACTATACAAATTGAAATAAGTAGATTTTGTTCAAATAGGCTACGAAATAAACGAATGATTTTCAAACCTTTCATTTACAATTAGTGTAACGAAAGAAGCTTGAAAAACAATAATTAATAATGATCCTGTATCATCATCCAATCTATAGTAATGGGAAAAATAATTAGATATCATAGTGTCTACAGTACTATTGATTCTTTATACTATATAACGAAGGCTGCTCTTCAAGGAAGAGTGGTCTTTGTTTTTGAAAAATTTTTTAAATAAAATCAGGTATATTGATAAGGAAGTTTTCAAAGGAATATCCAAGTGCCGATAGTTAAGAACCATAAGTTTTATTTATGAAAAAATATAAAAAAGTTAAAATTTACTTATGATACATACTGGATGTAAAATGATGTAAGAGGAAGTATTAAACGTGATAGGAGTGGACTAAATGTCGTTTCAATTTCAAAGGATTGATCATATCCAGCTAGCAGCCCCAAAAACAGTGAAGATATCTATTGCCTTTTTTTTAAGGATATATTGGGGTTTGAAGAGATTGAAAAAACCAGATACATTGAAGAAAAATGGTGGAGTTTGGTTTGCCACAGGAAATATTCAAATTCATATAGGGATTGAAGAACCTTTTTTACCTGCTAAAAAAGCACATCCCGCTTTTGAGATCAATAATCTCGAGGGATTGAAAGGGCATCTTGCCAAAAACAACATTCCATTTATAGAAGATGACAAGCTTCCAGGTGCAAATAGGATTTATCTTTTTGATCCTTTTGGCAATCGAATAGAGGTATTAGAATGGGTTTCAGCCTAACAATCATTCAGTTTCTATGATGGCTGTCGATTGTATCCAATATTTATGTGAAATGATGCGTTTGAAAAAATAAAATTTCAATTGTTGTAAAATAATTTTCAAAATTAATTTCAAAAACGTCCATATATTTTTTATATTTGCATTATAATAGAGTCATGAAGAATCCAATATAATTGTATAGTTTTGAAAATGATATGTTTATACGTGCAAAACAGTGATGTAACAAATGGTTTACTTTGTGCTACTATTTATTTTATTTACATACGTTCGCTTTCATAGTCCCCTAACTTCAGATATCGTGCGTATAGTCAAATCAGAAATAACTTGTACAATTACCATGTTAATACGGTTTTGCACAATGAATGATCAATACCCAATCCGATATGCCATAAGGATTGGGTATTGTATTTTCAAGAAGTTTTTTTGCATTGTAACTCAATATCATATCAATCATTCGATCAAAACACGATAACGTAAATGGCAGATTATATTTTTATATTGTCCTTTTTCCTATTTTTTTCTCTATGTATTTATAAAAGAGGGATTGAATGAAAAAGAATGGACTTGTTTATAAGTGTATGTTTAGAGAATAATCATCTGATTGAGCAGGAAATGTATTTTAACGATAAAGCAGCACAAACTATCGAAAAAGTATTCAATAATCGAAGCTCCCAATGATTAGCTGTTTTGAAGTAGCAAAATAAATGTAACAATTGTAATGGAATATTATGTCTATTGATTATTTAATTTTGCCCATTAAGATAATCAACGGATTTCCCCTATAGATTGCTCACTTTGCCGCGGGATATTGAATTTGCTTCATTGAATAATCACGCCATAAAATTATAAAAGAAATGTTTAGAGTATCCAAAATTAAACGTTGGAAAAAGCTTTTATTCGCTTATGGGAACCAAAAAATATAGAATAGAGTCATAAAGGTAACAAAATAACAGGATTATTGCTAGAAGGTGATTTTTATGACAAAAAGATTAAAAGTATCATTTATCGTTAATATTGTATTGTTGACTGCTTTGATAACTGTACTTGTTCAAACGAATAGCTTTGCTGATGTGGAAACAAAAATGGATCATAAAGTGATGGATTCTCAATCAGTTGTATTACGTCCAGCACATTATGAGCAGCGACAAACATTATTTGAACGGTTAGCGATCACAAAAGAATCCACAGTCATGCTGGGTGATAGTATGATATTATACAATGAATGGGCAGAAGAATTTCCCATTAAGCCTATTTTAAATCGTGGGATTGGTGGAGATACTACGTTTGGTCTTTTGAAAAGGTTGGACACTATTACAGATGGACAACCAAAGCGAATCGTTTTAATGATTGGCATAAATGATATTGCAAAAGGCTTTAGAAGAGAACAAACGTTAAATAATTATGATAAAGTTCTTTCCGATATTGAAGAAAAAAGCCCCAATACAAAAATCATTATGACGTCTGTATTACCTGTGAATAACAAATTATACGGTCATCGTGTACATAATTCACAAGTGGTTCTTTTAAATGACGGCCTTCAAAAGCTAGCAAGCAAACATAAAATCCCAATGGTCAATATTCATGATCAATTTTTAAAGGATGGTCAATTAGATAGCCAATATACGAGTGATGGGCTGCATTTAAATGGAAAAGGCTATGCGATTTGGGTAAATGCATTGAGACCATATATGGATCAATAATCTACACATAAATGGGAAGGCCTAATCGTGTTTTCTACACATTTAGCACCCATTTTTTAACTCAATTTTTGCGAACTTCTAAAAATATAAAACTAAACAATAAAATTCAGATAAAAAACATGAACATTTTAAATCAACATGAACATTAATATTCAGAAGTTTTTGTTCCACTCCAGACGGCGCTTTCCACGGGCTTGGCTTCAATCTCCTCGGGTCGACACGATGTTGACCCCGAAGCCGTTGCCACAGGACGTGGCGAACTTAGGCTTTGTCCCTTCAATTGTTCCTGCGGGGCTTTCAGTTCAAGCTTTTCCCGTAGGACTTTGAATAAACTTCCTGAACTAACACCGCACGAAGAAAATGCATGCATTTTCGAGGAGTCGCCGTCCTCCTCTCCACAACTATCAAAATTAGTTATTATCAAATGTTCGTATTTTTTAAGAAGAAAATGATTTATGAAATTGATTCATATATGAAAATTTAACAATAATCTTCTATCTTAATAATTCTATAGAGAACACACTGACGGAGCGCAGGTCATTCTAAGAAAGCCCATCATGAAAAAATTATTATTGGTGAGGAACTTTGAATCGTCAATTGGACTTGTTTGACTATACGAACAAACAAGCAGAACAAATTTATAATTTATTAGCAGGACAAGAAATTTTTTTATTCCGCATTAACGGGTAGTAGATCCCCATCTCAAGGTTTAGAGAGAAACGAGAAAGATAGATGGGGATCAACTGCCGCATACGCCTACGCCCGATTGGTTCGGGCGGGCAGAATGTTGGTCCCTCAGGGGTTGCCACAGGACGCGGCGCTTTTAACCTGAGTTCCTCTATTCCAGTGGGGATGAAGAAAACCCTACACTGATGGAGTTTCACTTTATCAAAACATATCTTGAATCAGGTGAATTTTTAAAGTAAAGAAAAAGCAGCTATTTCACAAATTTTATTTTCTGAGTGTGTTTCTCGTTAAAGAAGGATTTATGAATCGCTATGGAGTAGATGAAGACAATAGATGACCAGACGAAATTTCCGATAAACAACCTTTTGTTATTAGAAAGAATTATAAGATAACTAATGGTGCCTAAACTAATGCAATAGGAAACCATCAGCCAAAAACCCCATGGCTTTAAGTTCATATATCCATAAATAACGATTAATGTCACGATTGCTAGGAGAACTCGAAATAGTTCTTCAGGAAAATCAGATAATCCCAACTTTTCTGCAAATCCAAATTTATTGGCAATTTGGTTAAAGAAAAATGTTGTGGAGATTAAAGCAGCTATTCCAAAAATAGATAAGTAACTAATGAGAGTTACCCCAATTGGTCTTTTCAAATTAAAATCCCTCCATTTCTTATGTAAAAATTCAGGTGTGCTGACTATCCAGTTTTATTCATGAAAAGATAGATAATCAACTGATATCTCCACTACAATCCATAAAAACGAAGTTAAAATAGGAGCTTTTCACGATTATATTCATCATCATTTTTCTTAATCAACACACTTGGTAAGATTTTTTCTAATACAAATCCTGTCACAACATCAATCCATTTAATATATATGCATGTCCAAACTAATATAATCCAAAACAACATCAGCTAATCCCTCACTTTTCTTTTTGAATAAGACCTCTTATGTTGAATTTATTTTATTTAAATAGAAAATAAAGGCAAAAGCCGTTTATTTTTAAGTAAAAATTGAGTATATTACAACAACTCGTCTAATTAAAATCCCACTATATGCAGACAAATATGAGGTGTTGGAAAATGGAGCATGCTATAAAGACAGTAATCTTAGTAGTAGGAGCGATGGTTTCTTATTTTTTAGGGGGGTGGAGTATATTATTAACCACCTTATTAATCTTAAATATATTTGATTATTTGACAGGCATAGCAGCAAATTGGGGGAATCTTTCAAGTAAACGAGGATTAAAAGGTATTATAAAAAAATGTGTGATGTGGGTGTGGATTGTTGTTGCAAATCTTCTTTATAGGATATTAGCTCAACAAGGATTCGATTTATCACAAATCATTCCAGATGGAGTAGTTATTTTATTCATCATCAATGAAATCACATCTTTAGGTGAAAACAGCATTAAAT
Source organism: Rummeliibacillus sp. SL167 (assembly GCF_007896505.1). Classification (NCBI taxonomy): domain Bacteria; kingdom Bacillati; phylum Bacillota; class Bacilli; order Caryophanales; family Caryophanaceae; genus Rummeliibacillus; species Rummeliibacillus sp. SL167. Next base: position 1,432,978 of record NZ_VCBM01000001.1, on the reverse strand, counting down.
TAGGCATTAATGTACCAGAACCTATCAAAAAAGCATTAGAAATCATGAAAGGAGACAAAAAATAATGGTAAAACAATTCGTAATCAGTTCAGGTCATGGAGAAAAGGTCCCGGGTGCTATTGGCATATTAAACGAACATAACGAAGCAAAGAAAGTGGTCGATCGCGTATATACGATTTTGACCACTCAGTACAATGGAAAGGGTTATAAATTCCACGATACTACATCGACGACGCAAAATAAAAATTTGGAAACAATTGTTAATTATCACAACAATAAATCACGCTTATTGGATATTAGTGTTCATTTTAATAGTGCCTCTGCAAGTGCGACTGGCTCTGAATGCTTATACTATGATGCGAAGTCGCTATCAGCTGCAATGGCAAAGGCTATGGCAACGGCACTGGGTATTACGAATCGAGGGGCAAAAGAACGTAAAGAGCTGTATTTCCTCAAAAATACGATAAAACCAGCCATTTTATTAGAGGTATGTTTTGTGACAAGTAAGAAGGATGCGGCTGCCTATCGTGAAAACTTTGAAAAGCTATGCCAAGCTATCGCTAAAGTGATTGCAGAAGAACTGGATTATACAAAAAAAGTGACAATTAGTAACTATTATCAAAGTGGAACAGGCAAATATAAAATCAAAAAGAACTGCTGGGCCTATAATTCTTTGAAATTTGACAAAAAGAATCGAGTAGAACTGTGTCCTAAAAATACAGTTTATACGATCGTAGGTGTCGTTCGTTATGGCAATGTGTATCGTTTAAAAACGAAATCGGGTCTATATATCACTGCCAAAAAAGAATTTGTCCAAAAAGTATAAATGGGTAGAGAGAATTATTCAAGGTGTAAGTAAACTTTCATAAGCAATTGCTCTCAATTTGTACACAGCAAAGATTTTTACACAGAAAAAGCAGAGATGGGATGCATGGTTTAAAAGGTCGATGGATATTTATAAATAGTTTTTACCTAAATAATAAGAGAATGAAAAGGCATGGGACTGGGACAAAAGCAATTTAGCTAACGAGAAATAAGAACAATGAATAGAATTGCAAATGCTTAGCGACAATTTACAAAAGTTGAGAAGAGAAATTATAGAATTGCTCAAAAGCTTGAAAACATGAATTTTTATCTTGATTCAGCAATGTTTTATGCGACGAAAGCTATAGCGACAGGAGCCAATATTTTATGTACCGAAAGAGTCGTGACAGGTACAGAAGACACTCACCTCTTCTATAGGAGGCGAAATGGGATGTACAAACTTTCGCTAAATCAGGGCAATTTTTCAAGCAACCTCGAAAAATCTGGACGTAATGACACTAGGACGCAATTGATCCCGTATGAACAAGGTAGTTGTTCATACGCTTTAGGATTTAAGTAATCAACAAGGGGATAGGTGTAGGAGCGACTGTTTGTAAACGCTAGCTTGGTCAACTAACATACAGTGGGATAAAGAAAACTACCCACTGTATGAATGTTCGCCTTATCATCAATAGGTTTTAAGGAAAAACGTTCCTTAAAGCTGATTTGAATGTTAGGTCTAAAAAACTTTTCTAAACTAATATGTATATTTCCTGTGTAATCATCTTTTTCATGTGTAGCTAGAAGCCATGACTCATGAAAATTTATCTTGCTTGGATGCCTTGTTCGATTGCCCAAGCCAATCCTTGAGGGTTTTCCCAAGCCATAGAGTGTCCCGCATTTTTTACAACTTCAATATGAATATTGTGAGTACTAAGTACCTGCAGATCAGGATCGGGTAATGAATTCTCTCCAAAGATGAAGGTTTTAGGACAATCAAGCGAGTATAATAGTTCTCTCCATGATGGTTCTTCTCCTTCTGCCGCTGATTTAGAAATGAGATAAGCTGCTGTAGGCGACCATGATGATAAGGCTGCTGCCCACATTTGGTTTCCGTTTGTTCGGCTTTCTTGTACCAATTTACTAAAACCATTCTGTTGAAAATCCTGCATATCAAAATCCGCAATATACTTGCTGGTTGAGCCTATACTACTTTTATCTAAATTGGCTTCACTCAAGATCATTCTATCGATTTGAGTACGGCATTTAGTGGCTAAAGACAGTGCTATGGCTCCTCCTAGACTATGACCAAATAAGACAAAAGATTGCAATCCAATGGAAGTAACAAAATCCGCAAGATATTCTGCATGATCATTAACTGTATAAGTAAAATCATCTGGTTTGTCACTATACCCGGAACCTAAAAGATCAACTAAAATACAACGGTGTTTTTTTAGGGCTTCTTGTGCTGCTACAAGCGGATAATCAAATGAGCCAGCGCATCCAAGCCCATGGATAAATAGAATAGGTATTTCTTGACCAAGAAAATCATGATAACGAAGAATAGCATTCGCTTTTTTGACAAAATACTCTTTCATGAAAAAACGTCCCTTCCTATGTAGGATTATGTTCAAATTCTATCACAGGAATTGGAATTTTTAAAAATTGATTGAGTTATTTATTATTCAAATTGAATATTTAACGAAGCCACAAGATAAAACTATTTAGAAATAATTCATATCTCGTAACTGAAGAGTTCCTATTTTCTGCGCTCAATCTTATCCATTCTACGAGACAATTGATCCAATTGTCTTTGAATTTGATCAAGTTGTCTAGAATGATTTGTATTATTTTGTGACGTTTTAGAATCACTATTTTCTGCTTCTTGTAAAGCGATCGCGGCCGCAATAGTTGCAAGTCCGTCGCCAAGTGTGGTTATGGCTCCCGCGATGACAGCCAATTTTGCTGCATAATTTTCGGGTAATTCGGGTTTTTGAGAAGATTGATTATTTTTCATTTTATCTCTCCTCACTTTCAAATAAAAGATCGTAAAATTCAACTCATATGATAAATATTTTATTCTTGGCTGATCATTTTGAAACTTGTCCCAAAGCGATTCTTTTTAAGCATTTTTAAATAGGGGTTAGGCACAATCGGAATGTACATATTACGAAAAAGTAAAAGCTTGCAAATATACGTCCGATAGATAAAAGTATAATGGACGAAAATCAATGATTAAAATTTATCCCGCGTTAACGGGCAGTAAGACCCCCACCACAAGGTTTAGAGAGAAGCGAGAAAGACAGGTGGGGGGACAACTGCCCGTAAAAGCCTGATTGGTTTAGCTAACCATCAGTGGGGGATGAAGAAAAACCCCCACTGATGGAAGCTTCACTTTATGAGGATGGTCTCAGCCTTATTAAGAAAGCCAAGAAAAAGAATATTGTCAAAGTGTCAAATTATAAAGGCAGAAATGTAGAGGAGAAATGAGATGGAATATATATCGGGGTTAATACTAGGATTGATACTTCAATTGTCTGTCGGTCCAGTATTTTTTACAGTATTGCATTTATCAATCAATAAAGGATTCATGGAAGGACTTAAAATGACTTGCGCCGTTGCATTAGTAGACGCTTTTTATATTTGTTTATCGTTCACTTCCGTATCCGCTCTGCTACAAATTCCTCACATAAAAAACACGATCAGTTTCCTAGGTATGGTCATACTTATTTATTTTGGAGTAACTTTTATAAGAAATGCCCGCAAAAAGACTAACAAGTCAATAACATTTGAAGGCAATAGTTTTAGTTATGGCATCAAAATAACGTTGATCAATCCATTAACGATCGTCTTTTGGTCCGGGACGTTCGGTTCGTTAATAGCTTCGCATAAACTTGTTGGTTTCATTCCAACTGTACTATATGCGTTCGGTTGTATAACTGCAACTTTCTTATTTTTAGGATTCACCAGTTTATCAGGAAAATATCTAAATCGACTCGTTGATCTACACCAATTACAATATATTGATTATGTAATAGGGATGACCCTAATCTTTTTTGGGATTAAGATGTTCATCTAGTTTTGTGTGGAAAAGTTCCTCATTAAACAGAAAGATGTTGTTTTGTAATGGATCTTCTTGAAGAAGGAGACAATTCCGTGTAATTGGAAAATGATAATGGATGGATTAAAAATTTTATGAATACACACTTTATACCTAATAATGGGAAAACAAAAAGAACGGTCAAGTAGGCTTACTGTTGGATTTTTATATAAATATAGGTCTTTATGATGCTCTATAAAAAATTCGATTGATTGAAAATCGAAGCTTTAAGGGTTCTTCTGGGTCATTTATCATTTGAAATTAAATAAAAGGAAAATGAATCCTTTTTCAATGAAGTAAGAAAGTAGATGCCTAAGACTATATGATTGCCATTTCCATATGCTTTCATCAAGAAAAAATTTTTTATTAAATTTTAATGAGAATATTATATTTGCAGATTACTTTTTGCTATAATGGGTAATAATTACTAAAAAGCATAATTGACTATTAAACTGTGGAGGTTGTTGTTTTGAATATTATTGAAGCTTTAACGATGTCGGCTGATTATATACATTTAGCATTAAAAAAAGAGGCTGTAGTAGTTGTTGTTGAAAAAGAAAACGAAACGATAAAAAAATATTTACCAGGAGAAAATTTAGAAATTGGTTATAAAGTAGGGGCAAAAGTTTTAAAAGATGATGAAAATCTTCAAACCGCCCTGAATGGGAAAAATTCTGATATTTATTTAGATGAAAGTGTATACGGTATGCCTATCAATGCATATGCTTTTCCTGTTTATGAAAAAGATAAATTAGTGGGCGTTTTAGCATTTGGGAAACCTTTAGATAAAGAAAAAAAACTAGAGGGATATATTGATACTGTTCGACAAATTGTGATGAATTTACAGGATAAATCTCATGTCATTGCATCTCATTCGGAGGAGTTAGCTGCAACGAGTGAGGAAATTCATGTTCAATCTCAAAAAGCGTTAGAAGATTCCGAGAAAACAAATGAAATTACGCAACTTATTAAATCTATTTCTAGACAAACAAACTTACTTGGATTAAATGCTTCAATTGAAGCAGCACGTGCAGGTCAGCATGGTGCTGGATTTAATATTGTTGCAAAAGAAGTGCGGAAAATGTCGAATCAAACAGCAGATTCAGCAAAAGAAATAGAAACCTCTCTTGATAATGTAAAAAATAATATCGGAAATTTACAGGAAAATATGAAGCAAATAACGATTGCCTCTACTGAAGAAGCAAAACTTGCTCAAGATTTTAGTGAGATCATAGAGAGTCTTAATAATATCACTTCAAACTTGTATGCTTTTACTAAAGAAATGTTTTAACCATATTTATAGGTTGCATCTTAATCATGTAATATACGATCATATTTTGACTTCTGAGAATATGAAAATATAAGATTCATGTTTTCCTGGCCTTTTTCTGTTCTGATTGTAGGGAAACGTTATTGTTGGTAAAGAAATAGATACAATAAGCGAAAAATAAACGAACAATATCATTGAAAAGAACTTTCAAGTTTAAATATCTGTATTTTATTAAGTGAGTTAAAAGATAGAGATGGTAGAATTTGTTGCTTGTCATAAGAAATCATAAAACCGTAGTTAAACCAATTGACTACGGTTTCTTTTTTAGAATGGTTGAACGAAATCGTACCATCTACTACTTTTTATTGGGGGCCTATATAGGTGTTCGGTTTAATGGATGCAGTTAGTTGTTTCCACTGATTTTCATTGAAGCCATAAGTATGGGACATGATATTGGAAGGGGTAAATTTCAAAATGTTAGAACCTAAGATGACTTGCGGGGTAGGAGCATTAAAAATGGCCAGAAGATGTGTATGATCAACTGCCGCTACTTCATAATGCCACCAGCCTTGTGGGATATTTGTCACCTGGCCTGGTGTAATATAATAATTGTGAATTTGATTTGTAAATGGATTTAGCATGGATACAACAGCAGCACCTGAAATACAATAGACAAGTTCAGATGCGTTTTGATGATAGTGGGGCTCTACGATGTTACTTCGACTAAGAAAAATATCGAGTAGAGATACATTGTCTAATGTATTCAACTGATTGATCCCTAATACGTTAATGTAATTTTGGCTATTTTTGATAAATAAAGGGCTTTTATTGACATCAAAAGTAAACTGAGCGGATGGAGAGGCATAATCTACACTTTCACTCATAATTCTCATCACCTCTTTTAGTTTTTATAAGAACGAACTCCGTATGTATTGTATGAATAGGCTATTCATTTGGTGTGTGATTTATTTTTATGATACTACCCGTAAGAGATCAATCCTTATTTCATGACAAGGAGGAAAGGGTATGAAGAATACACAACTGAAATGAAAAATTGGAGACGAAAGCTCTTCATTAGCACATTCAAAAAATTTTCAATGGTTAGTAATTCTTTTATTAGAGAGGTTATTGAAAATTGTACGAGTAATTTTGTTGGTTAAAAGATTGAATGAAAACAATTTAAAGCCCTCTGTTGTTTGGAAGAGGGCTTGATTTTGTATAAAATTAATGATTGATATTATTTGTTCTACGGACGATCTTTATAATATTTTTTAGGGGAACATCTGGGTATTTCTCTCTCATTAATTTTATACAAGTTAACATATCTTCATCTTCCTTTTTTAAAATGCAATTTACTTCCTTTTCAATAGACTTAATGATCTCAGAAGATTCAATATGAATATCATTTTGATCATTTTCATCATGAAATCTATTGATTAGATAGAATAGTAATGTGTGTAATCCAGCAATCAATAATTTAATGCTAATAGACAAATTGATTGAATTAAAAAAGGAATCGAGATAGATGATAATAATAGAGCTTCCTAAAAAGTCAAAAATTCCAGAAAATAAATGATTAACTTTGAATAAGTTAAAATCATTACTAATCTTTAATATATTGTCTATAAATATACCTAATAGCAAATCAAGTATATAAAAAATTAAAAGAAATAATACTAAATATATTAACTTAGAATAATAATTTTTTGTAAAATAAATGATAAGAATATCTATAATCAGGATAGGGAATAATATAGTTCCAAAAATAAGAAGAGTGATTAGTAGAGAGTAAAATTTTTTAATCATAGTCTCATAATAAGAATGTAACAATAAAATCGGCAATCAGATCAGCATACTTATCAGGTATACCTGCTTTACTTAATGCATTTGCTATTCCGTACCATGTATATGTTTCTGCTGTATCGATCGCATTAATAATTTTAGAACCATATTTATCCACTGCATTTCGAACAGTTTTTGAAGGAATAATATTAGAATGATCAACCATAAATTTAACAGCTTTTTTTACAGCTGCTCCTTTCCAATACAGAGAGTTGCCTTGTGAAGATTCTGCTTTCACATAGTTACCATACGCAATTAATTCTTCTACAGATAAGTTTTCTTCTTGTATAACTTTTTCTAATTCACTAGGTTTCACAAATTGGCTTACTTGGGTATTTTCAGATGCACTAGTATTTGAAGAAGCGCTGGCATTTGTAGAAACAGTAAAAATTGTTGAGCCCAAAAGAACTGAAGAAAAAAGTGTACATGTTAAAATTTTTTGTGCTTTCATATTATAACCTCTTTTCTTAATATTTTAATACATAAAAATTATAACATGTAATTATTTTCAAATTAAGTATTTTTTTAAAATTTATAATATATTTACATTTAACTGTAAAAAGAAAGTGTTTTGTATGAAAGTAGTATAGATGTATGGACACCAAAAAATAAACTTTTGTGTGTCCAGATACTTGACGTAGATCCAACGTCCTCCCCAAAAATTATGATATTATTATAGAAAACTGTAGGGGGATCAATAATGAATTTACTAACTAATACAGTTCTTTTAAAGGAAAACGAATTAAAAAAGATTTTAAAGGAGATCCAGCACAAGAAAAAGATTTGGAATGAGGAAAATAAGGCTTTTATAGTTAAATCTATGATTAAACATATCGGTTCAATTGATAGTGAACTTAGAGACCAATTGATTTATGGCTCTTTTTATCAATTGATTATAGAAAAAAATCTACTTGAGCATACGCTATTAATTGAATTATTAGATTTAGGTTTGAGCGACTTGTTATTTAAAGGAATTGGAGGAACTGAGACTAATACAGTTTTTACAAGATCCTTTACTTCTCTTTTAATAGCACTTATCTTATACAGGGATAATGAAGATAATTTTCTCTCCCAAAGTATGGTATATAAAATAAAGGATAAATTAATCGATTATATTAGCTTAGAAAATGATTTAAGAGGATATATATCGCTGTAAAAGGATGGGCTCACAGTATAGCTCATGTTGCTGATGCTTTTGATGAACTTGTAAAAAATCCAAAAATAAATCAGGAGTTCTATTTAGATATTCTAAAAACGTTATGGAATAAGATATTTGTGTCTACAAGTGTTTATGCTCACGATGAAGATGAAAGGATTTTAATACCTATAATGGAAATGCTAAATAGAGGATTGGAACAAGAAGAAATAGAAACATTGATTCAAAATGTACCGACAAAACTAAAAAGTCAAAAAGAACAGATTGAAGCAGAAAAGTATTGGTTCTTATATTTTAACTGTAAGACATTTTTAAAAAGTTTTTACATTAAAGTTCAATCTAATAGTAACTTAATTCCTCTTCAAAACAGTCTTAAAGAGTGCCTATCTTCAATTTCCTTATATAACTAATGAAAATCATATCTTAATAACACCTGATAGTAGGCGTTTTTTTATGTTTCATAAAGAACGATAATAGTTTATGGCTACATTTTTATTTTCCAATTAACGAAATACAGGCAAATTAGCTCAAGCTGTCATAAGATTATCCTATGGTAGAATATAGAGAAAAAGTAAATGGGGGGAATCGTTATGAATACTTTTATCTCTATAGTGATTTATCTATTTAGCTTATTTATTCTTTATATAGTGATAGAATCAGCTGTTAGAAAAGGGATTAATAGTTCAATAATTGGTCAGACAATGAAGAAAAGGATTGGAATTATAGAAGAAAAGAAAAAATCTTTTTTTGATAATGATTTAGATGATGATAGATGATCGTTTATATACTTTTTATTACGTGAAAAGTGGCAAGTGTTTTCCACAATTGTTTTTAAACTACTATATGGGAAATTTATAATTTGTAATATAAATGACTGAAAAAATTCACATATTTCATTGCTTAGTCAAATATATATTGCATATAAACGCACCATTACAATATTTATGAATAAAAAATCCTACATGGAAATCACCAAAATCTCACAATTAGAGAGAAAAAAGATGAAATTCTTTGAAATACTCGCTACAATGGAAATAGTGAAAACCTTATGTATCAAGGATTTTAAACAAATTTGAAAGAGGCTGAAACCATGAATGCATACGAAGAGTATATAAAGGGTGTTGTCAAACCAATGCGTGAGGAATTAGTTCATGCTGGTTTTACAGAATTGAAAACAGTGGATGAAGTGGCTGATCATATGCAAGAATCAAAAGGGACTTCGCTTATCGTGATTAACTCCATCTGTGGCTGTGCAGCTGGTCTTGCTCGTCCAGCCGTAATAGAAGCTATTGAACAGGCAGAACATAAACCAGATCATTTGGTTACTGTTTTTGCAGGGCAGGACCGTGAAGCAACTGCGCAAATGCGTAGCTTTTTTGAAGAGATACCAGCAAGTTCACCATCTATAGCGATTTGGAAAGATGGCAATTTAGCCTATTTTATTCCACGTGAACAAATCGAAGGCTTTGCGATGGAACAAGTTCGTGATCATTTAGCAGGTGTTCTTGACCAAGTATGTGCCGATTAAAAACGCTTGTTACAACGGCTGGGCGTCCTGATCCCACTTCACAACAATTAGCTGAAAAGGCTTGCCAGTCACTACATGTTCCTTTTGTAGAAAGACGCAAAAGATCTGTCAAAAAGATAGCGCAGTTTGAAAAGTCAAACGTTATTGTGGCAGGTAAAAATCGGTATGAATATTATCCATACGGAATAGAAAAGCCATTTTTCTTTCATCCAAGTTCTGCGGCATTTCGTTTGAAGCGAGTTGCAAGAGGGGGACACGATCCCTTTTTAAATGCTATGAATCTGAAAAAAGGTGATTCGGTACTCGACTGTACACTAGGCATTGGTTCAGATAGCATGTTAGCCGCTTTTGCTGTTGGAGAAACTGGAAAAGTTGTTGGGTGTGAAGGCAATCCTAATATAGCATTTATTGTTCGTGAAGGCATGCAAAATTACGATATTACAGAATTACCATTGCTCAAATGCATGCAAAGAATTATCGTTGTTCCCGCTATTGCGATTGATTATCTGAAAAAACAGCCGGATCAATCATTTGATGTGGTATATATGGATCCTATGTTTGAGGAAACGATCGAAGAGTCAACGAACTTTGCACCTTTAAGGTTTGCAGGCTTGCATGAACAATTGACAGATGAATGGGTCGCAGAAGCAAAACGGGTAGCAAAAAGGCGAGTAGTTTTAAAAGCACATTTTCGTTCCTCTCTATTTGAGCATTATCATTTTAAACGTGATATTCGTTTAAATGCTAAGTTTCATTATGGTGTTATTGAATGACTGAAGACTTGCGATCGGATTTTTGTCGCAGGTCTTTTTTGTTTTACGAATGGCGGTATTTTTACTATTCTTCAAATATTGCTGATCAATCATATTTGTTTTGCCAAGGTTAAAGTCCGAATTGGCATATTCATAAGTTTTCTTTGGACGACATATGGTGGTAAAAATTTTTGCATAAGTAAATCTTTCTATGCATGAAAATAACTTCTTCTTTTCGCTATAATAGAGTGAAGCTTCCATCAGTAGGGGTTTTCTTCATCCCCACTGGGCTAGAGGAACGAAAGTGAAAAGCGCCACGTCCTGCGGCAGCATCCTGCCCGCCCGAACCAATTGGACGCATGCGGCAGTTGCCCTCCATCTATCTTTCTCGTTTCTCTCTAAATCTTGGGGGTCTTACTGCCCGTTAAAGCGGGATAAAGTGAAACTCCATCAGTGGGGGTTTTCTTCATCCCCACTGATGGTTAGTTGAACCAATCGGACTTTTACGGGCAGTTGTTCCCCCATCTATCCTTCTCGTTTCTCTCTAAATCTTGGGGGTCTTACTGCCCGTTAAAGCGGGATAAAGTGAAACTCCATCAGTGGGGGTTTTCTTCATCCCCACTGGAATAGAGGAACTCAGGTTAAGAACGCCACGTCCTGTGGCAACACCTGAGTGACCAACATCCTGCCCGCCCGAACCAATTGGACGCATGCGGCAGTTGCCCCCCATCTATCTTTCTCGTTTCTCTCAAAATCTTGGGGGTCTTACTGCCCGTTAAAGCGGGATAAAGTGAAACTCCATCAGTGGGGGTTTTCTTCATCCCCCACTGATGGTTAGTTGAACCAATCGGACTTTTACGGGCAGTTGTTCCCCCCATCTATCCTTCTCGTTTCTTTCTAAATCTTGGGGGTCTTACTGCCCGTTAAAGCGGGATAAAGTGAAACTCCATCAGTGGGGGTTTTCTTCATCCCCACTGATGGTTAGTTGAACCAATCGGACTTTTACGGGCAGTTGTTCCCCCCATCTATCTTTCTCGTTTCTCTCTAAATCTTGAGGTGGGGTCTTACTGCCCGTTAAAGCGGGATAAATGAAAAGGAGTTGATCAAATGAGGCTTGTTGTTTTTGGAGCATCTGGTGGAGTTGGACAACATGTAGTGAAATTAGCCCTTCAACAAGGGATGAAAGTTACAGCATTTGTCCGTACGCCTTCAAAACTACAAATTTCACACCCATTTTTACATATTTATCATGGCAATGCTTTACAGGCAGATGATGTGGCTGCTGCGATTAAAGGACAGCACGCTGTTATCTCTTGCCTAGCTTCTAGCAAAGGACTGAAGAAATCAACGGAGTTAGGGAGAATGGTGGAAAATATTGCGTTTGGAATGCAAAAACATCAGATAAAACGAATCATTTATGTAGCTTCTGCTGGTATTGATGGAGAGATTCCAGGGATTTCTGGTAAGATGATGATGAAAACATTGAAATATCCATTAATGGATCATCGACATGCTGTTGACACAATTGTCCATTATAATCTGGACTATACAATCATTAGACCAATGGGGTTGACCGATGATGCACCGATTGGAAACTATCGAGAGGCAGTAGAGGGGATCCCTGAAAGGGGGAAAAGTATAGCGAGGGCGGATGTTGCAAATTTTATTATGAAAACATTGCTAGATCCAAAATATATTCACCAATCTATTAGTATTGCGAACTAAGACTGTCAGCTATTATTATCACGAGTTGATAAAGTGAAACTCCATCTTGTGAAGATTTTCTTCATCTCTTATAAGGGATGAGCTTGAATCTACCGGGAATGGATTCCTTACTTATCTGCTGCTTTTTTACTGGAGTCTTGAAGTAATTGATTTTACTGGCCATTAATTGCAGAAAAAAAGAAGAACTATGAGAGAAGTTCCCATAGCTCTTGCCATCATATAATGGATTGTTTTAGTCTGTAATACAAAGAGACATTAAATAGAATAATAGCAGTAAAAATCCAATACCGATTGCAATTGACATTAAAGTTGCCCTCCTTCTTGTACAAAAACGAACAAATTACTTCTACATTATTGTACAATGATTTACCTAAAGATGAAACCTTTACTTACAAATTTCGTATCTAGTATATAAGAGATGTAAAAAAATGTTCAAAAGTAGGTGAGATGGTTATGAAAAATTGGCTTCAAAAACTATTAGTTTCAACAGTCGCCGTTTTGACACTTGGACTCATCACACCAAGTCATGCTATATGGGAAAACTTATTAGAACACAATAATAACCATAGAACTCAACTTTCCAAGCAGTCGACAGCAACTGAAAATTACATAGATACAGTTCAAGTTCATGAAGCAGAGGATGCTGAAGCAGTATCTGAAGCCGTTTTAGCGCAAGCGAAAGAACAAGCCTACGTGAAATTCGGCAGTAAAATTGGCCCAAAGATTAGTAACGAATTTGACAATATTATCTTTCCAAAAATCGAAGAAGTTATTCACATGACTTTAGACAATGTCAATCAAGAAGAAATGAAAAATTTAGCAATCACTGAAAAACCAAGTGGTAACTACTCAGAAAAAATGTTTCATATCTACAATGCATCCACTGGCAAAGATGTGATCCGTTTTCATGTACGTACAGAAAATCGACCATTCGACGGATATTATTATAATTTCCATTATCACACATATACAGACCAATTCGCTTCACACTATGATTTAGGAGAAATCTATTGGTCGAAAAATACTCCGCCTAAATGGTTGTCATAAAAAAGCTTGCCCATAGGTAAGCTTTTTTTGTGAGGAGTAAAACAAAATAACAAAAGTACATATTGTTTAGCTGATATTCGTGCAGGAGTAGCATAAAGGATCATCAATATTTTAACAGGCGTGTTGATTCAGAAAGTTAAGTCAATGTCCCGCAGAGAGCAAATAAAGTCTCGGAAAGAGCGAATAACCCTTCCGAAAGAGCAAATAAATCCTGAGAGAGCGAATAACCTCTCGAAAAGGGCAAATAAAACTCCTGAGAGAGCGAATAACCCTTCCGAGGGAGCGAATAAATCCTCAGAAAGAGCAAATAAACCCTCGAAAAGAGCAAATCCACCCATGAGAAGAGAGAATAAATCACGAGAAAAGCGTATAAGCCGTAGCGGAAATCAGCGAATATACTCTTTTTTGTGAAGAAAATGGACCATCAACACACCTGATATTTTAAATCACTCTAACACAAATTCTGTGGTATATATCTACTGTATCTCCAAGTAATATGGCCGCTTCTTTTAAAACATTATATACTTCTCTATATTTTAAAATGGTAATTGAATCTTTATTTATGAAAAGTTCTGATAAACCTGAAATATAGATATCTTCCATTGATTTTTGTGCGATTCTAATTTCTTCAATTCTACTTTGGGATTCAGCGGGATTTTTCTCTAAAATTAAAATGGCCTCATTAAGTTCTATAGCTCCTTGGCTTAATAGGCTAGACATTCCTATTATTGTAGAATCTGCTTCGATGTTTAAAGATTTAATGGTTTTAAAGATGGATATAGAACAGTCACTTATTTTGTTCATTTCCACAGAAATGGAGTATAGATCTTGCCTGTCAAAAGGAGTGACGAATGCTTCTATAAGATCATGCTCAAGCTGAAGCCGTATTTTATCTGCCTCTTTTTTCTTAATAAACAACTCATTAGCACCGGACTCGTCTCTATCCTTGATCCACTTGTCCAGAGTATGAATGACTTCATAATTTGTTTTACTTTGAGCTAAAAGCAAGGAATAGAAATTATATTTTTTAGGGAATATTTTATCAAAAAAATTATTCTCTTTCATTAGAAAATCACCCCATTTATTAAAAAGTAGATAATGCTAGAAGCTATAGCAGAACATGGAATGGTTATAAACCAGGCAGTCACTATTTCCTTCCCTATGTTCCAATTGACCATTCGATATTCATCTGCTGAACCTACACCCATAATCCCACCTACAACTACATGTGTTGTGGAAACTGGAGCACCAGTAAAGGTAGCAAACAGAATAGAGGTCCCAGAAGATATCATGGAATTCAAACTGTGAATAGGTCTGAGATCATATATTTTGTTTCCTATTGTTTTCATTATTTTCCATCCGCCTAATGCGGTACCGAGAAACATGATCAAACCAATGGCTATTTTTATAAAAGGTGGAACAGCGTGTGAATTCACGACACCAGCAGATATTAGTGCTAGTGAAATCAGTCCGGTTATTTTCTGAGAATCATTGGCTCCGTGGCTGAATGCGAGTGCTGCCGCCACAATCCACTGCAACTTATTGATGGTATGATTAATGCTGAATTTAGCATTTCTTAACAGCAACATAGAAATTTTTTGAATCACATATGCAATGCTGAAACCTAGAACTGGTGAAAAAATAAGTGAGACGATAACCTTCATGATCCCAACCACTTGATGATTACCTGAAAATAGCTCAGATACGCCCCATAAAATGCTATCGGGCCCATTTGCTATCCAAGCTGCTCCGATAAGGCCGCCAACAAGAGCATGTGTTGAACTGGAAGGAATGCCGATTCTCCAAGTGACGATGTTCCAAACTACTGCACCTAAAAGTGAAGCGATTAATATATGTATAAGATTAATGCTAGGAGAAACTTTTATGATAGCTGATACAGTATCGGCAACTTGATTTCCACTAAAAAAGACACCTAGTAGACCAAAAATGGAAGCAATCAATATCGCTTGGACTGGACTAGCAGCTTTACAAGCAATCATCGTTGCAACAACTGAACTTGCATCATGTAATCCATTCGTAAGCGTAAAAATCAATGCAATGATTATGACAATAGCTAACAATAAATAGATTCCTGTGAATATGACTTTCTCCTCCTTTTCTACTATGTAAATATTATAACAATCATGCTGTCATAAAGTAAAAATAATTGGAGAAAGTTCGTCTATTTTATCTAAACGCTGGATTGGATGGTCCGATAAAATTGTACGTGAAAGAATTGGGCCTGTCAGTTAAGTTACAGGAGAAATGATTGGTAGAATCATAAAAAGAATTGTCATATGATATATGGGGATCGATTTATGAATCGATAACAACTGTTTAAATAAGATTTAGTAAAAAAGAAAGGGAATTTTCGATGAGTTTTTCAAAAGAACTACGCTCATATAGTTTGATTGCATTGGGCGCATTATTGGTTAGCGTATCTTACAATGTGTTTTTATTGCCAGCCAGATTAGCTGCAGGTGGTGTGGTGGGGATTAGTACACTATTGTATGATTTATACCAGTGGACACCGGCTATTGTGCAGTGGTGTATTAATATCCCGGTCTTTATCCTAGGGTATTTTCTACTAGGTAGAGATTTTAGTATCAAAACGTTGGTTGGTACCATTCTTTTACCTTTTTTTATTTGGGTAACGTCTAATTTATCTTATGGTGTTCAAGACCCGATGCTAGCGGCGATTTATGGTGGGATTATGACAGGTGTTGGTCTAGGACTTGTATTTAGAGGAAATGGTTCAACTGGAGGCACGACCATTATTGGCCAGCTGATCAAAAAATATACGGGACTATCAAGCGGCTATGCACAAATGATTATTGACGCGATGATTGTTGTTGCTGCCATGTTTATCTTTGACTTGGAACTAGCACTTTATGCTATGATTACAATCTATATTTGCAGTAAGGTGATCGATTTTGTTCAATTACATTCTTCTTCTTCAAAATTAGTATTGATCATTACGGAACAAGAGGAGCAAGTAACGAATCTTATAAAAAATGAGATTGATCGTGGCTTTACAAAAGTTTGGTCGGAAGGTGGTTACTCTCGCAATAAAAAAGCGTTGCTATTTAGCGTAGTGGAGCAATCAGAGGCGGTTTATTTAAAAGAGCTGATTCAAAGCCAAGCAACCGAATCATTTGTCATCTTTTTAAATGCATCCGATATTATTGGGAAAGGATTTTCATTACCAAGATAAATGGTATCCATTTTATCAGGTATGTTGATTATCTAATATAATCCATAAAAATAGGGAGATTCGTTGATTGCAGCGAAGGCTTACTCGCTTTCCTGCGGGCGAATGCTGGGGGCAACAGGATGTTGGTCACGGAGTCGTTGCCACAGGACGTGGCGCCCTTAGACTCCGCTCCTTAATCGCTAATCGCTACGCTGTGGGGTCTCATCTATTCGCTTTTCCCGCGGGACATTGAATTGGCTTCATCGAATCCACACCGCACGAAGGAAATGCGCATGCATTTTCGAGGACTCGAGCAAGCCGCAGCGAAGATCTATATAAATATTCCTAAAAATACAGGGCTTTTCAAAAATTATACCCAGCAGGTACTCCTAATTTTTGTGAAATCAACACGCGTGCCATTTTATCCATTTACTAGGTTTATATTTTTCTGCGCCTACAAAAATTAAGGGTGCGAAAAACCACCATTGTTGGCAGGTTTTCGCACCCTTTCCTTATTCCATTTTTTCTCAATTTCTTTTTGTCTTCTCAATGATTGAAATAATATTATTGAATTTGAATTCGGTGGTTTTCATCTGTAGATTGTTGAGGGTTTTTCGGTAATGTGATGGCTAATACACCATCTTCATATTTGCATTGAATCATGTCAGCTTGCACATTATTGAGAACAAATTGACGTCTAAAGGAGCGACTCATACGTTCGCGATGGATAAAATTGGTTGATTCATCCTTGTCTTCCATCGCTTGTCGCTGACTAGCTTCCACTGTTAAAACATTGTTATTGTAAGTGACATGAATATCCTCTTTTTTCATACCTGGAATATCCATTTTCACTTCGTATCCATTTTCTTTTTCCACAATGTCAGAGCTAGGATGATTCATTTTGGGAAAGAAAGAGTCAAATGCTCGATCAAATACAGATGGCTGAGAAAAGAAGAAATCACGATTTGATGGAAATAAATTGGACATTGAACATACCTCTTTTTATATAAATTTTGGGTGGACCTTATAAAATTCCACTCAATCTGTAGTATATGCAAAATGGGATAAACTATACGAATTGTAATGGCTTTTTAGAGTGAGTGAGTTTACCCCGCATGAATAAGTAAGGTAGTAAGTCTTCCCGTCTTTATTAAAAGGGGAAAATTTCCATTGTGCTTTATGATATATTTAAGTATTATCAATCATCAGTAAAACATAAAAAAAGCCGGATGTGCCATCAACATCCGGCTTTCCTTTTCCTAAATGAAACGCAAGAGGAAACATTCGGGAAAAGTTATTGGATTTCAATTCTGTGATTATTTTCAACTAATTGTTGATTGCTCTTTGGCAAAACGATATTCAGTACGCCGTTTTCATATTTGCATTCAATACCTTCAAATTGTACATTATCGATAACAAATTGACGTTTGAAAGAACGACTTACACGTTCGCGGCGGATATAGTTTGCTTTGTCATCTTTCTTTTCTGTTTCTTGGTCTTGATTGGCTTCCACAGTTAAAAGATTGTTGTTGTAAGTGACATTGATGTCTTCTTTGTTCATACCAGGCAGATCCATGGTCACTTCATAAGAATGATCTTTTTCTTCAATGTCTACACTTGGTTGGTTCATAGGTGTAAAGAAAGAATCAAATGCTTGATCGAAGAATTGTGGGAAAAAGAAATTACGACTTGTTGGAAATAAGTTTGACATAGTACATTACCTCTTTTTTTTATTTTTTCTTCGGAAGGGAATCACTTTACTGATCCTCTTTACAGTTATTATAATACCACTTATTATCACTCATGTAAAGTGAGTGATAATAAGTTTTAATTTTCAGAATTTTTATAAGCATGTAAACAGGAGATAGCCCCAATAAAGATAACAGATAATCTATGAACAATGACAATAATTTTTCATAAAGTAACTAGATGATCCGTTTTATGATGGTTATGGAAAGTAGTTTTTAAAGATCGTTCATTTCTAGACGATAATATTACACGGAGGTGATTTTAATGAGAATATCTATGCAGGATGCTACAATTCATACGATTGGTGTAGCGGCAACTTCAAAAACATTGTCTCAAAGTATATTTTCCAAAAGTAGCATTTTTAAAGATACTGTGACGATTAGCGGACAAGCACGTCAGTTATTTGGCAATATGCAACAGGGAAGGCAAGATTCGATGGTTGAAAGTTTAATGAAGCAGCGTGAAGCATTGATGGAACAAAAAAGTGATTTGATGCAAAATACGCTTGATTCAGGTGGCGATTTATCGAGTATTAAAGAACAACTGAAGGATTATGAAAAGCAAATTGCGGATATTGATTCTCAAATTGCCGAAAAACAAGCGGAAACTCGTAGTGATGCATTGGGACTAGATAAGGATAAAGATGAGCAGACTCCAAAAAGCGATGAGGAAAAATTATTGACTCAAGCCATGTCATTAGATCAAGTTGATATGTTACATGGACTTGCAAATAAGCTAGAAGGACAAAAAAGGGTAATGGAATCGGAAATTGCAGTTGATGTAAGCCGAGGCGTGAATGTAGAACATAAGCAGCAAAAATTGAGCGATTTAGCAGAAAATCTTCAATCTATTCAAGAAAAAATAAGCAATAATCTTCAATCTATTCAGGAAAATAGGACAAATAATTCTCAAGATAATTTGGAAAATAAAGATAATGGAGATTCTTTCGATTCTGATTCACAAAGTTCTGATTCAGAAAATAGAGAGCTGTTTGAAAATCTATCATGAATCAAAGTATAGAAATTTTTGAAAATGGTAAGTGAGGGTGTGCCTAATTATTATGGGTACACCCTTTTTAGGCAATAAATAGCTACTATTTCAACAATCATATTTTCAATAATTATTTTTTCCATATCAGCCCTGTTAATTAGAAAAAATTAGGGTGAATATATGAGCCTAAATAAGAAATATTCTTTATTATAAACTCCAAATCAACACACCTGCTTCCATATAAGTTTTATGTATTGTCTAAAATAAGCTCCTTCTCATTTTATTGGTAAAATTGAAATTCATAATTTACGACTATTATCGTCAATGTTATCATTAAAAATAGTATGTAATGGGAGGCTTTGTCGATGAAACAATACTTAGAACTTTGCCGTCATATTTTAGAAAATGGCAATGATAAGGGAGACCGTACAGGAACGGGGACATGGAGTGTTTTTGGCTATCAGATGAGATTCAATTTGCAAGAAGGTTTCCCATTGATGACAACGAAAAAGATTGCATTTCGTTTAATAGCGACAGAATTATTATGGTTTATAAAAGGGGATACGAATGTACGCACGTTGATTGCACAAAATAATCATATTTGGGATGAATGGGCTTTTGAAAAATGGGTAAAAAGTGAAGATTATAAAGGACCAGATATGACAGATTTTGGCCATCGCGTATTACAGGATCAACTATTTAAAGAACAATATGACGAGCAAATGCAAGTTTTCCAAAAACGCATTTTGGAAGATGAAGTATTTGCAAAGAAATTTGGCGATCTTGGGCCGGTTTATGGAAAGCAGTGGCGTTCATGGCCTGATGTGAAAGGTGGAACAATCGACCAGCTTCGAAATGTGATTGAATCCATTAAAAAAAATCCGAATTCAAGACGCCATATTGTGTCTGCATGGAATCCTGCTGAAGTGGATGACATGGCTTTACCACCATGCCATTCGCTTTTCCAATTTTATGTTGCGGATGGTAAATTGTCTTGTCAATTGTATCAGCGCAGTGCAGATGTTTTTCTTGGAGTTCCTTTTAATATTGCATCCTATGCATTGCTGACACATTTAATCGCTAAAGAATGCAAATTAGAGGTAGGAGATTTTGTGCATACTTTAGGAGATGCGCATATTTATAAAAATCACTTAGCTCAAGTGGAAGAGCAATTATCCCGTACACCGAAGGCATTACCTAAACTAGTGATTAAAACAAATAAGGATTCGATTTTTGATTATGAAATGGCGGATTTGACAATTGAGGGATATGATCCTTATCCGCGTATTGCAGCACCAATTTCTGTGTGAGGAGGTTTAAAAGGATGATTTCATTGATCGTTGCGTTTGATGACAACCGTGTAATGGGTTATAACAATAAGATGCCCTGGCATTTACCAGGTGATTTAGCTTATTTCAAAAAGACTACGATGGGAAAGCCAATGATTATGGGGCGCAAAACATTTGAGTCGATTGGAAAGGCTTTACCTGGAAGAACGAATATTGTGATCACAAGAGATTTGAATTACAAGGCTGAAGGAGTTATAGTCGTACATTCTTTTGAAGAGGCTCTAGATGTCGCTAAAAAGGAAGAAAAAGAGATCATGATTATAGGGGGAGAGCAGATTTTCCGATTAGCTCTTCCAATCGCAGATGTTTTGTATGTGACAAAGATTCAACATGCATTTCAAGGAGATACCTTTTTTCCCGAAATAAGCGATGAATGGAAGACCGTATCTGAATCAGAAGAGCATGAAACAAAAGAAGGTATAAAATTTTCTTATTTAATCTATCAAAAATAGTATAATAGATTTATCCCGCATTAACGGGTAGTAAGACATTCACCTCAAGGTTTAGAGAGAAACGAGAAAGATAGGTGGGGGAACAACTGCCGCATGCGTCCGATTGGTTCGGGCGGACAAGATGTTGGTCCCTCAGGTATTGCCACAGGACGTGGCGCTTTTCACTTCCGTTCCTCTATTTCAGTGGGGGATGAAGAACCCCACTGATGGAAGCTTCACTTTATCATATGATCGAAGCCGTTTTAATCTTATGTTAATGAGTGTGGTCAACACTTTGTATTAAGATTCTAGAAAAAGCAAGGGATAGGTTGGGGAATCGATTACATGGAAAAGCTGGATGATTCTAACTTGTGTACAGGGTGTGATGAGGAAAACCTTCATTCGTGTGAAGTTTCACTTTATTGATGAAAATACGTCAAAACGTGTTTTTTTTCAATAACTGCATAGTATATAGAGAGTGAATTCTTTTTCTAATGGATATAAGTCGAAAAGTATTCCAATATAGTGAATTTCTGTAATCGATTTCTTTACTATTTCTTAATATCCACAAAACAATTGACAAATGTCACATGCTGAAAGAGAGATTCATTAGTAAAATAAATGATAAGGCTTTCAAATATAATAGACTTTTAGTTTACTATATAGCAATATCATTTTATCATGAAACGAATCTATTGAAGGATGTGTCAATGTGGGACGAATTCATATTGTGACTGATTCGACCGGTGAATTAACAAAAGAAGAGATTGAAAAGTACCATATCCATATAGTACCATTAACTATTCAAATTGATGACCAAACATACATCGATGGTGTGGATATTGGTCCTGCTGAATTTCTTGAGAAGATGGCTAATATATCTGAACTACCTAAAAGTTCTCAGCCAGCAGTAGGCGTATTTAAAGAACTATTTGATGAATTAGGTAGTAATGGAGATGAAGTATTGGTCATCACAATGACTGGTGGTATGAGCGGTACAGTAAAATCTGCTGAAGCAGCAGCTATGATGTCAGATACAAAAGTTGTCGTAGTGGATTCTCGCTTTATTTCCTATGCTCTTGGCTTTCAGGTGTTAGAAGCCGCGACAATGGCTGAGGAAGGTAAGACGATGGAAGAAATTTTGAAAAGAGTCGATCATGTACGTTCAAATACAAATTTATTAGTAGTTGTAGATACATTGAAAAACTTAATTAAAGGTGGCCGTATAGGTAAGGGGACCGGTTTAGTAGGTTCATTGTTGAATATTAAACCGATTGCTTCACTTGAAGGTGGAGCATATAATCCTGTTGCAAAAGTACGCAGCCATAAACAAGTTGTCAAATATTTGTTTAAGCGATTCCAAGAAGAAACCCATGGAAAAAAGGTTAAAGGTGTGGGGATAGCCCATGCAAATGGTCTTCATATGCTTGAACCATTAAAAGCATTGATTGAAGAGTCAGGCTATCATGATGTAAAATTTGGCTATACGTCGCCAATTATTAGCACACACACAGGAGCAGGAGCAATTGGTTTTTCATATTATACAGACTAATTATAGGCGGCAGGGAGTTATGACCATTCCCTGCTTTCTTTCATTCTGAGCGACAAGGTCGACATGAAAGGAAGAAATGAAATTGAAAAAATGGATAATACTAATGTTATCTATATTGATTTTATCCGCGTGTGAGATTACGGATAGTATGGGCAGTTCTAAAGATGCAAGTAAAAAAATAGCCGTTACGAAAATGATCAAGCCGAAAGATATCCAATATGTTGCATTAGGGGATTCTTTAACGCAAGGAGTTGGAGATGAACAAGGCAAACAAGGATATGTTGGACGTTTAGAAAAAGACATGGAATCATGGCAAGGTGTGAAGACTGTAACTGTTACAAATACAGCCAAAAGAGGTCGAAGAAGTGAACAATTGATCGATCAAATCCAATCAGGGAAAATTGATGATGCGCTTGAAAAAGCAGATTTTATTACATTAACTATTGGCGGCAACGATTTAATGAAGATTGTTCGTTCCAATATTACAGAACTGAATAAACAAGCCTTTGATAAAAAAAGACCTGAATTTCAACAAAGATATGAAACCATCCTGTCTCTGATCCGCGAACGGAATGCCAATGCCCCTATTTTGTTAATAGGTGTTTATAATCCTTTATCCATCTTTACGAAAGAAGAATCGGATATGAATACGATTATAGCAGAATGGAATTCGGACATTCGAAGTTTTGCTAATAACGATGCACACGCGGCATTTGTTAATATTGAGGATTTGTTCGATTCGAATGATAATCTTGTCTATCATACAGACTTTTTTCACCCGAATGCAAAAGGGTATGATTTAATGACAGCACGAATTATTCAAACATTACGTGAATATGATCTGAACAAATTATCACAAGGTCAATTCGATTTTAAGGAGGAGTCTTTTGATGAATAGATGGAAAGTAGCATTTATACTCCTCGCTACACTTGTGGTAGTAGTGATTGTTTCTATTGTATTTTTATTAACAAGACCAGTTCCGGGGACACCAACTCCAACTGCAAGCAAACTTCCTGAAGGCAGTCATTTACAAGTTCAAACAACTTCCGATGACTTCGAAAATATTGCGAATCGTCTTATATCCAGTTCTATGAAGGGTTCTAAGATTCCGGTCAAGATGTATATCAATGAAGAAGATGTCATATTGAGTGGGACGTTGCCAGTTTTCGATATGGATTTACCAATTGTCATGACATTTGAACCTACGATTGAAGAAGGCAACTTACTATTGAAACAAAAAACGGTTGAAGTGGGCATGCTCGATATTCCTCCTGCGACAGCCTTAAAGTTATTAAAGGATTCCGTTGACTTGCCAAGTTGGATGGTGATTCAACCGAAAGAGGAACAAATCTATTTAAACTTAACAGAAATGGATATTCCGCTAAGTGATGGTTTAGAAGGCAATGTACAAGCAAAAGAATTCAATTTGAAGGAAAATCGCATTATACTGGATGTAGTAATTCCTAAAAAATAGGAGGTCTTCGCATGGCGACAGAAAAAGCAACATTTGCTGGTGGGTGTTTTTGGTGTATGGTCAAACCATTTGATGAGCAACCAGGTATTGAGTCTGTTATTTCTGGATATACAGGTGGATATGTAGAAAATCCAAGCTATCAACAAGTTTGTTCTGATTTGACTGGTCATTTTGAGGCGGTTCAAATCACATATGACCCAGAAGTTTTTCCTTATGAAAAGCTAGTTGAAACCTTTTGGACTTTAATCGATCCGACTGACGCAGGTGGTCAATTCCATGATCGTGGTAGATCTTATATGACGGCTATTTTTTATCATAATGAGAAACAAAAGAAGATTGCAGAAAATTCAAAGAGGGCATTGGAGGAATCAGGAAAATTCAAACTCCCAATTGCAACCAAAATCTTAGAAGCAAAGCCATTTTATCCAGCTGAGGATTATCATCAGTATTATTATAAAAAAAATCCGATGCACTATGAGCTCTATTCCATCGGCTCAGGACGCACTGCATTTCAAAAGGAACATTGGGGGTCTCATTGATATGAAGAAGGAAAACAGATTGAAACAACTAACACCAATGCAATATCATGTAACTCAAGAAAAGGGAACGGAGCCTCCATTTCAAAATGAATTTGATGATCATTTTGAGGATGGATTATATGTAGATATTGTATCAGGGGAACCACTATTTTCTTCAAAGGATAAATTTCAATCAGGTTGTGGCTGGCCAGCATTTACGAAACCTGTAGAAAATGTGTGCATTACAGAGCATAAGGATACAAGTTTTGGTATGCTAAGGATTGAAGTGCGTAGTAAGGAAGCGGATTCTCACCTCGGTCATGTTTTTCCAGATGGTCCGATTGAAACAGGTGGCTTGCGTTACTGTATTAATTCTGCTGCGTTACGGTTCATTCCCAAAAATAAACTAGCAGAGGAAGGCTATGCGGAATTCGAGAAACTTTTTGAAAAGTAAAGTTGAGTAACTTATTTATCTTGATTTAGCAGAAGACATCTACGTTCAAAATAACATGGATACTGCGTCTTGTATAGTATCTCCATTTAATAGATGATAAAGCAAAAAACAGCGACTCCTCAAACATGCGAAATGCATTTTTGGAGGAGTCGTCACTTTTTACTGCTATTATCATATGGTTAAAAAACAACAATCCATATAACAGTCTTTTTTTATAAGTCTTTTCTTTATTTTGAAACTACGGCAATCTTTTTTGCTGCTTGGAAAGCTTGTTCAAAATCAGCGATTAAGTCATCCACATTTTCTAAACCAACTGAAAAGCGAAGAAGACCATCTGTAATTCCTCGTTTATCACGTTCTTCTTTTGGAATCGCTGCATGACTCATGGTTACAGGATATGAAAGAATAGATTCAACACCGCCTAGACTAACGGCAAAAATAGGGATTTGTACATGTTCGACAAAAGCTTTGGTTAGTTCACGATTGGGCAGTGTAAAGGATAACACAGCACCCGCATTTGATGCCTGACTTGCATGGACTTCATAGCCTGGATGATGAGGCAATCCAGGATAATGAACTTCTTCTACCAGTTCATGTTGATCGAGATAAGAAGCGATCTTCATGGCTGATTGAGATGACTGGGTTAGACGAGCATTCAGTGTTTTTATTCCTTGTATTAAAGAAAATGAATCTTGAGCCCCCAAAATAGCCCCCATTGAATTTTGCATAAAATAAATTTGTTTTCCAAGTTCCTCATCTTTTGTGACAACTAATCCAGCAATAATATCACTATGACCACCCAAAAATTTTGTTGCACTATGCAATACTACATCGACACCTAGGTCAAGAGGTCGTTGATAAAGTGGGGTCATAAAGGTATTATCGACAAAAGTTAACAAGCCATGTCTTTTAGCAATCGAAACAATTCCCCGAATATCTGTAATACCAAGAAGTGGATTGGCAGGAGTTTCAGCATATAAAATCTTAGTATTCGGTTGAATAGCGGCTTCCACTTCTTGTAGATTTGTAAAATCTGCAAACGTATGAGATATACCATATTTTGTTAATACTTGTGTTACCAATCGATAAGTACCACCATACACTTCATTCGTTACGACGAGGTGATCACCAGCATTTAAAGTAAGCAGGGCAGAGGAGATCGCTGCAATGCCTGAAGAAAAGGCAAAACCTCTTGTTCCTCCCTCTAGTTCAGCAATTGTTTTTTCTAGCGCATCGCGAGTCGGATTTCCTGAGCGACTATAATCATATGGCCCAAAAGAATCGAAATGTTTTTGATCAAATGTAGAAGAAAGATAAATAGGAACATTGACAGCTCCGGTCTTTTGTTCATAATCGCCTCTTGTGGAAGCAGTAATTAGGTTTGTTTCAATGGATTGTTTATTTTGTTGACTCATGGACGGACACCTCTTCTTTAACAATAGCAAACACACGTTGCAAATCAGCGATTAAATCTTCAGCTTCTTCAATTCCAACTGAAAAGCGTAACAATGAATTGTCAACTCCGCGGGCAATTCGTTCT
This sequence comes from Rummeliibacillus sp. SL167, assembly GCF_007896505.1. Lineage (NCBI taxonomy): Bacteria > Bacillati > Bacillota > Bacilli > Caryophanales > Caryophanaceae > Rummeliibacillus > Rummeliibacillus sp. SL167. The sequence goes on along the minus strand of NZ_VCBM01000001.1, from coordinate 1,406,503 downwards.
TCTTCAGGGATATCTGCATGCGTTTGAGTGGCAGGATAAGTGATAAAGCTTTCAATACCACCCAGACTTTCGGCAAATGCGATTAACTGTAAATTTTCAAGGAAAGAAGGGACCCATTCCGAACGTTGTAAGCGGAAAGAAACCATACCTCCTAATCCTGCATAAAGGACATCCTTTACTAAAGGTTCTTGTTCTAAGTATGCAACGATTTTTTGGGCGTTTTCTGTATGTTGTTTCATGCGAACATGTAAGGTTTTTAATCCTCGGAGCAACAGCCAACTATCAATGGGTGCCAATGTTGCACCGGATGCATTGTGGTTATATAGCAATCTTTCAGAGAGTTCTTCTCCCTTTGCTATAACAAGACCAGCAAGCACATCATTATGTCCACCGATATATTTTGTGGCACTATGCACGACAATATCTGCACCGAGTTCAATTGGACGTTGATAGTAAGGGGTCAAAAAGGTGTTATCCACTATGAGTAATAAATGATGTTTTTTCGCAAACTCTGCAAATTGTGCGATATCCACTTCTTGCATTAATGGGTTGGTAGGTGATTCGATAAATAGTGCTTTCGTATTTTCATTAACAATTGTTTCAACTTCTTCTATTGATTGGAATGGAGAAAAATGAGCCTTGATCTTATATTGGTTTTCATACTGTCTTGCGAGTCGGTAAGTACCGCCATAGATGTCATCTGAATAGATAATTTCATCACCTGTTTTGAAAAGGGATAGTACTAATTGAATAGCGGCCATCCCGCTACTACAGGCAAATCCTGCATCTCCATTTTCTAATTTTGCAACTCCTTCTTCTAAAACGAATCGAGTTGGATTTTTGGACCTTGTATAGTCATAACCAGTTGATTGATCAAGTCCCGCGTGACGATATGCAGTCGAAAGATAGATAGGGGTATTGATGGATCCTGTTAGAGGATCTGTGTTTGTGCCGATTTGAGCTAAACAAGTGGAAATATGATTATTAGACATGTTCATCATCCTTTTTATTATAAAATAAAAAGGTCCTCTTAAGAAGAGGACCTTAAATATACAAAGTCAATCTTCTTATCTGCTAGACATACGTCTACTGGAATTAGCACCTTACCAAAAACGGTGGTTGCTGAGATTTCACAGGGCCAAGTCCCTCCATCTCTCTGGATAAGAAACAATATTCAATTGTTAGAAAAAATGAATTAATGAAATAGTAACACTTTAGGAAAAACTATGCAATAGGGTAATTAAAAATTTAGAGTCCTAATTTTTTAGTGGTGAGAGCTTTCTGTTTTAAATGATAAAAAAGTTACTAAAAAATTTTTTTGTTCTTTTTTAATTATTTGAATCAATTTCATAATGCAAAATCTAGATGAAAAACACGAACATTTCTAATCAGCATGAACATTAATGTTCAGAAGTTTTTGTTCCACTCCAGACGGCGCTTTCCACGGGCTTGGCTTCAATCTCCTCGGGTCGACACGATGTTGACCCCAAAGCCGTTGCCACAGGATGTGGCGAACTTAGGCTTTGTCCCTTAAATTGTTCCTGCGGGGCTTTCAGCTCAAGCTTTTCCCGTAGGACTTTGAATAAGCCTCCCTGAACTTACACCGCACGAAGGAAATGCGCAAGCCTAATCGAGGAGTCGCCGTCTTCCGCTACACAATTATCAAAATTAGTTATTCTTAAATGTTCGTATTTTTTAAGAAGAAAATGATTTATGAAATTGATTTATTTAGATATAATTTTTGTAACTTCATAAATGACTTTTTTGTTTTTTACTATTTTGATTGCCCCAGCATTTGGAGCGTAATAAGTGATCGAGCCATCAGCTCCTTTAATGCCAACAACAGATTTAAATGTACCTGCTTTTACGGTGAATTTATTTGAAATAGAAACGACTTTGTAACTTTTGTGGTTTGTTTTAAATACTTGATTTTTTGTAAAAGGATAAATGATTTGACGAACAGTACCGATTTTCGCAAATTTGTAATCTAAACCATTAGAAGATTCACGAATTAAAATGATTTGTTTTGGGGCAGTACTTGTTTTTTTGTACCAATAGGTCCAACCTGTTGAATTACGTTTGTTACTAGAAAACATTTTACCTTTTTGACCATTTTCAATATAGTAGTAGATATTCGTCGTTACCGGACGATAGGATGTTTTTTGGCCAGTATTCTGTTTTGGAGTGTTTGTTTTATTATCTGAATTTTTAGGTGAAGATGTTTTTGGGCTGAATATTAAGTATGACGAATATACATAAGCTGTTTTTTTATGAAACTTAATTTTAGCCCAACCTGTTTTGGATTGGCTATATACAACGACTTTATCGCCTTTCCAAAGCGTACCGATTCTTTTCGCATTAGCTGAAGGCTCCAGGTGAACGTATACGCTATTTGCTACTTTTGCCTTTACTGTATTTGTTGTTGCTGCGTCACTATTGGTTGAAAAAATAAAGAAAGTCAAAGTTCCAAATGTGACCATGAAAGATAGTAAAACCTTTACTATTTTCATTTGTACCATCTCCTCATATGTATGATAAAGCTTAGTAAGTGATGCCTATAATTCTATATTAATATCATTTTGCAACCGTTTTATAGAACGATGCAGCAGTAGGAAGGTTGCCCGTATCAAAAAAATAAGAAAACTTTGGAGAGATACTAAAATTTCTACCAACTTAAGCTTATAAATTATCCATTCCTAGGGGGGATTTTCATCAGGATTCGATGGAATGTTTTTTCAATAGCCTAATGCTATTCAACAAATCAATCTTTTTTACTTCACAGTAACGGTCAGAAAAATCCTGTGATTCAAAGACTTCAGTAAAAAACAAGAGGGTAGTGTGGTCAACTTCCTGTAAAAGCCTGATTGGTTTTACGAATACTTTGTGGAGGATGAAAATCCATCATTGTGAGAAGGTCTGTTTTGTGAGAGAGTGATAATAACAAAGAACTTATAGGATCTATCGTGGTATAATTGTTTAAAAAATGAGAAGCATTGGACAATTATTAGCTATTGTTTTCTGTTACAACGATTAGAATGTACTATATAATGAAAAGGGTAGGATCAATATGAAACCATCATTTTATCATTTTGTATTAACGTATAGAGGTGGAAAAGACGAAAAGGCGGCTTTTGCGGAAGCGGCTTTTCATGATCATAGTTTTCCAAAACAAGAAGAGGATTTCCAAATAATTTCAAGGTATGTAGAGGAAAAAGCCGATCACGAGTTGAGTGCCGTTGTATTCGATGAGCTTTGGCAAAAATACGAAGAAAAATACGAAAAGTAATAATTGTCAGAGGTCTGACTTTGTTGGTACAATAGGACAAGTGGATAAAAATTTTGAATGGAAATGGGGAAAGAATATGAGCATTCATATCGATGCTAAACAAGGCGACATCGCCGAAACTGTATTATTACCAGGAGATCCATTGCGTGCAAAGTATATTGCGGAAACATTTTTAGAAGATGTCACTCAATATAACGAAGTACGCAATATGTTTGGTTTTACAGGTACATATAAAGGAAATCGTATCTCCGTACAAGGAACAGGTATGGGTGTGCCTTCCATCGCTATTTACACAACTGAGCTGATGCAAGAATATGGGTGTAAAAAGTTAATACGTGTAGGTACTTGTGGTGCATTGAAACGTGACGTTCGTGTTCGTGATGTTATCCTTGCCCAATCAGCAACAACCGATTCAAAGATGAATGAGATTATCTTCAAAGGAATTGACTTCGCTCCAACAGCAGATTTTGATTTACTATTAAAAGCTTATAAAGCTGGAGAAGCAGCGGGGCTTAATTTACAAGTGGGGAACGTCTATACAGCTGATTTATTCTACGGGGAAGATAACCAAAATGAAAAATTAGCGGATTATGGTGTACTCGCTGTTGAAATGGAAACAGCGGCACTTTATACGTTAGCGGCTAAATTCAATCGCCAAGCCTTATCTGTCTTAACTGTCTCCGACCACCTATTAACAGGTGAAGCAACAACTTCAAAAGAACGCCAAACTACGTTTAACGATATGATTGTGGTGGCTTTAGAGGCAGCTATTCAAGAGTAGTTGTAGCAAAGACATAAGTTAAAAGAGAATCGATCTTAGTATAAGGCTTAAAAATAAAGCCGTATGAAAACAAGTTTTGCAAATTTGATTTCATACGGTTTATTCATTTTGATAAGGCTTTGTCCTAATTTCTTTACATAAAGTATCTTCAGAGTTACTTAAATAAAATAAATGAGTCATTAAATAACTGTTGAAAGTTCAACGACTTCAACAACTAATGGTGTTCCAGCTGCGATTGTTGCTGTAACATCATTAAAAGTCAATTCTGTAGCTGAAATTGTATAAGTACCACCTTCCTGAAGTACACCATTTAAGTAAAGGTTATAATACCCGTTTAATACCGTAGGGAATGCTGTTGCCGCTGTGCCGCTGTCATCTAGAAACGCTGTTGCAGGGACTGTCGTTCCATCAGTAACACTTAGAGGAGCTGCTAGTACGTTGAAAAATCTTGTAGAATTAGCAGATACATTTACATGAATATTAATCAGACTTAGTGCCATATGCCCACCTCCTATCTTCCTAGTATCAGTTAATGCAATATTGATTTTGGAAGATGGGCAAAATGCTCAGTTTATTCGATGAAATTCACCATGAATCTTTATTGAATAAAATATCAGGCGTGTTGATTATCCAATTTAATCTATAAAAATGGGGAGAGTCATCTGTCTTAACGGTCTTAGACTGCCTATTAACAGATGAAGCAACAACTTCAAAATAATTTTCATATGTGTAGGTAAGTTAGATAAACATGATAACTACACAAGTGTTAAAATCAGTGATGTTGCGTATAGAAACACCACTATTCATATATGGTTTGGATTTGCCTCTTATACGTTGAGAAAAACACAAATTACAGCTATGCCTAAAGCAGGAGTAGAGATTGCTACTATAGCGAAGCAGAGTGACCATAAATCACTCGAATGTATAACAAAGCATTATCTTGAGGTGCATAATTCAACCATAGATAAATATTTGTAACGGTTATTCTTAATTGTGTAGTTGTTTTTTATTTTGTACAGCTTTTTGTCTAGCAATCATATCAATCAAATATGAATGCATGTACATGCACAGTCTTCCAATGTTTGAATATCCTAAAAGGGTGAGTGAATACAAATGATTAAATAAAAAGGAGAGGGATTTTGAGTTTTAAATATAAGGATGAAATATACAACAGTCTGAACTTGGTCAGTAAACTTGTGGATGATTATGGAACTTGCCCAGGGTGTGGAAGCGAACATATCGGAAGCAACAAAAATGTTGGATCAATGGATTACAACGGTAAATTAGGAACATTTGAACGCACATGTAAATGTGGGTGGGCTGTTAAATTAAAAGTAGAGAAAATCTAATTGAATAAGTCTAATACAATTAGATAGATGTTCCTATAAAGCAAAATTGTAAAAGCTACTCATTGTCATTACATATATTTAAACCAGCTTAAAAATAGCGCTATAAGCCATTATATAAAAGAAAAAAGAAAATTTTCTAAAGGCTGTCAAGAATTTGGCAGTCTTTTTCTTTTCGTAGAACGTAATTCTTGCTATTATGGTATAAGTAGTGTTTGAAACACTGTTAGATTGAAAGTGGTGAACAAGATGGATGATAAAACAAAAGTTGATCCGGAGCAAAACGATGAATCACAAAAAGAGCAACAGGTTGCACCTACCCAAGATGTGAAACCAGCGGGTAAATACATACGTATGAAACCATTTGCTTTTATCATGATGATTATGGTTTTGATTCTCGCAACTTCAGGTATCACAATCTTTGCTTTAACTTTTGGAGAAGAAAAAGTGGTAGAGGTTCGAACACCATCTCATACCGAGTTCCAAAAATTATTTAATGCTTATGATGAACTATCAAAAAGCTATTACAAAGACCTTGATACAGATGCGTTAGTAAATGGTGCAGTGGACGGTATGATTAGCGCACTAGGAGACCCTTATTCAGATTATATGAATAAAAAAGAAGCAACAGAGTTCAATGAAAGTATTTCTTCCAGTTTCCAAGGAATCGGGGCAGAAATTCAAGAAAAAGATGGACATATTGTCGTTGTATCACCTATCAAAAATTCTCCTGCAGAGAAAGCAGGGATTAAGACAAACGACATTATTAAAAAAGTGAATGGCAAAAACATTGATGGTATGACAGCCTCTAAAGCCGTGTTATTGATTCGCGGTAAAAAAGGCACAGATGTCACTTTACAAATTCAACGTGGTGGCGCTAATAAGTTAATCACCATGAAAATTACGCGTGATGATATTCCAGTTGAAACAGTATATGCGGAAATGAAAAAAGACAAGATCGCTCATATTCAAATCACAAGCTTCTCTAATGACACCTATAAAGAACTTTTAAATGCATTAGATGAAATGGAAGGTAAAGGTATGAAAGGCCTTGTTATTGATGTTCGACAAAATCCAGGAGGTTTAGTCGATGTCGTAGAAAATATCGCAAGCCTATTTGTTAAAACAGGCGAGCCCATTGTACAATTTGAAGATCGAAACGGTAAAAAAGAGGTATTTCCTTCAAAAGATGGACGGAAAGTAAATGTGCCTGTAACTGTCTTAATAGATGGTGGAAGTGCATCCGCTTCTGAAATTTTAGCAGGTGCTTTAAGTGAATCTGCCAATGTCAAATTAGTGGGAGAAAAATCTTTTGGGAAAGGTACTATGCAAACAGCTGAAAATCTTTCAGATGGTTCAAATCTTAAATTTACGATAGCTAAATGGCTAACACCTGATGGAAATTGGATCCATGAAAAGGGAATTCAACCTGATTACAAAGTAAATTACCCAAGCTATGCTTCATTACCATATATCAGCACAGATAAGACATTAAAAGAAGGATCTCTTTCAGATCAAGTGAAAGTGGCAGAAAAAATGTTAAAAGCAGTTGGCTATAATCCTGGCAAAATCGATGGTTTATACGATGCTGCTACAACATTAGCTGTTCAACAATTCCAACAAAAACATAAGTTAAAAGTTACTGGTGTTCTAAAAGGCGATACCACTTATGCTTTAATGGAAGAATTACGCTTGAAGATTAAGAAGGACGACCCACAATTGAAGAAAGCAATGGCAATCGTCAAATCAGAAATGAAATAATTGCAATCAGCAAGAGGAGAAGTTGTCAGAAGGCAAAAATAGTATGCTAGGAGTAATCCTATCATGCTATTTTTGGTATACAGGTAAAATGGGTGTATAGACACGCCTTCAGGAAGGATAGAAGGGATACCGAAAAACGATAGAAGAACAATTTTTATCAAATTTTCAGGCAATCAATCCTTCACTTCAAAATGCAAGTAAACTTTGCTCATGAGTGATTGTTTCCAAACTGTATATAAACTTTTTACGCAGTGGGAAGCAGGAGGATAAGGACTGTAAGGGGTCGATTATTACCCTCTGTTATGCGAAATTTATTCTATGCAATACGCATTCAAATCTATTTTTTATAGGAGATCAACAAGATGATGAAAGATGTTTATTTATTTAGTGGATTTTTAGGAAGTGGTAAAACAACGATGCTGGTAGATATTATACGCCAATTAAAGGAACAAAATTTGAAGCCAGCAGTTATTATGAACGAACTTGGAAAGCTTAATTTTGATTCGCAAGCAGTTGAAGAAGGCATTCCATTAAAAGAAATGCTAAACGGATGTATTTGCTGCTCTGGTGCAGAAAAAACAGAGGCACAGATTCAATCTTTATTAGCAGAATCTGAATTTGATGTACTGATTATTGAAACAACAGGTGCAGCTCATCCCGTGGAAGCCTTGGATGCTGTATACTCCCCTCTATTTGCGCATCAACTTAATATTAAGGGGATTATCACCGTAGCAGATAGTAAGCGCTTGTTAGCACGCGATAAAATGTCGCCTCAAACTTGCTCTCTATTTTTAGAACAAATTCGTCACGCGCATTTGATCTTAGCTAATAAGATAGATCTACTAACAGAATCAGAACGTGCAAAAGCTACATTTGAATTACAAAGCTTAAATCCACATGCTCAAATTATCCAAACAACTCATGCAAAAGTGCCTTTGAAATTTCTACAAAGCTTACATGCAACGGCTAGACCTACAGATATTCAAAAGGCTGACTTAGGGCATCACCTACATTTGAGCTCTCGATTCGTTACTTTTTCGGAAGCTGCAGATTTTACGCAAGAACAATTTGAAGAGTGGATACGTACCTTACCAGATTCTGTCTACCGTATGAAAGGTTATGTTCCAATCAAAGGAATTAAAAATCCGATGCTTTTCCAATATGCATATGGATTAACACAATGGCTACCAGAATATGTGCATATGGAACCAAATCTTATAATAATTGGTGAGAATGTAGATGAATTAAAAGTGCCTGATATTCAAAACTAGATACTCAAATTTGGATAATGTCAACCCTTTTAAACTAGCAATAAGCAGATAGACTTCAAGTATATTCCAAATAAAATCTTTTCATAATGCCTAACGAGACCCTCTTTGGAGAAAGTGGTAATCATTGGGCATTTTTCTTCTTGATATGTACGATAAGCTTTATGCAGACAAGGAGGAATGCAAAAGATGAAAAAAATGACAAAATGGGCATTACCATTAAGCCTACTAATAACGGTAGGTGTTTCAAGTGGAGCAATGGATGCTTCGGCTAAAACAGTCAATAATGATGCAGCGAAGCAAACTTCATTGTCAAATTGTGATTGGCAATATAATCAGGCATATAATTGGGTGAAACTTTCTAATAATTCATTTGCCCCATTTGATGTGAAAAAGTTAAGTAAGGCTGAATTAGAAAAGTATTTAAATTCACTATATCAAGAAATACCAAATGCTAATTTGGACAAGAAAACCACTCAAAACACAGGTTCAAATAAGGGAACATCCAACACGGATTCCAACAAAGGAACCACTCAAAATACAGGATCAGACAAAGGAACACCAACGACTGATTCTAATAAAGGAACCACTCAAAACACAGGATCAGATAAAGGAACACCAACGACTGATTCTAATAAAGAAACTACTCAAAACACAGGTTCAAATAAAGGAACATCCAACACGGATTCCAATAAGGGAACCACTCAAAATACAGGATCCAAGGAAACAACACCAACGACTGATTCTAATAAAGGAACTACTCAAAATACAGGATCAGACAAAGGAACATCCAATACAGGTTCTAACACTTCAACATCAACGAATTCAAATAGCTCATCTGTATCACAATTTGAACAACAAGTAATTACTTTGACAAATGCTGAACGTGCAAAAGAAGGGCTTCCAGCATTACAAGCTGATACAACATTGATGAAATCAGCAAGAGCAAAATCAGACGATATGGCAAAAAATAATTATTTCTCTCATACTAGCCCAACATACGGTTCACCATTCGATCAAATGAAATCACTTGGTATCTCATATAAATCAGCAGGTGAAAATATCGCACAAGGTCAAAAAACACCTCAAGAAGTTGTACAAGCTTGGATGGAATCTCCAGGACACCGTGAAAATATCATGAATGCTTCGTACACTCATATTGGTGTGGGCTATTCATCAAATGGTAACTATTGGACACAACAATTTATCCAAAAATAATGATAGAATCATAGCCACATCATGATCTATCAGGAACTGTCTAAAAAGTATTGTTTTACAAGATCATATTTCAGCTAGTTCATAAGAATCTGCTCATTCTATTTTTTAGAAATGAGCAGATTTTTGTTTAGTCAGTGTATACTTGTTGAGTTGGAGATGTTACTTCTTTTTCTCTTTTTGCATGGATTAATTGTGCTACAATAATAGGAGCTATAGATAAACACGGATGCTTGCCGATTGGTATAATGAGCATCCAAAATACGAAGAGTATGTGGACAATTTATTTAATAGCATTGCGTTTACTTGATAGTAAGAGATTAAAATCAACTTCAATAGATGATTATTTAAGCGACAAGAATCGGAAACATGAATTCTTTTTAGTATATTCCTCATTAATGGGTAGTGCACTTTTCACTCCAAGATTCAATTCTTATTGAATAGGATATGTATCTTTTATAAAAGTGATTCGTATAGTAGAATAAGTACTTGTATCTAGCTAAGTGTGCTAGCTGCTTGAGACCTTTCAATTTGTCGGTCGAAAGCTGAGAAAGTTTTCGATTTGAGCTTTCTAACGCTGTTCGTACCTAAATGAGCGATTTCCGCTTTTAGTAGAATAGGAGAATTATTATGACTAAACAAACTGTAATATTAACTGGTGGTGGTACTGCTGGCCACGTTTCACTTAACCAAGCAATCATACCTTCTTTTTTAGAAAAGGGATATGATGTTCACTATATAGGGTCAAAAGAGGGCATTGAAAAAGACATTATTGGTCAGGCTTTTCCTGATTTGCCGTACTATTCAATTTCGAGTGGTAAATTCCGACGCTATTTTTCTTTGAAAAATTTCACAGATCCTTTTCGTGTCTTTGCAGGAATTTCACAAGCATTGTCTATTATTCGACGCGTGAAACCGGTTATTGTATTTTCAAAGGGTGGCTTTGTTTCTGTGCCAGTTGTCATAGCAGCCAAACTTTCTGGTATTCCAGTTGTATCCCACGAGTCTGATGTAACACCGGGTTTAGCGAACAAACTTTCATCGCCATTTGCTTCACATGTTTTTACTGTGTTTAAACAAACGCTGAAACACTTACCATCTGAAAAAGCGACATGTACAGGCTCGATTATTCGCCCAGCATTATTTGAAGGAACAAAAGAAAAGGGCCTTGAAATGTGTGGCTTTCGCAATGGTAAAGAAACGATTTTAATTATGGGTGGAAGTCAAGGATCTAAATTTATCAATGATGCTGTTCGTTCGAATATCGTTGAATTGTTGAAGGATCACAATATCATTCATTTGTGTGGAAAGGGAAATTTAGACGAAGCACTTGTGAATATGCCAGGATATAAACAATTTGAATATGTTACAACTGAATTGCCTGATCTATTGCATGCTTCCGACTATATTGTATCTCGAGCAGGTTCTAATTCCATTTTTGAATTTTTAGCTTTAGAAAAACCAATGTTATTAATTCCACTTTCTTTGCAAAAATCTCGTGGTGATCAGATTTTGAATGCGGAACTTTTCTTTGAACAAGGTATCGCCGAGGTTTTGCAAGAGGAAGAACTGAATAGCCAAAGCTTTATGAAGGCCATGGAGGCATTAGAGAGTCATAAAGATTCACTGATCAAAAACATGCGTGAAGCTGAATCGCCAAAAACACCAGATGAAATGGTGGACTTAATCCTCCAATATGCCAATAATAAAAACTAAAAATACAAAGAATGTCGTCAAAGTGAGCATTTTGCCTTTGGCGGCATTTTTGTTGTCTAGCTATTCTTAGACGGGCAAATGATAGAATAAGCACTTTTATGTAGGAGAGTGTGAGCTAAAAAATGCTGTATGAGATCTGATTGTATATCCGGACTAAGATAGTAAAAATCCCAAAACAAAAAACCAATTAGCCACCTTTCAAATGATGAGCTAAATGGTCTTTTATATTGTATAAACAGGAAGATTCCCAACATTTTCAGTAAAAGCAAGATACGCAAGGGCAACTGCCTGTAAAAACTGGATTGTTTCAACTAACATCCAGTGGTGGATGAAGAAAATCCCCACTGATGGAAGCTCCACTTTATCCAATGCTAGTAGCAAGTCGAAATGGTCACACTTTCATCATTTTTACATTGCCTGTTCTGATGAGGCGCCATTTTGAGAAGCCATATATAAATAAAATGTGTCCTTTTGGATTTTAAATAATTCAAACTGTTTTTCACCTTTGTTTATTTCTTCATATAAAGATGGATGGCTTTCTTTGGCATCTGTAACATAGCTGAGTTTAGAAGTAGCACGCAGAGATTTTGCATTTTCCTTTCGAATCTTTAGAAAGACACACTGAAAATCTAATTCAAAAAATAATTCTTTTAAAAATAATTCTTTGGATTTTTGGTTGTAGCCTTTTCCTTGGAACGGGACGCCAATCCAAGTACCTAAGAATCCAGCTCCATCTTGCACATCATAGAGAGTGATGGTGCCAATTGGTTGCCCCCAATCATCTGTGATTGTACGTGAGACTACTTTTCCATTTTCTTCGTCTTCTATTAATTGGCTTGTCATAAACCAAAATTCGTCTGCTGTCTTAGCCTTTTGACGCACAAAAGGGAAGACAGATGGATGACTTAACAACTCAAATAACTCATTGCATTCGTGCAATTCACGTCGTTTAATCATACTGAACGCCTCCTTTTCAGGGGTGAACTGGTCATCCGATTCTACCCCGCTCGAAATTTTTCATTTAGTAATGCATAAAAAATTTCGGGGTGGGAATCGAACCCACTAGAACCAGTGATTACTGGTGGCGCACCATTTGCCTTCCCTATTATTGACTCTCATAAAAATAGGAATTACTTATGAAATTATTTTGCACTTTTACTATACTAAGATTTAAGAAAAAAGCAAAGGAAAAACCATTTTATCCCGCTATAACGGGCAGTAAGATCCCCATTTCAAGATACAGAGAACCGAGAAAGATAGATGGGGGATGAACTGCCCGTAAAGGTCCGATTGGTTTAGCTAACCATCAGTGTGTGATTAAACATTTACAAGGTAATAAAAACTATACATTGCCAGAGCTGATATTGAATGCTTCGAACAAATTAAACATTTACAAGGTAATAAAAACTTCTTATTCAGATTTGCATATTTCATTACAGAAAAACGCACATCTAGCGAACTTGGAATTTACCATTTCCTAGGGGGTTCAACTCAAGCTTTTCCCGTACATTGAATAGGCTTTACTGAATCGACAGCACATGAAGGAAATGAATATACGAGACGGTGCCATCTTCCACTTCATAATCTTAAATAATGGACATCTTTAAACGTTCGTATTTCTTCTATTAGATTCTGTATGATGAAATTGCTTTAAATAGTAAAAAAATAACTGTTTTTATGAGGAACGGATATTTGCTAAAATAGATAATAAATATATTTTTATTTTCCCTGAAATTTGCAAAAATATAATCGATAGTTGTAAAATAATATAATATTCACATTTTAAGAAATGGTGCATAGATAAATATAACCATTTTATTTTAATTTTATCGGAAATTTTCTTGTTTCTAGTAAGAAAGGCGAATTTTACGCTTTGCAAGGTGTGCTATTCAGTTGTATGCTTATTTGAATAGAATTATGATGGGAATAGAGAATGGGGGACTACTAGTGGTTTTAGATTTATTGAAAGTACATGGTTCGGGAAATACATTTTATTTATATGAAACAGATGATGAGGCATCTGTTGATTGGATATCTTTAGCTAAATGGCTTTGTGCAGATACAAATCATGGTGGCGCGGATGGCTTGTTACTTGTAGCACCCTCAGAAAAAGGAATCGCTAAAATGCGAGTGATTAATGCGGATGGTACGGAAGCTTCTATGTGTGGAAATGGCTTACGCTGTGTAGCGCGCTATGTTTTAGAAAAAAACGATTTATCTGAAGGGCTCATTGAAACGATGAAGGTAACTTTACACGTTGCAAAAGAAGAGCCATTGTTTAATGGTGTACCTACATATGGTGTTGAGATCGCACCTATATCATTTGAACTTTCATCATTGCCCATGAAAGTAGAAGACAAAACAACTTTTATCGATACAGTATATAATCAATTAGCAGATGATGTGGCTTTTACGGCTGTCTCAGTACCCAATCCACACTTAATAGGATTTGTTTCAAAAGAAAAGATAGAAAATAAGGATCATCAGGAAAATTTAGCAGCTTATTTGAATGGGTCAAATCCAATTTGTCCAGATGGAGTCAATGTAAGTTATGTTTATCCAATCAGTCGGAATGAAATATACGTACGTACATTTGAAAGAGGGGTTGGATTTACAAATGCATGTGGCACTGCAATGACGGCTTCTGCATTAGTTTCAAGAATGTTAAAACATACAACAGAAGAAAAAATTACAGTATTCAATCCCGGAGGCTTTGTTCAATGTTTCGTAGAAAAAGATCAGGATGAATATAAGTTGAGATTGGTAGGAAACGCTACATTTGTAGGAAAGTATAGTTTAGAAATTAAAGACGGACATTATTCTTATATAGACATTGATGATACAAATGAACAACAATCCTATAATGCACTTATTGAATTTGCAAAAGAAAAGTTAGCTACACAGTTTACCGTTGTTTGACATGAGGTGGCACTATGGCAGAAACGTTTATAACGAAAGAACAATTTAATACACTTTATGGAGCAAATAAAGAATTTGTATATTTTATGGAATTCATAGAAAATGATTTTCGATATGTTTATATCAATCGTTCAGCTGAATGTGTATTTGATACGAATCCAGAAGGTAAATTTTTATCTGAAATGGTTCAAAATTCAGATGTTCAAAATAAAGTGAAAGAATATTATTTGAAAGCAATCGCTACAAAGCAACAAACAACATTTCGAGATTTTTATTTATTCTCTGAAAAAAAGAGTGCGAACGAAACGGTCTGTACACCTATTTTTCAAGAAAACCATATATATATATTGGCAGTTACAAGTAATATACACGGTCAAAAAAAATTAGAAGAGAAGTATCTATGGTTAGAATCATTATTTGAAGATAAAAGCAATCCTACCGTCATTTTACTAAAAGATTTCACTGTTTTTGATGTAAATCTAGTTTATAAAAAAGTGTTTGGTTGTCCTCTTACAGAACAGCAAGAATTTTTGAAATCAGATTTTATCAATCCAGATGATGAAAAAAAGTATTTTCAATGTATTAAAGATACTTTTAACGGGAATGTTTCATCTCCTGCTATTTTTTCTCATAGGAAGAGTTCAGGAGAAGTGGGGGACTTTCTAGTCGGTTTTTCTCCTATTAATATGGAGAATCAGGTTGCTGCTATTAGTATTCAATGGCAAGAGCTTGGGAGTAAGGTACAGTTAAAAAAAGATTCCATACAAACTACGTTATTGTTAGATAGTTATAGGGAAGCCTTAAACGCAGCTGCAAATATATGCATCACCGATAAAAATGGAGTTATTGAATTTGTGAATACGGGATTTGAAAAACAAACGCAATTTCATGCAGATGAGTTGATTGGAAATACAAATGCATTGTTAAATTCACGTAAGCATTCCCAAGAATTTTACCAAAACTTGTGGAACACTATTCTAAGTGGAAAGCTATGGCGTGGTGAAATGTGCAACCGCACAAAATACGGTAGAATGTATTGGACGGATACGACGATAGTGCCTATCAAAAATATCAATGGTGATATAACTCATTTTTTAGGGATAAGTTTTGATATCTCTGAAAAGAAAGCGATTATGACCAATCTACGCAATGTGGAAAAGCTTTTCCGTTTGATCACAGAGCATACAAGTGATTTTATCGTCATTACTAGTGAAGATGGAATCATTCAATATGTATCTTCAACGCACGAAGCACGTCTGGGATATGAAAAAGAAGAGTTATTGGGAAAGTTTTATTTTGACTTATTAACGAAAGAAAGCAGTATCTTCTTACAAAATGAGTTGAAGCAAATCAAGAAAATAGGAAATTCTAAGATGGAGTTGGAAATCTTAGCGAAGGACGGGCATAGACATTGGATAGAAGCGCAGATTTCCGCTGTCAAAGATTCTGATCGAAAAGATGAATATCAATTTGTTTCCGTTGCTAGAGAAATTACGGAACGCCGTGAAATGGAAAAACAATTACGTTTTCTTGCCTATCATGATAGTTTAACGATGTTGCCGAATAGAAGATATTTATTAGAAAAGTTTGATGAATTAGCGGATGATGCTAATTCGTCGGGGAGATCGATCGCCGTATTATTGATTGACGGGGATAATTTTAAACGTATTAATGATGAATACGGGCATAATATTGGTGATGAATTTATTAAAAATTTTGGTAAAGCATTATTATCAAGCTTAAGAGATACAGATATAGTTGCTCGTATAGGTGGAGATGAATTTGTTATTATTTTAACGAAGGTATCCTTGAATCTTTCAAAAAGAAATAGTCAAATCGAAAAAGCGATTAAACGGATTCAAAAAATCCTTCGTAAGGGATGGAGAATCAAAGGAGAGCATTTCGCGCCAACATCATCCATTGGTATTGCTTGTTATCCTGAGGATGGTCTTGAAATTTCGCTACTATTAGATAAGGCAGATACGGCATTATATTATGCTAAAAAAATATCTGGTAAAGATTCATATCATTATGCCGATATGCCAACTAGGGATGGTGGCGAATAATATGCGTAAATCTATTCTATTGGTTGAAGATGAAAAAAATATTGCACGATTCATTGAACTAGAATTGAAGCATGAGCAGTTTGATGTGACAACTTGTTATAATGGTCGCGAAGGATTGCAACTGGCACTTGATGAGAACAATCATTTTGATGTGATACTATTAGATGTTATGCTTCCAGAGTTAAATGGCATTGAAGTGTGTAGAAGAGTCAGAAGTCATTCTGAAGTGCCGATTATCCTTATCACAGCTAGAGATGCGGTGATGGACCGGGTAGCGGGACTCGATGCAGGAGCAGATGATTATATCGTCAAACCGTTTGCGATTGAAGAGTTACTTGCTCGCATTCGTTCTATTTTAAGAAGAACAAGCAAATCGGTAAAAAAACCGCAACTGTTGCAATATAAAAATATTACGATCAACCAAGATGCCTATAGTGCATCTGTCGATAATTGCCCATTAGAACTAACAAAAACAGAATTCGATTTATTAAGTCTCCTCATGACCAATAAAAATCGTGTATGTACAAGAGAGCAAATTCTTGAAAAGGTATGGGGTTATCAAACGGATGTAGAGACAAATGTTGTAGATGTTTATATCCGTCATCTACGATCAAAGTTGCCAAAAGAAGCGAGTTCTTACATTGAAACGGTAAGAGGGGTTGGGTATGTGATGAGAGAATGAAAAATCTAATTACCATTTCTTTCAAAAATCAATCTCTAAAAACAAAGTGGGCGCTCACGTCCGCTTTTGTTATTTTCATCAGCTTTGCCATTATTTGTTCTGTGTTGTATTGGTCGTTGCATATCTGGCTGTTATCCGAACAGCGTCAAACTGTTAACCGTACAATGGATGATTTAACCGTTTTTTTTGAGTCTCAAGGGAATACGATTACCCTTGAAGATATTCAGACCAATAAGGGATTGATGAACTCCATTATCGACAAAGACCAAACTGTACGAATACTTAACAAAGATGGGATCGAGATTCTACGTATCAATGATACTGTTTCTGAAATTCCGGATATACCAAACAAAATATTCGCAAAAGGATATGTCGTTAATAAACAAAAAATTGCAGGAATCGAAAGCTTTGTTGCAACTGGGAAAATACAAATAGGACTTTTCCAAGGATATATCCAGTTGACCCATCCTTTAACATCCTTTCACTCGCTCATGAATTATTTACTGATGGCCATGCTGATCCTTGGTATAGGTGCGCTAGTGTTATCCGCATACATTGGTTATGTTTTGGCAACAGTGTTACTAAGATCTTTACATGATTTGCGCCAAGAGATGACGACCGTTGCAGAGAAAGGATTTGAAGCACCCATCCAAATGGAATACAACCAAGATGACGAAATTGGCGATTTATTGCGCGTATATCGTAAAATGATGGGGGAACTAGAACAATCCTTTCTTTTACAACAACAATTTATCTCAGATGCTTCTCATGAGCTTAGAACACCTATCCAAGTTGTAGAAGGACATTTATCATTAATTCAAAGATGGGGGAAAGACGATCCAGAGATTTTAAATGAATCACTTGGAACGGCTTTATCGGAAATTAAACGTATGAAAAATTTAATAGAAGAAATGCTAGAACTAGCAAGAGGTCAATCAAATGAGCATGATGGAGTATGTGATATTTGGGCTGTCACAAATGAAATTATTCAAGAACAGACCATTCTTCACCCAGATGTAACGATCCATATAAATGATCAAAACCTGACAAAATCATCTGTAGCTATTTCTCAAAATGCTTTTGGACAAATCATGCGAAACTTATTACAAAATGCGATTCGCTATTCCGATGATCAAACGACTATTCAAATTTACTTGACAAATGACTTGAAGCATTGCAAAATCGAAGTCGAAGATAACGGTATTGGCATTGCTGAAAATGATCTACCCCATATTTTTGAACGGTTTTATCGAGTGGATGAAGCACGCTCAAGAGATGAAGGGGGTACAGGTTTAGGGCTTAGTATTGTCAAGATGTTGGTCAACAAGTATGGCGGTAACATAACTGTAACTAGTAAGCTGGGAAAGGGAACAAAATTCAAGGTAATACTACCCTTTGAAAAATTGTGATTTTTGTAGAAATTATTCGCTAATTCCATCATTCAAGATAAAAATTGCTCAATTCGTAACAAAAACATTGAATTTTTTATGAAGAGTAGTAAGATTGAAAGGAAAAATGTTCTTCCAGCTTACAACAATACATACGTGTATCTTCAGCAGGAAGAAATGTAAATTATAGTGGATTTTCAGAATTATTCTTTTAATTAATGGAACTGCCACTTGGCAAAAAACTTGGAGGTTATTCTCATGTCAAACAATGTTTCACTCGCAAGCTCTCCGTGGTCTGCTTTTTCAGGTCCAAACCTTGGCTATGTGATGGATATGTATGAATTATACTTAACATCTCCTGAAGAAGTAGACGCTGATCTTGTGGCACTTTTTGAACAATATGGCGCACCTGTTGTAGAATCAATTGAAACAACAACTAAAAATGTGGATTCAGTTAATATTGAGAAGGCATTAGCTGCTGTAAAATATGCTGATGGAATCCGTGCGCATGGTCATTTAGCTGCTGATATCTATCCATTAAATAACCAACAAAAAGACACAACAAGCATTGAAGCATCAACTTATGGATTAACTGATCAGGATTTAGTGAATATCCCTGCCTCATTCTTATTAAACGACATTCCTGTAAACGTTCACAATGGCTTAGATGCTATTAATTACTTGAAATCGATTTATACAAGTAAAATTGCATATGAATTCGATCATGTTGTTGATAAGAAAGAAAAACAATGGCTTCAATCTAAAATTGAAAATGGCGCACTAAATGCAAAATTCTCTTCAGATGAGAAAAAAGCAATCCTTTCCATGTTAAATAAGGTTGAAGGTTTCGAACAATTTTTGCACAAGACTTTCGTAGGTGTTAAACGTTTCTCAATCGAGGGTGTAGATGCATTAGTTGTTTTAATCGATGAAATCATTCGTCGTTCTGAGGAACAAGGTTCAAAAGATATTATGATCGGTATGGCACACCGTGGTCGTTTGAATGTTCTAACTCACAATGTTCATAAACCATATGAAATGATGTTAGCTGATTTTGCTCACGTACCAAGTGAGTTATTTGTACCAAAGGATGGTTCTTTAATTGCCACAAAAGGATGGTCAAATGACGCAAAATACCACTTAGGTGCAACATACAAAGCACCAAACGGTACAACCATTAAATTAGCATACAACCCATCTCACTTAGAAGTAGTAAGTCCAGTGGTTAATGGCCAAACTCGAGCTGCGCAAGATGATACTTCTAATCCAGGTCTTCCTGTTCAAGATACTGCAAAAGCTTTATCGATCCTTGTTCATGGGGATGCAGCCTTTGCTGGTCAAGGTATTGTAACGGAAACATTAAACTATTCCCGCACAAAAGGTTTCAATACAGGCGGTTCAATCCATATTATTGCGAATAATATGATTGGTTTCACAACTGAACGTTATGATTCACGTTCTACTGTTTACTCTTCAGATCCAGCAAAAGGTTATGAGGTTCCAGTTATTCATGTCAACGCTGATTCTCCAGAAGAAGTTGTACTAGTAGCACGCTTTGCTGTTGAATATCGTGTGAAATTTGGAAAAGATATTCTAATCGATTTAATCGGTTATCGTCGTTATGGTCATAACGAAATGGATGAACCAATGATTACCAATCCAGAAATGTATAACATCGTACACCAACATGAAACTGTTCGTGCTTTATATGGTAAAAAGTTGGTTTCTGAAGGGGTTGTAACAGATTCAGAAGTTTCTAAACTTCAAGCAGATGTGAAAGCAGAATTACAAGCTACACTTGACCATATAAAAGAAGTTGGTCAAGGTAAAGTATCTAGTCATGAAATGCCAGATGCAGTAAAAAATGGCTTTACAGAAGATATTGAAACTGCAGTTGAAAAAGAACGCTTAGAAAAAATGAATGAAGAACTTCTTGCTTTTCCAGAAGACTTCCATCCGTTCAAAAAATTGATTAAAATTTTAAATCGCCGTCGTGATCCATTTAAAGGTAAGGGTAAAATCGACTGGGGACATGCCGAAACGCTTGCATTTGGTACGATTCTTCAAGATGGTCATCCAGTACGTATTACAGGTCAAGATGCCCAACGTGGTACTTTTGCTCAACGTCACCTTGTTCTTCATGATGAACAAAATGGTCATGAAATCGTGCCATTGCATCATATTTCAGGTTCTAAAGCTTCATTTGCAGCAATCAATAGCACATTATCAGAAGAATCTATCGTAGGTTATGAGTATGGTTACAACTTAGAAAACGAAAATGCTCTTGTTATTTGGGAAGCACAATATGGTGACTTTGCAAATATGGCGCAGGTTATGTTTGATAACTTCATTTCAGGCACACGTTCTAAATGGGGCGTTAAATCTGGTGTGGTTATTTCATTGCCTCACTCAGCTGAAGGTCAAGGTTCAGAACATACAAGCGGTCGTTTAGAACGTTTCTTACAATTATCAGCTGAAAATAACTGGACAGTTGTGATGCTTTCAAGTGCTGCTAACTACTTCCACCTATTACGTCATCATGCAGCTACTCTTGGAACAGAAGCAGTTCGTCCATTAATCATGATGTCACCAAAATCACTCCTACGTAATCAAATCGTAGCAGCTGATGTAGAAGAGCTAACAACTGGCAAATATCGTACTGTAATCGAACATCCAACAACTGGTAAAGATGCAGATAAAGTTGAAAAAATCGTATTTGCTTCAGGTAAAGTGGCAATTGACATTGCTGAAAAAGTGGGTAATGGGGAAGGCTTTGAACACCTACATTTAGTTCGTGTTGAACAACTATATCCATTTCCTAAAGAAGAGATTACTGAAATCCTTGCAAAATTCCCTAATGCTAAAACACTTGCATGGGTACAAGAAGAACCTAAAAACATGGGTTCATGGTTCTTTGCAGATCCATTCTTACGTGATTTAGCAGCGGATGATCAAGAAGTTGTTTACATTGGCCGTCCAGAACACTCTAGCCCAGCAGAAGGCGATGCAGATTCTTATAAAGAAGCACAAGCAATCGTTATCGAAAATGCAGTGGCTCGTAAATAGTGCAAACTACTAAAGGAGGAAAATACAGTGGCAGACATTATTGTTCCAGAATTAGCAGAATCAATTACAGAAGGTGAAATCGTACGTTGGGTTAAAAAAGTTGGTGACCACGTAGATAAAGGCGAGTTCATCGTAGAATTAGAAACAGATAAAGTTAACGCTGAAATTATTTCCGAAGAAGAAGGCGTACTTACAGAAATCTTAGCCAATGAAGGCGACGTTGTAGAAGTCGGCGCAGTAATCGCAAAAGTTGAAGCAGGCGCAGCAGCTGCAACACCAGCTCCACAACAAGCACCGAAAGAGGAAGCGCCAAAACAAGAAGCAACAAAGGCAGAAGCGCCAAAGGTTGAAGCTAAACCAGCTGCAGCTCCTATAGTAGAAGAAAGACCTTCCACTGAACGCGTCATTGCAAGTCCAGCAGCACGTAAACTAGCTCGCGAAAAAGGCATCGACTTAGCAGCCATCTCACCAGTAGATCCTCAAGGTCGCGTACGTGTACAAGATGTAGCCGCATATGGTAGTGCTCCAGCAACACAACCAGCAGCTCCAAAAGCAGCACCTGCATCAACCGTTAAAGCTGTTGACTCATCACGTGTAGAAGCAGTGAAAATGACTCGTCGTCAACAAACTGCTGCAAAACGTTTACTTGAAGTATCTCAATCAACAGCAATGCTTACTACATTCAACGAAATCGACATGACAAATGTTATGGCACTTCGTAAACGTAAAAAAGAAGCATTCCAAGAAGCTCACGATGGTACTCGTCTAGGATTTATGTCATTCTTTACAAAAGCAGTCACTGCTGCTCTTAAAAAATACCCAGCAGTCAATGCTAAAATTGTTGGTGATGAAATCCACTACAACAAATTCTATGATATTGGTATAGCAGTAGCAACTCCAGACGGATTAGTCGTACCAAATGTTCGTGATACAGATCGTAAAAACTTTGCTGAAATCGAAGCTACAATTGCAGAGTTAGCAACAAAAGCACGTAACAAAAAATTATCCCTTCAAGATCTTGAAGGTGGCTCATTCACAATCACAAACGGTGGTGTCTTTGGTTCATTAATGTCTACACCTATTATCAATGGTGACCAAGCTGCCATCCTTGGTATGCACAACATCGTAAAACGTCCAGTCGCAGTAGGCGATGAAATCCAAATTCGCCCAATGATGTACGTTGCATTATCTTATGATCACCGCCTTATCAACGGTAAAGAATCAGTTGGATTCTTAAAAACAGTCAAAGACTTAATCGAAAACCCAGAAGATCTATTACTAGAATCTTGATCTGACGGGCTTTATAAAGCTTTTCCGAACCTATCGCTTACACTCAGGAGGATGAGACAAAAACATTTTATCCAATGAAAAATCCGAACAGTGAATAGAAATTCTAGTAAGAATTCTCTGTTCGTTCGGATTTTCTTTTTTATTATCATGCTATAGAATTCAATAATTCGGCTTCTGGAGAGAATCATTTAGTTTTGTCCCAGCTTGTTTTTTGTTTTTAAGCTCCGTGACTCCCATATGACTTCCGGAGCTTTTTATTGGTTCATTTAAGTAATCTATGAGCAAATCGGTCGTTTTTTCAATTGTCTCTGTAGTCACATGCGTATAGATGTTCATCGTAGTTTCAATATAATATGAGACTTGTGGTATTAAGTCAAGTATAGGATTGATAAAAGCTAGAGAAGAATTTCTAAAAAAGAGCGCAAGAAACTAAACTTCAGAAAAACAAACGCTTGTTCGTGTTTCTGAAGCTACCTTGAAAGGATATCAAAAGCAGTGGCTAGCTTTTGATTTACACACTCCTTTCTGGCATGTAGAGTTGGTGGTTGCGTAGTAGCACATCCACCAGACGCACTAGTTTTCTCGCAGTTAAGACAAGGGCTCTTTTATGTTTGTATTTCGGAACTTCATCATATTTCTTTAAATAATACGAACGGTAAGTAGCTTCACGAAGTTGTACAGAGTTGGCAGCTTCAACCATGTAATAACGAAGATACTGGTTTCCCGTTCGTGTCAGGGGTGTTCGTTCCGATTCAAAATTTCCAGATTGCGATTTTTTCCAGTAAAGACCGGTATATTTGGCTAATTGGGCTTCATTTTCAAAGCGTTCTATTTGTCCAATTTCCGCGATGATTCCTGCCGCGTATACGATGCCAATGCCTGGCACACTTGTTAAACATTTGGCTTCTGGAATAGCTTCGAATAAGGCGGCAATGCTTTTTTCTAACTCTTTGATTTGCTTTTTCAAGGTTTGAATCAATCGCACATAGGTGGCTAATACAACGTCTACAGAGTCTTGAACAACCTTACCTAGCCGGTAGGAATCACGTATGGCTTTCTTAATAGTTTTTGCTAATTGTTCGGGGTCACTAAAGCGGCCTTTCCCCTTTTTCTGAAGAAGGGTAGCGAGTGATTCCAGTTCCATTTCTACGATTTCGTCCAACGAAAGGGAGTCTGAAAGTATTTCCATCATCGTTGCACCAAAAACAGACGTATTTAACTCTTTCGATAGTGTATTACATTTGTAGTAAAGGTTTTCCAGAAAGTGTTGTTTACATTCTGTTAGTTGGTGAACGAGTTGATATCTGGAGCGTGTTAAACGTTGAAGGGCAACATATTTTTCCTCTTTGATAAGAGACTTATTATAACGCCCAATGCGTAAAAAATCGGCAATTCGAAAAGCATCTATTCTATCGGTCTTATCTTCTTCAAACAATCTTTTATACCGATGGATGGCCTTTGGATTTTGCACGACTACTTCAACATTTAAGTTCTTCAGTTCCTTATCTTCTGCTAGAAACATGGCAGGGTGGAAACTGTAGATGGAAGTAGACTCCATGCCAATGACAATTTTTTCATAATGGTACAACTGCTGAAAATGGAGAACATTTTCCTGAATGGCACTGGCCCCATTCACATCATTTGAAAGACAGATTTCTTTCAAAACGGTGTCATGACTATCAAGAAAACATACATCAAGTTTTTCAGAGCTTACATCAATACCTACGAATAGTTTCATGGAAAGGACCTCCTTTCTTTAGATGATATTTAGAAATAGCTTGGATACTGTGGGATTTCCCTAGAGTCCCAAACATACCACAACCTCGTGTATGAGTATTCAATGATTCCCTTCCCCTAAGCTGCCCGCCCACTACTCTGAGAGGTAAGTGAAGGAAATCGATACAGCTTGTGCGTATGCAGTGCAATATTGGGTCTGGGTCACAGTCTTTCAACGTAGTTAAACTACAGGAGTGAAAAGCATATTCCCGATGGATCCATTTCCATAAATCCATTATCTAAGGAAATCCCCCAGTATCCAAGACGAAAGTTTTCCATCTATCATTTTGGGATATAGCCCTGAAGATAAAAACTATTCAATTTTCAAGGAACAGTTATTAACTTAAAATTTATTATACGAATTTATTATACGAGGAGTGAAAGTGGATATGGTAGCGACGACAGTTCTTATTGTTTTTACAGCAGGTCTAGTCTTACTCATAAGATTTTTATTTAAAAAGTATGCCTCAAGTGGTAAACATTGAATAAGCAGAAAGATAATTTACTTTATTAAAAAACAGAAGACTAGGAACTCTATAACTCTATAATTGGGATTCTAGTCCTTTTTCGTTTATTCATCATATGGTCTGTATTTTGAGTAAAGCTCCTTAGCTGATTCCTTTCTATTTTCTATATCTTCCCTCAAAAATAACCTATCTCGATTCACTTCTTTCACAGGAACCAATTTACCACGCTTTACAAGTGATCCTAATGCTTGCCGTGTAATTTGCAATTCCTCTAATACCTCTGCTGGTGTTAATATTTCCGATTGCACTAATTGAATAAATTCTTCTTTTGAAGCAACTTGATATTTTTCATCATCTTATCATCCTTTTAAAATTATTTTATTATTGAGTCGAAGGGTTAAATTATTTATCTTATAAAAAGAAACTTACAATTGTTAAAATCAAGGCGATGATTGAAATAATCATTAATACTTTGTATTTCATGTGACATCATCCTTTCTTATTTTGTATAATGAAGGTGGGAGAGGGTTTCCCTTCTTCCGATTTCCTTTAACCGAGGATGGCTTTTAGGAAATTTAGAATGGCAGTGATAACGTTAGTGACCGCTATTGTTATCATTGCCTTTTCTTTTTATCGTTCTTTTTCTTGTTTTAGGGGCTTATTTTTTACATAAATTTGTAAATCTATCATTAACATAAAAATTTCGAAAAGGTTCAAATGATGTTTTTTATAAAAATAAATTTATTTGAAGGATGTTATAACACAAAAAGAAGGATTTCTCCCTCTAATTTTTGTGATCTAACTTGTCATTTATGCTTTTTAGAATCTCGTTGTTTTCCTTCTGATTTTTAAGGACTTTCACAGTAAACCAAATAATAAATACAACTATAACTATGTAATATAAGACAACTAAAATAGGACTCAAAGTTAATAGTGTAACCCAATTCACTTTTAAATCACCTCTCACTTTGGATAATTATATCATAAAAAGTTAGGCAGTAATGAACCTTTCGTGGTTGTATCGTACATTACTGATTATGCACAAAACAAAAATTACATTGTTTTGGGGATTGAATTGGAATATTGGAAGGAAAATAATAAACATCCCAAAAAAGGAGGATTCCCTTGAAACTAACCAAAGATGAAAGTGAATCGATTCTTGTAACGCTTGAGGTTTTCGACATATATCCACGTGCAGTCTATGAAAAATGCACAGATGAAAGATTGCTAGAAGAATATGAACGCATAGTAGGGAGGCGTAATTGATAAAATGATTTGCATTCTTATCGTGATTTACCCATTCGCATAGCGGAGTTTGGCCAAGTTCACCGTCATGAATTTAGCGGGGCATTGAATGGGTTATTACGTGTCCGAACATTTTGTCAGGATGATGCACATATTTTTGTGACACCTGAACAGATAGAGGATGAAATTACACTAGCCTTGAAAATCATTGAACACGTTTATCAAGTATTTGGCTTTGATTATGAAATTGAGTTGTCCACTCGGCCAGATGATTACATGGGTGATTTAACCTTGTGGAATCAGGCAGAACAAGCTCTTGAAAACGTGCTAATTAATTTAGGTTATAATTACAAAATTAATGCGGGTGATGGTGACTTTATGGACCAAAAATTGATATTCATATTAAAGATGCAATCAAACGAAGCCATCAATGCGGAACAGTACAACTTGATTTCCAGTTACCTGAAAAGTTCGATTTAACATATATAAATGAAGAAAACGAAAAAGTAAGACCTGTTGTCATTCATCGAGCTGTTTTTGGATCAATTGATCGCTTCTTAGGGATTTTGATCGAACATTTTGGCGGAGCGTTCCCTCTCTGGTTAGCACCGAAACAAGTTGAAATTGTGGGTGTTTCTGAAGTGCATAATGAATACGCGGAAAAAATCTACGTTCAATTGCAAAAAGCAGGTGTACGTGTTTCAATTGATTGTCGTAATGAAAAACTTGGAAAGAAAATTCGTGATGCACAAATTAAGAAAATTCCTTACTTGCTTGTGGTAGGAGACCAAGAGGAAAGAGAACAAACTGTTACAGTTAGAGAATATAAACTGGAGGAGCAGAAAACAATATCATTAGAAGAATTTTTAAATAGAATACTAAAAGAAATTGCAGAAAAGATCTTACCCATACGCTAACTTATAAAATAAAAGAAGTCACTTTCTATTTTTATCCCGCTTTAACGGGCAGTAAGACCCCCACCTCAAGGTTTAGAGAGAAATGAGAAAGATAAGTGGGGGAACAACTGCCCGTAAAAGTCCGATTGGTTTGGGACAACAGGCCAGCTGTCATCAGTTGGCTTTTTATGTTGTAAATGGAATAGTCGTAGCCTGATAAGTGGCAAACGTGTTTCATAGAACTAGTGTTATTTTTGTTTTTCAATACCTTAAGATGGGGCCATAACCTGACCAATCATGTATTTATGGTATAATGGTATAGTAATCATTATTATTTAGCTCATACTACTAAAATACGAGGAGGATATTCATGCTAACTAAAATAAGAAAAGTTAAATTTCAACCAGAATTGAAAAATCCAGTTTATGAAGTAATACTGGAATGTCCGAAAGAAAGTAAACTGTATATTAAATTTGATTATGCCTATAAAAATAAGACTTTTATACCTTCCAAAGTGAATTATAACAGAGAAGATAAGGGAACAAAGCTTGCCTGGTATACTCAAAAAGTAGAACATATGACTGTTCAAGAGTTTCTTGGTAAAATTGCCCATAAGGTAAATAAGAAATATAATTTCAAATTTAAAGAAACTATTTGAATGTTTGTGTGATTTAAGAATGGTTTCCCGTTGAACATTCCCTTCCTATTGTTGAAATAAATAGACGCATCCTATAGGGGTGTGCCTATATGTTTGCCTCAAATTGTAGAGGACTAGAATGCATAAGCTAAAATCCTCTTTTTGTTTTTTATCATTATTTACATTTTTATTAATTAACTTTTACGATCCTTCGCTTTATCATGCAATTCATATCTTTTCCAGATTTCTAGATTAGTCCGTTATTAGGCCATTACAACCAAAGCCATACAATCAGGTTTAACCTCATGAAACGAGAGAATTGAAAAATCCAAAATAGTATGCCTTGATGTATTTAATGATTTTTTGATTATTGGTGGGTGCAAAATAAAAAAATTTTACCACCTTCAACACCAGCACTGTAAATGGAGAATATCATACCAAAGAAAAATGATTTGTATTTTTTTCCTGCTACCCAATAACCGGTAACCATCATTAACAGAAAATCATAGTGTTTGATGTAATAGTGTCTAGTTAGGAAATAAAAGTGGATTCGACAAGGTACGTGACAAAGCTCTTAAGTACAACAATTTACAAGAAGTCGTATATGCTGTATGCTGTTTTAGATGAACTAAAATATATAACTGATTTGATTAAATTACATGTTGTATTTTACTTGAGGATAGAGGGAATATCATGTCAACTAGAACAAAAGGATCAAAAAAAATTGCTAGCTATTCACTACTAATAATGGGCTTGGGTTATCTGAGCACCATTTGGTATGAAGGCCCGATATGGGGTGAGTTATTGCATGGAGGTTTTGAAGCGGGATTAGTAGGTGGATTAGCAGATTGGTTTGCTGTTACTGCATTATTTCGCCATCCGCTCGGGTTACCGATCCCCCGTACAGCTCTAATACCTAATAATCGCAAGAGAATCACCAATGCACTTGTTTCCATGTTAAAAAATGATTGGCTTTCCAAAGAAAGCATCCAAGAAAAAATCAATCACATTGCTTTTACAGAAAAGCTGATTGCTTTTATAAAGATACAGATGCAAACGATTTCTTTTAGAAAAAGCCTGATTCGACTCATCAAAAAAATGATTCATTGGATAGATGTTGAAAGGCTCACACCAGTCATTAAAAAACAAATCATATCCACTCTTTCTAATGTTGAAATGAAAAAACTTATTCAGTTAATAAGCTCACAATTACTGAATGAGAAATTTGACGAGAAAGTTTTGGATCATCTTTTGAAAAAAGCAGACTCTTGGTTAAGACAAGAACAAACGGTTCATCGATTAGGAACGGTTTCCATGAATTTACTCAACAATATTCAAGCCGATGGTATGCTTCAATTTGCTCTAAAATCGATACAAAGCTTACTTAGCAAAGAGAGAATTGGAAAAATCGTACAAAATTTATTGTTAAATATTATACAAAGTTTACAAATCGATGGAGAACCGAATCGACAAGCTTTAGTCTCATATATTCGGAAAGAAATACATGGTATGGGTGAGAATGAACAGCTGATAGAGGGAGTTGAAAAATGGAAGCATCAACTCTTATCAAAATGGAAGCCTGATCAAACTATAACGGAGAGCCTACAGCAGTTGCAGCAAAAGACATTCAATTTCGTTGATGACAGTGATTTTATGGATCATTATTTGATGCCATTGCTGGATCGTTTTCTAGAAATGATACAAGAAGATCAAAACAACATTGATTTATGGATGCGGAAACAAATTGCAGAATTCGTTGAAGATAATCATTCAAAAATTGGAAATCTTGTTCAAGAGAATTTAGATAAATTGGATACCGAAACATTAGTCGACATGATGGAAAATAATGTAGGTAAAGATTTACAATGGATTCGTGTGAATGGTGCGGTTTGTGGTTTTATAATAGGAATTTTTCTAACAGGGATACAAATTTTAGTTAGACTAGCATAGAATTGCGCTCAAAAAAGAACTGGCATCTAAATACAAGTATGACAGACCAACCTATACCAAAAATAAAGGACCCTTTATTGAGGTTATTATCCAAAAAGCTATTGTAGAAAATGAAATAACAAATTAAGATAAGCATTTTTATATCAATTATCTATAAATAAAAGACGAAGCCAGCAAACAGGAATTTGTTGGCTTTTTATCGTTATTGGGATATAAGGTGCAATTGGAATCTTGAATTTTGATAATAAAGAGTTACGTAATGCAAACGTGATAAAGCAAATAGTGAATAATTTGATTGACAGGAATTTTCATTCAATAAATATCGTTAATCTACAATTGAGGAATAAATATTCTTATTGAATTATAGAAATAGTGTATATTACATGATTTTAAAATTCCATATATGGTTTGTTATGGTATCATATTTAGTGTGATATGACAATTTATATAAAAATAGGGAGGTATTTATGAAAAGAAAATCAGTTTTTATTGTTGGTAATGCGGGAGTTCTTATATTAGCGATTGGGGTTATAAAAGGCTTGCAAAGCAACGATATATCGACAAAAGAAAATATATTTATAGAACAAGCGAACATGGATGATGAAGACCAATATAAAATTGTAACAAAAGAGGAACAAGATCAACGAGAAAATAATCATCTCAACAAAAGAGACTCTATAACAACTATAACAGCAAAGGAACAAAAAATGGTAGAGAATTCATCAGCCTTAGAAGGGTTTGTTTCCCAAGAAGAAGGAACAGGGTTCTTCTTTAAAAAAACAAATAATAGTTATTCAATTCTAGAATGAGTAGAGATTTAGTTGGTGTTTAATTAATAGTAAAGAAGTCAGCATATGAAATGTTGGCTTTTTATATCGTCATCAGAATATGTGTATTAAGAAAAAAATCATTGCAAAAATCTGTTGATAGGTTTAAATGAATTTCTATATTCCCTGAAAGAAATTATAATGTAAACTTGTTAAATATATTTACAGGAATCAATTGTTTATTGGTAATATTTCCCTTGTTTAAAAAACTAGTCAAGGAACGATTTTATGCTAGAAATTGGACAAGCCAGGAAAAATGTTGCTCAATTAAACGAAAATGAAGCAAAGAGTCTACTAATGATTATTTATGCAAATCTTGATGTCACTTTGAACGAAAACAATAAAGATGAAATTAAAAAAACGCTGATAAAATTATTTGATATTTGAATCAATTTCATCAATCATTTTCTTCTTAAAAAAATACGAACATTTAAGAATAACTAATTTTGATAGTTGTGTTGCGGAAGACGGCGACTCCTCGATTAGGCTTGCGCATTTCCTTCGTGCGGTGTGAGTTCAAGGAGGCTTATTCAAAGTCCTACGGGAAAAGCTTGAGCTGAAAGCCCCGCAGGAACAATTGAAGGGACAAAGCCTAAGTTCGCCACGTCCTGTGGCAACGGCTTCGGGGTCAACATCGTGTCGACCCGAGGAGATTGAAGCCAAGCCCGTGGAAAGCGCCGTCTGGAGCGGAACAAAAATTCTGAACATTAATGTTCATATCAATTTAAAATGTTCGTGTTTTTTATCTGAATTTTGTATTATGAAATTGATTTATTTACAAAGACTTTCTTGATAAATAAAAATACGCTTGAGGTGAATTTATATGAATATAAGAAAAGCTATTTTGACAGATGCAGAAGGAATTGCAAAAGTTCATATTGACAGTTGGAAAACTACTTATGCAAATATTATTCCAGAAGAATACTTAAATAGTCTTTCATATGAAAAACAAGCGAAAAAATGGACTAATATTATTTCACAAGAAATTGTTTTCATAGCAGAAGATAATAAGGGGAAAATTGTTGGTTTTTCATCAGGTGGAAAAGAAAGAAGCAAAAAATATAAGGGATTTGAAGGAGAGTTATATGTAATCTACATTTTAAAGAAGTATCAAAGAAGAGGGATTGGAAAATCATTGATTAAACCTGTCCTTGATGAAATTAAAAAGATGGGTTTAAATTCTATGCTTGTGCTAGTCTTAGAGGAAAATAACTCTCGCTTATTTTATGAAAAACTAGGAGGAGTAAAATTAGACACGGTCGAGGTAGAAATTGCCGGAAAGCAATTTAAGGAAATTGCATATGGTTGGGAAGATATTAACACACTACTTTAATCAGTTTCATAGATAACGGAGTATTTCAAAGAAAATACAAAGTCTACAGGATAATCCTTCCTCCTTGTCGAAATGTAGAAGATAGAGATATAGAAACATACTATTGTCTTTGGTAAAAATATATTTGACAAAACCTTACAAGTGACAATGGGCATTTTAATGGGAGAGGATACAGTTATGAAAACAATAGGGCTTATCGGTGGAATGAGTTGGGAGTCAACGGTTGAATATTATCAAATCATTAATGAAGAAGTTAAAAAAGGTTAGGTGGCTTACATTCAGCGAAATGTCTATTATACAGTGTAGATTTTGAAGAGATTGAACGTTATCAAGCGGAAGAAAATTGGGAAAAGGCCGGTATATATTTAGGTGATGTTGCCTCTTCGTTGGAAAAAGCCGGGGCAGATTTTATCGTTATTTGCACGAATACGATGCATAAAGTTGTTGATTATATGGAAGAAAAAATAAGTATTCCAATTTTACATATTGCTGATGCAACCGCAAATCAAATCAAAAAATCAAATATAAACACCATAGGATTATTGGGAACAAAATATACAATGGAACAGGATTTTTATAAAACGCGGATAGAGTCAAATGATATAGCGGTTTTAATACCCGATAAAGAGGATCGAGAATTTATCAACAAAGTGATTTATGAAGAATTATGTTTGGGGAAAATTCAACAATCATCTAGGGATTACTTTAAAAAAGCTATCAAACGTTTGATCGATAGGGGAGCAGAAGGTATCATCTTAGGTTGTACAGAAATTGGATTACTTGTAAAACAGGAAGATTCTGAGGTTCCAATATTTGATACAACTAAAATTCACGCGATCGAATCCGTTCACCATGCACTAGAATAATAATTTTACACATGTTGATTCACCAAAACTAGGATGCTTGTTTGGCGTAATTTTTGAAAAACTCTGTATTTTAGCGTCATTTATATAGATCTTCGCTGCGGCTTGCTCGACTCCCATAGGAAAGCAAGCAAGTCGGAGCAGAAATCAACGAATCTCCCCATTCTCATAGATTAAATTGGATAATCACCATGCTCGAACAGAAATTATACTATTAAACATTCTAGAAAATAGATTATTTTGAGCAGATTCCTCACTACTATTTAAGGAGTGAAGAAGCAATTTGGAAGAAATAGAGGAGAAAATTTTAGAACTCAAAAAAGCATTGTATAAATCTTGGTCAATTGATACAAGTTCTAAATGGACAAGACAAAATCCTGCCAAAGGACAGTGTGGAGTAACTGCATTGATTGTTAATGAAATGCTAGAAGGCGATATAGCGAAAACAAAGATTCAAGAAAACTGGCATTTCTATAACATCATCAATGGCAAGAGATATGATTTCACTGAATCACAATTTGAAACGCCCATTGAATATGATGATACATATGAATACAAATGAAAAGCAATATACAATATTAAAGCAAAAAGTTTTAAAAAATGTTACATATCAGTTTTAGCCACCGCAACGGGTAAGTAGGACTTACAGTTTCAAGCTGCAAGCAAAAAGCAGAATGTGTGGAATCAACTACGTGTAAAACCTGATTGTTTCAGCTAACGCAGAATGGAGATAAAGAAATCTCATTCTGTGTGAAGTTTCACTTTATTTGATACCATGTTGTAAAACTAAAATTTTTTAAAAATATCAGAATAGAAAGGATTTTGATGAATATGCCAATTTGTCAGCATTGTGGACATAAGTGGAGTTGGAGAGAAACATTTTTTCAAATGATTTCTTTTAAGCGTAAATTAAAATGCTCGAACTGTCATTCCTATCAATACATGTCTGTAAAGTCAAGAAACCTAATAAGTTTGTTTGGTATACTGATCACTTCAATTTATGTACCGTTAGTTTCTTTCAACGTTCCTTTATGGTCTATCCTTACTGTTGGATTATTGACTTATGTTTTGTTACTTTTATGTGTCCCATTTATCATAAAACTAAGTAACAAAGAGGAAGCCTTGTGGTAATATTCTTTTAGTGAAAAATTCTTAATATGACTATTTTGCATCAGTCATAAACTTTGCAAGCAATCATTCACTTTCCCTTCTACGGTAAAAATCCGCTAAGCTTTCCATGGTAGGTTACAAACCTATATTGCTCTGTATTTTCTACTGGGTTTTTGTTCCTTTTTTCTGATAGAAATTGCCATGGATTTTTACCTGTACATACACAGACCATACCTCCCTCGCATTTTTACTTTTTGAAATCTACTTTATCTTTGAACAAGTATTGTTCAGTGAAATTATTTTATGTTCACATATTTCTTCTATTCTTTTCTTAATCAAAACATTTGTTATACATACTTTCTTAAATGTCTCTGCTTCTAATAAGTAAAGGTTGGATATTTTTAATGCAACCAAATCTTTTAACATATAGTCTATATGGAAAGAAAAAAAGAAAGCAATACTTCCTTTTCAATAACAAAAAGAGTAAAATGCATATGTTATGAAAGAGATAGAAAAGAAGGTTTTGGAAACGTGTCTACATTTTTGCAATTAAATACAATCTTTATCAGTATCATTATAGAGGCGCTACCTTTTGTGCTGATAGGCGTTTTTATATCAGGACTTATTCAGATGTTTGTAACGGAGCAGATGATTGCTAAAGTTGTACCTAAAAATAGAGTATTAGGTGTTTTGTATGGAACAGTCATCGGTGCTTTGTTTCCTGCATGTGAATGCGGGATCATTCCGATTGTTCATCGATTACTGAAAAAGGGTGTTCCCTTACATGTAGCTATTCCGTTTATGTTAACGGGACCAATTATTAATCCGATTGTTTTATTTTCTACATTTATTGCATTCGGAAATAGCTGGCAGATGGTATGGTATCGTGGTGGATTAGCTCTCTTCATCGCTTTTGTGATAGGTTTAATTTTATCTTTCCAATACAAAGATACTCAACTTTTAGATGAGGATGAGCATGACCATCATCATGAGCATGCGCAAACACTTTGGCAAAAATTTATGGGTACATTAAATCATGCAGTGGAGGAATTCTTTTCTGTTGGTAAATATTTGATCATCGGTGCATTTATTGCTGCGTCTATGCAAATTTTTGTTAAAACGTCTGTATTGATGGAACTGGGTCAAACGAAAGCAACTTCATCACTCGTTATGATGGCATTAGCCTTTATATTATCTCTTTGTTCAGAGGCGGATGCATTTATTGCTGCATCCTTCAGGGGCACATTTTCAACATCTGCGTTAGTAGCGTTCTTATTGATCGGTCCAATGGTCGATATCAAGAATTTGTTAATGATGCTTCAAACATTCAAGAAAAAATTCATTGCAGTGCTGATTTTGTATATCATCATTTTCGTATTTATCAGCTCTATGCTAGTTTAGGAGGGGGATAACGATGATCCGAGCCTTGATCTTAATGGGATTCACGTATTTCTTTTATTACCTCTATGCTTCAGGCGATAATGCGAAATACATTAATATGAAATATCAATATATCAATATTTTAGGCATTATATTGTTTGCTGTCTTGACAATTGTGCAGATCGTGAATATGGCTAAGGGAAACACTGAAATTGAATGTGATTGCGGTCATGATCATGAGCATGAAAACGACAAACCTTGGTATAGGAGAATTCTGTTTTATGCTATTTTCGTCTTTCCTTTAGTAACAGGATTATGCTTGCCAATTGCAACGCTTGATTCAACAGTTGTCAAATCAAAGGGATTTTCATTCCAATCTTTGAACACTCTTCAAAAAGGGGATCAATTTATCAAGCCTCAATATTTAAAACCTGATACAAGTGTCTTCTTTGGAAAAGATGGTTATTTAGATTTAATGCAACAGGAATTAGATGAGTTTTCTAAAATGGACCCCGTTGCCTTGAATGATGATAACTTTTTAATGGGTATGGAAACTTTATATAATTTTTCTGGCGAATTTATGGGGAAAACAGTTTCCTATAAAGGTTTCATCTATCATGGCGAGAAAGACGAATTGGGGAAGAATCAGGTATTTGTGTTGCGTTTTGGTGTAATCCACTGTGTTGCAGATGCCGGCGTTTATGGCATGCTTGTGCAATTACCTAAGGGTCAATCATTTAAAAATGATCAGTGGGTAAATGTAGAAGGGAAGCTTTCTACCATTTACTATCAACCATTCAAATCCAATATTCCATATTTAAAAGTGACGAAGATAGAGAATACTGAAAAACCTGATGAACCTTATACGTTTAGAGGTTATGATAATCCTAATGTTAAAGCTAAAAAATAATAATGGAATTTCTAAAACGGTTGTTCTACTGGGCAACCGTTGTTTTATTTTATCCCGCTTTAACGGGCGGTAAGAGCCCCATCTCAAGATATAGAGAGAAACGAGAAAGATAGATAGGGGATTAACTGCCCGTAAAAGTCTGATTGGTTCAGGTCAACAGGATGTGGTGTTCTTAACCTGAGTTCCTCTATTTCAGTGGGGGATGAAGAAAATTCCCACTGATGGAGTTTCAGTTTACCTCATGACCATGTTTTAACGATATGCTGAGCTTTTTGATCACCAGAAGGAGAGCGGAACTTTTGAATTTTTAAGCCGATTTAGAATCGCCTATCTTCGTCTAATTATAAGAACATACATTCTTGTATGCAAGTACAATGATTCAGAAAATTTAGTGTATATACAATGTAAACGATCACATACAGCAAAATAGTATGAATGTCAAATGTCTGACACAATTAGGAAGGAAAATAGAACAAAAGACTAGCTATGTGATGTCTGACGTTGTAATATAAAGGTACATAAGAAATGAGAAACAACAAGATTTTATATAAATAATGATTAAGGGAGAGTGTGAACATGGACAGTCGAATAGAATTTTACGTAAGCAAGATTGAAGCAGAAATTCTTAGGAACCTTGCTGAACACGATAATGCAGACCTTTATCAAATTGCACATGACCTGATTCAGTATGAAACTGCCGAAAGAATAGAATCTATTTGTCAAGCATACGAAGTTGTCAAACATGAATTGGCTGGTTAATTTATAAAGTTTGTCCATTAGTCTCTTTGAAAATCAAAAAAGTAACAATCAAAACGCACGGATACTGAGTGACTAGTATTCGTGCGTTTTGCTATTCCTAAGTTTTGATAGCTATTTTCTTTCATCAGGCGTGTTGATCGAAAGAATGAATACTGGCACTCGTCCTTGTTTCTAGTTCATGAGGATAGATGGATTAGACTTCAAGCAATAAAAGTCTAATGGTTCAAAATCAAAACTTTTGATAAAGTGAAGCTTCCATCAGTGTGGATTTCCCTGCACTGCTAGGACCGATTAAAGCGATTACGTTCGATTTGTTAATAGTTAGATTAATATCTTGTAAAATCTTACTTTTTCCGAGCTTTTCGAAACATTTCTAATGGTTATCATAATAGGATTCGTCCCCTCTAGAATTCATTTTTTAATAGCCTTTTCTCAAATTGTCGAATGATCAATGATAATGTAAACGTTACAGCAAAATAGACGACTGCTACAAATGACCATATTTCAATATAACGATACGATATGGCTGCTAAGTTAGTCGCTTTTAATGTTAAATCAACTGCTGAGATCGTGGATACAAGGGAAGAATCCTTTATTAATAGAATAAATTGTGATGCCATAGGGGGAAGTGTTTTTCGAAAGGCTTGTGGAAGTATAATAAATTTCATAGCCTGAAAATGCGTCATACCTGACGACCTCGCAGCTTCCATTTGTCCTTTAGGAATAGATTGAATACCGCCTCTAACGATTTCAGCTATAAATGCACCCGAGAAAATGGCTAAAGAGACGATAGACCCCCAAAAAGAACCTAATTTTAAAAACTGGCCCAATACGAAATATATCCAAATAAGAATAACAATTAGTGGTATACCTCGCATAATCTCTACGTAGGCAGAGGCAACAAAATTGACGAAGCGATTTTTAGAAATGCGGCCTATACCAACAATGATGCCGATTGGGATTGCCAAAAGTAAAGAAAGTGCTGAAATTCGAAGAGTTAACAGCAAACCCTCACAAAATATACCTAAATTATTTGTGATAATACTCCAGTCTGGTTGATAAATCATAAAGTTGTACCCCCTTTTTGGAAAAATAGAAAAAGGAAGAAAGTAAGAATGGTATTTATACTTTCTTCCGTGTTTGTGTTATTCGGCTTCCACTTTATTATTAATATTGTCGTACCATTCATCATTTTCAAACCAATAATTTCTAGATTTTAATTCCTCTGGACCGTCAATATAGCTATATAAGAATGAATTCAGCCATTGAATCGTTTTTAAATCATTATGTTTTACAGCAATCCCTAAATTCTCAGCTGAAATTTGATTGTCAATGACTCTAGATTTACCATTTTGTTTATTCCAAATACGAACGGAAGATTCATCATAAATGACCCCATCTATTTGGCCAGAGATCATAGCTAGTGCAGCAGCGGCCATTTCTTTATAATCTTTAATTTCGGCATTCTTAAATGTATTTTTGGTAATAAGTTGTCCAGTTGTCCCTACGACTGTAGCAATCTTCTTTCCTTTTTTGTCTAAGTCGGTCCATACTTTAGTCGTTGTATCTGTATTCGGCACGAGTGCTACCTGTTTTGTTTTAAAGTATGGATTGGCAAAACTGACAGATAAAGCGCGTGGACCGGTTATTGTCATCCCAGAAATAATCATATCAATTTCTCCAACTTGAAGAGCAGCGATTAAACCATCAAAAGAGTATTCTTTAAATTCAACTTTTGCATCAAGCGCTTTTCCAATTGCTTTTGCCGTATCGATATCGTAACCAACATATTTTCCTTTCAAATCAGTCATCTCAAAAGGTGCATACCCAGGAGCCGTACCGATCACGATTTTTTTACTTTTCTTAATCTTTTCAATGGTAGATGTGCCATTATCAGAATCGACACTTCCAGTTTCTTCGCATGCAGATAGGAAGACAGATAGAATGACTAGAAAAGCTAAAAGTATTTTTTTCATATAAAAACCCCCTTGTGCTACTTATTTAATAGAATGTATATCATCTGTCTCCTTTGAAAATAAGATGAATACAATCTTCTAAACCATAAATGATAATAATTTTATATTCCTATATATTCAGAATTGTATGAATATAAAACAATAAGTATTGATATAAATATGAGATCGATATCATCTGATTTCTGTTAGATTTTCTAAATTAAATATATCAATATAATTTTTGAAAAATAAATAAAATAAAAGGATATTTATTTTAAAATTTTCTGATAAAATCTAAGTATTGAAAGAAAGAGGTGATAAGATGCATCAGTATTGGCTGTTTGTGACAATGTGCATTCTTCTTATTCTTCTGCCTGGTCCTGATACTGCTATCGCAACCAAAAATACGCTGACATTGGGGAAAAAGGGTGGATTAAAGACCGTACTGGGAACATGTTGTGCATTGCTCATACACACGTTTGCTGCGGTTGTTGGATTATCAGCAATTATTACAAAATCTGCGTTTATATTTTCTATTTTTAAATACGCAGGTGGCGCTTATTTAGTTTATTTGGGGGTCAAATCATTTATTTCCATGAGAAATCAAAAGATAGAGGATGCATTGCTTCAAGAAAAGGAAAGAAAGTCTAATGATCGTCCGTGTTTCAAGCAAGGATTTTTAACTAATTTGCTAAATCCAAAAGTAGCTGTTTTCTTTTTAACTTTTCTTCCCCAATTCGTTGATGCTCATGATTCATTTTTACCGTTTGTATGGATGGGCATAACGTATATTGCATTAACAGCTATTTGGTTCGTTCTTTATATTCTTCTTTTGAACGCTATTCGAAGCTTTATGATGAAGAGACGGACCCAAATGGCGATTGAGGGCGTTACAGGTTCTGTATTAGTAGGATTTGGTATTAAATTAGCTTTAGAAAGACATTGATATATTATTTTAATATATTAATGAAAATGAGGGAAAGAAGATGTTTTAATGGTTTTACATTTACAAGATGTTTCGTTAAGAAGAGAGGAAAAATGGATATTACAACATATAGATTGGGAGATTGAAAAGGGGGAACATTGGGTATTATATGGATTAAATGGTGCAGGGAAAACAGCATTGTTAAATATGCTTTGCGCTTATTATTTTCCAACAAGCGGTCAAGTTGAGGTTGTTGGAAAAACTTTTGGAAAATCGATTCTAGGCGATCAATTACGACGTAAAATAGGTATTGTTTCAGCAGGATTTCAAGCAAAGCTGAACCCTTTAGATAGCGCATTTGAAATTGTTTTAAGTGGAGCCTATGCATCCATCGGTTTATACGAAAAGCCAACTTCTGAGATAAGAGAAAAAGCGATTCATTTATTACGTCAATTGGGTGCCATTGAATATGCAGA
The DNA here is from genome assembly GCF_007896505.1 of Rummeliibacillus sp. SL167. Lineage (NCBI taxonomy): Bacteria > Bacillati > Bacillota > Bacilli > Caryophanales > Caryophanaceae > Rummeliibacillus > Rummeliibacillus sp. SL167. The sequence goes on along the minus strand of NZ_VCBM01000001.1, from coordinate 1,366,210 downwards.
TCGAGAGTATGAAACATTGTCACAAGGTGAAAAACAGCGTATTTTACTTGGACGTGCATTAATGGGAGATCCAGAGTTGTTAATCTTGGATGAGCCAGCCACAGGTTTTGATTTTATTGCAAGGGAGGCTCTTCTTAAAACGATTGCGAAGATCGCAAAAATGGAGGGTGGTCCAACTATTATTTATGTAACCCACCATGTAGAAGAAATTTTGCCCGAATTCAAACATGCATTGTTATTAAAAAAAGGAGAAGTGTTTGCGAAAGGTCAAACAAAAGAGATGCTCACAAGTAAAAATTTGAGTGCATTCTTTGAAACCCCTGTTGAATGTATATGGCGGAATGAGAGACCGCTTTTAGTTTTGAAATCATAAAATTTTCTAAAAATTCTGTTGACAGTTGCTCACATTGTGCGTTACAATCCTATCAATCAGATAAAACAAAGCCAAGATTGGAAATAGTAAAAAGTTTTATAAGCGCAAAGAGAGCCGGTGGGTGGTGCGAACCGGTCGTTATATACTTTTGAACTCGTCCATGAGCTACTCCGTGAACCTATAAGTAACGGAGTTCGGATTCCTACCGTTATAAGGATAGATAGTGTTTGCTATCGAATGAGTGGAGCAATTTTTAGATTGCTCAATTAGAGTGGTACCGCGAATGATCTCGTCTCTATAGGTTTCTATAGAGGCGAGATTTTTGTAGAATTGAAAACCCCTTGCTATGCGAGGGGTTCTAAAAAGCTTTTAGCTATGGACAGAAAAAAAACCCCGGTCGTACAATGGAGTTAGGTCTAGCCAACCGACTCTGTACGAAAGGGGATCCAAATGGATAATAAAAGTTTAGCACATACAACATGGAATTGTAAGTATCACATTGTTTTTGCACCAAAATATAGAAGACAAATTATATACGGAAAGATAAGAGCAGATGTAGGAAAAATATTACGCCAATTATGTGAAAGAAAAGGCGTTGAAATAATAGAAGCAGAGGCTTGCCCTGATCATATTCATATGCTGGTAAGTATTCCACCGAAATTAAGTGTTTCATCCTTTATGGGCTATTTAAAAGGAAAAAGTAGTTTAATGATTTTCGACCGACATGCAAACTTAAAATATAAATATGGAAATCGGAAGTTTTGGTGTCGTGGATTCTATGTAGATACAGTAGGCCGGAACAGAAAAGTGATACAAGAGTATATAAAAAATCAATTGCAGGAAGATATTTTGGAGGATCAAATGACGATGAAAGAATTCATTGATCCTTTCACAGGTGAGGAAGTAAAACCTAAAAAGAGGAAATAAATAGAACCACTTTAGTGGTAGTGTGAGAACGGAGTGCGGTTGGCGGACCTTTCAGTATGTCTTTAGACATGGGCCAGTACCCCAGCGTTTCACGCGCAGAGCAAACCACCAGTTATACTGGTGGCTCTGATTTACTTTATCACGCTTTAACGGGCAGTAAGACCCCCATCTCAAGATATAGAGAGAAACGACAAAGATAGATGGGGGATGAACTGCCCGTAAAAGTCCGATTGGTTTGGCGTAATTGATTAAAAAGAGGAGTGTTGAATATGACAAGAAAAATTTGGGTTTTTGATACGACTTTACGTGATGGTGAACAAGTGCCGGGTGCGAAATTGAATATTTATGAAAAATTAGAAGTGGCAAAGCAACTAAAAAAATTACAAGTTGACATTATCGAGGCAGGTTTCCCAGCCTCATCTACAGGCGATTTCAATGCTGTTAAGGAAGTAGCAACAAAAGTTGGTAATACAGATGATATCATGATTACAGCACTTGCACGCGCCGTTAAAGCTGACATCGATGCGGTATATAATAGTGTGAAGTATGCAGAAAATCCTATGATTCATATGGTATTAGGCACGTCAGATATCCATGTAGAAAAGAAATTTGGTAAATCAAAAGATCAAATATTAGACATTGGTATTGAAGCTGTCAAATATGCCAAAACATTATTACCACAAGTTCAATATTCTACAGAAGATGCATCACGTTCTGACTTTGAATATTTATGGAAAACGATCGAAGCCGTCATTAAGGCAGGTGCAACGATGATCAATGTACCTGACACAGTAGGTTATGCTGTTCCAGAAGAATTTGGCGAAATGATTTATAAACTAAACGATCGTATTAAAAACCTCAATGATCAAGTATTGCTAAGTGTTCATTGTCATAATGATCTTGGTATGGCAACTGCCAACACATTAGCAGCCATCAAAAACGGTGCGGATAAGGTAGAATGTACGATTAATGGTATTGGCGAACGTGCTGGTAATGCTTCCCTTGAAGAAGTGGTGATGGCATTACGTACACGTAGCAATTACTTTGGTGATGTTGCCACTAAAATAAACACCAAAGAAATTATTGCAACATCCAAACTTGTCAGCAGCCTAATGGGATTAGATGTGCAAGTAAATAAAGCCATCACAGGTGAAAATGCATTTGCTCACTCTTCAGGAATTCATCAAGATGGACTACTAAAATCACGTGATGCTTATGAAATCATTCATCCAGAAGACATTGGTCTAGATGACATGGAACTTGTATTAACAGCACGTTCTGGCCGCCATGCAGTGAAAAACGCATTAGAAAAACTATCAATTGGTACCATTACAGATGAACAATTTGAAGAAATCTTTGCAGACTTTTTAACGCTTGCAGATGCCAAAAAAGAAGTTTACAACCATGATTTATATATCCTTGTAGAGAAATATTTCGTTCGTCATCATATGGCTGAAAAAATTGAACGACATAGTGGTGATTTCTATGAACTAGTTGATTTACAAGTAATTAGTAATACAACATTCCCTTCTGCAAGTATTAAAGTAAAAAAAGGCGAGGAAGTATTCAGTGCAAGTACTGTAGGAACTGGTCCTATTGATGCTCTTTACTCAGCCATGAAAGAAATCATTGACATGGATATTAAACTTTTGGAATATAAAATTTCAAGTGTGTCAAGAGGGAAGGAAGCGCTTGGTAAAGTAAAACTGCAAGTAGAATATAATGGGGAAAAATATATCGCAAAAGCAACTGACACAGATGTGATCAAAGCAAGTGCCCTTGCGTATTTGAATGCTGTTAACAGTATTATTGTTGAAACCCTTCTTCCGGTATAAGCAATTCAACATTTTACCTCGAGGCGATTCATGAAGAAATGCTAGAGCTAGAGGAGAAATGTTTGAAAGCAAATTGATATGAAGAATAATCGATTCAGTTTAAAGTTCCCGAAAGACGGAAGCCAATTCCCATAAAATATGCTGTCAAAGACTTAGACAATATTAAGAGTATGTTGTAAAAAGCTTTGAACAGTAATTGAATTGATTGTATGATAAAAAGACCAGAGCATTTCAATCTGGTCTTTTTCATCTTGAAAAATGAACAAACGTTTTTTTATATAACACACTCTATTTTATAAAAGAAATAATATGAAAGAGGAGTACTCAAAATTTATAGAAAAAGGTGACGAGTAGAAGTATGCTTGTTGTTGTCAATAGTCTACAAAAACCGAAAATAACAGAAAAACATAAAATATTAAGTAAGTGAAATTATAATAAAGACAAAGATTGTTCTATATATGTTTTTAAATCGCTATTATGATAGATATTTCCAACAATTATTTCTATTTTTATCAATAAAAAAACATTTTTCTACAAAAACATATTGAATCTTTGAAATCCTCAGAATATAATTGTTTTTATATTACAAATAATGGGGTGAAGATTTGTGGAGGAAATGATAACAAAAATTAATGGGTGGCTATGGAGTCCTGTGCTGATATACGGGATTTTAGTAGTCGGTTTGATTTTCACATTTAGTACAAAATTTATGCAGGTGCGATTTTTTAAAGACATGTTCGTACAATTGACAAAAGGAGAAAAATCATCTTCAGGTGTATCTTCTTTTGAAGCATTGTCAATGGCTTTAGCAGGTCGTATAGGGGTAGGGAATATCGCTGGTACCGCAACCGCAATAGCTTATGGTGGTCCAGGTTCAATCTTCTGGATGTGGGTGTTAGGATTTATTGGTACTGCAACTTCTTATGTTGAATCAACACTTGCTCAAATTTATAAAGATGAGAAAAACGGTATCTACCGTGGTGGTCCAGCTTATTATCTTTATAAATTTACGCAAAAGAAATGGATCGGTACGATTTTTGCCATTGTAGCAGTAATTGCGATGGCTGCATTAATGCCTTCTGTTCAATCAAATTCAATTGCAGGTGCGATGAATAATGCTTTCCATCTACCGGCATGGATAACAGGCGTATTTTTAGTCGTGTTAATAGGGATCATCATTTTTGGAGGGGTTAGACGTATTGCCGCAGTTGCCTCAATTGTTGTTCCTTTCATGGCAGGCGCGTATATTCTCATGGCTATTTTAATCATTATTCTAAATTTTGATAAGATTCCTAACGTATTTGGTTTAATTTTCTCAAGTGCGTTCGGTCAAGATAAAATGTTTGGTGGAATTTTAGGTGCAGCGATTGCTTGGGGGGTAAAACGTGGTATCTATGCCAATGAAGCTGGACAAGGTACAGGCCCACACCATGCAGCAGCAGCTGAAGTATCACATCCAGTTAAACAAGGATTCGTCCAAGCTTTCTCAATTTACTTTGATACATTCCTAGTATGTACAGCAACAGCATTTATCATCTTGTTTACTGGGGCATATAACGTTCAAGATGAAAGCACAGGAAAATATTTAGTGCAAAATATTCCAGGTGTACAACCAGGTGAAGCTTATACACAAGCGGCAATTGAGCAAGCCTTTCCTCTTGCAGGCTTCGGCTCAGGTTTTATCGCAATTGCATTATTATTCTTTGCCTTTACAACGATTATGGCATATTACTATATTGCAGAAACAAACTTAGCATTTATGCTAGATGGGCCGAAGCTAAAAGTTTCAATCCGAATCATGCAAGTGGTGTTTTTAATATTGTTATACTTTGGATCAGTGAAAACTGCCACAACAGCATGGGCACTTGGAGATACTGGTCTTGGATTAATGGTGTATGTCAACGTTATTAGTTTATTGTTCCTATTAAAACCAGCTTTAGTTGCTTTGAAAGACTATGAAGCGCAGAAAAAACAAGGCATAGACCCTGTCTTTGATCCTCGTAAATTAGGAATCAAAAATGCGGATTATTGGGAAAAACGTATTGATGAAGAAAAGTAGATGATTGGCATGTATATATTAAAAATTGAAAAGTTTTAAAAGGTAATTTATGTAGTTGGGGCTGTGATTAAATTCTAGTATTATACTGGAGTATACAATTGATTCTAGACTACTTTTTGCTAATTGAAAAAAAGCGCAACGATTCAGATTACTGAACGGTGCGCTTTTTGCACTTCTATCAATCTTTAAAAAGATATCTTGTTAGATTTTAAATTTCTGGATATCTTCTTTCAACGATTCAGAACGATCATCTAATTCTTGTACAATATGATCGATTTCTTGCATAGATATAGTTTGCTTGTGAATGGATGTAGAAACGGTTTCGATTTGTTCTGAAGCACTGCCGGCTTGGTTAGCGATTTCTGTAACCGAAGCAGCTACTTCCTCAGCACTTGCTGAAATTTGTTCAGAAGCAGCGGAGATTTCTTCTATTTGCGAAGTCATAGAACGAACAGATTCAGTGATTGAGCCAAAGGATACATTGGCTTGATTGATCACTGTTACACCTTCTTTTACGGTGTCCAACCCGTGATTTACGCCATCCTCGACATTTTGGGTATCTCGTTGAATCGTAGCGATTAAGTTCGCGATTTGCACGGCTGATGCTTTGGATTCTTCAGCAAGTTTTCGTACTTCCTCTGCTACGACTGCAAAGCCTTTACCATGTTCACCAGCACGTGCTGCTTCAATTGCCGCATTCAATGCTAATAAATTTGTTTGTTCGGTGATTTCTGTAATCACTTGTGTAATTTTTTCAATTTCTTTTGTTTGATCTCCTAATTGTCTTGTTAAATCGGTCACTTGGACTGTAGCATCGAAAATTTCTTGCATTTGTTCTTTCGCTTGTGCTAATTTTTGTTGACCTTCATCCGAGTGGTTTAATGTAGTCATTGCATTATTGTGCAAGTTCTGAGTAGACTCTGCAATTTTTTGAACGCCAACAGCCGTTTCATCCATCGCAACTGCGCTTTCTTTAGCAGCATGTGAGGAAAGTTGCGTGTTTTGAGCAGTCATTTCTACTAAATTGGATACATTTTCAGTGGTTGTTAAAATTTCTGTTGTACTTGCAGATAACCCAGAAGCTGTCGTACTCAATTGTAGTGAATTCTCTTTTGTTTTATAGAGTAGTCCATGTAGGTGATCCTTCATTTTGTTGAAAGCATTTGCCAAATCTGCCATTTCATCTTTTGTTTTTAATTTAATTAGCTTTCCTGTTAAATCACCATCTGCCACACGTGTCATAGCAGTTAATAATTGCTGTACGGGTGTCGTTATTTTCTTCACAACAATGAGGCTTACTAGACAAGCAATCACGAGATCAATGATTAAGCTCCAGATAACACTACTAAAAGCTTTTGAAGCACTATCTTTTGTTGCCTTTTTAATATCAGCTAATTGTGTTTTTTGGTACTTTAACATAGCCTCTGCATTTGTTAAAATTTTATCATTAGTAGGTTGCACTTTATCGTTCATTATCTGTACAGCCTTATTGGTATCCTTATTTTGATAAGCTTCAACTGTTGCTTGTGCGTACTGATCAAAATTTCCCTTTTCGTTAATGGAATCTTGGACAAGTTTTTTCATAGTCGTGGATTCAACCATTTTATCTAATTTTGCTAACGATTGATCTAATGATCGTTGTTGTTTTTTCATATCATCGAGCGCCATTTCCTGATTTTGTAAGATATACCCGCGTAAGTAAGAGCCTTGTAGAGCCATTGCATATTGTGTATCTTTTACCATTTCTAATTGGGCAACACGGCTATCGATAAGCTCGTCGATGGCCTTTGCAGAATTTTTGGCGTTAAACATATTAATAACAGAAGTTCCGACGATCATTAAAACAAACACACTATACGATAAAAGTAACTTTTTACCCAGTTTCAACGAAAACCTCTCTTTCAAAAATAATATATATTTTTTGGTGAATGAAACTTTACACCTATCTATGATAGCTTATTTTCTATTTTAATAAAACAAAAACTTACGCAAAAGGTGATAATTTTGTCATTAGTGGTTTAAAAAGCCTATATATTTAACTAGAAAATGCATATCAAACAAATGTAAGGAGGCCTATTATGGAAATAAGAGAATTAAAATATTTTGTCGCGGTTGCTAAAAGTAAAAGTTTTTCAAAGGCAGCAGATGCTTTACATATCACTCAGCCCACACTCAGTAAAGTTGTCAAATCTTTAGAAAAGCAATTGGATATTACATTATTTCATCGTTCTGCGCGGAAAAGTGAATTAACGGACGCTGGGGAAGTGGTCTATGAACAGGCGATCAAAATATTAAACTTGGTTGATGAATTAGATATTGTATTAGAAGATGTTACTCATTTAAAAAAAGGTAAAATCAAAATAGGTATGCCCCCATTGATAGGTATTCTATTTTTTCCGAAAATGATCAAAGGATTTCAAGAAAAATATCCGGGGATCACGATTGAGATTGATGAGCGAGGGGCAAATGTCATTAAAGATTTGGTAGGAGCGGGGGAGTTGGACGTTGGTTTTGTCATGCTACCGGCTGATATGGAAGAATTTCATGTCATTCCTTATACTTCGCAACAGTTGATGCTGATCGTCAATCATTCCAATCCACTAGCGAACCAAGAAACCGTAATGATGAAAGATTTAAAAAATGAACCGATGTTGCTCTTTAGTCAAGATTTTACATTGCATGATCGAATATTGCAGGAATGTGAACAAGCCGGTTTTATACCACATATTGCTTATGAAAGTTCCCAATGGGATTTTATTAGTCAGATGGTAGAGCATAACTTAGGAATTGCTATGTTTCCAAAAGCAATTGCTGAAAAAGTTAATCCTAATGCCGTAAAAGCAATTCCAATTGTGAAACCAGCGATACCATGGGAAATTGTTATGATTATTAAAAAGGATCGATATTTATCGCATGCAACGAAAAGATTTATTCAATATATCGCACCAAACTATTCCATTTAGGAATACAAAATATAAAAAATATGTATTTTACGAATGTTAAACAATAGAGTAAAGTAATTGTATTGAAAATGTCGTACTCGATATTTCAATCTCGCATGAACAGGCAGTATCTCTTCCACATCACTCAAAAACGGGAAGATAGAGTGGGAGCAACTGCTAGCACAAGCCTGATTGGTTCAACTAATCCACGGTGTAGATTAAAGAGAAGCAACACTGTGAGAAATCACCGTCTGGGATTTTTGATGACGGTTTTTTCTATTCAATAAAAGGGGTGTGATACGAATGAGGATACAAATAGCAAAAATAATTGTTCAAATTATTTTCTTATATGGAATTTTACTCTTGGGTGATGGCATTGCCAAAGTAAGTCATTTACCGATTCCAGGTAGTATTATTGGACTCGTGCTATTATTTTTGGCTTTACAATTTCATATTGTGAAGCTCGAATGGGTGAATCTAGGCGCAGGATTATTGACGAGTGAATTATTATTATTTTTCGTACCTTCTGCAGTAGGCGTTGTGCAATACGATCAAATCGTTGGAATTATTGGTATTAAGCTTGTAACAGTAATTGTATTGAGCACAATTGTTGTGATGGCTTGTACAGGATTGGTTGCGGATTTTGTTCAAAAGAAAGGAGCGAAGAAAGTATGAGTTTCATCGGTTTTGTTAGCTTTATAGGTACGATTATTATTTTTCTATTAAGTAAAAAAGTTTATCGAAAGATGAATTGGATCATTTTATCGCCATTATTAATTTGTCCACTGATCATCATTGCATTATTGTTGATCACTCATACTTCATATGAAGACTATAATACAGGTGCCACTTGGTTATCCAAACTACTAGGACCAGCAACAGTAGCATTTGCAGTACCAATATATAAAAACTATGCTTTGTTAAAAGAACATGCAAAGGCAATAGGAGCGAGTCTTATTACTGGTTGTGCAGTTGCCATTATTTCTTCGTTTTTGTTTGCACTATGGATTGGTTTATCCAATGAGATGATTAATAGTCTAGTACCGCGCTCCATTACAACACCAATTGCAATGGATATATCAGAAATCATCGGTGGAGAGCCTACAATGACAGCTGTGTTCGTGATTGTGACTGGTTTAACAGGAAGTATTATTGGTCCACTTATCATAAGATATATTCGAATTCGCACATCAGCAGCAAAGGGATTATTGCTTGGCATGGGTGCTCATGGATGTGGTACATCAAAAGCCTTTGAAATAGGGGAATTAGAAGGGACTTATTCAAGCCTTGCGATGATTGTTGCAGCGTTGATTAGTATTGTATTATCCGATACATTTTTCCCGTTGCTTCAGCATTATTTAATCGGTTAGCTGTTTTTATGAAATCATAAAAATGAGATTGCTCCTAATAAGGATCCTGCTAAATAGCTTCACATACCCAAAAACATGAATGTCGCTAGATGAACATTCAAACTTTTGGGCTTTGAGGATTCTATCGTAAAAGAAACTTATGGAACAATCTCATTTTTCTATTGATAGATTAAAAGTTTTTGACCATTTTCGACGGCATTAGAATTCAATCGATTCCATTGTTTGATTGATGTAATAGCCACGCCATACTTATGGGATAGGGAGTTAAGCGTTTCACCACTTTTAACGACAACATGTTTTTGTTCTTTTTTAGGTTGATCGTATTCCGTTAAATGATATTGCTTAATCAATGCATTTAATTTTTGGTGATAGTTTGTATCAGTAGCATATGTGCCTGTTAAATATCTCGTCGCTTCTTTATAAGACTTTGTTTTACTTTTAAATGTTTTTTGGTAATATTTTGTGTTCCAAGAAACACCATTTTGAAGCAATTCAGCATAATCTTCTAAGGAAGCTTTATAATTAGGGTATTTTCGGAATTTGGCAGTGATTTGATGCATTTGACCACTACCATTATCCTCTGATGTTTGGAAAGCTACCGATTGACTTTTATAGGAACCTTTAATGCCGAATAGGTTATTATTAGGTGGAGAGCCAAGTTCGCTCGTTCCATTATTGCTTTCTAAGATGGCTTGAGCAATCATCACAGAAGCATACAAATCGTGTTTATCTGCAATTTCGCGCGCATTTTCACCAATGGAGCCGATAAAGCTTTCCACACTTTGATCTTCTATGTATTTTTCAGATGGCTCTGAAACCGTTTCAGATAATTGCTGAATGATGATAAAAACAGAAGTTGCAAATAAGATAGTTGTAAATAGAGTAAGTAACAAAGCTTTTTTCATCGATCGACGGTTTATATTTTGAAAACCTTCCTCCCTTCTCCAATATTCATATAAATAGTTTACCATGTTTTTAGGACGGGTGTTAATGTTAAAAAGTTTCTTTTGAAAAGAGATAGGTAAGAAAGAAACCCCCTATCTTTCAATTGCTAGATTAGGGGAGGGTTTATCTATCCATTATTTTTTAAATGTTAGAGTTATTTTTTGGCTATTTGCTATTTTTTGTTCTTGCTTGTCAAAGACATCACTGGTTTGAAGGACGAATTTTACAGGGTTGCTATTATGCTTAAGGATATAACCAATATTGCCTCTCTTTGTTTGATGAGGTTCGATTTTCCCAGTTAGATGATCAAGGTAGACATCTTGATCCCATGTCCATTTTTGCCCGGTATCTGCAGTAAGTATGGCAACAGGAGAGAAGTGAAGCGTCTTATTGCTATTATTGGTCACTTCAACAAAAGCTTTGACGATATCAAATGTTTCATCATGCGTTAATGTATGAAAATAATCGATCATACTATAAGTGGGCTCAAGATAAATTTGTTTGACATCTCGGATGGTCAAAGTGATTTCTCCAATATCATAGCTCTTTTGTGTAAAATTGCTATTTTTAAGTTTTGCATAGCCTCGGTCATCTGTTATTTCGTCGCCCGCTTTTAATAATGTACGATCATCTGTTACTTGAGGATTGCTTTGATAGTTTTTGAAATAATCTTTGTTGTTTGTCGCTTCATTTTGTGAATTATTTGAAGTAGCTGATTGAAATGTACAACCTGAGACGAATCCTAGAATACAAGCACTAAAAAATAAAGAGCAAAGTGATTTTTTCAATATTGTTCCTCCTCGTATAGCAAAAAATCTGGACGCCGATAGAAGACGCCCAGAATAGATGGTTGTTAATGAATGCTATCAGCAAGGCAAATTGCCTCATTAACAACCAATTTAGCAAATGAATTAAGATTGATCTTTTATTTTTGTTTTGTTCTTTTTGTTTTTCTCAATTAGATTGAAGATGATTTTTGCCTGATCTGTATTATCAATTTGTCCTGCAAATTGAGAGGATTCAGGTCCATAAGCATAGACGTTTACATCTTCACCTGTGTGACCGCCTGTAGTCCAACCAGTATTAGAACGTTTATCATATATTTTTTCAATGGCATTATCGATATCTGTAACTTTACCAGAAGTAACATCTTTAACAGATTTGATTTCTTCATCTGTTAAAGTTAACCCGCTGTATTTTTTTAATGTTTCTTCTACATCTGCACCGGCAACAATTTGTTGTGCCATATAATCAGGTGTTTTCTTAGCCGCTTTAATGGCTTCTGGGAACCAGTTATAATCATCATTTGCAGCTAATGAAAAACCGCCGGTTGAATGGTCAGCTGTCGCTACTACTAAAGTATTTTTATCCTTTTTGGCAAATGCAATTGCAGCTTCAAATGCTTTTTCAAAGTCTGCCATTTCACTCATGGCACTAACAATATCATTATCATGACCAGCCCAGTCAATTTGGCTACCTTCTACCATTAAGAAAAAACCATCCTTATCCTTGCTTAGTTGTTTGAGTGCAGTGTTTGTCATATAAGCAAGGGATGGTGTTTGAGAACCACGGTCAATCATCTTGTCCATTCCGCCATCAGCAAACAGACCGAGTAATTGGGCACTATTATTATTTTTTAGTTGGGATTTTGTTGTTACATAGTTATATCCTGCTTTTTTGAATTCTTTTGTCAGGTCACGATCTTGACGAACAAAGTTAGTTTTGCCGCCACCGAGCAACACATCAATTTTATGTTTTCCATTTACGAGTTCATCAAAATAATCATCCGCAATACCATTCATATTCTTACGTGTTTCATCATGAGAGCCAAAAGCTGCGGGTGTTGCATGCGTGATTTCTGAAGTTGCCACTAATCCTGTGGCTTTTCCCATTTCTTTTGCAGACTCAAGGACTGTTTTCACGTTTTTCTTATTATTGTCAACTGCAATCGCATTGTTGTATGTTTTGACACCAGCTGACATAGCAGTAGCTGCGGAAGCAGAATCTGTAACGTTTTCGGCTGGATCTTCAGGATAAGTCATTTGCTGTCCGACTAAATAGCGATCAAATGATGTTTGGTCGACATACTGTGTGCTTGAACTGTTTTTCAGATAGCGGTATGCAGATGTGTAAGAATTCCCCATACCATCACCGATTAAGAAAATGACGTTTTTCACTTGTTTTTTCTTCGATAAAGTTTTAGCATCAACCTCTGATGAAAAAATAGTTAGGCTACTCAATGCAAGTGTAGAAACTGCAGCAATCGAAATAAGTTTCTTTGGTAAGAATGTTTTCAATGGTATTGCCTCCTTTAATTAGTATGAATTACAATAATATTGTATTGAAAAACTATTAAGCTGATATTGATTGAGTGATAAAGGTATGTAAAGGTCTTAAAGAAAAGAATAAAGAGCATTACGATGGGATAAAGTATGGCAAAACTAATCATCATCAGGATATTTCCCGAGAAATTTAATAGGTGGAATCACCTTGAATGAGGAGAGTATATGGATAACACAGATATTCTCTTACATAAACTAATTTCATAACTCAAAGCTTTAAAAAAAGAAGAGACAGTGAAAAATAAATTCACAGCCTCTTCTTTTCATATTTGATTGACACAAATGCCTGATGTCTTAACTATTCGAATGTATACTTGAGATGGATTTGTATAAATTTTTTAGTAATTCAGGTGTGACATCTACAGGATTATTTTGCATATTAGGAGCAAAACTATTAGCAACTAGTAGTTTTAAATCTTCTTCTGTTCTTACACCAGCCTCTTCAATTGTTAGACACATTTGCATGTCTTTTTTCATTTCATCGATACGATTGGCTAAATCGATGGAATCTTCAAATCCAAGACGGCGACTAAATGCTTCAAGTCTTTTGCTTTCCTTACCGATGCTATTCAGTTTCCAAAAAGTAGGCAAGGTTAAAGCACAAGCCTCTCCATGAAAAACTCCAAAGTTTTGGGTCAATGGGTAGGAACAAGCATGGGCAGCAGCTGTTTGTGTGAGATTAAATGCCATGCCAGCTGTTACAGAAGCTAGACTCATATTGATACGTGCTTCAAGATTGTTAGGAGCGTGATAAGCCACTAACAGATTTTCAAACACTAGTTTAGCAGCATACTCTGCAGCTAAGTCTGTATAAGGCTGATGTTTCTTCCCATAAAAAGCTTCTAAGGAGTGTGCTAATACATCTAAACCACTAGATGCAGTTACTTGTTGAGGACAGCTAAGCGTTAACATTGGATCCACTAATGCATATATCGGGTATAAAAACTCACTTGCAAGAGGAGCTTTTATCCCACGCTTGGTATCTGTCAAAACCGATACGTTTGTAATTTCGCTTGCTGTACCAGAGGTCGTAGGAACAGCGATCAATGGTAATCCTTTATGTGTAATTGGCTGTTGCTTTGTAAAATAGACTTCTGTTGTATAAGAAGTTGTTGCAACGAAGCATGCCACTTTTGCACAATCTAAAATGCTGCCTCCACCAAGTGCAATTGCAAAATCACATTTGTGTTCAACAAGCGCCTCGACACAATCATCGGTGTTTTGAACTGTTGGATTGGGTTGTATATTGGAAAAAATAGCTTTAATTTTACCATTTGAAGCGTCCATTATTTTTTGTGCAACACCATTTCGTACCATCGATGGGGCACTAATGAGTAATCCTTTTTGAAATTTATATTTTTCTAAAATAGTAGGTAAATCCTTTATCTTATCTGCACCAAAGTCAATCGGTACAGGCTGTTCATAATAGAAATTATACATCGAATTCCTCCTTATTTAGCTGAAACAATTTTTGTTTCATCAATTTCTAAAACTTCCTTTTCAAAATCTTTCAATACAGTTTCGAAAATGTCTATTGCTTCATTTAATTCATCTTTTGTTATGATAAGTGGCGGAGCAATGATGACACTCGATTCATGAGAATAAGTATAAAATCCTTTATCCAGCAACATGGCAATAAATTTATTCATCAATCGAACAGGGTCTTGCCCATAATCTAGACCATATTGGATAAGTGGCTCGCGAGTTGTTTTATCTTTTACTAATTCAACTGCGGCAAATAAACCAATATGACGCACTTCGCCGACTATAGAGTAGTTCATTAATTCATCGAGTCGCGCGGCTAAAATCTCGCCAATTACCCATGCATTTTCAATGATATTTTCTTCCTCATAAATTTTCAATGTTTCTAATCCAATTTGGGTGCACATGGTGTGACCGCTATAAGTTAAACCAGTCATTAAAACATGATCGTCAAAGTATGCAGCTATTTGATCACTGACGATAACGCCTCCCAGTGGTGCATAGCCTGAAGTGATTCCCTTTGCAAATGTTATCAGATCCGGTTCAAAATCATAATGGTCAACAGCGAACATTTTTCCGGTTCGTCCAAAACCAGACATGACTTCATCGCAAACCATTAAAATCCCGAATTCATCACATAATGCACGAACGCCCTCTAAATAGCCTTTTGGTGGAATGATGACGCCATTACTTCCAGGAATCGGTTCGATGAAAACGGCTGCGATTGTGTTTGGACCTTCGTATAAAATTTGTTGGTGTAGCCGTTTTAGATAAAAGTCTGTAGCCTGTTCTTCACTCGCAAAATCGATGGCTTCTCGATATAAATAAGGAATATCGAACTTTACAAATCCAGGAATACCTGGTTCAACACTTAGGCGACGATTTTCTCCGGTTAAATTACCAGCTCCAAATGTTGCTCCATGATACGAACGATAACGAGAGAATATTTTATAGCGTCCTGTTACCATCCTTGCTATTTTGATCGCGTGTTCATTTGATTCTGCACCGCCACAAGTGAAAAATACTTTTTGCATATTACTCGGTGCAAGCTCAATGATCTTTTTGGCTAATGCAGACTTAGAAGCACTTGCAAAGCCAGGTGAGGACAATGGAATATCACCGATATGCTGAAAAGCTTCGAGCAGTTTTGGATGTTGATGACCAACGTTTGTATAGACTAGCTGGGAGCTCATATCAAAATACCTGTGATTTTGTTCATCCCAGAAGAAAACACCTTCTGCTTTTGTTATTACCTTCGGAACAGTTCCTTGCTGCTTTGCCCAAGATGTCAGAACATATTGTTGATGGTCTTTTTGAATATGATGAGATGCCGTTTTTTCCATTGTAATCACTCCTATATAAATATATGTTATTTTAGCTAACATATAAAGCATACTAAGATCAAAATTTTAAAACAATGAATATTCAGACAAAATATTTTGTGCATTTGCACAAAGTTATTATTTTGATAAAATGTCCTCAATCATGAAGGCAATTGTAAGATTTGTTTTTGTAAATGGAGTGCTTAAATCTGTATCAAGGAGCGTTTCGATTTTTTTTACTTTATACAGAACCGTATTGCGATGGATAAATTCTCTTTGACTAATTCGAGATGTACTGCCATCTTCCTCTATGAATATTCGTAAAAAATTTTTAAAATTTGTGTTGTGAATTTGATCATATTGTACTAAAGAGCCCAGCATGTCTCGATAAAATCTTTGAATTAGTTGCCGATTTTCGACACCCATAATAATTTTGTAGGCACCAATCTCTTTATATTTGTACAAGTTAGGGTTACCGTGCTGCTGTGAAAGCTTTGTAACGGTCCTTGCTTCATCCAAACTCTTTTGAAGATCTTTCGCTTCTGTATAAAAGTTCCCCATTCCAATCGATAAGGGAACAGGAGCATTTGAAAACTTTTCAAGTAACTTATCAAAGATCGCGTTAACAGTTCTTGAAAATGGAATGTCTGGTGTTTGAACGTGAGAACGGCTTATTAAGTAAATCAATTGGTTATTGTCGACAAGTTGCAGAAAAACTTTATAACGAGCAGAAAATGCTTGATGAATAATATTTGCGTAGGGTTTTATATTATGATCGCTGCTATATGGTGTACATAAAATAATTCCTTTTTCATCTTCTTTTGCAAATCCGAATTGTTCTAATGACTTATCCAAAGAAGAATCTTGAGCATCCGTCAATAATAGCTTCCTCATTAAATCCTCTTGATCCATTTTTCTTTCATGATGTGTATTTAAAAAATGAAAAGTGAGTCTAAGTAAATCGGCTATTCGATAACGCCATTCCATTTCAAAAATAGGGAATTGTAGTTGATCTGCAAGTGCTATTGCTGCAGCTGGTACTTCAGGGATGTAAGGGCCAATATTGATGATTAAACCTGCTGTTCGCTTTTTAGCAAGCACTGTAATCAGTTCTAAAAGGGATTTTATATCTCCATTGAAATGAATTCCTGTAGAAATGATAATTTCATTGGCTTGACAGAATTTTGAGATATCTACACTTTCAATCACATTAATTCCAGTAATTTCATGGTTTAATCCATCCTCTCCACCTCTTAAATTCAACATGTAAAATAGCGGTGAATCCAAAAAATGCTGAAATGTAATCATCAATATCCCCCCATTTTTTATAGCAGAAAAGTAAAAAATCCTTCAGCTTGCTGTGCAAATGCACAATTTTTTTCAGAGAAATGACTATATACCATATCATTATAATACAGTAAAATTGGAATTGTTAGTAAATGTAATAAAAAATAACATAAAAATAGGAGGTAATATATTGTTAGCATGTAATGAAAGTCGTTTAGAGGATACGATTCAACTATTTAGTAAGTTTGGTCACACTAAAAATGGCGGAGTCACAAGGTTATCTTTATCTCCTGAAGATGTTGCTGCAAGAAATTATTTTTGTGAATGTTGCCAAGAACTCGGCATGAATGTCACTTTTGATGACATGGCTAATATTTATGCGACTTTGCCAGGAAAAAACGATCTTCCTCCAATCGTAATAGGATCTCATTTAGATTCTGTTGAGAGGGGAGGTCGTTTCGATGGTGTTCTTGGTGTTTTAACAGCGCTTGAAGTTGTCAGAACATTGTGTGATTTCGATTTAGAAATGGAAGCTCCAATTGTCATTATGGATTTTACAAATGAAGAAGGGGCTCGTTTTGATCCAGCTATGATGAGTTCAGGCGTACTAGCGCATAAATTCGATAAAGAAAAGATGCTTGATTCAAAAGATAAAAATGGAATTACATTTTCAGCTGCGTTAGAAGCGAGTGGTTATAAAGGTGAGCAGGAAAACCGTTTGAAAGAGGCTCTTGCGTATCTAGAACTTCATATTGAACAAGGCCCTGTGCTTGAAAGTAAAAAGATTGATATAGGAGTTGTAGAAGGAGTACTTGGAATGGTGTGCTATGAAATCACGATTATTGGTGAATCAGATCACGCGGGAACAACACCTATGCCGATGAGAAAAGATCCTTTGTTTGTAGCTACCGATGTTATTTCTTCCATCAAAACAGAGCTTGCGTCCATTGACGATGATTTAGTTTTTACAATTGGACGCCTGAATGTTTCGCCAAATATTCACACAGTGATTCCCAATAAGGTTGTTTTTACTTTAGAAGCTCGACATCAAAATCCAGAAATCATTTCTAAAGTGGAGGATGTTATTCATAACTTCCCAGTTGAAATAGAAGGTTGTGCTCTTTCATCTGAAAAACTTTGGAGTCGGGATACGGTCGTATTTGATCGTGATATTTGCCAATCGATTGAAGCTGCATGTGAGGAATATGGTTATTCTTCTTATCGAATGTATAGTGGGGCAGGCCATGATGCACAATTTATGGCTAGTTATATTCCCTCTGCGATGATCTTTGTGCCGAGTGTAAATGGAAAAAGTCATTGCGAAGAAGAACTGACAAGCTTTAAGGATTGTGCAAACGGAGCAAATGTCATGCTTCAAACCGTACTTTCTCTTCAACAAAAGTTGGCGAAAGAAAAACAAACCATATAAGGAAAGAAGGAATACCATGAAAAAACTAATTACAGGTGGAACGATTGTCACTGCAGCAGACACGTATAAAGCGGATTTGTTAATCGAAGATGGTAAGATCGCAAGTATTGGTAAGGAAATAGTAGCTGGTGACGCTGAAATGATTGATGCGACTGGACAATATATATTTCCAGGTGGTATCGATCCGCATACACATCTAGATATGCCTTTCAACAATACGGTAACAGATGATGATTGGGAAACAGGCACAATCGCAGCTGCCTTTGGCGGGACAACGACGGTTTTAGATTTTTGCTTAACAGCTGGTGAAACAAAACTTATGGATGCGGTGGATAAATGGCATGCAAAAGCAAAAGACAAAGCAGTGATCGACTATGGTTTCCATCTGATGATTGCAGATTTAAACGAAGATACTTTAGTCGAATTGCCAAAAGTATTGGAACAAGAAGGTATTTCTTCTATTAAGGTATTTCTAGCCTATGCGAAAGAATTTCAAGCAACTGATCGTACATTATATCAAGCGTTCAAAGTCGGAAAAGAAGCGGGCGCAATCGTTATGGTACACTGCGAAAACGGTTCAGTCATTGATGAATTAGTCGAAGAAGCCAAGACTTTGGGTCATACAGAACCCATTTATCATGCGCTAACTCGCCCTCCTCAATTAGAAGGTGAGGCAACAAAACGGGCAATTGAACTGGCTCACTTAGCTGATGCAGCGTTATACGTCGTGCATGTGACCTGCAAGGAAGCAGTTGATGAAATTATTGCTGCACGCCAAAAAGGTTATAAAGTATATGGTGAAACATGTCCACCATACTTGACATTAGATCAATCGGCACTTGAAAAACCAAACTTTGAGGGGGCGAAGTATGTTTGGTCACCACCATTAAGACCAAAAGAGCATCAAGAAATTCTATGGAATGCATTAAAAGCAAAACAACTTCAAACCATTGGCTCAGATCAATGTTCGTTTAATTTCAATGGTAAAAAACGATTAGGTATTGATGATTTCTCTAAAATTCCCAATGGTGGTCCATTTATCGAAGATCGATTTAGCGTTCTGTATTCTGAAGGGGTCGCGAAAGGAAGAATTACAATCAACGAGTTTGTCGATATGATCTCGACAAGCGCAGCAAAGATCTTTGGACTATTCCCTCAAAAAGGAACGATTGCGATCGGTTCTGATGCAGACTTAGTGTTATTTGATCCCAATCAGGAACGTGTTATTTCAGCCGAAACGCATCACATGAATGTGGATTATAGTGCATTTGAAGGGCTAAAAGTGACGGGAGAGCCTATCAGTGTTTTAAGTCGAGGGGACTTTGTTATCAAAGATAAGGAATTTGTGGGTTCGTTGGGGCGAGGTCAATATATAAAACGACAAGTTCAAAAGAAGACAAAAGAAGCTGTTGCTCAATAAGTTGGGAGTGATTGAATGATCAATGTCTTAATAGATGAAAATTTTGAAGAAGTTACGCCGAGATTATTAAAAGCTAGTGCCATAGAAGAGGCAAATCGTTGCTTGTATTGTTTTGATGCGCCTTGTATGCGTGCTTGCCCAACAACGATCAATGTTCCTAGTTTTATAAAAAAAATTGCTTCTTCAAATTTGAAGGGTTCAGCAAAAGTAATCCTAGAGGCGAATCCAATGGGGGCGAGCTGTGCGAGAGTTTGCCCGACTGAAGAACTTTGTGAAGGCGCTTGTGTGTTACAAAAAGATGAAAAACCAATCAAAATCGGTGCACTTCAACGATACGCAACGGATTGGCTGAAGGAACAAAATATTTCTTTATTTAAGCGAGGAGCAGCAAATGGTCATAAGATTGCCATTATTGGCAGTGGACCAGCAGGGTTATCAGCTGCACGTGAATTGTGCCGACTAGGCTATGAGGTTACAATCTTTGAAGCTGAAAAACAAGCTGGAGGACTTAGTCAGCATGGGATTGTATCATTTAGATTACCGCAAGAAGTTGTGGAATGGGAAGTTGATCAAGTGCGTCAGTTAGGAGCAACTATTTTAACAGGAAAGAGAGTTGGTATAGATGTTACTTGCACTGAGCTATTGGAGAGATTTGATCGAATCATAATGGCTATTGGTATGGGGGAAGTCCCCCATTTAAATATAGAAGGGGAGAAGTTAGAAGGTGTTTTAGATGCAATTGACTTTGTGAAAACAACTAAGCGAAAACCTTTACCAATGAATATACAAGGGAAGAAAGTGGTTGTTATTGGAGCAGGTAATACAGCGATCGATGCTGCAACATGTGCCATTCGATTAGGAGCGGCCCATGTGAAAATATTATATCGGCGCACTGCCAATGAAATGACAGCTTATCCATTTGAATATGAATTTGCTAAACAAGAAGGAATTGAATTTCAATGGCTAACAATGCCTAAAAAAATAATGGGAAATATGGATGGGAAAGTCGTAGGGATTGAATGTGTCCATATGAATTTAATGGATCGCTACGATCAACAAGATGTACTGATCGAAGTGGAAAATTCAAATTTTATAGTACAAGCAGATGTTGTTATTCGTGCAATTGGACAAAGACGTCATGTGGATTTTATCAACGAAATGAACTTACAACATCTTAATGGCGTTCCTTCCGTAGATCCGATTACATTTCAAACATCTAGTCCGCAGATCTACGCATGCGGTGATGTGATTTATGGCTCAGGTTATGGGGATGCAACAGTTGTTTCAGCTGTTCAACAAGGAAAAGACTGTGCATATGCATTACATGATGCGCTACAACAAACATCTGAGATTGCCTAACAGAAAGAGGGGGGATACTATGGCTGATTTACGAATAAATTTAGCAGGAATACAGTCACCAAATCCATTTTGGTTAGCTTCAGCACCGCCTACGAATTCTGGTTATCAAGTACAACGTGCATTTGAAGCTGGTTGGGGAGGAGCAGTCTGGAAAACATTAGGTGAACCCATTTTAAATGTTTCTTCCCGATTTGCAGCAACAAGTTTCAATGGCCAACGAGTTGCAGGTTTTAATAATATTGAACTCATTACAGATCGTCCATTAGCAACAAATTTAAAGGAAATGGATGAAACCAAAAAACGTTTTCCAGATCACGCCATTATTGCATCCTTGATGGTTGAACCGAAACAAGAAAAATGGCATGAAATTGTAAAGCGTGTAGAAGATGTCGGTATAGATGGTCTGGAATTAAACTTCGGCTGCCCACATGGAATGGCGGAGCGAGGAATGGGAGCTGCATCTGGTCAAGTACCAGAACTTGTAGAAAAGCAAACCTATTGGGTCAAGGAAGTAGCCAAAACGCCTGTTATTGTCAAATTGACGCCAAATATCACAGATATTACGGCAACAGCAGAAGCAGCTGTAAAAGGCGGGGCAGATGCTATTAGTATGATCAATACGATCAATAGCCTAATGGGAGTCGACTTAGATACATGGCATACAATTCCTCATGTACGTGGAAAAGGTGCGCACGGAGGTTATTGTGGACCAGCTGTGAAACCAATCGCACTCAATATGGTAGGTGAATGTTCGAGAAATCCACATATTAACGTACCAATTTCGGGGATAGGAGGTATATCGAACTGGCAAGATGCTACTGAATTTCTATTAATGGGAGCAGCAGGTGTTCAAGTTTGTACGGCTGCGATGCATCATGGCTTCAGGATTGTGGAAGATATGATCGATGGTTTGAATAACTATTTAGATGATAAAGGAATTTTATCCGTTATGGATATTGTCGGTAAATCCGTGTCAAGATACTCTGACTGGGGCGATCTCGATTTAAATTATAAGATTGTCGCAGAGATCAATAATGACAAATGTATCCATTGCAATAAATGCTATATCGCTTGTGAAGATACATCACATCAAGCGATTGATCTTTATCACGATGCAACAGGACTCTCACAATTAAGGGTGCGGGAGGAAGACTGTGTAGGGTGTAATTTATGTTCCATCGTTTGTCCAGAAGAAGGCGCTATTACAATGAAGGAAGTTGAACATACTCTACCTTCTATGACGTGGAATGAACGACAAGAATGTCTTAAAGCTTTTTCTACAACGGCTGAAATAATAGGAGGATAATTTTTATCCCGCGTTAATGGGCAGTAAGATCCCCACCTCAAGGTTTAGAGAAAAACGAGAAAGATAGGTGGGGGAACAACTGCCGCATGCGCCCGATTGGTTTGGGCGGGCAAGATGTTGGTCCCTCAGATGTTGCCACAGGACGTCGCGCTTTTCATCTGAGTTCCTCTAGTTTAGTGGGGGATGAAGAAAACCCTCACATAGGAAGTTTCACATTATCTTAAATAGATTGATATTAAAAATATTGGAGGCTTCGTCGATGACACAAAGAAATGATTATTTAAAGTCCCCTGATTTATTGCCTATTTCTTATAAGGATCGAAATATTGGTGTTTTCGGATTTTCAGTCATTTGGGTAGGAATGGCGATTGTACTAGCTGCATTCGCTATCGGTGCTGCGGGAATTATTCATCTATCCATGCCTACGCTTATTTTAGCTACTTTAGTGGGTTCCTTAATGATTGGGATTTTCATGGTAGTGATCGGGGATATTGGTGTTGAACATGGGCTGTCATTCCCAGTTTATATGCGAGCGCCATTCGGTACATTTGGTACGCATCTTCCTTCGCTAGTGCGGGGGATCACTGCATCTTGCTGGTTTGGTATTAATACGTATTTTGGGGCATTAGCGATTAATGGAATATTAAATATCTTATTTGAATTTGATAACTGGTTTATTTGTTTCCTATTTTTTGCAGCTTTTCAATTATTGAATACCTCTTTAGGAATTAAGTCGATCGAACGATTTGCTGATCTAGCTGCTCCTATTATTATTTTCATTTCATGTTGGATGTACGTAGCGCTTGCGGACAAAGCCACGGCTTCGGGCAAGGATGTATGGACTTGGGTCGAATCTCCAACTACAGGTATGGCTACATTTACAGCATTTATGGTAGTGGCCATGGCAAATATGGGTTTCTGGGCAACGTTAGCGGCTGATATGCCTTCACTTTCTCGATTTTTTAAAGCGCCAAAATATGAAAAAAATTGGTTCAAGCGCAATAAAACACAACTAATCGGTTCCCTGATTGTCATGCCTGTTGTCAATACATTCATGATTGTTATTGGTGCTGTATGTTATATGGCTGTTTCAAGTGGCGATCCAATTGCCGCATTACAAGAATCTGCAAGTGGATTTATATTAGCAATCTTACTATTGATGATTGTATTAGCACAATGGTCAACGAATACCTCAGCAAATGTTATCCCAGCGGCAACGATTTTCTCCAATATCGGCGGACCAAAAGTACCTTTTTGGATAGGTGTTGTCATTGCTGGAGTGATCGGTACATTAGCACAGCCTTGGAGTCTATTCGATATATTAAACACGGTTTTATTGATTATCGGCGGAATTTTAACGTCAATCGTTGGGATCATGTTTGCCGATTACTATCTGCTTCGTAAACGCCGATTAAATGTAGAAGAACTTTATGAAATAGCAGGGCAATATCGATATATGAATGGTTTTAATTTAGCTGGATTGACCTCTTGGATCATTGGGGGGATTATAGCGAACTTATTGCCAACTTATTCATCATTAGTTGGGTTTGCAGTTGGTGCAATTCTTTATTATGTGTTAGCTAAATATTGGTGGTTTAAAAAGTACCCTCAGAAAGAAATGATGGATCCAAGTGATAGCAAATATTTGGGAATTACTGTCGGAAGAGATTGGGAAATATCACCGTTTGAAAAACCAGTTACACTCCCAGAGCTCTCCCCTAATTTAAGTGCAAAAAACAGTTAGAGAATAGCGTTGTTTATAATTTCACAGGCTAAGCACAATCTGTTTTTCTTACGGCAAAGGAGTTGATTCATATGTCTGATTACTTACAAATAATAGATGAGATCGATCAAATTGACCGATTATTACTTCAAAAATATCGTGTGAAGAATTTTACAGAAAATCTTGATGGCGCAAGGCTTGAATTTTATCATCCAGAAAGCGAAGATTTTCAAGAAATCCATATTGGTACAGCGAATGCGCGAAAATATGCCTCCGTCAAAGTATTCGAGCAGGTGTATAAAACGTTCATATAAAATTTCATTTTTTCAAAACGCCCCCCTTAAGTATAATGAGCAAAGGATTTTGTCCCTTGCTGGTTATACTTTTTTCATTGTAGAGGAGAATATTATTTATCAAAATCCATGTTGTAACAGCAGTAGCTTCTACCCGCAAAATTCTAACATACAATATTAATATTTGACGAGGTTACATCTTATTTGGACAAGGAAACCCGAAAATCATTTAAACACATTCTTGAAGAATTACTTGCTGATCAAATTTGTATTTTCATTAGTCATGATGATGAATTGGAAATGTTTACTAATAAAGAACTAGTGCTTCAAAGCTTATTAAAAAAGACCACTATTTAAAAAGAAGGTAGAGAATTCAAAATGAGTCCTTTTTATATAATAATGCTTTTGTTAGTATTAATCATTGTTGTTATTAAAGTAAAAAATCAAACGATTACTTTCAGAGATATATTAATAAAAGCGCTAACAGTTAGTGCAATTTTACTAGGCATTTACCTTATAAGTTTATGGATATTTTAATTGTGTCATCATTTCAACAGATCAATTTATAACAAAGTAATATATAGAAAAATTTAGTTGACACATATGTTATATCTGTATATATTATATATATACAGATATAACAGTTTGAGGGGCTAAAATGTGAATATTATTATTTCAAATTCCTCAGAGGAACCAATTTATCTTCAAATAGTAAATCAATTAAAGGAAATCATCATAAATGGAAAATTAGAAGAATCAAAACCACTTCCATCAATACGAAATTTGGCAAAGGAACTTAAAATAAGTGTCATTACAACTAAAAGAGCTTATGACGAACTTGAAAGAGAAGGATTTATAGTTACTGTTGCTGGTAAAGGTTCATATGTAGCTTCAATAAACAAAGAAGTGTACCGTGAAACTAAAGTCAAAATGGTAGAAGAAAGATTGATGGAGGCTATTACAAACGCAAAGCAAGTAGGCCTTACATTAGAAGAACTACAAGAAATGCTTAATCTTTTATATAAGGATGATGAGAGTGAATAAAGTATTAGAAATTACGGACCTATGTAAAAGCTATAAGGACTTTTCATTAAAAAATGTAAATATTTCTCTTGATCGAGGCTATATTATGGGTTTCATTGGACCAAATGGATCCGGTAAAAGTACTACCATCAAACTAATTATGAATCTAATAAAAAAGGACAGTGGTCAAATAAAAGTTTTGGGTTTAGATAATATAAAAGATGAAATAACTATTAAAGAAAAAATAGGATTTGTTTATGATGAAAACCATTTTTATGAGAATTTAACAGTTCAAGAAATGAAAGGTATTATAAGCCCGTTTTACAATAAATGGGACGAAAATGTGTTCGAAAAGTATGTGAAAGATTTCGAATTACCTTTAAAAAAACAAATCAAACATTTATCAAAAGGTATGAAAATGAAATTCTCTTTAGCTATTGCACTTTCTCATAATGCTGAATTATTAATAATGGATGAGCCAACTTCTGGCTTGGATCCTCTTATAAGAAGTGAATTATTAGATGTTTTACAATCTTTAATTCAAGATGAGAACAAATCTGTTTTCTTTTCAACTCATATTACATCTGACTTAGATAAAATTGCTGATTACATAACGCTAGTTAATAAGGGTGAGGTCATTTTAAGTAAAAGTAAAGAAGAACTCATAGAGGAATATTGTATTGTAAAAGGAAGTAGGGATATCCTTTCTCCAGAAATAGAGAATATTTTCATTGGAATTAAGGAAAATCAATATGGTTTTGAAGCATTATCACACAATAAGAATGAGGTCATTCGACGCCTTGGAGATTCAGTTATTATTGAAAAACCAACATTAGAAGATATTATGATCTTTTCCACGAGGAGTGAACAACATGTTTCATCTTATTAAAAAGGATATTTTAATGCAAAAAAAAACAATAGGACTGTCTTTGCTTTTTATTCTCTTTTTTGCTTTTACCTTATCAGAAATTGGACCTTCTGGGTTAGTAGTTAATATTTTGGCGGTGACTTACATGTTAGTTCTAGGCGCAAGTGCAGTGGAGGATAAAAATAATAGTGATATTATGCTCGTTAGCCTTCCAATCAAAAAAAGTACCATTGTTTTTTCAAAGTATATGTCTGTATATTTTTTTGCTTTTTATGCAGTTTTTATAAATTTTTTAATTTATTTAATCGTTAATCAATTCAACCTATCTATAAAAGTCCTTCCTTTTACATCTGATGCGCTTTTCTTCTCAATTATTGCAGTAACTTTATTCTGCTCAATAACTTTACCTCTAATATTCAAGTATGGATTTCTTAAATCGAGAGTAATCAGTATAATTTTGTTTTTCGTATTCATCTCTGGAGGATTGTCCTTAGTTGATAACCTTAGCAAAAACGAGAATTCAATCTTTAGCCAAAAAATCGTAAACTTATTGAATACATCATCAGATATTCAAATTGCAGTGCTAATTTCGATTCCAGTAGTGATAGTTCTATTTATTTCATATATTCTTTCGTTAAACTTTTACAAAAATAGAGAGTTCTAAAAAAGAATACATGAAAGGAATCTGTTTAGCTAAGTATAGATTAGTAGTTTCGTTACACATAAGTACAATTCTTAGGATAAAGGTTATTTAGGATCGGTTGAGCATCACTTATTCAAGTAATATGATAATCACTCCAAAATTGAATAAACTATAACAACGATTGTTGATGATTTCAAACAGACTGAAAACAAATACTTACATCAAATAAATTTAACAGACGTGTTGATTATCCAATTTAATCCATAAAAAGGGGAGATTTGTTGACTTCCGCTAGGGCTTGCTCGCTTTCCTGTGGGCGAATGCTGGGGGCAACAGGATGTTCGTCACGGAATCGTTGCGACAGGAGTGGCGTTCTTAGATTCCGTTCCTTTCAATCGCTACGCTGCGGGGTCTCATCTATTCGCTTTTCCTGTGGGAGCTTCATTATCTATCTTTTTTTACCTTAATATACTTAAATAATCACTTTTGTTAAAAATATTTCCTTCGAGGGCTTGAAAAAAGAAAAGTCCTTTAGTATGATGCATGAGTGTCAACGTTCATGGACTCATCATCACACAAGAGATACTATCAAATGAATTTTAATACGAATAAAAAATCAATCATCTCACTGAAAATACTATAGAAGGAGATGCGATTTATGTCCTATTTCCATCCGATTGTATGGATCATTTTAAATGGCACGATATTTACCCGTATTGCAAGCTTTATGACAATTCCCTTTTTAGCCATTTATTTGCAAAATGAGTTTCATGCATCTCCATTAATGATTGGTATGACCTTGGGGATTGCTCAATTATGTGCAACGTTCGGTGGTTTTACAGGGGGCTATTTGACCGATAAATTTGGACGGAAATTTATCATTCTCACAACGATATTTATCTGGAGTGCGGTATTTGTTGGATTTGCCATTGTACATGTCGTTCTACTATTTATGTTTCTTAATGCGATTAATGGCTTGTGCCGTTCATTTTTTGAACCAGCAACACAGGCATTAATGCTTGATTTTACAGAAGAAAAGAAACGTCGCCGCTTATTTTCAGTTCGCTATACAGCGATTAACATTGCTGCTGTTATAGGACCGTTATGTGGCGTTTGGATTTCAGGCTTATCAAGTGCAAAGGTTCCATTTTTAATCACTGGATCGATGTATGCCATCTATGGGCTATTTTTAATTTTGGTTTTCAATAAGTATGAAGTAAAACCTCAAAAGACTATAAAGAAACAAACGTTTATGAAAATGTTCAAAGTTATATTGGCGGATCAAAAACTATTATACTTACTTGCTGGCGGGATGTTAGTCAGTCTTGGTTACTCTCAGTTTGACTCAACTTTACCTCAATACATAAATGTAAATATTGAAAATGGGGTGAAACTCTATTCAGTATTAATCACTCTTAATGCGGTAGTGGTATTAGCGTTACAGTTACCAATCGGCATTTATTCAGAAAGAATTTCCATCATGAAGAGCATGATTATAGGTATTTTGTTCTTTGCAGCGGGCTTTTGCATCTTTAACTTTGCAAATGCTCCTTGGTTATTTGTTGTGGGAATAATCATTTTTACGATTGGTGAGATTTTTGCTTTCCCGATGATGAACGCGCTCATCGAGGAAATTGCCCCTGCAACTCAAAAAGCCACTTATTTAGGAGCTTCCCAGTTTAAAAATCTAGGTGGATTTATAGGACCAGTATTTGGCGGTTGGCTGCTCGCTCACTTTGAGTCCCAGCTTTATGTTGTGATGGCTGGTATTTTCCTACTTAGTCTTGTTTTTTATCGATTAGCATTTTTGAAAAAAAGTATTGTATAAGTTATAGTGATGAAAAGGTTTGCTATTTGGTTGTAAATGGAGATACAGTAATTGATTTTATCCCGCTTTAACGGGCAGTAAGACCCCTATCTCAAGATTTAGAGGAACGAGAAAGATAGATGGGGGGATCAACTGCCGCATGCGTCCGATTGGTTCGGGTGAAGCAGGATGTTGGTCCCTCAGGTGTTGTCACAGAACGTGGCGTTTTTCACTTCTGTTCCTCTAATTCAGTGAGGGATCAAGAAAACCCCCACTGATGGAGTTTCGCTTTATTTTCAATGAGAATCACACCAGACTTTTTTCAATCGTTGGATTCCTTCGTCAATCTGGTCAAATGATAATCCTCCATATCCTATGATAATCATTTGGTGATGCAAAGCATGAAAGTAAGAAGTAGAACATGGATAAACTTTCACACCGACCCTGTTTGCCTTTTGAATGGCTTGTTGTTCAGTTAGGTCGTTAGGCAATTTTAAAATAATGTGCAAACCAGATTTTTCACCAATAACTTGGAAAGTCTTTGGAAGATAGTTTTTAATGGCTGCAACTAATGTGCGCTGTTTTTTACGATAGAGGGTACGCATTTTTGCGAGATGTTTGTCAAACAATCCTTGCTCCATAAAATCTGCCAAAACCAATTGATCAATTTTAGATACCACCGATTTTTGATCTTTATAAAAGATTGAGAATGCTTCAACTAGTGAAAGTGGTAAAATCATATAACTGATACGTATAGATGGTGTAAGTGTTTTAGAAAATGTGCCAGAATAAATGACATGTTGTAATTGATCTATCTTTGCCAGAGAGGGAATAGGCTGTCCTTTAAAGCGATATTCTGAATCATAATCATCTTCAATGATATAAGCGTTATTTAGTTGAGCCCATTGCAATAATGCGGCTCGGCGTTCCGCAGACATTATCATCCCTAATGGAAATTGATGTGCTGGTGTCGCGTATAAAAGGTCTATCTTTTCAGTTGGCACAGTTACGCCAGATTCGTCCACAACAATATGAGCGGTATGTTGGCAATACTGATGGAAAATCGTGCGAGCTCGTTTAAAGCCAGGCTCTTCAATCCCTGCTTTACTGGAAGAACCGAAAAAGTGGCACAATGCTTGAAGTTGATGTTGTGTACCTCCATAGATGAAAACTTGTGAAGTATCGCATTGCACTCCTCTAGAGCGTTGCACATATTTTGCGATTTCCTGTCGAAGTGTGAATTCTCCTTGCCATGAAGAATTCACCATATTTTCCGGCTGAAAATGCTTTTTAAATAATTTTTTCCAAGTTGTAAAAGGAAAAAAGTCTACATCGATATGCCCGTTATGAAAATCAATATCTATTTTGGGAGGTTTCATTTTGGGAACTGGCTGAATAGCAGTTATATCGGTCAATTGTTGCCATTCAAATTCAAATGGTGACACAAAATAACCTGATCGTTCGATGCTGTATATAAATCCTTCTGCCTCAAGCTGCTCATAGGATTCTTTTACGGTATGTACACTAACATTGAGATCTTCGGCTAAACGACGTTTAGAAGGCAATTTGCTATGGGCAGACAATTTTTTGGTTATAATTGCATTTTTAATATGTTCATAAATTTGAACATATTTTGGAGATTGATGGTTTAGAATAATGGCTATTTCCATATATGTTCACCTCTGGTATGGATAAAATAAATAAATCGTTCTAAAATAATCATACCAAATACCATAGAAAATCATCTATGAAAGAAAGTAATCTTCTATAATTTAAGTGGTGAAAAAGATTCGTTATTTTCTTCAACTATATGAATTGACTTTCAACGATAAATCATGCTATTATTATCTCGAATTAAAGATATTTGGATTAAAGATAATAAAAGTGGTGAAGCGAATGGAACCAACAAAAGAAATAAGAGCTGTAACAGCTATATTTCATGCTGTACAAGCTATTCAAGATATCATTCGTAAAGAGGCAGCTTCATATGGATTGAATGCAACTGAATTTGCGGTACTTGAGCTTCTTTTTTATAAAGGAGATCAACCAATTCAAACAGTTGGTAAAAAGATATTAATCGCAAATAGTAGTATCACATATGTAGTGGATAAATTAGAGAAAAAGCAGCTCATTTCTCGTAAAGATTGTCCGAATGATCGTCGTGTAATTTATGCGAGTCTGACAGAAGAAGGGATACAGTTGATGAAACAAATGCTGCCCCAACATCTAGAAAAAATCCACACTATATTTGAATGTCTTGAAGAAAAAGAAATCGATCAAATCACTCAATCTATGGGGAAAATTGGCGATCAGGCTGAAAAAATATAATTTTTTTTACACAAATATCTTGAATTCAAGATGAATATATTCAAACTATTGGTTTCACTAATACTCATTGTAAGATGTATTAGAAATAAAAAAGGATGTGAATTTTCGTAATGGGTTTTATCAATAATTTATTTGGTAAGAATAAATCTGAAAAGACATTAGGAGGAGATCAAATGTTAAAAATCGGTATCGTTTTAGGTTCAACACGTGAAGGAAGAGTAAGTCCACAAGTTGGTGCATGGGTGAAAGAATTAGCTGATAAGCGTGGGGATGCAGATTATGAAATTATTGATATTGCAGATTTTAAATTGCCATTATTAGGTGAACCAGGAGTCGATGCGTCAGGTGCAGCCGCTTGGTCACAAAAAATCGCTGCCTGTGATGGATTTGTCTTTATTGCACAAGAATATAATCATTCCATTACAGCTGCTTTGAAAAATGCTTTAGATTACTTGCGCGAAGAATGGAACAATAAGGCAGCTGGTATCGTTTCTTATGGATCTGTAGGTGGAGCACGTGCAGCAGAACATTTGCGAGGAATTTTAGGCGAATTGCTAGTGGCAGATGTTCGTGTGCATCCAGCATTATCTTTATTCACAGATTTTGAAAACGGTACAGTCTTCAAACCAAAAGACGTTCAAGAAAATTCAGTCAACCAGATGCTAGATCAAGTCATTGCATGGTCTACAGCATTGAAAACAATTCGATAATATTTAGATGCAGTTGAATTACTAACTGCATAGTTGAAATCAATGAATATTCTATATGTTATTAGATAAAATCAGATAACCAATATGCCTTTTAATATAAATTGGTAGAATGCCTTTTTAAATAAGTGTATAGAACAAACTTAAAACGAGTACGGTTGTAGTTTAAAATGGAACCATACTCGTTTTTTGGCTGTAATCATAAAGTGGTTACGGCTTTGTAGTTACTTATTGCTGTCTTTTGGTATGGTCAATTTTATTTCATTTGGTTATGTTATACATATCAAAAATGGGATAGATTGAAAGAAAGGAGTGAGTGAAAATGAAGTTTAAAGAGTTACATAATGATCAAGTTTTTTTAAGACCAATGGAAAAAAGCGATATGGAGGGAATCTTCAAAGTTGCCATACATTCAGAAATTTGGCCCTATTTATCTGTTACACTAGAAACATTTGAAGATGTACAAAAGTACGTGGAAACAGCGTTAACGAATAAGAAATTGGGAATTGAATTTCCATTTGTTATGATAGATCCTAAAACGCAAGAAATTATTGGTTCAACAAGATTTATGGCTATTGAGCCAAAACATAATCGGTTAGAAATCGGCTTCACATGGCTGACACCAGCTTATTGGCGAACTGCTATGAATACTAATTGCAAATACTTATTACTACAATATTGCTTTGAAGAATTACATTTGAATCGTGTTGAAATCAAAACAGATCATGAAAATATACGAGCCCAAAAAGCAATTGAACGGATCGGTGCACAAAGAGAAGGAATTTTACGTAGCCACATGATCCGAAAGGACGGAACAACACGTGATACGGTTATGTATAGTATCATCTACAAGGATTGGAACAATACAAAGAAACGATTAGAAAAAATGAGGCAGGACGATGCGCTGAAGCTGAAAAGGTAAATGAATGTTCTTCACCATAGGAATTTAGTCGTACATGATAGAATTTACAAAGAACAGGGTATAAGAAAGACTATTAGGTGTGCTGATTAGGAAAAAATAGGTGACAAATTTGGTGTAATTCTAAAAAACAGGTATTTTAGCTCCATTTATCCCGCTTTAACGGGGCAGTAAGACCCCCCTCAAGGTTTAGAGAAAAACGAGAAAGATAGGTGGGTGGGGGATCAACTTCCGCATGCGTCTGATTGGTTCGGGCGGGCAGGATGTTGGTCCCTCAGGTGTTGCCACAGGACGTGGCGCTTTTCACTTCCGTTCCTCTATTTCAGTGTGGGATGAGGAAAACCACACTGAAATGGACAGTAAGATTTCTTCTTTAAATTTTAGAGAAGGGTAAAAAATTACCATAGCGAAAATCAATAAATTCTCCCTATTTATATGGACTAAACTGGATAATAAACGATTCTGAAGTAGAATTTATCCTTGTATTTTTGAAAAAGTTCATTCAAATGTAAAATTTTCTTAAAAAGGCTTCTAAGAATACTTATTAGTCATATTATTCTAGCTTGAGATATGGTAAAAATAGATAAGACATAAAATTTTTGAAAGGCGTATTGTAATTTTGATGCAAATATTATTACTAAATTTTTTGTTTTTACTGATTCCTTTTTTAGGCTATTTTATATTCTTTGATGCAAGTAGTTATCGTCATTTTAATCTGATATTTTCGATTTTTGCTACAATTTCAGTGATTTGTTGTATGCTATTTCCTATTCAGTTGCAAAGTGGATTTATATTTGATTTACGTTATATTCCTTTTATCATTATTGCACTCTATTGGGGATTTAAAAGTGCACTTATCCCTTATTTAGCTATTAATATTTATCAATTATTGATAGGTGGAGAGGGGATAATCGAATCATTTCTGTTTTCAACTGTTATTTTAATCGTTATGTCTTTATGTAATCATAAATTTCTTTCTCTAGATATTAAGTATCGAATTCTATTTTCTGGTACGGCATCTTTTTTATCCATGGTGTTTTATCTATTTACACTTAGTTTTTGGGCTCCATTCAATCATGGGTTTTGGATTCTATCCATCTATGTAATAGGAACGTATTTATTGGTGATGCTTATTTTAGTAAGCATGATTGAACGACTTATTGCCAACATAAGAGAGCAAAAATTGATCATGCAATCTGATCGTTTTCAAATCATTAGTGAATTATCCGCTAGCGTGGCACATGAAATACGGAATCCACTCACTGCCACTCACGGATTTCTACAATTATTGAGCCAATCAAAATCGATTTCATTACAGGAAAAGAATTACGTCGATTACTCCCTACAGGAATTAAAGCGTGCAGAGAAAATTGTTGGCGATTTTCTTACTTTCTCTAGACCACAATATGAAAATATGAAGGATTCCAATTTGAAAGAAGAAACAGAGTATGCTAAGAACATTTTGATGCCATACGCACATATGTATAATGTCGATATACAAATTCATTTCCATAATTCTTTGCATAAATATTTTGATAGAAGTCAGATGCAACAATGTTTTATCAATATTTATAAAAATGGTATAGAGGCGATGAAAGAAAGGGGAGGCACACTCGAAATTGAAGTTTCTGAGCAAAAGCGAAATATCTTGATTAAAATAAAAGATTCAGGAATTGGGATGACGGATGAACAGATTTCCGCATTAGGGAAACCTTATTATTCCACCAAAAAGCAAGGTACAGGTCTTGGGATGGTCATGGTTTACAATGCCATTCATAAAGCTGGCGGCACAATTGAAGTAGAAAGTAAAATAGGGAAGGGGACAATATTTATGATTACTTTTCCAGTTTAATGAGCCCGGTTTTGTTCATATAAAAAACTATTTTGTGGTGAGGTAGAACATTTAGATAGGGGGGAGTATTCCATTTGAAAATATATAGACAATCTTTGTTTGCAGGGCTATTTCTATTTTGCCTATTAAGTGTTTCTATCCTATCAGCTAAAGCCGTGACTATTACAGAAAGTAAAGTTTATAGTGTAGAGGAAGTAGATCATGTTGTACGGCCATTTGGATCGAAATTGTTAGCAGTAAAACTGGAAGAAAAGTGGGGATATATGAACGCCAAAGGGAAAATCGTTATTCCTGCAATTTTTGAAGATGCTCATAATTTTCATGAAGGATTGGCATCTGTCAAGAATAATGGAAAATGGGGATATATCGATACAAATGGGGAGTTCATAGTGAAGGCTGAATATGAAGAAGCAGCACCAGCATTTCATGAGGGTTATACACAGGTTGCCAAAAAAGGAAAATGGGGCATTATCAATAAAAAAGGGAAAATCATCATCCCTTTAAAATATGCTGAAACTT
This sequence comes from Rummeliibacillus sp. SL167, assembly GCF_007896505.1. NCBI lineage: Bacteria > Bacillati > Bacillota > Bacilli > Caryophanales > Caryophanaceae > Rummeliibacillus > Rummeliibacillus sp. SL167. The sequence goes on along the minus strand of NZ_VCBM01000001.1, from coordinate 1,331,130 downwards.
GTGCTGTTGGTGAGGGATTAACGCCGATTAAAATTGGTGGAAAATACGGGTTCATGAATATGAAAGGTAAAATGGTTATTCCAGCTAAGTATACAGATGCTTATAACTTTCAAAATGGACTAGCACCTGTAAAAAGTAAAGGAAAATGGGGCTACATCAATAAGTCTGGTAAATTGGTTATTCCTTATAAATACATTGATGTAGAAAGTTTTAGCAAGGGTTATGCTAGAGTAGTGTTACAGAAAGCAAACAATTATTTTTATGGTGTTATTAATCAAAAAGGAAAGATCGTTTTAGAGATAAAGTACGACCAAATATTACCTCTTAATAATGAAGTAGCGCCATTCTTCATACAACGATCATCCGGTAAAATGTCTATGGGATATATTTCATTAAAGACTGGAAAAACGCTATTTCAAGTAAAAAATTTGATCAATGAATTTTCTGAAGGATATGCATTCGGTACCTATAATGGAAATTTGTTAAATGTGGTATATGATGCAAAAGGTAAGAAAACATTTTTAAAAAATAAATATTATCAGGCTTCGACCTTTTATAATGGCTATGCTGTTGGCTCTGTCGACTATGGTGAAACGAAGTTCCGTATTATTCATAAAAAATAACAGGTGTTTATTATCCAATTATACCCATAAAATAGGAAGAATTCGTTGATTTCCGCTACGACTTGCCCGCTTTCCTGCCGGCGAACGCTGAGCAGTTTCAGGACAATAGGATGTTGGGTACGGAATCTTTGTCGCAGGATTTGGCGTTCCTAGATTCCGTTCTTTCAATCGCTTCGTACAGGGTCTCGGCTATTCGCTTTGTCCGTCGGAGTCGAGCAAGCCGCAGCGAAGATCCATATAAATAGTCTTAAAAATATAGAGTTTTTCAAAAACTATGTCAAACAGACACCTCTAATTTTTGTCAAATCAACATGTGTGAAAGATTATGTCAAATATATTTCCTGATTTCTTCCTAATCAACACCTCTGAAAAAATAGTAAAATGATATAAAAGGAATATAGCATTTTCTTCGACCATCATTTCTCCATCCACTCGAAAAAGTGTTTAAAACGGTAAGTACAGTAATTCAAACCTAAAAAGAGTAGCATATATTATATGAAGATCATATTGTTTCCACCAAATAGATTCCTAGTTTCGTAAATGTTTTATATTTCAAGAAGGAATCTTTTTTTATGCAATTTTATTAAATATATATCATTGTTCAGAAATTGTTCAGTATAATAGATCAAAATATATATTGAGTAAATAAATGTAAAAATAAAAGGTATTATGAAACATCGATATACGATAATATGTAAATGTTAATATATGAATGAGTCAAAAGTAATTATTATATTTAAAGGAAGAGATAAATGTCTGAAAAAAACAATAATATAGTCTTGAAAATGAAAGAATGCATAAAGTCAATGGGAAAAGTGGTGTTTCTTTTGTGTTTATTTTTGCTATTACACACTCACGTAAATGCCGAAGATTCAACTTCTCGTGTTTTCTATGTAGCTAAAAATGGAAACGATGCAAATACAGGTACTATTGATAAGCCATGGTTAACTGTTCAAAAAGCTGCAAATAATGCAGAGCCAGGGGACATCATTTATGTTCGAGATGGAATCTATTCTGAGTTTGTTACGATTAAAAACTCTGGTTCGAAAGGGAAAGGTTTTATTACTTTTAAAGCTTATCCTGGAGAGCAGCCAATATTTGATGCAGGAAAGCAAACGATCAAAAAGGGGAATACGGCATTTTTCACTATTGAAGCCAATTATATTATGATTGACGGTTTTGAAATGAGAAATTTAAGTGCTAGTGGTATGGAGTATTATCCCGATGGAATTTTAGTTTCAAATAACAGTAATCATATTCAACTCCTTAATAATGAGATCCATCATATAGAAAATCATTCGATAGATGGGAACGCTCATGGAATATTGATCTATGGAAACACATCAAAGCCTATTCAAGATATTTTGATCCAAAATAATCATATCCATCATTTAACGTTGGGAAATAGTGAAGCACTTACGCTGAGTGGCAATGTTGAGAGATTCAATATTTCTAAAAATAAAGTTCATGATAACAATAATATTGGGATTGATGTAGCTGGATTTTATAATGCTTGCACAGGAAATTGTATTGACCAAGTCAGAAATGGCACGATCAGTAACAATATTGTCTATAACAATAGTTCTGGGGAAAATCCTTCATATAACGGGCATTTAGCTGCAGGAGGGATATATGCGGATGGTGCAAGTGATATTAGGATCAGCCATAATCTAGTATTCAAAAATGACTTTGGAATTGAGTTAGCGAGTGAAAACTATGGAAAAAAAACAAGCAACATTATTCTTGAAAAAAATAAAATTTTTAATAATAACGGAGCAGGTTTAATCATAGGTGGGGCATCTACCTCAAATGGCGGTGCCTATAAAAATATCATTCGTGAAAATGAATTCTCGCTAAATGATCTACGTATTCAAGGGTATGGGGAAATAACCATCCAACACCAGGCAACAAAGAATCAATTTATCAATAACGAATTTTATATTAATAAAACAATAACGCTCATTCAATCCATGAATCAAAAAGAAACAAGCAATACGATTAACAACAACAAGGTATATTTCAGAATATCGATTTTTCGAGATTATCGATCAATGTCCTTTTAGAATATGGACAACTGTGATTGGATTTATTCATAGAAAAATGGGTGCTGGCATATACACAAGCTTTCGATAAGAATACCAAATTTATCAGGCGTGTTGATTATCCAATTTAATCCATAAAAATAGGGGGATTCGTTGATTTCCGCTACGGCTTGCTCGCTTTCCTGCGGGCGAATGCTGAGCCTCCTCGCTACGCTGCGGGGTCTCATCTATTCGCTTTTCCCGCGGGAGCGTACACTAACATTGTTATTTATTTAAACAAATGGAAATATCAAACTAGTTCTCACTCTATCTTGGCCAAGAAAAAATTTTTTTCACACGAAAAAACTCTAGCAAACGTTGATATAACAACATTTTAAGAGGGAGTCGAGCAAGCCTCCGCTCCAATCTATATAAATGGTCTTAAAAATACAGAGTTATACTAAACAGACACCCCTATTTTTTGTAAAATCAACACGCTTGTTTCACTATACATCTATCATGTATAGAGATTTTTATGGATGCAGTAAACTGTAATATAAAGGAGAATTAGTATGAAAGTATTAATAACAGGAGGATATGGGTTTATCGGTTCTCATGTAGCAGAACGGTTTTATAAAGAAGATGATGAAGTCTTTATCATTGACAATATGAAAACGGGAAATAAACATAATATCTCGTTTAAACACAAAAACTATCATCTATCTGTTGAAGATCCAAACTGCGAGGAAATATTTAAGGCAATCCAATTTGATGTTGTTGTTCATCTTGCAGCACAAGTTAGCGTTGCAAAATCATTTGAAAATCCAATAACAGATACAGAATCTAATATTGTTGGACTGGTGAATATGTTAACACTGTCACAAAAATATAAAGTGAAAAAGTTTATATTGGCATCGTCTGCAGCTGTCTATGGTAAGAATGATCAACTGCCTTTGCTAGAAGAAAATCAATGTGTACCTATTTCACCATACGGCATTAGTAAGCGGGTAGGAGAACTATATTGCCAAAAGTGGAGTGAGATGTATGGATTTGAAAGTGTATGCTTTCGATTTTCAAATGTATATGGACCTAGGCAAAACAGTAATGGAGAGGGGGGCGTTGTTTCTATATTTATCAATCATATGCTTGAAGGAAAGGCACTTCAAATTTATGGAGATGGCGAACAAACGAGAGATTTTATCTATGTCGGTGATATAGCAGATGCTATATATAGAGCATCCCATTCTTCCATTAGTGGAGTTTATAATTTATCCACGAACAAGAAAACAACTATAAATGAAGTCGTAAGTATATTAAAAAAGATGCATGATGAAGTCAATATACATTTTTCCCCTGCAAGAGAAGGGGATATTGATCATTCCGTGTTGAGCAATAGAAAAGTAATGGATGACCTAGATTGGAGCCCGATTTATGATATAGAACTGGGGTTGGAAAAGACTTATCAATGGGCAGTAGTAGATCAGGCACAAAAAGAAGTTGCTGTAAGTGTTGCTGACCAAACAGAAAAGGCAAAGGAATGGACTCATATTATTCAGCCATTCAAAGCATATCTCGAAAATTTATTTGTCTTCCTCATCATTGCTTGGCTCGTCCTCTCACATAGGTTATCGGTTTTGAACGCTACTGATATTAGTGCTTTTTACATCATGATTATGGGTGCCCTTTACGGGAGTAAACAATCGATTTTATCCGTCGGGCTATCGATTGGACTATTAGTTGTAGAAAAATTGAGTGAGGGGAGAGAGTTTGTATCTCTACTTTATGATACATCATTCTTTTTCCAAGTTTCTCTATTCTTATTTATTGGATTAGTGGTTGGTTATACCGTACAAAGAAAAACAAATCGACTACAAGAACAACAGCAAAAAATAGATGAGCTAAAGCAACGTTACCATTTTTTGGACGGTATTCATACAGAGGTTCGAGAAATAAAAGATGAGTTACAATTACGGCTATTAAATACGGAAGATAGTTTTGGAAAAATTCATTCGATTGTAAAGGAACTAGATGAATTAGAGCCTGAAAAGGTATTTTCGAATGCCGTACAAGTTGTACAGCAAATTATGGATGCTGAAGATGTGTCGATATATGTTTTTAATAAAAATCAGACATTTTTAAGATTAGTGGCTAACACGAATTTTTTGGAAACTTCCCATAAGAATTCGATGAAATTGGAGGATACCGTATATATCCAAAAATTGTTAAAAACAGGTGAAATCTTTGTCAACAAAGAATTATTACCGAACACACCAATCATGGCTGCGCCTGTTTATCATAACGATCAAATTTCTGCAATCATCATGATCGATCGGTTGAATTTTCAGAATATTTCACTTTATCATGAAAACCTCTTTAAAGTGACAACTGAACTTGCAGGATCAGCATTAGATAGGGCATTAAGCTATATTGATGCAATAGAAGCTGATCGTTTTATTGCGAACACAGATGTATTAAAACAAGATGTATTTCAAAAGATTTTAGAAAGTAAGAGAGAAGCGAGGGAAAAGTATGGTATGCCATATGTCGTGCTTGAAGGAGAAAAACCGAATACGGATACTGATTTAGTCGCATATTCTACTAAATTGTCAGCCCTTTTAAGAGAAACGGATTATATTGGACAATTGGATAATCATCAAGTCGGGGTACTTCTTTCTAATATTCATCAAAATGATGTTCAATTTGTGTTATCTCGATTTTATGAGAAAGGTATCCAAATGCGATTAAAAGAGGGAGAGATTTAACATGATATACATTTATATTTTGTATATGATCATCTCTGCCATCGTTCTTGGTTTTATGGCTAAAAAAAGTGTGAAGGAATGGTTTTTAAAAATAATCATTGTATCTTTTGTTCCTATTATTGGATGGTTCTTCCCTATTATATGGTCTAAAATGCTGATTCCAAACAAAGGAGAAACTTTAGATAGTTATCTAAAGAAACAAAACGATGATATAGAAATCGAGTTATTGGCAAAAGAGGAAACAATTGAACGAGAAAAAGAATTGAACATTATTCCAATTGAGGAAGCATTGGTTATAAGTGATTTTACAACAAGAAGAAAAGTCATGTTAGATGTATTAAAGAAAGATGCTATGCAGTATATAGATGTTATTAAAATGGCGGTGTTAAACGACGATTCAGAAACGGCTCATTTTGCTGTAGCAGCAGTGATGGAAGTGAAACGGAAATTATCACTTTCATTACAAACTTTTTCGGTTGAATTTGAAAAGGATCCTTATCATTCGATGATTGCCAGATCGTATGCACAAGTATTGAGAGAATATATGAAAAGCGGCTTCTTAGATGAAAAAACGTTGAAAAAGTATAAATATACATATATTCAAGTGTTAGAGCAACTGATTGATAATGGAGAGGGTGATCAGATCATATTCGAAGAAAAGATGAAAGTGGAGATGGAACTTCATGAGTATGCAAATGCTGAAAAAACAGGATTGCAATATTTACAATACTTTCCTGGGATTGAGGAGCCGTATATTTGCCTGTTGGATTATTATTACACAACGAAATCTAAAATCAGCATGCAACGTGTATTGGATGAACTCATGAATTCAACGATACAATTTTCCAATCGTGCCCTTACCATCGTTAGATATTGGTCGGGAGGACAAGAAAATGAAATTAAAAGGTAGCGAATTAAAAAAAGTATATATCATTCTATTGATTGTATTTATATGTGGCATCACCTTACAAGTTTCTCGTTCACAATTCGTCTTAAAGGCACAAGAAAATAGACAGTTAATAGAACAAAAAGATGAAATTTTAGCGATGCGTACAAGTAATCAAATAACACAAAAGACAGGGGAAAATTACTGTATTTTATACAATTCTGACAATGAGTATAGTACAAAATTAAAAAATAATGCGCAGAAATCACTGGAATATATGAAAAAAAGAACAACGGAGTTGAATGTGGGGGAACATGAAAATATCAATCTTGGAAAATGTCATGTAACAATCCTTACAACTGATTATTTGGAGGACATAGGGACACCGGAAGATATTGAGCATTATGTATTTAAAGGTGGCTATATCCTCCTGATGTCTACCCTTGATATTGGCAAAACCAGTTATCAAATTTTATATAGGAAGCTTGGCATTTCGAGCTTTGGTGATTATGTCCAGACAAAAGGAATTCACCTCGTATCCAATGTTTTAATCGGTGAGAAAGGTTTAAAATTTGATAACGACTTTATCACGAATGACTCGATCAGCGTTGATCTTGATGATACAGCAAAATTGCTTGCGGAGAGTGCGGGTGGAACACCGCTATTATGGAGAAATGAATATGGAGACGGGGCATTTATGGTCTTTAATGGTACGATTTTACAAGAAAAAATCAGCCGTGGATTTTTTACGGGGGCCTTAAGCTTATTAGAACCTAATTTTATCTATTCTGTATTCAATGAAAAATTATTTTATATTGATGATTTTCCCGCTCCCATTCCAAAAGGGAAGAATGCGTCTATTTATCAAGAATATAAACGGGATATGCCAACATTTTTCAACGAAATCTGGTGGCCTAATATGCTAAAAACGGCTAAAAAATATGATCTAAAATACACTGGGGGAATCATTGAATCATACACAGATCGTGTAACACCACCTTTTAACAACTTAGAAGATAAAGACAAATACAATTTGATTGCATTTGGTCGTGAATTGTTAAAAGGAGGAGGAGAAGTAGGATTCCATGGCTTTAACCACCAATCCTTGACACTTGTTCCAAAAGTGGCAGATTCTTTTGGGTATAATGCGTGGGAAAGTGAAGAGGATATGTCGGAATCGATCAAAGAACTTATGTCTTACGCAAATAATGCTTTTCCTAATTATAAAATGGCTTCTTATATACCCCCTTCTAATGTGCTTTCGCAGGAGGGAAGAAATGCATTAAAAGCTGCTTGGCCTGATCTAACCGTTATCAGTTCACTTTATCCTGAGGATATCACCGGCTTGTCATATGTCCAAGAATTTGAAATTGCAAAAGACGGAATTATAGAAATGCCGAGAGTTACTTCCGGCTATTTTGAAAGGAAGTATGATCGTTGGGCAGAGGCAAATACAATGACAGGATTAGGTTTTTTCTCTCACTTTGTGCATCCTGATGATGTTATTAGTTCTGATAGAAGTAATGATCTTGGTTGGAGAGAAATGTATGAAAAATATGATAAATATATGTCAAGAGTCAAAAAGACTTATCCATGGTTGCGTTCAATGACTTCGACAGATGCAGCTTTAGATGTGGCCAGTACATTGCAATCTCAAGTGAAATGGTCAACGAAAGAAAATAGCATAGCAGGACATATTACCAATTATGTGCCCAATCTTTACTATATCTTTCGTTCTGACAAAAAAATTAAAAGACTATACAATTGCGAGCTGACAAAGATTGATACCAATACTTATTTAGTAGAAGCAAAAAAAGCAGATTTCAAAATAGACTTGGGGGAATCCTAAAATGCGTATATGTTTGATTGCTGAGGGATCTTATCCTTATGTTACAGGGGGTGTTTCCAGTTGGATTCATGGATTAATGACAACGATGAAAGAACATGAATTTATCATTTATGCAATTGGAGCAGAAACAAAACAAAAAGGAAAGTACAAGTATCAACTGCCACCTAATCTAGTAGAACTAAAAGAGATCTTTTTGGATGAATATTTATTGGAAGATAAGAAATGGGGGAAAAGATATAACCTGACATCACAACAAAAGGAAAGTCTTATCACATTATTAAATAACCAGCAGAATGTAAACTGGAATGACTTGTTTGATTTCTTAAGAAGTAAGCAATTTTCAAATGTTGGAGAGTTTTTATCAAGTAAGGATTATTTCGATATTGTCGAGTGGATTGGAAGAGAAGAATTTACACAAGTGCCATTTACAGAATTATTTTGGACAGTAAGTTCCATGCTACTGCCATTACTGTCGATCATCCGACATGATGTCCCTAAAGCGGATGTCTATCATGCTGTTTCTACGGGTTATGCAGGAATTATTGGCGCATTGGCAAAGCATTTGTATGGCAAACCATTGTTGTTGACGGAACATGGTATCTATTCTCGTGAAAGGGAAGAAGAAATTATTAAGGCAGACTGGGTAAAAGGATATTTTAAGGATATTTGGATCAATTACTTTTATACATTATCAAGTGCTATATACGCTGCTGCTGATCAAGTTATTACACTTTTCAATCGTAATAAAGAAATAGAAATTGAACTAGGTTGCCCTGAAGAAAAAATACGCATTATTCCCAATGGAGTAGATGTAAGTGACTATCAAAATATTGTTTCCGTACCTGCAGAACAAGTCATTAGAATCGGAGCTATTGTTCGTGTGGTCCCTATAAAGGATATTAAAACAATGATTCAAAGTTTTGCTTTAGTAGAAAAAGAGATTCCAAATGTTGAGTTGTATATTATGGGACCAATTGAAGAGGACCCCACATATTATGATGAATGTCTTCAACTAGTAGCAGCTCTTGGTGTAGAGCATATCATTTTTACAGGCTTAGTAGACATCAAAGAATATCTTGGCAAATTGGATTTTCTATTATTAACGAGTATTAGTGAAGGACAACCTTTAGCCATTCTAGAGGGATTAGCCTGTGCGAAACCTTTTGTCTGTACAAATGTCGGTGGATGTAAGGAATTGTTAGTTGGAGGACCGGATGATTTGTATGGTCAGGCTGGGTTTATAACACCAGTTATGCATTATGAAGAAATAGCACGGTATATGATGAAACTTTGCCAGAATCCGCTATTAAGAATGCAATTAGGAAAAAATGGTTTTGAAAGAGTCAAAAATCATTATACAAGACAAGCATTTATTTCAAGCTATCGTCAATTGTATCAATCGTTAGGAGGGGAATGACTATGGCAGGAATAGGTTTTGAACTTAGAAAGTTATATCGAGAAGAAGGGCTTGTTCAAAATGTGAGAGCATATGTTTATTCTTCTTTAACAACCATTGGACCGATGATCTTATGCCTTATTTTGATGTTTGTAGAACAACTGATGATGAAAGCGAATGACAGTAGTTATTTAGAGAATGAACTGTTTATAGCAACGATGGTCTATTGCTTTATCTTTTCAATCATTATTACATCTGGATTTTCAATGATTGTGACAAGGTACATCGCAGATATGATTTATCAAAAGATGTATGAAAAAATTATTTCATCTTTTTACGGTCTATTGACAGTTGTTTTGCCAATTGCTGGACTTATCGCGACTATATTTTTACATGGAGTACAAGAAGACATCTGGTATAAAATCGTTGCCTATTTATTTTTTATAGAATTAGTAATAATCTGGCTTCAAAATGTTTTTTTATCGGCTTTAAAGGATTATAAGAGAATTGTCCGAGGGTTTACGATTGGCATCATTATTTCTATAGTAGTTAGTTTTTTATTGTTTAAGTTTTTATCTATTGATCCAACGATTAACACATTAGCTGGGATTGATGTGGGGTTTGCGGTGATTGTTGGAATGTCGATGTATCATTTTGAACGAGTTTTTCCAAGAGATGAAAAACGATATTATTTTGCTTTTTTGAACTACTTAAAAAAGTACCCATCTATTTTTTTTAGTGGATTGTTTGTCTATTCCGGGGTGTATATTCACAATTTTGTTTACTGGATTTTCTCAGATCGACATTTCACGATTGCCAATCATTTTGTTTGGATGCCTTTTTACGATGTTCCAGTTTTTTATGCATATATCTCGGTATTGCCTTCGCTCGTTATGTTTGTAGTCATTGTTGAAACAGATTTTTATGCGAAGTTTTTAAATTATTACCGAAATGTTGTCGATGGTGGAACTTATGAGAGTATGAACAATGCCAAGAAAAAGATGCAAAATGTGTTGTTGCAACGAATCACTTTCCTAGTGGAAGTTCAATTATTATTTACAACTTTTTGCATAGCTTTAGGAATTATTTATTTACCTAAAATAGGGTTTACGATGGAACAGCTTGATCTATTCATTTTATTATGCTTGGCCTACTTTTTCTTTATCATCTTATTTGTTATTTTACATGTGCTAATGTATTTTGATGATCGAAAGGGAGTTTTATCTATTAGTGGTTCATTTATCTTATTAAATATTATTTTAACTTTTGGATCGATGAAATTGAATTTTGATGGCACTGGCATGTTCTTTGCATCATTTTTAATCTTAATCTTATCAATGGCTAGATTGCTCTATGTACTCAAAAATATAGATTATTATACATTTTGCTCACAACCTTTAACGACCATGAATCGAAAGAAACGTAAAAAATTACCTTCGTTGAAATCGAAATCAATGGTTTCTATGATTATTCTTTCTATGATCCTCTTATCTGCTTGCGGAAATAGCGAGCAAAAAGACAAAAAAACAACAGATGTCGAACAAACAACAAATGTTGCTGTTGAAACCTCCAATAATAATGATAAGTTGGAAGATGATAAACGATTATATGAACGGGATGAAGATCATTCTATTAAGTCATTATATATTACGATCGTTCCTGATCAATCTGAAAAGGTAGATTGGTATGCTCTGAATCGGATGACTGATCGTTATAGTAAAGAAAAGTTGGACATTATTTTCGCGGAGGGAACGGAAGATGGAATAGGACCAAAAAAAGGTAAATTCGGATACGATACGGAAGAACCCAATGCAAAAATCAGCATTCGCGGGAACTCATCCAGAAGTGCCGCACAAAAATCCTATAAAATAAAATTATTTGATAATGCAGGGTTATGGCAAGAACAGCGTACGATCGATTTGAACAAGCATATTGATGATCCAAGCCGTTTAAGAAATAAATTGAGCTTTGATCTGATGGAAGATATTCCTCATATGACAAGTCTTCGTACACAATTTGTCCATCTATATGTGAAAGATTTAACGAATGGAGAGAAAAAGAAGTATGAAGATTATGGTTTATATACGCAAATCGAGCAACCCAATAAAAAATTCTTAAGAACGCATTTGTTAGATCCGAATGGCTACTTGTATAAGGTGACATTTTTTGAATTTGATCGGTATCCAGAACAAATTAGAAAGCATACGGATCCCAAATATGATCAACAAAAATTTGAATCCATCTTAGAGATTAAGGGCAAAGAAGATCATGACAAGTTAATCTCCATGCTAGATGATGTCAATAATTTTAATATGCCGATAGAAGATGTGATCGAAAAACATTTTGATGTAGATAACTTATTAACTTGGACAGCTATGAATATTCTGATGGACAATATGGATACGGATGCCAACAATTTTTACCTGTATTCGCCTTTAAATTCTGAGAAGTGGTTTATCTTACCTTGGGATTATGATGGCGGATGGGAATTACAACGAAAACTAAAAAGTATTCGCCCTTATCAGGCGGGTATTAGTAACTATTGGGGAAATAAACTGTTAAACCGATATTTTCGTTCAGAAAAGAATGTTCAAAAACTTTCTAATAAGGTAGAAGAATTATCAAAAGTGATTAATAAAAATACCGTTTCCGCTCAAATAAGCCAATATAAAGATATTGTAAAGCCATTTATCTTAAAAAGTCCCGACAAAAATTATTTACCGATTGAAAATGCAAAATACGAAGAGGATATAAAATTAATAACGAGTACTCCTGAAAGAGCTAAAAAAAGATACTATCTAGATTTACAAAAGCCTAAACCTTTTTATATGGGAGATGTCGAACAAACGAGTACGAAACTTCTATTTACTTGGGATGTTTCATTCGATTTACAGGGCGATGATTTATACTACACGATTACAGTTGCAAAAGATCCATATATGAAAAAGATCATCGCCATGAAAAAAGATATACGAGCCAATAAATTCATCATGAAAAAGCCTGCTGAAGGTCCATATTTTTGGAAAGTGACAGTAAGAGATCGTAAAGGTCATCAGCAATCTTCGTTCGATATGTATACAGATGAAGAAGGAAACGAGTTTCATGGAATAAGAGATTTCGAGGTTGATTGATATGAGTATTTTCGCTAAGAGTTTTAGACATGAATTGAAATATTATTTAAATGCACTTGAATATAACGCGCTAAGAAGGAAAATTTCTGAATTTTTGCCGCTCGACCCTTATTCAAACGATGAAGAGGGGTATCGTATCTCTAGTTTGTATTTTGATGGAATTCATCAGCATGCCATTTATGATAAAAATAATGGTATTTTCAATAGAGAAAAATACCGTATCCGTATTTACAATGGCAGTGACAAAAAAATTACATTAGAAAGAAAAAGTAAGAGGGGGGATTTTATATGCAAGGAATCTGCTCCTCTTACGAAAAAAGAATATAATGCCATTTTAAAAGGCAATGTAGAAATACTTGCAGATACAGAAAAGCCATTACTAAGAGACTTTTATGCAGAGTTGCTTTATCGAAATTTTCAACCTGTCGTAATCGTTGACTATATTCGAGAGGCATATATTTATGAACCAGGGAATGTCCGAATTACATTTGATAAACAATTGAAGGCGACCGTCAATACAATTGATCTGTTTGATGACAAGCCAATTTCACAAGAAGTCTTGCTTCCTGAACAAGTGATTCTAGAGGTGAAATTTGATCATTTTCTGCCTGATGTCATCCGTCAATTGTTGCAGCCAGAAAGGATTGTACGTTCAGCCATTTCTAAATATGTTCTATGCAGAGAAGTGACCATACAAAATTTTAAGTAGAAAATTGAAGGGGAATTTATATGAATGATACATTAAGCTTTAAGGATTTTTTTAAAAAAAGTGTACTCCATCTTGAATCATTTGGGACGGTATCTTATATTGATATATTATTAGGTTTAGCTTGTTCTTTTGGAATTGGGATGTTTATCTATTGGATTTATAAAAAATATTTTCGCGGTGTTGTATACAGTTACAACTACAATGTCTCTTTTGTACTGATGACAATGATCACCACATTGATCATTATGACTATTAGCACGAATATCATCTTGTCTTTAGGGATGGTAGGGGCATTAAGTATTGTTCGTTTTAGAACAGCTGTAAAAGACCCTTTGGATATTGTTTACATGTTTTGGGCGATTGCTGCAGGTATTGCAACAGGGGCAAAAATGTATCCCTTATCCATTATTGGCTCGTTAGTCTTTGGGATTGTGATCGCATGGCTGTCTAAAAAGAAAACAAAACATGAAGCTTATTTGCTAATAGTACGTCATACGGATGAAGCGACAGATGAATTACGAGTATTACTGCGAAAACTTAATACAAAACTTAAATCTAAATCTATTCGAAATGGTTTTACAGAGATCACTTTGGAGATCAATATCGTTGATGACAATACTGCGTTTATGAAAACAATCGATCAAACAGCAGGTGTGCAATCCTGTTCACTAGTCAACTATACGGGTGATTACGCCCAATAAGTGAGACTTCACCTAGTAAGCGTTTTTCCTATTCAATCGGGTTTATGTGAGACTTCATCACCTAGTGATCATTTTCTCTGGTGCTGGTTCAAAGAATCGACTTTTAGGAAGCAGTGATCCTGCACTTTTTTCTGTACAGATTGGGAGTAGGGCATTTGCTATGAAAGTTGACTTGCATCTATAGTAGTTGGAGTAGGGGCTATTGCCTGTTATTGTATGATAATAAGCATTTACAAAAAACAACACAGCCTATGTGTAAAGTTGAACTTCATCCTAATTGTTAGACACGATCTAACAATTGGAGGTGCAGTTGAGTATAGGTTCGTGTTGTTTTTTGATTGAGTAAATGATCGAATCATGATTAGGTCGAAAAAAGGGCGAGCAAATGTCAGAAAGTATTGCTTTTTAAGTAGCAACATGTTTCGTTTTTGTTTTATTTTGTAAAAAAAACCATTTAAGGAGGAATTTGAATATCAATGAAAGAATAAACATAAAAAACTCCAATATTCTTGCATGTTTTTGAAAAAAATTACTAAAATGTTATTATAGAGATTTATAAGTATTGAAGGGAGGTTGTTATTTTTCTTCTAGATTATTCTTTTATTTATTAAATGTTCAAAAAAAAATAATAATTATTTTTAATAAAGTAATTCAAAATAACTGGTTTCAATAATTTATTGATAATTATTTGCTATTTTGGTTTTGAGGAGAAGAAATAGTAGCTGCAGTGTTTACGATAGCTGATCTTTTAGAAAAGGGGGATTAAAATTGGAAAAGAATAATGATTGCTATAAATTTCGCAAATTTATTGAGGAAAACAAAACGTTTTTAAATAATCCAATTATTAAGGATTTTTTATCAAAAAAAGCGAATTATCAATTACTTAAACAGTCCATTTGTGATCCAACTTGTCAAAATAAGGAACAATTAGATCAGGCATTCCGAGGGTTTTATTTCAATATTCGTTTTACGGCGTATATCTCTTCAACACTTTATTTTCACGCAATTAATTTAGATAAAAAAATTCGTAAATTGAATTATCAGTTTCCAATAATGTTGGATCAGCCTGTAAAAGAAGATTCAGATATGTCATTAAAGGATATGACGATTTATCATGAGGACTTTGAGTTAAAATCAGATAACATTTTAGATTATATAACAGATTCCAAAATATATGAAGCAGTGAAAAGGTTGACCCCAAATCAAAGACATATTCTCTATCTTGTGTATATTAAAGGATGGACTGATTCTGAAGTTGGAAAACACTTAAAAAAATCTCAGCAAGCGGTTTCAAAATCTCGGAATAAAGCCTTAAAGAGAATAAGAGGAGATTTAAACATTACACTAGAAAAATGTATTCTTTAATTAAAAAGGAGGAGATTTCATGGCGAAAACTTTGTATCAGTTGGCAATTGACTCCAAAAATGACACTGAAGCAGTTGAAAAGATATTAAAAGCTTTCAAACCTAAAATTAAAAAATCCCTTCAACAAACAAAATTCCAGAATAGAGTAGATATCGAACAAGAGCTAGAACTTAAACTGATTTCTATTATTAAAATGTATGAAGTAGATGAGTTGGATGGCTTTTGGCGATTTTACGAAAGGCAAAATCACTATAAAGAGAGTTATAAAGTAGTTAAGTAATGATGTTTAAAAAATCATGCATATTGATAATCTGGTGTTATCCATTATAAAAGGCATCATCAATTGATTTTCGCTGCGGATTGCTCGCTTTCTTGCGGGACTTTGAATTTACTTCTTTGATTAATACCGTATGAAGGGAATGCATATGCATTTTCGAAGAGTTGAGCAATCCGTAACTAGTGAACTGGAAACAAGAATTATTGACTTGTGATTAGCCAGTATTGATCCTAATTTTTCTTGATTGATATGTTTGATAAAAATTTTAGAAAAGGCGAAACCTGATGCCAAATTGTCATGTTAAAAAATTTTTAAAATTATGTAAAACGGGTCAAACCGTTGATATATCAACATTCATAGAGGGAGGTGAGATGATGAATGCTACAGATTTCCCATTATGGGTCAGCTTACTAGGAAATTTTGGTTTTCCGATTGCCATTACCATTTATCTGTTTCTTCGCTTTGAAAAGAAATTTGAAAAGCTTGAAAATGTCATTTTGGATTTATCAAAGGGAAAGGAGTAATCTAAAATAATAGAACATTATCAGTATAGAGGGATCTCACTATTTCCATGAACTTTCAAAAACTGCTTTCAAAAATTGCTCATCGATTATTATTGAAACATCTAATAGGATTACAAGAAGATGATATGATTGCCCGTCAAGCAATGTTACCTAAAATAACTTGCCATATGGTGGATGTTGGAGTAACCATTTTGCCCATCATACAGATATCCTATGAGAAGGGTAGAAAATCATGTCAAATAGTCATAAGGAAAAGGATCTGTAAAAATTTGATAAGAGTTATAACAAAATATGATTAAGAAAGCGATTGTAAGAAATAAAATTCTTAACAATCGCTTTTATTTTTTGATCTAATGTAATCAATTTCGTGGGCATAGTGTAAGGCATGTAAGAAGTTTCACTTTATCCTATATTAATGGGCAGCAAGTAGGACCTTATCTTAAGATTCCAGTATAAGTAGAGTATAAGAATGTGGGATCGACTGCCTTAAAAAGGCGATGGTTTTACTAGCACTCAATGGGAGATGAAGAACATACTGCATGTTCTATCGTAAGTAATGACAATATATTTCCATTCTTTCCCACATATTCCATATAAAAATATATGGTGGAGACTGTTGATTAAGTCGGTGTTATCCTGTTGTGTAACAATGTCCAGAAGTTCCTCATAATGCAGCATCATAAAGTTAATAAATACTAAAAAGCCTTCTGCTGTTATTTTTTTGGATATTTCCCCATTTTTCTTCCCTGTATCAATCATTTGAACAAGGAGTGGAATAATTCTTTCTTTAGTTTCTTCTTGAATATAGCTGGCGATCTCTTCGTCTTTAGCGATTAACCGCTCTATCATAGAGGGAGATAGGACTCCGTATGATTCTTGATTTTGCAATTGCATTCGCTCGATTTTTTCCTTTATGGGACCTTCTTGTTGCATATACACCTGAAAATCTTGGATCGAAACATCTATATAACGTTTGACTGATTCATGGATTAACTCAGTGGGGATAGAGAGGGTCCCTACTGGGCGAAGTTTCACTTTATATAGAAATTTAAATAGTCATCTAGTATTTCATCTTAAAATGTTGATGAAATACTAGATTTTTTTGGCTATTTTTCATAAAGTGATGATATGAGGTGAAAGGGAGTGGGATGAAAAATGGATTTATCACCTTTTCAGAACTTAATCGATGAATTGAAAAGTAAAAAGATGATTGTTTGGAAAAATAAAAAGAAGTCAGAGATTTATCAAATTGACTCAGCGCTGATTGATGATGCTGAAGGGCGTTTAAAGCGATTTGCCCCTTATTTTCAAGAGGTTTTTCCTGAAACGAAAAAACAAGATGGGAAAGTAGAATCCGTATTGCAAGCCGTACCAGTCATGCAGCAAAAGTTAGGGGTTAAAGGTAAACTATACGTAAAACGAGATGATGCGTTGCCTATTAGCGGTTCTATCAAGGCGCGTGGTGGGATTCATGAAGTGCTTTATGCAGCAGAGAAAATTGCGATGGAACATAGGTTTGTAAGTTTAGAGGATAATTATAAGATTTTTACCACAAAACCGATTCAGAAATTATTGAGCCAATACACAATTGTGGTCGGTTCCACAGGGAATTTAGGGCTTAGTATTGGAATCATGAGCGCAACTTTAGGGTTTAAAGTAAATGTACATATGTCTCATGATGCAAAAGAGTGGAAGAAACAATTGTTACGAAAAATAGGTGTAACGGTTGTGGAACACAGTGGAGATTTTTCTTTAGCTGTTGATGCGGGCAGGAAAGAAGCATTAAAAGATCCAAACAGTTATTTTATCGACGATGAGCATTCTAAACAATTGTTTGCAGGCTATGCGGTAGCTGGTAGAAGATTAAAGCAACAACTTCAAGAAGAGAACATTGTGGTCGATGCAAATCATCCCCTTTATGTTTATATCCCATGTGGGGTTGGCGGTGGGCCAGGTGGCGTGACATATGGTTTGAAAGAGAGCTTTGGAGAAAATGTACATGGCTATTTTGTAGAGCCAACAGAGTCTCCGTGTATGCTTTTAGGAATGGCAACTGGTTTACATGATAAAATCGCAGTCCAAGATATTGGTTTATCTAATTTAACCATTGCGGACGGTTTAGCTGTGGGGCGGCCTTCCTCGTTTGTTGGACAACAGATGGAACCATTACTAGATGGCATCATGACAATTTCAGATGAACGGCTTTCCCAATATGTTCGAACATTGTATCAAATGGAAAAAATTATTGTAGAGCCATCCGCAGTGGCTGGATTTATTGGACTAGAGCAATTGAAGGACGCAGCCGACAATCCAAATGCCACCCATATCGTCTGGGCAACTGGCGGGAGTATGGTGCCAAAAGACGAACAGCAAAAATACATTTTAGGATGATTGCATATTTCATCCAAACTTTGGATTTTAATCAAAACGCCATTCTCTATTGAACCAATTGTTCAAGAATAGGAAGGCGTTTTTTGTTTACCAGTTTACAGGAATAGCTCTTTATATAATTTCTGTAGATTTTGATTGATGTCATCGAGATCTATTTTTTCACTATCATAAGATTCACCAACCCAAATTTTGAGAGAATCTTGTTCTTCTGTTTGTGGACCAGCCAACACTTTTTCTAATTCAGTTAATCCTGGAATACCTCCACAATCTTCTGGAGGGCATGCACGCTTTGCTTTGATACAGCGAGGAACAAAAAATTCGTCATTTTCTGACTTTTCATCAGAAATTATTTTTTCTACTTTGATTGTATGCTCCCAATTATCTCCGAAGTCATAAGTGTAGATGCAGCTTTCCCCTTCATGTGAGAGAAGATCACCAATTATGGTTATTTCTGCATCTAATATCTCTTTACCGAATGGTGAACCAAAGTCAAACTCAAACTCATCATTTTCTGGTTCGATATAAATATTTTTATAATTAAAATTATATAAATGAGAGTTTGTCCATCCCATGGATACTTGAATGACATTGTACAATTCATCAAAAGTCATATTAGGATCAACGAGAATTCTTCTCCAAATAGGGGGTTTAGCTCCATTTAAGGTAATCTTTAATTGCATAATGCCTTCAATTGGTTCAAAATCTTCAGTTTCATCACTAAATAGATCATCAAGCGTCAATTGAGCCAATTGTTTATTGTTTGATTGTACCTCTTGAAATAGAGATGTAACATCTTTTCCATTTTCAACGAATTGTATAATCTCATCTAAACGTTGCTGATCCGCTTTTGGAAAATGACTGTATTCTTTTGCATTTTTTATGTCTTCTAAAAATTTTAAAATCAACAAATTAATCAAGAGGATCACATCCTATAAGTTTAGTCATTACAAAATCATTGTAACAAGCAAATGGATTGAATGCTAATAATTCTATCATAGATATTTACAGTATTTGATAAAATGATTGATCACCTGTTTTTTACAAAGTAGGCGTTTAATTTTCTCACATATTAACTACCCTATTCAAAGCTATCTCTGGTAAAGTCCTGTGACAATGGCTTTACGTCTTGTCGCTTACGCTGTCGATGCGGAAGAAACTCTGGGCTTAGGTCAAGGGGATTAAGAACAAGCTCGTAGAAAGCGCCGCCTGAAGCGGAACACATATGTCTGAATATGAATGTTCATATTGATGGGGAATGTTCGTATTGCTTACCTGAATTCCGCATTATGAAATGGCTTCAAGCACCTGACTATTGACAAATTTAAGAACAAATAAAAATGTTCGATTTTTTGAAATAAATTTTACACATTTTATTCACAAAACAGCCATAATGATGTAAAATGTAAACGAATACAGATATTATATATAAATTTTTTGAAACATGATCGTGATTTGAGTCATGAGTAAAATGATCGTTAATATGAAACTAACTGAAAAGAGGTAATAAAAATGTTCAAATTTATGGTTGCTACGCTTCTATTTATTGTCATCGGCAATGTGATCAATACATCATTACCTGTAGAGTATTCAATGTTGATGCTTATTGCGTTACCTGTACTTTATTTTGTAATTTATCATAAAATTTTCCATATCCGATTATTTAACAAATTAAATTTCTAATAATCGATAAAGTCACTTCTATTTCGATAAGGAAGTGACTTTTTCATTGCGAATCAAAATTGAGTTTCATGAAGCCTTAGATAAAATGAATTTCATATAAAATAGATCATTAAAATGTCTTTGATACACATGCCAAACGGTTTTATCCCTATTCTGAACGAATATTTATTTTCCTATTGCTAAATGAGTGATTAGTTGTTATGATGATGAAGTTATGATTTTGGAAAGCAGATATTGAAGTATCAGGGTTTTCCAAGCAGATAATTTTGACCACTTTCCTTTGGAGAGTTAAGGCAACGGTGTGCCGGGTCAAATGCCGATTGGCAACTTTTTCGTTGCCTTATTGATTGAGCAAATGCTCAAATTTTATAAGTTGGTTACTTTACAACCAGTGCAAATGCACATCAACTTGTGAAACGGTCAATAAGAGTGGTAAAAGTAATTGTTTGCTATATAGACTCTGATCTAAAATGATATAAATTGATATGAATGGATATAGAAGAGCGAATCTACTAAAACATTGTTTGGTGAAAATAGAGAACGATGTACCGTGCATGTATGTGTATGCTTTTCTTTATCTTATCGTTATATCGAAAGCAAGTGATGCGCTATGATGCGTTTTCATTTGCTTTTTTTATTATCCATTTTAGGCTATTTCACAGTAAGTTTTCGGGAATATTCAGTGTGTATTCTACCTGTTATGTTTCCATAAATACTTTGAAAATCTACTTTGCTGGGAGAGAAAAAAATGGGAAAAGCATTAGTTATCGGTTGCGGAGGAGTAGCTTCCGTTGCCATCCAAAAATGTTGTCAAAATTCAGAGGTATTTGAGGAGCTTTGCATTGCAAGCCGTACAAAAGCAAAATGTGATGCTTTAAAAGAGAAATTAGAAGGAAAAACGAAAACAAAAATTACAACTGCAAAAGTAGATGCAGATAATGTGGACGAACTTATTGCTTTGATCAACGAAGTAAAACCAGATATCGTGATGAATCTTGCATTACCATACCAAGATTTAACGATTATGGATGCATGTCTTGCAACGAAAACAAATTATTTAGATACTGCAAACTACGAACCAGAAGATACTGCAAAATTTGAATATAGTTGGCAATGGGCATACCGTCAACGTTTTGAAGAAGCGGGTATTACAGCACTTCTTGGTAGCGGTTTTGATCCAGGTGTCACAAGTGTATTTGCTGCATACGCATTAAAACATGAGTTTGATGAGATTGAATATATCGATATTCTTGACTGTAACGCCGGGGATCATGGCTATCCATTTGCAACTAACTTCAATCCAGAAATCAATATTCGTGAAGTTTCTGCAAAAGGTAGTTATTGGGAGAATGGTGAATGGGTAGAAACGGAGCCAATGGAAATCAAACGTGTCTATAATTTCCCCGAAATCGGCGATAAAGATATGTATTTATTGCATCATGAAGAAATTGAATCACTTGCATTGAATATTCCAGGTATTAAACGCATTCGCTTCTTTATGACTTTCGGCGAAAGCTATTTAACCCATTTAAAATGTCTAGAAAATGTTGGTATGACTTCTATTGAACCAATTGAATTTGAAGGAAAGCAAATCATCCCACTACAATTTTTGAAAGCAGTGCTACCTGATCCAGCTTCACTTGGACCACGTACAAAGGGTAAAACAAATATAGGTTGTATCTTCCGTGGCAAAAAAGATGGTAAAGACAAAACATACTATTTATACAATGTGTGTGATCATGAAGAATGCTATAAAGAAGTAGGTTCACAAGCAGTTTCCTACACAACAGGCGTGCCAGCTATGATTGGTGCCATGATGTTAGTGACAGGTACATGGGATAAAAAAGGTGTCTACAATATTGAGGAATTCGATCCAGATCCATTCATGGATGCACTCAATAAATGGGGACTTCCATGGAAAGAAAGTTTTGATCCGGAGCTTGTAGACTAAGATGAAGTTTAATGAAATACCTACACCAAGTTTTGTAGTGGATGAAAACCTGCTTGAAGAAAATCTTCAAATTTTAAAGGGTGTCATGGATCGTACGGGATGTAAGATTCTTCTCGCACAAAAGGCATTTTCGATGTATGAATTGTATCCAATGATTGGCGAATATTTAAGTGGTACTGCTGGTAGCGGCCTATATGAGGCGAAACTTGGATATGAAGAAATGGGGAAAGAAAATCATGTTTTTTCTCCAGCTTATCGCGAAGATGAAATTGATGAAATACTCGAATTATGCGATCATATTGTTTTCAATTCTTTTTCACAAATAGCAAAATATCGAGATAAGGTATTGAACGCAGGAAAAAGCATAGGTTTGCGCATCAATCCTGAATGCTCAACACAAGTGGGTCATGAGATCTATGATCCATGTGCACCGGGCTCTCGATTTGGTGTAACAATCAGCCAATTTCGCCCTGAATGGCTTGAAGGTGTTTCAGGTTTGCATTTCCATACACTTTGTGAGCAAAATGCGGATGATTTGGCGACTACTTTAGAAGCGGTTGAAGAAAAATTTGGTCCATGGCTCTCTCAAATGAAATGGATCAACTTTGGCGGTGGGCATCATATTACGAGAGAAGATTATAATATACCTTTATTGGAAGAGTGTATCACAAGAATTCAGAAAAAATATGATGTAGAGGTTTATCTTGAACCAGGTGAAGCCATTGCACTAAATGCTGGTGTCCTAGTGACAACAGTGCTTGATACGCTTCAAAATGATATGGATATTGCCATTCTGGATACTTCTGCATGCTGCCATATGCCGGATGTATTGGAAATGCCGTATCGCCCTCCATTATTTGACTCAGGTGAAAAAGGGGAGAAAGCTTATACGTATCGCCTTGGTGGGCCAACTTGTCTAACAGGAGATATAATTGGTGATTATTCTTTCGATCAGCCTTTAAAAAATGGTGATCGACTCGTATTTGGAGATATGGCTATTTATACGATGGTTAAAACGAACACATTTAATGGAATGGCATTACCAAATCTTGTGATCAAGGATAAAAATGGAGATTGTCGTATTGTCCATCAGTTTAATTATGAGGATTTTAAAGGAAGACTTTCATAACGCTCTAAAAGTGATAATTCTTTTAAGAATAAGGGGACCAAGAACAACAAAGTTCTTGGTTCTTTTTAATTGGAAAACGATCTTTTCCATGTATAGCTCGTTAAGATTCTAGAAACGAGCAAAAGAATAAGAGAAGTCCATTGTTTGTAAATTGTTCGAATGGTTCAGCTCATACGATGGAGGATAAAGAAGACCTCCACTGTGTGAAGTTTCACATGATCTTCTTATCCTCGACTAAACATTCCAATGACTTCTTTTGTTTCTGTAATATTCACAAATGCATGCTGGTCTACTTCTTGAACAATGTGTTTTACTTCTGACAATTGATAGCGTGTAATAACCGTAATAAGAACTTGACGATTTTCGCCAGTATAAGCACCTTCACCGTTAATAATGGTAATGCCTCGATGAAGTTTCGTGAGTAGCTTGTCCTTCATATCATCACCTTTAGAAGTAATGATCATAAGTGTAAGTTTGATGTTGTTTGTATGAATGAGATCAATTGTTTTGCCAGAAGCGTAAATGGACACCAATGTTAGTAAGGCAGCATCCCAACTAAAGATAAAACCTGAGATCAACACAACAATTCCATTCATCATTGAAATAATTGTGCCGAGAGGGAGATCCCTTTTTTTCGTCAACAACATCGCAATAATATCGAATCCTCCAGAAGAACCTGATGCACGAAAGATCAACCCAACACCTATTCCGATAATAACACCACCAAAAAGAGAGGCTAAAATAGGTTCATTTGATATGGCACGAATGGGTATTACTAATAAACTGACAGAAATCACGACTACTGACAAAATAGTATAAGTAATAAATCGTTTTCCTAATTTCCTGTATCCGATAATCAGCAAAGGTAAGTTTAATAAAAAATTCAATATCCCTGTATTGAAAGGTGTAATGATTCCAAGCATCATGGCAATCCCGCTTAATCCACTACTTAAGATTTTATGAGGTATTAGTAAAAAATTATAAGCAAACCCCATCAAAATAGAGGAAATTATAATCGTAATAATATTGCGCATATATTCTCTCCCAACTGCTATCCGCACACCTTTAGATGTACATCATAGTTAAAAATCAATCCTTTTCCTATGATAACCAATTTTTTTATTTGAAATCAAGAATTCTTTATCTTTCGCTGGAATGTGATTGATGTATTGACTTTAAAAAGATGTAAATCATGGTGGATATGTATACAATTTATCCCGCTTTAATGGACAGTAAGACCCCAATCTCAAGATATAAAGAGAAACGAGAAAGATAGATGGGGGATGAACTGCCCGTAATAGTCCGATTGGTTTGGACGGGCAAGATGTTGGTCCCTCAGGCGTTGCCACAGGACGTGGCGCTTTTCATTTCTGTTCTTCTAGATCAGTGTGGGATGAAGAAAACCCCCACTGATGGAAGCTTCACTTTATTTTACATTTACGTGAGGAGTAAAATCCTATATATAGGATTCTAGTAAATAAGCATAGGTTCGTTGCCTATAAGATCCTGATTGGTTTGAGTCAAATACAGTGAGGAATAAAGAAAATCGCCATTGTGTGAGGCTTACTTTAACGATAGATATACATTCAGAAAAGGCTATGTAAAAAATTTGTAGGTTTTGCTTATTCTGTGGATTGGGCTATCTTATTCGTGGATTGAATTGTCTAAACCGTGGATAGAACTGAATCTTCCGTGGATAGGATCGTCAACCGTGGATAGAACCGAGTCTTCCGTGGATAGGATCGTCAACCGTGGATAGAACCGAGTCTTCCGTGGATAGGATCGTCTGAACCGTGGATAGAAGTGCGTTTTCCGTGGATTGAATTGTCTAAACCGTGGATAGAACCGAGTTTTCCGTGGATAGGATTGTCTAAACCGTGGATAGAACCGAGTCTTCCGTGGATAGAGGCCGAATCCTCAGTAATAAAAAAGATGGATACAGATTATAAAATCTGTCCATCTACAATGATCTGTCCTGTTTGGTGGTCATATTCGACTTCTCCCATCACGCCAAGATTCATTCCCTCTGGTAACTCTTTTGTTTCGATTACTTGTGAATCATTGATAATTGCGAGATATTGGCCGTTGATTAAAACTACTTTCATATTGATCATCTCCTTTTATAATTTCATAAACAGAAATTTGTTTATGTATGATATTGCAGAAATAGTAAAAATAGAACTCAGGATTGTGAAAAAATGATGGACATTGATATGACATCTAGATGACTGGATGAAATGCTATTAGGTTAAATCATGGTGAATGGAAAAATACATAATTAGAAAGAAAATTTTGAATACTATAATAATATATTCTACCCGTTTGTCAATATTCCTTCTTTAGAAAGAAAATTTTCTAAAAAAAGAACATGGCTTATTTAGCATGCTTTTTAAATGATATGTATAAGATATGTTATACAAAAAAATGTGCCTATGCGTTTGTCCAGTAAACATTTATCTTATATTAAGAAGTATTCAGGAACACCATTTCGGGGTGCAAACTGTTGTTTATTTATCCCGCATTAACGAGCAGTAAGACTCCCACCAAAAGGATTGGAAAGAAACGAGAAAGATGATAGGTGAGATCCATTGCCCATAAAAGTCCGATTGGTTCGGTCGGGCAAGATGTTGGTCCCTCAGGTGTTGCCACAGGACGTAGCGCTTTTCACTTCCGTTCCTCTATTATTTCGGTGGGGGATGAAGAAAACTCCACTGATGGAAGCTTTACTTTATTCAAATTAATATTTCACATAATAAAGCACGAAGACTTCACTTTTTGATATTTATCGCTGCAACAAGGAATAGTCCATTTTTTAAAGCATATATTTAAGTAGTTATAAGGGTGTAGATGATTGATCCTAGTGTATGCCTGAAAAAAGATAGGAGTGTTGATTGTGCAGAAACAATTAAATGATAAAGAGAAACGTTTTTTTGAATATTTATTAGCTCTTTCATCTTTGAATCATAAAACAGTTCGATCCATTCAGGATTATGAGAAAGTATGGGCTTTTGATGAACTAGCGGAAATTGACGGATGTACGATTGGTAATCAATGCGGGCAACCATCCAACTTATTGGAAATACATAAACCAACCCTCAAACATACTGTACTTGTTTGCCCAAGACCGTATCCTGAGTTAGTCAAATGGTCAAACTTTAAACTAAATAAACAATCAGGAATCGCTTCTATCCAAAACCATAAAAAAATCGAAGAGATTTTTAAAGAAAGCAAAAACAACAAAAATGATCAACAATTATCTGAGTGGAAAGAATGGGCAACCAAAAAAAGACGGTTTGATCGTGCGAATCATTTTTATGCTGAACTTCTTGAAATTTTCAATCAGTGGGAACAGGAAAGTGATGGCATTGAATTAGTGCTGTCGAAAGGGTTATTAAAATGGGGCGGGATAGCAGATGGAGAAGATATTGAGCTTCCTTTGTTTACGACAAAAGTTTTGATTTCAAAAAATGCAAAAACGGACATGATTGTATTAACAGAAGAAACAAAAGGATTAAAATTCGAGGAAGACTTATTGGATGAACTACCGATACCAAATAATGATGATCTCAAGGCTTTTATTAAAAAAATAGAAAATACAAATTTTACAGCGGAACTTACAGAAGAGTGGAAAAAATTAGCGAAGCTTTTAAATCCAAATGGGCGTTTTATCGAAAACGAAGGTGGATTGTATGGCAAAAATATTCCGGTCATTATCGATCAATCCTATTTCATCGTTCGTCAAAATAATCATAAGCTTCTGAAAGGTGATTTGAAGCAAATCATTAAGGCGATCGATCAAGAAAGTCTGGAACTACCGAATTCCATACGAAATATTTTAGGAAATGCCTCAAAAACAAAATCACAAAAGGTTAATTTTCTACAATCTACACTAGCTAATCAACTCTATTTTCCATTATCTTCTTCTGAACAACAAAAGGAAATTGCGAAGCGTGTGGAAAAAAATCATAGCGTGACGGTTCAAATCGCACCTAATACAGACGAAACGGTTGCCGTTGCCAATTTAGTCAGCCATTATTTAACGGAGGGAAAAAGGGTCCTCATTACCACACAAAAGGATAGCCCTTTGAGTGGATTGAAGAAGCAATTACCTAAAGAAATTCGAGATCTATGTGTCCCACTATTAGATGATGAGAGTTCTGATCAAGAAATTGAACAGTCTCTGCAAGTAATTGCTGATAAGACAGAAACACTCAATATTCAAGAATTGAAAGAAAAAGTACGAAGAAACCAACAATTATTACAGCAAAGTGTTCAAAATGAAGAAATATGTAAAAAAGTCCTTAAACAATATGCAAAATCGGAAGGGACACCTATTTTGCATGACAATCGGCCATTGTTTAAATATGATATTGCGAAACGTCTTGCAGAAACAAATGTGGCGTATCAATGGTTAAAAGATGAACTCCCACTTATTATGAAATTCCCATTAAGCTCTGAAGAATGGACAGAATTTTGCACGATACAGAATTCATTGACAAAAGAAGATGCATTGTTACTCCATATAAATTTACCGTCCATTCAAAATAATCTTTTAAGCAAACCCGCATTTAGGACATTAGTAGAGGAAGAAGAAAAAATATCGAAAGACATAGATACGGACTATATATTACCTATTGAAGACGTATTTTCCAAAAAATCTACATTACTCATTATGAAGGACATAGTAGAAGAAATAATTGAAACTCGCCATGTAATAGAAGACGGAGTTTATACAACCTTTATCCGAGATTTACTTTCAACGGAGAAACGAAAAGAGTATTGGGTTCAACTTATTGATGAAATCGTACAAAATAATCAAAAAGCATCTTCTTTATATGCTGATTTAATACATGAAAGAATCATATTGCCTAAAAAATTAATGAGTGAGATTTATTACGATTTAGAAATAGCGAGAGAACGTATTTTGTCTGGTAAAAAACCGAATCCTTTTTTCTTCATTGGAAAAGGAAAATCAACGAAATATTTATTCCAAACAGCTGTTCTAAATGGAAGGCCTCTTAGAAAATTAGAAGATATCATCACCCTTGAAAAGTATTTAGAATATAAAGGGCTGATTACAAAGTTAGCGAGATTATTCAATCAAAATATGAGTGAAGTTGGGATTCCAGAAATCGATATAACCGCTCAGGAATTTCCTCAATTAATGGAAGAAAGAATGGCTATATTAGAAAAAATCATCGATATTGTAGAATTAAATGCTGCGTTATCTGCAAAGCTTCAAATAGAGGGCCTTCAGTTAGGGGATCTTTTCGATGAAGTATTTTACGGAAATTTGAGTGTCAAAATTGATCATACATTAAATTATATTAAATTTACAAAATGGCAACAAACTTATGAGGAAGAAATTGAAAAACTTGAAAATCTAACGCAAATTGAAAATATTCATCCTATTACCCATCAATTTTTAACGGCGTTGCTGGAAAAGGATTTTGAAACTTGGCAAATTTTATTGCGAAATCTGAAAGAACTACACCAAAAAATTCCGACGATCGACAAATGGAGAAAGCATGCAGATAAACTAGCGGAGAAATTGCCATCGACAGTTGAGTATATCACCCATCATTTTGGTGAAGTCAAATTAGAACCGACTTTTTATCAAGAGGCATTTACACTGAAGAAAATGGAGACATGGTTAAAAGAGGATGGGGATATCAATAGCAGATCATTGAAAAAACAGCTTCAATATGAACGCAAAGCACAAAAGAATTTAATACAAAAGATTATCAAGGATGCAACATGGGCATTTCAATTGGAGCGCTTGACGGATGAAGAAAAATCCGTGCTTAAAGACTGGAAATTTTACAGAAAAAAAATAGGATCTGGAAAGGGAAGGCATGCATTTAAGTTTATAGAGGGAGCACGCGAATCATTAAAAAAGGCTCAATCTACTATTCCTGTTTGGATCATGCCAATTCAACAAGTGTTGCAAACATTTCCAATTGAAAGTGAAAAATTCGATCTTATTATTATAGATGGCAGCGTTCAGTATGATCTGTCAACTCTGAATGTTTTAGTAAGAGGCGAAAAGACTATTATTTTAGGAAAAGAAACGTCAGCACCTCCATCCACAATCGATATTAATCGTGATGTAGTGGCAGGACTTATTCATCGTTATATACAAGACGTACCAAACAATTCTTTATATGATGGAGGTATTTCGATTTTCAAGATTGGTGAACAAAGTTTCCCGCAAGGCAGTAAATTAACATTACAAGACGAAGATCAATCGATTCCAAAAAATATTCCATTCGTGCGTGAGCAATTGCCATTAAGGGCAGAACAGCTGGAACCGCAGTGTGAATCGATTTTTGAGATCGACGTATTGAAATGGATTTTATCAAAAGGGTATTATGTGATTCCACAATTTGAAGTGGGAAACTATAAAATTGATTTTGTGATTGAAGGGCTTCGTGAACGCTTAGCTGTTGAATGCGACGGAGAAAAGTGGCAAGGAACCAAAAAATATGAAGAGAATCTCTTGAAACAAGAGGCGTTAGAAAAAGCTGGCTGGGTATTCTGGCGTGTAAGCGGCAAAGATTTCTATGCTGATCAAGAAAAAACGATGGAAGGTCTTTGGGCAGCTCTTTCAAAATTGGGGATCTATCCAATTGGGGAAGAAGAAAATGAAAAAGTACTCCATGATTTCCATTTGAATGTTAAACATGAGCAAGAACCTAGTATACAATTTCAGATCCAAACAAAAAAACCCCATTCATCTAGTGCAAGAGAAAAAATAAAAGAACTTTCAGATCCTCAAAAGCATGTAACCCAACGTGACACACTAAAAGAAGAAGCGATTTTAAACAAAGCATTCGCAACAGAAACAGAAGATCTTTCTAAAATTCCAGCCGTCATTTTGACGAACAAAAATAAGGAATCTAAAATCTTCTCCATTTCAAATTTAAATGATATACCGTCAGAGCTCATTCAAAATGTAGTTATACAAGGGAAAACTTCAGTCGTTCAATTTTTACAAGATTTAGGCTTTGAAATTGTCGATTATCGACTACAAGATGGTAGTCTATGGGTAGTGGCCAATGAGGATATCAAACCATTTATGGAAAAGTTAGAAGCGTGCAATGTATCATTCCGCTATGTGAGCAAAGGAAGTCAAACAACAAAAGGCAATCCAGCTTGGTATACGAAAATCGTTGAGTAGAGAATAAAATGCATGGAACTGTTTCAAAAATCTAAAAAGTTTTAGATCGGCAACAATGACTTAAATGGATGTAAGGGCGAATAAAGTTTTAAATAGAGCGAATAAACGTATGGAAAGAGCAAATAAACAGATAGAGAGAGCGAATAAATCTATCAAACTAGCGAATAAACGCAGAGAAAGAGCAAATAAATTTGCCGATCTATTTGGCAAATAAATCGACAGAAAGAGTGGATTTTTATAAATTCAAAGGATTGATCAATGAAAAAGTCCCATTGGATGTGATCCAATGGGACTTTGAATGGCTTGGTGATGCCCTTAACAGGACTTGAACCTGCGACCTAAAGTTTAGGAAACTTTTGCTCTATCCAGCTGAGCTATAAGGGCTCAATAGGTAAATGAACCATAGATATAAAAGAACACCAAAATGGCTATATACTAAAAAATATATCCATTAAAGCTTAACCATTCTATTATATCAGTTTTACAAGATAATATTATAACATGTTTTGTTCACAAATTATAGACAAATTTCAGGTAGTAGCAATAATTATTGTTTACATAGTAAATTTTGCGAAAAACTATGTGTACGGGAGTAATCTGTCTTTTTGGAAAGATTGGTTTTTTTTCTATTAAAAATATGAATTGTAGAAAGTGTTATTTTATCATAACAAAATCCCACGAGACGGATTGTCTGTGGGATACTTTTTTGTATCAAATCATTTTTTCATTCAGATCTTGCTTCAAGGCAATGTTTCATACTGTAGCCGTTTTTGCTAAGCGGTTTATCTTAATAGTAAGTTCCGATTGTATGAATTTCCCCTTATCATCCAGACAGAGAATCTACTGCAGCAAGCACTTCGATATTCCTTTAGTAAAGTAACGATGTCCTTTGTGCGTCAATTGAAAACAGCCTACTTTTTTGGTTGATTTCTATTGTGAGTGTGAGTGGTCAATTTTTCTAGCTCAGCTAATTCTTTAGCTACTTCTTCCCTTGCTTGAGAGGGAGCTATTTTTTGATTGGCAGGTGTCTGAGGCAATGAAGCCTTATTTTTACTTTTACCTTGTTTGTTGTCTCTTCCCATCATAATTCTCCTTTCTTTTTAGAACATCCTTAATATGGCTTTAAAATGAATTTTTATCACTCAAATAAGAAAAGCGACTATACTATTGATCAAAAGTCGTAAATATCCACTGCAAAATTTCAATAAGAAGATAATGAGAGAATCAGTAAAGTCCGGTCTAATGTACAGCAGAGATAAAAAATCGTCCAACTTTGTGAAGTTTCATTTGACTCGAGGAGATTGAAGCCAAGCACAAGGAAAGCGCCGTCTGGAACGAAACATACAAATCTGAATATTGATGTATATATGTGAAGAAATGTTCGTGTTTTTTTATCTGAATTTTGCATTATGAAATTGATTCAAATAATCAAATAATTTTAAAAATATATAAAATAATCTTTGAAAGATACAAATGAAGTTCTATAATGTAGGGTAAAGTATTCTATATAACAGAAAGAGTGAAAGCATTGAAAACAATTCATGTACATGGTGCACCGAGTGAATATATTTTACAAAAAGGTGCTTTAGAACTTTTAGAATCTAAATTAGTAGAAAGAAATTTAAGAAAAGTTTTGGTCGTTCATGGCGTAAAATCATGGGCAGCAGCTAAAGATTACTGGCCAAATTTAAAAGAAATCGAGACAGAGGAGTATACATATAGTGGGGAGTGCTCATTGGATGAAATCGAGAAAGTTTCAAACTTAGTCACTGCTCATAATGATGAAGCAATTATTGGCGTCGGTGGGGGCAAGGTTTTAGATTTGGTGAAAGCAGCAGGAAATAAAACCAACAAACCTGTTATTCTAATCCCAACATTAGCTTCTAATTGTTCTCCTTGGACCCCAATCAGCGTATTATATGATAGTTTTGGTACTTTCAAGGGTTTTGAAATTTACCCTGTTTCTACAAGCCTATTGTTAATCGAGCCTGAAATACTTGTCCATGCTCCAATTGATTTGTTTATAGCTGGAATAGGGGATACATTAGCAAAATGGTACGAAGGAGATGTTCAATTAAAAACAATTGATCATAAAACTGTACCAATGATGATTTCTCATTATGCTGCCAAGGAATGTAAAGACATATTGTTACAATCATCGGCTGCGGCTGTTCATGCTATTGAAAATGGAAAATTGAATGAAGATTTTATTAAAGTCGTGGAGACAATTATTGTTTACGCAGGAATGGTCGGCGGCTTTGGAGATCATTTTGGACGAACAGCTGGCGCACATTCGATTCATAATGGGTTGACAGTTTTAGATGAAACACATCATGCATTGCATGGGGCAAAAGTTGCTTATGGTATTTTAGTTCAATTAGTATTGGAAAATCGTTGGGATGAAATCAAGGCACTTATCCCATTCTATCAACAATTAGGTTTACCGCTATCCTTAAAAGAATTGGGCATTGAAGAGCTAACGGATAAGGCGGTTCAACAAGTAGCCGAAAAAGCAACGCTCCCACAAGAATCCATCCATGTGATTCCAATTGGGGAGATTACACCAGCTAAGGTCAGTGAAGCAATGGTTGAATTAGAACAATTTTCAACGCAACTGAGTTTACACTAAAATACGGAAGTCATATTAGATGTGGAATGGTTTGCGATGGGGTTCGATTGATTAAAAAGCACTGCTAGTGTTGCATTAGTATAAAAGAAAATTTTCGCTATTTACGTTTAGGGTTTTGGGTCCAAAAAGTTAATACTACCTTAAAGGTGGTTTATTAATTTGGATATTATTTACAATTGAACTGATGCAACGACGACTTTATGGATTAGGGTACGACTTTCCCTTTCATTTTCCGAATCCAGGTGTGCTGGCTTCCATAATGTTGCCTTCAAATAACGGCTTATTTGTAGGATTTTCCGTTCATTCTTCGAATCAATTTGAGCTAACACATATAGACAGAAAACAATTAGGGCTATAAACACTTGGTTGTAAATGGTCTTTTCGCTTTGTCCATAGAACTTTTTGATGTTCATATGTTATTTCATCCATTTAAAAAAAGTTCAATGGTCCAACGTGATTTGTACATTTCTGCTGGTTCTAAATCAAAGCTATTGGTGATCAAATGTAGTATATTTCCTTTTGTATCCAGCACTTTTACTAAACGAAAATAGTTTTCAGCTCGTTTTTGAATTGTTCCAATCAATACCATTTGGTTGGATAATATATCTGAATTCTCGGGTATTTAAAAATCATATCAGGTGTGTTAATTATCCGATTTAATCCATAAGAATAGAGAGATTCGTTGATTACAGCGAAGGTTTGCTCGCTTTCCTGCGGGCGAATGCTGGGGGCAACAGGATGTTATCACGGAGTCGTTGCCACAGGACGTGGTGCCCTTAAACTCCGTTCCTTAATCGCTACGCTGCGGGGTCTCATTTCCCACGGGAGTCGAGCAAACCTCCACTCCAATCTATACAATGATCCTTTACTTGGAATAAGCCAAACCTTATCTTTCCTCCCAAAACTGTAGAAAATAATACTAATGCTGTTTTATGCAATATTCATGGATCTACCTGCTATGAACTTGATTTTTTTGTTAACAATATTTTCTTAGATAAAAATTATTTAAAGATTAATTCTAATTTTATATTTGGTCCAGTTGGTGCATACTCTAAAGCGAATTCTAAGCATTTACATGATTATCCTTTTCCTAAAGAATATTATTTTATAGAAGGAGATATTGTTGAAAGGGTGAAGATATTTAGTGATTTCTACTTTAGCTGATAAGAAAATTGAATTAGAAAATGAACTTGATGAATTAATTAAATTAAAGCAGAATTTTAATGTCGATCATGTGGAAATACCTAATAATTTAAATTTTAACGATTTGTCAAAAGTTGAAACTATTTTAGAAGCGATTGCTAATGAGATTAGATTTGAGTGGAAAAAGAAATGTTTTCTTCACACAGAACATGTTTATAAGTCTCCTTCATATCCTCAAGATTTTTGGACCTTAAACAATAGTGAGGTTGACTTTAAGTACGAGAGAGTTATCAATTATAGATCTTGGGAAGATAAACATTATACTAATATAAACAATTTTTCGGGTTTTTCAATGTTTTTTTCTAGTGGAATGAGTACTATATTTAATGTTTTACATTTATTGAGAATTATGTTTAAAGGGGAATTAAATGGAGTATTCCTAGGAGATTATTATGAAACAACACGTGTGTTGATTAACCAAAATTATACAGTTTCATCATAAACCAAACGATGCCTTTCGATGATTTCTTTGAGTGTCAGCCGCCATTCAAAAGGCAAAGCATCACAAAGAAGCAATCGCTGAAATCCTGTGAGTGACAAGGGTTTTCGGTTGATTTGTTTACGAACTTGAACGTACAACCATTTCAATAAAACATACGCAATGAGCGCTGCGAATAGTTGGTTGAACACCGCATTTTTCGTCGTGCCAAACAACACAGGTACGTTTAAATTTTGTTTGATCCAGCGGAAAAACGTTTCAATCGCCCAACGAGACTTGTACATATTGGCTATTTCTTCCGCCGTGACATTCATCAAACTCGTCACCACACGCATTTCTTTTCCTTCATAATCCGTAAATTGAACGACACGATGACGCTTTTGTGTTTGTTTTTGTGATGTACCGATGATGCATGTGAAATCAGCCGTCACGTTAGAACTATTGGTACGACTGCCTTTGAGTGATTTTTTACGACTAAATTGTATGTTGTCTTTCAAACGAAAAACAAAATCTTGCCCGTCTTTTACGTACGAATCCACTTTATCAATCGAAAAATAAGCGCGGTCTCCGACAAGAATAAAGCGCTTGTCTTCGAGTTGTTTACCTATGGGTCCATCATGCTTTAAGCCTGTTGTTTCAACGATTTGAAGAGGCATACCGGTTTCATTCGAGAAGCTAACGTGCAATTTAATGCCGGAACGTTCACCGTGATAAACCGCCCACGGTAAGCGTGTCTTCCCCACCGTAATCGTTGTGGAATCAATGGACAAAAGGGTTTTCGGCATCTTCAAAGACCGTTGTGTAGCACGATTCAACTTCCCAATGAGGACTTCAAAAATGCGCTTGATGATGGCATAATCGAGCGCCTTCATATGCTTAGAAAGGGACGAATGGTCGACGGAAACTAATCCAAAGCTGGCACCTACATCAGCCGAATGTCGTAAGCTTTTCCACTCATTCGCCGCAGCTGCGACAAGATATGAAAGGAGTGTAGAAACGGTGCATTTGCGCGCTGTCTCTGCATAGTTGAATTCTTTTAAAATGGATTGTAGCTCGGTTTCTGAAAGAAAGTTTTGAATCATATTTTGGAACGTGGTATGCTTGTTCATAAGAGATTCCTCGTTTCGTAAATGTTTGGTCGTACTTACATTTTACAAGAGGAATCTCTCTTTTTGTCTATATTTAATTGGAATAAAATAGATAATCAACACACCTGCTATATTAATAAAGTATTAGATAATGTAACTTTCTTTGTAAGCTGTTTGAAGAATAGCCATTTAGAAGTTATCCATCCTTCTCTATTAAATCCAAAATATAAATCACCATTCTTATTTGTTAAGACAGAAAGTAATGATTACTTTTATAAATTTATGGAGTACATTGATTCATACTTAGAAAATAATCATATTCATATTCCAACACGTAACAGCTTTGGCTTTAGAAACATTTCTATGGAGATCGTTCAAATGAATAAAACCGATAATGTACTAAAAATTGCTCCAGGTAAAATAGACGGAATAAAGCAACATACCTTAATCGAAGGAATTATGGAGTTTAACAAAAAATAAGAAAATTGAAGGTATTAGATATGATTATAAATAAGAATTTTTCAAACCTTTTTTTTGGTCGGGTTTTTGTTAATATGGGAGATAGTTTATATTTTATTACTATAATGTGGTTAGTTTTTGAATTAACCCAAAATACTTTATTTACTGGAATAGCAGGGGCATTATTTATGTTGCCCGAAGTCTTTTCATTTTTTTACGGACCTATTATTGACAAATGTAATAAAAAGAGATTTTTAATTATTTTTACCCTATTACAGGCTATATTAATGTTAATTTTATATTTACTGTATTCTTCTGGTGGAGATACTGTGATCTACATTATTTTATTCATTATCCCATTTCTTGCTTTTCTTTCAGAATTTACTTACCCTATCGAAAACTCATTAATTCCTAGATTTGTGGTAAATAAGGATTTAACAAAAGCTAACTCCATTATGGCGATTGCTGCCGATGGGATAGATTTATTTTTTAATGCAGTATCTGGGATTTTAATTGCTGTTACCTCCGTAACTTCAATTTTATTAGGTAATGCGGTTCTATTTTTACTCGCAGCTTTACTTTTCTTTAGACTCAAGATAAATGGAGATCATCAGGATGCCAAGAAATTAGAACATGAAGAAGAAAGCACATACTTTACAGATCTTAAGGAAGGTTTAAGGTTTGTTAAAAAGAAAGAGATACTAGCGTTAATTATTCCGTTTCTTGTATTAAATCTATTGTTAGCAACATTTACTGTAAATTTACCAGCAATAGCAACAACAATTACGGAATCTGCGATCTCTTATGGATTATTGCTTACAGTTTCCGGATTAGGAAGTGTGGTAGGGTCGATTATTAGTAATTTCGTTTCTAAAAAGCTAAAAATTGGTTCAATTATTATAAGTACCGTTTTGTTTTATGGGCTATCGTGGCTAGTAGGAATTTCGATAGGTGGATTTTTTATTTATATTTTTTCTTTTTTAGCTAGCATATTTATTGGAATCATAAATGTTATTTTTACGGTTGCTTTCCAAAAAATTCCTTCTGAAAATATGTTAGGTCGAGTGAATACAACTATCAAAACATTAATTACAATTTTCATGCCAATTGGTGCCCTACTAGGAGGATGGCTACCGACTATTTTAGGTTTAAAAAGTACGATAATAATGAATGCAAGTTTGATTCTTATTCTAGCGTTAATACTTCTTTGTATTAGCTCTATAAGAAATATGGTTATAGATATAGAAGAATTTGAACACTAATGAAATGTATCATACTACAATTTTTTACAAATAGAGATTAAGGAACTTGAGAAAACTTATTTCTCAAGTTTTTTAGATTCAATTATTAAACAAAAAAGCACAGTACACTTTTTAGAACATTAAATTAACTTATACGACAAAGTTGGTCAATTTGTCTATTCTCACAAGAATATTATATCGATTAGGAGTGTGAAGCTTAAAGCATGAAAATTTCCAGTTTAGAAGGTATATGATTTACTTATTTCGGTATTGATCTAAGTGCTGATGAAAAAAAGGAAACTATTATCTTGATGTTAGAAAAATGATTTCAATAATACCAATATTTTCAGACATTTTATCTTACAGGATGCAGGAATCTCGATCTATCATTAGGCAATGCTATATAGTGTTTTTACTTTGTTATAAAAACTGAGACACTGATCTTTTTTTGAATCTAATCCTAAGAAGTCAAACATTTTAGTTATATATAAAATGGCATCTTCCTGACACTTGCCATCTATTAAATTTAAGATAGCTGTAAAATATTTTATCATTGCCTGTATGTACATGTTATCTACTACATCTAATTTAATTTTGTTCAATTCAGTTAAATAAAATTTAGCGCTATTAACGTTTTTAGAAACTATTTTTATTTCTAATATGTTAAACAACATTAATGCGACTTCATTCCGGTATCGTTTTATATTTTTTAGCATAAGGAGTGTGTTCTTTGCTCGTGAATATACCAAATCAATTAACTCGTTAGAATAGAAACTTAAAGTATTGGTAAACAATGTAACTTCATAGTATCCCCAACTATTACAATTCATTAAATAGTTTTGAATGACATCTAACTCTTCACGATATTCATTGGTACCGTTCAAATCATCTATTAGAAGTGATACTAAAGCTTGATAATGTCTAAACTTTTCATTACCAGTTACAAGATAGTCCCTTTTAGCGTCAAATGTTATTTGTTTTAAAGCAGCTACGTTTTTATTATAGTAAGCCTCTATATATTTTCGAGTGTAAAGTAAATCCTTGTTTCCATCATTCTTATAAATTACTTCAAATTCTTCTAAGGTGATGTTCAGTACATTTATAATTTCAAAAAATTTTTCTACAGTGGTGTCACTTAATCCCTTCTCAAACTTTGCAATTGCAGGTCTGCTTAATATATTTTTATAAACTTTATTAGAAGGAATATTTTTACTTATTCGAATATCCCTTATTACTTTACCTACATACATTTAAATACCTCCATCAAGAATGCTAGTTAACTATTATTAACATTATAACCTAATTTATATTATTTTTGAAATAATAGTCATAAATTTCAGGAAGGAGCTGAGAAAGTGCATAAACTGTTTGTATCTACCTATTTATTAATGTCTAATGACTCATTAACTATGTTTAAGCCGTTAATTTGGGATTTAATCGGGGGATAAGTCATTTTGCTTAAATTTTTTACCATATTAAGTATATTCTGTATATTGACTAACTTAGTAGTATTTTATTAAACCAGGCGTGTTGATTATCCAATTTAATCCATAAAAATAGGGGGATTCGTTGATTTCCGCTACGGCTTGCTCGCTTTCCTGCGGGCGAATGCTGAGCCTCCTCGCTACGCTGCGGGGTCTCATCTATTCGCTTTTCCCGCGGGAGCGTACACTAACATTGTTATTTATTTAAACAAATGGGAATATCAAACTGGGTCTCACTCTATCTTGGCCAAGAAAAAATTTTTTTCACACGAAAAAACTCTAGCAAACGTTGATATAACAACATTTTAAGAGGGAGTCGAGCAAGCCTCCGCTCCAATCTATATAAATGGTCTTAAAAATACAGAGTTATACTAAACAGACACCCCTATTTTTTGTAAAATCAACACGCTTGTTATTAAACAATATTTCAAATTTAAATGAGGGTACGCATCAATTTTAGAGTGATGAATAGCTATCTTAACTCAATTAAAAAATAAAGCGTGGAAAAATCTGCTTATACAGATAGAATAAGCTATTTTAATGCGACGGTAGTGAAAAGTACTACATATCATCAGGTGTATTGATTAGGAAAAACTAGGGTAAATATTTGGTACCATTAAAAAATGCTGTATTTTTAGCTCCCTTTATCCCGCTTTAACAGGTAGCAAGATTCCTTCTTTAAGTTATAGAAAAGGGAGGAAAAACTGCCGCGTGCGAACCATCCGTGGGGGGAAAAGAAACCAATGGATGGCAGTTTCACTTTATGTAGATCTTCGCTGCGGCTTGCTCAAGTCCTCGAAAATGCCTACGCATTTCCTTCGTGCGGTGCCAGTTCAGTGAAGCCAATTTAATGTCCCACGGGAAAAGCGAGCAGATGAGACCCTGCACGGAGCGATTGAAGGAGCGGAATTGTAGTGCGCCACGTCCTGTGGCAACGATTCCGTGACCAACAGCCTGATGCCCCGAAGCGGCTCAGCATTCGCCCACATGAGTCGTGCAAGCCGTAGCGGAAATCAGCTAATACCTCATATTTTTATGGATATAATTGGATTATAAACACGTTTGACATATCATTTTTGATAATAAAAATAGTATCAAAATGTACGCTGATATGAGTGTCAATGCAGAATCATAGACCTATTTGGTAATCCTTAATTTTCCTAAATAACGTTGCTCGACTAATTCCAAGAAGCTGTGCAGCTTGATCCTTGCTACCACCAACACGTTTGATGGTCTCTAAGACTTCAGTGATGGTCTTTATTTCAATCGTTTGTAGATTAAATTTCTCAATATTATTTTGCTGTTCGAGTCTTGTTAAAAATTCAGGTAAATGCTGTGGACAGATAATTGGATCTTCCGTCATATCGCAAATATAGGCTATAACATTTTCTAGTTCTTTGATATTTCCAGGCCAAGTATAATTTTCTAAAATGATCTTTGCTTCACGAGAGAACTGGCGACTTTTAGTTGGACTATTTTGCTTCAAAAAGTTTTCAGCCAAAGGTAATATGTCTTCACTTCGTTCGTGTAAGGTGGGGACATGGATAGGTGTAATATTAAGTTTGTAATATAAATCTTTACGGAAAAGACCTTCTTTCATTTGTTTTATGAGGTAGTGGTTAGACGAAACGATAATGCGAGTATTGATTGGATAAAGTTTTCCTTTTCGAAAAATAAGACCATCTTCTAAAAATTTCATGAATCGGGCTTGTACATTAATCGGCATCGTTTCGATTTCTTCGATCAGAATTGTACTTTGGTGTGCCAGTTCTAGTTTTCCTTTAAGATATTCAGTATTCATATGATAGCCAAATAATTGTTTTAATAGTTGTTCCTCAGAATAGTATGAACAGTTGAAACGATGAAATGGCTTGTCTTTCAATGGGCTTTGCTGATGAATTAGTTCTGCGATATAACTCCGCCCGGTCCCTTGCTCACCAATAATAAGGATGGGCATAGAATTGTTGGAAAATTTACTCATTTTGTTACGGATATTTTGAATGGATGGATGATTTCCTATTAATCTTTGATTTTGCAAAGGTACATTTAGTAGTGAATGGCTGATAGATTCGATATTTTTAGGGTTATCTAGCATAATGACAGCTTGATTTCCTTCAATTTTTTGATACTTCATATGAAATTTATGGATTGTATCATGAATATCTATAAAAACTGTTCTGCCACTATTGGGTATATTTTCGGCTTGTTCAAGTAGTTGTTGCAGCACAAAAGGTTCGATTGCTTCATCCATATGGAGCATATGGAGTGCTCCCTTACTGACATATTCACATGCACCATCCTGATTGATGGAAATAATACCCGTATCGACGTAATCAAAAATCGTCGATATTTTTTTTGCGAAACGATATAGTT
Organism: Rummeliibacillus sp. SL167; assembly: GCF_007896505.1. Lineage (NCBI taxonomy): Bacteria > Bacillati > Bacillota > Bacilli > Caryophanales > Caryophanaceae > Rummeliibacillus > Rummeliibacillus sp. SL167. The sequence continues at coordinate 1,289,639 of NZ_VCBM01000001.1, read as the reverse complement.
TTTGTAAAATTTTGTTTCTTGCATTTTTGTAGCGATTATTTGTGCAATTTGTTCAAGAAATGCAATGTTTTCTACTTTATGTGTAAAAAGTCGTTGCTGCTGGATTTTATCAAAAGCAATTAAACCGATGACACCAATAGCTTCACCATCTAATATTATCGGACAGCAAATTTCCCCATGCTCTTTACAATGCCCAAAGTGTAAGCAACCAGAACAAAATGAGTTAAATCCAGGATTTTCAATAACTATCGTTTGTTTGGTTTGAATACATCGTTTATAAATGAGGTCCTCACCATTCATTTCTTTCCAAATTTGCGATTTTATTTGACCGGTACCGGCTACTCGAAAAAGATGCTTATCTGCAACCTCTATTTCTATCTTTAAAACAGAAGCAATAGCATTAACGATTTGCTGAATAGGCAATTGAATCGTTTTTAGATCAAAATTGTTCATATTTTTCCGCTCCAATCTCAAAATAAGATTTTTGTTTCAAAATGAGACTTATAATTTATATGTGATGTTTTATATAACTATGATGTCATATTTTTTAACGTAAATAAATACGTTTTTAATATAAATCTATCTCATTTTGAGACTTTTGCGATTTTTTTATTCATTTTATACTTTATTCATAAAAGAAAGCTAGACTAAAGTTAGTTTTCTTAACACTAAGGAGGCGTGAAAATATGAAATTGAAAAACATCATTTGGGTTATGCTTGCAACAGTATGTTTAGTACTTGCTGGGTGTGGGTCTAATGACAGCAGTTCAAAAGCGAAGGATGCTCATACATCTTCAGAGGATAACACAGTAGATGGTATTAAGAAAAAGGGAAAAATCGTGATTGCAACTGGTGACTATTATCCATTCGAATATTTGGATAAAAAAACACAGAAATTAGTTGGTTATGATATTGATCTAGGAAACAAGATTGGAAAGGCATTAGGTGTAGATGTGGAGTGGAAACAAATGCAATTTACAGCTCTTGTACCATCACTACAAAACAAGCAGGTGGATTTAGTGATTGGGGCAATGTATATCACAGATGAAAGAAAAGAAGTAGTTGATTTTGCAGATCCATACTTAGATACAGGCATGGTTCTTGTTAAAGCAAAAAATGATAAAAGTATTTCCTCTAAAAAAGATTTAGATGGTAAAAAAGTTGGTGTGAAAGCAGGGGCGACAAGCGAACAAGTTGCACAAAAATTAAAGGCAGAGGGTGCTAACATTAAAATCGTAGCCTACAAAGAAGCGTTGGATGCGATAAAAGACTTAGAAATAGGTCGAGTAGATGTGGTTGTTAATGATTACCTAAATCAATTAGGTTACTTCCAAACATATCCTGATAGCAATCTCGAAATTGTTGGAAAAGAGCTAGATCATTCAGAGCTAGGAATTGCTGCTTCAAAAGGGAATGATAGTTTAATATCAGAGGTCAATAAGGTATTGGCCGAAATGGAGAAAAGTGGGGAAAAAGATCAACTATTTAAAAAATGGTTAGAAAACAATCAATAGGAGGTAGATGATATGGGATTAGACTTCTCAGTATTAACTCCTTTTATCCCTGCCTTAGTCGAAGGGGCATGGATGACGATCCAAATTTCATTTCTATCTTTAGTCATCGGATTAGTGCTGGCCATTTTGGGTGCATTTAGTAAACTTTCGCCTATTTTTATCTTACGTAAAATAACGGAATTTTACGTTTGGGTATTTCGTGGGACACCATTGTTAGTACAACTGTTCATCATTTATTTTGGTATTCCTCAATTAGGGGTACAATTTACACCATTTCAAGCTGCAGTTCTTGGTTTATCCTTGAATACAGGGGCCTATGCGACTGAAATTGTACGATCTGCGTTACAAGCAGTAGATAAAGGGCAATATGAGGCGGCAGCCGCGCTGGGAATGTCGAAGCCACTTGCCATGTATCGTATTATCGGTCCACAAGCGTTAAAAATATTAGTACCAGCTATGGTCAATCAATTTGTTATGACGGTTAAAAATTCATCTATGGTATCGTTATTAACCATTACGGAATTGTTCCGAACAGGAGAATCAATCATTACATCAACTTTCCATAGTTTGGAGGTCTATCTCATCATTGCAGCCATCTATCTAGTCATTACATCCGTTTTAATGTTTATTGCGAGTCGCTTGGAGAAAGGAATGAGGGTTTATGATTGAAATGCGTCATGTCAATAAATATTTTGGAAAAAAGCAAGTATTATATGATATTAATTTGCAGATTGAAAAAGGCGAACGCACTGTAATAATTGGGCCCTCAGGTTCCGGGAAAAGTACGCTTTTACGTTGTATGAATCTTTTGGAAGCAATTGAAGAAGGAGAAATGTATTATAAGCAAGATCTTGTACAAGGGAAAGAGTCGAAGAAACGCATACGTCAAGAATTAGGTATGGTATTTCAACGGTTTAATTTATTCCCACATTTAACAGCTATAGAGAATGTGATGGAAGCGCCTATCTGGGTAAAAAAGAAAAATAAAGAGACTGCAAAAAGAAAAGCAGAAGAATTATTAACAACAGTAGGTCTAAGTGAACGCTTTGACTTTTATCCTTCTAATCTATCTGGAGGGCAACAGCAGCGGGTAGCAATAGCTCGAGCACTTGCCATGGAACCAGAATTAATGCTTTTTGATGAACCAACTTCCGCACTTGATCCCGAACTTGTTGGAGAAGTATTGAATGTTATGACCCATCTTGCCAAAAACGGTATGTCAATGGTGGTTGTTACACATGAAATGGGTTTTGCAAATGAAGTAGCAGATCGGGTCATTTTTATGGATCAAGGAAGGATTGTAGAAGATGGGACACCTGAACAGGTTCTGCGTAATCCACAACATGAACGTACAAATACATTTTTAAGTCGCATTCTTGCTTAGGAGGGGAAAATGATAGGTATTCAAATAGCCAAAAATCCATTTGGTCCAAAGCCATTGGAAAGAAGACATCGTACACCATTTCAAAAACATGAAATTCTAAATATTTTAAATTTTCAAGAATCTCATTCTAGATATACAAAAACGCCTCTCTATGAACTGAAGGAATTAGCAAAAAAATGTGGAGTTGCTTCTATCATGGTAAAAGATGAATCGCAACGATTTGGTTTAAATGCTTTCAAAGTATTAGGTGGCATTGTAGCAGTTGGAAAATATATGGCGAGAGTCCTCGATCTTCCTTTTGAAAACTTATCTTTCGACATGCTAAAACAACAAGCAGAAGAAAAATTACAGCCAATCACATTTATAACGGCGACGGATGGTAATCATGGACGCGGAGTGGCATGGGCTGCACGAGAGCTTGGGCAAAAAGCTGTTGTACGGATGCCAAAAGGTTCAACTACTCAACGTTTAAAAGTGATTCAAGAGGAAGGTGCTGATGTATTAATAACGGATTTGAATTATGACGATTGTGTTCGACATTGTGCAACGCTCGCGAAAGAAAACGGCTGGATCATGATTCAAGACACTGCATGGGATGGATATGAAGAAATTCCTCTATGGATTATGCAAGGTTATAGCACTTTGGCACTTGAAATCGTTCAACAATTAGAGGAACAACAATTAGAGCCACCAACACATATTTTATTACAAGCGGGTGTTGGTTCATTTGCTGGAGCTGTCGCTGTAAGCCTTAACCAATTTTTGCAGAGGGATTTAACCATCGGAATTGTTGAAGCGAAACCAGCTTGTTGTTTTTTTGAATCTTTTAGAACTTGCAAGATGAAAACGATGGATGGGGATATGCAGACCATTATGGCAGGTCTTGCTTGTGGGGAACCTAATACTTTTGCATATGACCTATTGTCATATTTGGCAACTGCGGCATTCTCATGTACTGATGAAATTGCTGCACTTGGAATGCGTGTATATGGCAATCCGATAACGGGTGATCCTCGTGTCATTTCTGGAGAATCAGGTGCTGTTACACTCGGACTTCTCTATTATGCATTGCAACTACAAGCTTCAAATGAAATTGTCGAAACTTTGCATATAGGGGCAGATGCTCGAATTTTAGTGATTTCTACTGAAGGTGATACAGATCGAAACTCTTATGAAAACATTGTATGGCATGGTCAATATGCCAATTTCAAGGAGGAACAAATAAATGAATACAGCGCAACTAGTTATTGAATTATGCCAATCCCTTGTCAAACATCAAAGTTACTCGGGAGAGGAAGAAGCTGTTGCAAAAGAAATCCAAGACTTTGCAGCAAAATATTTTGATGAAGTACATGTGGATGAAGTAGGGAATGTATTACTGAAGATCAAAGGAAAAAATGAAGGACCCACTGTATTATTTGATGGGCATATCGATACAGTCCCTGTTAATAGCAAACATTGGACAAAAAAACCGTTCTATCCAGAAATCGTGGGTGACAAGATGTATGGTCGTGGAACCTCCGATATGAAGGGTGCTGTGAGCGCAATGATTATCGCAGCCATCGATTTTGCTAAGCAAACGAACAAACAATTTAAAGGGAACATCATTGTATCTTGCAGTGTTCATGAAGAATGTTTTGAAGGAGTTGCTTCGCGAAGCATTACGAGAGTAGAAAAGCCTGACTATGTTGTTATTGGAGAAGCAACGAATTTACAACTTGCAATAGGTCAACGAGGGCGTGCAGAAATTATTTTAGAAACGATTGGTAAACCGGCACATTCATCAAATCCCTCAGCAGGTGTCAATGCAGTCTATCACATGATGAAGTTAGTGGATCTTGTAAAAAAAGTCCCCTTACCCAATCATCCTGTTTTAGGAGATGCATTATTAGAATTAACAGATATTAAGTCTGCTCCATATCCAGGTAAATCTGTTGTGCCATCTAATTGTACGGCAACATTCGATCGTAGAACTCTTGTTGGTGAAACAAAGGAATCTATTCTAGCAAGCATTCAACAAGTAATTGCTGAAATCTCAAGTGAAGATCCAACCTTCCAAGCAAAAGCTTATTACTCAAAAGGTTCAGAACAATGTTATACAGGTGCCACAATTACAGCGGAACGTTTTTTCCCTGCATGGGTGTATGATGCAGAAGCAGATTTTGTTAAAGCTTCATTAGAAGCATTACAACAAGTTCAACCAACCACTGTATTAACACATTACTCATTTTGTACGAATGGAAGTCATTTTGCTGGAGAAGCCGGAATTCCTACAATTGGATATGGTCCATCTTTTGAATATCTGGCTCATATTGATGATGAATATATTCAACTATCTCAACTTACGCAAGCGGTAACAGGTTATGCAGCACTTATGGCAGCATTAACAGCTTTACCTACACAATCAAAAGGACGTGAAGAACATGTATGATTTAATCATTCGTAACGGAAAAATCATTGATGGGACTGGTTCTCCTTGGTATTATAGCGACATTGCTATTCAAGATGATAAAATTGAAAAAATCGGGAAGCTTACAGATTTAAAGGCGAAAAAAGAAATCGATGCCAAGCGACATATCGTAAGCCCAGGTTTCATCGATATGCACACACATTCAGACTTGGTTATTTTAGAGCAGGGTATTATTGAAGCAAAAGTTCGTCAAGGTATCACAACAGATCTTCTTGGGCAAGATGGCATCGCAGCAGCACCACTTCCGGACGAGCATGTTTCAAATTGGCGCAAAAACTTAGCTGGACTTGATGGTACTCCTGATATTGAATGGAATTGGATGACAGTAGGGGACTATCTATCACAAATCGAAGATAAAAAACCAAGCTATAATCTTGCAACGCTTGCACCACATGGCAATATTCGAATGGAAGTAATGGGACTTGAGAATCGCTACGCGACCGATGAGGAAATTGCACAAATGCAAAATGTACTTCGTCGTTCGCTTGAAGAGGGAGCGGTTGGCCTTTCAACTGGTTTAATATATCCGCCTTGTTGTTTTGCGGATATGCGTGAACTAAAAGCACTTTGTGAAGTGATAGCTGAATATGGTGTGCCACTTGTTATTCATCAACGCAGTGAAGGTGATGAAATTTTAGAGTCTATGACAGAGCTGATTGATATGATGACAGAAGTTGGAGCTCATCTTCATTTTTCACATTTGAAAAACTGTGGACGCGATAACTGGTCAAAATCACCAGAGGTTATTAAAAAAATTGATGAGGCGCGTCAAAACGGTCTTGAAGTTACTTTTGACCAATATCCATATACCGCTGGTAGTACAATGCTAAGCGCTATTTTACCACCATGGGTACATGATGGAGGTACGGAAAAATTGCTTGAAAGACTGGAAAAGCCAGAACTACGTTTCAAAATGATTGAAGAAATGAAGACAGGCTTAAGGGGATGGGATAGTATTTCACGTTGGGCAGGATGGGATGGCATCATTGTTACTTCCGTTAATTCTGAAGAAAAAGCTTACTGTGTAGGTAAAACCATTCAAGAAATCGCAGCGATTGATGTGAATCCCAATCCTGCTGAAGTTGCACTTAATCTGATTTTAAGCCAAAAAAATAATATAGGTATGATCGACTTCGTGATCAATGAAGATGATGTTCGTAAAATTTTGACACATCCAGCGGGAACAATTGGCAGTGATGGCCTCCTCGGTGGGGAACCTCATCCACGTGCATATGGAACGTTCCCGAAAATCTTAGGAAAATACGTTCGTGAAGAAAAACTAACATCGCTTGAAGAAATGATTCGTCGCATGACATCTCAACCAGCGCGTATCATAGGTTTACAAAATCGTGGAATTATTCGTGAAGGCATGATTGCTGATATTGTCATCTTTGATGAAGAAACGATCATTGATAAGGCAACTTATGAACAGCCGCGTCAATACAATGAAGGGATGGATGCCGTTATTGTTAGCGGCCATATCATTTTACTTGGTGACCGAACCTTCCCACAACAGGCTGGTGAAGTAATCCACCGTAAATATACCAATAAAGTAAAATCACATGCGTAAAGTGTCAATATATTAATTTGTAAAAAGGTAAAAAGGGTCTATCAAAGTATTAATTCTAATACCATGTGAAGCGTACAAATACTGCTGTTCTAGTATTTGTGCGCTTTTTTATAGAAGATGGTCTGTAAGTTATTTCTTTGTTTTATTCATAGTTATCACTGTAACTTGGGGTGACTTCCGTTCTGCCAATATGTTTTCAGGGACGTCTGATGAGCCGCTTCAGGGTAACGGGACGTTGGTCAAAGAGGGACGTGGCGTTCTTAGACTCCCCGTTCCTTAAATTATTCTCCCTAGCTGCTGCTAATATCCTAGGAATCACGCTAGCTCTGTACCACTCAACTTGCAACCTAGCTTTTTGATAAAGAACCATATCCATTTGATTTGCTACAATTACTAGTAGATTTTTTTCTTAAATATACGTTATACTGAATAGATATACTAGAGGTGTTGAGTAGGCAGAAATTAGCTCCCTATATTTCAGAGAAAAATTGGATAATAAACACGCCTGTAAATATAAGTTACCTGCATTAACGAGTAATATATACACACATCAGAATCAAACAAACTTTCATCGGCGATTGCTCCATACTTTACTTGGAAAAGCTAGGGTCTCAGCTACTGGTAAAATCCGATTGGTTTAGCTAAGCTACATTGTAAGATAAGAAAATCTTACATCCAATGTGAATGTTTTATATAGCTTTCTAGAATAGTATAAATAATAGTAGTAACTATACATAATTTTGTAGCATAACTGGAAAAAGGGCAGGGATTTAATATGAAAACTTCAAAAGAAAAAGGAGTATTGAAACGTCTTCTAAAGAAGTCGTCAGCAACTTTAGTGGTTACACTAATCTTTACAGTAGGGGTTTGTTTTGCAAAAGGAACCCCTTCAACGGTCAATGCAAAAACAAAGCCAACTTATACGGTCACGACAGCATCAAAAGTATTAGATACTAAAATGCAAAAATTTTCTACATATAATCGTAAGACAAAAACCTATTATTTGCTACGTTCATATCTCGAAAGACTAGAGAAAAACGGTGGCGGCAAACTGATTTTAAAAAAGGGAACCTATAAGATTACCAATACTCTATATATTCCTTCAAATGTAACGATCCAGCTTGAAAATGGTGTGACTATTGTGAAAGAAACAAGTACTGGGACACAAAAGATGCTACCATCTCATTCGCTTTTTCAATTCATCCGTCCATCAAGAGCTCAAAAAAAGCATGTTTATGGTAAATTTAATGGTGAAAAAAATATTAAAATGATTGGCAAAGGAAGTGCTTCTATTGATATGAATTATGATGATCAGTCATTGGGAATTGTAATGGGGCATAACCAGAATGTTACGATCGATCATATTCAATTTAAAAATATGAATGGTGGTCATTTTATTGAATTGGATGCATCCAAGAATGTAACGATTAAAAATTCTTCTTTTATTTCCTCTCGTCATGTAGATGGACGTGATAAAGAAGCGATCAATCTAGATACACCTGATCTTACGACAAAAGGATTTACGCATGCGTGGAGCAAATACGATAAACAAGCGAATAGCGATGTTTTCATCATTCGTAACAGATTTGATGGATTAGATCGTGCAATAGGTACACATAAGTATTCGGAAGGTAGCCTACATCAAAATGTGGTTATTCGCAATAATACCATTCAAAGTATGCATTCAGATGCGATTCGTGTGATGAACTGGTCTAGTCCAATTATTGAAAATAATTCATTTACGAATATTGGGAACGATGCAGATCCTAACGATACAACTAGAGGAATTCTATTAAGTGGTGTTAGTAATCCAACTATTCAAAACAATATATTTATAGCTATACCAAGAGCGATGCAGTTTATGGTTTGGCAAAATACAGATACAGGCAGTCAATATAAACCTATTTACAATAAGCTTAGCGAATCAAATAAAAAGATATTTCAAAATAACATCTTTATCAATATAAAAGAAGATTTTATTCGAATCAATAATAAGAAATTTGGTGATTATAGTTATCCTGAAAAGATTTATTATTTAGAAAAAATTTCATGACTATAGTCCTCAAAAATCTGTAAGTTAGTGGATGGATAGGAAAATCAATATTTTGATAAGATTTATAACCCCCCAACTAGAATTAGAAAGAATAGGAACCATAAAAAATACCATTCAGCTGATGATGAATGGTATTTTTCTGTTGAACAGCCCTGCCTCTGTATCCCATAAGCAGGAACTATCAATAAAAGCTTGATTGGTTCAACGAATATACGGTGGATGGATAAGAGAAATCCACCATGTAAATTTTCACATTATTAGTCATTCAAATCATATACATAATCTTCCATGTATGACCATGTTCCAGCTGGAAGAATCGCTGAAGTTGGAATATCATTTTCTTCAATATGCAAGGTAGTCAAATTTTTCAATGTTGTAAGTGAATCCATCGATGTTAAGTAATTAGCATTCACATAAAGCGTTTTTAAATTGGTCAATGTTTCTAATGCATCTACCGAGAAAATACTATTGTAAGATAAATAGAGTGTTTCTAATTTTTTAGACTCACTAAGCGGTTGAATGTCCTTGATGATATTGTTAGATAAATCTACTTCTTTAAGATTGGTCAAAGAAGCAATTTCTGAAATCTCTCTGATTTTATTGTCATTCAGTTTGAGTTTTTCTAAATTTGTTAAACTTTTAACACCTTCAATATCTTGGATTTTGTTATCCCATGCACTTAATACTTGCAATTTTGTCAAGTTGCTAACGATCATGATTTTTTTCAATGTATTTCCGGATACATCCAAATCAGTTAAGTTGACTAAGTTTTGAAGTGAATCAATGGATTGAATATTGTTAAAGCGAATATTTAATTTTTTTAAGTTCGTTAATTTTACAAGAGGGCTTAAGTTATGAATCGCATTATTAGCAATAGACAATTCACTAATATTTGTACAAAATGCTAATGGTTGAATGTTTTCAATATCAAACATTCCAAACATTTCTCTTTCATCGGTGTCTCCATCTAAAGATAATGTTCCCTTCAAATTTCTTAAATCTGCTACTTTCATATTTTGCGTTAGGTTTTTATGACCCATAATCTCATTTAAGCGATTTAGTAGGTGGGTGTCTTGCACATAAACAATCGCTGTATTACTAACTTTCTCCACATTTTGTGCAGATACTACTTTTCCATCTTGATAAGTTATACCATCTTTTGTGCCTGTTAATTTCTTACCGCTTTTATATTGGTATCCATTGTAAGCGCCCGTTAACTTTGTGCCGTTTTTATATAGATATCCATTATAAGTACCTGTCAGCTTTGTGCCGTTTTTGTACAGGTATCCATTATAACTGCCTGTTAATTTTTTGCCACTTTTATATCGATAGTTTTTATAACTACCTGTATATTTCTTTCCATTTTTATAGAGGATTGATTTATATACTTTGTAACCCCTTACAATTTTCCCTGTTTTTGCCGAAACTAATTTTCCATTTTTAACTTGGTATACGCTTTTAGCAAAAACTGCCGATGAATCGGGGGTTGCTAAAATGGTAGCAGTCCCTATCAATCCTGTTATCATTGTGATAGAAATTGCTTTATTTAGTCGGCTATTCAAATTGATCATCTCCTCTTGATATTGAAAGATTAAAATTCTAACCACATCTTATCATTTTTATATCATCATCGGAAACTATGAAATCCATAAAAATATAGAAATTTTATGAAGAAACAAAAGATTGTTAAAAATTCATCATAAAAGCTATTTTTTATCTTCATTTCATATAAGTTGTTCCTGTATACCTTGCCATAAAATCTCGGAATAGAATCAGGAAAACCTTCTTCAAATTAAAAAATTTTCATTTCTATAGCAAATCTAATCATACTGAAAAATATCAGGAATATATTATAAGAGCTAATCGTATTTAGGTTAATAGAGAGAGGTTTTTTATCCACACGAACAGCAGTTGCTCTACACATCAAGACTCAAGCGAAACTTTCATGAGCGATTGCTCCCAACCTATATGTGAAAAATTCTAGACAGAGAAAAACAAGCGGATAAATCGGATCCACTGCCTGTAAAAGCCTATTATTCAATGAACACACAGTAGGGGGGAAGAAAACCCTCATTGTATGAAGTTTCACTCTATCTACTGCAATGTCTATATTTCTAATGATTATAGTGAAAGGGGATGTGAATGTCAGAATTTCATCAACAATCATCGGTAGAAGTTATGGAAAAGTTGGAAGTGACTAATGAAGGCTTAAGTGATTATGACGTCCAAATCAAGCAAGAAGAATATGGGCTAAATATCTTGACAGAAGGGAAAAAGATAAGTACATTAGCTGTTTTCTTTCAACAGTTTAAAGATTTATTAGTTATTATCTTAATGGTTGCCGCTGTCATTTCGCTTTTATTAGGCGAAGTAGAAAGTACAATCGTTATTATGATTGTCGTCATTTTAAATGCGATTCTTGGAACTGTTCAACATATGAAAGCTGAACGTTCTTTAGATAATTTAAAGGCTTTAACGTCTCCAACAGCAAAGGTGATAAGAAATAATCAGATTGTGGAGATTCGTTCAGAAGAGATTGTAGTTGGAGATATCCTCTTATTAGAGGCAGGCGATTATGTTAGTGCTGATGGGCGATTATTGGAAAGTCATTTTCTTCAAATCAATGAAAGTTCCTTAACAGGAGAATCATTAGCTGTAGCCAAAAGTACAGATCCCATTCAAGGCGACAATATAACCATAGGGGATAAGAGCAATATGGTCTTCAGTGGGAGTTTTGTGACGAATGGACGTGGTACGGTTATTGTGACTGCGATTGGAATGGAAACAGAGATTGGGAAAATCGCCAATCTCTTGGATACAGCGATGGAAAAGAAGACACCTCTCCAAGTCAGTCTTGATCATTTTGGTGAGAATTTAGCTTTAGGTATTACACTGATCTGTCTATTTATTTTTACCATTGATCTTGTTCGCGGACGAGCGTTAGTTGAATCATTTATGTTCGCAGTATCACTGGCAGTTGCAGCAATTCCTGAAGCGTTAAGCTCAATTGTCACCATCGTATTGGCTTTCGGAACTCAGAAAATGGCAAAGGAAAATGCCATTATACGAAAGCTTTATGCTGTTGAAAGCTTGGGAAGCGTGTCGGTTATTTGCTCAGATAAGACAGGAACCCTCACACAAAATAAGATGGCCGTTCAACAAGTTTATGTCAATCAAACTGTTAAAGCATATGATCGTTTAAACACCAAAAATGAAATCGAAAAAGATCTTCTTTTAATGGCACAATTATGCAATGATGCCGTAACAAGTGACCAAAAAGAAATTGGTGATCCTACGGAAACAGCACTTGTTAAATTAGGACGAGTCTATCACCTGAACGAAATAGCTGTTAGAGAGCAACATCCTAGAATAGCTGAGATTCCTTTTGATTCTAATCGAAAGCTAATGAGTACGATGAATCGTGTTGATCAGCAAAATGTGATGATCACCAAAGGTGCATTAGATGTTCTCTTATCACGAATGGTTAAGATGGAGACTTCATCAGGAGTCTATCATATTACGGAAGAACATCGTAAAAAAATCGAAGACGTGAATCGTGATTTTTCCATGAATGGTCTACGTGTCTTAGCTATTGCATACAAAAACATGGATAGAAGGCAAACCATCGATATAGAAGATGAAAAAGATCTAATCTTCGTTGGTTTGATCGCAATGATGGATCCTCCAAGAAAGGAATCTAAGTCAGCAGTTGAAAGCTGTATAAAAGCAGGGATAAAGCCCGTCATGATAACAGGTGACCATAAAATAACAGCGACTGCCATTGCAAAGCAAATCGGAATCTTAAAAGAGCCATCAGAGGCGATTGAAGGATATGAAATTGAAGGATTAACAGACGAACAGTTACAAGACAAGGTTCAGGATCTATCTGTCTATGCTCGTGTATCACCTGAACATAAACTTCGGATTGTTAAAGCTTGGCAGGAAAAGGGCAATGTTGTTGCGATGACAGGGGATGGAGTTAATGATGGTCCTGCACTGAAACAAGCAGATATCGGTGTAGCGATGGGGATTACTGGTACAGAGGTAGCAAAAGATGCCTCTTCTATGATTTTAACAGATGATAATTTTTCAACAATTATTAAAGCTATAGCGAACGGAAGAAGCCTCTACGCCAATATTAAAAACGCTATTATGTTTTTGTTATCAGGAAATGCAGGAGCGATTTTTGTTGTTTTATATGCGACTGTATTTAATTTACCTGTTCCATTTGCGCCTGTACATCTATTATTTATCAATCTACTAACAGATAGCTTACCTGCGATTGCCATTGGGTTAGAACCACATAATAAAAAAGTGATGAAGGACAAGCCAAGAAATATCCATATGCCATTATTAAGTAAAAAATTTACAATTCAAATGATTCTTGAAGGGATTTTAATCGCTATTTCAACGATTATTGCCTTCCAAATGGGATTATCAACAGGTGATACACTAACAGCGAGTACAATGGCATTTGCAACGTTATGTTTATCAAGATTGATACATGGTTTCAACTCTAGATCGAAGGAATCCGTCTTCACAATTGGTGTATTTTCAAACAAATATACATGGGTTGCCTTTCTAATCGGCGTCGTGTGCTTACATTTCGTGTTATTACTTCCTTCATTGACAAGGGTATTTGAAGTAGCCAACTTAAGCTCACTTCAATTAGGCTATATTTATGTCTTATCCTTTATTCCCTTTTTGGTGAACCAGTGGTTTAAAATGCTGTTTGTAAGAGGAAAATAAGAGAAGTTGCATTGCTTTTTTACTTAAAGGGGCTTGTCTATTGTTGAGACAAGTCCTTTTTCATTCCTCCCTTTTTAATCAAACAATAAAAAAGCTTCAGTCCTAATTGGAACTGAATTTTTTTATTGCTTCTATTTGACAGCATATGCCGCTGATGCGACAGCTCGAACGTTTGACGTGAGAGCTGGTGATGTGGGATATGTACCATTCTGTTATGGGCATTATGTTCAAAACACAGGTGATGAAACTCTTTGGTATTTAGAAGTATTTAAAGCCCCTAAGTATGCTGATATTTCTTTAACACAATGGATGGCAATGACCCCGAAACAAATTGTCAGCAGTAATTTAAACGTGGGGTCGGAGCTGATGAATGCTTTACGAAAGAAAAAATGGCCTGTTGTGCGATTCCCAGGGTATACGTATAAAGATTTTAAACAATAGTAGCATTGCACAGAAGTAAAATGGTGTGATGCTATTTTGTATAAATCTCAATGATCTGTTTGGACAAGGCTAATGCTGCAATCCTACAAGTCATTCGCTTTTATTTGCTCGATAGAGGAGAATATTCGCTCTGTTCATTTATGCACTCTCCAAAAGGAATTATTCGCATAATGACGAATTGTATTTGCTCTTACAGCACTTTTATTCCTAGTCAAATAGCATTTAAAGATACTTCGATCAAAAATTTTTGTTTTTTGTTGACATCATACCTATATGGGTATATCATAAAGTATATATGGGAATACAACATATAAAGAAAGGAGTGTGCAGCTATGACATATGATAGTAAGGTCGTAAACCGCATTAAGCGTATGGAAGGCCAGTTAAGAGGGGTAATACGCATGATGGAAGAAGGCAAAGATTGCAAGGAAGTCATCACACAACTTTCTGCGGTACGTTCAGGTGTAGATCGAGCAATAGGCGTTATTGTTAGCGAAAATTTGGTTGAATGCGTACGAGATGCTGATGGTGATTTATCTGTTATGAATGAATCCATCCAAGACGCAGTTAACTTGCTAGTAAAAAGCCGATGATAAACAAACGTTTTTTTATATTTTTAAATTTGTAATACCTATACAGGTATATGCATATAGTGGGTGAAAAGGAAAAAATGAAAACATAGCAAAATCTGTTTTAATACTACAAATAATTTTTGAGATCAATTAAAAATGATAAAGCGGTTTAAAAATTACGCTCATTTTTTTATGTCTTCATTAATATTAGGAGGAAACATGATGGAAATAGCAGTAATCATCGTCTTAGTTGTAGCATTTATTGCTTGGCGGATGATGCCAGCAAAAGGCATTCAATCGATTTCTACAGAGCAATTAAAGACGATCCTCAATGATCGGGATAAAGTGTTTATCGATGTTCGCACATCTGGCGAATATAAAGGAAGAAATATTCGTCAGTTTAAGAACATCCCACTAGGTTCCGATTTTTCCAAATTACCAAAAGATAAGGAAATTGTGGTTATTTGTCAAAGTGGCATGCGAAGCAGCCAAGCATGCAAGCAATTAAAAAAATTAGGCTATCAAAAAATTACAAATGTTCGTGGTGGCATGAGCGCTTGGAGAGGATGAGTAAAATGAAAGAAATTACAGCTGAAGAAGTACAACAACGTCTAGAAAATGGTGAAGCATTAAATTTAATCGACGTTCGCGAAGTGATAGAAGTGAGATCTGGTCATATTCCAGGAATCATTAATATTCCATTGGGATTATTGGAAGCCAAATTACCTGACTTAGATAAAAAGAAACCATACATTATGATATGCCGTTCTGGTGGTCGTAGTTTTCAAGCAACGGCATTTTTAGATTCTTTAGGATATGATGTCACAAATATGGTTGGCGGCATGTCAGCTTGGAAAGGCGAAGTAGAGTAATTTTTTGAATTTTATATACCCTATATAGTATAATAAGGACTTATTTTTTTGATAAAAGCGGATGTTCGATTAGATGCTAAAGGATTGTCGTGTCCTATGCCGATTGTTAAGACCAAAAAAGCTATGAATAACCTAGTTGACGGACAAATTTTAGAAGTGCAAGCAACGGATAAAGGATCTAAAGCAGATTTACCGGCTTGGTCGGAATCTGTTGGTCATCAATATATAAGTGTGACAGAAGAAAATGGCGTGTTATTCCACTATCTCCGAAAATGCTCGGATGATACGGTTGTGGAAAAAATACATGAACAGATTATATCAATTGAAGAAATGGAAAAAGGCATTGGGAATGGCGCTCTTATTTTAGATGTTCGTGAAGAAGCTGAATATGCTTTTGGTCATATTGACGGGGCAAAATCTATTCCAATGGGTGAATTAGCCAGCCGTATGGAAGAATTGGATAAAAATCAAGACATCTATGTGATTTGTCGTACCGGTAAGCGTAGTGATCTAGCGGCTCAAAAACTAGCAAAAGCAGGTTTTACAAAAGTATATAATGTTTTACTTGGTATGACAGACTGGCAAGGCGATTTGACGAAATCTATTTAACAAGAGGAGTAATTCGATTGTTGAACAGAGTAGCGATTATCGCAAGTAATGGTAATCTTTTGGATGCCTATAAAGTATTCAATATGGCGACTGCAGCAGCAGCTTCGGATAAAGAAGTAGGTGTTTTCTTTACATTCGAAGGATTGAACTTAATTCAAAAACAGGGGATGCATACACTTCCGATGCCTGAAGGAAAAGAATCTATGGCTGAAGGTTTTGCAAAAGCACGGTTATTTGCAATTCTTATATTACTTACGGCTATTAAAGTATGGCTGGATATATTGTAAAAGTGGAATTATTACCTCTTTCATCCATTTTCATTCAATAAGATTGATTAGGATTAGAAAAAACATTTTTAGTAGACAATTGGAAGAAACCGTTATATAATTAAGCAAATTAATAATTGATTCGGCTAATCGTAAACAAAACATTCACCTTTTAAAGTGATCGTATTTGTATCGATCATTTTGAAAGGCGTTTTTTTATATGGGGTTGGAAGATAAATTATTAAATTACATTTGTTGGAGGTTATTTAAATGGCACAAGGTAAGGTAAAATGGTTTAACTCAGAAAAAGGTTTTGGTTTCATTGAAGTTCCAGGCGAAAACGATGTATTTGTACATTTCTCAGCTATCCAAGGTGACGGCTTCAAAACACTTGAAGAAGGTCAAAGTGTAGAATTTGGTATTGAAGAAGGTACTCGTGGACCACAAGCTACTAACGTTACAAAACTTTAATTTTTCAAAAATGAAGTAGGAAAGGCATCCTGTATAGGGTGCTTTTTTTGTGTCATCTTGTTACAAGAGATTTTGACCATTTTGTATTCTAAAGCTACAATTGGAATGATAAAAAGAGTTCGATCAATGGAGGACGAGTCACTTGAATTTAAGAGATCAACTAGCAGCATATCAAGCCAGTAACGCACAAGAGGCTAAAGATCAGGAAGTCATGTTACGATATACCGATATCTTTTCAAATATACTAACAAGGGAAAATGAATTTGCTCATTTTACAGCCTCTGCTTGGATTGTCAACCAAAATCGTACCAAAGTCTTGATGGCCTTTCATAATATTTATCAGTCATGGTCCTGGATAGGCGGACATGCTGATGGAGATGCCGATCTTCTGCATGTTGCCCTAAAGGAAACAGGTGAAGAAACAGGACTAACAAATATCAAGCCCCTATCGGAGGAAATTTACTCGATTGAAATTCTTGGTGTAGATGGACATGTGAAAAGAGGAGAGCATGTTGCAACACATGTGCATCTAAACGTCACTTATTTGATCGAAGCAGATGAAAACGAGCAAACCAAAGTAAAGCCAGATGAAAATAGCGCCATTCAATGGATGGCATTAGACGAGGCAGTAGGGAAATGTAGTGAAGCTTATATGAAAATCATTTATCAAAAATTGAATGAAAAATTGAAGGTATTTCACATGGATGATGATCAGTCCAAGGATAAAGTTCTATCCGTGGAAAATAAAATCTAATTCCCGAGAAATAATGTCTAATCCAAGAGAAATACCATTCAATCCATAGAATGGATGCTTTGTACTATTGCTTTGCGTTTAATTCATCAATAGATGTTTTCTTTCTAGTAACCATTGAAGTAGAGCGAGATCTTGATTTCGCCCTGCGATCATGGATAAGCCAACTGCTTTACCGTCTTCAGTGGTTATTGGGATTGTTAACTGTGGTAAACCAGACAGCCCTGCGATGCAACTTAACTGCATTGTACGAGTACGTGTATTTTCAACATCTACTAATGAGCGACCAATTTCTGGGGCAGATCCAGGTGTTGTCGGAATAACCAGTAATCCATTTTTATTTAACAAATTATCTAATTTTTGTTGAATCGAACGGTGCAATTGTTTTGCTTGTTGCCATGTATCATCTTCTTTTATCGTCGAAGCCCATTGAAAGCGGTCTGCAATATCAGTTCCAAATGTTGGATTTTCTTTGGTAATCCATTCACCATGGGTTTGCCAGATTTCTCTCCCTTGTAATAAACGGAATGATTTACTCCATGCAGCAAGTGATTCATCAGCCAATGTGATCGTTTTTACAGTAAAATGATCTTGAATTAGAGATGAAAGTTGTTTTTGTAGAACAGTTTTTGTTGCATTCTCTTCGATTAATTGCCACGCATCTTCTGCTAAATAAATCGTTTGAAAGTGATTAGAAGAGTGATCTATTGGCAAAAGTACATTTGCGATTTTACTTAGAGTTTCTATTTTTTCGGACATCCAACCAACAGTATCAAAAGAAGGCGCTAACGGTATAATGCCAGCCATATCAATAGTACCGTGAGAAGGGCGGAATCCATAAATACCACAATAACAAGCGGGGATACGAGTAGAACCTCCTGTATCCGTACCAATAGCAAAGTCAACTATCCTTGATGCGGCGGCGACAGCGGAACCACTAGAAGATCCTCCCGGAATACAATTTGGATATCGCGGATTTACTGGCGTACCATAATGAATATTTTCACCGTTTAAGCTATACATTAGCTCATCTGTATGAGTAATCCCTGTTAACGTAGCTCCCGAATTTAGTAATTGGTCAATCACGTAGGCGTTGGATGTGGCAGCATCATGTGTTTTTAACCAATCGGGATTACCCGCAGCATTTTTGTGCTGTTTTATTGCAAAAACATCTTTGACTGCAAATGTTGTATCATCTAAAACCCCTTTTTGTGTTGCCTCTATTGTAATATCAGCATCGATAAATGCGTTTAAATCGTTTTTCATATGTCTCTCTCCTCTCCTTTACCAGCCAATTGCGGCACCATCACAGCGGGGATCTGTGCCACCACATCGGAAACCGTCATCATTGATAAGAATTGCATGCGCATGACCCATTACGCCGTCGAAGGGCTGAACAATTTGAACGTTGTGTCCAGCATTTATTAAAGTTTTATAAACTTGCTGTGGTATACGATTTTCGATTTTTAATGCTTCACTTTTTTGACCCCAAGTGCGCCCCCAAACAAAGCGTGGTGCAGAAACAGCTTGTTGAGGATTCATACCATAATGAGCCATGCGTGTAAACATAAGGGTCTGAGTTTGCGGTTGTCCTTCACCGCCTTGTGTGCCATAGATAATTCGAGGTTTTTCATTTAAAAAAGCCATGGCGGGCATCAAGGTATGAAATGTCCGTTTATGAGGCTCTAATGTATTGACATGATTTGGGTCAAGTGAGAAAAAAGAACCTCGATTTTGCAACAATACCCCTGTTGAACCAGCAACTACACCTGAACCATATTCAAAATATAAGCTTTGAATAAATGATACGGCATTTCCTTCCTCATCAACAACAGCTGCATAAGCTGTATCTTGACCAAGGGGTACAGTGGAAAAATTGTGAGCTTTTTTCATATGGATGTCGGTTGCAAGTCTTTTTGCATAAGTCTTACTTAATAATCGTTCGAATGGTGCCTGATAAAAATCTGGATCTGTTAAATAAGTATTACGATCTTTAAATGCCTTTTTTAATGCCTCTACTAGAATATGATAATATTCATAGGAATCTTGCTCAATCTGCTCAAAATCGAAATTTTCTAAAATATTGAGCGCTTCTAAAGCAGAAAAACCTTGTGAGTTTGGAGGGACTTGATAGACAGTATAATCATGATAAGTTGTTGAAATGGGCTCTGTCCAATTACCATGATGATCGGCAAAATCGTCTAAGGTTAAATAACCATTTTGTTGTTGAATATATGAAACGATTTCTTTTGCAATTTCCCCTTTATAAAAAGCATCACGTCCTTTTATGGCAATCGTCGTCAAAGTAGCTGCTAAATCTGTTTGGATGAACTTTTTGTGAAGAGATGGTGTGCTTCCATCTGTTAAATAGATATGAGCAGTCGTCTCTGTTGCACGTAACACATCAGCCACTTGATTGGTGGTAGTATATTGATCAGGTGATAAAGGGAAACCTCTTCGTGCATATTCAATTGCTGGTTCGAGGACATCCTGTAATGTTAAACGACCGTATTCTTTTAAAATAGCATTCCAACTGTCTACCATACCAGGGACTGTGATAGCACTCCGAATCCCCCGTGTGGGAATCTCTGCTTCCTCTTCGTATAAACCACGATGAATTTTATAGCCTGAACGACCACTACCATTGTAAGCTCGTAAACTTTTTTCTCCTTCATGCCACGTCAGCCAAAATGAATCTCCGCCAACACCTGTCATATGAGGATAAACAACTGCTAGACATGCGCTTACAGCAACAGCTGCATCAAATGCATTTCCGCCTTTTTCTAGAATACGAGCACCAGCCATTGAACTTAAATAATGTGGACTAACAATCATTGTTTTTGTGCCAATCGTCGATTTTGTTTGATTCATATACATCTCTCCTTATTTTTAATATTTATTAACTATGTGCGATTTTATCTGAGTGTTGAAATGGATGTGTTGGATCATTTGTCGTGTTCATTGTCTTTTTTAGTGGACTTTCTGTAAATAAGAAGGCAATCCCGCCAATAAGCAATAACACACCAGATAAATAAAATCCGATTTCAATATGCCCAGTAATATCTGCTAAATAACCAGTGATATATGGAGCAAAGATTGAGGATGTCATGCCTGCAAAGTTAAAGATGCTATATGCTCTAGAATACATAGATGGATGTGTGTTATCTGCAATATAAGCAATTAAAACGGGGTCTAATGCCAACTTACCGATTAAGCCATAAATGACTAATCCTGCAATCATGAGCGAGAAATTTTCGGTATAAGGAACGATAAATTGACAGGCGGTCCCTAATAAGGCAAGGCAAATTACAATGCCTTTTTTATTTTTTATTCTATCAGATAAATAGCCAAATAAGATAGCTCCTGGAATAGCAGCCCATGGAACAAGTGAAGAGATGATTCCAGTTTTAGAACCTTCAATTCCGCGTTCTGTTTGTAAATAATATGGCAGCCACGTAATCATACTAAAAAAACCATATAATGAACAGAAAATTAGGATATAAGTGATAATGTGATTTTTACTGAATAATGCTTTGATGCTTATTCTTTGATTCTTTGAAACAGCCTGTGAATTTTTGATAGGTTTATAGTCATCTTTTATAAAAAACGCAATTAAAGCGGCAACAATGATGGTTAGTATTCCAAAAAAGAAAAATGAGAATTGCCAATCTTTCTTTAGTGTAAATGTGAAATAACTAGAAGCAATAAACCCTAGTGAAATCCCAATTGCCATTCCGCTATTAATAAGAGCCGAAGAAATCCCTCGGTATTTTTTAGAAATGGTACTGGAAGAAATAGCATATTGAGGTCCATAATACATACCTTCGCCAAGTCCTGTAATAATTCTCACCAATAAAAAGATCATTAAACTTGGTGCAAAGCCGCTAAGGATTGTCCCTATTCCAAATAAGATATAACCGATAACTAAAACTTTTAAACGTCCAAACCGATCAGCCAAAAATCCAGCTGGAATTTGCATAAAGGCATAAGCAATAAAAAATACTGTAGAAATTAAACCAAGTTCACCTTTGTTTAACCCCCAATCTGTTTGAATAATACTCATAACAGGTGACAGAATATTCCGATCCGCATACATAAATGCCCAACCAAGTGAAAAAAGAACAATCAAGACAATTGGGTTTTTCGTTTTCATAGAAATCTCCTCCTTTTGTGTTACTTTTTCTAACATTTAATTTTAAAAATTATAAATGATAAAAAAAGTAACTTTTAAATGTTATTAAACATAACACTTTATACGATGTCAATGTTGTTTTGTAAAAAAGAAGGCTTTAACCGTTATTTATAAAACGAAAGGAAAAGTATTATATGAGTTTGTATTACGAATTGAATGAATAAAATCATTTTTTAATACATTGTGTTAAATAATAGATATTTGAAACCGCTTTCTATTAATGAATCGCAGAAAATTGCATTTTTTATAAAAAAACGTGATGTTTTACGATAATATAAAGTGTAAGAAAAAGGACATTTCGTAAATGTTATTGTTCTCTTTATGAAGAAAAGAATTGATTATTTTCAAATATTATTCGTACTGAAAGCAAATATAGATGAAGTTGTACGAAAAGAAATGAGGAGGATGACATGATGAATGAGGGAAAAATACAATTAGATGAAATGGATCACCAAATTATTGAGCTTTTAAATCAGAACGGCCGTATCTCATTTACTGACTTAGGGAAAAAAGTTAATCTATCACGTGTTGCAGTACAAGCACGTATTCAAGCGTTATTAGAAAAGGGTGTTATTGAACGTTTTACAGCTGTTATTAATCCAGAACAAATTGGTTTTCAAGTTTCTGCTTTTTTTAATGTAGAAGTCGAGCCCAAAAATTTGCAAGAAGTAGCGGAAATTTTAGCAAGTGATCCAGCAGTATCGAGCTTATATCATATGACAGGACCTAGTAAACTTCATATGCATGGATTATTTCGAGATAATAGAGAAATGGAAGAATTTTTGGAGAAGCGATTATATCCATTACCAGGTATTATGAGCGTCGATTGTCAAATATTGATTAAACGTTATAAAAGCCGTATTGGCATGAAATTATAGGGGGGAAGATTGTGGAGAAAGTTTATCAACAACTTGCTATATCAATGATTCGAACAGGTATTTTAGGATTTGGCGGTGGACCTTCTGTAATGCCACTCTTTCGCCATGAAGCGGTGAAAAAATATAAATGGATGGATGATGAAGATTTTGGAGAAATTTTAGCCATTGCGAATGCATTACCGGGACCTATTGCCACTAAAATGGCAGGCTATTTAGGCTATATGTTAAAGGGGAAAACAGGTGCTGTATGGGCGATCATTTGTCACATCTTACCGAGTACCCTCTTTATGATTACATTATTTTCGATCGTTTCTATTTTAAGTAGCTCTAAAATTATTGAAGGGATGATTGCCGCTGTCATGCCAGTCGTTGCGGTGATGCTTGGAGAAATGGCTTATAGATTTGGAGAGAAAACATTAAAAGGACTTGGTATTGTATTAGGGATCATTGCTTTTGCTAGCGCTTATATTCTATTGCAAGTGGTTCATTTGAACTCAGGCATAGCGGTTGTATTGTTCCTTATTTATGGTATGTTCCATTTTAAATTGCTAGCGAAATGGAAAAAAGGTGGTGCAATGACATGATTCTGCTTTATTTATTTTTCGCCTTTTTCACTGCCAATATACTTGGCTATGGTGGAGGACCTTCATCGATTCCATTGATGTATGATGAAATCGTCAAACATTACCAATGGTTAGATAATAGTGAGTTTTCAAATATGCTAGCATTAGGTAATGCGCTCCCTGGACCTATCGCTACAAAAATTGCGGCATTCGTTGGGTACGATGAATACGGTTGGTTAGGGGTTATCATTGCACTTCTGGCAACGATTGCTCCATCTGCGATTCTCCTTATTTTATTGATGAACTTATTAAATAAACATCGTCAATCGCCCATTGTGAAGGGGATGACATTGCTAGTCCAACCGATTTTAACCATCATGATGCTCATTGTAACATGGCAATTAGCTAAAGAATCTTTTACGACTATTGGAATTTGGCAATTTCTTGGTATTGCAGCGGTAGCCTTTTTTGCGATGCATATTCGAAAAGTGCATCCAGCTTTCGTTATTTTAGCGGCATTTCTATACGGAGGTATTGTTCTATCACATATTGTGTAGTCCAAATTACAGGTGATAGGCGCTGAAATAATTCAGACAATAGGGTGCAAATGATGTCCTTCATCTCTTCAGGGGTTAAGGACTTTTTCTTTAGATAGTCTGAGATTTGGGTACCAGTAATTAGTTTATTTTTCCTATTTTGTATTGAAACAAATAGGAAAATTTAATCTCAATAGTCGGTTTTTTACATGGTATAATTGATAAATATTAACATAATCATATTTTATTTTTAATGGATGGTACTTATTGAATGATTCTGAAAGAGTTTAGAGAACTTTTGTTTTTTATAAAAGGGGGGAGGAACCTATGTCTTTAGCGTATTACTATGCACTTTTAAGTGAAAAGCAATATCAACTTCAAAGGCTTCAGACCTGTAGCAATCAGCTACACATATATCAACAAGAATTGATTGGGTATGAAAAAAAGCTGACGCAACCTGACCTCTCCAGTCATACCTGGCAAGGGGTATTAGCTAATAAGTTTGATCAAACTCGCCATGAACAGATGCAGACAAAATATCTTGAGCTAGACGCGCAACAATTTGATGCTGTTTATAAGGCCATAAGCGACAAGACGAGCAGCTTACAAAGTGAAATCAGTACGATCAAGCAGACGATTCAAAGTCTGGAAGAAGCTCTTGCCGCTGAAAAGGAGAAAGAGAAGGCAAAAGCAAAATAACTGAAATCAAAGGAGACGCGATGGGATGAGTACGGAAATTAAAATCAAACAAACGGACATTGACCAAGCCCTTTCTAAGATGAAATCTTCCACAAATACGCTTCAGACTTCGCTCCCTTCTGCAATCGGTGAGGATAATGTTCTAACGGTCATCCAGAAATGGAAGGATCTCCATCAAACGATCGGACAAGTGTTAGAATCCTACAAAATTTTATTAATACAAAACGAGAAAACCAGCCGACAAGCTGTTCAGAGCATGATCGAACTGGATGAAAAGCTGGGAGATCACCATCAAATGCTGAAATGAGCTGTTTATGCTTATGAAGGGGTAGAAGAGGTAGGAAAATCCATTTCATTACGAAGTAGTAAAAAGTGGTGGATATCCCGACCGGTTTAGCTAGCACACATTGAAACACAAAACGACATTAAGTTGAACGAAACGTAAAGGAAGGTGGATCGTTATTACAAAAGTACTAGATGTGGCAGGGTTACAGAATGGCATCGAGAAAACGCTCAAGTCCTTAAAAAATAAACAAACTGAGATGGCGGCGATTGAAAAAGCGGTACAAGGGATACTGGCGCTAGAAGATGCTTTTAAAGGACAAAGTGGGGAGGCAATTCGAGCCTATTATCAAGAAGTACACCTGCCATTTATCCCGCTTTAACGGGCAGTAAGACCCCCATCTCAAGAAGATTTAGAGAGAAACGAGAAAGATAGATGGAGGATCAACTGCCCGTAAAAGTCCGATTGGTTCAACTAACCATCAGTGGGGGATGAAGAAAACCCCCACTGATGGAGTTTCACTTTATCTCCTATTACCAAGCTTTTATAGCCGATTACGAGCGTCAACTAAAGACCATGGACCATGAATTACAAAAGCTAGAATCCGCCAAAAATGGCCGGATCGACGAAGCTTTTTTAACAGAGGACTTAAAAACTAGCCTCCAAAACACAGCTAATCGTACCATCACCCTCACAGATGAGGCTAACCAGACGATTCTTTCCATCCAAGATATTGTGGCAACACCGTCATTAAATGATGCCTCTTTTCTGGAGGAAGTGACGGACGCCCAAAAACAAATTCAGACGACAGTAGAAAAAGTTCATCGATTTGATTACAATCAGAGTAAAGCTTTTGAAGAATTATCCAATGATGTGTCGAACATGCAAAACTACATAGATGGCATCCAAGCACAGATGAAGAGCGGAAAGCTGCAACTAGAAAACTATACAAGCGGCACATTAAGCCAGTATCAGCTAGATGGCTGGCTGAAGGATGAGGTAGGAAGTACCTGTTCAAGAGTAGAGACAGAAGAAGTCGATCGAATCGAAGAATTGCAAAAGAAACTCGCAAAAGCTTCCACACCAAGTGAGTATTTAAAAATCGCGAAAGAAATAGGTATTGAAAATCTCAATGATGACCAAAAACAAATCGTCGCTAGACTGGAAACGGCGGAGGGCATCCAAAAGGGTCTCCTCCAAGTGGGAAAAGACTTTTTAAAAGGAATCGATGATTTTATAGACGATCCTGGAAAATCAATAGAAGGCACTATCCAAGCCATTAAACATCCGATTGAAACCTACGATTATCTTTCGAAATCCATCGCTGATTCATTTGAACGAGATGTCATCAATGGGGATGCCAAGTCACGTGCGGAATGGATCTCCTACGCATTAGGAACCCTCGGATTATCCGCAGTGGGCACCAAAGGATTAGGCACTGTAACGAAGACAGGAATGACCACAGTCAAAGCCACTACCAAAGTAGGCGTCCACAAGGTAAAAGGTACAGTCCCAAAAATCCCGACGTTCGACCTGTATCCGTATGCGCCCCAACATCAATTAGCGAGTGTGAACGCAGGGGTTGTGCCTTATAATACAGTGAATAGTGTTGGCTTAAGAGATCAGTTGATTTTTAAAGCACAAAAAGTTTCTAATACAAGCAGAGTACCATTCACAGGAAAAAGCATATCAGTACCATGGTTGAGTGATAAATACAATGCTGTCGAAATAAAAGGGAAAGTTAAAGCTAAGGGTAAAATAAAAGATATCGATAGAAGGGTTTATCAGATTAAAAATTTAGATATTCATAGAGTAGATTCAGAAACAGGGAAAACAAATTTACAATTGATGAAGAAAGGGCGTCCTCCATTTGCGAATGATGGATCAATCGTTAATTTGCATCATTTAATTCAAGAAGAACCAGGTACTATGTTAGAGATACCCGAAAGTTTACACAAAAAGTATTCTAAAATGCTACATGGACTAAAAGAAAATGGAGAAAGTTTTAGGAATGATCCTGTCTTAAAAGCTGAATATGACAATTTTAGAATAAGATATTGGAAATGGAGAGCAAAAGAATTCGAAGTGGAAAAATAAATGGGGTGACAAAATGGACTTTGAAACTGTTGAGAAATTTATTGAGAAGTACAATGATGGTGATTTTACTGGAGGGATAAGCGAAAAAAAAATTAATAGTATTGAAGAACAGCTTCATGTGGTATTACCAGAGAGCTACAAGTGGTTTTTAAGAAAGTATGGATCAGGCGGTATATTTGGTATAAATATTCTAGGTTATGGTTTAGTAAGTGCATCAGTAGTAGAGACTACTAAAGAGTATAAAAAATATTATGGTCTATCTGATGGAATTGTAGTAATCGTTCATGTAGATGCTTTTGCATATTGTTTAGATACCAATAAGATGATTAACGGTGAATGTCCGGTAATATCATGGGATGTTGACAGTGGAAGTTATGATTCTATAGAAGCTAGCAATTTTTTAGAATTTTTTTGGAAGTATTTAAACGAAAAAAAAGAAAACTGGGAAGAAGATGAAGAAAATTGGTGAATAGACACCATAACTCTTTCCACAGACACTTGATTTCCAAAGTTCAAGTGACAGGCACCCACACAATTCTGACAATAAGCTACAAATAGAGTCTTTAATCTCTACAAAGATTGAAGGCTTTTTAAATTCGAATTATTTTAATTGGATTCATTAGCATTTGAACGGGATGTAGTCAATGGAGATGCCAAGTCACGCGCCCAGGATCTCCTACGCATTAGGAACCCTCGGATTATCCGCAGTGGGCACCAAAGGATTCGGCGCTGTAAAGAAGACAGGAATGACCACAGTCAAAGCCACTACCAAAGTAGGCGTCCACAAGGTAAAAGGCGCAGCCCAAAAAATCCCGACGCTCGACCTGTATCCGTATGCGCCCCAACATCAATTAGCCAGTGTAAATGCAGGTATTGTGCCTTATAATACGGTGAATAGTGTTGGGCTGAGAGATCAGTTGATTTCTATGGCGAGGGTGGAAAGTATAGGTAGTCCTAAAACAAGGTTACCAAGAAGAAATGGTCAATGGAAAGGTGAACCTGGTAATTCGAAATGGTATTCAGAAAAACCACAGGTTAAAAAAATAACGAATGATGAAGGTATAGAATTTAAAGAGGGAAGACCCAATTTTACACCCTGGAGTAAAGGTTCTATCAAGTTTAAAGAGGGGATGCTAGATGGTACTAAAAATGATTTTAATTTAGTTTATGAAAAAATTAAACAGTTAAAAGGATTTAAATCAATTAATCAAGCAAAGTTTTGGCTTAAAGAGAAAGGATTAACACCACACCATAAAAGTTCTACTGAAATTGAATTGATTCCAACTGATCTGCATGGAAATATACCTCATATTGGTTCTGCATCTGATTTGAGAGGAGGAAATATAAGTGAATGAAGCACTAAAAAGCACATTAAATAAGATTGTTGATATGGATATGATAGTAGTAAAAAGAAATAATTATGAAGACAGTGTTAATAAGATAGAACGTATTTATAATGTAAATATTCCATTGGACTATAAAGAATTTTTACTTGAATATGGAGGAAGTTTTATTAAAGATGACATAATGTACCATCCAATTGAGCGTACACCTGTAACTCCAAAAGATGGTTTTGATTCAATACATTGTTTTTATGGAATTACAAATAATAACTATGATATTGAGATAGCTGTACAAACTTATCATGAGATTTTAGGTACTGATATTATGCCTATTGCAGATGCAGGTGGGGGAGACTTGATATGTTTAGGCTTGAAAAAGGACTATAGAGATAAAGTTTATTATTGGTATCATGAAGAAGAAATGGAGAAGGAAGATGGAAGGGAACATTTTTATCTTATTGCGAACTCTTTCAAAGAATTTATTTTGAAATTTAAGAATCATGCAATAAAAAATGATATTAAATTAGATGATATTGATATATTTTTAGATGAAGATTTACTAAAGGATTAGGAACCCTTGGATTATCCGCAGTGGGCACCAAAGGATTAGGGACTGTAACGAAGACAGGAATGACCACAGTCAAAGCCACTACCAAAGTAGGCGTCCACAAGGTAAAAGGTGCAGCCCAAAAAATCCCGACGCTCGACCTGTATCCGTATGCGCCCCAACACCAATCAGCGGGTGTAAATGCAGGTATTGTGCCTTATAATACGGTGAATAGCGTTGGCTTGAGAGATCAGTTGATTTCTATGGCGAAGGTGGAGGCGAGAGGTAGCGGTACGGGTACTAAGGGTACGGATAAGATTGACAAAACATATAGCCGTCCTTCAGGTTATAGAAAAGGTGTTAGGGATGAAGCTTGGGAAAAAGCTAAAGGTGCAGATAGTGAAGTAAGAGACCCAGGTACTGGAAAAGTAATGAAAAAAGAAGAACCATGGGATATGGGACATAAACCTGGATACGAATTTAGAAAGCATCAACGGAGTGCCCAAGAAAGGGGTATCTCAAGAAAAGAGTTTCTAGATGAACACAATAATCCAGACCATTACCGACCTGAATTACCTTCTTCTAACAGAAGCCATAAAGGTGAAGACTTGACCGACAATTATTTCGGAGATTAAAATTGTAAAGATGCATAAGGAGGTTTACTTTGAGTATTTCTAATGAGAATAAAATAATTGCAAAGACAGCACTACATGCTTTTGGGGGTAAACCTAGTGTCTCGAAATACTGGGACGAAAATAATGTCAGTAACATAGATATGCTAACAACAGTCAACAGGCCCTTTGACGGTGTATCATCATACTCAACTATTGGACTATCTGACCATTCGATTGAATTGACTGTTGATGAAACACCTTTGCGAATAGAAATAGTAGGAGCAAGTGCAACAGATTATGAGCAATTTCCCAATATACTGGCAAGCTGTGCATTTTGTATTATTAACTCAAAATTTTCAGTTTCCCATGGTAAAGTATTTCGAGATATAATAAAGATGTATTATCCCAATACTGAGATGAAACATGTGTTATTTGTGTCACCTTTCTTGTGGGAAGATTTAAAGACTCTTGAGTTTCCAAACAAAAAAGTGACTTGGCTGCTAGCTGTTCCAATATCTGAGAATGAGTATCTATTTGCTCAAGAAAAAGGAACAGATTCATTAGAAGAATTATTTGAACAGGAAGAAATAGATATCTTTGATTTAGATAGAGAATCAATATTGTAATTTTCTAGTTTGTTGACCTTGATTGGCTTAATGCCTTTCAAGGTTTTTTTAATAATTTAAAACGGATTATTATAACAAAACACCTTTGAAATTTAAGTTCAAGTGACAGGCACCCACACAATTACAATAAGCTACAAATAAAGTCTTTAATCTCTACAAAGATTGAAGACTTTTTAAATCCGAATTATTTTAATTGGATTCATTATCATTTGAAAGGGATGTCATCAATGAGGATGCCAAGTCGCGCGCCCAGTGGATCTCCTACGCATTAGGAACCCTCGGATTATCTGTAGTGGGCACCAAAGGATTAGGCGCTGTAACGAAGACAGGAATGACCACAGTCAAAGCCACTGCTAAAGTAGGCGTCCACAAAGTAAAAGGCGCAGCCCCAAAAATCCCGACGCTCAATCTGTATCCGTATGCGCCCCGACATCAATTAGCTGGTGTAAATGCAAGTATTGTGCCTTATAATACGGTGAATAGTGTTCGCTTGAGAGATCAGTTGATTTCTATGGCAAAGGTGGAGGCGAGAGGTAGCGGTACTAAGGGTACGGGTAATACCTTAGACAGGGTTAGAATAATAAATAAAAAATATGCTGGAGAAGTTTATAAACTAAGTAGTGATTTAGACCAAAAGTATCCTGAAGGTGTCAAATTTTCGAAAGAAGGCTTCCCTGACTTTGGACCCTATTCAAAAGCTAAATTAGAAATAGATGGATTAATCGGGGACCATTATTATGATTTTAAAAAAGCTAATGAGGTATTAGGTCTTAAAAATACTCCAGCAGGATATACATGGCATCATGTAGAAGATGGAAGAACGATGATGTTGGTTCCAAGTGATATTCATGGAGCAGTAAGGCACACTGGTGGTGCTTCCCTGATTAATAAAGGTCTAAAACCTTAGAAAAAATAGTGGAGGTGTTTTATGATTAACATAGTTTCAAATGAAGGATTTAATGAAAATGAATTAATTGCATTTTCTAAAAAAATTGGTTATGAGTTGCCAAATGATTATAGTGAATTTCTGCGGCAACATAATGGTGGCTATGTAAAAAATAGCATTAGTAGTTATTATAAAAATGGAGAGCAAAGGTTTATTTTTACATCTATGTTTGGATTAGGGGCAGACGATGATTTAATAAGCCAATTTGAAACATATAAAAATAGAATACCTAATACCTGTATTCCAATTGGAAGAGATGCAGGCGGGAATTTGGTATGTTTAAATCTATCAGAAGATAGATATGGATATGTTTACTTTTGGGATCATGAAGAAGAATTTAACTACGAAGAAGGAAAAATAACTATTAATAATTTGCATTTTATTGCGGAAACATTTAATGAATTTTTAAATTCTATTGAGAGAGATGACATAAAGGAATCAGAGGAGGGATACAAAGTGAAAAAAGTATGGGTTGACTCAGATTTTTTAAAAGAGTTAGAAAATAATTCAGATAAATAGAGTAAGAATTATTAACTGATAAAACGGTTATCTTCTAAGTTAAGGAAAAATAACTATTAATAATTTGCATTTTATTGCGGAGAGTTGAAAGTGACAGGCACCCACACAATTCTCCAGAGCAGATGCGACAAAGCAAGCTTCAGAATGGCTGGAAACAAAAGCAGCGCTTCATAATCCAGATCAAATAGCTGGAGGAAGAGCAGACACTATTGGAGGTATGGGGGATAAAAGAGTAAATTCCTCGATAGGTTCACAATGGAAATATAGAATTGATATTGTTGATGAGCAAATTAGGAAAATTGCAAAGAATATGTCACCTGAGCAGCTAAAGAATACTTATTTAAATGTGAAATTAACCCAATAATCAAAGGAGGGTATGTTAATTGGAAGCTATATTTAGCGATTTTATTAAACATGAAACAGTAGATGAAGATGTTATTTTAAAATATAAGGATAAAATTCCTGAAGAATTAATAGAAACATGGAAAAATATGGTTTTGGTACTTTCGCAAATGACTTTTTAAAAGTTATTAATCCAGACGATTATTTAGGTATTTTAGAGAGAAGTTATCTAAGGTATGAGCAGGCCATTCCTATTTTTACAACCGCAATGGGTGATATTATAGTATGGGAAAAAGATAAGTATGTAAATTTATTAAACTTTAGGAAAGGATATGTTAATGTTGTTTCATCTGGATTTGAATTCTTTTTTGATGACTTAAAAGATAATGACTTTATGAACGATGAATTAATGTGGCAGCCTTATCCTGAAGCGATTAGTAAATACAGTGCCCCTAACTATGATGAGTGCTTCGGCTATACACCTCTATTAGGTTTAGGTGGAGCAGAAAAAGTAGAGAATCTAAAAATAGTCAAATTGAAAGAACATATTCTTATTATTACTGAATTTATGGGACCAGTTCAGTAATATTCGGAGCATGTAAGTTTTGGTGACAGGCACCCACACAATTAAATGAACTGTTTATGCTTATGAAGGGATAGAAGAGGTAGGAAAATCCATTTCATTACGAAGTAGTAAAAAGTGGTGGATATCCCGACCGGTTTAGCTAGCACACATTGAAACGCAAAACGACATTAAGTTGAACGAAACGTAAAGGAAGGTGGATCGTTATCACAAAAGTACTAGATGTGGCAGGTTTACAGAATGGCATCGAGAAAACGCTCAAGTCCTTAAAAAATAAACAAACTGAGATGGCGGAGATTGAAAAAGCGGTACAAGGGATACTGGCGCTGGAAGATGCTTTTAAAGGAGAAAGTGGGGAGGCAATTCGAGCCTATTATCAAGAAGTGCACCTGCCATTTATCTCCTATTACCAAGCTTTTATAGCTGATTACGAGCGTCAACTAAAAGCTATGGACCATGAATTACAAAAGCTAGAATCCGCCAAAAATGGCCGGATCGACGAAGCTTTTTTAACAGAGGACTTAAAAACTAGCCTCCAAAACACAGCCAATCGTACCATCAATCTTACAGATGAGGCCAATCAAACGATTCTTTCCATCCAAGATATTGTGGCAACACCGTCATTAAATGATGCCTCTTTTTTGGAGGAAGTGACGGACGCTCAAAAACAGATTCAGTCTACGGTAGAAAAAGTTCACCAATTTGATTACAATCAAAGTAAAGCTTTTGAAGAATTATCCAATGATGTGTCGAATATGCAAAACTACATTGATGGCATCCAATCACAGATGAAAAGCGGAAAGCTACAACTAGAAAACTATACAAGCGGCACATTAAGCCAGTATCAGCTAGATAGCTGGCTGAAGGATGAGGTGGGAAGTACCTGTTCAAGAGTAGAGACAGAAGAAGTGGATCGCATCGAAGAACTGCAAAAGAAACTCGCAAAAGCTTCCACACCAAGTGAGTATCTAAAAATCGCGAAAGAAATAGGCATCGAAAATCTCGATGATGACCAAAAACAAATCGTCACTATGCTGGAAACCGCGGAGGGCATCTCAAAGGGTCTCCTTAAAGCGGGAAAAGACTTTGTAAAAGGCATATTTGACTTCGCCACTCATCCCGTAAAAACAATAGAAAGGACAATGGATGCCATTGCTCATCCCATCGAAACGTACGATTATCTTTCGAAATCCATTACTGATTCCTTTCAGCGGGATGTCATCAATGGGGATGCCAAGTCACGTGCCGAGTGGATCTCCTACGCATTAGGAACCCTCGGATTATCCGCAGTGGGCACCAAAGGATTAGGCACTGTAACGAAGACAGGAATGACCACAGTCAAAGCCACTGCTAAAGTAGGCGTCCACAAAGTAAAAGGTGCAGCCCAAAAAATCCCGATGCTCGACCTGTATCCGTATGCGCCCCAACACCAATTAGCGAGTGTGAACGCAGGTATTGTGCCTTATAATACGGTGAATAGTGTAGGCTTGAGAGATCAGTTGATTTCTATGGCGAAGATGGAAGCAAGAGGTAGCGGTAAGGGTACGGGTAATGTTGAAGTGACAATTTCAAAAAGTAAATACCCTGAATCAGCAAAGCATATCGAAGATGCTCAAAAAAATGGTCAGCCATCTGAGTTAACAATTAAGCGCGATACCTCAAAAGCGAATCGAAGAGAATCATTAAAAGGGCTGAATAAAGTTACAGGAAAGGATTTAGATGAGTATCCCCCTGCAATGTTTGAAGAGGGAGGAAAAGGAGCAAGTGTAAGACCTATTCCTCAATCAGATAATAGAGGTTCTGGATCAACAATGGGACATCAATTACGTCCATATCCTGATGGAACAAAAGTAAAAATTAAAATAATAAAATGATATGAAAAGAGGTAAATACATGAAACTGCTAAATGATTTATTAATACCTTCTGAAACTTGGGGCACCATCAAAGAATGGATAAAAAACGCGATCAACCATGTAGAAGTACTTTCTGCTAATACAAGTTCTAATGGGGAGGTACTTGTAAAACTACAAGTGTCTACAAAGTCTGTTTTAGGTTCTATTATTTATAATACAGGTGGTATGCTAATTGATAATGGTTGGTTACGAATACTTGGATCTGGTCATGATAGGTTAAGTAGAGATATATCTTCATGGAATCAAATTGATGCGGGTGGTAAAGCAACACTTCAAAAAGGTTCATTGCTAGTTGCTGACGATGCAGTCGGTGGTTTTTTTGCTCTAAACGGTGGAGTATTTGATGGTGAAGTAGGTAATATTTTTTATTTAGCACCGGACACGTTAGAGTGGGAAGATTTAAGAATGGGATATGCAGATTTTATAAATTGGTCATTAAATGGAAATTTAAAAGTGTTTTATGAGGATTTTCGGTGGAATAATTGGAAAGAAGATGTTAGTCATGTTTCAGGAGATAAAGGTATTTTAATTTATCCATATCTTTGGGCTGAAGGGGAAGAGTTGAATAATCGTTCAAAAAATATGGTTCCAATTATTGAATTGTGGGAACTTAACCTAGACAATAGGCTTAGATTAGGCATTTTGTAAAAACAGAGTAGATTCCGGTAAAAAATATAAGTTCAAGTGACAGGCACCCACACAATTCTGACAATAAGCTACAATTAAAGTCTTTAATCTCTACAAAGATTGAAGGCTTTTTAGATTCGAATCATTTTAATTGGATTCATTATCATTTAAACGAGATGTTACCAACGGGGATGCCAATTCACGAGCGAGATGATCTCCTATGCATTAGGAAACATCGTATTATCCGCAGTAGGCACCCAAAGGATTAGAAGCTGTAACGAAGACAGGAATGACCACAGCCAAACCACTACCAAAGTAGTCGTCCACAAAGTAAAAGGCGCAGCCCAAAAAATCCCGACACTCAATCTGTATCCCTATGCGCCACAACACCAATTAGCTGGTGTAAATGCAGGTATTGTGCCTTATAATACAGTGAATAGTGTTGGCTTGAGAGATCAGTTGATTTCTATGGCGAAGGTGAAAAGTAAGGGTAAGGGTAAATCCGGGGCAGACAATATCGCATTACATGCTAAATACAAGGAAGGTCTTAAAGTTACTGAGTCAGCTAATCCAATAGTAGATAGTTTAAGGCAAACTGGAAAATTACCTTCAAATTATGTTAATAAGGATGTGGCTGTATTAAACGGCTGGAAACCGGGAAAAGCGCTTAATAACTATGTATCTGGTGGGCAACTTGGTGGAGATGTATTCAAAAACACTACAAATGTGCTACCTAATGCACCTGGAAGAGTGTGGTATGAAGCGGATGTTGGCCTAAATAACACAATGGCAAGAAGTAAACAGCCTGGTTCAAGACTACTTTATTCTAACGATGGGCAAATGTATATAACTACTGATCATTATAAAACAGTTC
Source organism: Rummeliibacillus sp. SL167 (assembly GCF_007896505.1). NCBI lineage: Bacteria > Bacillati > Bacillota > Bacilli > Caryophanales > Caryophanaceae > Rummeliibacillus > Rummeliibacillus sp. SL167. The sequence continues at coordinate 1,253,734 of NZ_VCBM01000001.1, read as the reverse complement.
ATTTTATCGGAACTTATAAATAAAGAGGGATTATATTGATGACACAGGAGAATGAATCAAAACAAGATAAACTTATATTGGATGTGAGTGCAGTTCAAAATTCAACTGATCTTCATTGTTTGTTAAAAAAGAATCTTGAATTACCCGATTTTTATGGAATGAACTGGGATGCATTTTGGGATGCAATTACTGGACTAATTGAATTACCTGAAACTTTGATTTTTGAGGGGTGGAGCAACGTTGAAGAGAGACTACCAAAAGATTCTCAAATCTTCATTAACCTCTTAAATGATTTTAACGAACAATATCCACAATGGAAATGTAAAGTTGTTTATAAATAATATTTTAAAACCTTGATTGGCTAAACGCTTTTCAAGGGTTTTTTACTTTAGTTTAGATTAAATTAGAAAAATTTGTATGAGACAATAAGAAAATGGTTTGTTTGAGAATCGATAGCTCATGATGGCTGTACCATCATGGAGTATCATTTTAATACTTAGGTTGGATAAATAGGCGAGATGACATTTTATATAGCCGGGGTAGTTATGACATGGAATGGCTAAAACTAACGAGAATGACAAAGCTCGTGGCGATAAAAGGTATGTTACGTAAGAAGGTTACAAGTTTAGCAACAGGGCAGACAAAAATTTGGTTGTATTTTTACTAGAGAGGGTCGTATAATACTCGCTATTCGTTAAAAGCGTTACGAAAATTAAAATTTATGTAACGGGGAGAGTGAGAAGTTGAATGTTGTTGGGTATATACGAGTCTCGACTCAAGGACAAGCAAGAGATGGATACAGCTTGAAGTATCAAGAAGAGGAAATTAAAGTATACTGTAAAGAACAAGGCTTGAACTTGATACATATTTTTAGAGATGAAGGAATTTGTGGAGCAAGAAGTTTTGGTGACAGGCACCCACACAATTACAGTAAGGTCATGGAAGCAGGTTCTGGAGGGAGAAATAAACCATATTTTAGAGTTAGTATTGATGGAAAAGGCTCACTAACTCGTGATGGTAAAATATTTAATGATAGAAGCCTTCCCCATATTGATATAACCGATGACGCACTAAAACAGATTGATATAATGATAAAATCATATAAAGGAAAGTGATAATATGGAGGATAGATTATCCGATTTACTCAATGAAATGTGGGCTGCGATTATTGAAAGATATGAATTTGATATCTTGAAAAACACTATTAGTTTTGAGTTGAAGACAATGGATAACGGCTATGAAAATAAGTATAAAATGATTTTTGAAGGAGTAACGGCATGGTATTTCGTTGAAAATACCGGTGAAGAAAGGCTTAATACAAAAGCTAATGTCGAGGAAGATGACTATTTAGAATTAACGTCAATTGATTTTTATGTTGGGGGAATAGGACAAATTAAGCCCTCATCAATAGAAGAGGAATGGGTAAATCAATATTATTCTAATGCTAATTTTGCGTTGGAAATATGGAATGCTTTATTATTAGTTGAAGCAAAAAGCATCGTTATAAATGGAAATAAATATACTGTAAGTTAATTGTATGGCGGTTATCGTATAGATGAAGTTTTGGTGACAGGCACCCTCACAATTAGAGGTAGTGATAAGGGTACGGCGAAAGCTAGGTGGATAGACTCTACTAGAGGTTTTGACGTGGAGCCTAAATATAGCACTTATGAGCAAAGGGTAAAAACTACACCCGTTAATAGAGGTGAATGGAGTAGCGAACGAGCAGAATCGTTATTTATCTCTGATAAGACTGGAGAAATCAAAAAATATCTTGATGAGGCTGGTGTTGACGGAGTTGAGTACAAAAATGGAATGCCAGATTTTTCTCCATTTTCCAAAGGAAAAATTAAATTAGAAAACATGACTAATGATAGAAAATCAAATTTTTCAACTGCTGATGAAGAATTGGCTAAAAAGTGGAGTACACCGGATCAAAAATGGACAGCAGAAGATATAGCTGATTGGAGAGAAGATAATAAATATACTTGGCATGAACTTAATGACTTGGAAACAATACAATTGGTGCCAAGTAAAATCAATAGTGTTTTTAAACATTTGGGTGGAATTGGCGAATATAATATAAAAGTTAAGTTAGGAGAATAATTAGGAATGACAATGATTAATGATGATTTATTTGGCAAACTTGAATATAAAAATAACTTTTGGAGAGGAAAAACAACTATTAGAATGTTTGATTTGGAAAAAGAAATACTATTAAGTGTTGATGCACATGAAAGTGCTGATTTTTCAAATGTACAGAGAGAGGCATTTCTTCATTTTACTGAAGATATGAAAAATATAATAAATGAGGCAGAAAAGCAAATATATGATTACTATAATGAAAACTATGAAGAGTATAGAGAGATGTTAGGAAGTGATTCAGAAGCAGACAATTTTGCTTCAAAAATTGATTCTATCTCAGATTTAAAAAAATTAGTGAAGCCAACTGAATTAATTGTAAGAAGAGTAAGGAAGAATGGAAAAAGAAGACTTGGTTTACTTTGCGATGTCTCTTGGAATATTGAAAATGGATTAGGAATAAAAATTGAAGATGAAATTGTAGAAGAAGTAGGTTATCAAGATATTGTACTATAAAGTTTTGGTGACAGGCACCCACACAATTCTGACAATAAGCTACAATTAAAGTCTTTAATTTTTACAAAGATTGAAGGCTTTTTAAATTCGAATTATTTTAATTGGATTCATTATCATTTCAGTGGGATGTCATTAATGGAGATGCCAAGTCACGCGCACAATGGATATCCTACGCATTAGGAACCCTCGGATTATCCGCAGTGGGCACCAAAGGATTAGGCACTGTAACGAAGACAGGAATGACCACAGTCAAAGCCACTGCTAAAGTAGGCGTCCACAAAGTAAAAGGCGCAGCCGAAAAAGTCCCGACGCTCGACCTGTATCCCTATGCGCCTCAACACCAATTAGCGGGTGTGAACGCAGGTATTGTGCCTTATAATACGGTGAATAGCGTTGGCTTGAGGATCAGTTGATTTCTATGGCGAAGGTGGAAAGTAAGGGAAGTGGTGCGGTTACTAAGGGTATTGTTAAACCTGTATCAAATATGAATGAGTTTTTTGATATGGAATTTGGAAAAATAATAAGTAATTCCTTATCAAAATCAAAAGTAAAGTATGATGGACAATCAATTGATAAGGTGGAAAAGAAAACTGATAACCAATATCTGAAAAAGGGTTATGGAGTTTATCTTGACGCATTACACAAAGACCATTTGGAAGTAATAGATAAGACAGGGAATGTGAAATACGTATTGAATTTAGATGGTACTTTAAATCCTGACAAGACTAAGAAAGCACTTGGACGAGTAGTTAAGGAGTGGAAATAAAAGTGGAGGAATTTATATGGATAAGAAGTTAGAAGGAATATTGGACATACTAGATAAACTTAATTCAAATATTAATATTGTAAATAAAGAAGATTTAGATGAACAGTACGAGAACCTTGAGGATTTTAGGGTGTTAACTAGAGATTTAGATATTATATTAAACAATTTTGGTTCATTAGATATGAACAATGGTGATGAAATAGAGAAAATGTTATTTGAACTTCATAGAATTCTAACGACGTTTGAATGGCATTTCTCAGAAATCAGTGATTTAAACACAATAATTTTAAAAGTTTATAAAGACAAAATCAATAACGTCTAGTAATGAGAAGCCTTAAAGTTCAAGTGAAGTTCAAGTGACAGGCACCCACACAATTATCTGTAGTGGGCACCAAAGGATTAGGCGCTGTAACGAAGACAGGAATGACCACAGTCAAAGCCACTGCTAAAGTAGGCGTCCACAAAGTAAAAGGCGCAGCCCAAAAAATCCCGACGCTCGACCTGTATCCGTATGCGCCCCAACACCAATTAGTTGGTGTGAACGTGAACGCAGGGGGTGTGCCTTATAATACGGTGAATAGCGTTCGCTTGAGAGATCAGTTGATTTCTAAAGCACAAAAAGTTTCTAATACAAGCAGAGTATCATTCACAGGAAAAAGCATATCAGTACCATGGTTGGGTGAAAAATACAATGCTGTCGAAATAAAAGGGAAAGTTAAAGCTAAGGGTAAAATAAAAGATATCGATAGAAGGGTTTATACACTAAAAGATTTAGATATAAATCAAATGACTGAAGCGGGAAAAACAAATTTAGAATTAATGAAGGATGGGAATGCACCATTTGCAAAGGATGGATCCCAAATTAATCTACATCATCTACTTCAGGAAGAGCCAGGTTCTATGGTAGAGATACCTGGAAGTCTGCATCAAGAATATAGTAAGATATTACATGGTCTAAAAGAAAATGGAGAAAGCTTTAGGAATAATCTAATTTTGAAAGCTCAATATAACAATTTTCGGTTAAGATATTGGAAATGGAGAGCGAAACAATTTGAAATAGAAAACAAATGAGGTGAATTATATGGACTTTATCACTGTCGAGAAATTTATCGAAGAATTTCGTAAAGAAAAAGATTTTACTGGAGGTATTGATGAGGAAAAGATTAATTTCATTGAAAGACAGCTTAATGTTATATTACCTAAAAGTTACAAGTGGTTTTTAAGAAAATATGGGTCAGGTGGAATTTTTGGTGTACAAATAATAGGATATAATTTTGGAGGAGCGGCAGTAGTAAAGACTACAGAAAACTATCGAAAATTTTATGGCTTAAATGATGGGATTGTAGTAATTGTTGATGTAGATGCTTTCGCATATTGTTTAGACACCAATAAGATGAATAACGGTGAATGTCCGGTAATATCATGGGATGTTGATAGCGGAAGTTATGACTCTGAAGAAGCTAGCAATTTTTTAGAGTTTTTTTGGAATTATTTAAACGAAATGAAAGAAAACTGGGAGGAAGATGAAAAAGATCGGTGATGAAGTTCAAGTGACAGGCACCCACACAGTGAAATGGTATGGACCTGAACCAAAAAGTGAATGAACGAAAAAGACCAGGTACTCATTTAAATGTGAGTCCTGGTCTTCTGTTTTTTAATAAAGTAAATTATCTTTCTGCTTATTTCAATGTTTACCACTTGAGGCATACTTTTTAAATAAAAATCTTATGAGTAAAACTAGACCTGCTGTAAAAACAATAAGAACTGTCGTCGCTACCATATCCACTTTCACTCCTTCCCAATTTCTAATACAATTTATGCTTTAGCTTTAATGGTTAATGTTTTACCACTAACACTAGCTTTTAAATAAACATTTAAACTAAACAACCCTGTGTATATTGTAGCAGTTGCACTATACTCAGCCTTTTTTGAAGTATGAGTAAAAGAAGTATCACTTAAAGAGTAACCAAATGAAGAAACGCTTAGATCGTATGCATCTAAAATTTTCGTACTAGAACTAGTACGTTTTACTTTAATATGATAAGACATATTTACAGCACCCGAATACCAATAAATATGCCATTTTGATGTACCGCTCGGAAGAGTTTCTGTAGAAAGTGGCATAATTACTCCTTCATTATCTTCTAATTCAGGTTCTGCACCAAATGTAACTTTTGTACCATTTTCATCAACATATGTACTTTCTTGTGTATTACCATTTGATAAATCAATTTTAATTTCTGAATCCTGATCTGTGACAAGTTCATTTTCATCATTAGTTTTTGCTGATGCTAATAGATCTGGTGACAATAATGTTATCCCTACTGCAAAACTTAATGCTACAACAAATAATTTTATAAATTTTTTCAAAATCATAACTGCATCTCCATTTCTTTTATTATTTATTTATAATACCACATATCATAAATATATAATAGGTTTTTCCATAAATGTATATAGTGGAAAACTTGAACCAAAAGACTAGGTGCTCATTTAAAATGTGAGTCCTAGTCTTTTTTCGTTCATATGTATTTCTAAATGCTTTCAAGCACTTCAATGATCTTCCTTTTCAACTTTCGCAATTCCTCGATAACGTCCGTCGCTGGCAAAGTACTCTCCTCCACCACTAAAAAAATGGAATAGGCTTAGAAAGTGAATAAGGGATTATTAACACACATAAAAAGGCAGTCTTTTCTGACTGCCTTTTTCGCTAAATAAATTAAATTATCCCATTGTAGCTTTAATTACACTATACGTACCACTACCATAAAGTCTTACTACAATATGTGTACTGTACTCAACAGGTGCATATTTTAAAGCTCTAAATTTTCCAGTGCTTGATATTTCAACGACACTTTTATCTAGTCTCGTAGCTTTTGTCTTATCTGATTTACCGTAGAGGGGACCGTATAAGGTTGCATCATAAGTGTATTTACCTACTTTACCCGAACCCCACAAAAAGTTTCCAGATAGTTCGTGCGAAAAGTTAAATCCAGCAGTATTCTTTAATATTGCACGATAAGACCTATTTTGTTTTGCTGAACTTGCTGTACTTTGGATGCTGTTTGTATCTATCAAACTGAATGGTTCTTTAAAGCCCGAGTCTTCAGTTTTAAACGATAAACATACTGGTTCATCTTGAAAACTTACATTACCATATACAGTTATATCTGTTTCCCCTTGATCTAATTTTTCGTTCACTTGTTTTCTTAAATCTTCTAACACTGTATTCATTTCATTTATTTGATCGGGTGTCAAAATTTGTGCATCTTCAGATTCAGCAGCGAAAGCTGTTGAATCGAATATGCCAAATGATACAGATGAAAAGATGGATACAAATGCTAATGTTACAATCATTAAAACTTTCTTCATTACAATTACCTCCGTTTACAAAATATGTTATAGTACTATTTAAGGGTAATACTATTTACTTCAAAAGTAAACCATTTTTGAGAATAAAAGGAGGATAACATGTTACAAACATTCTTTATTACACTCATTTTGATGTTAATCCTGAACATCGTTGGGCAAAAACTCATCATTAATTCTAATGATATTGATTATAAGAGATTTTCATTAATCACATTAATTCAGACTATTATCATTTCAGTACTTCTTGTATATGTTTTTTAAATTACCTTACAATAAATAAGCCCCTCTACCAGACAAACGGCAGAAGGGCTTATTTTATACTTTTTCAACATATTCCTTATTGGCAGTGATAAACAATCCGGATTTCGTTTTTAAGCGATATACCGATCCACAGCACACCACGTCCACAATCGTAAAGACTTCTCCTTTTTTCAGCTTGTGGATCTTTTTAGAGCCACTAAATTTCACTCCGTCATATGCTCCACAATTTTTTTTAATCCTGTATAAACCTGTGCCACTTTTATAGTAAGAAGACGTTTTATTTTTAGCTTTACTAGCTTTTGTCACTTTTTTCTTGTATCCAAGTTCCTCTGCAATCACTTTGGCAATTGCTTGACATAGATTTTTAAAGTTTTTATGATAGGCAGCTGCATCTTTCTCACTTGTTACAAAACACACCTCTAATAAAATGGCTGGCTTTAAAGTATTACGAAGGAAATATCAAGTTTTAGGTGCCTGTCCCCAAAACTATTCAGACAATAATAGAATACAATTTAAGTTATAAAATTCCCCTTTCGCAAGTATAGAGATTGGGGGATTTTTTAATTTTATATGGCTGATAGGTCATTGAAACATATTGAAGAAAAAGTTCATTGATTTAATTACAATCAAAGTAAAGATATAGAATAATTATCCAATGATGTGTCGAATATGCAAAGCTACATAGATGGCATCTAATCGCAGATGAAGAGTGGGAAGCTACAGCTAGAAAATTATACAAGCGGCACATTAAGCGAGTACAAGATCGAATAATTGCTTTTAGAAAATGCCTATCTAGAGATTCTAATGAGTTTAAAAACAGCCATATCTATATTGTTTGACAAAATACCCGTTGGGGTATAAATTAGTTTGTGAAGATGGTTATTTAAAAGAAGATATGCACTCAATAAGTTGATTTTTCTCATTAAAATAAAAGGTAAATAGCAATCAGTTTAATTAGAAAAAATGAGGGACTTGGACTTAGCCATTTTCGTATATAAGAAAAGGGGGAGAAATTCCATATGTTATTACGTTATTTTTATGATGAAAAGTTAGCACATGCTTCGTATATGGTTGGATGTCAAAAAGCTGGTGAGGCAGTAATAGTTGATCCAATGCGTAATGTTGAACCATATATTGAATTAGCCAAAAAAGAAAACATGAAAATTGTAGGTTCTCTTGAAACACATATACACGCTGATTTTGTAACAGGTTCTCGAGAATTAGCGGATCGTTTTGATGCAACCATGTACATTTCTGACGAAGGAGATGAAAACTGGAAATATCAAAATTTAGAAGGTATTTCACATAAACTATTAAAAGATGGTGATCAATTTAAAATTGGCAATCTACTTTTTGAAACAATGCATACACCAGGTCATACGCCAGAAAGTATTTCATTTTTATTAACAGATCGAGGTGGCAAAGCTGACAAGCCAATGGGGATCTTCACTGGCGACTTCGTATTCGTAGGTGATGTCGGTCGTCCGGATTTACTTGAAAAAGCAGCCGGTATAGCTGGGACTGCAGATGTTGGTGCAAAAGCAATGTACAAATCAATTGAACGCTTTAAAGCACTACCAGATTACTTGCAAGTATAGCCTGCTCACGGTGCAGGTAATGCATGTGGTAAAGCATTAGGGGCAATACCATCTTCAACTGTTGGTTATGAAAAACAATTCAACTGGGCCCTGCAATATGATAATGAGGCAGATTTCATCAAAGATTTATTAGACGGTCAACCAGAACCGCCATACTACTTTGCTGTGATGAAATCAGTCAATAAAGTTGGCATCAAATTAATAAAAAATTTACCAGAAGTAAAAGTAATAGAGTCTTACAAACAACTACAAACACTGATTGCAGAGGGCAACCAAGTAATTGATACTCGTCCATCTGATGTATATGCAAAAGGTTTTATTGCTGGTACAGTAAACATTCCATTCAATAATTCTTTTACAAACTGGTCTGATGGATTGTAGAGTATAAAGAACCGCTTTACCTATTAGCAAAACCGGAACAAATGAAAGATATATTAATCGCTTTACGTTCAATCGGTATCGATTATGTGTTAGGTTATGCAGATGTGGATTCAGTGATGGAACAAGCTGAAAAATTAGACAGCTATGAAAATGTAACACCACTTGAAGCAAAAGAAATATTAGAAAAAGAAAATGCTGAATTGATCGACGTACGCAACTTAACAGAATTTAATGAAGTCATATCGAAGGTGCTAAACATATCATGGTTGGGACATTGAAGAATCGACTAAGCGAAGTACCTGCAGACAAAAAGTAATCCTTCAATGTCAGGCTGGTGGATGTTCAGCAATTGCTATTAGCTTGTTAAAAGCAAAAGGTTTTGAAAATGTAGTAAACATGACAGGTGGATACAGCCAATGGGTTTGAGACATTCAATGATTTTATAATAAAATATGATGAGAAGGCTGGAACATAACCTTCTTAAAAATAAATAGGTCGTATGAAATCAAATTTATAACCCTTGTTTTCATACGGTTTTATTTTCAAAATTAATACTAACATCAATTAGTTACTAACTTGTACCTTATCTACTTTTTTATATTAAAATAACGCTTGAATTATCGAGAAAACGGATTGAAATCTTCATTTTTGACTTAATGGTTTTTGTTTGATACGGTCGAGTTATAGGGTTTGTATAGGAGGCAATCAAATGGATAGGCAAGCTTTTCAAATCATCCTTAATTATTTATCAGATGGCGTTATTTTAATGGATGAACAACGTAGCATTTACTATTTAAATCAAAAAGCAAAAGATTTAACCGGCTGGCATATAGGTGGACTTGTACCTTATTGTTCTTATTGTCGGATTCGAGAAGTTCAGCCTGGAGAACAGCGTTGTATATTAGCATTAGATAATCCCCTTCCTCTGTTCCAAGCGCATATGCCTACCTATGAAGGTGTGGATGAATCATTAGAAATGAGTTCGTCGCGTATTGAAATTGAGGATGAATCTTATATTATTCTTACTGTTCGTGATCCTAAATGGAATATGGAAAAAGAGAAGAATAAGATTAAAAGGCTGCTTGTCCATGATACCTTAAGAGTTCAAGAGGAAACTCAAAAACGCTTGACCCAAGAATTACATGATCATATCGGTCAAAGTGTATATAGTGTATTTTTAGGTTTGCAAGGATTAAAAGGGGCGACGATAAATGACAGGTATCAGAAACATCTGCAATTATTAGACCATACTCTACAGCAAACAATGGAAGATATTAAGCGCTTATCCAAACAACTTCGACCGGTTATTATCGATCAATTAGGGATCAAACAAGCTCTGCAGGATAGCGTTAAGGATTGGGAATATATTTATAAAATTGCGATTGCCTTACATATAGAAGATATCGCCATGATAGATAAGGAGAAAGAATTGCATATTTATCGTATTATCCAGGAGGCTGTTCGAAATGCAGTCAAACACGGACAAGCTACAGCTATCGATATTTCTTTTAAAGTGGAGGCAGATACACTTTATTTTAAAATAGAAGACAATGGAAAAGGGTTTAATGTGTTGGCATCTAAAAAGAATGGATTCGGTCTTTATCATATGATCGAGAGAATGGAAATGATTGGTGGCAAAATCGATTGGGAAAGTAATATAGAAGAGGGGACGAAAGTAATAGGCTCGATTAAGTTAAAGGAGAAATGACAGATGAAGATGTTAATTGTAGATGATCATCCAGTCGTAAGAGATGGATTAGCATTTTTGTTAGAAGATTTGTTTGAAATTGAAGAAACACATTTCGCTGAGGATGGAAGAGAGGCAATTGTGAAAGCTCTGAATCATCCATTCGATCTGATTTTACTTGATTTATCAATGCCTGAGGGAATGGATGGTATGCAAGCGATTGGGGAGCTACGTCGGATTCTCCCACACGCTAAAATCGTTATATTTTCCATGTATGATGAAGAGGTATATCAACGAAAAGCCTATGAAGCTAGTGCAGATGGCTATTTGATCAAGCAGCTAAAGCGAGATGAATTAGTGGAACAATTAAAAAAGATTATTCATGGTGAAAAATTGTTTGCCAATCAACAAATTGTAGAAAAAGATGGAAAAGTGATAAACGATAAAAAAACGCCATGGGATCTTCCTTTAACTCAACGTGAAAAAGATGTGTTTATCTTAACAGTATTTGGCAATTCTCAAAAAGAGATTGCTGAAAAATTGGGAATCTCCGTTCGTACAGTAGAAAATCATCGAAGAAATATAAGTAACAAACTGGGTAATTCTAAACGAAGCTATTGGATTGAGTTCGCTAAACAATACAATCTCTTAGATATCTATTAGAAGGTAGATTCTAAAAATCCTTATAATAGGATCAATACCATAAAGCAAGGATCTATATAAAAAATATGAACATTTATTATGAACTGTTTCGTTTCTCACGTGGGACATCTAATTGGAAGTTTTTCACGTTTTACTCACCAATATGTCTGAGATTAATATTTAGATTTGGGTGCCTTTTCACGGATTTTATCCAAACATATACTTATAATGAAACACGTGCGTTGATTTTATAAAAATTAGGAATTACTTGGTGCAATTTTTGAAAAATCCTGTATTTTCAGGACCATTTATAAAGATCTTCGCTGCGGCTTGCTCGAGTCCTCGAAAATGCAAGCATTTTCTTCGTGCGGTGTTGATTCAGGAAGTCCATTCAATGTCACCATTAAAATCAGTCAGCATTAAATGGCCCAATTTTTCAAGAAGAACATGATTTGTAAAATTGATTCATTTGAATAATGATTTTTCATCATACATAAAATGCGAAAGAACACATTAACTCATGTTTTCAATGTCGCCTTATGGTTGTTTGAAGTGGGAGGATTGTTCAAGTCTTCGAAAATGTATACTCGTTCACTTTGTCAGTGTTAATTAAGGAAGCAAATTCAACATTCCATAAGAAAGCAAGCTGTTGCGGGGATCAATGAAGTAGCTATATTTTGAGGATAAGATGATATAATGAATTGCCTATTTTTTATGTTGAAAACAGATTTTTATGTTGAACCATAAATAAAGAACATAATCATTGACTAATTGTTTCTGTCATTATAATATACCCATATAGGTATATTATAAATTGAAAGGGTGAATCTTCATGAACGATATTACAGTTTATACAACGAGTACATGTCCATATTGCACGATGCTTAAAAATTATTTAAACAGTGTGGGTCTTCCTTATAGAGAGGTTAATGTTCAATTAGACCAAAACGCTGCAGCAAAACTTGTGCAAGCTACTGGACAGCTTGGTGTGCCTCAAACAAACATTAATGGACACTGGGTACTAGGATTTGATCCAGACTCTATTAAATTATATGTAGAGTAGGGGAAAGATCTAGCTTTCTTTTTATATAGTCATCAATCTTTAGAGGAAAGTATGTGACACTTAGTCATCATTTAATCATAAAGAATACCCCAGCTTGAGTTAGCGGCTCATGATGGGGTATATTTCTCTTAATAAGCCCATCCTTTTGAAGGAATCGACTATTATATTGACCGTGCGATGCGAAACCATTAACGTTTTTCGATATTTATTTGGGATAATTTGGTATGTATCTTACTTTTAGAGTTACAAGCGACGCGTTAGGATGGACAATAGGAACTGTTTGAGTTAATTCACGAATCTGCTTGTACCATCAATGCATTTTTGGATCGTGGAATCACAGTTGATTTTAACATCTGACATATTTCCGTTTGAAACCTAGTTTTCCTCTTTCAACCTCTTTTTGAATACTTTCAGAGGCGGAAATCGTTTTTTTCTTGCCTGTATGGTTTATCTCAACAGGGCCTATAGCATTCGCTGTTTCCACTGCTTTTTCATGTAGCGGCACATATGAAATGCCCACTGTGTAAACAAAATTGTTCATAGCTGATTTTGTTCTGTTAGGAGAATGATGAATCGTCTTTTTTACTTGATCAAGCATATTGGCAATTTTTGTGGTACTAAATTCACTATCTGCTCGATTTCCTAATAGCCAGCAATAACAGCTCCAACCCGCTGACATTTTGAGTTCTTCACCACTTGCGATCCATTGATCAGCAACCTCTTGTGCAATGTCTGTTTCAGCCAAAGTGACAGCAACCACAAAATCGGACAGCATATAAAAATAAGCGCCATCTATCCAACGTTCAAAATCTTCCATAGTCATCACCGATGGATCTGCAATCATCCCAGCAAAATACATAGCATCATAGTTGCCTGTGGCATATAATTGCTCTGCTAATGGTTGATTTTTCTTGATTTTTTTGAACAATGGCTTCATAGCACCAGTAGCCACCCCAAACAATGGTTCATGTGCGCCATTACGTATATATGTTTTTTTCGCTCGTTCTTTTCCAAGTTGTTCAAACTCCTGCATCACCATTTCCACATCCATCATTTTCACATCCAATTTTTCTAATATATAGTTCATTGTAACAATTTCATTTAAAAAGGCCTACTGATTTATAAATGAATCAATTTCATAATGCAAAATCCAGATGAAAAACACGAACATTTCTAATCAACATGAACGTTAATATTCAGAAGTTTTTGTTCCACTCCAGACGGCGCTTTCCACGGGCTTGGCTTCAATCTCCTCGTCACTACGTTACTGCGGGGCTTTCAG